>CAVRJE010000001.1:0-14129 GCA_963721365.1 uncultured Actinomycetota bacterium
GCCTCCACCGGGATGCCTCTGGAACAACTCGGAGAGCGCTTGAGCGTTCTGGGTCCGGTAGAGAGCAGTCCTCACATGCTGCGCTTCCCGGTCGGGGAACAGGAGTTGGTCGTGTTCTACGACGGCCGGACGATCGTCCGGGGCACGCGCGACGAGAAGTTGGCCAGGGCGCTTTACGCGAAGTACATCGGGACCTAAGGCGGCGGCCGCCCGGGCGGCCGCGCTGGCGCAACCCCGTTAAGCTTCTCTTTATCCGGAAGTCTCGCTTGCCGATATTCCCGCAGGCGCGGTACGGGCTGGTTGCGGCTCAGGACGCAGCGTGCGTCAAAACGACAAGGAGAATCCGATGGAAGCGTATAGCCATTCGGAGGACCGCCGGGTGCGGGTGAGCATCGAGGCCAGCGATTTCACCGCCGAAGGGCTCATCCACCTGCCGGGTATCCGGCTGTCCGACGTCATGAACGAAAAGGATCCGTTCCTGATCGTCGTCAACGCCGTGGTACTACACAAGAGGCTGGGAAGCGCGGAACAGCGGCCCACCGAGTACGAGACGCTGTTCGTACGAAAAGGGGAGATCAAGTACGTTGTCCCGGTGGACGACCGGCAACTGCCGAGGTTCTAGAAGATAGGATTGAGCTGAGGGGTAGAGCCGGGTCGCGGCCGGGTGGCGGCCGCGCCGGAAGACGACAGGATGCCTAAGAGGGCGGGGAGTGATCCCCGCCCTCGCTCTGCTTTCAGGTCTGTGGCCTCAGGTAGCTCTGTAGCCCCTCCCCGACAGGGGTCGGCTTGAACTCTGGGAACCTTTCCGCCAGGCATTCCCGGTCGATGTCGGTCACGGCGCCGTCGGCGGCGACGAAATCGACCGCGGCGGGGGAGAGCGGCCTGCCTGGGAAGTGGTACATGATGGCTCCCTGGATCTTGCCCACCGTTTTGGGGATGTGCAGGATCGGGCGACCGCGCCCCATGGCTCTCAATGCGAGGTGGAGAAACTGATCGAGCGTGACCAGATCGGGGCCGCCCAAGCCGTAGATGATATTGCGGGCTCTATCGGGATTGGCGATCAACAACGCGTAGAGCCGGCCGATGTCCTCGACGAACACCGGCGTCAGCGGCTCCTGCCCATTGCCGAAGACCGGCACGAACGGTAGATAGTCGGAGTAGTTGATGATGCGGTTGAGGGCCGTGTCGTTCTCTCCGTAGGCCCAGCAGCAGCGCACGATGCTCCACTCCAGCCCGCTGTCCCGGATGGCCTCTTCGGCCTGCCATTTTGCCCGGTCCCACGTGTAGGGACTGCTCGCCGAGGTGGTGATCCCGCTCTGATAGAGGAAGCGCGGGGGGCTTGTGGCCGCACCCGGAGGCGTCGGGTCGGGGGCCGCGGCGGTTTCGCGCCGCCGGCATGCCGTAGACCTCGGCGATCGCCTCCAGCAGGTTCATCGTCCCGTTGCGGTCGACGTTCATGTAGGTCAGACCGCGGTCCGGGTCTTCGACGGGCGCGCCGGCGAACTGGGCTGCCTGGATCACGGCGTCGACGCCTGCGACGGCGGCGGGGAGGGTTCGCGGCTTGGTGACGTCGGCCTGGACAAAGGTCAGACGGCCGTCGGCGAGACCCCGGCGGCCGCTTTCGTGCCCGGCGAAGACGGTCATCGCACGGCCGGTCGAGCGGCTCATCGCCCGCACCTGTGGCCGGCGTCGAGGAGATGACGGCGATGGTGGTGCCGACGAACCCGGTAGCGCCAGAAACAAGGATCCTCACGCCTTCTCCTTTGCGGCCCAGGCGGGCCTAGCTCGTCTCGATAGCCGGCCCGCCGGGCCCTTCCGCCGCGCTGCTCGCAGCCGACTCGGTGGCTATCTGTTCCAGGCTCCGTCCCGTGACAACCGAATCGGGGGCTTCCCGTTCGACGTTCGACCCCGGCCGGGCCGCGTCGTCTCGGTGTTTGATGAGCAGCCAGTTGTTCTCTCCCTGCCACTTGGTCTTGACGAGGGCCCAACTACCCGAGAGCTTCTGCCCGTGGATGACGAACTTCAACTCGCCCTTGGCGAGCGCCTCCTCGGGCGTCAGGACCTCGTGCCCCTTTGCCTCTCTCATCCAGGCGACGTCGGGCTCCCACCATCCCGAGTCCCAGAGCATAACCGTTCCGCCCCCGTATTCGCCCTCCGGGATGCCCCCTTCGAAGGTGGCGTAGTCCAGGGGATGATCCTCGACCATCACCGCCAGCCGCTTGTCGGCCGGGTCGAGAGAGGGCCCCTTGGGAACGGCCCAGGATTTGAGAACGCCCTCCAGCTCCAATCGAAAGTCGTAGTGCAGCCGGGAGGCATCGTGCTTTTGGACCACGAACACCCGGTGGGGGGATGGTTCGGTGCCTGCGGTCTCGGCGCCGGTCGCTTCGGTCTCGCCGTTGGCGGCAGCCGCCGTGTCGCCCGAGGGCTCGCTGGTGCGATCGAAGTGCCGCTTGTCGCGGTATTCGGCCAAGGCGTCCGGATCAGGGTCAGTCATGCTCTGGCCTCCTGAGATCCCAGCGACTTAGAGGTCGGCCTCTCGCTTCTTCTTCTGAGACGAACGTCGCGATAGGGCGAGGAACACGCAGCCGAGGATGAAGAAGCCGGCGAAAGCCTCAAGCCTCAACACGAGATCGGCCGAGCGGAAGAACCCCATGGTGAGAATGACGGACAGGAAAGCCACGCAGCCGATGAGCATGGACCATACGCCCACCCGCCATTTCGACCGTTTTTTGCGTCGTGCCTGCATCTCCAGTTGCTCCTCGCCACTTACCCGGACCCGGTCCGCCCGATCGGGTACGCCTCGTTGCCTGGGGCGTCGCGTACTATACGCGATATCGTCACTCCTCCGCTCAGGTCGTCCGCGCTATAGTGGACGCCATGGGGAGTTTCTGGGACGAGTACAAGACCATCTTCACAGACGCCGCGGTATCCATCGCCATACTGGTAGCCGCCTGGCTCCTCTATTGGGCGCTCAAGAAGACGATCAACCGATTCTCCCGCAGCCGCAACCTGCCCGAGACGGACCCGGGGGCGGAGACACGCTTTCGGATGATCGAGCGGCTCTCCGCGGTGGTGATCTTCTTCATCGCCGCGGGGCTTGTCTTCTGGGTCATCGACATCCAGGCGCTCAACAATCTGGCCAAGGGCATGTTCGTTTCGGCGGGGATCGTCGGCATCGCTGTCGGCTTCGCGGCGCAGACGACCATCGCCAACCTGTTCTCCGGCATCATCATCGCGTTCGCGCAGCCGATCCGCCTCGGCGACAGCGTGAACATCGACGGTGAGTTCGGCAACGTGGAATCGATCGGCCTTTTCTACACCCACATCCGGATCTGGGACAACCGCCGCCTGATCATCCCCAACAAACTGCTCTCCGACCAGACCATCCGCAACTACACCCTCGTCGACCCGCGGAGCCCGGCACTGATCACGCTGCGCCTGCAGTACGGCGGGGACGTCGAACCGGTGCGGAAGCTCCTCATCGACGAAGCTCGGGCGCATCCTTTGTTCCTGGCCGACCCGGAACCCTCGGTGCGGGTCGTCGACGCCGACGACATGGGGGTCACGGTCAGGCTCATGGCCTGGACGTCCACCCAGGCCGACGCGCTGACCCTCGCGACCGAAGTGCGGGAGTCGGTGCTGGGTAAGTTGGCGGGTCTCGCTTCCCCGGTAGGGGTGCAGTGGAGCAGGGCCATGTCGCAGATGCAGCCGCAGCCCCGGTGAGGCGCGGGTGACCGCAGGCGACCTCGGGGCGGAGAAGGACGCGGCCGGGACGCTGATGACCCCTACGGCCGAGGCCGGAGAAGGCGCGGAACCGCCGGGCCGCAAGATCTGGGGGCTCGAACGCAACGTCTTCTGGGCGGGCGTCACGTCCTTCCTCATGGACGTGAGCTCCGAGATGGTCTATTCCCTGGTGCCGATCTTCCTGGCATCGGTGCTGGGGGTCAACAAGTCCCTGATCGGCCTCATCGAGGGGATCGCCGAGGCCACCGCCAGCATGGTCAAGATGTGGTCGGGCTGGTTCAGCGATCACATCGGCCGGCGAAAGCCGCTGATGCTGTTCGGCTACGGCATCTCGACTCTCAGCCGTCCCCTTCTGGCGCTTTCGACCGGCTGGGGGATGGTGCTGGGGGCGCGCTTCATCGACCGTTTTGGCAAGGGAGTGCGAACAGCGCCTCGGGACGCGATAATCGCCGATTCGGCACCCCGGCACGAGCTGGGGCGCTCCTTCGGCTTTCACCGGGCGATGGATCAATTCGGTGCGGTCGTCGGCCCCGCCATAGCGTTCGTGGTGCTCGCGCTTCACCCGGGCCAGTATCGGATGGTGTTCTGGATCTCGATGATCCCCGGGGTCATCTGCGTGGCCGTGATCTGGCTGTTCATCCGGGAGAAGCGAAAGCCCCGGGCAGCCGCTCCGGAGGGATCGGATGGCGGGGCCCGGCCGGAGCCGCCGGGGCGGCGGCGCCGGCGAAGCCCGAAGGAAGCCGGTGGCAACGGTTGCAGCGGCTGCGCGGGCCCCTGCTCGCCTACCTGGTGGTCACGGCGGTCTTCTGTCTGGGCAACTCCTCGGACGTCTTCCTGATCCTGCGCGCTCAGGATCTGGGAGTCGCCACGGTGATGATCCCCATCCTGTATCTCATGTTCAACTTCGTCTATTCGGCGCTCTCCATCCCGGCCGGCCTGCTGGCCGACCGGGTGGGCAGGCGCAAGGTGGCGCTCATGGGCTTCGCCGTATTCGCCGTGACCTACGCCTGGATGGCGCTCGCCTCGTCGGCGGCGGCAGCGTGGGGGGTCTTCGCTCTCTATGGGGTCTATATGGGCATCGCCGACGGGAACGGACGGGCGCTTCTGGGGGAGTTCTCGACCGGGGAGCGGCGGGGCACGGCCTTCGGCGCCTACCACATGGTGGTGGGGCTGGCGGCGCTCCCCGCGAGCATCATCGCCGGGGTTCTCTACGACCAGGTGTCGCCGTCGGCGCCGTTCTGGGTCGGAGCGGCGGCCGCGGTCGTCGCCGGCATCCTGATGCTGGCCATCGTGCCCGAGACGGAGCGGCGCCGCGCGACCCGAAGCTAGGTCTCCCTCCTCGGCTCCTGGGTGTATGCTTCGAAGAGGGGACAGGCATGGAATTCGCCGGACAGAGGGTGTTTGTCACGGGCGCCACGGGTCTTCTCGGAAGTGGCGTGTGCCGCCGCCTGCTGGACGAGGGTGCCGACGTCGTCGGACTTGCCCGCTCGGCCGCGAGGGCGACCGACCTGGTCGCCCGGGGGGTCACGATCGTGCCCGGGGACCTCAGCCGGCCGGACGACACCGGGTCGGGTGACACCCTGGAGGACGCGGTTCGCGGCTCGGCGGCGGTCATCCACTGCGCCGGGGTGATGGGCCCTGATTTCGAGAAACCTCGTTCCTACTTCCGGACCGTCAACGTCGAAGGCACGCGCCGGGTGGCGGAGGCTTCACTGGCCGCTGGCGTGGAACGGTTCGTGTACGTCAGCACCGCCTGGGTGTACGGGTTCGACGCGGGCCCAGGGACGAACGAGCTCTCCGACCGCCATCCCAGTGGTGACTCTTACTGCGACACCAAGCTGGAGACCGAGAACCTCGTCCGGGAACTGGTCGAGCGGCGGGGATTGCCGGGTGTCATCGTCCAGCCCACCGAGGTGTACGGCCCAGGGGACCGGAGCTGGACCCTCACGCCGTTGCGGATGATCAAGAGCGGCCGGATGATGCTGCCGGATGGCGGCAAGGGAGTGATCCAACCCATCTATGTGGACGACGCCGTCGAGGGCATCCTTGCCGCCGCTCGGCGAGGAGCCGTAGGCGGGGCGTATCTGCTGTGCGGGCCGGCGGTGGTCAGTTGCTCGGATTTCTTCGGGCGATATGCGGAGATGGTGGGCGGGGGCAGGATGCCCTCGGTGCCCAAGCGGCTGGCCGAAGCGATGGCGGTGGCGCTCACCGGTCTGGGCCGCGCCACAAGGAGACCGGCGCTTCTCACCAGGACGGCTGTGCGGGGGATCTGCCTGCAGGCCACCTACGACGGAGGGAAGGCCCGACGGGACCTGGGTTTCGAACCGCAGATCGATCTGGTGGCGGGCATGCAGGCCGTCCGACAGTGGCTCGAAGAGACCGGCGAGCCGAAGTGAAGGCGGCCAGGTGAGAGTGGCTAAGGGGTTGGCGCTTGCTGTGGCGCTGATGCTGGCAGCAACGTGCCTGGCCGGGGGTGGCCTTGCGTGTCACGGCGGCACGGCGACCAGCACGTCGGCCACGCTCGCACCGGGCACCACAGCGTCCTCCGCTCCGGGCTTCATCGATAGGACGGGTGCCTGGGTGCGTCTGGATGGGCAGGAGGGTTACATCGATATCACCGGCACCCGGGTGTTCTTGCAGCAAAGGGAACGGCCCGCTGTTCCAGAAGGTGCATTGTCGTCGTAGCCACCACCTTGGTCGCGGCGGCGGCGGCGAGCACCACCACCGTACCCGACTGGAACCAAGAAGCTCTCTCTTTCCGGTGGAGGTGAGTGGCAAGTGGGGCTTCATTGACAGGACGAGCGCTTGGGTGATCCAGCCCCGGTACGATGAGATGCCCGTGTTCGTCTGAATGGTCTCGCGATCATCGAGACCAGGGGAAGCAACGGCGACTCCCTCTGTGGCTACATCGACAAAACGGGCGCTTAGGTCGTTCTCGTCCAGCCCTGGGAAGGGCCCGCTGTTCCGGAAGGTTCATTGTCGCGGTAGTCACGGATCGACGAGACCGGAAGTCGTCTAGCGTTCCGCCCCGGTCAGCGTCGGCTCTTGACAGTCGCCTTACAGGCCGGCGGGGTACAATTCTTGACTGGCTGTGCCCCGCGCCGCCCTCGGAAAAACCCTCGACTGCCAGGGGATGCAGGAATGAACAGTGGCTGCCGCAGGTCGTCCGTGGTCGTCGTGCTTGTGCTCGTTGGTGTCCTGGCCGCCGTGCTCGCGGCCGCCGGCTGTGCATCCTCGGGCGGGAGCGATGGGAGCGCGGCCGTGAATCCGTCTCTCTACCCGGCGCCGGTAAAGGGCAAAGGGTACGGGTATATCGACAAGAGCGGCACGATGGTCATCCAGCCGCAGTACAGCGCCGCGACGCTGTTCTCCGAAGGGCTTGCCATGGCGGGGAGCGGAAAGTACGGCTACATAGACGGGACGGGTAAGTGGGCGATACCGCCCGCGTACTACGGCGGTAGCCCCTTCTCCGATGGTCTGGCCCTGGTGCTGGGCTCAAGCGGAAAGTTCGGCTATATGGACAAGGCCGGCAGGTGGGCCATCGAACCCAACGGGTCCTACACCCAGTCTTTCTCTCAAGGCCTCGCTGCCTCCCTCGTCGATGGCAAATACGGCTACATCGACACGAAGGGCAAGACGGTGATTCAGCCGCAGTTCGCGGACGCGCTGCCGTTCTCGGAGGGCCTCGCCGGCGCCGCGGCGACGGTCGATGGGTCGCCGAAATACGGCTTCATCGACAAGACTGGGGCGTGGGTGGTGCAACCCCAATACGACCGGGTGGTGGCCTTCTCCGAGGGTCTGGCAGCAGTCGTGGCCGATGGCAAGTATGGGTTCATCGACACGACGGGCAAGACGGTCATCGAGCCTCGGTACGAGTTCGCCGAAGGCTTCGGGAGCGGCCTGGCTCCGGTGAAGGTCGGCGACACGTGGGGCTACATCAACAAGACCGGAGCGACTGTCATCCAACCCACCTACTACTGGGCCCACCCCTTCTCCGAAGGCCTAGCGATCGTGGAGACCCTGGTCGACGGCGCCAAAAAGTACGGCTATATCGACACGACCGGGAGGATGGTTGTCGAGCCGATATACAACTTCGCTACGCCTTTCTCCGGCGGGCTCGGCCTTGTGGATACCGTGGTGGATGCCGTCCATCGCTCGGCGTACCTCGATACCAGCGGGAAGGTCATCTGGCGGGACAAGTAGGGGCCAGCCCGGCCGCCCAAAGCCCGATATGCGCCGCTCAGCTGCGCGCCCGCGGCCAGGCGCTCACGCCCGCGCGCGTCGGGCGACGCTACCCCAGGCGCTCCAAGATACCGGGGATCTCCCGGTGGTCCCTAATGACGAAGTCGGCGTCGGGCGGTTCCGGGTGGTCGACCGCTCCGGCGTAGCGGATGGCGGTCATGCCGGCCGCTTGAGCCCCGGCGACGTCGGTGCGGGGAGTGTCGCCGATGTGAGCGGCCTCGGCAGGTCGGGCCCCGAGGCCCGCGAGGGTGACCTCGAACATGCGGGGGTCCGGCTTGGGGAAGCCTGTCTCATCGGAGAAGGTCAGGGTCGAGAAGCAGTCCAGAAGACCGTCCTTCTTCAAGAAATCCCTCAAAACCCGCCCCGGGGTGAGGCTGGTATCGGAAATGATCCCCAGCCGGTACCCGTCCACGGCTAGGGCGGGGACCGTCTCGCGCACGCCGGCCACCAGAGCAGGTGGAGCAAGGTGCGAGGCTTCCTCCAGCGCGAGGACAATGCGGTCGAACTCCTCGCGCTCCCCGGCGGTTCTCGCTTCGTGCGCGTGAAAGTAGTCGAGGATGAAGGCCACATCCTCCCGGGCCCCGAAGTGGGCGCCACTGGTCCAGGCCGCCATGTAGGCGTCGAAGCCGGCGCGGTAGGCCTGGCGGACCTCATCCTCGCTGGGGTGGGTCCCCCGCGAAGCGAGGATCTCGGCGAGTAGGGCGAGCCGGCGTGGCCGCACGATATCACCCGCTCCGCCGTCGGCGGAGTAGAGGGTGTTCCAGAGATCGAAGGTCAATGTCGTGATGCGCTTGGGCACGAGGGGAAGTATAGAGGGCCGTGCGGACGGGAGGGGCGGGGGCGAACTTCTACGGTGTCTGCCCGCAAACTATGCTTTGTGTCGAATGTGACACAAACCCGGGCCGGCGCGGCAATAGCGCAGTGCCGTCTCTCAGCCCCGGGTGAGCCGCCCGTCGCCGTCGATGGGGAGGGCCGGGCCCAGAAAGCGGGGCCCGGTCTTGGTCAGGTGGAGCTGGAAGAAGGCCTTCACCCGGGCCGGCCACTCGCGGAGGGCGAAGCGCCACTCGTTGGCATATGGCTGGACGTCGGCGACGACGCCGGTAGCGTCGAGGCCGAGCGTGCGGGCGATGTAGACGGCGCGGGGGAGGTGGAAGTCCTGAGTGACCACCAGCGCGTCGGTCACCTCGAACACGTCACGCGCCCGGTACATGGTGTCGTAGGTGTCGAACCCGGCGTGGTCGGTGAACACGTCCTCATCCGGCACGCCGCGGTCCAGGCAATACCGCAGCATCACATTGACCTCGTCGTAGGTCGTAGTGCCGTGGTCGCCTGAGAGAAGCAGTTTGTCGACCTTTCCCAGCTTGTACAGCTCCACGCCGGTGGCCAGCCTGTCGGCCAGCATGGGGGAGGGGGTCCCGTTTTCGTAGACCCGGGCGCCAAGCACGATGGCGACTTTGGTCACAGGCGCGTCGTGAGCGCCGGCAACGATGTGGCTCCGGGCGGAGCGGGTCATGACCAGATCGGGGACGAGTACGGCAATCGCGAGGGCTACCACGAGCACGCTCACGGCGGCAAGTATCCAGAGGAGGCGGCGCCGCTTGCGGAGGTACCCGGGCATGGCGCCAGGGTAGCACGGGGCGCCGTGTTGGAGCGGCTGCGTCGAGCAGAACCTCCAGATGCGACCCCCGGTACTGCCTAGAGCCACTCCTCCGATTGGATGTCTCCCTGCAGCCCCACAACGATAGCTTTGACCGGGATCTTCCGGGACGACTGCGACAAGGCTTCCGAGGTCAACGCCAACAGGCCGCGGCAGCAGGGGACCTGCATGATCAAGACGGTGAGAGTGTTGATCTTCGCCTCCTCGGCGAGCGCCTTGATCTTCTCCACGTACACGTCCCGTCCCTGGTCCAACTTCGGGCAGGCTATGGCGAGAGACTTACCCTTCAGATAGTCGTTGTGGAAAGCACCCAGCGCGAACGCGGTGCAGTCGGCGGCCAGGAGCACGTCCGCTCCCTGGAAGTAGGGCGCTTGGGGCGACACCAGGTGCAACTGGATGGGCCACTGTCTCAACTGGGAGGGGGCCTTCGTCGTTGGTGCTTCGTGGGTGGGTGTGTCCCGGTTCCGGAGGTCCATCATCGCGGAGCCGGGACAGCCGCAGCTCTCTAACTGGAACTCGCTCATGTTCTTGCCTCTTCTTTCTGTGCCGTGACTTCTCTTTGTCGTGCATCTCTGAGCTCGACCGACCGCTCGACCCCTTTGACCAGGGCGGCATGGTCATCCGTGAACCCAGGGCCCGCGGCCTCGTCGACCGTGGCGAAGCGGGAGAAGAGCTCCCCGACCTCGGCCTCGGTGAGCTCCCTGTCCATCCAGGGGTAGAGGATCTCGTCCTCCTTCTCGATATGCGCGCTCAGCAGTCTGCCGTACGCTCCGAGGTGCTCAGCGATCGCGTCGCCGTCCCGCGTCTCGACGGCCTCAACCAGTTGCCTGACGTGGGCCCGGGCCGACTCGTGATCGGTCAGCATGGCCTGGATGATCTCCAGAGAGCCGGAGAAGTATCCGAACAGGATGTTCTCCTCCTTGGCGTGATGGAACTTGTCGGCATAGGAGCGGATGAAGTCCACTCCATCCAGAAGCAGCCGGCGGTCTTCACCGGCGTTCACGTCCACGAACTGGAGGAGCCGGGGGCTGAGCGCGACCCACCTCTTGATGAGGACGTGCTCGTCCACCAGTTGCTGCAACGGGGGAGAGTATTTGAGCTCCTTCTTCTCCGTGCCGGAAGCGCGTGTCGGCGGCACGGCTTCCATCTCGGCGCCGGCCGGCCGGGCGCCCTTGGCGACGGCCCCATCGGCAACGGCGCCAGGCGTGACCGCCTCCGCGATCCGGGCCATGAGCTCCTGTTCCGCCTCGGGAGAAAGATGGTGTATGCCGACGACGTCCTTTAGTAGGCAGGTGCCCACCTGGCAGGTGACGCATCCCACGTCATACTCCGCGAGGATCGTCCCCACTTCGGGAAACTCGGTCATTACATTCTTGATCGCGGCGTTCAGAGCTGTCCATGGTCGTCCCTGTGCGCGTCGTGCTTGTCATGCTCTGTGATTGTGCGCTGCAGGGCGGCGGATTACCTTGACATATGTCAAGCCCAGAGACGCAGAGGTGGAGCGTTGGCGCGGTTGCCGGGTGTGGTGTCGTGGAATAAAATGACTGCTCCTTCCGAACGAAACCTCTATGACTGGGGGTACATGGCGTGGCTATGACCATGACCGAGAAGATCCTCGCTCGAGCGGCCGGCAGAGAGTCGGTAGGTCCGGGCGATCTGGTGATGGCGAAACTCGACCTCTGCCTGGGCAACGACATCACCGCCGGCGTGGCTATCGACGAGTTCGAGAAGGCCGGGTTCGAGGATGTGTTCGATCCGGAGAAGATCGCCCTCATCCCCGATCACTTCACGCCCAATAAGGACATCAAGTCGGCCGGTCTGGTCAAGCAGATGCGCCAGTTCTCACGCAAGCACGGCATCGTCCACTTCTACGACGTGGGCCGGGTGGGCGTGGAGCACGCCTTCCTGCCCGAGCAAGGCCTGGTGGGCCCGGGCGACGTCGTTCTCGGCGCCGATTCCCACACTTGCACTTACGGCGCCCTGGGCGCCTTCGCCACCGGCGTCGGCTCGACCGACCTGGCCGGCGCCATGGCCACCGGCGAAGCCTGGTTCCGGATCCCCGAGACTCATCTGTTCGAGTTCGACGGGACACTCGGCCGCTACGTGACCGGGAAAGACATCGTCCTTTTCACCATCGGCCAGATAGGAGTCGACGGCGCCCTCTACAACGCCATGGAGTTCGCCGGCTCGGCCATCCGCAGCCTCTCCATGGACTCGCGCTTCACCATCTGCAACATGGCGATCGAGGCGGGCGGCAAGAGCGGCATCATCGCGCCCGACGACATCACCAAGGCGTACGTCGAGGGGCGGTACCGGGGCACGCCCAGGTACTACACGTCGGATCCCGACTGCCGGTACGAGAAGACCTACCGCTGGAAGGCGGACGAGATCCCGCTCATGGTGGCCAAGCCGCACCTGCCCTCTAACACCCAGCCGGCAGCGGAGTTGAACGATATCAACATCGACCAGGTGGTCATCGGCAGTTGCACCAACGGCCGCATCGAAGATCTGCGCCAGGCGGCGGAAGTGCTGCGAGGGCGCAAGGTGCACAAGGACGTGCGGCTCATCGTCATCCCGGCGACGCAGGCCATATGGCAGCAGGCCAACGACGAAGGCCTGTTCGACGTGTTCATCGCGGCCGAAGCCGCCGTCTCGGCGCCCACCTGCGGCCCCTGCCTGGGCGGGCACATGGGGGTCCTGGCCGAGGGCGAGCGCGCGGTGTCGACGACCAATCGGAACTTCGTGGGCCGCATGGGCCATCCTGGTTCCGAGGTCTACCTGGCCGGTCCGTACGTGGCTGCCGCCAGCGCGGTGGCGGGCCATATCGCCACCCCCGACCAGATCGGTGAAAGGGGGCGGTCATGACCGACGTTCTGCACGGTAAGGCCTGGACATTCGGGCGCGACATCGACACCGACCTCATCATCCCGGCGCGGTACCTCAACATGAAGACCGCCGAGGAGCTGGGCCAGTACTGTATGTACGACGCCGACCCGGATTTCTCTAAGAAGGTCCACCCGGGCGACATCTTGGTGGCCAAAGAGAACTTCGGCTGCGGGTCGAGCCGGGAGCACGCTCCCATCGCTCTGAAAGGGGCGGGCGTGTCGGTGGTCATCGCCAAGAGTTTCGCGCGGATCTTCTACCGCAACTCGTTCAATACCGGGCTGCCCATTCTGGTCGCCCCAGATGCCGTGGACGGCATCAACGAGGGCGACGAGCTGACTGTCGACCTGGCCGGCGGTGAGATCAAGGACCTCACCACCGGCAAGACCTACCAGGCCGAGCCGCTGCCGCCGTTTATGCGCGAACTGGTGGAGGCTGGGGGGCTGCTGCCATACCTTAAACAACGAGCCGCGGCGCGTTGACGCCGCGACCGAAACCGAAGCGAAAGGAACCGAAGTGGACTACGACATCGCGGTGATGCCCGGCGATGGGACCGGCCCCGAGGTAGTGGCCGAAGGGCTGAAAGTCCTGAAAGTGGCGGCGGCGCGCGCCGGCTTCACCTATGCGTTGACGAACTACGATTTTGGCGGCGACCGCTATCTGCGGACGGGCGAGACGCTGCCCGATTCGGCCATATCGGAGCTGGGCGGGCACGACGCCATCTTCCTGGGGGCCATCGGCCATCCGGATGTCAAGCCCGGGCATCCTCGAGCAGGGTATCCTGCTCAAGGCCCGTTTCGCTCTCGATCAGTACATCAACCTGCGCCCCGTCAAGCTGTACCCGGGCGTCGAGACGCCGCTCAAGGACAAGGGGCCCGAGGAGATCGACTTCGTCGTGGTCCGCGAGAACACGGAGGAGCTTTACGCGGCATCGGCGGCTACCTGAAGAAAGGCACCCCGGACGAGATCGCGACGCAGGTGAGCGTGAACACCCGCAAAGGGGTCGAGCGCTGCATCCGCTATGCCTTCGACTACGCGGCCCGGGCCGACCGTCGCGGGCAGCTCACCCTGGTGGGCAAGACCAACGTGCTCACCTTCGCCTGGGATCTCTGGTGGCGGGCGTTCAACGAGATCGGTGACGCAAGGACTACCCGACATCAAGCGGGACTACAACCACGTGGACGCGACCTGCATGTGGTTCGTCAAGAACCCCGAGTGGTTCGACGTCATCGTCACCGATAACATGTTCGGCGACATCATCACCGACCTGGGCGCCATGATCCAGGGCGGCATGGGCGTGGCCGCCGGCGGGAACATCAACCCGGAAGGCGTCGGCATGTTCGAGCCCATGGGCGGGTCGCGCCCCCAAGTACACCGGCCAGAACGTCATCAACCCGCTGGCTGCCATCGGGGCCGTGGGCGATGATGCTGGACTACCTGGGCCAGACCGAGGCCGCCGGGTGGGTGGAAGAAGGCGTCATCCGTGCCGTCGGCAAGATGAAGTCGCTGTCGGCCGGGCAGATGGGCATGGGCACCGACGCCGTGGGTGACCTGGTGGCCGAGTACGTGGCCAAAGGCTGATCGGGGCGCGGCGTAACGCGAC
>CAVRJE010000002.1:0-6569 GCA_963721365.1 uncultured Actinomycetota bacterium
ATGCTTCGATAAAGATGAGAAAGCAAGATGACGGGCGGCAGGAGGATGCGATGAGTCTGTCGGCCACGCTTAAGAGGGAAAGCGCGGACGGGGCGCACCGTGCGCTACGTGGATTCGTTGGGGGTAGAGACGCGTTTCTAGCCGACGCCGTCGTGATCAGGGCTCACCGACCTTCCTGATCCGCCTCCGGCGCTGCTTCGCGTCTCGCTGTCGTGGTACCAAGCTCCAGCCGGGGCAGGTGCCGGGACCGCGGGGGCGAGAGGCACGTCGCCGAGCACGACACGGGGCCGGCATGTCGGCCAGGGCGACCGCGTCAGGATCGTCAAGAGCAAAGTCTCAGGTGTGGAGAACCCGCCGGAGTGGCTCGAGCAATACTGGGTAAGACCGGGATCGTGCTGTGGACCACGCCGGTGGCGCCAATGGTCGATCTCGGGGCCGGTACCCTGGTTCCTCGTATGGATTCGCCTAGCGACCAACTCGAACGAGCCACGCTCTACCTAGTGCCAGATGGTCAGCCCCGTTTGCGCGTCCATCTTGCGTACCACCGACTTGGCCGCCGACAGGGTGGTAAGCAGGATCTCCATGTTGAACACCAGGGTATTGGGACCCAGATGACCACCGAAGCAGCGGCCCTGCTCGTCGGCCAGGGTGATGTGCGCATGCACTATGGGCTCCCCGTTAAGTAGGGAGACGTTGCCGAGCATGCCCGCCACCTCGAGCCGCTGGTCGTGCTCGAGGTCGACCCACTCCTGCTTGGGCTGGTCGTAGTAGCGGATCGTGGCCCGGGAGACCGCGCCGAGCCCGGAAAACCAGGCCAGGTTGATCCCCTGGCTGTGGACGAAGTCGCTCAACTCCTTGAGAAGGTCGCTCCCGTAAGCGGGCTTGAGGATGTGGACCGGCCCGACCGTCGCTTGAACCTCATACATGACCCATCACCTCGCTTCGTGTAGAGCTCTCGGCGCGTCCCTGCGTGAGCGGCGTGAGCGCTCAGTCGTCCCACTTGAACTCGGGTGCCGTCTTCTGGTCCCAGATCTCCTCGGTCGCGTCCTCCAGCGCCCGCTCTTCGTCGACCGTCATCTCGGTGATGAGGGTCGAGGGGTCGCTGAGCAGCTTGACCTCGAGTTCCGAAGCGTCGAGGCGGCCTTCGTCGTCTATGGAGGCGTTCTTCTCCTTGAACATCGCCGTTAGTTCGTCGAGATCCATGCCCTCGCGGTGCAGTGTCACCCGCTCGTCGCTCGGGATGTCGCGGCGCAGATCTATCAGGTACTGGTACCAGATGATGTCCCAGGTGACAGTGAGGAGCGCCCGGGGCTCCGCTCCGATGAGCTTGGTGAGGTTGGCCTTGGGCTTGCCCAGGCTGCGGCGCACGTCGCGTACGCGGTTGGTGAACTGGCTCTCGTTGAAGTTCTTCTGCGCCAGTTGCACCTCGGCGAGCTGGAAGCCCGGGCGGCCGTGGTGCTCGGCCGTCGCGGGCCCGACAGGCGGGGCTACGGGGGCCGCGGCCACCGCTGGAGCGGCCGGGGGCAGGGTAGATTGCGCGGCCAGGTCGGCGACGGAGTACGGCTCCGGTTCGGTGTCACCGGGGTCAGTCGACTCGAGAGCTTTCGCGAGCACCGCGGCTTCGGCCGGTTGGAGGGGTTCTCCGGTCTCGGAGAGGGTGCCTTCCGCCGTGGTCTCGGCGGTGGAGTCGAAACCCCAGAGCGCGACCGCGCCCGCCGCGGCGGCGGCGCCGACAGGCGCTTCGCGTTCGCGATCCTGGTGCGCGGCGCCGGCCATGACCACGCCGGCGGCAGCGGCAGCAGCCGCGGGCTCGGCCGTTTTGGAGGCTTCGGCCGCCTGTTCACCGGCAGCAGGCTCGGTGGCAGCGGCTACGCCGCCCGCCGCGAGCAGGGCTTCGGTTTCGCGCAGCCGTGCTCGGGTCTGCTCCAGCTCGCGCTCGAGGCTTTCCAGCCGGTTCTCGACGGTGGCGGTCTTGTCCAGGTTCTCGGAGAGGACTCCGCTGGCGAAGGTCTCCAGCGAGGCAGCCAGGCGCTGAAGGGCCGCCTGCATCTCGCTCTGCAGGGTGATCAGATCGACGACCGGAGTGAGCAGCTCCCGGGTCTTTTCCATCGGGTCCGGCTCGCCGCTTGGCCGAGGAGAGGACCCGTTGCGCACGGCCTCCGCGTCGAGTTCTTCAAAGGAGGCCGAGTCGTCGAACGAAGCCGAGTCGTCGAGAGAAGCGGAGTCGTCTCCCTCAGATTCGGCATCCACCTCGTCCGGGAACCGGAACTCGTCGCTCTCCGGAGGGAGGGCTGCCCCCGCGGCGCACTCCGCGCAGAGCCTGGCGATACTACCGTCCGCGAACTCCTGGATGACGATCTCGTCGGAGAGTTCGGCTCCGCAGATCTCACACTGGTTGTCTGGCAGAGAGATGTTGTCGGAAAAAGCCATAGTCGGCGCCTCCGTTCCACCGGCGCCCACCCGCCGTGGATATGGGGAACTGGGTCGCCGGGTAGTATAGCAATGGCTTGCCATAGTGGCAGAAGGAGGGGAACCGGTCGCGGATGAGGTCGCCCCCGACCGGGCCCCGGACGCCGCCATGCTAGACTCTCGGGGCCATGATCGAAGTGAGACTCTACGCCAATCTTGCGCCTGCCGGCCGCCCCCTTCCCCACCTTCCGAGCGGTGCCGCCGGCTTCGAGATCGAAGCGCGAAGCGGTCTCACGGTGAGGGACCTGGTCGCCGAGGCGGCTATCTCGGCGGCAGACGTGGCGGTAATCATGATCAACCACGGCCGAGGCACTCTCGATTCCGCGCTCAGCGACGGAGATCGTCTCGGCTTGTTCCCCGCCGTGGCGGGCGGCTGAACCGAACCTGGCAGAATCGACGGAGGCCCTGATGTCCGTAGCAAAGAAGATCGCTGAATCCTCGTGCCGCTCTTCCTGGATCAGGGAGATGTTCGAGGAAGGGGCTAGGCTCGGCGAGATCCACGGCTGCGACAGCGTCTTCGACTTCAGCATCGGCAACCCCAACCTGGAGCCCCCGGAAGAATTCCAGCGGGTGATGGAAGAGCTCGTGGCGGACCGGACTCCGGGACGCCACGGCTACATGCCGAACGCGGGCTATCCGGAGACCCGGGCGGCGGTCGCGGAGTACTTGTCTGACGATCAAGGCGTGCCACTGGCGGGCGAGCACGTGGTGATGACGTGTGGCGCCGGCGGCGCCCTCAACGTGATATTCAAAGCCATCCTGGATCCCGGGGATCAGGTCATCGTGCCCCGTCCGTATTTCGTCGAGTACGCGTTCTACGCCGACAACCACGGGGGCGTGCTCAAGCCCGTGCCCAGCCGCCCCGACTTCGACCTGGACATCGACGAGATCGAGGCGGCCATCGGCCCCTCGACAAAGGCCGTGCTCATCAACTCCCCGCACAACCCGACCGGGAGGATCTATCCCACGGAGTCGCTCGCGGCGCTCGGCGATCTGCTCCGCCGGAAGTCGGCCGAACAGGGGCGGATCATCTACCTCGTCTCCGACGAACCGTACCGGCGGATCGTATACGACGGGGTCAAGGTGCCGGCGGCCATGGCCGCCTACGAGAACACGATGATCGGGTCGAGCTACTCCAAAGAGCTATCACTGTCGGGGGAGCGGATAGGCTATGCCGCCGCCAATCCTGCCATCCCCGACATCAAGGCCCTCATGGAAGGGCTAGTCCTGGCCAATCGGATCCTGGGCTTTGTCAACGCCCCGGCATTGATGCAGCGGGCGATCACCCGCCTGCAAGGCGTCTCGGTGGATATCACACCCTACCAGCGCAACCGGGACGTTCTGTACGACACGCTGAGCGGCGCGGGCTTCGACATATTCAAGCCCCAGGGCGCCTTCTATCTGTTCCCGCGGTCGCCGATCGAGGACGACGTTGCCTTCTGCCGGGAGCTCCAACAGCACCTCGTACTCGTGGTGCCGGGGAGCGGCTTCGGTCTGGGCGGGCACTTCCGCATGGCTTACTGCGTCGCTCCCCAGGTGGTCGATGGCGCGCTGCCGGCGTTCCGCGAGATCGGGGCAAAGTACTTCGGGAACGAGCGGCGCCGGCCGGCCGGGCGCTAGCAGCCGTCCTAGCCGGTACGCCTCGCCGGCTGCTCCTTGTAGCCGGCCGCCTCGATGATCACCTCGTAGAGCAGCGTCTGGGCGAAGTCCGCTTCCCCGAAAGGCGCCCCGGCCGCTGCCGGGTCGTACTTGGCCACGATGGCGCGGAGCGCTGTCTCTCGCCGGTCCCCATCATGGATCTGCCGGGCCTGTCCCCACACGAGGAGGGACTGGTACGAGAAGCCGTCCGTGCAGGGGCTGTCGCCCTGGTCGAAGGCGGCGCCCGCAGTGACTGCAAGGCAGACGCGTGCGTCTGCCGCCAGAGCCTCGGTCTTGCGGCCTTCGCCAGTGTGAAAGTAGATGCGGCCGTCGAGCTGCTGGGTGGGTCCGCCTGGGACATACACGAAGTTGAGCGGGACCACATACGGCCCGCCCGGCTCGACCATGGCCAGGTACGCGAACGGCGCGTCGCGCAACAGCTTCGCGGCCGCCGCCGTGTCGGCGCTCGAGAGGGGTCTGGCAGTCGGGTCCATGGCCCCACGATACCGCATCGCTAGCGCCTATAATGGAGCCCGCGCGGCGCAGGCCGCGACAAGAGCGACCGCGGGAGCGGGTTGGTGAAATACGTGGTGCTGATCATCGACGGGGCGTCTGGGTGGCCGGTGGCGGCCCACGGAGGGCGGACCTCGCTGGAGGTTGCCCAAACTCCCAACCTGGATCGCCTGGCCCGCGCGGGCAAAGTGGGCTTCGTCTCAAACGTTCCCCCCGGCATGGAGGCTTCAAGCGCCATCGCCTGCATGAGCGTCATGGGCTTCGATCCCACCCTGCACTACGCGGGGAGGGGCCCCATCGAGGCCGCGGCCATGGGGATCGACCTGGAGCCGGGCCAGGTGGCGATGCGCTGCAATCTCGTCACCGTGCTCGACGGACGCATGGCCAGCTACTCCGCGGGCAACATCTCCTCGTCGGAATCCGCCGAGCTCATCGCAGCCCTCCAGGAAGGCCTCGGGGATGAGCGCTCGAGGTTCTACCCCGGTGTCGGCTTCAGGCACATCCTCACGGTGCAGGACGGCGGGCAGCTCCTAGGCACCTGCTTCACCCCGCCGCACGACATCGCCGGGCAGCCGGTAGGCGCGGCCGCCCCGGTGGGGCCGGGAGCAGCGTTCGCGCGGGACCTCATGGAGCGCTCGAAGACGATCCTGGAGGGGCACCCGGTGAACGAAGAGCGATCGGCCAGGGGGAAACCGCCCGCCACGCAGATATGGCTCTTCTGGCCCGGCGTCCGGCCCGCGGAGATGCCGGCCTTCGCCGACCTCTACCAGGGCAGGAGGGCGGCGCTCACGTCGCCGGTGGACCTGTTGAAAGGGCTCGCCATGCAGACCGACATCGACTACTTGCCTCTCCCGGGCGTGACCGACGGTCCCGACAACGACTACGAGGGCCAGATGAAAGGCGCGCTGGCTGCTCTGGCGGACCATGACCTCGTTTTCGTGCACGTGGAGTCGCCCGACGAGGCCGGACACGCCGGCGATGCCGCCGGCAAGCTAGAGGCTATCGAGCAGGTCGACGCCCTGATGGTGCCGCCGCTCGTGGAGGCGGCGGGCTCCGCGGCGGGCGGCCTCAGGCTCCTCGTCCTTCCCGACCATCCCACCCCGTTGGAGATTAGGACACACGTCGCCGAGCCCGTGCCCTTCATCTTGTGGGGCCCGGGGTTCGAGGCCAACGGGGCGACGGCCTACACAGAAGAAGAGGCCCGGGCCACGGGCTTCGCCGTGGCGCCGGGCCACCTCTTGATGTCGATGTTCCTGGGCTAGAAGCGGATCAGTCCGCCATAATCTCGAATTCTTCTTTGCTGGCGCCGCAGTCTGGGCATTCCCAGTCGTCGGGCAACTCTTCAAAGGCGGTGCCGGGAGCGATCCCCTGCGTGGGGTCCCCGACTTCGGGGTCGTAGATGTATCCACAAAGCAGGCATTGCCACTTGTCCATCCGGCCCATCCTTTCTCCTCGAGCTGAGACCTGCGCGTGCTCCAGCAGGCCCCGTTGTCTCCAATTTCGGGTGGATCTCCTCAAGCCTATCAGAACCTGACCGCCCGTGCCGAGCGGCCCGTGGTCGTTACGGTGAGCGACCTTCGTGCAGTCCCGGCCCGGCCCGCCCGGCCGGTTTGTTTTGCGGTCTTCGGAGGCCAATCCTTGACGCGATAGCGAGCACTTCGGTAGGATGACCGATTGGATCGAGCCCGCGAGGGGGGCTCTGCGGGCGGCGTCGAGTCGCGCCCTACCCGTCAAGAGACCTTTGGACGAGAAGGAGGAAATGCTGGATGGAATCTAAACCACGCGAAGCCCGGAGGCGGTGGTGGAAGAGGCCTACGCTCTTCTTGGCCGTGCTCGCGGCTTCTGTCCTCGGCCTTGCTCCCGCCGCGCTGGCGGAAGAGAGCACCGGAGGCGAGGCGAACCTGGTGCTGCCCGACTTGGGCTCGGTGAGCTTTCACGGAATCTCGGGC
>CAVRJE010000003.1:0-20164 GCA_963721365.1 uncultured Actinomycetota bacterium
AGTCTGCCCGGTGTCCTTGCCATGGGCAGAAAGAGACTGCTCTCCCTGCCCGTGTACCTCGGGTTTGTCGGTGTGCCGCACGAGATCGTGTGGCCGCCAACAGTCCCACACCTGCACCTGCAAAGAGGATGGTGAGCATGGATCCCATTGAGATTCCGACCGGGAAGACTCCCGCCTGCTTGTGAAAGAGTGGCAGGCGACAAGCGGCCGGCTGGCAGTGACGGTGGCGCCTCAGTACCGAGACAGGAGCGGACTGTTCCGGCTTAGTCATTCCGGCCTGATCCTTTCGACAGAGGCAGCGCGCCGACTGGCGCCGGCCCTTTTGGAGATGGCGGCCGCGATAGATGGCGCCCCGGTCGACCCCGCTCCCACGGCCGAAGATCGTGAGTCGTCACGCATGCCATGACCGAGATTCCCGCCCTGGCCTGTGCCTACCACGCGATGGGTTTCAACGTCCTGCCGCTCGACCGGGACAAGCGCCCTGTGGGGGAGTGGACGAGGTGGCAGACGAAGCGGCAGACGGTCGAAGAGGTGACCGCCTTGCCCTGGCGGCGGGTGTCTACGGCGGGGGTAGGGGCAGTATGGGGGCCGTCTCGGGGGATCTTGTTTGTATCGACGCGGATAGGGCGCCCGGCAAGAGTGTGCTCGACGGCATCCTCGGGAGTCTGGGCTACCGCGCGACTACGCCTGGGCCGTCCAGACTCCGGGCAAGGGTGGGAGGTGGCACTCTGGGTGCGCTGTCCGGGGCTGGCCGAGAAGGGGTTGCCGAGCGGAGTACTGGAGGCCGACTATCCCGGGGCGGACCACATCGAACTCCGATGGGATGGGCACTACACGGTGCTACCCGGCAGCGCCCATCCCGAAGGCGGCTCGTATGAGTGGGTGGTAACGGAACGGCACGCCCCTGCCGGCCGAACTACCCGCCGTAGTCCCGGCCGACAAGCTGATCCGCCTTGCCAAGTGGAAGGGCACCACCGAAGAGGGCAAGCCTGCCCCGGCCGCCGCGCTGCCCGAAGTGATCCATGAGGGGCAGGGCCGAAACAACGCGATGACGTCCCTGGCTGGCACCATGCGTCGACGGGGCACCAGTCCCGAGAGCATCCTGGCCGCGCTACGGGTGGAGAATGAGCGGATATGCCGCCCGCCGCTATCCGAGCACGACCTGCGGACCATCTCAAAGAGCATCGGCAAGAAAGAGCCCGCCCCGCATGTGGCGGCCGACGAAGAGGTCGAGCCGGTGCGCATGCGGGTCTACTCGCCCGCCGAGCTGCTCGAGTACCAAGCCGAAGAAATCGACTGGTACATCGAGGGCATCGCCGCCCCGGACCTGCTCACCTTGCTGGCAGGCGGGGCGAAGTCGGGAAAGACGACGGCCATGGCCGGGGCGGTGTCCGCGATGGAGCGGGGCGTACCGTGGGCCGGCTTTTCCACCCGTCCGGCCAAGGTGCTATACGTGAGCGAGCAGACAGAGGCGACCTTTGCCACCTTGCTCCGCTACTACGGCATCAAGTCCTGCCTGTATTCGGTCTTCCCGCATCGCTTCCCCGAGCTTACCTGGGTGCAGATCGTCGCCCAGGCCGAAGAGATAGCCCAGGCCGAAGGGTGCGAACTCATCGTGTACGACACCGTGAACGACCTCGCCGGCGTCGAGAACGAGAACGACAGCATGGAGGTGCGCCGGGCGCTTCTGCCTCTGAGGCATCAAGCGGCAAGAGGGTATGGGGTACTGGCCGTGGCCCACGCCGGCAAAGTGGAAGACCCGGACGTAGCCGCCGCGCCCCGGGGTAGCTCGGCATGGGCAGCCGGTCCCGACATCATCTTGCACTGGGTCAGGGAGAAGAATCAGGACGTAGCCGGCCCTCGAATCATGGGGAGCATCGGACGCCTGGCCTGTATCGACCGCCTGTATGTGCTCCGCGATGGTATCGACTACATCGCATCGGGGACGGTGCGCGAAGTCAAGAACCGCAAGCGCCAAGACGAACTGCTCGCCTACCTGAGTGAAGAGGGCGAGCCCTGCGACCGCAAGCAGATCCGGGAGCATTTCGACGTGTCATCCGATAACACCGTCCGCGAATGGATCGGTCCTGCTCTCGAGCGTGGAGAGGTGCTCGAGGAGCGAGTCAAGGGCGGAAAGATCGTCTACCGGGTGGCCCCATGAGCGAGAGCTTGCAGTCTTGCACCTTTCACCATAAGAGATGTAACTGCAAGCAGTTACTACATCTCTCTGCTGGTGCAAATGGTGCTGGGGTTGCAGGGCTTGCAGTGCTTGCAGTTGCAAGGGTGCAACCTTTGGAGGTACGAGGATGAGAGATAGGCTGGCCCTGCTCGAAAGCATCGGGATCGGGCATGGCGGGACGCCCCGAGTACAAAGCGAGTACAAACGGGGCTGCTACGCGGCAAAAGCCCTGCATTTCGGTGTGCCACCTGCGAATCACTCATTCCAAGGCGGGCTGTAAGGTGCCCCGTTACTGCTCAGTCTGCGAGTCTGAGTGCCGAGCCGAAATCGACGCGGCACTAGCGCGAAGCGAACCACTCCGCCGGCTCTCTGTCCGGTATAGCCTCAGCGCTTCGGCCCTGCAACGGCATGGCAAGCGGCACCTCTCCCCGCCCTGGCAGCCATGAGAACGGGAGAGCAGGAAGACCGGCGGGCAACGCTTCTCGAGCGAGTGGAGCGCCTCATAGATCGTGCTGAGAGCCTCTACACGGCCGCGGCCGAAGAGGGCAAAGCACAACTAGCCCTGGCAGCCGTGAAAGAGCTACGGGGCTGCCTCGAGCTGCTAGGCAAGGCGACAGGGGAACTGAACGACCGGCCACAAGTGACAGTCAACCTTATGGCTTCGCCCGAGTGGTTGAACGTGCGAGCCGTGATCTTCTCTTCCCTTGCGGACTACCCAGACGCCCGGGCTGCCCTCTCCGGCCGGCTGCTCGAGATTGAGGGGAAAGAGTCATGAGCGCCTTGCTCCGACCTGGCCCGCTGCCTTGACCCCGTGGCCCTGGCCGAAGGCGTCGGCATGACGCCCGATACCTGGCAGGCGTCGGTGCTCCGCTCGAATCACCCGCGCATCCTGCTGAACGCCTCAAGGCAGACGGGCAAGAGCGTTACCTGCGCGACCAAGGCGGTACACGTGGCCGTCTATGAGCCGGGCAGCCTGATCTTGCTCCTCAGCCCGTCTCTTCGGCAGTCCTCCGAGCTATTCAAGAAGGTGTTCGCGGTCTACAAGTCTTTCGGTCGCCCTGTCCCGAGCGAGTCGGAGAACGCGCTGAGCCTCACGCTCGAGTCTGGTAGCCGCGTCATCTCGCTCCCGGGCACCGAAGGCACGATCCGCGCCTATTCGGCCGTCCGCCTGCTGCTGATAGACGAAGCGGCCCGCGTACCGGATGAGACAGTGGCCGCGGTGCGCCCCATGCTTGCCGTCTCCGGCGGGCAGCTCATCATGCTCTCTACACCCTTCGGCCGGCGCGGCGTCTTCTATGAGGCGTGGGCCAACGGCGGGCCCGTGTGGGAGCGCTACATGGTCCCGGCGACCGACTGCCCACGTATCTCTGCCGGCTTCCTCGAGGAGGAGCGGGCCGCCCTTGGCCCCTGGTATTTCGACGCCGAGTATTGCTGCGTCTTCGGCTCTCCCCACGCATCGGTGTTCGACGCCGAGCAGATAGCCGCCCTTTTCAACTCCGATCCGGAGGTAGAAGCATGGCCCATCAAGCACCTATCGCAGTGACCATAGGCGTCGACGTCGGCAAGCTGCGCGACCCTACCGCCCTCGTTATCACCGAGGAGTGGCCCGGCGACTTCCACGTGACACGGCACCTCGAGCGCTTGCCGCTCGGCACCTCATACCCGGACGTGGCCGCCCACCTGGCCAGCGTCTACCGGCAGGCAGTCGGGCTCTTGCTCAAGCAGCAGACGAAAGACGCGCACCGCGAGGACATTACGAGCGGGCACTACGGCCGCGAGGGCATGCTGGGCGACTACTCCAAGGCCCTCCGCGCTCAAGAGAGCGTCTGGGTGCTTCTCGACTCGACCGGCTGCGGTCTCCTGCCGGTCGCGGACTTCATGCGGGAGCGCTCCGGTATCCCCGAAGGGCACCTGTGCGCCGTCATGCTCACCGCGGGGCAGGATGCCTCAGTGAGACGCGGGCAGCGGGACGGCTCGGTGTCAAAGTACTGGATGGTAAGCCGGCTGCAGACGCTTCTGGGCGACGAACGGCTGAAACTACCGAAGACCGAAGAGGCGAAGGCCTGCGCCGCTGAGCTGGAGGACTTTGAAATGAGCATCACCGAATCGGCCACGGCCACCTACAACGCCCGGCAGGGCAGCCACGACGACCTGATAACCGCCCTGGCTCTGTCGGTGCTAGTCGACCAAGGGCGCTACGAGCAAGGAAGCATCGGATACGCCTAGCCAGAAAGAGAGCAGGACCATGCAACTACCTGAAGCCGTCAAGAAATACGGGCCGGACCTCGGACGGCCGGTCGCAGAAAGCTACGTGGTGGCAGAGCACGACCTCATAGCCTCCGCCCACAAGCGGGCAGAGGCGACGCTCACGGCCGTCTACCTGCGGGCCAACGCCCTTGGCCTGGCCGACGCTCTAGCCGGCGAGCCCCTGAAAGACGCGAAGGCCGCCTATGCGCCCCACGAGAAAACGATAGCGGAGGCGACAGAGGCCCTCGCGGCCGCTCAGAAAGGCCACAAAGCGCGACTGCTCAGGATCGTGGAGGCTTTCAAGGCGGACGGTACGGACACCCTACCGACCGGCGAAGTATCCCGACGTGGCTGACGCCCGGGAGCGCCTCGAGGGCGCCCGCAGAGACGCGAAAGAGGCCGCCTACCACGTCAAGCAACTCGAGGAGAAGATAACCCGGTTTCGGGCCATGCCCGGGGCGGGTCCGGCCGACGTGGCGGTATTGGCCGCGGCGCTCGGCTGTAGCTGTGGAGGTGAGAAATGAATGAGGCAGAGAAGAAGGTAGCCGAGTCGCTCGGGCTCACCCCCGAAAGGCTCGAGCTGCTACAGCAGCAGGTAGCCGCAGAGCGCCGGGTAGCCGCGGAGCGACAGCTCAGCAAGCGCGAGCTGGCCGTCTGCGAGGCTATCCACATGACCGCCGAAAAGTACTTGGCCAACAAGGTCAAGGCAGCGGTCCCGGAGATGACGCCCGACGAAATGCGGAAAGAGCAAGCGCGGATCCTGCGGAAGACGGCTCAGATGGCGACCGGGGGCGCCAGAGCGCGGATCCTGGCAAGGGCCGATGCCCTGGAGCGCGGCGAAGATATCGACCAAGACAAGTAGAAGGGAGCGAACGATGACCCCGACAATGACAGAGGCAATGGCCGAAATGCACGAAGCCAAAGCGGAGCGCGACCGAATCAACGCGGAGCTCGACAAGCTCAAAGCGGAGTACGCCTCACTAGGCCAGCAGGCGTCGACCGCCACTCACGCCCCGGACATAACCGCCGCTGAGCGCCTCCAGAAGAAGAACATGGCCGCGCAGAGTCCACTCCAGCGGGCTTGGGACAAGAACAACGCCCGGATCGAAGCGGCGAAGGCGGGAGTAGCCAAAGCGGCCGAAGAGGCCTAACTCAACGAAGATAGCAAAACGGCCGGGTGGTAGAACCCTACCCGGCCGCTATCGTCGCGTCCTTGAGCCTGTCAGCGCGTCTGGCGAAGCGGTACGCTATTCAGATGGACGAGACGAAGACGTGTACCAAGTGCGGCGGAACAAAGCCAGCTACCGTTCAGTTCTGGCCTACTTTGCGCGGCGAGCCCTCGGGAAATGTGTGTAGGGAGTGCCGCAGAGCATACGGCAAAGCTCGCTACTATGCCTCCCGTCCGGAAGCCCTCGCTGCTCGCGCTCACCGAGAGGCTGAGGCCGAGCGAGGCGTGAGAACCTGTATCAAGTGTTGGGAGAGCAAGCCTGTCACAGAGGAGTTTTGGCACAGGCGACTCGGCAAGTTCCAGGGTAACGTCTGTAGGGAATGCCAAAACGCGGACGTCAAGGCCCGCTACGAGGCGACGCATCCGGAAGCGGCTGCGATCCGAGCCTGTCGAAAGGCCGCTGTGGAGCAAGGCCTCAGAGCCTGCCTGAAATGCGGCGAGACGAAACCAGCCACGCGAGACTTCTGGCCCATCCGGTTCGGCGCCCCCGTGGGCAGGCTATGCCTTGAATGCGACAACATTCGCCAGAGAGCCCGCTACTGACGAGGGTCACCCGAAAGCCGCCGCTGCTCGCGCTCACCGAGAGGCTGAGGCCGAGCAGGCAATCAAGACCTGTACGAAATGTGGCGAGACCAAACCGGCCACACGCGAGTTCTGGTACTTCCGAAATGAGAAGCCGAACTCCTGCTGCAAGAAGTGTCGACGAACTGCCGCAAAAGCGCGTTACGATGCCGACCCCGCGAAAGCGAGAGAACGAGCACGCGCGGCGAGACGTGAGAGGGGCGAGGCGCTTAGAGAAAGCCAACGCGACCATTACTACCTCAACCGCGAGCGGATACGTCAGCTCGCCAGAGAGTATCGCGAGCATCATCGCGAGAGGATTCAAAAGAAGGATCGCAGCCGTCCGCGTCCCACTAGGGAGCAGAACCGGAGCATACTCGATGAATGGTACTCGCGCGGGTGTTCCGTCTGCGGGCTGGTGTTTCTACCGGGCGGTATGCAAGCCCATCACCGAGACCCGAGGGAGAAGGATGCGGCAACGTCTCAACTCGTGGGCGCGAGGACGGAATCGTTAGTTACCGAACTCGCCAAATGCGACCCCTTCTGCGCGACCCACCACTTCATGCTGACGCAAGCGCAAAGAGAGCACCCAAGTGCCGCATACGACGAACTACTCGCAGTGCTTCGTGAACATTGGCGCACAACGGTGACAGGACCAACAGAGAAGCCCCCAGACGAGTGATCCGGGGGCCTTTTGTTTGTACTCGCTTGTACTCGATTTGTACTCCGAGACGGCCCGAGACTCACCTTACCCTTCTGAGACAAGCGCCCTGTGAGCGAGACTTGAATTGCAGAAAGCCCTGGAAAACAGGTGCGTCTTGTGAGACGGAGCGACTGCAGCTGAGACACCAAGTAGGCGCGTGAGACGGCCGGTATCGAATCAGGGTGTTGCAGGTTCGAGTCCTGCCCGAGGAGCCATTGTTGGAAGAACACCAGATTCCGAGGGAGTCCGTGCTCGCGTGGGTACGGACGGCTGCAGAGGTCGCCCGGGAGTAGGCGCCGCTGGAAAGCGGACCCAGGAGCGCACTAGGCCGCCGGGCTCAGCTCTCTCCGGCCCTCTTCCGCCTCCGGGCCCGTTTCTTCGGAGATCTCACAGCCGCATGACGGGCAGACGATCGCTTCGGCGGCGAGCCGCAGAGCGGAAGAGCCCGAGTTGCCACCCGCGGCTTTCGAACCCCGGTCAGCCGACTGGAGAGTGCCTCCGCAACACGCACACGAATCGCCGGGCCTTATGTGAGCCAGGAAGGCAGCCAACGATTCTTGTCGTCCCTGAGTGCAGCTCATGTCTTGAGTGCGGTTCATCAGATCACAACTTCCTCATGACGGCGATGACCTTGCCGGCAATAAGAGGGTCGCGAGTGAAGATGGGTTCCATGAGGTCGTTTTCGGGCTGCAATCTCACCTGGTCCTCTTCGCGGTAGAAGCGTTTCAAGGTGGCGTCATCGGCGAGCAACGCAACGACTATCTCCCCGTCCTCGGCGGTCTCCTGCCTCTTGACTACCACGATGTCGCCATGGAAGATCCCCGCGTTGATCATCGACGTGCCGGTCACCCGGAGAGCGAAGCAGGTCTCGTCTCCACCAAGAAAGCCGGGGATATCGAGACACTCTTCGATGTTCTCCTCCGCAAGTAGCGGGGCACCAGCAGCCACGCGGCCGACCAGAGGAACAGGCCGTAGGCCTCGATTGACGCTACCAGTCGCCCCGCTCTTACCCGGGCGAATGACCTCGAGGGCCCGCCTTTTGGAAGCCCCTCGGCGGATGTAGCCATTGGCCTCGAGGGCCGCAAGGTGACTCTGGACTGAAGCGGGAGAACACAGACCCACGGCCGAGCCGATCTCCCGCACCGTGGGCGGGTAGCCCTGATCGCGCACCGCATCCTCGATCACCTGAAGTATCAACCGCTGGCGCTCTGGCAGATCACCCATCTCCGGCTCCTCACTGAACATTTGTTCGGTGGAACCAGTATAGAACAATTGTTCGGTCGCTTCAAGGTCTCTCTCCTTCACGCATCGGGCCGGCCTTCAGTTGACGCCCCTTGCCGCCAGGCTTATACTCACCCGGGTTTTCGCCCATGTCCGAGTGGCGGAATAGGCAGACGCGCTAGGTTGAGGGCCTAGTGAGTGAATAACTCATGGGGGTTCAAGTCCCCCCTCGGACACTTTCTCCCTGGTTTCCTGACGGTTTCACCGGGTACTTGTGTGGCGTGGCCCGTGCGCGGCGTGTGCAACTACCGACTCGACCGGAGGATCCAATGGCCAACCTGCCGGCAGAACTGGGAACCAACGAGGTCTACCGGGTCTGCGGCCCCCTCTCGTTCGACACCACCGCCGACCTCCCCGACCTCTCCGAGATCATAGGCCAGGAGCGGGCGGTCTCCTCCGTGGAATTCGGCATGGGAATCGACAGCGAGGGCTACAACATCTTCGCGGTCGGCCCCCTGGGGACCGGCAAGACCACCACTGTCTACGAATTCCTCAAGCGGGCGGCCGCCTCTTTGCCGGCTCCTGACGACTGGATATACGTCTACAACTTCGCCAAGCCCTCCTCGCCTAACGCAATACGGATGCCGGGCGGCAAGGCGCAGGCCTTTCAGAAGGACATGGAGAAGCTTGTCGAGGATCTCCAGGCCGCCATCACCCAGGCCTTCGACGGCGAGGAGTACGAGAAGCAGAAGCGCACTATCGCGCAGCAGGTCGGAGAGCAGCAGGAAGCCAAGCTGAGCGGGCTGAACGAGAAGGCCGAGGCTCAGGGCTTCTCAATAGTGCGGACACCCGCCGGGCTGGCCATCGCGCCCAAGACTCCAGACGGCGAGACGATGTCCCGCGAGGCCTACGAGGCGCTGCCGCCCGAGGAGCAGAAGCGGATCGACGAGGGTATCGAGGTCCTCAATGAGGAGCTGCAGCAGCTCATGCGCCTCGTCCGCCAGGACGAGCGCGCCGGCCGCGACGCTCTGCGAGAGCTCGACCAGAAGGTCACCGACTTCGCGGCGCGGCATCTCGTGGACGAGACCTGCGAGCGCTGGTGCCACCTGCCTGAGATGTCCGACTACTTGCAGGCGCTGTTGAAAGACGTGGTGGAGAACGCCGAAGACTTCAAGAAGTCGGACGACGAAACGCCCATGGTGTTCATGGGCATGCCTATCTCCCAGCGGCAGAAGCGCGAGAGCGCGTTCCAGAAATACCGCATCAACGTGGTCGTCGACAACTCCGACCTGCAGGGCGCGCCGGTGATCACCGAGACCAACCCGGTGCTGCAGAACCTGGTCGGCCGGGTGGAGCATCAGGCGCAGTTCGGCGCCCTGTTCACCGATTTCAGCATGATCAAGGCCGGCGCCTTGCACAAGGCGAACGGCGGGTTCCTGGTGCTGGACGCCCGGGACGTCCTGCTCATGCCGTACGCCTGGGATGGTCTGAAGCGGACGCTCAAGACCGGCGAGATCCGGATAGAGGACATCACCCAGCAGATGGGCTTCGCGACCACCGCCTCGCTCGATCCCGAGCCCATCCCCTTCAAGGCGAAGATAGTGTTGATCGGCGAGTCCTCCGTGTACTACCTGCTATACAGCCAGGACCCGGACTTCCAGGAGTTGTTCAAGGTCAAGGCCGATTTCGACTCGGTCGCCGACCGCACCCCGGAGAACGAGCAGTTGTACGCCCGGTTCATCGGCCGGGTCGCCCGCAAGCACGACCTGCCCCCGTTCTCCGCCGACGCGGTGGCCCGGGTGATCGAGCAGACATCGCGGCTCGTCGAAGACCAGCGCAAGATGACGACCAAGTTCACCGACGTTCGCGACCTGCTGACGGAGTCGTCCTATTGGGCCCGGAAGGCCCGGCCGCGCGCAAAGACGCTCGTGGTCAAGCGGGAAGATGTCCAGAAGGCCATCGACCAACGGGTCTACCGCTCTAACCTGGTCGAGGAGCGCGTCCGCGAGATGATCGCCGACGCTACGGTAATGCTGGATACCCAAGGAGCCGTGGTGGGCCAGATCAACGGCCTGTCCGTCTCGTCCATCGGCGACTACATGTTCGGACGGCCCAGCCGCATAACCGCGACCCACCGTCTGGGCGATGGCGAGGTGGTCGATATCGAGCGCGAGGTCGAGATGGGCGGTCCTATCCATTCCAAGGGCGTCCTCATCCTGGCCGGCTACCTTGGTTCGAGATATGCGGCGGACAAGCCGCTGTCTCTGACGGCGCGGCTGGTGTTCGAGCAGTCGTATTCAGGCGTCGAGGGAGACAGCGCCTCCTCGGCGGAACTCTATGCGCTTCTCTCCTCCCTATCCGGAGCCCCCATCCAGCAGCGCTTTGCAGTGACCGGCTCGGTCAACCAGCGCGGCCAGGTACAGGCTATAGGAGGGGTCAACGAGAAGATCGAGGGGTTCTTCGCGGTGTGCGAGGCGCTCGGCCTCAAAGGAGACGAGACGGTGCTGATACCGAAGTCTAACGTCCCCAACCTGATGCTCGGCCCCAGGGTACGCGAGGCGATCGAGGGCGGCCGCTTCCACATCATCCCGGTCGCACTTATCGACGAGGGCATCAGCCTGCTCACGGGGCTTCCCGCGGGCGAACTCGGCGACGACGGGACGTACCCGCAAGGCACCGTCAACCGGATGGTGATAGACCGCTTGGCCCACCTGGCCGAGAAGGCCCGGGAAGCGTCGCGCAGAAAGAGGAAGCACACCGCAGAGGACGCCGTCCGCTAGATCTTCTCCACCTTCACCTTCGGCTGGACGCCGGACCTAAGCAGCCGCGATACCGGAGCCTTCGCTGAGAAGCCGGGCAGGAATACCGCCCCTTCCGGGACCCGATCGGTCACCACAGCTTCCACCTCGAGCGCGCCGCCCGCTTCGGCCGAAGCTCGCACCGTATCGCCCGGGGCCACGCCAAGCCGGGCCGCATCAACCGGGCTGATCTCGAGCCGCGCTTCGGGCATAAGGCGGCTGCTCCCGGCGGAACGCCGCGTCCGCACGCCCGTACCGTGGTGTTCCTTCACCGAGCCGGTCAGAAGGATGAAGGGGAAACCGTCTCCGCCCTGCTGGGGAGTCGCCGCGGGCACCGGAGCGAACCGGGCCTTGCGCGAAGCGAAGGCGTCGACCGGCAGTATCGGCGTTCCGTTGGTGTCGTCAGCCAGGCACGGGACCTGCAGCCGACCCTTTTCGAGTCTAGCGTACGAGACGCCCCTATACTCGGGGACGAGTTCCGCTATCTCCCGCATGACGTCCGCCGGGGTCGCGTAGACCCAGTCGGCGCCGAGGGCGTTCGCAAGCTTCTGCACTATGGTCCAATCCGGCATGCTATCTCCCCGAGGAGGCGCCGCCGGCCTTACCCTCTGGACGAAGCGCTCGCCGTTCGTGAAGGTGCCCTCGTCCTCGAACGCCACCGCCGCGGCCAGCACCACGTCGGCCTCGGCCGCCGTGTCGGTGGGGAACGAATCCTGGACGACGAGCACGTCGAGTAGCCCCAGCGCCTTCCTGGTACGTTCGTCATCCGCGAGCGCGAGCGCCGGATCGGCCCCTACCACGTAGAGCGCCTTGACGGTGCCCGCCTCGATGGCGGGTACCAGGTCCGCAAGCGCCACTCCGGGGGCGAGAGCAGTGAGTTGCGCGCCCCACGCCGCCTCGAGTTTGGCCGGCGAGCCGGGCTCGGCCGGCGAGGCCCCGCCGGGAAGCCGGTCGGGACGCACTCCCATGTCCATGAGACCCTGGGAGTTGGCCCCGGTGCGCACCGGATACAGACCGGTGCCTGGCCTACCCAGGTTGCCCGTCAGCATGGCCAGATCGGCCGCGGCCGCGCACCGCCTCTTCGGCCTGCGGGCCCTGGGAAAGGCCGAATCCTATGAAGATCGCGCCCGCGCCCGCCTGGGCGAAGGCCACGGCAGCGGCCCGCAGGAGGTCGGGATCGAGGCCCGCGATGGCGGCCTCGGCCGCGACATCGACGACGGCCAGCGAGGTCTCGAGAGTCGGCGAAGCCCTCGGTCTTGTCGGCCACGAAACCGGCATCCTGTAGCTTGACGTCGAGTATGTGCTTCATCATCGCCCGAAGGACGGCAAGGTCGGTACCCGGCTTCAGCCCGAGGTGGTACTTGGCCTTGCCGGCCAGTTCGGTCCGGCGCGGGTCGACCACGATGACCGGCAGATTCTTCCTCAGCGCTCTGATGACAGTCAGCGCGAGTACCGGGTCGCACTCCGTGAGGTTGGCCCCCAGCACCAGGATGGCGTCGGCCGCCTCCAGGTCGAAGCGCGAGTTGGTCACCGCGTCCACGTCCGATGGCCTCGGTCAGGGCCTTCTCGGAGGCCGCAAGGTCGGGATGGTCGATGGAATCGACGTTGTTCGAGCCCAGCACGGTGCGCATGAGCTTCTGCACCAGGTATGCAGCCTCGTTTGTGCAATTGGTCCCACAGACGGCCGCTACAGCCTGTCCCCCGTGCTCGCGGCGCACCGCATCGATCTTGCCGGCCGCGGTCTTGAGCGCCTCGTCCCAACCGGCTTCCTGCAGTCCGCCGCCGGCCTGCGCCACCTGAGGCGCGGTAAGACGGTCTGCAGCGTCGGCATAGCCGAGGGCGAATCGCCCCTTGACGCACAGGTTGCCGCCGTTCAGACCTTTTCCCTCTTCCGAGGAGACCCGCACGACGCGGTCGCGGAACGAATGGACCAGCAAACGGCAACCGTCGGCGCAGTAGGAACACGTGGTCGCCGTCTTGGTGGTCTGCCAGGCGCGGGCGCCCAGCGGGCTCCGCTGCCCGGCGACGGCCCCCACGGGACAGGTGCTCACGCACTGGCCGCAGGACACGCAGCCAACGTCGGCCAGAGGCAGCCGGTAGGGCGTGTCCACTTCGCTGTCGTAGCCGCGATTGAGATAACCCCAGCAGCCGATGGACATCACTTCCCGGCAGATACGCACGCAGCGGCCGCAGAGTATGCAACGGGAGCCATAGTGGGCCACGTTCGGGTGGTCGCCGGGGCCGTCGATGGAGGGCGGACGCCAGCCCCAGGGCACCATGTCGACCAGATACTCGTACGCGTAGTCCTGGAGGCGGCAATCGCCGGCCGCTTCGCACACGGGGCAATCGAGAGGGTGGTTGGTGAGCAGAAGTTCCAGGACGAACTTGCGGAGCTTCGCGATCTTCTCCGTATGGGTCTGGACCTTCATACCCTCGCTCACCTTGGTACCGCAGGCCGCCATGGGCCCGCGCGCGCCTTCGACCTCCACCAGGCACATGCGGCAGGCGCCGTACGCTTCCAGACGGGTGTCGTAGCAGAGCGTGGGGATGTCGACGCCTTGCGCCCGAGCCACTTCCAGGATGGTCTGTCCCGGTTGGGCCTGGACCTCGCGCCCGTTAAGGGTCAGGGTGATCTTTACCTGCCCGTTTGAACCTCCGGCCGGGGACATCAGGACCTCCTCACAGCGTCGAACCGACACTTCTCCAAGCAGGCACCACACTTGATGCACAACTCTTGATCGATGACATGGACTTCTTTGCGCTCTCCGGAGATGGCCTGCACCGGACACGCTCGGACGCAGGCCCGGCATCCGTTGCACGTCTCGGGATCGATGAGATACGTGGTCAGTGCCGCGCACGCGCCGGCCCGACATTTCTTCTCGAGCACGTGCTCGCGGAATTCCTCCGGAAAGTACTTGAGAGCGGTGAGCACCGGGTTGGGAGCGGTCGCGCCTAGCCCGCAGAGCGACCCTATCTTGACCTGTTGCGCGATCTCGTCGAGAAACGCGATATCCGCGAGCGTACCGGTGCCCTCGCAGATCTTGTCCAGGATCTCGAGCATCCGCTTGGTGCCGATACGGCAGGGCGGGCATTTTCCGCAGCTTTCCTGTTGGGTGAAGCCCAGGAAGTAGCGGGCGGTGTCGACGATGCAGTTGTCTTCGTCGATCACGATCATCCCACCCGACCCGACGATGGCGCCGGTCTGGTTGATGGTCTCGTAGTCCACAGGCAGATCGAGCAACGCTTCCGGCAGGCAGCCGCCCGATGGTCCCCCCATCTGCACGGCCTTGAACGCCTTGTTCTTCTTGACTCCGCCGCCGATCCCAAAGATGACGTCCCTGAGCGGCATCCCCATGGGGACCTCGGCGAGACCGGTCCTGTTCACCTTGCCGGCCAGAGCGAACACCTTCGTTCCCTTCGACCTCTCGTATCCACGTGAGGCGAACGCCTCGGCGCCGTTCAGGATTATCCAGGGAACGACCGCCAGAGTCTCCACGTTGTTGATGTTGGTAGGCCGGTGCCAGAGACCCGATTCCGCGGGGAACGGGGGGCGCAGCCGAGGCATTCCACGGTCGCCCTCGATCGACTCCATCATGGCGGTCTCTTCGCCGCACACAAAAGCGCCGGCCCCTTCCTTGAGCTTGAGGTGGAAGGAGAAATCGGAGCCCATGATGTTGTCGCCGATGAAGCCCCTCTCCTCGGCGGCTTTCATGGCTATCTTGAGCCGGCGGATGGCCAGCGGGTATTCTGCCCGCACGTAGAGGTAGCCTGTGGTCGCTCCGATCGCGTAGGCTCCGATGGCCATGCCCTCGAACACGGCATGCGGGTCGCCTTCGAGGACCGAGCAGTCCATGAAGGCGCCCGGGTCCCCCTCATCGCCGTTGCAGATGAAGTACTTGACCCCGTCGGGGGACTCGTAGTTCGCGGCGAACTTCCACTTTTGTCCGGTGGGGAAGCCGGCTCCCCCCCGACCTCGCAGGCCGGAGGCAGAGATCTCGTCGATGACCTGCTCGCGGCTCATGCTCGAGAGGACCCTGTATAGCGCCTGATACCCATCGGCCTCGAGGTAGTCCTCGATCTCCTCGGGATCGATGACGCCCACATGGCGCAGGGTGAGCTTCTCCTGGCGTTCGAAAAACGCGTCGTACTCGGTGGGTCCCTCGTCCGTCCGGACGATCCACTTCTCGATGGGCTCGCCGCCCACGATGTGCTTGGCAATGATCTCTTCGACCATGGCGGGAGTGACCTGCCCATACGTGACCGAGCTCTTGGAGCCGTTCACGCCCATGTGGACCTCGACCAGGGGGTCCATGGCGCAGAGGCCCTGGCAACCCGTCCCGGTGATCGAGGCGCAGCGCCCGGCACAGTCATCCTCGCGGGGACGGATGACGGCCAGAACGTCGCTCGTGGCGAGCTTCTCCTCGAACGCCTTGAGGACCTCCCGGCTACCCGCCGCCACTCCCCCGGTGCCCAGGCAGATGCGGATGTCGACGTCGGGGATGGTCCGGCGCGGTCTGGTCGGCGCCGGCTTGCTCAGCGTACGTTCCGCCGTGCTCATGCCGCGCCCTCCTCGGCCTCATCCGCTGCCGCGACGGCAGCCAACTCGGCCGCCTGGAACTCCTTGACCACCGCCACCGCCTTGTCGGGGGTGAGCTTGCCGTGGGCGCGGTCGTTGATCATCACCACGGGGGCCATGCCGCAGGCGCCCACGCAGTGCACCTCTTCGATGGTGAAAAGCATGTCTTCGGTGTTCTCGCCGGCATGCACGCCCAGACACCTCTCGACCTCCTGGGAGATAAGAGGGGCGCCGGATACATGGCAGGCGGTGCCGTGGCAGCACCGGATGGTGTTCTTGGCATGGGGCTTCAAGCGGAACTGCGAATAGAAGGTAGCGACGCCCAGGACCATGCTGAGCGGCTCGCCGGCCGCCTCGGCCACACGAGCCATCACGTCTTTGGGCAGCCAGCCGAAGATCGCTTGGGCTCCCTGCAAAAGGGGGACCAAGGCCCCCCTTTCTCCTCTGTAATGCTCCAGCAGTTCGCTGAACTGTTCTTCCAACGCTTGCTCGCTCACATCACCACCTGTAGGTCCGACGGATATTGTAGCTCGGCGTAGGCACAGGATACATGGATTCTCACCGCGTTGCCCGCATCAGGAGCGTGGTTCTCCGCCCCCCGCCGCCTGGCCTCGGCGAAGCTTTCGCCCGCGTGAAAGGAACTGCGCACGAAGGGCGCCGAGTGCACTTGAAGGCCCGCTTCCTCGCCCCACCGGCCATACTCGGCGAAGGTTTGGGGGTGCACGTACTCGACCACGGGAAGGTGGCAAGACGAGGGCCGCAGATACTGCCCGATGGTTACCACATCCACTCCCACCGACCGCGCGTCGCGGAGCACGGCACGGACTTCCTCCGGCGTCTCCCCCAACCCCACCATCAGGCCCGTCTTGACGACGGCGCCGCCCTCTTCGGCCGCCTGCCTCAGCACCGCCAACGACCTCTCGTAGACAGCCTGGGGCCTCACTTGGGGATAGAGGCGAGGCACGGTCTCCAGATTGTGGTTGAACACGTCGGGGCCTTCGGCCAGCACGCGGACGATGGCAGCGACGCTGCCTGCGAAATCGGGCACCAGCACTTCGATGGTCGCTTCCGGCACGGCGACTCTGATGGCCCTTATCGTGGCGATGTAATGTCCTGCTCCGCCGTCCGGCAGGTCGTCCCGGGTGACGGAGGTGACAACGACATGCCGAAGCCCGAGGCTGGCGACCGCCTCGGCGACCCTGGTCCGGCTCCTCCGGATCGAGCGGCCTGGGTAGGGCGCTGGTGACACCGCAGAAACCGCAGTTCCGGGTGCACACGTCGCCCATGACGAGGAAGGTAGCTGTTCCTTTCCCGAAGCACTCCCCCAGGTTGGGGCATAGGGCGCTTTCGCAGACGGTGTGCAACCCGCGCCGGCGCAGAAGGCCTTCCATGCCGCGGAGAGACGCGGCTTCCGGGAGCCGTTTCTTGAGCCACTCGGGCTTGGGGCCGGGCCGCGGGCCCCTCGCTGGGGGGCATGCAGCCCCTCGCTCCCGTCATCTGTGCTCGCCTTGCTCCAGCAGACGTTGCGCCGCCTCGCTCGCCTGGCGCATCACTTCGCGCAGCGGGAGCCCCGATAGGGCCGCGGCGGCTGCGGCGTCCTCGTACTCGGGAGCAAGGCTCACTATTCGCCCACCCCACCTGCCCCACTTGACCGCCACATCATGGCCGGCGACGCCCACGCTCACCGTACCGCGGTCGGCCGCATACCGGCTGAGGTCCGAGCGCCGGACTCCCAACGTACCGGTCTCCGCAAAGAGGATATCGACGGTCTCCGCCTCCCGGCCGGGAGCGACAAGAACGTGCAGGACGACCCCGGGCCGGTCTTTCTTCATCTGCGCCGCGACCGTCCAGGCATCCAGACACGCCCACCTGCCGCAGCCGTCGAAGCGTGTGACCTATCACCTCCGGCGACACGTCGTCGATGTTGGTCTGCAACTCGACGACCGCCTCCCCGGCCAGGCCCTCGGTGCCGGCGGCATCGGCGCCGCCTCCGCCGGTCGCTTCGCCCAGGACCACGCGCAGCAGGTTGGGACCGTGCGCCAGTTTCATGGTCCCCGCCCCGTAGCCGATGGCCATTACCGTCATCGCCGGCAGCGGGCCCTGCTGCGCCTGTAGTTGCTCGGCCAGCAAGGCTCCTGTCGGGGTCGTCAACTCCCTCATCTCGGGCCCGCCGGCCACCTGGTAACCGGCCAAAAGCGCCGCCGTGGCCGGCGCCGGCACTCCCATCCGCCCGTGCGCGATCTCGACCGTCCCCCCGCCCACCGGTATGGTGCCCACGAAGACCTTGTCCACGCCGAGGGCTTCGATGAGGACGAAGGTGCCTACCACATCGACAAGCGTGTCGGCCGCCCCCACTTCGTGGAAGTGGATCTGCTCCACCGAGCAGCCATGGATGCCCGCCTCGACTTCGGCGAGGCGCCCGACCGCCGCCCGCGCTTGGGCCTTGACCCGCTCCGAGAGGATTGCTCCGCCGATCACCTGCAAGCATGTCGCTGAGATGGCGCAGGGGCGGAGATTGCTCGGCGCGCACGTTTACCCGGGTGCAGGCGATCCCCCATTCGACATCGTGCGTGATCTCGACAGTGATGTTCACAAGGCCCAGGGAGGCCACTGCTTCGTGGAGCGCGGACTCGGCCGCCTGCCCGCCCGCATCCAGCAGCGCCGCCAGCATCATGTCTCCCGACAGGCCCGACCAGGGGTCAAGATAGAGAAGGTTTTGAGCCATCGCCTCGTTCCTTGGGCAGTTATGGTTGCATTCTCGCATGCCCCCGCATACACTGCGAGCGTACGACGGCCGGTCCCGCCTCCCAACCTACCTCGAACTGTGGTGCGGACAGTGACCCAAAGACGACTCGCCGATTACATCGGACTGACAGTCCGCAAGCTCCGCTCAGACCGCGGCTTCACGCTGCAGGCGCTCGCCGACGAGTCCGGCGTTTCCAAGAGCTATCTGGGAGACATCGAGAAGGGCCGCAAGAACCCGACGACGGACGTGATCGAAGCCATCGCGGAGGCTCTGGGCGTACCCGCCCGGGAGCTCCTTTACCACGCCGCGCTCGACGAGGAAGACCCGTTCCTCGAGCCCGAGCAACTCAGTCTCGAGGATAATGCCGAAGAGGACGCCGAGACCCGGGAGTTGTCGCATCTCGCTCGGCGGATGAGGCCCACGGACCGCCGTTTCGTGCTCGATCTGGCCCGCAGGCTTTCGCGTTAGCGCGAGGGTCGCGTTGTCCCGCTGCGGCCCAACGGACGCCGTTGCACCGGGCCTCAGTCGTAGCCGAGTTCGTCGAGGCGTTCGTCACTGATGCCGTAGTAGTGCGCGATCTCGTGGATCACCGTGTGGCGGACCTGCTCGCGCACCTCGTCCTCGTCCTCCCCGGCCAGCCGCTCTATCGGCTTCTGGAAGATGGTGATGCGGTCGGGAAGGGCCGAGTAGAAGGCACCGCGATGCGTGAGAGGCACCCCGTAGTAGAGGCCGAGCAGGGAGCTCTTGTCCCGGGACGACAACCCCGCCTCCTCCAGGTCCTCGCGGCTCGGCCAGTCTTCGATAATCACCTCCACGTTCTCCATGCTCTCGAGAAACTGCTCGGGCAACGAGTCGAGGGCGTCGGCCACCAGTTCTGCGAACGTTCCCTTGTCCACGTTAAGCTCCTCGTGGCCGCGCCAAGCGGTCCAGGAGTGCCCGCGCGGCGGCTCCCCGGTGGGAGACGCTGTCCTTGTCTGCAGGCGACGCCTGGGCAAGCGTAAGCGTCCCAGCCTTCCGGCTGGAACACCGGGTCGTACCCGAACCCGTCGTCCCCGCGAGGGGCAAGTGTGATCGAGCCGTTCGTTTCCCCTTCGACTTCTATCGTTCGCCACCGCGCTGTGCCCGCCCGGTCAGGGCCCGCCGGCACCACGAGGCACAAGGCGCAGCAAGCGTGCGCTCCTATCTGACGCTGCGCATAGCTCCCGGAGCAGCTTCGCAACGTTGTCGGCATCGCTTGCGCCGTCGCCCGCGAAGCGGGCGGAGAAGATGCCTGGACGTCCGCCGAGGGCGGCTACCTCCAGCCCGGAGTCGTCGGCAAGAACAGCGTGATCGCCGCCGAGCGCGTCGAGCACCGATTCCGCCTTCAAGCGGGCGTTGCCGGCAAAGGTGTCTTCCGTCTCCGGAGGCAGGCCGACCCCAGCGGGCAGCGGCCGCACTTCGAAGGCGCCGGCCAAAAGGCGGTTGAACTCCCGGACCTTACCGGCGTTGCCGGTGGCCAGCACTACCGGCGCGCCGCTCCTCACGGCTTCGGGTTGCTCCCCGTGCCGAAGTATGCCTCGGCGATGACCGCCGACTGCGACTCCTGGATACGGCCGATCCCGCCTCCGCGAGCCCAAGGAGGTTATCGAACACCCGTCGCTCGAACGGCGCCGCTTCGGCCGTGGCCCTGGATCTTCTATCAGCTTGCCGCTGCCGGTCATCACGACGTTCATGTCTACCTCGGCGACGGAATCCTCCGCGTACTCGAGGTCCACCATGGGCTCGCCCCCTACCACTCCGACACTCACGGCCGCGACCGAATCGGCCAGGGGCAGACCCTTCAGCACTCTACCGTCTACCGCGCGCTTAAACGCGAGATGCAACGCCAGGTAACCGCCGGTAACGGCCACGCAGCGCGTTCCCCCG
>CAVRJE010000004.1:0-13320 GCA_963721365.1 uncultured Actinomycetota bacterium
GGCGTCGCTGCGCCTCGGCCCCGGAGCCGCTCAGACCTGTAGCTCGAGCCTGCTCAGGCGCCTCGTCGATCTGGGCGAGGTCTTCGGCGGCCAGGACGATATCGCCGGCCTGGCGTTCTCGCCGGCCTGCGCGGCGCTCCGCGCCCCGACCAGCGAGTGGCTCAGACCGGGACGGGCGAGCGTCCAGGCTATGGCGAGTTGGGCAAGAGTGGCCTTGTGTTCGTCGGCCACCGGGCGCAGGCGCTCGAGGAAGGCCAGGATGCGCTTCCGGTTCTCGGTGCTGAACTTGGCGTCCTCGGCCCGGTAGTCGCCCTCGGGATGGCTCGGTCGGCGGTCATCTTGCCGGTCAGCAGGCCCTGGGCCAGCGGCGAGTAGGCCAGCACCGCGATGTTCTCGCGCTCGCAATAGGGTAGCTGCTCCTCGTCGATCTTCCGGGACAGCATGCTGTATTTCTCCTGGTCCGCGTCGAGCGGTCCGGCCTTGCGATACTCGTCCATCTGCTCGACGGTCGCGTTGCTGACTCCGATAGCCCGGATCTTGCCCTCCCGCTTGAGCTCGAGCAGAGCTCCCATGGTCTCGTCGATGGGAGTGGTGGGATCCTGCCAGTGGGTCTGGTAGAGGTCGATGACGTCGGTCTGCAGCCGGCGTAGACTCTGCTCGACTTCATACCGGATAGATTCGGCGCCCAGGTAGCGGCGCACGCCCTTGCCCGACTCGTCGAAGAAGTGGTTCCCCTTGTCGGTGTGCCATACCAGGCCGCACTTGGTGGCGAGGACCACCTCGTCGCGCCGGCCCTTGATCGCCTTTCCGACCACCTCTTCCGAGTGGCCCAGGCCGTAGGCGGGCGCGGTGTCGATGAAGGTCATCCCGAGGTCGAGCGCCTTCCGGATGGCGTCGATGGACTCGGAGTCGTCGGCTCCTCCCCACCACCAGCCGCCGACGGCCCACGCGCCGAAGGCGACGATCGACGCTTCTATGCCGGATCCACCCAGCACCCGGTACCTCATACTGCCTCCCTCTTGACGAGACGCGTTCCTCTCGCCACATTGTAGACAGGCGGTCGACCGGTCGCCAGACGAGAGAACGCCAAGGAGGCCTCGCGATGACCGAAGAAGTGAAGTTCTATCCCGCATACTGGGGGGGCAAGAAGCTCGCGTATCCCAACTTCCCCGCAGAGTCCCCGAAGTTCGCAAACTCGGTCGTCGCCGGCAACCTCATATTCGTCTCCGGGTGCCAGGGCCAGAACGACGAGTTGATGAAGGTCGAGACCGACGTGTTCGAGGAGCAGATGATCGTCGCCCTCGACAAGGTGCGGGCCTGCATGGAAGAAGCGGGCAGCAGCATGAACAACATCATCAAGACCCTGATGATGCTCAAGAACCTCGAGGACTACCCGAGGATGCGCAAGACCGAGCTCGAGTACTACCAGAAGTACGCTCCCATGCTGGTGGAGGACCCGCCGGCCAGCACCTTCATGCAGGTAGGGCTGGCCAAACCCGAGTTCCTTGTCGAGATCGACGTCGTGGGAGTCGTCTCCCGGGGCTGATAGCAGACGGGCTGAGTGAGACCGGTGATCGGTCCGGCACACGACGAGGAGAAGACTATGGCTCGCGCGCTTTGGAAGGGGACTATCAGTTTCGGGCTGGTGACGATCCCCGTCTCGCTCTACCCTGCAAAAGACGCTCGGGACAACGTCTCCTTCCACATGCTCCATCGAGACGACCTGCAGCGCGTGCACAACAAGCACGTCGACGAGGAGGGGCACGAGGTCGCCCTGCAGGACATCGTGAAGGGCTACGAGTACGAGAAGGATCGATATGTCGTCCTGGAGCCCGCCGATCTGAAGCGGGCGAACGTGGAGGCGACCCAGAGCATCGACATCATGCAGTTCGTCGACGGCGGGGACATCGACATTGCGTTCTACGACACCCCCTACTACACGGAACCGTCCAAGGCCGGGCGGAGAGCGTATGCCCTGCTCCGCGAGACCATCAGACGAACCGGCAAGGTCGGCGTGGCCAAGATCGTCATCCGGGAGCGGCAGCATCTGTGCGCGGTCCTCGCGGATGGGCCGGTGATCCTTGCCTACACCCTCCGCTGGCCCTACCAGTTGCGCGACGCGGCCGATCTCGACCTTCCCAGCGAGAACCTGGACGACCTGGCGGTGACCGATCAAGAGCTGAAGATGGCGGAGCTTCTGGTCGGATCGATGGTCGGCGAATGGCGGCCGGAGCAGTACCGCGACACCTACCGCGATGACCTGCTGAGGATGATCGACGAGAAGGTGAAGGGCGGCAAGGTGACGGCGCGGAGCGAACCCAAGCGCCAGGAAGGCGCGGAGGTGGTCGACATCATGGCTCTCCTGCGGCGCAGCGTCGAGGAGAGGCAGTCGCCACCCGCCGAGGGGGCGCCCAAGCCGGCCGCCGCGAAGCGGCGGCCGGCGCCGGGCAGCGGGTGCAGGGTAGGAGTTCCCTGTGGCACTGGAAGAGTACCGGAGGAAACGGGACTTCGAGAAGACGCCGGAGCCGGCCGGCAACGACCGGAAGGCCGGAGACCCGACCTGCAGAAACGGGGCAGCGTGGCGGCAGCGACGACCGGCCTCCTCTACCTCATCCAGAAACACGACGCCAGCAGGCTCCACTACGACTTCCGCCTGCAGCTCGACGGCGTCTTGCTGTCGTGGGCCATACCCAAAGGGCCCTCGCTCGACCCCCACGACCGCCATCTGGCCGCCCGGACCGAAGACCACCCTCTCGAGTACGGCAGCTTTGAAGGCACCATCCCCAAAGGAGAGTACGGAGGAGGCACGGTGCTTCTCTGGGACCGAGGCACGTGGGAGCCGGAAGGCGACCCGCACGAGATGCTCCGGAAGGGCGACCTCAAGTTCACTCTGCACGGCGAGAAGTTGCGGGGCTCCTGGGTGCTGGTGCGCATGAAGCCCCGGCCGGAGAGGGGCGACAAGGAGGAGTGGCTTCTCATCAAGCACCGCGACGAGGAGGCGGTCGACGGTGACGGCCAGCGCATCCTCCAGGAGCGACCGGCGTCGGTGGCGAGCGGCCGCTCGCTCGAGCGAGATCGCCGCCGCCGGCGAAGCGAGCGTGTGGCACGGCGACCGGCCGCGACGCAGACCGACGTCCGGCGGGCGAGGATTTCGCGATCGAGCCGGGCGCTCCGAGGAGCGCGCTCGAGGCGCTGCCGCGCTTCGTCCAGCCGGAGCTGGCGACCCTCGTCAAGGGGGCCCCGCAGGGAGACGAGTGGCTGCACGAGATCAAGCTCGACGGCTACCGGGCGATCTCGACGATCGAGAAGGGCTCGGTCAAGATGTACTCGCGCAACGGCAAGGATTGGACCGACCGATATCGGGCCATCGCCGCCGAGCTCGCCAGGCTGCCGGTAGAGAGCGCCGTGCTCGATGGAGAAGTGGCCGTACGCCTCCCGGACGGACGCACCAGCTTCCAGGAACTGCAGAGCGCGCTCGGGGAGGAAGGGGCGGGGGCGGAGCGCGGCGGGGGCGACAGCCGGCTGCTCTACTACGTCGTTCGACCTGCTTCACCTTGACGGTTTCGACCTGACCAACGCCGCCATCGAAGACCGCAAGGACCTGCTGCGGCGCCTGCTGGCCCGGGTGGGCCAGGGCGGCCGCATCCTCTACTCCGAACACATCGCGGGCAACGGGCCGGCCGTGCTCGAGCAGGCCTGCCGGCTGGGGCTCGAGGGTATCGTGAGCAAGCGATCGTCCAGCCCCTATCGTCCGGGCGTCCGCGGGAAGGAATGGGTCAAGACCAAGTGCAAGAACGAACAGGAGTTCGTCATCGGCGGCTACACCGAGCCGGCGGGGGCCCGCACGGGGTTCGGGGCCTTGCTCGTCGGCGTCCGCGAGCGACGGCGGTCTTCGCTACGTGGGCAAGGTCGGGACCGGCTTCGATGAGAAAGGCTGCTTTCGGCCTCGCAAAGCGCCTGCAGGAGATGCGGACGACCACCCCTCCTTTCACCGAAGACCTCGACAAGGCGCAGAAGAACGCCCACTGGGTCCGGCCGGAACTGGTTGCCCAGGTGGAGTTCACCGAGTGGACCCGGGACGGCGGTATCCGCCATCCCAGCTTCAAAGGGCTGCGGGAGGACAAGCCGGCAGCCGATGTCGTTGCGGAGGTGCCCATGCGCGAACGAGATGTCGCCGACGGCCGGCGAGCGGACGCCTGCGGCGACGCCGGTCGCGAACGGGGTGAGCCATCACCCACCCAGACCGGGTGTTCTGGCCCACCCCGGGAGTGACCAAGAGCGACCTCGTCGAGTACTACGACCTGGTCGCCCAGCGCATGCTTCCCTACGTCTTGGACCGCCCCATCGCCATGGTCCGCTGCCCCAGCGGAGTCGAGGACGGGGAGGCCGAGGTGCCGCAACGCGGGGGCAGACCCGCGGGCTGCTTCTTCCACAAGCATCCTGCCGATGATTTCCCCGGACCCGTCGGCCGGGTGATGATCACCGAGTCGGGCGGCCCCGCTCCCTACCTGACCATCACCGGCCCGGGAAGCCTCACCGCGCTCGCCCAGATGGGCGTGCTCGAGATCCACATCTGGGGCTCCACGTGGCCCGACATCGAGCGGCCCGACATGGTGGTGTTCGACCTCGACCCGGGCCCCGGCGTGGAGTGGCCGGCGCTGGCCGGCGGCGCGCGCCTCGTTCGCGAAGTGCTTCGCTCCGTACACCTGGAGAGTTTCGTCAAGACCACCGGGGGCAAGGGACTGCATGTCGTCGTACCCCTCACCCCGAACGAAGAGCTGGAAGGAAGTGGGCCTGTTTTGCCGGCGGGTGGCCGAGATCATGGTGGAACTCTCCCCGGACCACTTCACCGCCAACATGTCCAAGGCCAAGCGCCCGGGCAAGATCTACGTGGACTACGTGCGGAACAATCGCGGCTCCACCTCCATCGCGCCCTTCTCGACGCGGGCAAGAGAGCGAGCGACTGTGGCCGTCCCGCTCAGATGGTCCGAGTTGAGCGGGCGCATCCGTCCCGACAGCTACACGGTCGAGACTCTGGCGAACAGGCTGCGAAGGCTCAAAGACGACCCCTGGGACGGATACTTCCAGGCCCGGGACGCGCAGAGGCTCGAGCCGGCCATACACCAAGCGCTCGGCGCCGGCTGACCTCCGGGCCTCGCCCCGGCTCGGCCAGGCGTAGAATCCCCCTGACGATGGAATCGACCAGACTCATCCTTCTGACAGGCGGAACCGGATATATCGGCGGGCGGCTCATCAGGCCGCTCGAACGGACCGGACGCCCGCTTCGCATCCTCGTTCGGGATCCGGAGCGTCTGCGCCCCACCCGCGCCCCGGCGTCGTTTGTCCCGCGCGTCGCCGCGAGTACCGAGGTGGTGGGCGGAGATTTGCTCGATCCCGCCTCGCTCGTCGAGGCCTTCGCCGGCGTCGATACCGCCTACTACCTCGTCCATTCGATGGCCGGCGGGACCGGGGACTTCTACGAGCGGGAACTGGCGTCGGCCAGGAACTTTGCCGAGGCGGCCCGCGCAGCGGGGACACGGCGGATCATATACCTCGGGGGGCTGGGGAAAGCGGAAGAGGGTCTTTCTTCTCACCTGGCCAGCCGGCAGGATGTCGGGCGCCTGCTTTGCGAGAGCGGGGCGGAGACCATCGAGTTCCGGGCCTCGGTGATCCTGGGAAGCGGGTCGATATCGTTCGAGATGATCCGGGGATTGGTCGACCGGCTTCCGGTGATGATCACGCCGCGCTGGGTCGAGAACCTCACTCAGCCGATCGCCGTGGAGGACGTGCTCGACTACCTGATAGCCGCCCTGGACGTGAATCTCTCCGACCGATGCGCCATCTACGAGATCGGAGGGGCAGACCGGGTCTCTTACGGCGGGATGATGCAGGCCTACGCCCGGTCCCAGGGACTGAGGCGAGCGGTGGTGAGAGTGCCCCTGCTCACGCCCCGGCTGTCGGCGGCGTGGCTCGCCTTGGTCACTCCTCTGTACTACCGGGTCGGACGGCACCTCCTCGAAGGGGTGCGCAACGAGACCGTGGTGACGGGCGATGCCGCTGCACGGGACTTTCCCCAGGTGAAGCCGATGGGCATAGAGGCGGCGATCGAGCGCGCCCTGGCCAACGAAGACCGGGCCTTCGCCGAGACGCGGTGGAGCGACGCCCGGTCCAGCTCGCCGGCCCCGCGCGGCCGACCGGCCCGCCAGAAGGCCGGCCGCCGCTACCTGGAGCAGCGCACGCTGGAGGTCGACTGTCCGCCGGCCCAGGCGTTCTCGGCCATCCTCTGCATCGGCGGGGCGAAGGGCTGGTACGCGTGGACCTGGTTGTGGGCGCTCCGCGGCCTCCTCGACCAGGCGAGCGGCGGCGTCGGCGCGCGCCGCGGCCGCCGCGACCCCACCTGCGTCATCCCGGGAGACACCATCGACTTCTGGCGGGTGCAGGAGTTGGAGCCCGACCGGCTGTTACTCCTGGCCGCCGAGATGCGGGGGCCGGGCCGAGGCTGGCTGCAATTCGAATGCATCCCGCTGCCGGACGGCGGGACCCGCGTCGTACAGACGGCGATGTGGGACCCGATAGGCCTCTACGGTCACCTCTACTGGTTCTCGCTCTGGCCGGCACACCTGCTCATCTTCGGTTCGATGATCCGGGGGATAGCAAGGGAGAGCGGCTGCGCCGTACGTACGCCCGGGCGCACGGGTGGCCGCGCCCAGTAGGCGGCCCGGTCCCCGGGGCCGCGGCACCGCCGGCCCCAACAGTCCTATCCGGGCGGCAGGCCTCTCCATCCGGGCGCCCTGCAGCGACCACCGATACCGTCCCCGGGCCGGCTGCCGCCTCGGTCGCGGCCGGCTCCACGAATCTCGTCTGACTCGCCGCGAGTTCCCGGGCGGTCAGGATGGCCAGGGCTATGACGATGAGTCCCATGCCGGCCGCCTCCAGCACTCCCGGCCGCTCCCCCAACTGAATCCAGGCCGCCACCACGCCGACGACGGGAACGGCCAGGCTGCTGAGGCCGGCGGTGCCGGTCGACAGGCTGTGGAGGATATAGAGCCACAACACCCAGGTGAGAGCGTTGGCCGGCCCGATGTTGAACAGAAGAACGGCGATGAACGTGCCGCTCCACTCCACCGGCTTCGTCGCGGTCAAAAGCGCGACGATGATCAGCGGTATCGAGCCGAACAGCCCCTGCCAGGCGATCAGCGTCAGCAGGTCGATGTCGTGCCGGCTCCGCATGATCTTCACCACGATCGAGCTGGCGCCCACACGAAACCGGCTGCCACGGCCAGTAGGCTGCTTTCTAGGCCACGCATGTTCCAGGGACCCAGGATCGACACCAGACCGGCAAGAGCGAAGATGACCGCCGCCCACTGCAAGCCGCGCACCGGTTCGTGCAGGATAGGCCAGGCAAGCATCAGCAGCCAGAAGGGCATGGTGTACGCCAGGATCGACACCTTGCCGGCGCCCCCGAGGCTTACCGCCCACATCGCCAGACCGACGAAACCGCCCGTCTGCAGCAGGCCGAAGATTATGGTCAGGCCAAGAGCCTGCGGCCGCAACCGCCGGTGCAGCAGGGGAAGCAGGATGAACATGAAGACCGCGCCGAAGAAGGTGCGGAGCGCGGCGAAGGTGAAGGGCTCGGTGTACGCCATGCCCACCTTCATCACCACCCAGTTGTAGCCCCAGATCAGGGCGAGCAGGGCGAGGGCGGCGAAGGGAAGCCAGGCGGCGCGGCCTTTGCCGCCGGCTGCGGTGTCGGTGCGCGAGCCCACGTTGGTCAGTTGACCGTCACGGTCTCGGTACGGGTCACGGGCAGACCACGCCGTCCGCACTCGGCGACGAAGGCGTCGCGCGCCGCTCGGGGCAGTTCCTCCGGACAGAGAAGTCCCGTCTCGGCGATACGGCCCTCGACGATGAGTTCCGCGTAGATCGAGGCGGGGGTGCTCGTCCCGTACGAGACGCTCGTAGCTCCCGGGATCCGCTCGTTCACCCACTTGATGTCCGGGGCGAAGATGGCGTGGTTGATGCTCGCCGGCTTGCCCCCTCGCTCGCCGATGCAGTCGACCGTGAGCACCCCGTGGTCGGTGATGGCACCCGAGAGAGCGAGTGCGGCCAATTCGTCCATGGGAGGGTTGGGAGGGAGCGTGGCGACGAACACATCGATAGGCCGGACCTGGGAGCCATCCTTCAGGGTGACAGGGGTCTTGCTCGTCATCCCCGAGGCCACCAGCGCGAGGTCGGCGTCCAGCCCCTCCTCCGGGCCGCCCATCTTGAAGTCGACGTAGCGGAGGCCTTTGTCCCCCCACCGGCGGGGCAGGGTGCGAGGCAGCGTGCTCACTTCCTCGTGGTCGTGGCATATCACCGCGCCGATGCCGAACGGCTGGGGAAACGCATAGTGCTCGCGCCGCCCGAAGATCTCCACCCGCTTGAACTCCCCGTCTTCGTACAGGAGCGGTGGCTGGGCGCAGTCGGTGTAGTAGGTCTCCTGTGACCACACCTGGAGCGGCACCGGCGAGTCGAAGATGGCGTAGTCCTTGATGCGGATCTCGAAGCACCGCTCGAGGTCTTCGTACCCGTTCGCCGCGAGGGTGTTGGTGAATCCGGGATCCATGCCGGTGCTGACTAGGGCCAGCAAACCGCTCTTCTCAAAATCTGGGGCCAGTGTCAGTTGTTCGAGGTAGGCCTCGTCGATAGTCTTGGTCCGCGTCTGTCCGGACGCCATGTCCTGGTAGGCGGCGCCGGCCTCCAGGCAGGCGCGCATGATGGAGAGGTTGTACTCGGGGATGACTGCGTTGACCACCAGCTTGGCACCCCGAGCCGCCTCGGCCACGGCCTTCGTGTCGCTCGCGTCCAGGAGGATCGGCTTCGCCTTGCCCGCGCCCACCCTGCCGGCCACCAGCCGCGCCCGGCCCTCGTCGTAGTCGCCCAGGATGATCTCGGTGACCGCCGGATTGCGGGCGAGATTCCAGGTAAGAACATGGCCCTGCATGCCCGCGCCCACGACTAGTACCTTCATGCCGCCGTCTCCCCAGTGCAGCCTATTGCTCGATCCTCTGGGTAGTAGCCTATCACCACGTACCGGGACCCAGCAAGCTCCAGGTGACCTTCGCACCGGGAAGGGGCGCGCCGGCGTCTCTTGCAAAGTCCGCCTCCCAGGTCATCTACTATCAACGCAGAGAGTCTCGCTGCCGCGACCATTCGAACTGAAGAGGGGGTAGGAATGAAGGGGACCGCAGAGGACCTCGGACCGGCGGGAGCCGCGCTCGATCTCGAGCCCCGCTTTCGCAATCTGCGCTGGTGGAACATCGTGGTGGGCCTCATCCTGGCCGCCCAGGCCGTCGTCATCGCCTTGTTGCAGAACGGGTTCTCCATCCCGGTGGTCGCGACCTACCTGAACGGCCCGCCCGGAACCACGCCGGAGGCCCACAAGATCGGCGAGCTTCCAGCTGGGCTGGGGCGTGTTCGCCTTCATGGCCCTGTCGGCGCTCGCCCTGCTGCTCATCGCGTCGCCGGGCATCTTCGGCTGGTACAAGCGCAACCTGCTGCAGAACCGCAACTACGGGCGCTGGATCGAGTACTCCGTCACCTCGTCGCTCATGATCGTGCTCATCACCATGATCTGCGGCATCGTCGACCTGGCGGCCATGCTCGCCATCTTCGGGGTGAACGCCTGCATGATCCTGTTCGGGCTGCTGATGGAGAAATACGAGCAGCCGGGCAAGCCCAACTGGCTGTCGTTCTACTTCGGCTGCTTCGCTGGGATCATCCCCTGGATCGTGGTGCTCATCTACGTGTGGAGCCCCGGCTTCGGCGAACAGAACCCGCCCGGGTTCGTGTACGGCATCATCGCGTCGCTCTTCGTCTTCTTCAACATCTTCGCGGTCAACATGGTCCTGCAGTACAAGAAGGTGGGTCGCTGGAAGGACTACCTCTTCGGCGAGAAGGTGTACATCATCCTCAGCCTGACCGCCAAGGCGCTTGCTGGCCTGGCAGGTGTTCGCGTCGGTGCTGGCCGGCTAGTCATCGGAGCTCTGTGCGGAGTCACCGGATGACTCCCACCGAGAGTGCTCGGGGCGCCGGCCGCAACGCGGCCGGCGCCCCTTCTCGTCTCACGCTCGCTGGGTGACACCCGGTCTTTCCCGCCTGACCTTAACCTGAACGCATGCTTCCCCTCTCGTGGCGCCCGTTGATATCCTGGGGCGCCTCAACACCCGCGTAAAGCGGCAAGTCGGCGATGCCGATATCAACCTATCTGCCCCCTACCTGATACCCCAACCTGGAGTCGCCCGATCGCGGGCAAGAGCAAGGAGGTCAGGACCATGCCTCACCTGGCACGATCCACCTGGACCACGCGCCGCAGATGTGCTTCGGTACCGCAGCCGTGGGATTGCTTGCGGTTCTCATCGTCATCGGGAATCCCTTCGCGAGCCGCGCTTCGGCCACCACAGTCCCGATAGTCTTTCCCCTCGAAAAGCGCGTGAAAGTGCTGCAACGACTATCTCGCGCCGCGCAGCGGCCACCTGCATCAGGGCTCCGACCTGATGGCCGCCAAGATGACCCGGGAGATGGCCGCGGTGAGCGGCAAGGTCACGCTGCGCGTGGGCACCTATGGGGGCGTCCCGGAGTATTCGATATGGCTTGCCGGTGACGACGGGCACGGATACTTCTACATCCACATCAACAACGACACTCCGGGCACCGACGACGGCCAGGGTGGACTGGCCAACGCCTTCGCTCCCGGCTTGGTGTCGGGCATGCACGTGGAGCAGGGCCAGTTCATCGCCTACGTGGGCGATAGCGGCAACGCGGAGTCCACCGGTCCCCACCTCCACTTCGAGATCCACACGACCACGTCGATGTCGTCGGCCTCCATGGACCCGCACGACAGCCTGGTGAACGCCCCGCTGTACGACGAGACACCAATGCCAAGCGGCGCGGTCCGCTACGAGCAGGACGACTCTCATATCGGGTACGCGGGCACCTGGTATACGTTCTCTACCAACGCGGCCTACGGCGGCAGTTACCTGCGGGCCAGGAGCAAAGCTGCCTCGGCGACCATCTCGTTCAACGGCACCTATCTCGGCTGGATCGCCACCAGGGGAACGACGCTGAGCAAAGCGGAGGTCAGTCTTGACGGCGGCAAGCCGGTCACGATCGATCTCGCCGCCTCGGCCGTCTCCTACCGGGAGAGGGTGTGGAATACCAGCACCCTCTCCGAGGGCCCTCACACCGTCAAGATATCCTGGGATGCGGGGGACGCGGCGAGCAAGTACATAAGCGTTGACGCCATCGAGGTGGTCGGCACTCTGACCGGCGGGTCCGCACCCCCTCCGGGGCCGACTACCACCCGCTACGAGCAGACCGACGGAAAGATCCTGTACCTTGGCAACTGGATAAGGTTCATCAGCAGCGGAGCTTCCGGCGGGTCGTACGCGTACGCCGACTCCTCGGCGACCGCGTCTGTCTGGTTCGATGGCACCAAGCTCGAGTCTGATCGCCACTACCGGTTTCACCCAGGGGAAGGCACGGGTCACTCTCGACGGTGAGGACAAGGGGACGATCGACTTCTCCAGTCCCCTGACGCTGCGCATGCAGAAGGTATGGACGACCGGCCTCCTTGCAGGCGGCACGCACAAGGTTGTGCTGTCGTGGATCGGCCAGACCGGTGTGTCAGGCGGCACGCGTGTGAATATCGACGCCGTGGACGTCACCGGCACCCTGCTGCAGGCGGTGGTCACGACGGTCAACTAGCCGGACGCGCGCCTGACCTCGCTTCCGCTAGAACGCGCCTCAGGGTCATCGGTGGCAGGGGACTGCCTGGCGCGACAGGATGCCCCTCTTCAGAGACCAGCCTCTCGGGCCGATATGGAAGTTGTCGGCGACGTTCGAGCACTGGAGGATCCCATGCGCCCGACTAAGAGGAAGATCTATATCGGGCTGGCGCTGCTCGTATTCTCGCTGGCGCTGTTCGCGAACTCCGCCATCGGCTTGGCAGCCCCCACCTTCAACACCCCCGTGAACTCGGACAGCGGTCACGTGGCCAACGCCATCTCGCTGTCGGGCAAAGCCTTCGCCGGCGGCGCTCCGGCCGTGGTGATCACAAGCGTCGACAGCTACGCCGATTCGCTCGCCGCAGGCGTTCTGGCCAATGCCTACTCCGGCCCGCTGCTGCTGACCTCCGCGTCGGCTCTCGGCGCCGACGTTGCTTCAGAGCTGACCCGGCTCAAACCGGCCAAGGTGTTCCTCGTCGGCCTCCCGTCCACGTTCGTCTCGAGTGTCAAGGCCGCGGTGCCGGGCCTCACGGACGCGGCGTCTATCGTGGTCTTGAAAGGCGCCGACCGCTATGAGACCGCCGCCCTCGTCGCCCGCGCGGTGAAGAGCAAACTGGGAACGGTGTCCAAGGTGATCGTCGCTCCCGGCGATAGCTACGGCGCCGCCCTGGCCGCCTCCGCTCTGGCCGCCGCTCAAGGCTGGCCGCTGCTGCTCACGCCGGCCGCCGGCCCGTTCCCGCAATCCGCGAAGGATGCCATCGCGGACCTGGGCGCCGGCTCCGGGCTCGTCGTCGGCACCGACCTCAATCTTGGAGTCGACGGGTTCACCATCAGCAAGAGGATCGTGGGCGCGACCAGCACGAGTGACCCCGACGGGCGCTACGACGCCTGCGCAAGACTGGCCGACTACGCCGTCGCCCAGGGCTGGGTAAGTTACGCCCATCTCGGGCTGGTCTCCGGTGAGTATTACCCCGACGGGGAAGCGGCCGCGGCCTTCGTTGCTCGGGATAAGGGCGTCCTACTCTTCGCCGAAATCTACCGGCCTTCCCGCGGCGACCAGCGCAGCGATCAAGGCCCACGCCACCGAGGTGAAGAAGGTCGACTTCGTCGGTATCGGCTGGCCGGTGTTCCGGGAGGTGAAGAGCCTCAACAGCGCGCGTGTGAACGCTCTGAGCGCCGAGAGCGGCCCGGTCGGTGGCGGGAACAAGCTCGTACTCACCGGGAAGACGCTGACCGGTGCGACCAGAGTCCGGGTGGGCAAGGTGGACGTCCCCACTGCCAATTGGAGGGTCGACTCGAGCACCCAACTGACCATCGCCTCGGTCCCCGCCGGGTACGGCGACGGACCTGTGGAAGTTACCGTCTTCAACTTCTGGGGGCCCAGCCCCGCCAACACCAAGGACCTGTACTGGTACGGCGGTGACGGCCTGCTATCCCCTGGAGAGAAAGTCGTCCAGAAGGCCGTCGAGTATCTGGGCGTGCCCTACCTGTGGGCCGGCTCCAGCCCGACCACGGGTATGGATTGCTCCGGGTTCTGCATGTACGTTTACAGACA
>CAVRJE010000005.1:0-21833 GCA_963721365.1 uncultured Actinomycetota bacterium
CTGCGCCTGATGACGCGGATGCCCGCCCCGGAGCCTGTCTTACCCCTAGGCGGAGCCGACGCGCACCCGCCGGACGACGACCTCGCCCGACTCGAGCGGCAGCCCATCCTCTTCCATGCCGCGCAAGTGCATCTCCAGCGCGCTCCGCATGTTGGTTTCGGCTTCCTTCTCCGTCGAGCCCGTAGCTACGCAGCCGGGGACCTCGGGCGCATATGCGGAGTAGTTGTCGCCCGCCTGCTCGATGACGATGATGAAGCTCTTCACCGCCGTTCCACCTCGATGCCGGCCTGTCTTTTGATGCTGTTGAGAGTGCCCGCGGCCAGTTCGTGCCCGAACGCCCCCGCGACCGTCACCCGGCCTGGCTTGGTAGGGTGCTTGAACTGACGATGGCTTCCGGACTGAGCCACCAGAAACCATCCGTCTTCATGGAGCAACTTGATCACGTCTCGCACCTTCATCGCTAGCATACCCTAACGACTCGCTAGCCTCTCTCTTCTCAGACCTTGGTTGCGTATCGCGCGGCTCGCTTGACGGCTTGTAGGGCGACATATACAGTCCGCGTATCCGCGACGCTGTGGAAGGCATCTCGCGCTCCTGAATCCGCCGGCAGGCCGATAAGAAGGGATCCAGATATGCGGGCAGTCGTGTGCACGGGATACGGTCCTCCCGATGTTCTTGAACTCCGACAGGTAGAGAAACCCGTTCCAAAGGATCACGAGGTGCTGATCAAGGTGCACGCGACGACGGTGCACCGTGGGGATGTGAGGATTCGAACCTTCGATGTTCCTCGGGGCCAACGGTTCATGGCGCGACTGGTCCTTGGCTTCACTCGCCCGAAGAACGCGATTATCGGGATGGAGCTGGCCGGAGAGGTCGAGTCGGTCGGCAAGGATGTGACCCTCTTCAAGCCGGGCGACGACGTCTTCGCATTCACCGGTTGGGGCCTCGGTGCTTATGCCGAGTACGTATGCTTGCCACAGAAGCCCAGGAAGTCGGTCACGAAGGACGGGATGCTGGCGACGAAGCCGGCCAACATGACTTTCGAGGAAGCCGCCGCCGGCGCGGCCACCGGAGGAGTCACGGCATTGCGCGTCCTCAGAAAGGCGAACATCCAAAGCGGGCAGAAGGTTCTGATCTACGGTGCCTCTGGAAGCGTAGGCACGTATGCGGTGCAACTCGCCAAGTCATTTGGGGCGGACGTCACGGGGGTCTGTAGTACCGCCAATCTGGAGTTGGTGACATCTCTCGGGGCCGACAGGGTGATCGACTACACAGAGCAGGACTTCACCGAGGGCGACGAGACCTATGACGTTGTCTTCGATGCCGTAGGCAAGCTCTCGCCCTCGCGGGCCAAGAGGCCCTTGAGGACGACAGGCGTCTATCTCAACGTCAACAGGGACTCAGGTTCTGGAGGTGGGAGCCCCGAGGACCTTGTCTTCCTCAAGGAGCTCATCGAGACCGGGAAGGTCCGGGCGGTCATCGACAGGCGCTACCCGCTGGAGGAGATCGTCGAGGCCCACACGTACGTCGAGAAGGGGCACAAGAAAGGACACGTGGTCGTTACCGTGGCGTAGCGAGCTTCATTGACGGTTCCGCAGACACGTGTTCAAAACCAGTCGGCTAAGGAAGGGAGAGCGCCATGCCTGAGAAGAAAGCTGCCAACAAGGCGACGAAGAAGGCCGACGGCGAGGCCGAGGTGCTCGCAGTCATCTCCGCCATGCCGGCAGCCGATCGCGCCATGGCCGAGCGGCTCCATGCGATCATCAAAGCCAGCGCGCCGGTCCTTTCGCCGAAGACCTGGTACGGGATGCCCGCGTACGCCAAGGACGGCAAAGTCGTCTGCTTCTTCCAAAGCGCGCAGAAATTCAAGACGAGATACGCGACGTTTGGCTTCCAGCACGAGGCGCACCTCGACGATGGCGCCATGTGGCCCGTCGCCTTCGCGTTGAAGCAGTTGACCGCCGCCGACGAGCCAACAGATCGCCGCGCTCGTGAAGAAAGCGGTGAGCTGAGGGCTTAGGTTGGGAGTGTGCCCTTCCTCGCGGGGGCGTTGACTGCGGGGGTGAGGAGGTCGACATGAAGTTCACGCTTTGCGCTATCGGGTCGTGGGGAGACGTGGCTCCGTTCATGTCGCTCGGTCGCGCGCTCGTCGAACGCGGCACGGACGTGATCCTCGCCGCCCCGCCCGAGTTCGCCGCCGCCGCCGCCGACGCGGGACTGGACTTCCGTCCGATAGCACCCTCGTGCACGCCGCTCATCGACGCGGCGTCAATGACCACGGGGGCGCCTCTCCGTTCCCTTCCGCTGCTGGTGCGCGCCACGAAGGTTCTCACAGAGGAGACGCTGGCCGAATTGCCGGCCGTCGCCGAGGGCTCGCACCTGCTCGTGGCCACGGGGATCGCCTACGCCGCGCCACACGTCGCCGAGGCGCTCGGGATTCCCTATCGCGCGGTCTGCGTCTGCCCGAGGTGGTACCCGTCAGCGCACCATCCTCCCGCAACCGATACGGCGACCGTCGGCCGAAGCCCATCAACTCAGCCGCGTGGTGGATAACGGAGCGGAGCACGGACCGGATGCTCGACGGAGTGGTGAACGGTTGGCGGAGTCGTCAGAGTCTGTCCCCTGCGGCGGGTCTCTATGGTCGCATGATTGGTCTACCCGGCGAGCGATTGCTGACGGCAGACGAGGAGTTGGCGCCCCTGCCGGCCGACGTTGAGGGGACGAGGCGCGTGAGCGCGATACCGTCGTTCCAGCCGGACTCGCTCCCCCAGCACGTGGAGGACTTCCTCGCTTCCGGCGATCCGCCCGTCTACGTGGGATTTGGGAGTATGGGCGCGAAAGACGCGGGCCGATTGCTCGACGTCGTCCTCGAGTCCTCGGCCGCGCTCAACGTTCGCACGATCGTCCCGGAGAAGTGGGTGGAGGCCGCCGGCAGGAGCACGCCCGACGGCTGCCTTGCCGTCGGGCACGTCTCGTTCGGCCGACTCTTCCCGCGCCTCGCGGGCGTAGCGCATCACGGAGGCGCCGGCACGACGACGACCGCGGCGCGAGCGGGCGTGCCGCAGGTAGTGATTCCTCACGTGATGGACCAGTACTACTGGGGGCGTCGCGTGCGCGAGCTCGGCATCGGCCCGGAGCCGCTGAACTATAAGCGGCTCTCTCCTCGGACGCTCACCTCGGCGTTGCGCGAGACTCTCGACTCGGCCGCGATGGCCGAAAAGGCGCGATCGCTCTCTGAACAACTGGAAGGTCGGGACGGGGCGGTGGAGTTGGCCGGGATGCTCTGCGACGACCTTTCATGAGCGTGCGTCCTCCGTCGCGCCGCGGGACAAATCCCGGGCCTAGGCGACGTCCAGTCCGCCGTCCACCGAGAGGACGTTGCCGGTGACGAAGGAGGCCTCGTCCGAACAAAGCCACAGCACCACCCGCGCCACATCCTCGGGGGCGCCCATTAGGTGGCGGGGCGGTCCCTCGCCCTCCTTCATGCAACTCAGCAGCCGATCGGACATGCCCGTGTCCTTCGTTGGTCCGGGGGCCACGACGTTGACGCGGATGCCCTTGTCCTTGTTCTCGGCCGCCGCGAGTCTCGTAAGGGCCATGACCGCGGCCTTACTCGGCCCGTAGGCGCCGAATCCCGGCATCATCTTCAGGCCGCCCGTGGACGACGTGTTCACGATAACGCCCGAGCACTGCTGCCTCATCTGCCGCAACTCATGCTTCATGCAAAGAAACACGCCTTTGAGGTTCGTGTCGACGACAGAATCCCAATGGGCCTCGTCCAGGTCGACCAGCGGGCTGAAGGGGATCGTCACCCCGTCCGGACCGACTCCCGCATTGTTGAAGGCGAAGTCGACGCTCCCGAAGAGGTCGACCGTCTTTGCCACCATGGCCTCGACCTGAGCCTCGTCGCATACGTCGCACTGGAGGTACTCGGCTTCGCCGCCGTTGGCTCGGATCTGGGCTACGGTTTCTTCCGCCGCGGAGAGGCTTCGCGCGGTCGCGACGAGCACCCGGGCGCCCTCAGCGGCGAAGGCGAGCGCCGCCGCCCTGCCGATGCCCGACGCTCCTCCAGTGACTATCGCGGTCTTTCCGCGAATGCCTGTCGTCATCTATTCCTCCCGATCCCGGCCGTCATCGTTGTCGCGCTCGTAGGCTCTCGTGCTCGTTCCTGTGGAGAAATGGAAGATGGGCCTGTCGACCCTCAGGAAGTTCATGGGGCAGTGATTGACGCCGGCAGGGATGTAGACCAGACAGCTCTTCGTGAGCACGTGCCGTTCGTCCTCGATGTAGAGCTCCACCTCTCCGTTCAGTTCCATCGGCTGCGCCGCGTCTCCGCCCATGAAGGCGAGGATCTCGTCGAAATCGTGAGCGTGCTTCTTTGGAGAGTACTTCGTGGGCTTGTGGAACCAGTGGGTCTCGGCGTAGAAGGCCCCGGGGATGACGCCACCGTCCAGGTAGGCCATCGCCGACATGACGTCGGGCCCATCCTTGACCTCGTAGCCGTGTTCCTCGACCATCGGCTCCGTGACGATGAATCGTGCGTATTTCATTTCGGTCATTTCCTGTCTCCCTTTCTTGGCTCGCTGAAGATACTAGTCAACCGATGCGACCATCAAGTCTGCTTCTGTACTATTGATAGCGTCCGCGCTGCCGTGGTTCGACGGGAGACAAGTCGTGCAAAGTGAGCAAGTCAAGGACGTCGGGGTGCCCTGGAGCACTCGGGACGTCTGGCTGGGTATGGCCGCAGCCGCGGTGATGATCGCGGCTGGGTATGGCCTCGTCTATTTGCTCGACGCCCTCTCGTTCAGGCCCGACGTGGATCTCTGGATCGCCCTGGTCCCGACCTTGTTCGAGTTGCTGTTCTTGGTCCCGGTATGGTGGTTCTCCGTGCGCAAGTACCACGCGCCACTGAAGGCCCTCGGCTTCGTGAGCTTCAAGTTCTCCGTTCTCGCCAAGGGGCTTGGCCTGCTCCTTGCCTTCTATCTCTTCAACGGCTTGTACACTTATCTGCTTCGTGGTTTCGGTCTGCAGGTGGGGACCGACCTCACACCTATCGTCAGTCGGCTCTCGACTCCGTGGGGATTGTTCGTCGCCGTTGTGGTGGTCGCCCCGGTGGTGGAGGAGATATTCTTCCGCGGTTTCGTGTTTGCCGGTCTTCGCTCGCGCTACGATTGGCGAAAGGCGGCGGCCATAAGCGCTGCCCTGTTCGCGGCGGCACACATGCAGATCGCCTTCTTCATTCCCGCTTTCGCGTTGGGCTACGCATTCGCGTATCTGTACCAGAAGTCGAACTCGATCTGGCCGGGAATCACTATCCACGCGCTTGTGAATGGGCTTGCTCTGACGGCCGTGTACTCTTTGACCTGATCTGCGCCGGTCCTGCCTCCCCGTGCGGATCCGCCCGGCAAGTGATAGCGTGCGGTCATGAAAGCCGCCGTGAACACCCGATATGGCTCCCCGGATATCATCGAGATCCGGGAGGTGCCCAGGCCGGAACCGGCGGCGGGCGAGGTGCTCGTCAGGGTGCACGCTTCAACGGTCGGCCGCACCGACTGCGGCCAACTCCGGGCCCATCCCTTCTTCGTTCGGGCTTTGACCGGCCTCCGGCGGCCGAAACGCACCATCCTCGGGTTCGATTTCGCAGGAGAAGTGGAGGCGGTCGGCGAGGGGGTGAAGACTTTCGAGCCCGGCGACCGGGTGTTCGGTCTGTCCCGGGTGGTTACGGCGGCCACGCCGAGTATCTATGCATTTCCGAAGGCGGGACCATCTCGGCCATGCCGGCGAACCTCGGGTTTGACGAAGCGGTGGTCGGCGAAGGCGCGCTGTACGCCAACTCGAATCTTCAGGCGCTCGGAGTGGGACCCGGGCACAAGATCCTCATTTACGGTGCCTCGGGCGCCATCGGCACTGCCGCGGTCCAGTTGGCCAGATGGTACGGGGCCGAGGTCACCGCCGTTGTCGACACCGGCCATCTCGAGCTCGCCAAATCGCTGGGCGCCCACCGTGTCGTCGACTACACCGCCGAAGATCTCACGCAGATCGGCACCACCTTCGATTTCCTGTTCGACGCGGTCGGCAAGGCGAGCTACTTCCGCTATCGGGGGCTTCTGAAACCAGGCGGCGTCTTTGCCACGACGGACTTCGGCCCCCGGAATCAGAACGTGCCTCTGTTGATATGGGGCGGGATCACCAGGCGCAAACGGGTCATCCTTGGACTCCCGAACAGCAGCAGGGCCTTCGTCGACTTCTTGGCGGCCCGCCTGGAAGCAGGCGAACTCCGGGCCGTCATCGATCGTGAGTATCCGCTCGAGGACATCGCGGACGCCTACCGTTACGTGGAGACGGGCAAGAAGACCGGCATCGTGGTGGTGAATGTCAGCCCCTTCAGACCATTCGATCTTCCCTCGGTTGAACGAGCCTGGATCCCGTCGGATCTGCACCTGGCCGTGCCCGAGTCGGTGTCTATTGCCCCCGACCTTCTCCACTATCTCGTCTACATCCCCTGGGACCAGCGCCTTCTCGAACGCGTCGACCCGGAGTACCGCGACTTCTTCTCGTTCGTGCTCCCCTATCTGCACGTCCGGACCACCGACGTCCACGTGGCCACGTGCCTGCGCTTCGCGAAAGAGTTGATACGCGAGAGCCCGTCCACTATCGACGAGCGAGTGGTGTGCGTGGCGTTCATCCTTCACGACTGCGGTTGGAGCCAGATGACCGAAGCGGAGATCGCCGGTAGTCTCGGCGTTGAGGGGCTGGCCTTGTCGGGAGCGGCGGTCGGCCCCAAGGCACGCCACGTGGAGCTTGGGCGAGACCTGGCGGAACAGATCCTGAACGAATACGTCTTCGATCCGCCGCTGTCCGATCGGCAGAAAGAGATGATCTACACGGCGATCCTCTTTCATGACAAGCCCGAGCAACTGGCGGCCATGGGCGGCGTACCGGCCGAGATACAGACGGTCTGCGACACTGACCATCTGTGGTCGTTCACTCATGAGAACTTCTGGCAAGACACGGTGAGGAAAGGTGTCGATCCCCGCGCCTACCTAGAGAATCTCGGCAAGGATCTCGACGGCTACTTCGTGACCGAGGCCGGAAAGCGGCGGGCTGCGGCGATGCTCGAGGAACGGCGGGCCGAGGTGGCCGCCTGGGAGGACTGGAGCTAGGTCAAACGGAGTGCCCCCACGGCCGCATCACGCCGAACGGTGGGGTGCCGCTACTTCGCCGTCGCCTCGTAGGACGTTCCTTCGTCTCCCCTCAGGAAGCTCGCGATGGAGCGCTTGAGCTGCACGAAGATGCTCTCATCGGTGACGCCGAAGTGTAGAACGTTCGTCGGTCCGAAGAACACCAGTCTGCCGTGCATCACGGACATGTACATGGCGTAGGCCATGCCGATGGCCGCATCCTGGGTCTGGATGTCCGATCTCCTCCCGATGGGCGGCCAGAACCGCGGCCAGGGCGCGCCGGCGCTCCTGGTTGATCTGCTCCCCTTTCTCGCGCATCACCGGATCGAAGGCCGATAGCATCATGAAGGCCCGGGACAACTCGCGTTCGCTCAGCATGTGCTCGATGAGGATGCCGAATGCCGTGATCGACCGCTTCCTCTAGAGACTCCGTGACTTGCGCCTGGGCTGCCAGCGCGGCCAGGATGGGCGGCTGCACGCGGGCATGCAGACGCTCCTGGACCGTGTGCAGCAGCGCGGTCTTGCCGGGGAAGCGAGAGTAGAAGGCCCCGACGGACAGGCCGGTACGGTCGAGCACGCTGCTGGATCGTGAACAGGTCCAGCTCTTCCTCGCGAAGCTGGTCTTCTGCCGCCGCCAGCAGCCTCTCAAGAGTCTGGTGCCCGGGCTTGCGCGCGCGGCTCGTGATACGTGTTTTCGGATGGTCTGCACCGCACCAGTATAGACCACGCCAAGGGCTTAACAGAATTACTAGTTCTGTTATCTTGCAGTCCGATGACAGAATCTTTATTCTGTCTCACGGACCATATGAGTCCGTCGAAAAACGCAGGAAGGGGGAAGAAGAGATGAAGCGGATCTCGATCGTGCTGGCGTTGTGGCGGTATCGTCTGTGCTTCTGCTGGTCGCGCCTGTGGCACAGCGACGAGGAATCGACGACCACGGGCGCGCCCACGACGGGGGCGCCGACGACCGCTGCGCCGAGCACCGACGACCGGAGCGCGACGACGGAGGCCACAGCGGCGAGCACCGGCAAGAAGGAGGTCATCGGGGTGTGTCTGCCTGCGATGGACAACCCCTTGATGCTCGAGATCAAGGACACCTTCGTGAAGCAACTTCGGACGAGACTATGACGTCCAGGTGTCCAGCGCCGACGGCAATCCGAACACCCAGGCCAGCGCAGGTGGAGAACTACACTGCCATGGGGGCCAAGTTCATCTGCGTCATGGCGGTCGAGGCGACCAGCCTGCTGCCGAAGCTCGAGGCTGCCCGGACGGCGGGAGTCATCGTCATGGTGATCGGCGGCGAGCCTGGTGAGTCGGGCCGCGACGCGGTCATGAAGATGGACCAGTTCCTTGCGGGCGAGTACTGCGCCTTGCTGGGGAAGAACTGGGTGGACGCGACCTATCCCGGCGCCGCGGCAGGATCGATCGAGACGGCTGTGTTCATCTCGTCTCTCACGACCGAATCGGTCCAGCGTTCCAACGGGCTCATGATGATCAGCGAGCCGTACCTCAAGGACTGGGAGGGCGCCTACATCGATGCTACCGGCGCGCCCATCTCGGACAAGGACGGCAAGTACCTCGCGGGCAAGACCGAGGCCGATCGGGTGGCGAACCCCGTGTACTGTCCGGCCGTGAAGATCGTCCAGACGCCGACCGCAGAGATGTTCCAGGCCGGCCAGACGGCCATGCAGAACATGCTGACGACCAACCCCGACGTGAAACTGGTTCTCGCCTATGCCTCCGATGGCGGCAGCGGTGCCTCTCAGGCGATCATGGATGAATACGGCAAAGGCGCCAGCAGCGTCATCAAGGATCTGAGCAAGGTGGCGGTCTTCGGCGTAGGCATGTTCGGACCCGAAGGCGACGCGATCATAGCGTGCGGCTGATGGCAAAGGCGCCTTGAGGGGTGTCGATCGCCTTCGGCGGCGGCGACCTGCCGGGCAAGACGGCGGCGCTCGTGCAAAGATGCTGAACGGTGAGGAGTATCCGGCGGTCACCTGGGACGAACTCGACTCTCGTCACCGCGGTCAACGGCCAACTCGTCTTGACGCCCATGGCCAACCAAGGCGTGATCGTCATGTCAGTGACCCCGCGTCGCCCCGTGAGCATCAGTGCTGATGCTCGCGAGTGTGGCGGAAATTGACCACCAGACGGATCAGGGCTGAGGCCTCTGTGATGTCGAGAGCCGCCTCGTCCTGGGGTCCGGCCGGTGAACGAACCTCGGTGGATCAGGAGACATGACAGAGATACGTCGTCGAACTGAAGGGCATCAGCAAGCGCTTCGGCGGGGTCCACGCCCTCAAGGACGTCGACCTGGAACTGAGGCGCGGCGAGATCATGGGCATCGTCGGCGACAACGGCGCCGGCAAGTCGACGCTCATGAAGATCCTCTCCGGAGCCTACGTGGCCGACGAGGGCGAGATCTGGGTCAACGGCAAGAAGGCCCGCATCCGCAACCCCCAGGACTCGGCCAATCTGGGCATCGCGATGATCTACCAGGACCTGGCACTCTTCAACAACTTCGATGTCGCCAAGAACATCTTCGTCGGCAGGGAGCTGACCTACGGTCCGCTTCAAGCTCTTGCTCGACAAGAAACGGATGTACAAGCAGGCCGAGGAGCTCATCCGGGAACTACGGGTCGACATCAAGTCGCCCAGGCAGAACGTGGCGACCATGTCCGGCGGGCAGCGGCAGATGGTGGCCTGCGCCCGGGCGATCGCGTTCAAGTCGACGATCCTCATCATGGACGAGCCCACGGCCGCCTTGGGCGTGACCGAGGCCAACAAGCTGCTGGGGCTGATCAGAAGCCTGGCCGACAAGGGCATCTCGATCCTGCTGATCACGCAGCGCATACCGGACGTGCTGGCCATCGCCGACCGGGTGTTCGTGCTCAAGGGCGGAGTGAGGCAGGGAGTGCTGAAGGTCGGCGAGATCACGCCTCGACGACGTGGTGACGCTGATCGTCAGGGGGAAGGACCGCGCCGAGCAGTAGCCGCCGGACGTCGAGTACAAGTCTTTCGGATGAGAGGGGCCGGAATGATCCGAACCTGACACGGACGTAGGGCAGCGACAGGTCGACCTCGGCTTCTTGAGGAAGTACGCGGTCGTCTTCGTGCTGTTCTGGCTTGATCCTGCTCTTCTCGCTCGTGAGCGACAGCTTCTTCACGCTCCGCAACCTCACCAACATCGTCACCCAGAACACCTACTTCATCATCGTGGCCATCGGCCTTTCCTTCGTCCTCATCTCCGGGGGCATCGACCTCTCCGTCGGCTACCAGATGTCGCTGGTCGGAGTGATCACCGCCATGATGATGGTGCTGTGGGACTTCCCGGTATGGGCCGCGATCATCATCGGCCTGGTCCTCGGGACCGTACTGGGGCTCGATCAACGGGTTGATCGTGACGCGCATACGGACGTTCCCCCTCATCGTGACTCTCGCCACGTCGGTGATCTTCCAGGGGATCTCGTACATCGTGTCCCAGGCCCGTACCTTCCGGGACTATCCGGAGTCGTTCCAGTTCATAACCAAGGCCCGCACTGTGCGGCGTCCCGTTCGACGTCTATCTGACCATCTTCATCGTGATCGTCGCCTCGTCATCTTCTACAGACCAGGTGGGGCACTCAGGGTGGTCGCGCTCGGGCGGCAACGAGGAGGCCTTGCGACTGTCCGGGCGTCAACACGCGGCGCATCAAGACCTTGGTGTACACGATCTGCGGCTTCTTCACCGCCGTGGCCACCATGGTCATGGTCTCCAAGGCCAACTCGGTGCAGTCGTCGTTCGGCCCGGGCACGGAGTTCACGGCTCTGACCGCGGCGATCGTCGGGGGCGTGAGCTTCCTGGGCGGCGAGGGGAACATACCGGCGCTGGTGGCCGGCGTCTTCGTGTTGGCCGTGCTGGGGAACGGCATGCAGTTGGCCGGCTGGGGCACCTACGCCCAGTTCATCGTCAGGGGCATCATCCTGCTGGCCGCGGTGGCCTTCGACGAGTATCAGAAGAACGCAGACTCAAGACAAAGCCCGTGAAGGTAAGGCACGACCCTGTGGACCTCTCTCAGACAGACCTCCATTGATCTCCGACCCGGCCGCAATGCCCGGCCACTGCCGGTGGCCGCGCCGGCGGGCCGCCCGGGCCCTTCGGCGGCCCGGCCGACGGACGGCTTCCAGACTACCGACCGGCCGACGTGTCTCACGTCCGCGCGCAAGTGGCTCGACATCCCCTACGCCCCCACCTCGGCCGCGCAGCGGCTCGACATCTATCTGCCCGAAGCGGGCGACGGGCCCGTTCCCGGTCATGTGTACACCCACGGTGGCGCCTTCGCGATCGGGGACAAGCGTGACCTCCACGTTCTCTCCTACCTGCGTGGCCTGGAGCGCGGCTACGCCGTCGTGAGCGTGAACTATCGCTCTGAGCGGCGAGGCCATCTTCCCGGCCGGCCTGCAGGACGTGAAGGCGGCCGTCCGCTGGCTGCGGGCCCATGGCAGTGAGTACCGTCTCGACGCCGAGTCGCATCGCGGCATGCGGTGGCTCCTCGGGTGCCAACTACGCCGCGATGCTGTGCGTGACCGCGAAGGCGAGCCTGTTCGACGACCTGCGACTGGGCAACGCGGAGCTACCCGTGCGACGTGCAACGTGGCCGTCGACTGGTTCGGGCCGACCGACTTCCTGAAGATGGACGAGCAGCTTGCCGAGAGCGGGCTGGGACCCTGCGACCACAGCGAGGCGGATTCGCCCGAGTCGCGGTATCTGGGCGCGCGGATCACCGAGATCCCCGACAAGGTCCGGCTCGCCAGCCCGATGACGTACGTCCACGAGCAGCATGGCCCCCATCCTCATCCAGCACGGGCCGCGCCGACTGCCTGGTGCCGTTCCAGCAGTCCGTGGAGTTCGCCGAGGCGATCGAGGAGCGGGTGGGCGCGACCGGTTCGAGCTGGATCTCTTCGACGGCGCCGGTCATGACGACCCGGTGTTCGAGACCGAGGAGAACCTGGACAGGGTCTTCGACTTCATCGAGCGGCGGCTGAAGTAGAAGCCGGGGCAGCGGCCGGGCGGCGTTCCAGGCCCGCGGCCTGTCGCGGAGCGCCGCGGCGGCGGCGTCGTGGCCGGCGTGAGCTACTTGCGGAAGGGCGCCTCGGCCATGTCCAGCAGGATGGTCATCTCGGCGACCGCCTGGTGCGAATCGCCCGCGCAGACGGCCGCGACCACCGGCACGTGGACATCCACGATCTCATCGACGCGCTGGGGAATGGGCCGGGTATCGACCGGGGCGAAAAGCTGTCCTCGGATGGTCGCTCCCGCGTGTTCCAAATACTTGTTGTGCGCGGCAGTCGCCAGAGCGTCGTGGAGGCCGAAGTGCCACCTGACCATGGACAGCCGGTCCGGAGCCGGCGGTATGCAGCACGCCTCCAGCATCTTGACGTCCTCGAGGGTCCGCCGCTCGGCGGCGCGCCGGGCGATCTCGAGTTCCACCCAGCGGCGGAAGTCCAGCATCTCTTCCAGCTGATGCTTGTTCGCGCGCATCCAGTCGTTCCAGCGGCGGCTGATGGTCTCGGCGTCGTTGATGCGGAAACCGCCTTTGGACCCGATCTTGACCATGACGAAGCCGAGGGCCTCGAGAGCTCTCAGAGCGGTCCGCAGGGTGGGCCGGGACGTGCTGAGCTGGACCGCCAATTCCCGCTCGGGAGGCAGCTTGTCGCCGGGACCCAATTGCCCGGAGAAGATGAGGGCGCGCAGGAGGCTCTCGGTCTTGTCGCTCGCGGTGACCGGCTCGGTGGTTATGCCGATATTGCCGGGCGGAAGTATGGTCCAGCGCGTGTCCATGAGCGAGATGGTAGCATGCCATTGGTATGGATAATGACCGTCTAGTCACCGAGCACGTATCCCGGGTCGGTTCGGGCGATATGCACGTATTTCTTATCGTCATGCCCGACGGGATAACCCTCATCGACGCCGGTTTTCCCGGGACTATGGCGCTTATCGGGGAGGCGCTGCAGGCGCTCGGACGCCGCCCGGAGGACATCCACGACGTCCTCCTCACCCACTCCCATCCCGACCACGCTGCCGGCCTCGCCGAGATCGAGCGGGCGACCGGCGCCAAGGCGTGGATGCACCCCGCGGACGCCGAGATGGTACGAGAGGGCAAAGCCTTCCGGCCCTACAAGCCCGCCCCGGGACTGCGGAACTGGTGGTTCGTCAATCGAGTGGTGAAGCGGGGGCCCTGCGGGTACGACCCGGCCGAGGTGGAAAACGAGGTGCTCCCAGGCGAGACGATCCCGGTCGCCGGCGGCATCAAGGCCATCTGGACACCTGGACATAGCGCCGGTCACCTCGTGTTCTTGTGGCCGGGCGACGGCGGCGTGCTGTTCACCGGCGACGCGGCGAACAACGTGCGCGGACTGAGCATCCCGCCGATCTTCGAGGACATGCAACTAGGGATCGAGAGCCTCAAGCGACTCGCCGGCGAAGATTTCGACACGGCCTGCTTCGCCCACGGCGAGCCGATCGTTGGAGGCGCCGCGGCCCAGTTCCGGGCGAAGTGGGGTGCGTAGCGACGAAGGACGCCCGTTGATCGGCGTGGCGAACTCCTTCAACGAGCTTATCCCGGGGCACATGCACCTGCGTTCGATAGCGGAGCAGGTCAAGTACGGGGTGTACCAGGCCGGGGGGATACCCGCCGAGTTCAACGTTATCGGCGTGTGCGACGGGCTCGCGATGAATCACGAAGGGATGAACTACTCCCTCGCGAGCCGCGAGGTGATCGCCGATTCGGTGGAGATCATGGCCCGGGCTCACGCCCTCGACGGGCTGGTGCTCATCCCCAACTGTGACAAAGTCGTGCCCGGCATGGTAATGGCCGCGGCCCGCCTCGACCTGCCGGCCGCCATCGTCTCCGGCGGGCCCATGCTGGCGGGCTATCACGGAGGCCGGAGGATCGAGAACAAAGACGTGCTCGAGGCGGTGGGGGCATACTTCCGCGGCAGAATCAGCGCGGACGAACTGTCCGAGCTCGAAGACAACGCCTGTCCCACCTGCGGCTCCTGCGCGGGCTTGTTCACTGCGAATTCCATGAGTTGCCTCACGGAGTGCCTGGGTCTGGCGTTGCCCGGCGACGGCACCATGCCCGCCGTCTTCTCGGCCCGGCTCGTCCTCGCGCGGCGCACGGGCGCCCGGGCCGTCGAGTTGGCGCGCCAGAGTCGGGGCGCCCGGCAGTTCTTGACGCCGGCTGGCCTCGGCAACGCTCTGGTGCTGGACGCCGCCCTCGGCTGCTCCACCAACACGGTGCTGCACCTTATCGCCATCGCTCACGAGGCCGGCTTTGAGATCCCCCTCACCCGGTTCAACGAGGTCTCCGCACGGACGCCCCAGCTGGTAAAGCTCTCACCGGGCGGCTCCTGGTACATGGAGGACTTCCACCGGGCCGGCGGGGTCATGGCCGCGCTCCACCGTCTGGCCGAGGCGGGGTTGATCGATGGCTCGGTGCCGACGGTATCCGGTGAGGACCTTCTGGCCCAATTCGGCGACGCCCGTGTCTACCGACGACGAGGTCATCCGCCCTCTCGACCGGCCGTACAGCTCCACCGGCGGTCTGGCCGTGCTTTTTGGCAATCTGGCGCCGCGGGGCGCGGTGGTCAAGGAGGGCGCCGTGCTGCCGCAGATGCTCCGCCATCGCGGGCCGGCCCAGGTGTTCGACGACGAAGCCTCGGCGGTCGAGGCTATCGCCTCGGACCGCATCCAGCCTGGAAGCGTGGTGGTCATCCGGTACGTGGGACCCAAGGGTGGGCCGGGAATGCCGGAGATGCTGACCCCGACCTCCACGCTCGCCGGCGCCGGCCTCGACGACCGGGTGGCGCTCGTGACCGACGGCCGCTTCAGCGGTGTCACGCGCGGCGCCTGCGTGGGCCACGTCGTCCCCGAGGCGGCCGACGGCGGACCTATCGCCCTGGTCCGAGGACGGGGACTTCATCGACATCGACATCCCGGGGCGGCGGCTCGCGCTGGAGGTGGCGGACGAAGAGCTCCGGCGCCGGCAAGCCGGGTGGCAGGGGGCGAAGGTGCGAGGCGTGGCCGTCAATCCCCGTCCGCGGCGTGCTGGGCCGCTACGTGAAGATGGTCTCCGGGGCGGACAAGGGAGCGGTGCTCGACTAGTTGCAGGCCGGGCTGCACGGGGAACCAGAGTGGGCTAGGGCTTGGCGTTTTCCCCGTTGCAGGGCGCAGTCGCTACGCGACTAACTGCTGTGCGACGCGCCTCGTAGCGGCATCACCCGCGCTCTCCGTAACCTGCGACCGGCACGGCGTCCCGTTCTTGACGTGGACAGGCCTGGTGGTGAGTTGGCGCCCTGCGGTGCGTCTGGCGCGGGGGCCGGGGCGCGTTCATGCCTGGCCGTGCGGATTGCCCTGCCGATCTGCGACCAAGGTCCGATGGCCATCGATCTCCGGCCGCGCGAGAATCGCGCTGTCTCTTGACGACGACCGAGGCCCCACATGCAGCCACGGAACGTGCGAGGTATAATGAGGTCACAATTAGCACCACATCTCCTCGAGGAGCCTCCCATGGCGCGCATCGGCCTTCGTGAACTCAAGATTCATGCGTCAGAGGTGATCAAAGACGTGCAGGACACGGGCGAGCGCTACACCATCACCAACCGTGGCACGCCGGTTGCGGTGATCGTTCCCTACAGCCCCGCGGAGGAAAAGCGGCCCATGTCGCCGGAGGAACTCACGGCCTTCTTGGACGACTTGGCCAAGAAGGTCGGGGAAGCATGGAGCGACCCAAGGTCCGTCGCCGAGTTGATGGACGAGATCCGATGATAGGCACCCGCCGGTGCGACTGACCATCGACACCAGCGTCTTTGTCAGCAGGCTAAGAGAGACAGACGCATCCCACGCGGTCAGCCGACGCTTTCTGCAGGCGCTGGTCGGCAGACCAGTAATAGTCATCCTGCCGACCCTGGTGTATCCCGAAGTCGCGGGCGCGATGCGACGTTTCACGGGCGATCCGGCTTTTGCGCGCGCCTCGATGCGAGCCTTGGATCTTCTGCCGAACCTCAACATCATTGCCGTCGACGACCGAGTGGCAGACGAGGCGACTTCCATCGCCGTGGCCGGCGGGATGAAGGGCGCCGACGCGGTATTCGCTGCAGTGGCCAACCTCTTCGACGCCACGCTCGTGAGCCTCGACATCGAACAGAGGGTCCGCTGCCCAGAATCGGTGAGAGCCTTGACCCCGGATGAAGCGGCAGACGAGGTGGAGGCCATGAAGTGAACAGCGTCAGTCTCGCTTCGCCCGTAGGGTATCGGTCGGCAGCTCGTAGCGGCACCCAGGAGGCGCGGGAAGGTGATCTCACACGTGGCGCGATCGGCGAGGGCGCGCACGTGGGTAAGCGGCGGCGCCGGCTTGGGGCCGTCTCCGGGGGGCGGGGCGACCGGCATGAACTGGAACGGAACTCCGCAGACTTCCGCGTATTCCGGCTCAAACATGCCGTCGGCAGGTGGACGGAAGGCACACGGCTTGCGCGTGGCGGGAAGGCTAGCTACTCCACATGTTCATGCCGCAATTGACCGGGATGGTCTGGCCGGTTATGGCGCTGGATTCGTCCGAAGCCAGGAAGACGGCCACCTGACCAAGTTCGTACTCCTCGGTGGGGCGCTTCAGCGAGTACATCTTCATCTCTGCGGCCAGAGCCTCGTCGAACGAGATGCTCGCCGCCTCGGCCCTTTTGCCGATCATCCCCACGAAGCGCTCGCCCCGCACCGCCCCCGGCGTCATGCAGTTCACCCGGATGCCGTGTGGGCCGCACTCGCGAGCCAGCGTCTCGGTGAGGCCGATGAGGCCCATCTTCGCGCAGCAGTAGGGGGCGCGCATGGGGTAGCCGGAGCGGCCGTCGCCGGAGCGGCCGCCTTCGGAGCCGATCATGATGACCGAGCCTCCCTTGCCGGCCGGCACCATATGCTTCAGGACCTCCCGGGAGGCGAGCATGCTGCCGGTAAGGTCGACCGTCAACACCTCGTTCCACTCGTCGAGGGTCAGGTCCCACAGGTACTTCGTCGGGCCGCCGATGCCGGAGTTATTGACCAGAATGTCGATGTGGCCGAAGGTATCGACGGCGGTCTGCACGGCGGCGATCACCTCCACCTCCCGACGGATGTCCATGGGGAGTGCGAGGGCTTCAGCGCCCACCGAAGCGAACTCCGCCACCGCTGCCTCCAGGTTCTCCCGGTTGCGCCCGGCCACGCAGACCGCGGCGCCCTCTTCGGCGAAGCTCTTCGCGATGGCCCTCCCGATACCGGAGCCCCCACCGGTCACGAAAGCGACCCTGTCTCTCAATCTCTGGTTAGACACGGATCCTGCTCCTCCTAATGCTTTTCAGCCCGATGACTGGCATGATAAAGCATGATGTTCCGTAGAAAGGGGTCGACATGCAGTTGGAGGGTAAAGTAGCGCTCATCACCGGGGGCGGCACGGGAATAGGCGCCGCGGTCGCTAAGCGATTCGTGGAGGAGGGCGCGAAGGTCTGCATCACCGGCCGGCGTCGGGAGAAGTTGGACGACGTGGCGGGAACGCTCCCTAGGGGAACGGTCACCGTTGTCACCGGAGATTGCTGCGCCGACGGGGACGCCCAGAAGATGGTGCAGGCAGCTCTCGGTATCACCGGGCGGCTCGACATCCTTGTCAACAACGCCGCCATCGAGATCAACAAGAACGTGGTAGACATGGAGCCCGCGATCTGGCGGCAGATGCTCGAGAACAACCTGACGGGCCCGTTTCTCATGATGAAAGCGGCCATCCCCTCCATGGTGGAGGCGGGTGGCGGGTCGATAATCAACGTCTCGTCTTTGGCCGGAGTCCGCGCCGTTCCCGGTGGCCCCGCCTATTGCACCACCAAGGCGGGGATAATCCATCTGACCAAGCAGGTAGCTCTTGACTATGGCAAGCACAACGTCCGCTGCAACGTGATCTGCCCTGGACCTGCACGCACGGCTCTGCTCGAGATGAACGTCCACCCGCTGACGGAGGTGCTGCACACCGACCTGGACGGCGTCTTCGACAAGATGGCCGACAATGTACCGCTGCGCCGTATCGCCTCCCCCGCGGATATGGCGGGCTTGTTCGTGTTCCTCGCCGGCGACGATTCGAGCTTCATGACCGGCTCGACGATCGTCAACGACGGCGGCATCCACATCGTGGACGCCTTCGCCGCGGGCGTCGGCCAGCTCGGGGGAGAGTGGGGGTAATGGACGACATCTCGACCCAATGGACCGGTCACGATCTGCTCGACGTGAGCGGCGAGAAGATAGGCTCGATCGAGGACGTGCGCTACGGCGACGCGACCGGCGGGCTGAAATGGCTGTTGGTCAAGACGGGGCTGTTCGGCACGAAGAAGATCCTAGTGCCCGCGGGTGAGGTCCGCGCGACAGAGGACGCCCTCGTTGTTCCGTACACCAAAGACCGGCGTGAAGGACGCGCCGGGGGTGGACGAGGACGAGATGTTCACCACTGAGGAAGAGCAGAACATGTGCGCCTACTACGGGCTCGACTACGTGTCGGCGTTCGGCTCACCGGCCGAGGGATGCGCCGATGCCGAGAGTGAGGCCGGCGCCGCGAGCCCGGAACCACCGGCTGCGACGACCTGACCGGTCTCGGGCGGCGTAGGCCCGGGCGCGCGGGCATGGCGACCAGCGGGATGCCTCGCTGCTCGCCACTCGGTAATCTCCAACGCCGATGTAAATTATTGACAGCGCCGCTGCGTGCGTCTAGGATGGGGCCGCGCCATGCGGAGATGAAAGGAGCGGGAACTCTATGAGTGAGACCTCACCCCTCGCCCAGGCAGTGGGCGACCTAGAAGAAGACAAGGCCATCCTTCTCGTCAAGGACAAGCTGGCCAAAGGCGAGTCTGCCCTTTCCATCCTGGAGGAGCTCCAGGCCGGTATGAACATCGTGGGCGAGAGATTCGAGTCCTTAGAGTACTACCTCTCCGAGCTCATCTACGCCGCCGATATCTTCAAGAAGGCCGGCGCTCCCTTACAGGAAGAGTTGAAGAGCTCCGTGCAGAGTAGCTACGGCACCCTGGTACTGGGAACGGTCAAGAACGACATCCACGACTTCGGCAAAGACATCGTGGCCACGGTCATGAGCTCCAACGGCATCAAGGTCATCGACCTGGGCGTGAACGTGGAGCACCAGGCCTTCGTGGACGCCATCAAGGAGACGGGCGCCACCCTGGTCGGTATGTCCTGTCTTCTCACCACCGTCTTCGACGACATGAAAGAGGCCATCAACACCATCAAAGACGCGGGGCTACGAGATCAGGTGACCATCCTCATCGGCGGCGGCCCCGTGGACCAGGCCACCTGCGACTACGTGGGCGCCGACGTCTACTGCAAGACCGCTCAAGACGGCGTCATCGTCGCCAAGAAAGTGCTGGGGGTGAGCTAGCATGGCCGATACGCACGACAGCAACCAGAGCGCTGGCGCGGGCGGCCCGAGCGGTTTCGCCCCGCCCCCGCTCTTCTTTGAGCGGATGCAGCGCCTGCAGACCGCGGTGGCCTGCGGCACTCCGGACCGGGTGCCGCTGTCTTTGGTGATGGACCTCTTCGCGGCGAATGCCATGGGCGTCAGCTACCCCGACTTCGTGTCGAGCGTGGACATCGCCGGCGCGGCCATGCTCGGCGCCATGGAAAAGCTGGGCGACGTCGATTCCATCCAGTTCCCCACCTATGCTCCGGACGTTCTCGGCATGTTGTGGCTTGCCCCCATGAAACTGCCGGGCCGCGATCTGCCCGAGCACAGCCAGTGGCAAATGGACGAGCAGGTGCGCATCCAGCGCGAGGACTACGACAAGATCCTCGAGATGGGCTGGAGCGCCTGGTTCGGCCAGTACCTCGGCAAGCACCTGGGGGCAGCGGCGGCAGCCGGGCAGGCCCTACAGGAAGCCGGCCCGCGCTGGACGATGGAGTACATGAAGAAGGGCTACGTGGTCTTCTCACCTCTTACCGTCGACCACCCGTTCGAACACATCGCCGGCGGCCGGACGGTCAAAGAGTTCACCCTCGATCTTTTCCAGATTCCCGACAAGATCCAGGCCGTGCTCGACGCCATCATGGCCGAGAAGCGGGAGCAGACGCGCCACTTCCTCCGCGCCGTCGGGCAGCCGGGACTGGGCTACTGGGTCGGTAGCTGGCGCACGGCTCCGGAGTTTCTCTCGCCGCGGCTGTGGAACCGCTTCGTATGGCCGTATATGAAAGAACTGGTAGAGATCGTGGCGGAAGAGGGCGGCACTCCCGTTCTCCACTACGACGCCAACTGGGACCGCGAGATCGAGCGGCTCAAGGACCTGCCCGCCCGCCGCTGCGTGCTGGAACTCGACGGCAAGACGGACATCTTCCGGGCGAAGAAGATCCTCGCCGGCCACATGTGCATCCTCGGTGATGTGCACCCGGCGATGCTCACCCTGGGGACGGTCGACCGAGGTCAAGGCCTACTGCAACCGCTTGCTCGACGAGGTCGGGCCGGACGGCTTCATCATGGCCATGGGCTGCGCCATCCCGCCGGATGCCAAGTTCGAGAACGTCCAGGCGATGGTCGACTCGGTGCAGCGGTAAGATGGGCAGGCCGCCGCGAGCGGCAATCTACCCACCAGGTCACGACGAGGCAGAGCGATGCAGTCCCTCACTATCTCCCAGCTCGAGAGAGCCACTGGAGTGGGTCGAAACACTGTCTACTACTACATCAGTGAGGGTCTGCTGCCCCCCGGGCAGAAGGCGAGTGCGACCCGAGCGATCTATGACCAAACGCATGTAGATCTTCTGCAGGAGATCGGACAGCTCAAATCCGACGGCCTCTCTCTTAGGGAGATCCAAGATCGGCTCCGCGACCGCATCGAAGTGACTGCCGGCAACGCGGTCGACCTCGTCGCCAAGCAGAACGAGAAGACACGCGAAGCGATCCTGCAGGCGGCGGCTCGGCGTTTCGCCGAGCGGGGATACGAGCGAACACGGATGGCGGACATCTGCAGAGAGGCGGGGGTTACCGCTCAGGTCCTCTACGACCATTTCCCCGGCAAGCGCCATCTCTTCATCGCCTGCTACCAAGTGTACTTCGGGTGGATGTACGAGCAGGTGCAGCCGGCGATCGACGAAACGGACGATATCAACGCCAGGCTCGCTTGGCGCAGTTGGGCCGCGTACGGCATTCAGGCCTTCAGTCCCGACTTGCAGGCGCTGGCACGAGTCGAGGCGTTCCATCCGGAGAGCGACTTGCGGGGCCTGCTGCGCGAGCTATACGGGAAGATCCTCATCAGCACGGTGCACGAACTGGCCGCGGAGCGTCACTCCGGCGCCAACCCCGGTCTCTTCGACGACGAGCTCGTATCCTACGCGTTCCTCGGGGCTATTGAGAACATGCAGATGCGGGCATCGTGGGACACAAAGTACTCCAGGCGGGACGTGATGCAGAATCTACTGACCATGTATATGGCCGTCCGAGCGGCGTACTCCGGGCGAGTCGACCTGACCGGTGACTGGGCGGCTGTCGCTGAGTTGGTTGAGAAGTTGGCGGCGAGCAATCCCACGGCGCCGGAGAGCTCGGGCAGCCACTAGCGGAGCGTAGGTCGGTCCGCTGACCCGCTACTCGTCCAGCGCGGGCGGGGTCTCTG
>CAVRJE010000006.1:0-18196 GCA_963721365.1 uncultured Actinomycetota bacterium
GCAGCGGAGAAGGACCTGGTACTGGTCGGACTCGATAGCCATGATCGACCCTGCCCGGGCCGAAGCCCGGAGGCGGTCCTGACCGCCATAGCGGCGGGTATACGGCCGGTGATGATCACGGGCGACCAGCCCCTCACGGCAGAAGTCATCGCTCGCCAAGTGGGGATCATCGGCGACGGAGCAGACGGCGCGGGGGCAGCGAGGCCGGGGGCGGCGCAGCCGAAGCCGCCGTTCTCACCGGCGCCCAGCTCGCATCGTTGACACCCGAAGAACTGTCGGAGGTCGTCGACCGGATCGCCGTCTACGCCCGGGTCGCCCCGGAACAGAAGCTCATCATCGTCCAGGCGCTGCAGGAACGCGGACACATCGTGGCTATGACGGGAGATGGAGTGAACGACGCCCCCGCGCTGCAGAAGGCCGATATCGGGGTAGCGATGGGCATCACCGGGACCGACGTGGCCAAGGAGGCCGCGGACATGGTCTTGATGGACGACAACTTCGCCACCATCGTCGCCGCGGTCAACGAAGGCCGGGCGATCTACGACAACATCCGCAAGTTCGTCAAGTACCTCATGGCGACGAACGTGGGCGAGCTCACGGTGATGCTCTTCGCCCCGCTGGCGGGCATGCCGCTCCCCTTGCTGCCGCTGCAGATACTGTGGATGAACCTGGTCACCGACGGACTTCCCGGACTGGCGCTCGGGTTCGAGCCTGCCGAGCCGAACGTCATGCAACGCCGACCCAACCCGCCAAACGAGAGCATCTTCGCAAGAGGTCTGGGTACCCACATCCTCTGGGCCGGCCCGTTCATGGGCCTCATCGCCCTGTTGACCGGCTGGGCCTACTGGCAGGCCGGAGACGAGTCGTGGCAGACCATGCTGTTCACCGTCCTCACGCTCTCGCAGATGGGACACGTCCTCGCCATCGACCAGGAGCGCCGGTCGCTCTTCGGAGCCGGGTTCCTCACCAATCCGCTGCTCTTGTACGCAGTCCTGGTCACCATCCTGCTTCAGTTCGCGCTTCTCTACGTGCCCTTCTTGCAGGACGTCTTCGGCACCCAGGCGCTCGACTTCACCCATATTGTGGCCGCCTTCGCGCTGAGCACGATCATCTTCTGGGTGATCGAGGGACAGAAGCTGGTATGGCGGCTGAGGGAGCGGCGAAGCTGAGGGCGGCGATGAGGCGAGTCCAGGGACCCCGCAGGCTGGAAGGGGCGGGTTCGGACTAAGGTTGCATCTCATCTGATCGCGGAGCGGGAAGGACGGGTCCTGCGCGTCGTATATAATCAGGGGACCCGCAATATCCGAGTCATCACCGCCTATTTCGACCGCAGCATGAGAGGCAAGCTGTGAGAGTACGTTTTGATCAGCAAGCAGATGCCCTTTACCTTCGACTGGACGAATCGCGAGTCGTGGAGTCCGAGGAAATACGGCCTGGGTTCATACTCGATCTGGACGACCGAGGCGAGATAGTCGGTATCGAGATCCTGCGACGCCAGCGCCTTCCCGGGGCACAACTCAAGCACATGGAATTCGATCTGGCCTAGCTCAATCCAACCGAGCTCGGCGGTCGGGACATGTCGGCACCCGTCGACCCACCACCTGCTACAGTGGCGGCCATGGAGATCGCGGTCAACTTCACCCCCACCGGGATGATCCCCACCAAGGCCATGAGCCCTCATGTGCCCATCTCGGTGAACGAGATCGTGGAGGACGTGCTCCGCGCCGCCGAGATCGGCATCTCCTGCGTGCACCTGCACGCCCGCGAGGAGGAGACGGAGAAGCCGGCCTATGCCGGCGACCTCTATGCCCGGATCATCGCCGGCATCCGCGCACACCGGAAGGACGTCGTCATCGGCGTATCCACGAGCGGGCGCACCTTCCAGCGCTTCGACCAGCGCGCCGCCTGCCTGCAGTTCGACGGCGACCTCAAGCCCGACATGGGCAGCCTCACCCTCAGCTCGGTGAACTTCAACAAGGTGACGAGCGTCAACTCGCCCGACATGATCCGCCGGCTGGCCGAGGAGATGGCGGGCCGGGGCATCCTCCCCGAGCTGGAAGCGTTCGACGCGGGGATGATCAACTACGCCAAGTACCTCATCGACCGTGGCGCGCTGCGGCCCCCCCATTACTTCAACCTCATCCTGGGAAACGTCGCCTGCGCCCAGGCCGACCTGCTGCACGTGGGGGTGATGATCCGCGACCTGCCGCCCGGCTCCTACTGGAGCCTGGCGGGTGTGGGCAACGCCCAGCTCACGATGAACTCCCTGGCCATCGCTACCGGCGGAGGGGTGCGGGTGGGGCTGGAGGACAACATCTGGTTCGACCTGGAGCGCACCCGCCTCGCCACCAATGCCGGTCTGCTGGAGCGGGTCCACACACTCATCGCGGCGAACGGCCATACGGTGATGGGCCCGGCCTCGTTCCGCTCGCCTGATGGATCTCGAGCCGGGCGACGGCGCCTACGGGCGCCGGGAGACCGCGGCGCGGCCCCGTCTTACAGAATCAGCCGGCTCGCCAGCTCCCGGTGCTCCATGTACCAGGCGACCGACCGGCGGATCCCCTCTTCCAGGGTCACCTCGCGACTCCCAGCCGAGCAGACTCCCGGGCCTTCTCGACGTTGGCCCAGGTGGCTCGGACGTCGGCCTTGTCCGAAGGACCGAAGCTGAGTGTCGGCCTTCTTGCCGGTCTCCTGCTCGATGAGCTCGACCACGTGCGCAGCAGCTCGTGGGGCTGGTCGCTGCCCAGGTTGATGATCTCGTAGCCCACCGGCTTGAGCCCCAGGATGGTGCCCCGGGCGATGTCGTCCACGTAGGTGAAGTCGCGGGACTGGTGGCCGTCGCCGAAGACCTCCACCGGGTCGCCCTCCGCGATCCAGCGGCAGAAGCGGAAGAGGCTCATGTCGGGCCGTCCGGCCGGTCCGTAGACGGTGAAGTAGCGGAAGACGGTGACGTCGATGCCGTGCAGGTGGTGATAGGTGTAGCTGAGCGCCTCGGCGCCCTTCTTGGACGCGGCGTAGGGCGACAGGGGCCGGCTGGTGTCCTGGTCCTCGGTGAAGGGCAGCGGGTTGCTGCCCCCGTAGAGGCTGGAGGTGGAGGCGAGGACGAACTTGTCGCAGCCCGTCCAGCGGCACAGCTCGAGCAGGTTGAGGGTGCCGGTGATGTTGGTGTCCACGTAGACCCAGGGGTTCTCGACGCTCGGGCGCACGCCGGCGCGAGCGGCCAGGTTGATGACGGCGTCGAAGGGTTGGTGCGCGGAGCAGACACGATCGAGGGCGTCGCGATCGGCGATGTCGAGTCGGGCGAAGTCGAAGCCCGGCCGGCCCAGCAGGTCGTCGAGCCGGTGCTGCTTGAGCCGGGGGTCGTAGGCGTCGTTGAGGTTGTCGACGCCCACGACCTGGTGCCCGTCGGCCAGCAGGAGCTCGGCCACCTTGCTCCCGATGAACCCGGCCACTCCGGTCAGTAGCAGATGCATCGCCGACCTCCACGTTTCCGCCGCTATCACGGGCGCTCACCCGCCTGCCCGGAGGCCAGCATACAGCATGCGGGGCGACGCCCGTGCCCTTGCCCTGGACTAGCCGGGATCGGCTTCACTCCGGACGGTCCGCACGACCACGATGGCGCGGGCGGGGTCCTGCACCGGACAGTTGTACTGGCAGATGCCGCAGCCGATGCAGTGGCTCGGCGTCGACTCGGGGGAGCTTGAGGCCCGCGGTCGATGCCGGCTCGGCCGCGGCCGGGTCGCGGCCTCCGGGCCGCCGGCCGCGCCGTCCCTCCTGCCGGCGCCGAACGTGATGGCCTTCTCGCGGCACGGGGCACAGCTCCTCGCACACCAGGCACTCCTCGCCCTTGGCCCAGGGAAGGCAGAGGTTGCGGTCGATGCGCGCCACGCCGATGACCGTCTGCTGCTTCTCGGGCAGGTCGAGCGGGCGGATGGACCGGGTGGGGCAGACCTTGCCGCACTCGGCGCAGTTCCACTCGCAGAAGCTCCGCCGGAAGTCCAGCCAGGGCGTGAACATGCCCTCGAGGCCCGGCCTCGAAGACGGCGGGCTGCAGCACGTTGGTGGGGCAGACCTTGAGGCACTCGCCGCAGCGGGCGCAGGTGGCGAGGAAGTCGTTCTCGGAGCGCGAGCCCGGGCGGACGGATCACGGGTGGATCGTTGCGGCGGTGCGCGCCCAGACCCGGTGAAGCCGGAAGAAGCCTCCGACTGAAGGCCAGACCGCCGCGCCACTTCGCGGAGGGCGCGGCGACCGGGTCGTACTCGTACTGCTTGCGCGGCTTGTAGCCCCAGCGGATGGCGCCCTGGCGGCAGACGTCCTCGCACTCGAGGCCACATTCGCAGCGGGACATGTCGGTGGAGCGGCCGTCGTCACGGATGGCGTCCATGGGGCAGGCCTTCACGCAGGCGCCGCAGCTCGTGCACTTGGCCTCGTCCACCACGCGGCCGAAGAGCGCGCCCCGGCCCACCAGGCCCAGCAGCGCGCCCAGCGGGCAGAGGTGGCGGCACCACAGGCGCCGCTCGATCCACGAGATGGCGAGCACCGCGACGAACATCACCAGGATCAGGATCTGCAGCCGTAATGCAGCCCGTTCGCGAACACCAGGCGGCCGGTGAGGACGTTGGTGACGCTGTCCACGCCGCCCTGGAAGGAGTCCTCGTGGTAGAGGCCGTCGCCCGCCAGGTGTCAGCGCCCGGTCGACCGCCGGGATAGAGTAGCGTGGTGGCGCTCCGGGTGAAGAGGGAGAGGGGATCGACCACCAGGAACCAGGCGCTCCCGAAGAGGATAAACATCACCACGACCACCAGGCCGAAGAGCGGCACCTTGCGCAGGACGCTCGCGCGCTCGCGGCCCGGGATGGCGATCCGGCTGCGGCCCAAAGAGCTCGATCAGGAAGCCCATGGGGCACACGTAGCCGCAGAACACCCGGCCCAGGAACAGCGGGCTCAGGATCACGGGCACCGCCAGGAGCATCTCCCAGCGGAAGAAGCCGTGGGCGGCGGAGTTGACGGCGATGAGCGGGTCGGCCAGCAGGAAGCCGCTGAAGAACCGGTGCCGACCGGCCAGACGGTGGTGGTGAGCAGCCCGAGGAAGAGCAGCAGGAAGACGAGCTGGAAGACCCAGCGGAAGCGGTGGACCGAGAGGGGCGCGACCGCTTGCGGCGCGCGGGCCGGCATGCGCGCGCCCCGTCCAGCTACGCGGCTCGCCCGTCGCGACGGTGAGCTTGCTCAGGTCGATCTCCCCCATCCCCCGCGTTGTCGCCTCCACCAGCCACTTGTAGTCGGCGGGCGTCTTGTCGAAGAACTGGGTGCCGTAGGCGTCGATGGACACCGGGTTGGTGCCGGCCACCAGGGTCTTCGCGAGCCGGACGTCGTCCAGCGAGCCGCCGGTGGGCCCGTTGCGGAAGAGCACGCGGTAGCCGTCGAGGATGGCCAGGGTGGGCTTGACCAGGGTGTTGACGTCGACGATCTTCTGGGCGAAGTCGTGTGGATGGTCCCCCGCCTGCCGCCCATGACGCCCATGAGGTTCTTCATGGTCATGGTGGCGCCCGACGCCGAGTGCTGCTTGGGCAGGGCCAGGTCGATGAAGTGTCGGCCTCGAACGCCTCGGTGACGAAGGGCCACGTGGTGAGTGACCTTGCCCTCGGGGATGTCGTAGTCCTGGTAGTCCCGGTTGCTGCAGGTAGACCAGCTTGCCGTCGGCGTCGGAGATGGCCTGGGCGAGCCCGGTGGTCTCGAAGGCGGAGCGGGGGTCGGTGGTGGGATTGTCGAGGACCACGACCTCTTTGGCGCCCGCCTCCAAGCACATGGTGATGACGGCGGTCATAGCTCGGGGCTGGTGGTGGTGGCGTATTCCGGGGGCCGGCCGGTGAGCACGTTGGGCTTGACGACCACCGTGCCGCCCTTCTTGACGAAGCGCTCCATGCCGCCGAGAAGGGCGATGGCCGCCCGGATGTTCTTCTCCACCGACTCGCCCCTGGCCACTGCCACGTCGGGTTGGACGAACTCGGTGGTGGTGGCGCCCTCGCTGGACGAGGTGGTGCCGGACGAGGCGGTGCCGGAGGACGAAGTGGTGCCGGACGAGGCGGCGACCGACGTAGTCGTCCCCGCACCGGCAGTCGTCGCGGTGGGTGCCTGGGTCACCGCCGTGGTGCTGCTCTCATCGGGTGCGAACCGGGAGCAGGCGGACAGAGCAGGACCCAAGCCGGAGGCGAGACCCGCGAGCGCGAGCCACTTTCCGGTGGTGAGGAGAAACGTCCTCCGGTCGATCTCACGAGAAGACATAGATGCCACCTCCATACGTGACGAGCCAAATGAGCATTGCGAGCTTGAGGATCTTGTCTTTGATGAACAGGTCTTCGGGAGCGCCGCCCTTCTTGCCGGCGATCAGGTAGGCGTAGCGCCCCACCGCGACCGCGAACGGGACGATGGAAAGCGGGATGAGCGCACCCAGCGAACTGGCAGGGGACAAGAACACCCACAGGACGTATGCCGCCACGCAGGCGGCGGCCAGTCCGAACGAAAGATACAGGAGAAAGGGGCCGTTGTAGTAGGAGACGCCGTTGCGTGCCTCCGGGGCCGGCGCAGCGTGGAGGTCTGCGTACCGCTTACCGGCGACGATGAAGAGCGCTCCCAGCGAAACCAGAAGCAGAAACCAGCCGGAGTCCTGGACCCCGGTGGCCGCGCTCCCCGCGACTGCCCTGAGCACGAACCCGAAGGCGACGAGCACGAGGTCGACGACCGGGTAGTGCTTCAGCCAGTACGAGTAGGCGACGACCGTCGCCACGAAGACGGTGAGGATGACGACAAACCGGTAGCCGAGCCAGACACCGACCACCTCGGCGATCACGATGAGCACGACGGCGGTGATCAGAGCCAGCCGGGATGAAACGAGGCCGGCCGCGATCGGCCGCCCGCACTTGACCGGGTGGAGCCGGTCGGAGTCGGCGTCCACCACGTCGTTGATCAGATACAGCCCGCTCGAGGCCAGACAGAAGACGACGAACGCGACCGCCGCCCTCGCCAATGTGGGACCTTCGGTGATGATACCGGCGGCGATGGGGGCAGCGAGGACGAGGAGGTTTTTGAGCCACTGCTTGGGCCGGGCCGCGTGAACGAGCGCGATGGCGGCTATGACGCGTCTGGCGCCGGCTCGCCGGCGCCGACTGCGGCGGCGTTTGCGCCGGCGCCCGTGCCGACGCCGGTCGGGGCGCCGCGCCCGCCGGCTGCGCTGCCGCCGAAGACCAGCCGCTTGTCGAGCTGGTACTTCAACCAGTAGCCCAGCGCCAGCCCGACGGCCCCGCCGACGTATCTCGCGGTCTGGGTGTGGAAGGCGGCGTACGCGCCCAGCTCCAGACCCCAGAAGATGGCGGTGGTCAGCACCCCGTGAGGGCGTAGCGGACGAACTGCCGGCCGCGGCGGGCCGAGCCGCTCGTGGAGTCGTAGAAGATGAAGCGCTTGTCGAGCAGGTACTTGACGACCAGCCCGACCAGCGTCCCCACGAAGAGCGAGACGTAGACGGTGAGTCCGCCCCGGTAGGCACGGTCCATCGAGCGCCTGGACGCCCAGATTGCAGCCGGTGGCGACCGCGGCGAACAGAACGTACTTGCCGGCGATGAGGCCGACCGGTCCCGTCGCCGGCAGCTCGGCGAGGGTCCACGACGGGCGCGCCCGGTCGGGTCGCGGGCGGCGTCGCCGGGCTGCGCCGCGGGCCTGCCGGCGCGGCACCGGCTTGCCTCTCGGGCGATTCCCGTATCGCCATGGCGACGAGGCCCAGGCGTCGCTCGCTTGCGGCCCGCGGGATGCGCACCGGTCGGGCTTGGGTGACAGCCCCCGGCGGACCCTGCTCCAGGCCCCACCCGGGTTCCGCGGCACCCGAACGATCTCGTATCCCTCGCCCGTCGGTCGCGACCCGCGACCGTTCCCAGTCGAAGAACAGCCGGCCCCAGTCGCTCGTCCATGGCCTCGGCCATCTGTCTGCGCGCGTTCCGCGGGTACCAGATACGACGTCGTGGTAGCCCGACCGAGGCCACGTACGACCACGGGGCCAGCCAGGTGCGCAGCGACCACTCGAGCGGCCGCTTGAGCGGGCCCCAGTAGATGCGGTGCTGGTTGCGCGACGCGAAGGTCATGCTGCTTGAAGGGGCCGTCGAAGTGCCAGCGCTCCTCGGCCGCCGAGGCGTCGCCGACGATCCGGATGTCCCGCGGGTCGCCGCAGCCCAGTCCGCGCTCGTGGGCCAGCCGGATGTAGGCGGATGTCTTTGAGCGGATCGAAGCCCATGAGCCGGGCGGCCACCGCGTCGATGGCCACCTGGTCGGCGGAGGCGAGGATCACGTTCTTGACGTGCGGCGTCATGCAGCGCGGTCCCGGTCCGTCGCCGGCGAAGGTGCCGTCCATGACGGCGAAGACCCCGCGGTGGATCTTCTTCTGGATCATCAGCAGATCCACGAGAGTCTCGTGGATGCGGGGGTGGGTCCAGTGCCGGTGCTCGTTCAGCAATCCGCCGAACGCGTTCTTCATGGCCCCGGTGGTGGTGGTGAACACGTGGGTCTTGACCGTGGGCAGGTGGATGATGTTCTCCCCGATGAACCGCCGAGGTATCGAGAAACCATCCGGAAAGACCTCGTTCAGGCAGAGGAACGAGTCGGCGAGGTCGCCCACGGCTTCGCGGATATCGATCCATTCCTCGCCCTCGTACAGGTGGACGTTCGCGCAGACCGTGGGCCTGCGACCACCGCCAGGTGCTTGTTCTCCCGCTCGCCCAGGTGCGCGTCGATGACCACCGTGCGGTTGTGACAGGCGTGGACGCGGGCGAGATCGTACCCGTCCGTCTCCAGCGCTCGGATGACCCCGTCCAACTGCCAGGGGGTGGTGGAGGCCGCGGGGAAGAAGAAATGCCAGGAGATGTTGATCTTGAGGGCGGTCTCGGCGGCCGGGTCCAACGCCTCCCGATACCCGGCAAGGTTCATCAGTTCGTGGTAGTCGGAGATCACCGTCCCGGGACGGGTGCGTAGGACGGCTACCGTCGCGGATCCAGATTCAGCCTTCATTTCGAGTCCACGCCCATGCCCGCTATGTTATCGTCTTGGCCGGACGTCGTGGCAGGCGTGCCCGGTGACCCAGGAGGGGTACAAGTGAGTCTGTTCGAGAGGCAGGACGCCGAAGCGAGGACCGTCTACCCCGCGCCCCAACGGCGCCGGTTCGGCCGCCTTCGCAGCACCCGGCGGCGGCGCGTGCTCTTCGGCGTCGGCGTGGCGGTGCTCGCGCTGCTCGTGGTCCTGGTGGCATTGCAGGTGGCGATCGTTCTCTCGCCGGCCTTTGGAGGCTGGGGTGCCGAGGCCATGCGGGCCGTGCTGGGAGAGCGGGCGACCGCGGCGATCGAGGGCTTCTCCCTCTCGGCACAGGACCTGATCCACCGGGCTACGTACGCCCTGGGGCTGGGGCACGAGAACGACGTGTTTGCGGAGGATGGCACCACCACGACGCAGTCCACGGCTCCTCCGCCAACAACGGCGTCGACGGCGACGACCGGGACCACGGGGACGACATCTCCCACCGATGGGGCCGTGGTCACCAGCACCAGCACAACTACCACCACCGAGGCGCCCTGGCAGCCGGCTGCCGTGCAGGCGATGGGCAAGCTCGACAACGAGGGACAGTGGGCGCCCTATCTGTTCGATACCTCCGGCCGCACTGTGGGCTACCGCACGGCCCTCCAGCCCGACAAGAGCAGGGGCTTCGCCGTGGCGGCCGTCGTCGCCATGGACATGAAGTACGCCAGGCTCCACTTCATCCTGGGGCGCGAGGAGCCCAAAGCGAGGAAGTCCATACCGCGCGACGGCAAGATCCCCGCGGCCGATCTACAGCCCGGAATCCTTCTCGGCGCTTTCAACGGCGGGTTCCAGGCCGAGCATGGAGCGTTCGGGGCCATGGCCAACGGGGTGGAGGCGCTCCCTGCCAAGAAAGGCTTCGCCACGCTCGTCATCTACAAGGACGGCCGGGTGGATGTGGGCAGATGGGGCGAGGACTTCGTCGCCTCGGCCGACATGGAATCCTGGCGGCAGAACGGACCGCTCATGATCTCCGACGGTGAGATCGATCCGAAGGTGGGCGACAGCAACCCGCGCATCTGGGGATTCGTGTACGGGGGCGGGGTCGCGGCATGGCGCTCGGCCGTGGGCGTGAGTCAGGACCGCCGCACGCTGTACTTCGTCGTAGGGCCGAGCCTGACCATCCAGACGCTCGCCGCCGCCATGCAGAGGGCGGGCATCTGGGCAGGGTTCGAGCTCGACATCAACCACGTCTGGACCCGCTTCGACAAGGTCACGGTCAAGGACGGCAAGCTAGTGGCCCAGGCGGTCATCGGGGGCATCCCGGTGGACAACCGGCTGATCCGGGGCTACAAGCGGGACTTCTTCTACATCACCGGGAACTAGGCGCCGCGCCGGCGGCGGGCCGTCGAGCCCGTGCCGGGTACAATCGGCGAAGGAAGGGAGCATATGGGTATCCCAGACTGTGGCGGGGTCTAAAACGGTTCAAGTCATCGCCCGCAGACGACCTGCACTCGTCGCGCGGGCCGTGAACGGCGACCCTGCGCCGGCGGCGTGTCCGCCCCCGCGCTGGGGACACAACTCTGTAGGTATCTCCCGCGTACCCGTGGTTTGTGTCAGATCTGACACAAACCATAGGCAGCCGGAAGACTAGAACAGTTCGAGGTCTCCCATGCTGGGTGTCCAACTCGAGTAGCTGGCCGGGTCGAGCGGCAACGACGGCTGCAAAGCGCAGACGGTGACGTTGGTGCCCCGGGGCCCGACGGGCAAATAGCCGTGTGAGAGGCCGAGCGGTCCCGCCAGAGCTGAGACGCCCAGGTAGTCCGCGGCGGTCTGCCGCGCCAATTGGCCGGCGACCCGCGCCGCCACCCGGCGGCCTCCGGCGTCGGGAAGGCACACCACTTCGGTGACCAGCAGTTCGGTGAGGGCGCCCCGAGTGCGGGGCCGGCCTACGACCAGAGCAGCGTTGTCGCCCCGGGAATCGAACGAGGCGCTGTAGCCGTACCATCGGTTGAGCCCGTAGTGCCACTCCAGGTACTCCGGGGTGGGGACGGTGTGGAGGCCCGCCCATGGGGCACCGCTCGCCGCCCATGGAGCGCCGCTCGCTGCACTCCCCGCCGCGCTCCCCGCGGCGCCTTCGCGTGGAAGGCCGTCGGCGCCCACCGCCCGGTCCGCCGCCGTCACCCGCTCGAGGAAGCTCCGCACCGCCGGGTCGCGCAGCAGCCTCAGCACCTCACCGTTGTCCACTTCGGCACTGAAGTCGGCGGGCGCCCCTAGGTCCCCGCGGCGCATCGCCACGCGGGCGGCGGCGCCCAGCACGGGCAACGGCCGCCGCACCTTCACCCGCAGCGGCAAACGCCCCACCTCCGCCCAGCCCATCTTTAGATAGCCGGGCAGGCTGAACTGGTTGGGGGTATTGAAGGTGAGATCGAACCCCTCGGCCGTGAGGCGCTCCGTCAGCGCCGTGGTCATGTGCTCGAAGAAGCCGCGGCGGCGCCAATCGGGATGCGTCGCCGTGTCTACCGCTCGCCCGGCGCGGTACACCCGGCCCCGGCCCAGCAACTCCCAGCGCATGAACACCCGCAATCCCACGACCTTCCCCGGGGCTTTCTCCTGGTCCACGGCCACCAGGCCAAAGGACTCGCCGAAGGGACAGTCGTAGTGCTTCCAACGCCAGTATCCGCGCAGGTCGGGGAAGTCGGCGCCGTACATGGCCACGCCGAGGAGATCGACGATCTGGTCCTCGTCGTCTCTGGTGAAGGGCCGATATTCGACCCGCGACGGCTCGGTCACCGGTCGCTCACTCCGGCGCCGGGGATTCGACCCGCGGTGCCTCAGCCCGCGGTGCTTCCACCCACGGCGGTCTGGGGACCGGGACCGGCCGGCCGCGGCGGCCTCGTTCGGCCGCCCGCCACACCGCCGGGTGAAGCCCACTCAGCCCGATGGCCAGCCGGTCGACGCTGTCGGACGCTTCGCCTCTCAACCGCGACACCCGGGTCAAGGCGGCCGGCGGCGACGCGCTGAGCGCGTGGTCGTAGGCGAAGGCTATCTCGTAACCGACCGCGGCCAGTTCTTCGTCGACTCTCTCGTCCCCGTCGTCGTTGGGATAGGCGAAGGCGGGCGGCTCGTGCCCCAGGATCTCGGTCAGACGCCGATGCGCTTCGCCGATCTCCCAGGCAATGCTCGCCCGGTCGCACAGGGTCAGGCTGGGATGAGTCATCGTGTGATTGCCGATCGCCATTCCGTCATGCTCCAGCAGGAGCAGTTCTTCCGAACGCAGTTGGCGGCGCCGTACCGGCCCAGCCCCAGGCGGAAGCGTCGCCTGCAGCCCACTCAGAAACCTGCGCCGGTCGGCGTCGGGAAGAGTCACGAGCAGGATCTCGGCATCCTCGACAGTGCCGCCCACCCACTCGGGTAGCCGGGCTCCCGCATCGACCATGCCCCGCAGCTCGTCGAACCAGAGCGGCCGGTCGGTATCGATGACCCCCGGGCACACGAAGGCGACGGCGGGGATCCCGCGGTCGCGCAGGAGCGGGAGCGCTTCGTTCAACACGCTGATATCGCCGTCGTCGAAGGTCAGCAGCACGGATCGGGCAGGTAGCGCGGCTCCCGTCCGGGAGGCGACCGAGAACTCCTCCAGCGAGACCGGATGGGTGTGGCGCGCCAGGAAGGCGACTTGGGCAGCGAACGCCTCGGGATCGAGGATCCGGTGATAGGCGAGCACGGCCACGCTGTCCCGGCTGCTCCACCTCATGACCGGCTGCAGGGGAGAGTAGCGCAGGGCGAAGTTCACGGGTCCCCGAAAGAACGACAGGCGGCGTGGGTACACTCTCGCGGCTCCTTCGCGCGGCTCCTGCTCGGGAAGGTAGGTGTCGAGAATCTTACCGCTTATGCCGGGCCCGCGGCTAGAGCGACCCGCGACCCCAATCGCTACCCTAGGGCTTCACGACCAGCTCCACGTCGCAGTCGAGCACCTGCAACAGCCCCAAGACGCCGTCGATGGACTTGCGGTAGTTCGTGGGATCGAGCAGGCGATAGAACTGCGCCGGCGATGTCTCCAGGCGCCGAATGATCTCGCGCCGCGAGAGCGGGCTCGCGGCCACGCGCCGCTCCGCCTCCAGCGTCAGCCGGTAGAGAAGAAGGTCCCGCATGTAGGCGGGATCGCGGTTGTACTCGAGAACCTGCTCCACATGCACCGTGCCCTCGGCGCCCGACGCAAGCCTAAACGTGAACCCTTCCCGGCCGAGCTCTTCGTCGATGCTGACCTTTGCCACCGAATCTTCCGGAGTGGGGATCGGATCGGCCTTCGCATACGGAAAGAGCAGAAGGCCCCGGAAAGTGGCGATCTCGAATGCATGTCGGTGGTTATTGGGCTTGACAGACTCGATCTTCACAGGAGGCCCTCAGACTGGAGTTTGCGTATCAGGCACAGCACCTGCGGCGCCGGCGTGCCGTACATCGGTCTCCAGTTTTCCAGATCCCACTTCAGCAGGAGAGCGCCGTCGCGATACACGTGTACATGTCTTGGGGAATGATCCCCAGCCCACGCGAGAAACACATATCCTCCTCTGCGAACCTTGGACACAATAAAGGTTACCTCCACTGGTAACTGTTTACAAGCCCGCGGCCACCACGCTCTGCACAGCGTGCACCGCCCGGATGCGTCGCGCAGCAGGACCTAGGGTTGAGATTGACGAGATCAGGTGTCTGCGCATGCGGGAGCACCTTTCCCAGTCGGTGTTCCACCGCTGGCGGCATGCCCCGGCTGTACAATTCGGGCGAGACCGACAAGCGAATCACGAGGCGGAGGGCGCGAGTGCGCGTATCGGTGGCCATGGCCACGTACAACGGGGAGAAGTACCTGGCTCATCAGCTTGACTCGCTCGCCCGGCAGACGCGTCTTCCCGACGAGCTGGTGATCTCCGACGACGCATCCCTCGATTCCACCTGGGCCATCCTGACCGAGTTTGCCGAGCGGGCCCCTTTCCCGGTCCGGCTCTGACCGCAACGAGCACAACATCGGGTTCGCGCAGAACTTCAGCCGGGCTCTCTCGCTGTGCACGGGCGATCTCGTCTTCATGTGCGACCAAGATGACGAGTGGTTCGAAGCGAAGATCTCGGAAACGTGCAAGATTCTTGAGGGGAACAGAGGACGTGTTCTGCATCGCCACGGATGCGTACATCTGTGACGCTCGAGTTGCGGCATGGAGGTCGCACGGTGCTCGCGAGACGGGATCGGTCTGAACGGAGCCTGCACGGCACTCCGGCGCGAGTTCCTGGATATCGCCCTGCCCGTGCCCTTGGCGGCCAGGAGCCATGACGGCTGGATCTACAACCTGGCCACCGGGTTGAGCGTCCGCCTGGCGGTCCCCGTGGTCTTGCAGTTGTGGCGGAGGCATGACGCGGCGGTGTCGGCACCCGGGCAGTTGGGCTTCAGCGAGCGTCTGGGATACGAGAGGCGCTACGGCCTGCTGGACTGGCGGCTGGCCTATCTGGAGCAGATGACGGGAGAGACTCGAGACGTGGGTCGGCGCTCCACGGGACGGGCACCCGGACGAGCACCCTCTGTACGGGCGCGCGGTCGCGCTGCTCGCCGCGCTTCCGCGCGAGAGCGAGAGCCTCCGGGCGCGCATGGCCCTGCTCCAGCGTCGGAGAGCCCGCCGGGTTCTGGTCGCCGCGGGGTGGCTGGCGACCGGCAAGTATCGCGGCTCCTACGGCCTCCGCGACGCGGCTCTCGACATCGCCACGCTCAGGAGGCGGCCTCGCTGAGTATCGCGACCAGTTCCTCGACCTGTCCTTCTACGGTGAAGCGGCCGCGGACGCCCGCCGCGGCGCTCTCCGAGATGCGTCAGCAGCAGATCGGGGTCGCCGGCCAGAAGCCGCAACGCTGCGGCCAACTCCTCGACGCTGCCCGGGGAGAACAGAAGGCCATTGACGCCGTGCGAGATCAGCTCGGGTGTCCCTCCGCTTCGCGTCCCCACAACCGGCCGGCCCGCCTTGAGGGCCTCTGCCGTGACCCGTCCGAACGCCTCATTGTCCGAGCACATCAGCACCACGTTGGCCCAGGCCAGCTCGGTCCGCGGCACCGCCGTAGGTCCCGGGGTCTCCACGGTGCCGGCCAGACCCAGTCGGGCGACGAGCCGATCGAGTTCTGCCCGGTATGAGGAGTCGATCGAGCCGACCAGGCGCAGACGAAGGGGCACCCCCTCGGCCTTGAGCATGCCGGCCGCCTGCACCGCCAGGCCCACCCCTTTGCTCGCCGCCACATGTCCGAGCATGAGCGCGCGGAGACCCTGCGGGTCGACCGCGTTGGGAGTGGCCTCGATCCCGGCGATGCCTGGATAGACGAGGCGCATCTTCCGCGCATCGATGGGCGGCGAGTAGTGGCTTTGCACCGCCTGCGAGTTGGCCACGACCAATCTTGACCGGCGGCCGATCCACCTCTGGCTGAAGTTCTCCCCCAGCGCGTACCGAAGACCGTGGTCCTTTGTCACGAACTCCCGCAGCCACCACACATGCGGGATGCCCACCAGCCCGCACGCGATGGCGGGTGTGGGGATGACCGCGGTGTTCGTCACCACCATGTCGGGACGCTGGTCCCGTAGCCAGTTCCGCCACGGCCGGACGCTCGCCGCGACCCTCGAGAGACTCCACCCCGCGTGCGCGACGTCGATCATGGGACCGCTGGGGCGCGCGCGGCGCCGGCGCGGCGCGCTGCGACCCGCCGCGGCCCGGCTGGGCGGGCGCAGGCCGTCCGCGGGCAGGCCTGTAGACCCACCAGGGAGTGGGCAGCGCGAACACCGGGACCGACTCGGCCCGCAGAGCGGCGGCGAACGCGCCGTCGCCGGGCACCGTCACCACCGGCTCGACTCGTCCATCCCGCTTGAGCGCGACGACCGCCTCGAGGAGCGACCGCTCGGCGCCGCCAACCAGGGACGAGACGTGGCAGGCGAACGCGACCTTGATGGGCACGCCGGTCTTGAGCGGTGCGCCGGTCATCCCCGCGGAACGGTCCGCAGCTTCCTGCGCACCCTTCCGAGCGAGCGCCGGGCGGAGAAGCGGGCGGTGTTCCAGAGCCCGGTCGGGACCCCGTGGAACTCGAACACCACGTACCGGGCGGTCGTCCTTCCCGGGTTGTGGATGCCGTGCGGCGTTCCCGAGGGGTAGACGATGACCCCGTGGGGCCGCACCGTCCGGCCGAGTGTCTCGACTTCGCCCTCGAGGACCACGATCGCGACGTCATACGGGTCGGCGTGAGGCTCATATCCTCCGCCGGGGCTGAGCGTCGACACGTGGCAGTGCAGGCGGCGCAGATAGGCAGTAGGACCCTCGAAGACGACGCGGGTGGCGAGGCCGCCCTGGGGCCCGCCTGAGCCCGCGGCCGCGCCGGTGGCCGAGGCGCGCCAGGCTGCCCGGCGACGCCCACGTCACCGCCCGCGCCGCCCGTATCGAAGACGCCAAACCGAAGGGCATCGGCACGGGCGGTGGCCTTCGGATTGGTCCAGTCGAACATGAGGTAGTTCGCAGCATCGGGGCTGGTGGTCTCCAGAGTATGGGCGAAATCCCGAGGATAGTAGACGAACTGGCCCGGCCGCAGACTGATCCGTCCGTCCCGGCCGGCACCTGGGGCGTCCGGCACCACGATGTCCACCGCACCGGTGAGTAGCAGAAGGACTTCCTCATAGGGGTGCGCGTGCGGAGGATGAGGAGTGGTGTCCTTCGCCAGCACCGACACGTGGCCAGACCAGGTGTACAGCCCCTTTGTGTGGCCCTTGAAGAGGAAGTGCGGCGTCCATGTGGCGTCGCCGTCGAGGAGCAGGGGAGTGGCGACAGGGTAGGTCCCGGCGGACAGGCGCGCGGGCCTCGGCGGCGCAGGGCCGTTCCCGGCTGCCACGTGGCGAAGGCCAAAGGAATGGTAGGCGGACCTCGCGACCCGGTAGGTGAACGACGGCTTCAGCTTCCTCCGGTCCAGCCACGCGCCGGTGGCCGCCATCCGCTCGTATTCGCTACAGGTGGAACAGGGGATCCCGCTCGCGGCCGGCCGCAGACCCAACAGCATCTTCCTCGCGTACCGCATGCCCTCGCTGTTGACCGCGGCTTCGAGCCCGTCGCTGAACGCGTTACCGCCGAACTCGCCCCAGAAGTTGCGGCAGCAACCGAGCACCCTGCCGTCCCAGTTGATCTGCGGCTGGTTCCACAGGAGCGCGCAGGTCCCGCTCGCGTAGTTTCGCGCGAAAACCCGTTCGTACTCTTCTCTATCCGCGGCCCCGAGCTCCTTCCTGATGGCCTTCGTGTTCACGACCGGTGAGAAGCCGGGGTCCCACGAGAGCTTGAGTCGAAAGTCCATCCCCAGATCGCGCGCGAGCCGTCGGGCATCCTCGATCTCGTCCTGGTTGTGGCCAAAGACGACGAACTGCCAGATGAGCCGAGGCAGGGACGAGTGGTACCGCTCCTTGTAGGCGTCGATCCGCCTGACGTTCGCGAGCACCCTATCCAGGTCACCGTTGACCCGGTATTTCTGGTAGGCGGCGTTGGTGTATCCGTCGATGGAGCAACGCAGGCTCCTCACCTGGTACTTCACCAGGCCCTCGAGGACGTCCGGGCTGACGGTATTGAGATTGACCCCCTCCATCGCCGTCAAGTGGACGCCGCGCTCGTGGGCATACTCGAGGATCTGGAGGAGTTGGGGGTTGAGAAAGATCTCCCCGTAGTTGGAGAGCTCGATCTCCTCAAGGCGAGGATTGTCGTCCAGCAGCTTCTTGAAGTGGGCGAACTTCAGGAACCCGATCCCGATCTGGTGATGGGCGTCTTCGCTGTGGACCGGGCACAAGGGGCATCGCAACTGACATGCCGACGACGCCTCGAGCCTGATCTGCCTGGGTCGTATCCACGTAGAAGTCATCTCGGACACCCGGGTGGGCTGTCGCCGCGGACGCGGTTGCCGCGTACGAGGTTGCTGCCTTCCTGGTTCACGCCTTTTTGAACGAAGACCAGATTGTGATAGAAGTGCAGGGCGGTGATGTGCCGATCGTAGTAGGTCGCCACGTAGCCGGGCTTGATGAATTCCTCATGATTCAGGCCGTCCACAAGGTTCTTCAGCAGGCGCATGCTGGTCGGCGCGTGAACCAGGTCGTCGCTGCTTCCCCCA
>CAVRJE010000007.1:0-202384 GCA_963721365.1 uncultured Actinomycetota bacterium
GGACGGCACGAAGCCGTACTCCTCGTTGCGGAAGACCTCCTCGGTCAGTTCCTCGTCCTTGGCCTTGTAGACCTTGCACAGCAGGCAGGTGAGGTCGGGCGAGCCGTACATCGGGTCGAGGTGGTCGTTGCTGGTGAGCACGTTCGGGTTGGAGATGAACACGCCGTGATAGCCCTTGGCCGGCTCTTCCGGGTAGAAGCAGTTGGCCGTGGCCATCAGGACGCCCTTCTTGATGCCCGGGAAGGTGCGCAGCTTCTGCCGGATCCGGCCCCGGGGCGATTCGATCCAGACGATGTCGCCGTCCTCGACGTCGTAGAGCTTGGCCGTCTCGGGATGGAGCTGGCAGGTGGGGAACTCCATGAAGCTACGCAGCCACGGGATGTTGCGGTACTGCCCCAGGAAGTAGAAGGGCTGGCGGTAGCCGCTGCTCATCACGATGGGGTATTCCTTGTACAGCTCGGGAGTGGAGACGGGGCTTTCCCCGGGCTCGGCGAAGACCGGCAGCGGGTCGTAGCCCAGCGACTCCAGGTGGTTCGAGTGGAACTCGAACTTGCCCGAGGGAGTGGGGAAGCCGCCGCCTTCTCTCCAGAAGTCGGTCTTGTACTTGTAGTACACCTGGTCGGGGCCCCAGCAGCCGCTGACGAGCTTCTCGCTGAACTCTTTCCACTTGAGCGGGCCGCCGTCCTTGCTCTCGCCCCGCCTGATCTGGTAGTCGAGCATGTCGTCGACGTTGTCCCACCACTTGTCGGGGACCACCCGCTTGCCGATCTCGTTGAAGATCCAGGCGTCGGACTTGGCCTCACCGGGCGGCTCGACGACCTTGTTGTGAGCTTCGATCATGAAGCGCGGGTGCATGTCGTAGACGTCGTCCAGCTCGAGCCAGTGGGCGGCCGGCAGCACGATGTCGGCCGCTTCGGCCATCGGGCCCATGAAGAGGTCGGTGTGCGACATGAACTCGACCTTCTCGATGGCCGCGACGACTTCTTTGGTGTTGGCCATGTGCACGATCTGCTGCCCGCCGACGCTGAACCACACCTTGACCGGCGCGTCGCCGGCCATGATCTTCTTGACCATGGTGTCGGGGTTGCACGTGCGGGTGGCGCCCATCTTGAACCGGTCGCCACCGATGATCTTGGACTTCATCTCGTCGGTGATGGGCAGCTCGAGGTTGAAGTCCTCGATGAGGCCGGTGTCCGGGAGCACCCAGCTGACCATGCTGCCCGGCCGCTCGATGTTGCCGGTGAGGCCCATGAGGCAGGTGATGGCCCGCAGGGTGTGGCCGCAGTTGGCCTGCCGCTCGAGGGAGCTACCCACCTGGATGCAGCCGGGAGTATCGATGGCCCACATGCGCGCGGCCTCGATGACGTGCTCTTTGGGGATCCAGCAGGTGTCGGAGACCTTCTCCGGCGTCCATTCCTTGACCCGTTCGCGCAGCTCGTCGAAGCCGAAGGTCCAGTTGTCGACGAACTCCTTGTCCCAGAGCTCCTCTTCGACGATGACGTTCATCATGCCCAGGGCCAGGGCGCAGTCGGTGCCCGGCCGGGGCTGGATCCAGAGGTTGGCCCGGGAGGCGTAGGCGCTCGCCCGGGGGTCGATGATGATGAGGTTCTTGCAGTAGTCCAGCGAGTTCATGAACCAGTAGCACATCTCGGAGTCGGCGCTGCTGATCTCGAGCTGCTTGGCCCACATGATCTGGGTCTTGGGGAACTCGCCGCCCCAGCCGTGGTAGTCGCAGTAGAGCCGTCCGTACCCGGTCACCAGGGCGTAGAGGCCCAGGCGGGGGCTATGGCACACGTAGCCGGGAGTGATGGCGTTGCCGGTGCCCAGGGAGCGCGCCAGCCGCATGGTGTAGCGGTTGTAACCGCGGCCCGTGCCCTGGGAGATGGCGATGGTCTGCGGTCCAGAGTCCTTGATCGCCGCCTTCATCTTGTCGGCGATGGTGTCGAGAGCCTCGTCCCAGGAGATCCGCTTCCACTTGCCCTCGCCCTTCTTGCCCACCTGCTTCATGGGGTACTTGAGGCGGTAGGGGTTGTCGATGTGCTGGATGCTGGAGAGACCCTTGGAGCACATGGTGCCCCCGGTGAGGGAGTCGGGGTTGCCCTCGATGTGGACGACGACCCCGTCTTCCTTGGTGACCTTCACCCCGCAGCCGCCATGGCAGCTCTTGCAGGTCGAATAGACTACTTCTCTGTTAGCCATAGTGTCTCCTCAACACGCGCCTTGCGCCTAGTAAGCGTGGGCTTTGGGAAGAAGGGGCCGGTAGATGCCGACCTTGAGCACGCCGTACTTCAGGGAGAAGGCCCCGATCGTGTGGCAGATGATCGCGAATATCAGCAGTCCGGTAGCGGCTTCCTGGCCGGTGAAGTAGCTCGCGATCGAGATGCCGAGCGGAACGATGATCCCGAGGAGCACGATGCCGAGCCAGAACACCCAGGCCACGTGTCCGCGGATGAGCTCCTTCACCGACAGTTCGGCCGTGGCGGACTGGTAGTTCGCGTTGACCAGGTAGGCCAAGATGAGCAGGGAGTTGATGATCAGCATGATCCGGGTCGCCGACTCCGCCGTCGCGATGACGTCCTGGCCTGTGACCAGCCCCACACCCATGATCAGGGCCAGACCGTCGGCTACACCCATGAACAGGAACACGATGGGCAGAAGGCCCGTGTTCCAGAAGGGGACGCTCTTGCAGTAGCTCATGGCGAAGCCGCAGTAGACGGAGGTCATCACGCAGAAGACGCCGGCGAGCACCATGAAGACGTAGTTGGCGGCCATGACGCCCGAGGCGGCATCCACCACTTCGTACGCGATGAGGCCCTGCAGGATCAACTGGACGGCCCCGAACGCGAGGAAGAGCATCGTGAAGACGATGCCCCGCGCGAACCAGGAGGTCTTCCAGGCATTGCTGAACGGCGGGAAGCTCCTCCAGAAGCGCAAGGGCTTTCCGAGGTAGGCGAGGTGCAGCGGCAACTTGAAGAGGGCGATCATGATCCAGCCAAAAACGCCGGCCCAGAAGGCGGTTAGCGCGAACTCCTCCTTGAGGGCGAAGAAGAGCGACACGAGATAGAGGCCGGTGCCGAGGGCCGAGAAGACCTCCGCCAACCAGACGAGGAGCCCCTTGCCCTCGATCCATTCGGTCTGGGCCATGGGCTTGACCATCCACTCATGGGTGACCATCCACTGACGCGCAGTCCTTGCATTCATGTGTAGTACCCCCCCGCCTACTCAGCGTTCTTCTTGGCGAGCTTCGGTTTGCTCGGCTCGTACACGGTGCTCAGGTGCTGGATGTGGCTCCCCGTCTGCGCCTCGACCGGGGCCTTGTTGTCGTTGCCGCCCAGCTTGTAGTCGATGTAGAACACCGAGGGGTCGGTGCCGTACTCGGGATGCAGCACGAAGCCGTTCTTGTCGCTGATCAGCTTGGAGACCTTGCTGTTCGGGTCGTCCAGGTCGCCGAAGGTGAGGGCCTTGGCCTGGCAGACGTTGACGCAGGCCGGGGTGGCTTCCCGGTCGATGCCGGGCTTGAGGCCCTTCTCCGGGCCCGCGTCGATACGCTCGTGGCAGAAGTTGCACTTCTCGGTGGTGCCCACCTGGTGCTTGTAGAGCTTCTCGCCCTTCTTCTCGAACGAGGTCTTCGGGTGGCCGGGGAAGTGGCCGGGGTTCCTGCTCCTGGATAGGTAGGTCCGGTTCTGGTAGGGGCAGGCGATGACGCAGTACCGGCAGCCGAAGCACTTGTCGGAGTCGATGGCTACGATGCCGTCTTCCCGCTTGTGCGAGGCCTCCGTGGGGCAGGCGTCCACGCACGGGGCGTCCTTGCACTGGTTGCAGCGGACAGGATAGGTGGAGACGTCGACGCGATAGCCCTCGTCCACCTCGAGGGCGATCAACCTAGGCCACGTCACTCGAAGCGGCAGGAAGTGCTCGATGCGACACGCGGCTACGCAGGCATGGCATCGGGTGCACTTCGCGAGGTTGATGACCATCCCCCATCTCGCCATGGGCACCTCCCGGTAGGTAGAAAGACCCTGCACAAAAACTCATACAACGATAGCACATGATACAGCCAGTAATATCAAGATAACGCGGAATGGAATATTATTGACAGTACATTCACGCCGCGCATGGGTTTCGGCGCCGTTTTCCGGTATACCGATATCACTCTTCATGCTACCATCGGGAGCAGGTTGAAGGGTAGTTTTCTGCCAACACGGGGTTGGGGGTTCGGCGGATGGCAAGACCGCGGACGAGAGAAGATCAGGGAGAAGGGCCGGCGGGCTCTGCGGAGGGCGCCTTTCTGGTCAGGGCGCTGGCTAAGGGCCTCTCGGTGCTCGGGCTCTTCGACGCCGAGAACCGGGAGTGGACCCTCGACGAGATCGCCGAGCACGCCGGTCTGCCTCGCATGACCGCCTACCGCATGATCCGCACCATGGAAGCCGCCCGGTACCTGGTTCGCGACCCGGTGACCAACCGCTATCATCTCGGCCCCGCGCTTCTGGCCGCCACGTATCTCTCCGAGGGGTACGCCGAACTGGTGGAGATCGCCAAGCCGTACCTGCGCGAACTGACTGAGAAGACAGGCGAGTCGGCTACCCTGGCCGTGGAAGTGGATGGCGTGGCGGTCAGCGTCGATCTCGTCGATACCCCTCGTCCCTTCCGGCGGGAGGTGGCCGTGGGCCGCATCATCGGCGATACGGCCAATGCGAACGGAAAGGTCTTCGCGGCTTTCAAGAGCGGGAGCCGAGAGGGCGGCCATCCTGGCGCAGCCCCATCCGCAGATCACTCCCAACACCGTCACCGACCCCGCCGAGTTGGCGGCGGAACTCGACGGGGTAGCGCGCGAACGGCGTGGCCTTCGACATGGAGGAACGGAACGTGGGCACGTGCGCGGTGGCGGCGCCGGTGCGCGATCAACTCGGCAAAGTCATAGCCGCGCTCTCTATAGTGGTGCCGACGGGCCGGTTCGGACCCGCCGAGCGGCCCCGCTACGCTGAGGCGGTCAAGGCGGCGGCCGATTCTCTCTCCGCCTTTCTCGGGTATTCTCGGCGCGACTGAGCGCCGTAAAGCGAATCAGGGCCACACAAGGGGGGTACCTCGATGGCTAACGGATACATAGGCAAACTACTCTTCGTCGACCTCACGCACCGGCGCGATCACCGAAGAGACCCGGGACGACGCGTACTACCGCAAGTGGATCGGCGGCGCCGGGCTGGCCGCGGCCACCATCCTGGACAAGACCACCGCGGGCATCGACCCGCTGGGCCCCGAGAACATGCTGGCTTTCGCCACCGGCCCGCTCACGGGCACCGGGGTCTACGGCGGCGGCCGCTACACCGTCGCCTGCAAGTCGCCGCTCACCGGCGCCTGGGCTGATTCCAACTCGGGCGGCACCTGGGGGCCCGGAGCTGAAGTTCGCCGGCTATGACGGGCTGTTCGTCACCGGGGCGGCGGCCAGCCCGGTCTGCATCGTCATCGACAAGGGCAAGGCGAGCATCGTCCCCGCCGACGATCTGTGGGGCAAGGACACCTACGAGACCGAGGACGCGGTTCAGGAGAAGCTCGGAGACCCGGGCACGTGGACGGTCACCTGCATCGGCCCGGCGGGCGAGAAGCTGTCGCTCCTGGCCGGCATCGTCAACGAGAAGGGCCGCATCGCCGCCCGTTCGGGAGTGGGCGCGGTCATGGGGTCCAAGAAGCTCAAGGCCGTCGCGGTCCGGGGGACGAAGGGCGCGCGCGTCGGGGTCGCCGACAAGGAAGGGCTCAAGGCGATCCAGAAGCGCTACGGCCAGGAGCTCAAGGACAGCCCGTTCCACAAGGGCCTGACGGCAGCCGGGACCGGAGGCGCCACCAGCTTCCTGCTCTCCATCGGCGACTGTCCGGCCGACAACTGGGTCACCACCGGCACCGACGCCATGCCCACCTGCGACAAGCTCGACGCGGCCAAGATGGACGTCTACAAGCTCAAGTCCTACGGCTGCCATACCTGCCCGGTGCGCTGCGGCGCCCTGATCCAGATCGACGAGGGCCCCTTCGCCACCAAAGACGAGGTCCACCGGCCCGAATACGAGACCCTGGCCGCGCTGGGGCCCAACTGCCGCAACGACGAGGTCCAGGCGGTCATCAAGGGCAACGATATCTGCAACCGCTACGGCATCGACACGATGGGCGTCGGCGGCTCGGTGGCCTTCGCCATCGAGTGCTACGAGAACGGCCTCATCGACAAGAACGACACCGGCGGGCTGGAACTGAACTGGGGCAACCCGGAGGCCCTGGTCGCCCTGATCGAGCAGATCGGCGCCCGCGAGGGCCTGGGCGCGCTCCTCGCCGACGGTTCTAAGTACGCCGCGGAGAAGATCGGCAAGGGCAGCGAGCAATACGCCATGCACGTGGCCGGCCGGGCCATCCCGTTCCACGATCCGCGTCTGTCCCCGGCCACGGGCACGCACTACATCGCCGACGCCCAGCCGGCCAGCCACATGGGGCCGGCACCGATGGCGGTGCTCGAAGGCGGCGGAGCGTTGGGCACCGACCCGCTGCTGACCTCCGACTCGAGCAACACGTTCGGCGACTACGACAAGAAGGGCGACATCTACGTGCGCGGCGCCTCCTTCTACCAGCTCCTGAGCTCCGCCGGGCTCTGCGGCCTCTACGCTCAGTTCTACGCTCCGCCGGTGGTGGAACTGATAGCTCCGGTCACCGGTTGGGATATGGACTGGGCCGAAGGGATCAACACCGCCAAGCGCATCCTCACCGCGCGGCAGGCCTTCAACACCCGGGAAGGGATCGACATGGAGACCTTCCATCTGCCCAAGCGGTTCCTCGAGCCGCTCGTGGCCGGTCCCGCGGCCGGCGGTACTCCGCCGCCGTTCGAGACCCTGCGCGAAGGCTACTACGCAGGCGATGGGCTGGGACACCAAGACCGGGGCGCCGAGCAAGGAGACCCTGGCCGCGTTGGGGATCGAGGCCGCCTGGGCCGCGCGTCCCCTCGCGCCGACTTTCGGGGCCGGCTCGGGCACGCCCAGCCGGCCCCAGCCCTTCACTCCTGACGTTTCTCCGGCTCGGTCCCAGTTGCCGCATCCGCGGCGGACGCGCTGGCGAGAGTCGACTCCACGAACGACCGCCAGATATCGAGCACGCTCCGCACATCCACACTGCCCGGCTCGGCGAGCACCTGGACCGCCAGGCCGTCGGTGAGGGCGACGGTCATCGCTGCCAACTCGCGCACGACGGGCGGAGGATCGCCGGCCCGGTCGCCCCAAAGCGCCCGGGCGTTCACGTCCCGGTAGCCACGATAGAGATCCGCCAATTGGCGCGTCATCCGCGGGTTCTCGAGAAGGCGGGGCAGGAGGTCGAACAAGAGCCGGTACGAGGCCTCGTCGTCGACGATGGCCTCCACCGTGTCGGTCGACAACGCCAACACGGTCGTGGGTGTCCGAGAGACCGGAGAGGCGCTGACGGGCGCGCCAAAGCGTGTCGGATATGAGGCTGTCGGTGAGCGCCACCAGCAACCCGCTCTTGGACCCAAAGTAGTAGCGGATGAGGGCCTTGTTCTCGCCCGCCTCCTGACCGATGGCCTCGACGGACAGAGAGTTGTACCCGGACCGCACCAGCAGCCGGTGGGCCGCGTCGAGCAGGCGCTGAGCGGTGGGCGGTAGGTTGGGCTCGGCGCCGGGGAGCAGAGGCGCCGCTCGGCGCGAGCCGTCGCCACGACGTCCCGCTCCGTTCTTCCTGGTCGCGCCGGTCTCCGGCCTGGTAGGTTCCGCCGCCATCTGGTCCTCCGCCTTCCCTGCTCGGCTGCCCTGCGTTCCTCTGGCAATGAATACTAGCATCGCCATCGCTATTAATCGATGGTACAACAGCGAAACGCGGTCGCTTGACGGAGCGCCGCGGTGCTGATATATAGGAGATGTTAATCAACCGTATAAACAAGAGCGGTTGTCTGAATCCAGTCGCCACGGGGGGCACGGGCATGATCGTCGGCGTTCCTAAGGAAGTCAAGAATCACGAATACCGGGTGGCCATGGTGCCGGCCGGAGTGAAGAGCCTGGTCGAGGACGGGCACACGGTGCTGATCCAGGCCTCCGCGGGCGACGGATCCGGCATCTCCGACGCAGAGTACGCCGGCGCCGGGGCGCAGATCCGGCCGACGGCCGAGGCTGTCTACGCCGAAGCCGACATGATCGTCAAGGTGAAGGAGCCCCTTCCTCAGGAGTACCCGCTTCTGCGCAAGGACCAGATCCTCTTCACCTATCTCCATCTGGCTCCAGCTCCGGAACTCACGAAGGCGCTCCTCGATCGCGGCGTCATCGGCATCGCCTACGAGACCGTCCAGTTGGACAACGGGTCGCTGCCTCTGCTGACCCCCATGAGCGAGGTCGCCGGGCCGGCTCTCCATCCAGGTAGCCGCCCATTGGCTGCAGAAGGAGAACGGCGGCAGCGGCGTGCTGCTGGGAGGTGTCCCGGGTACTGCGCCCGCGAACGTGGCCATCATCGGAGGCGGGACGGTAGGCATCAACGCCGCCAAGATGGCGCTGGGGATGGGAGCCCATGTCACGATCCTCGATCTGAGTCTCGACAGGCTGCGATACCTCGACGACGTCCTGGGCGGCCGGCTGACGGTCCTGGCGTCGAACGACCTGAACGTCGAGAAGGCCGTGGTCGAAGCCGACGTGGTGGTCGGCGCCCTCCTGATCCCGGGCGCCAGGGCGAAGAAGGTCGTCACCAAGTCCTTGATCTCGAGGATGCGCAAAGGGTCCGTCGTCGTCGACGTAGCCATCGACCAGGGCGGTTGCGTCGAGGGAGCGGTTCCCACGACGCATCAGGACCCGGTCATAAGGATCGACGGCGTCACGCTGTTCTGCGTGGCGAACATGCCCGGCTGCGTGGCCCGCACGTCCACGTTCGCTCTGACCAACGCGACGTTCCCGTATGCCTCGAAGCTCGCCAACCTGGGGTACAAGGCGGCCTTGAGGGCCGATCCGGCTCTGGCCAAAGGGCTGAACGTACTGCGAGGCAAGCTCGTGTCGAGGGCTGTGGCCGAAGGCGTCGGCATGGACTATGCGGAGTACGAAATCTAAGATTGTGCGAACGCGGTGTTGTTCTTGCCCTCGAGGCGAAAGGACGGGCAACAGATGATCTCCGAAGCCGAACTGATGGAACTCTCGTTCCCCGATGCCCCACAAATGATCACCACAGTGCCGGGGCCCAAGGTGGCGGCACTCATGGAAGAATCGGCCAAATACGAGGCCTTTACCCGCGGCGGCGGGGGTTTTCCGGTCATCCTCGCCGAAGGCATGGGCGCGACGGCCAAAGACGCCGACGGCAACCTCTATATAGACATGGCGGCCGGAGTGGCCGTCAACGCGGTGGGCCGGGGGCATCCAAAGGTGCTCCAGGCGGTGCGCCGGCAGTGCGAGCTCATCATGCACACCACCGACATCACCAACCCCAAGCGTATCGAGCTGGCCAAGAGGGTCTCGGGCATAATGCCCGAAGGTCTGCGCGGCGATTGTCACACCTCGTTCTTCCAGGCCGGGTCCGACGCCGTGGAGACGGCCATCAAGTTCTCCCGCAAGCACACGGGCCGCACGCAGATCCTCGCCTTCCAGGGCGCCTACCACGGCGTGTGGTGCGGCACGACCGCCCTCACCACCGGGTACAACTACCGCCATGGCTGGGGCCCGCTCATCGCCGGCGTCCAGCACCTTCCCTACGCCTACTGCTACCGCTGCCCGTTCAACATGACCTACCCCAACTGCGACGTGCAGTGCGGCAAGTACGTCGACTACGTGCTCAACACGCCGTACACGGCGGCCGACGACGTCGCCGCGGTGATCATCGAGTCGCAACAGGGCGAGGGCGGCTATGTCGCGCCGCCGCCGGAGTTCTTCCAGATCATCAAAGAGGCGTGCGAGAAGTACGGCTGCCTCTACGTGGCCGACGAGGTGCAGTCGGGAGCCGGCCGCACGGGCAAGATGTGGTGCATCGAGCACTCGGGAGTCAAGCCCGACATGCTCACCTGGGGCAAGGGCATGGGGGGCGACATCCCCATGGCAGGCCTCACCTACAAGGCCGAGATCGAGAAGAGCCTCCCCGAGGGGTCCCAGCCGAGCACCTTCGCGGGCAACGCGCTGGGGTGCGAGGTCTGCATGACCAACATCGACATCATCACCGATCCCGAGCTCGACCTTCTGGGCCGGGCCACCCAGCTCGGCGAGGAGATCCGGGGACGGTTCACCGACGCCATGCCGAACGTCAAGTGCATCGGAGAGGTGCGCGGCCGCGGGCTCATGATAGGCGTGGAGGTGGTGGCCGACCGCAAGACCAAGGAGCCGCTCGACCCGTCCAAGAGTGGCGAGATCGCCTTCAAGCTGCTCAACAAGGGCGTCCTCATGACGCCGTGCGGGCGCTACGGCAACGTGTTCCGCTTCATGCCGCCGCTGACCGTCCCGCGCGACTACGCCTACAAGGCCACCGACATCATGATCGACCTCCTCAAGGAGTATTGAGGAAAGGGACTGCTGAGGCGACGGTACTCGGGCAACTGACATAGGGGGGGCGGTCGATGGGGGAATCGGCGCGCTGGATATCGGTAGGGGAGTTGGCCGAGGCCTTTGGCCCGGGTAACTACACCCCGCCGCCGACGGGAGACCTTGCGGGCTCAACTCACGTGCTTCACTTCGAGGATGGACGGGCGCTCGAGTACCGGTTCCTGCCGGACTCGAAGATCGCCTGGTCGGCGCCCGCGGAGCGAGGGCGGCGGCGGCCGCCGGGGATGAGGGAGAAGCGGCATATTTCGCCCTGAAGGTGCGGGATGGCCTCTACTTCGTCGACTTCGTGGCGAAGCAGGCGCCGCCTACGAGCGTCACCCTGATTCTCGACCTCGAGCAAGGGATAGCCACCACTCTCGTCGCGGTGCTGCCGGACTCGCCCGATGTGGGCCACTCGCTCGCGGCGCGCATCGCAGCCGGGCAGGAATTGACGGCGGTGGCCGCCACGTTCTCGAGCGCCGCCGTAGACGCGCCGTTCACTGCCGGCACCCCGCGTCATCACCCCACGACGGAGCTTATCGGGCGCCGCGTGGAGTACACCTACAGCCCCACAGAGCGTTACGAGCACATCTATCTCAACGAGAACTTCTACACGTGGCAGTGCCTCATGGGGTCTGAGAAGGGCCTCGCCGACACCGACCGTTGCCACTACCTCAAGCTGGGGGAACAGCTCTACCTCTTCGTGTGGAGGGAGAAGATCGTCCCCACGCTGGGCGCCGTGGTGGCCGACTTCAGCGCCATGAGGACCATGGGGAAGATCTTCGGCCACGCGCAGGATGGCTCCGGTGGAGTGGCGGACTTCCCGGTCGGAGCCCGTGCGCGACTGCTCAACGTGACCTCATACGGGATGGAGATAGACGTTTGAGCAGGACTTTTGCCATCGTGCTACTCTGGACCCCACGGATGGCGCCCTCACTCGCCGGTGTTGGGCGGCCAGGGGAATACCTACGACAGGTCTTGGGGGGAGAATGAGCCAAGCACTGGTGACCGGGCTCAACGGTCTGTCCTATGCGTTCATCCTGTTCCTGCTGGCGGCCGGTTTCTCGCTCACGTTCGGCGTCATGGGGGTCCTCAACCTCGCTCACGGCGCCCTCTACATGCTGGGCGCTTACATCGGCATCCAGATAGTCAACACGCTCGACCTCTTCTGGCTGGCGATCATCGTGGCAGCCGCCGCTCTGGCGGTCATAGGGTACGCCCTGTACTGCGTTCTTCCTGAAAAGACTCTATGGGAGGGTGCCGGAACAAGGGGTGCTGACCATCGGTGTCGCCATCATCATCGCCAACGTCGTCCTCTGGATCTGGGGGCCGCGGGCCAAGATCATGCAGACCCCGGATTTCCTGACGGGCGTGGTCACCATCGGCGGCTTGAGCTTTCCCATCTACCGGCTCTTCGTGTGCGGCGTCGGCCTGCTCGTCCTCGGTCTGCTCTGGTACATACAGGACAGGACGCGGGCCGGGGCCATCATCCGGGCCGGCATGGACAACAAGGACATGACGGTCAGTCTGGGCATCAACTACGGCCTTGTCAGCACGCTGGTGTTCCTGCTCGGCATGGCTCTGGCCGGTGTGGCCGGCGTGATCGGGGCGCCCATCACCGGGGCCTACCCGTCCATGGGCGACAACCTCCTGCTGCTCACCCTGATCGTGGTGGTGGTGGGCGGCACCGGCTACATCCAGGGGACGATGCTGGGAGCGCTCGTCATCGGGCTCCTCGATACCTTCGGGAAGGCCTATATCCCGCAGGTCGCTCTGTTCTTCGCCTGGATCGTCTTTCTTGCCGTCCTACTGATACGGCCGAGCGGGCTGATCGGTAGGAAGGTCTTCTGATGGACGAAGAACGTAAGCAACCCGCAGCGGGTCCTGCCGTCGCCGGTACGTCCCGAGGCCGCGCGGCTCGAAAGGTTCCCGACCGCTGATCGAGACGGTGCTACCGATCGTCGTCGTCAGCGTCATCGTCCTGCTGCTGCCTCTGTTCATCCCCTCCTTCGTCTCGAGCCTTGTCACGAAGATGATGATCTTCGGCCTCTTCGGCATGAGCCTGCACCTCATCTGGAGCTACGCGAACATCCCCAGCTTCGGCCACGCCGCGTTCTTCGGAACCGGGGCGTACACGGCCGCGGTGATAGTCACCAAGGCGGGGTTCTCGAGTTTCTGGTTCAGCATGCTGATCGCCATTCTCGTCACGGCGGCCGTGGCGGCCATCCTGGGCGTTCCGGCGTTCCGGGTGTTCGGAGTGGGAGCCGGGGCCGCCAACCCCATCTACTTTCTTCTTGCCACGATCGCCTTTGGGGAGCTGCTTTCGCGTATGGCCATCGTCCTTCGGCCGGTCACCGGCGGCAGTACAGGCGTCTCGGGCATCCCGGCGCCGCACATCGGTTTTGGGGCCAAGGTGACCTCGACTCAGTATTACTATCTGGTCTTCGTGATCGGCGTCATCTGCCTCTTTCTGATGTACCGCATCGTCAATTCGCACTACGGCTATGGCCTGCGCGGCATCCACGACAACGAGCGGCGCATGCAGGCGTTGGGATATAACACCTGGCTCTACAAGTACACGTCGTGGATCGTCGCTGCCGTCTTCGGCGGCGTGGCCGGCGTGCTTTTCGCGTACTTCGGGAGCACGGTCGTCCCCAACAACGTGGCCATGCCCTTCAGCGACATCTCGTTCCTGCTGGTCATCCTTGGGGGCACGACGGTGTTCTTTGGGCCGCTCGTAGCCGCAGTGTTCTACGTGGGGGTCGAGTACATTGCCAGTGTCTACATGCCTCAGCGCTGGCCTCTTATCTTCGGCGCGATGTTCGTGATCGCGATCATGATGATCCCCTGGACCAAGGGCCGATATCAGGGCCTGGGCCCCGGGATTCTGCGGCTGTGGAAGAAGGTGACCGGTGGCGCTGCTTGAGGCTCAGGACCTTTCGGTGCATTTCGGCGGTCTTGCCGCGGTCAAGAGCGTCACTTTCGGCATCGAGCCGGGCGAGAGGCTGGCCCTGATCGGCCCCAACGGGGCCGGCAAGACGACCCTCTTCAACCTGCTCACCGGGCAACTGAAGCCCTCGGGAGGCAAGGTCTTCTTCAAAGGACAGGACATCACCAACGCGTCGGTCTACGCGCGCACGCACCTGGGGATGGCCCGCTCGTTCCAGATCACCAGTCTCTTTCCGTACCAGAGCGTCCTGGTCAACGCGATGATCGCTCTGCAGGGGGTGGAGAAGAGCCGGTACGGGTTCTTCCGGCCGCTGTTCAAGGACCGGGCTCTGCAAGGCGGCCGCCCAAGAGTTGCTCGAGTCCACCGACCTGTGGGACCTCAAGGACGAGATCGTCAGCTCGCTGGCCTACGGGCAGCAGCGGAAGCTGGAGATCGCGCTGAGCCTTGCCAGCCATCCGGATCTGCTGCTGCTGGACGAGCCGAGCTGCGGTCTGACCACCGTCGAGAGCGCGGACATCACCAGGAGGATCCGCGACCTGGGCTCCAAGATCACCGTCCTCATGATCGCCCACGACATGGACCTCGTCTTCGGCGTGGCCGAGCGCGTCATCCTGCTCCACTACGGCGCAGATAGCCTGCGAGGGCACGTGCGACGAGATCCGCTCCAACGAGATGGTCAGGGAGATCTACATGGGCAGCCGCAAGCAACCAGGTTCGGGTAGGTGATCCATGCTCGAAGTCAAGGACATCCACACCTGGTACGGCGACAGCTACACCTTGCAGGGTGTGACTCTAGAGGTGAAGGACGCTACCGTCGTGGCGCTTCTCGGCCGCAACGGGATGGGAAAGACCACCACCATCCGCTCCATCATGGGTCTCACCCCTCCCCGCAAGGGGAGCATCCTGTTCAACGGGCACGAACTCGTCGGCCTCCCTTCCTACAAGATCGCCCGGCTGGGGATAGGGCTCATCCCCCAGGGTAGGCTGATCTTCTCGTCGCTGTCGGTCACGGAAAACCTCAAGATGGCCGCCCGTACGAGCGGGAAGAAGGATCCCTGGACGCTGGACAAGGTCTTCGCCGTCTTCCCGAAGCTGGGCGAGCGCCGCAAGAACAAGGGGAACCTTCTCAGCGGGGGCGAACAGCAGATGCTCACCATCGCCCGGGCTCTGATGACCAACCCCGACTTGCTGCTCTTCGACGAGCCCTCCGAGGGGCTGGCCCCCGTGGTCGTGGACGAGGTGTTCCGGGTGATCCAGGAGCTCAAGGCCGCGGGGGAGTCGATCCTTCTGGTCGAGCAGGACTTCGGGATGGCGATGAGCGTCTCCGACTACGCGTACATCATGAGCAAAGGCACCGTCGTCTACGAGTCGACGCCGGACGAGCTCATCGACAACGAATCCGTCAAGGCCACCCATCTAGGCGTCGGAGAGTGAGTGCCGCGCAAGGCCGTGCGGAGCCACCGATGACCGCAAGCTAGTAGACTGTTCGACGCGAATGAAGTCAGGGGAAGGAGGGGGACGCAAACACCCGCTAGAAGATTCCAGCCAGCCAGTAGATATATGGGGGGTTAGTATGAACAAGAGACTTTTGGTCGTGGTCCTGGTCCTCATGTTGGGGATATCGGCCATCCTCGTGGCATGCGGGAGCGGGTCCGACGAGACCACCACGACGACAGCGGGGGGCACCACCACAACGAGCGCCGCCGCCTCCGGCGAACCGATCAAGTTCGGATTCGACGAGGGGTTCACCAGCTTCATGGCGTATGACTGCCAGCTTGCCGACCAGGGCGTCAAGACGGCTCTCGCCATGCTCAACAACCAGTGGGAAGGCCGCCCGCTCCAGTACTTCCCAGAGGACAACACCTCCGACCCGGTCATAGCGGTCGACAAGGCCCGGAAACTGGTCGAGAGCGACGGGATCAACGTGATGATCGGCCCGATCTTCTCGCCCTCTGCCAAGGCGGTAGCCGACTATCTGGGCAAGTCCTCAGGCATACCGGAGATGTCCATCGTCGGGCAGCCGACGGAGAACCTGGAGACCGCCAACGGGCTGGCCTTCATCCATACCGGGTTCTTCGACTCCCACGGCTACTACTTCGGCAAGTACCTGGCCGAGAAGGGCTACAAGACGGCCAATGTCATCAACTATGACGACACGCCCGCCTACGCGCTGACTGCCGGCTTCAAGAAGGCCTTCGTGGATGAGGGCGGCGGCCAGATCCTGAGCGAGAACTACGTGCCTCTGGACGTGGTCGACTTCAGCGCGTACCTGTCGGCGATGAAACCGGCCGACGTCACCGTGAACTGGATCTTCGGAAACGGCGCGGTCCCGTTCGTCAAGCAGTTCAACGATTACGGGCTCAAGGGTGCGCTTGCCGTCCCGATGTCGAACAACTTCAGCGACGCGCAACTGGCCGAGCTCGGCGACATGTCTCTCGGCATGATCGCCTGCGACTACTACGCCTGGACGCATCGACAACGCGATGAACAAGGACTTCATCGCGGCCTACGAGAAGCTGTACCCAGGCGAGAAGCCGACCCCGCAGGGCTACGGTGCCTGGCAGGGCGTGATGCTCTACCTCGAGGGGTTGAAGGCCACCGGTGGCGACACCGATCCGAAGAAAGTCATCCCGGCGATGTCGAACTTGACCATGGATTCGCCGGCCGGCAAGTTCACCATCGTTCCCTTCCAGAACGCGTTCATAGCGAAGCGCGACTTCTTCATCCTGGAGGTGCAGAAGGTCGGCGACGTGCTCACCTGGGTACCGGTGAAGACCTACGAGCAGGTGCTTCTGGGCGACCTGGCGTCGGTAGGGAAATAGCCTCCCGCCTCGAATCCAGCAAACGCGCGTCCCGCAAAACATGGGCCCCCTGCCGCTAAGCGGCAGGGGGCCCGGTCCTTCTCCTGATCCGGCCGCGCCGCGATGACGCGGCCGGCCGGTCTGCTGCGACCTGCTACTTCGCCAGCGCTATGTCTCCCAGGTTGACGTCCTTCTCGGTGCGGATCGCATCGATGGTCTTGGCCGCGAAGCCCGGAGAAGCGATGGTCAGGTTGTAGGTGGCGCCGTCGGCCAGGCCGCGGAACCAGAAGTCGCCGAACCCGTCGGTGGTCGCCGTGTAGGCGGCGCCGTCCGCTCCCTTGAGCGTGCAGGTGGCTCCCTCGACGATCTCCTTGGCCGCCGGGTCGTACACCGTGCCTGCCACGAACTTCTTGGGGATGTTGAGGTAGTACACGCGGGGCTTGGCGCCGGTCTCGGGCTGCAGCACCTCGGCCTTGGCGATCAGGTCGGCGAAGTCGCTCTCCTCGCCGAACTTGATGGCCTCGGTGGGGCAGGCGTCGGCGCAGCGGGTGGACCTTCCACTCACCGCCGTCGAGCAGGTGGGCGCACCCGGTGCACTTCTGCGCCAGGTTCAGATCCTCATTGAAGTAGATGGCGTCGTACGGACAGGCGTCGACACAGTTCTTGCAGCCGGTGCACTTGTCGGTATCGACGATCACCAGACCGTCGTCGCGCTTGTAGATGGCGCCTTCGATGGGGCAGGCGGGTATGCAGGGAGCCTCGTCGCAGTGCATGCACGGGTTGGGGACGTAGTGCATCTCGACCTTGGGCACCGTCCCGCGGATGTGCTCGTCCAGCCTCATCCAGAACTGGCCGGTGTCGGGCTGGGGCTTGGCGATGGGCGACCAGTCGTTGCCGACGTGCTCATCCTTGCAGACGAACTGGCAGGCATAGCAGCCCACGCACAGATCGACATCTATTACGAAGACCTTCATCTATGCCTTACCTTTCCTCGATCCAGGCGTCGAAGCGCAGCCCCGCACCTGGGTCGTATTCCCGGGCAAAGGCATCGGGGTAGTCCCTGCGCCATGCCTCCCATTCCTCGTTCTTGACCCTACCCACGTCGACCAGGTAGCCGCTGGTGGCCTGGCCGCAGGCGTTCTTCGACGTGAGTCCGTTCGGAGCGATGGTGTTGATGGCGCCACCGCGGTCCACCTTGCCGGGGACCAGCGGGTCGTGCCGGGCGCCGTGGTCCACGTAGACCACGCCGGGCATGATCCTCTCCCAGACGCGGGCGCCGCACAAGGACGATGCCGCGCTCGTTGAACACCTTGATCACGTCGCCGTCCTTGATGCCCCGGGCCTCGGCGTCGAGCGGGTTGACCCAGATGGGCTCGTACTTGTAGCCGTCAAAGCCGAGCACCTTGCCGGTCGGGGTCTCCCGGGCCCAACTGATGTCGTCGCCTTGAGCGTGGGTACGCCAGCGCGGGTGGTTGGACATGAGGAGCAGCGGGAACATGTCGGCGCGCTCGCTCGAGAGGGCCTCGTTGTGAGTGACGCCCTTTTCCACCCATTTCGGGAAGGGCGGCCGCTCGTTGTCGTCGGGGAAGTGCTGCGCCAGCCGCTCGGAGTAGAACTCCAGCAGACCGCTGGGGGTCTTGAGCGGGTTGGTCTTCGGGTCTTCGTAGAAGAGACGGAAGCCGGGCGGGTCGTCCTCCCAGTCGGTGGCCGTCTTGTAGACGTAGGTCTTCTTCTCGTAGAAGTCTTCCCAGGTGGTCAGCTTGTCCATCTTCATGGCGTCGAAGACGATCTTCTGCAGGTCCATCGTGCTCAGGCCGCCGGTGAACTCCTCGCCGTAGCCCAGCTTTTCGGCGATGGCGGCCACGATCTCGTAGTCGCTCTTGGATTCGCCGACGGGCAGTGATCGACTGCTCCTGGATGGACACGCTCGCGAAGTGCGGGCCCTGCCGGACGGTGGTGACGATGTCCTCCACCTCGAGGGTGGTGTTGGCCGGCAGGATGATGTCGGCGTAGAGGCAGTCGTTCTCCAGCCACGGATGCTGGGCGACGACGCACTCGATGCTCTCGTCCTTCATCGCCTCGATGGTCCAGTTGCCGTGGTTCCAGCAGGTGATGCGGCAGGGGGTGTCGGTCCACATCATGTGGATGCGGGTGCCGCCCTTCTCCTTCTCGATGGGGTAGGTGTACTTGACGAACTGCTCTTCGGTCTGGCACTCCTGGCCGCCGCTGCCGTGGAAGACCAGCGGCGGCTCTGAGGATGGCGTCCTGGATGAGGGTCTTGGGGATCAACTGCGGGCCCCAGGCGTGGACGGTGGTCCAGCAGGGCTTGGTCAGCCGTTCGGGCAGGTCCGGGTTGAAGAACCGGACGCTGCCCAGATCCTTCGGCCCGCGGCATGCCGAAGTAGGTCATCTGGCACTGATGGACGCCGGGACCGCCCAGGCCCTGCATGCCCAGCATGACGCACTCGAGGCGGCCGGGCTCGTGCGAGTACGGGCCGCGGAACGCGGAGCCGCCGAAGTAGTGGATGATGGAGGTGGTGTTCTTCGCGAACTGCCGGGCGAGGGCTTTGATGGTCCATTCCGGCACGCCGCACTTCTTGGAAGCCCACTCCGGGGTCTTGGGAATGCCTTCCTCGTCCTCGCCGAGGACGTAGCCCTCGATCTTGTCCATCCCCACGGCGTGCGTGGCGACGTATTCCTTGTCCCAGGTGCCTTCGGTCAGCCACACGTAGATGACGGCCAACTGAAGGGCCGCGTCGGTGTTCGGCAGCACCGGGATCCACTTGTCGGCGTGGACGGCGGCGGCGTAGTTGAGGTCGGGGGAGATGTAGACCTGCTTGATGCCGGCCCGCGTCCAGAACTGGGAGATGCGGGTGGCATACTGGCCGGTGAAGCCCCAGGGCGTCGTCTCCTCGTCGCAGCCCCACTTGAGCACCAGGTCGCAGTTCTCGGAGATGTCCTTGATGAGGTTGGCCGCCGGGGACATCATGCCCTGGAAGCCCTGGCCCCAGACGTGCTTGGCGCCCCAGTACCAGCCCTCCCAGCTATCCGGGTTGCGGACCTGCTGGGTGAAGCCGCCCATCATGTCGAGCAAGCGGGCTTGGTGGCCGTGCGGGGTGTGGATGGTCTTGTTCTCGCCGTGCCCGTCGCCCTGGGCGAGGATGGCGAGCGGACCGTATTCCTTGTGGATCCTCGTGATCTCCGCGGCGATGATGTCGATGGCTTCGTCCCAGGAGATCCGCACGTACTTGCTCTTGCCCCGGTTCTGCGTGTTTCTCTCGCCGTTCGGGATCCCAGTCCACGCGCTTCATGGGGTATTTGATCCGGTTGGGAGAGAAAGTCCGCTTCTTGTAGGCCAGCGAGAAGGGAGCCGGCAGTGCTTTGGGAAGTGGGCTCAGCGTCTCGCCGTTGCGTGTGATGGTCCACGGCCTCAGCGACTGGAAGTCGTACTTCCAGTCGTACTTGTAGGGCCTGATCCTGACGGCCTTGCCGTCTTTGACGTCGACGAAGCATTCACCGCCACCGCCGAGCAGGCCCCCCATGGCCAGGTTCTTGATGGTGATCTTGTCGACGCTTACGTCGACCTTCTTGCGCTCCTCGTCCGCCATATCAATCGTCGTCCTTTCGCGTCCGTTTGCCCGGCTTCATCGCGACTTCCTTCAAGACGGAGCCTCCCCCTTTGTTGGTAGTCCTACCTAATAGTCCTACGGTCGCCAATAGTCAAGCGTGCAGTATTCAAGCGTCCCGCAACCGCCCGTCTCACTCTAGCTTGCTCGGGTTCCAACCCAGATATGCCGAAAAAGCAGCGGCGGTCGACTTGACCGCCTCCGTGCATAGTTCCCGCTCGGCCGGCCCAAAGCGGCCTGCCGGCACCACGACCGAAACGGTAGCCGCCACGCCTCCCACCTGGTCCCGCACCGGGGCCCCCACCGCGCAGGTGCCCAGGTACACACCTTCGATGTCGAACGCCACGTCGTCACGGACTACCTGCTCGAGTTCGGCCCGAAGCACGTCGCGGTCGACCACCGTGTAGGGGGTGTGTTGAGGAACCGGCCGGTCCAGAAGCTGCTCTCGCTCTTCGGGCGGCTTGAACGCTGCGAACAGCTTGCCGTGAACGGAGACGAGATCGCCGAGGATCCGGCCCGGCGCGGTCTGCCGCTTGAAAGGCCGGCAGGTGTTGATGATGTCCACGCACACCGGGAAACCATCGATGTCCACCGCCATGGTGACCGACTCTCCCGTCGTGGCGACGAGGCGCTCGAGGAAGGGCCGTGCCGCGGCCACCAGGTCGGAGTGATCCGTCGCCACGTAGTTCATGGTGAACGTGGCCGGTCCCAGGCGGTAGCGGTTGGTGCTCGGATCGCGTACAAGGAAGGCCATGGACTCGAGAGTCCTTACCATGCGGTACGCGGTCATGCGAAGCAAACCGGTCCGTTCGGCCATCTCGTCGATGGTCCATTCCCGGTGATCCACGTCGAACAGCCCGAGAATAGAGAGCCCTCGAACCAGCGCCCTGACTGAAAAGGCATCAGTTTCCCGGGATTCTTTGCTCGAAGCCATTGACCCCCCACCGACTTCCGCCCACTGGGCGGTGCCCGCGCCTTGCAAATAGGCACCACGGACCGCTACGATATCTACGATACTAGCAATATTATTGAACAATATCGAGATATCGTTTTGAAGCGGGGCCGGTGACCAATCCTCGATCTCTGAGGGGGCGCAGTTCAATGGCTGAAAAAGTGTACGCGAATCTCACCAACAGCGGTCCCGTCTCGGTATATGTGAAGGACGGGAAGATCGTCAGGGTTCGCCCTCTGGTCGTGGCCGATGGCGATATGAAGCCCTGGACCATCGAAGCCGGGGGCAAGAAGTACTCCCCCTGGAAGAAGGCCACCCTGTCGCCCTACATCCACGCCGAGCGGCGGCGGATCTACTCCGACGAGCGCATCCAGTACCCCATGAAGCGGGTGGACTTCGACCCCAACGGGGAGCGGAACCCGCAGAACCGGGGCAAGTCCCGGTACGAACGGATCTCCTGGGATGAGGCCTCCAACTTGGTGGCGTCCGAACTCATGCGGGTCAAGGAGACGTACGGGGGCTCGGCCATCAGCGGTATCACGTCGTCCCATCACAACTGGGGCATCGTAGGCTACAAGATGGGGCCGTTCGCACGCTTCATGAACATGATGGAGTTCACCCCGGTGCTCGACAACCCGGACAGCTGGGAGGGCTGGCACTGGGGGGCGGCTCACACCTACGGCTTCTTCTGGCGGCTGGGCATGCCCGAGCCCTACGACATGCTCGGCGACGCGCTGCAGAACGCGGAGATGATCGTCTACTGGTCGAACGACCCGGACAGCACCCGGGGCACCTACTCCGGCCAGGACTCGGCGCTCTGGCGGCAGTGGCTCAAGGAGAAGGGCGTCAAGATGGTCTTCGTCGACCCCTTCCACAACTACACGAACGCCGTCATGGGCGGCAAGTGGATCGCCCCGCGGATGGGCACCGATACCGCCATCGCCATGGCCATCGCCTTCGTATGGATCACGGAAGACACCTATAACAAGCAGTACGTGGCCGATCGCACCATCGGTTTCGAGAAGTTCAAGCCCTACGTCCTGGGCGAGACCGACGGCGTGCCCAAGACGCCGGAGTGGGCTGCGGAGGAGTCGGGCGTCGAGGCCCGGGTCATCCGCACTCTGGCCCGCGAATGGGCGGCCAAGCGAACCATCCTGTCCGGCGGCTCCCGCGGGGGCGAGGGCGGCGCGTGCCGGACCGCGTATGGCACCGAGTGGGCCCGCATGATGGTGCTCCTGCAGGCCATGCAGGGACTGGGCGCCCCGGGCCGCAGCATCTGGGGTACGACCATGGGCGCTCCCTCCGACACCACCCGCTGGTTCCCGGGCTACGGCGAGCCCGAAGGCCGCATGTCCATGTCGACCAAGGTCGCCAAGTACATCCCCCAGAACCCCACCAAGCAGCGCCTGTGGCGCCTGACGGTCCCCGAATCCATCCTCGACGGCCACGCCGAGTGGTACGGAGACGGCTTCTGCGGCAAGTCGCTGGAACAGCAGTTCATGCACTACACGTACCCCATGGAAGGCCACTCCGAGATCAAGCTCTGGTACCGCTACGGCGGCTCCTTCATCGGCACCATGAGCGACACCAACAACTGGGTGCGCATGTACCAGAGCCCCAAGCTCGAGTTCGTCGTCAACCAGGACATCTGGTGGCAGAGCGAGACCCGCATGGCCGACGTCATCCTGCCGGCCTGCACCAACTTCGAGCGTGAGGATATCGGCGAGTGGGCGGCCATCAACGGCTACACCGTCCATGCCAGCAGCGGCTGCAACTACCGGTACATCGTGCGCGAGCAGAAGTGCATCGAGCCTCTGTGGGAATCGAAGTCCGACTACGAGATCTTCGCGCTCGTCGCCGAGAAGATGGGTCTGCGCGACCAGTACACCGACGGGGGCAAGACCGACCTTGACTGGGCCAAGGGCTTCTTCGACATCTCCGACCTGCCCAAGGAGGTCAGCTGGGAGGAGTTCAACCGCAAGGGCTACCACATCATCAACATCAACGACGACTACAAACCGACGCCTGGTCTGCGCTGGTTCCACGACGGCCGGCCGTGCGACACGCCCGACCTGGGCAACCCCAAGCGCCTCACCGAGAGGCGGGGCGAGCTGGGTACCTTCAGCGGCAAGATCGAGTTCGAGTCGGTCAGCTTGAAGCAGTACTTCCCCGACGACGAGGAACGCCCGGTGGTGCCGCGCTACATCCCGAGCTGGGAGGGGCACCACACCGAGGAGCTCTTCTCCAGGTACCCGCTGGCCCTGGTGTCGCCACACCCACGCATGTCGTTCCACTGCCACTACGACAAGCACACCGACTGGCTGAACGACATCCCGGTGCACCGCATCAAGAAGGACGGCTACGCCTGGTGGCCGGCGCGCATCAACCCCGAAGACGCGGCCAAGCGCGGCATCAACAACAACGACATCGTCCGGCTCTACAACGATCGCGGCTCCGTCCTCTGTATCGCCGTGGTCACCGGGCGGGTGCGTCCCGGCATCATCCACAGCTACGCCTCCTCGGCCCTCTACGACCCGCTCCAACCCGGGGACCCGACCTCTATCGACAAGGGCGGTTGCGTCAGCATCCTGACGCCTGCCCGCATGATGTCTCAGAACGCTCCGGGCATGACGCCGAATTCCTGCCTCATCGAGATCCAGAAGTGGGAGGGCTGAGACGTGGCACGCCCTGGTCTGCTCATAGACGTCACCAAGTGCAGCGGCTGCCATAACTGCTTCCTGGCCTGCCGCGACGAGTACTACGACAACGACTACAGCCCCTACTCCGCTCCGCAGCCTCTCGAGGGCCAGTTCTGGATGCAGGTCAAAGAGGTGGAGCGCGGCAGCTATCCCAAGCCCAAGCTCGACTACATCCCGGTCCCCTGCCTGCACTGCGAGGACGCGCCCTGCATCGACGTGGCCGCGGACAACGCCGTCTACCGGCGCGAGGACGGGTTCGTCATCATCGACCCGGAGAAGGCGAAGGGCCAGAAGGCCATCGTCAACGCCTGCCCCTACCGGATCGTGTTCTGGAACCAGGAACTGGAGATCCCGCAGAAGTGCACCATGTGCGCCCACCGGCTGGACCAAGGTGACAAGGAACCGCGGTGTGTGGAGGCGTGCCCTACGGGAGCCCTGGCCTTCGGCGATCTGGACGACCCCGACAGCGCGATCTCCAAGTTGGTGGCCGAGAAGAAGATCGAGGCCTACCACCCCGAATACGGCACCAAGCCGACAGTCATGCACGTGGGCATCCCGAAGCGCTTCGTCGCCGGCGAGGTCGTCCGCGACGATGTGCGCGGCGAATGCGCCGAAGGAGTATCGATCACGCTCGAGGGCGATGGGGTCAAGCGGGAGGCGAAGTCCGACAGCTACGGCGACTTCGAGTTCGAGGATCTGGACAACAACACGCCGTACAAGATCACGGTGAGACTTGACGGCTACGCGCCGAAGGTCTTCGATATCACTACCCACAACGACGTCAACTTGGGAGAGATCGTCCTAGAGCGGGCGTAGCCCCGGAACAAGCGCGAGCGTAGGACCGATGTGAACGAAGTCGTCATCGTCAGCGCGGCCCGGACCGCGGGAGGCAGGATCGGCGGCAGTCTGAAGGACGTGCAGCCTGAGGTTCTTGCGAAGGTCGTCATCGAGGCGGCCATCCAGCGGGCCGGAGTAGAGCCGGAGGCGGTAGACGAGGTCATCATCGGGCAGGCCAAGCAGAGCGCCGACGCGGCCAATCTGGCCCGCGTCGCCGCGCTCCTGGCGGGCCTGCCCGTCGAGGTCCCGGCCTACACCGTGATGCGGCAGTGCGGCTCCGGTCTGCAGGCGGTGAACAACGCCGCGCAGGCCATCATGTGCGGCCTGGCCGACGTCGTCGTCGCCGGCGGCACGGAGAGCATGAGCAATGCCCCTTACTATTTGAGAGGGGCCCGCTTCGGCTACGGCGCCGGCAACGCGGTGCTGGTCGACTCCAACACCGAGAGTCAACCACGCTCCCAGCCTTTCGAGATCTACGGCAACCTCACCATGGGGCTGACGGCGGAGAACGTCGCGGCGAAGTACGGCATCACCCGGGAGGAGCAGGATCGCTTCGCCCTCGCCAGCCAGGAGAAGGCGCTTGCGGCCATCGCGGCCGGCCGCTTCGCGGAAGAGACAATCCCGGTGCAGGTGCCCCAGAAGAAAGGGCTGGCCGTGGTCTTCGCCACCGACGAGCACCCCCGGCAGACCAGCCTGGAGCAACTGGCCAGGTTGCCGGCCATCTTCAAGGAGGGCGGCACCGTTACCGCCGGCAATGCGTCGGGGCGCAACGACGGCGCCGCCTGCCTGGTCCTGATGTCGGCCGCTGAGGCGGCGCGGCGCGGCGCCGCGCCGCTCGCCACCATCCGCAGCCAGGCAGTGGCCGGGGTCCCCCCGGAGCTCATGGGGATGGGGCCGGCGCCGGCCAGCCGCAAAGCGCTGGCCGCGGCCGGGCTCGGCCTGGACGACATCGGTCTCGTCGAGTTGAACGAGGCCTTCGCCGCCCAGAGCCTGGCGGTGATCGGGGAACTGGGTCTGGACGAGGCTCGGGTCAACGTCAACGGAGGAGCGATCGCCCTCGGGCATCCTCTGGGATGCTCCGGAGCGCGTATCCTTACCACACTGCTCTACGAGATGCGCCGGCGCGGCGTCCGCTACGGGCTGGCCACGTTGTGCATCGCCGGAGGGCAGGGTATCGCGACCGTGGTCGAGGCGGCCGTCTAGTCACAGATCTGGCGGCCGGGAAAGGCCGGGGATGAAGACCCACGAGTATCAGGCGCGCGAGATCCTGAAAGGCTACGGGATCCCATTCCCTCCGGCCGGCGTCGCCGAGACTCCCGACCAGGCCGAGGCCATCGCCCGCGAGTTGGGCGGTAGGGTGGTCGTGAAGGCCCAGGTCCTCGTCGGCGGGCGGGGTAAAGCTGGGGGCGTCAAGCGGGCCGGCACCGCCGAAGAAGCCCGGGATGCGGCGGTCGCGCTGCTCGGTTCCTCGCTCAAAGGGCGTCCCGTCCGCAAAGTCCTTGTGGCCCAGGTGGTCCCGGTGTCGCGGGAGTACTACCTGGGCGCCGTTCTCGACCGCGCGGCGAAGAGGGTGACGGTCATGGTCAGCGCCATGGGCGGGGTGGATATCGAGGAGGTGGCCCGCACTGCGCCCGAAGCCATCGTCCGGGTCTCTGCCGATCCTCTGCTGGGGCTGGCCGACTACCAGACCCGAGACCTCGCGCGCGCCGCCGGTCTTACCGGTGACCAGGCCACGGCGTTCCGAAGCATCACGCGGGCGCTCTACAAGGCATTCTTCGAGTGCGATTGCTCGCTGCTCGAGGTCAATCCGCTCGCGCTCACCGAAGGCGGCGAGTTCGCGGCTCTCGACTCCAAGATGGTGGTCGACGACAACGCCTTGTCTCGCAGGCCGTCGCTCGCGGCTCTTCACGATCCCGAGGCGGAAGAACCGGCCGAGTCCGAGGCGCGACTCGTGGGGGTGAGCTACATCGAGCTCGAGGGCAACGTGGGGTGCCTGGTGAACGGAGCCGGGCTTGCCATGGCGACGATGGACGTGATCAAGCTGTACGGGGGCGAGCCCGCGAACTTCCTCGACATAGGCGGAGGAGCCCACATCGACCAGGTTCGCGCCGCATTGCGGATCCTTCTCCACGATCCCTACGTGCGGGCGGTGCTGGTGAATATCTTCGGCGGGATCACCCGCTGCGACGTAGTCGCCCAAGCGGTCGTCGACGCGATCGCGGCGGGGGAGGTGCGGGTCCCGGTCGTGGCGCGGTTGGTAGGGACAAACGCGGCCGAGGGGCGCCGGATACTCGAGGGGACTGAAGTCGTGCTCGCCGGCACGATGACCGAGGCGGCTCAGAAAGCCGTCGCTCTGGCCGGCGCGATCGCCGCGGGATCGGCCGCCGGCCCTACCTCCACGGTGGCCGTCGGAGAGGAGGCCGGAGGGTGAGCATCCTCGTCGACGCCAATACCAGGGTGCTCGTCCAGAACATCACGGGCGACGAGGGGCGTTTCCACACCCGGCAGATGCTGGCCTACGGCACCAAGGTGGTCGCGGGCACCGCGCCTGGACACGGGGGCCAGGAGGTCGAGGGCGTCCCGGTGTTCGAATCGGTGAAAGAGGCTCTGGCCACCGGGGCCAACGCCACAGTCAGCTTCGTCCCCGCCCGCTTCGCCGGGGATGCGATCGTGGAAGCCGCCGACAACCTCGTACCGCTCATCGTCTGTATCACCGAGTGGATCCCCGTGCTCGACATGGTGAGGATCGGCGCGCACGTACGGTCGAAGGGGTGCAGGCTGGTCGGTCCCAACTGCCCGGGCATCATGACCCCGGGCTGCTGCAAGATGGGCATCCTGCCCGGCAACATCTTCACGCCCGGTCCGGTCGGCATCGTGTCTCGCAGCGGGACCCTGACCTACGAGATAGGCGGCGCCCTGTCCAGTATCGGCGTCGGTCAGTCCACGTGCGTGGGCATCGGCGGCGACCCGATCATAGGCACCACGTTCATCGATATCCTGGCTCTCTTCGAGGAGGACCCGGCGACGGAGGCCATCGCGCTGATCGGTGAGATCGGAGGGTCCGACGAAGAGGAAGCGGCTGCATTCATAGCCGAGAGGGTCACGAAGCCGGTGGTCGCCTTCGTTGCGGGCAAGACCGCACCCCCGGATCGCCGCATGGGTCACGCCGGCGCCATCGTGTCCGGAGGCCGGGGCACAGCGGCGGAGAAGATCGCGGCGCTCGAGCGGGCGGGTGTGACGGTGTGCAGCAGCACCGACGAAACGGCGGAGGCCGTCGCGGCGCTGGTCGGGAAGAGGAACAGGGGCGATCGAGACTGACCGGGGCGGGCCGCCGGGCCGGCGCCCCGAGGCCGCGCCGCGCCGGACGGGCGTGTTGCGCGAGCGCGCCGCGCGGCGCGCCCTGCGCCGGCGCACTCTCGGGCGCGCTACGGAGCCAGCGAGATGCGCGGAGTCTCCGCGGTAAGGTAGTCGATACGGCTGGTCCCGCCGCAGAAGGAGTCGATCAAGTCGGCCACTTCCTCGCAGGCTTCTCTGATCTCGTCCTTGGTCACCGGCGGCAGCCCGTCCACGTTGAACTCGATGGCCTGTGTCCCGGGGAGCGTCAAGGTGTGATTCGCCTGCCGCCAGGTCCACCGGCGGGTCAGCACGATGCTCCCTTCCACGAAGATGACCTCACCGGGCAGCGGGTGTTCCAGGTCGTTGGTGCCGAAGGGCACAAATTCCTCGTCGCCGGTGGCGAACCGCAGCTCGATGTCCCCCTTGAGCACGTCGATAGCGTGCCCGCCGGCGGGGATCAGATGGCGCAGCGAGATGACGTTGCCGATATCGACGAGGGCGTTGATGGTCGGCAACTCATCGCCGCGGAGAGCACGGCGCGCCATGGCCTCCACCGAGGAGCGAAAGTCGGCGGGCTTGGCCCCGAACGCTCGGTAGGCCTCCCGCCACGCTTTGATGCGCGGCTCCTCGGCGACCTGCTCGAGCGCCGCCCGGGCGCGGACCGACTCTTCCGCCTGGCGCAGCAGTTCGACCAGTTCGGGAGGGGAGGCTCCGTTGGTGACTTCGTAGGCGATGACGACGCCGCGGACATAGCCGGGGAAGCGCGCGAACACTTCGGGGGAGATGCTGTAGCTGCGGTATTCCATGGCTTGCTCCCAGTCCTCTATCGTGGGCAGCGATGCGTCGCGGTGGCCTTTCTCTGATTCTACCCGAAAAGGCTTTTCCGTCACCCTGCCCTCCATCATCCTGCGGTATCCTCAGGCCGCGTGGCACGGGCAAGGGAGCCTGACGACTCGGACGAGACTGGACGGAGCGGTGGATGCAGGTTGAGGTTCCCTGGGGGACAGGCAGGGTGGCGGTAGAGGTCGACGAGCGCCGCGTGGCGGGCGTGCTCGGCGCCAACGTCGACAGGGCGGAGGACCCTGAGGGTGTGCTGAGGCGGGCGCTGGACAGCGCCGGGCGCGGGCTTCAAAGCCTTTCTCCGCCAGGCCGCCTCGCCTTTGCTGGTCGTCGTCAACGACGCCACCCGGCCGACGCCCTCGGCCGAGGTGTTGCGGGCGATCCGCGAAGACCTGGAGGGGTGGCTCGAGACGCGCGACCGGCTCGGGGCCGGCGGCCGCGAACTCTCCTTCGTCGTCGCCACCGGCACTCACCGCGTCGCGCTTCCCCAGGAACTGGAGCACATCTTCGGGAAGGAGTTCCTAGAGGGCCACGCAGGCCGGGTATCGTCGCACGACGCCAAAGACAAGGAACGGCTGGTCCATCTGGGCCGGACCTCGCGGGGCACCGAGATCCAGGTCAACCGGCTGCTGGCCGAGGCGCGGAGCGTCCTCCTCGTCAACTCGGTGGAGCCTCACTACTTCGCCGGCTATACCGGAGGGCGCAAGTCCCTCTTCCCGGGGCTGGCCGGCTACGAGACCGTGTGGGCCAATCACGCGCTGTCGATGAAGCCGGGTTCGGAGAGTCTGGTGCTCCAGGGCAACCCCGTGCACGAGGACCTCGAGGAGGCTCTCGCCGTCGGGATAGACGGCAAGCAGGTCTTCTCCATCCAACTGGTCCTGGACAAGGACCACCGGGTAGGCTTCGCGGCGGCCGGCTCTCTCGAGGAGACATTCCGCCGGGCGGTCGAAGTCGCCGACCGCCAATTCGTCCTCGACATAGAGCGGCGCTATGAAGTGGTCGTCGCGGCTGCCCCTCACCCGATGGACTGCAACTTCTATCAGACCAACAAAGCCATCCAGAGCGGTGCGTTGGCGGTCGCGGACGGGGGAGTCCTCATCGTCGTCTCGGAGTGCCCCTTCGGGCTGGGGGAGAACCAGACCCTCTACGACATGCTCGCCGCCGTGGAATCGCCCGCTCACGCGCTGGAGCGGGCCGACCAGGAGGAATACCGGCTGGGGGTGCAGCAGGCGACCCGGATCGCCGGGATCCTGCAGCGGGCCGAGATCTGGGCGGTGACCTCGCTGCCCGAGGAGCAGGTCCGGTCGATGTTCATGAAGCCCTTCGGCAGCGTGCAGGAGGCCGTCGACGCGGCTCTCGCCCGTCAGGGACCGGGCGCGGAAGTGCTGTTCCTGACCGAAGCGAGCATCACCGTGCCCCGGCCGCGAAGCGCCGGGTAGCGGGCGCGGCGCCGGCGGCACGGCGCGCGGGAAGTTGAAATGGCAGGGGCCTTTGGGTATCATGCGAGTTCGCCTTCGCGTGGGGTCTTGCGCGTGGCGGGGTGCCCGAGTGGCCAAAGGGAGCAGACTGTAAATCTGTCGGCGATGCCTACCGAGGTTCAAATCCTCGCCCCGCCACCTCCACGATCCACCGGAGACTGGTAGCCGGAGTAGTCACATCGGCTCGACCGGCTCGAAGGGCCTCCATAGCTCAGTTGGCAGAGCACTTCCATGGTAAGGAAGGGGTCTTCGGTTCAAATCCGAATGGGGGCTCCATAGCAGGGGTTGCTAACCAAGGGGCGGCGTAGCTCAGTCGGTCAGAGCAGCGGAATCATAATCCGCGTGTCAGAGGTTCGAGTCCTCTCGCCGCTACCTTCGTTTGTGGTAGCATGCACGGTCGTAAATTGACTAGGAAGCGGTGAAGTAATGCGGGTTCGGGTCACGATGGCTTGCCAGGAGTGCAAGCGCCGTAATTACAGCAGCATGAAGAACAAACGCAACGATCCCGAGCGGATCGAGTTGCGCAAGTACTGCAAGTGGTGCGATACGGTCACCGTTCACAAAGAGACCAAGTAGTCCGGTTAGCGGAAGGCTGGGCAGACGTAGGGCAGTAGCTCCAACGGTAGAGCGCCGGTCTCCAAAACCGGATGTTGGGGGTTCGAATCCCTCCTGCCCTGCCATTTCTTCCCGAAACGAGTAGAGGCTATGGCGAAGAGCGTCAGCGACAAGACAACGAGCAAGGCCGTCCCCGCGACGGCCAAGGCCTCGACGAAACAATCGTCCGGAGGCATCAAGAACCCGTTCTCGCGTTCTTCGTCGAACGCCGCCGCCAAGCAGACTGCCGGCCCTCGGGGCACCGTGACCGCCAAGCCCCACGGTCGCATGCGCACCTTCCTTCGCGAAGTGCGCATCGAGATGAGCAAAGTCACCTGGCCGCCACGCAAGGAATTGATCACATCGACCGGCGTCGTTCTCGTCGCGGTCATCATCGCCGCGGTCTACATAGGTGTCTGGGACTTCATCTGGAACCTGATCGTCCGCGCCGTAGGATTGGGGTAGCTGTGGCCGAAGCGGAAACCAGCACGACGACCATCGATGCCAAGTGGTACGTGATCAACACGTACTCGGGCCACGAGAACAAGGCCCGCACCAACCTCGAGCACCGCATCCAGTCGATGAACCAGGCCCAGTACTTCAAGAGGATCGTCGTCCCCACCGAGCAGGTGGTCGAGACCAAGGGTGGCGAAAAGGTCCAGGTCGAGAAGCGCATCTTCCCCGGCTATCTTCTCGTTGAGATGATCCTCACCGACGACTCCTGGTCGTTGGTCAAGAACACCCCCGGGGTCACGGGATTCGTGGGCTCGGAGAACAAGCCGACCCCGCTCATGCCGTCGGAAGTGGACCGCATCCTGCACACCACCACCGTAGTGAAGCCGAAAGCCAAGGCGGAGTTCGTCGTGGGCGATCAGGTGCGCGTGGTGAGCGGACCTCTGGCCGACTTCACGGGTGAGGTCTCCGAGGTCAATATCGAGCAGAACAAGCTCAAAGTGCTGGTGTCGATCTTCGGGCGGGACACACCGACCGAATTGGGTTTCGAGCAGGTCAAGAAGATCTAGACCGGTCGGACCGGCGATCACGAGATAGATACGGAGAATCAAGGTGGCGAAGAAGGTACGGGCGATAGTCAAGCTGCAGATCGTGGGCGGGAAAGCGAACCCCGCTCCCCCGGTCGGCCCCGCGCTGGGCCAGCACGGCGTGAACATCATGGAGTTCTGCAAGGCTTACAACGCCGCCACGCAGGACAAGATCGACCAGGTCGTCCCGGTGGAGATCACCGTGTTCGAGGACCGGTCGTTCACGTTCGTCCTCAAGACCGCCCCCGCCGCCGTCCTCATCCGTAACGCAGCGGGCATCAGCAAAGGCGCCGCCAACCCGCGCAAGGACAAGGTGGGCAAGATCACCAAGGACCAACTCCGGCAGATCGCCGAGACCAAGATGCCCGACCTGAACGCTCTCGACATCGACGCCGCCATGAAGATCCTGGCCGGCACGGCGCGGAGCATGGGCGTGACCATAGTCGAATAGCCCGCGGCAGCGGGAAGAAAGAGCCCTCGCGCGGAACTGGGATCCCGCGCGCCGGGCCGGAAGGTGGGAGGGCCGGGTGGCCCGCTTGACCACCAGGAGGTATGAAGATGAGCAAGGATTCCAAGCGCTTCCAGGAAGCAAAGAAAGCCGTCGAGGTGGGCAAGGTGTACTCTCCGCTCGAGGCGGCAAAGCTGCTGAAAAGCCTGGAGACCGCCAATTTCGACGAGACCGTCGAAGTCCACATCAAGCTCGGTGTCAACCCCCGCCATGCCGACCAGCAGGTGCGCGGCACGTGCATGCTCCCGCATGGCACCGGCAAGACCGTGCGGGTGGCGGTGTTCGCCAAGGGCGAGAAGGCGACCGAGGCCGAGGCCGCCGGCGCCGACATCGTGGGCGCCGAGGACCTCGCCTCTCTGGTGGAGGGCGGCATGCTCGACTTCGACGCGGCCATCGCCACACCCGACATGATGGGCGTGGTGGGCAAGCTCGGCCGTGTGCTCGGCCCCCGCGGCCTCATGCCGAACCCCAAGGCCGGCACCGTCACGTTCGACGTAGCCAAAGCCGTTCAGGACATGAAAGCCGGCAAGGTGGAATACCGCACCGACAAGTTCGGCGTGATCCACCTGATCGTCGGCAAGAAGTCGTTCGAGGCCGAGAGTCTGGTCGCCAACTACAGCGAGGTGCTGGGCGAGATCGTCCGGGCCAAGCCGGCCGCCGCCAAAGGCAAGTACCTGCGCACCATCACCATGACCACGACGATGGGCCCCGGCGTCCCGCTGGACACCTCCAAGACCAGGGCCCTGCTGGAAGAAGAAGCTTAGGAGGAGGGCTTTGCCAGGCGCGGCGCGCAGGTTCCGCCTTCGCGCCGCGCCCCGGCTCTTCAGGGTACAGGTGACGCTCACCTGTTATAATCCCCGCGCAAACCCGCCAGAGACAGCTGGTGCCGCCCAGGCGGCAGAAGCGGCAGGTCGTGGACCGGCCCGCCAGCCGAGGCAGAGTGAGACCGACATAGCGGTCCGAAAGGGCCTGTGACGTCATCGTCCGCCTCTGCTGATCGAGGTGGACGATTTTCATTTGAAGGAGGTGACACAGTATGCCGAAACAGAGCAAGATCGACGCCGTAGCGGAGATAGCTGCCGATCTGAAGGGCGCCGATGTCTATTACTTCGTCGATTATCGCGGCCTGACCTTCGCGGAGGCGACCGAGCTCCGGAGGCGGTTGCGGAAGGTCGACGCCGATCTCAAGGTCGTCAAGAACACCCTGGGCAAGATAGCGGCCGCCGACGCGGGCGTGGAGGGTCTGGGCGAACTGCTGCAGGGCCCGACGGCCATTGCCTACGTCCACGGCGACCCGGTCAAGGTCGCGAAGACCATCCAGGATTTCATCAAGGAGAAGAAGAAGGCGGCGATCAGAGGGGGCAAGCTCCAGCGCTCCCTGCTGACGGCTGCCGACATCGAGGCCCTGGCCGCGCTACCCAGCCGCGAGCAACTCATCGCTCAGGCGGTGCGCGCGATAGCCTCGCCGTTGACGGGTCTGGCCAACGTCCTCGCCGGTCCTATCAGGGGATTGGTGGTCGTTTTGGCGCAGGTGCAGGACCAGAAAGCAAACGCGGCGTAGCCGGAACGTTGTTCGCGGAAGCACCGCGCCCCATATTGAAGTCGCGATTTAGGTATTTCGGAAGGAGTTGAACGAAAGTGACCCCCCAGGAACTTATCGAAGAGATCAAGAAGATGACGGTGCTGGACCTTTCGGCGCTGGTCAAGGCGCTTGAAGAAGAATTCGGCGTGAGCGCCGCTATGCCGATGGCTATGGCCGCCGGTCCCGCCGCGGGCGCGGCTGCCGCCGTCGAGGAAGAAGAGCAGACCGAGTTCGACGTCATTTTGAAGGCGGCGGGCGAGAAGAAGATCAACGTCATCAAGGTAGTGCGCGCCATCACCGGTCTGGGCCTGAAAGAAGCCAAAGACCTGGTCGACGGAGCCCCCAACCCGGTCAAGCAGGCCATCACCAAGGCCGAAGCCGAAGACATCAAGAAGCAGCTCGACGAGGTCGGCGCCGACGTCGAGATCAAGTAGCCGTTAGCGCCGGCGGGCGGCTGGGGAGGCTCCCGAAGAACGAAGCCCTGACGGTCAGAACGCACTGGACGGCACGAGAGAGTGTCCTCGGTCGCGCACGTAGCGCCGCTACGAACGCTTCCTGCGTCCTTCTCTCGCACTCGCCCATCGCGTCCTGGCGACGAGGCATCATTCTTCGGCAGCCCGTCGCCGTCCCGCCGGCCCGAGCGCAAGCCCGGCCGCGGTCGGAAGTCCTACCGCTGCCGGGCTTGCCGCGCATTACCATGCGTGATAGCATACAAGTTTGCGCGTTGACTCAAGTTCAAACCCCCGGCATGCGAGGAGTGATCCCCTTTGGGCGAAAGGACGACTCCCAAACCGCGTAAATCTTTCTCAAAACTACAACACATTTTAGACCTCCCCAACCTCATCGCAGTCCAGACCGAATCGTTCGAATGGTTCAAGACCCAGGGTCTCAAGGAGACCATCCAGGACATCAATCCGATCGAGGACTACACGGGCAACTACGCCGTCGAATTCGGCGAGTACCAGTTCAACGAGCCCAGCGTTTCTCTCAAGGAATGCAGGGATAAAGACCAGACCTACGCGGCGCCTCTCTTCATAACCGTCCGGTTCGTCAACCGCGAGTCGGGCGAGATACGCGAGCAGAACGTCTTCATGGGCGACTTCCCCATGATGACGGAACAAGGCACCTTCATCATCAACGGTACCGAGCGGGTGATCGTCACCCAGTTGGTCCGGTCCCCGGGCGCCTACGTCATGGCCGCCAAGGACCCGACGAAGCAGGTGCTCATCGCCAACCTCATGCCGGCTCGCGGCTCCTGGCTGGAGTTCGAGATCGACAAACGGGGCGCCGTCTCGGTACGTATCGACCGCAAGCGCAAGCTGCCGGCCACCGTGTTCCTGCGTGCCCTCGCCGGCATCGACTCGAAGCGGACCGGGGACGACCCCGACTTCCTCTCCAAGGGTACCGACGAGGAGATCATCGATCTCTTCGACGGCAACCCGTTCGTCAAGGCTACGCTCGACAAAGACTCGGTACGATCGGTCGAAGAGGCTCTCGTCGAACTGTTCAAGAAGCAGCGCCCGGGAGAACCGCCCACGCTCGAGGCGAGCCGCAACCTGCTCTGGAACATCTGCTTCGATCCCAAACGCTACGACCTCACCCGGGTGGGCCGGCACAAGCTGAACGCCCGGCTGGGGCTCGATACCGATCTCGACGTCCGCACCCTCACCAAGGCCGACATCGTCGCTCTGGTGCGCGAGCTCGTCGCGGTCCCGCTGGCGATCGACCACGAGCATTTGCTGGAGGAATCCCGCGACCTGGCCGAAGTGGCCCCCAGCCTGCCGTGGGACGAGGTGGCCAACCGGCTGGACGAATACGAGCACTTCGGCAACCGCCGCCTGCGCATGGTGGGCGAGCTGGTGCAGGAAGCGTTCCGGGTCGGCCTGTACCGCATGGAGCGGGTAGTGCGCGAGCGGATGACGACCGAGGATGTCGACACCATCACCCCGCAGTCCATCATCAACATCCGCCCGGTCGTGGCGGCTCTCAAGGAATTCTTCGGCAGCTCGCAGCTGTCGCAGTTCATGGACCAGACCAACTCCCTGGCCGGTCTCACCCACCGGCGGCGGCTATCGGCCCTTGGCGCCGGCGGCCTCACCCGGGAGCGCGCTCCTATCGAGGTGCGCGACGTCCACCCGACCCACTACGGGCGCATGTGCCCCATCGAGACGCCGGAAGGTCCGAACATCGGCCTTATCGGCTCTCTCTCGAGCTACGCCACGGTCAATGAATTCGGCTTCATCCAGACTCCCTATCTCAAGGTCGGCAAAGGCAAGGTCACCAGCGAGATCGAGTGGCTGACCGCCTACCAGGAAGAGAAGCGCACCATCGCCCAGGCGAACGCCCCGGTCGATCCGAAGACACACAAGTTCGCCGAAGACATGGTCCTTGCCCGTGCGCCGGGCGGCGAATACGTGAGCGTCCGCCGGGAAGACGTGGACTATATGGATGTCTCTCCGGTGCAGATCGTGTCGGTGGCGACGGCCCTCATCCCCTTCCTCGAGCACAACGACGCCAACCGGGCTCTCATGGGATCGAACATGCAGCGCCAGGCCGTGCCGCTCCTCGAGGCCGAGGCGCCCCTGATCGGCACGGGCATGGAATACCGCTCGGCGGTCGACACCGGCGACGTGTTGGTGGCCAAGCAGCCGGGCAAGGTGCGCGGCGTGTCGGCCAACCGCATCCTCCTCGAGACCGACGATGGCGACATCGACTCCTACGATCTGCTCAAGTTCGAGCGGTCGAACCAGGGCACGTTCATCCACCAGAAACCGGTGGTCGATATCGGCGACGAGGTCAGAGTCGGCACCGTCCTTGCCGACGGCGCCTCCACCAAGTACGGGGAGCTGGCACTCGGCCGCAACCTGCTGGTGGCCTTCATGAGCTGGGAGGGCTACAACTTCGAAGACTCTATCGTCATCAGCGAACGGCTGGTGAAGGACGACGTACTCACCTCGGTGCATATCGAGGAGTACGAGGTCGAAGCCCGGTCCACCAAGCTGGGCGACGAGGAGATCACCCGTGACATCCCCAACCGCTCGGAGGAGTCCCTGGCGGACCTCGACGAGTACGGCATCGTCCGCATCGGGGCCGAAGTGGCCTCCGGCGACCTCCTGGTAGGCAAGATCACCCCGAAAGGGGAGACCGAGCTGACGGCGGAAGAGAAACTTATCCGGGCCATCTTCAAAGAGAAGGCCCGCGAAGTGCGCGACACTTCGCTGAAGGTGCCCCACGGCGAGAAGGGCGTCGTCATCGACGTCAAGGAGTTCTCCCGCGAGGCCGGCGACGACCTGTCCCCGGGCGTCAACCGCCTGGTGCGGGTCTACGTGGCCAAGAAGCGCAAGATCGCCGAGGGTGACAAGCTGGCCGGACGGCACGGCAACAAGGGGGTCATCTCCAAGATCGTGCCCGAAGAGGACATGCCGTTCATGGAAGACGGCACGCCCGTCGACATCATCCTCAACCCGCTGGGTGTGCCCTCCCGTATGAACATCGGGCAGGTCCTCGAGACCCATCTCGGCTGGGCGGCCCACCACGGCTTCTACCAGCTCAAGCGGAACAACCTGACCATGGACGGCGACGTAGCGGCGAGCGACGATCTGCCGCCCGCCGAGCAGGCGGCGCTGGTGAAGCGCTACTACGACGTGACCGACGGGTCCACCGGCGACGGCCCTGTGCCTATCGCCACCCCGGTGTTCGACGGCGCCACGCAGATCGAGGTCGACGAGACCCTCATCGGATGGATGGTCGCCCAGGAAGACCGCTTGAGCAAGTGGCGCGAGGCGAATCCGGGGCTGGAGCCCAACCTGGCCGTCAGGATGCCCGTCAGCCTGGACAACAACCCGGGCACGAGGGTGGCCGGCAAGGTCAAGCTGTACAACGGCCGTATCGGCGAGCCCTACGACCAGAACATCACCGTAGGGTACATGTACATGCTCAAACTGCACCACCTGGTGGACGACAAGATCCACGCGCGTTCCACCGGCCCGTACTCCCTGGTGACCCAGCAGCCGCTGGGCGGCAAGGCGCAGTTCGGTGGCCAGCGGTTCGGAGAGATGGAAGTGTGGGCGCTTGAAGCGTACGGCGCTGCCTACACCCTCCAGGAGATGCTCACGATCAAGTCTGACGACACCCAAGGCCGGGTCAAGGCTTATGAAGCGATCGTCAAGGGCGAGAACATCGCGCGGCCGGGCGTGCCCGAGTCGTTCAAGGTACTGCTCAAGGAGATGCAGTCGCTCGCCCTCGACATCCAGGTGATGAGCGAGGAGGGTGGAGCGCTCGAAGTGGGCGAGGAGGAGGACGACCTGCTCCGCGCCGCCGAAGAGCTGGGCATCGACCTCTCGGCGCGTTATCGCGCCGAAGAGCGGGCAGCGGCGCAACTTCAGGGCGACATCGTGTCGAGCGACACGACCCAGCTCGACGGGGAGGCCGACGACCAGCCCGAGGTGACGGACGAGTTCGAGGGGGCGCCCGAGATCGCGACGTTCGAGATCGATGTGGACGGCGGCGACCTGGGCGGCCTCGAGCTTCCCAGCTTTGCCGACGACGGGGAATAGGAGCCTTCGGTGATAGACATAAATGAATTCGACGCCATCAGGATCGGCCTGGCCTCACCGGAGCAGATACGCGCCTGGTCGTCGGGCGAGGTCACCAAGCCCGAGACCATCAACTACCGTACCCTCAAGCCCGAGAAGGACGGCCTGTTCTGCGAGCGCATCTTCGGTCCCACCAAGGACTGGGAGTGCTACTGCGGCAAGTACAAGCGGGTCCGCTACAAAGGCATCATCTGCGAGCGCTGCGGCGTAGAGGTCACCCGGGCCAAGGTGCGCCGGGAGCGCATGGGCCACATCGATCTGGCCGCGCCCGTGAGCCACATCTGGTACTTCAAGGGCGTGCCCAGCCGCATGGGCTACCTGCTCGACATCTCACCCAAGCAGCTGGAGAGAGTGCTCTACTTCTCCGCCTCCATCGTCACCTTCGTAGACGACGACAAGCGGCAGCGCGACGCCGGCAAGCTGGAAGATCTGGTACAGGCAGACATCGAGAACACCTTCGCCGCGCGCGACGAGCAGAAGGTCAAAGTCATGGCCGAGCGCGACAAGCGGGTCTCGGTGCTGTACGGCAATTCCACTCCCGACGAAGACGACGAGACCGCCCTCGGTTTCGACGAGACTCCCCTGTCCGAGTGGACCCAGGAGGAAGTCGAGAAGCGGGCCGGCGAGCTTCGCATCGAAGCCGACACCCGACTCCGCGACCTCGAGCGCTACGCCGACCAGCAGGCCGCCCGCCTGCGCGAGCTCTGGGCCGCCTACAAGCAGATCAAGAAGGGCGACATCATCACCGATGAGACGCTCTTCCGGGAGATGAAGGAGAAGTACGGCAGCCCCTTCGGCTACGGCGTGTACTTCCGCGGCGGCATGGGCGCCGAAGCCATCCGCGAGTTGCTCGGTGCCGTGGACCTCGAGAACGAAGCCAAATCGCTCCGCGACATCATCAAGACTTCCAAGGGGCAGAAGCTCGCCCGGGCCGTCAAACGCCTCAAAGTGGTGGAGGGCTTTCTCCGCTCCGACAACAAGCCGGAATGGATGATCCTGCAGTCGGTGCCCGTGATCCCGCCGGAGCTCCGGCCTATGGTGCAGCTCGACGGCGGCCGCTTCGCGACCTCCGACCTCAACGACCTGTACCGCCGCGTGATCAACCGGAACAACCGCCTCAAGCGGCTGCTCGACCTCGGCGCGCCTGAGATCATCGTCAACAACGAGAAGCGCATGCTCCAGGAAGCGGTCGACGCCCTGTTCGACAACGGCCGGCGCGGCCGGGCCGTCACCGGCCCCGGCAACCGCCCGCTCAAGTCGCTGTCCGACATGCTCAAGGGCAAGCAGGGCCGGTTCCGCCAGAACCTGCTCGGCAAGCGCGTGGACTATTCCGGCCGTTCGGTCATCGTGGCCGGCCCGGAACTGAAGCTGCACCAGTGCGGCATACCCAAGACCATGGCCTTAGAGTTGTTCAAGCCCTTCGTCATGAGCCGGCTGGTGGAGCGCAAGCAGGTCCAGAACATCAAAGCGGCCAAGAAGCTGGTAGAGAGCGAGTTTTCCGAAGTCTGGGACATCCTCGAAGATGTCATCACCGAGCACCCGGTCCTGCTGAACCGGGCCCCGACCCTTCACCGTCTTGGCATCCAGGCCTTCGAGCCGGTCCTTATCGAGGGCAAGGCCATCCAGCTTCACCCGCTGGTGTGCACCGCCTTCAACGCGGACTTCGACGGCGACCAGATGGCCGTTCACCTGCCCCTCTCCGTAGAGGCGCAGGCCGAGGCCCGCATCCTCATGCTGTCCTCCAACAACATCCTGTCGCCGGCCCACGGCCGGCCGATCGCGGTGCCTACCCAGGACATGATCCTGGGTTGCTACTACCTCACCTACTTCGAGGATCCCGAGGATCCCAAGCTGGATCTGGGCAAGCTCGATCCGTTCAGCGAAGAGGATGTTCACAAGCTCGCGCTGCGCCCGCGTCCCTTCGGAGACGTGGCCGAAGTCGAGTACGCGTATGCCGAGAAAGAGATCGGGATCCAGGATCCCATCCTCTTCCGCTGGAACGGCGGGCGCCTGCTGACTACCGTCGGCCGGGCGATGTTCAACTCGGCCGTGGTGGCCTCACTCGAGGAGTACTTCGGCGACGAGTGGCTGCAGGAAGGGCCGGAAGGCACCATCCGCAGGGACGACTACGAGTTTCAGAACAAGGTCTTCACCAAGAACGAGATGTCGACCTTCGTGAGCGACCTCGTGGAGTACTACGGCGCCATCGCGGTCGCCCATCTTCTCGACGTCCTCAAGGACATGGGCTTCAAATACGCCAGCGTAGCCGGGGTCACCATCTCCAAGAACGACATCGTGGTGCCGCCCGACAAGGAGGAGATCCTCCAGGGTTACGAGGTCAAGGTCCGCGAGATCCAGGATGCCTACATGCACGGCGCTTTGAGCGACAGCGAGCGGCGCGAGCGGGTCACCGACCTCTGGACCGAGGCCACCGAGGAAGTGGCTACCGCTATGGAGAAGAACTTCCGGCGCCTGAACCCGGTTTTCATGATGGCCAACTCCGGAGCCCGCGGTTCCTTCAAGCAGATCCGTCAGCTGGCCGGTATGCGGGGTCTGATGGCCTCTCCGAAGGGGGAGATCATCGAGAATCCCATCAAGGCGAACTTTATGGAGGGGCTCGGCGTACTCGAGTACTTCATCTCCACCCACGGCGCCCGCAAGGGCCTGGCCGACACTGCTCTGCGGACCGCCGACTCGGGCTACCTGACTCGCCGCCTGGTCGACGTGGCCCAGGAAGTGGTGGTGCGCGAGCTCGACTGTGGCACGATCAAATCCATCGAGATGCTTCTGCGCAAGAACGACCGCCTGAACGAGCTCCTGCTCGGTCGGGTGCTGGCCACCGATGTTGCCGACCCGGCGACGGGCGAGATCGTCTACGAGCGGAACGAGATGCTGAATAAGCGCATGCTCGAGAAGCTGCTCGCGTTGTATCCCGCGACCGATCCGGGCTTCAAGTTGGACGTTCGCTCGGTGCTCGGCTGTCAGAGCCGTATCGGTGTCTGCCAGCTCTGCTACGGCCGTTCGCTGGCCGCCAACGACCTGGTCGCCATCGGCGAGGCAGTGGGTCACATCGCCGCTCAGTCGATCGGCGAGCCGGGTACCCAGCTGACCATGCGGACGTTCCACACGGGCGGGGTCGCTGGCGCCGATATCACCCACGGTCTTCCGCGGGTGGTCGAGCTCTTCGAGGCCCGCAAGCCCAAAGGGCAGGCGAAGATCACCCAGTTCGCGGGGACCGTTCACATTGAGGAGTCCGACAAGATCAAGAAGGTGGTCATCCTCGACGACGCGGGCGAGGAGCATAGTTACGCCATCAGCAGGCGAGCCGACCTGACGGTCATAGACGGTCAAGAGGTCGAGGCGGGGGACCAGCTCTACAAAGGCTCCCTCAACCCACACGAACTGCTCCAGTACCGGGGCGCACTGGAGACCGCGCGCTACATCGTGAGTGAGGTCCAGGACGTCTACCACAAGCAGGGCGTGCAGATCGACGACAAGCACGTGGAGCTGATCGTTCGGCAGATGACCAAGAAGGTTCTGGTCGAGACCCCCGGAGACACCAGCTTCCTGCCCGGCCGCATGGTCGATCGCCTCATCTTCGACGAGGAGAACGAGCAGGTCGTCGAGAACGGCGGCGAGGCCGCTACTTGCGGGGAGATCATCCTCGGCATCACCAAGGCCTCGCTGGCGACCGAGAGCTTCCTCTCGGCGGCCTCCTTCCAGGAGACGACGAAGGTCCTCACCGACGCCGCCCTCGAAGGCAAGGTCGACGAGCTCCGCGGCCTCAAGGAGAATGTCATCATCGGCAAGCTCATCCCGGCGGCCACAGGTCTGCGGTCCTACCGCAACATCGAGTTGGTCACCGCCGGCATCCCCGCCGAGATGGATGTGTTCGGCGACGTCATGGCGGGGCGCCGCGACGGCGGCGGCCTTAGCCCGGAGGAGCAGTGGGCGGCCCTCACCGGTTCGTCTCACGACGTAGAAGCCTACAACATGCTGGTCGACGACCTCGACCTGCCCACCTACGTCCACTCCGTCCTTAGCCGGGCGGGGATCGAGCGGGTCAGCGACCTGCTCGGCTACACCACCAAAGAGCTGATGGACATCCCGGGGCTGGGGCAGAAGAGCCTGGAGGAAGTCCGTGGCCGCCTGGCCGACAAGGGGTGGACCCTCGCCGGGGATGACTTCGCCGAGCCAGGCGAAGACGGAGAGGCCCTTCTTGGCGACGGTCTGGTGAGCGACGAACCGGAAACCGCCTTGCTGGGCGGCGACCTTTTCGACGCGGGATCGTTCTCCGACGAAGAGTAAAGACTGATAGAGGGCTGGGGGGCTTGTTGCAGGCCCCCACAGCCTTTGCTATACTTCGCGGCCGCTGCGCGGTCGGATGCGCGGTGTCCGCGTGCGCCCATACGGGGCGCAGCAGTGTTTTTTGAGCATAGGCGAGAAGTAGACGAGGAGCATTTGTGCCGACGATCAACCAGTTGATCCGCAAGGGCCGGCAGGCGCAGTCCAAGAGGACCAAAACCCCCGCCCTCAAAGGCGCCCCGCAAAAACGCGGCGTGTGCACGCGCGTGTATACCACCACGCCCAAGAAGCCCAACTCGGCCCTGAGGAAAGTGGCGCGCGTGCGGCTGGTCAACGGGATGGAAGTCACGGCCTATATTCCCGGCATCGGTCACAATCTGCAGGAGCACTCGGTGGTCCTCATCCGCGGTGGCAGGGTGAAAGACCTGCCGGGCGTGCGGTACAAGATCGTCCGTGCGGCCCTCGACGCCGCCGGAGTGGCCAACCGCAAGCAGAGCCGCTCCAAGTACGGCGTCAAGCTGGGCAAATAGGGTAAGGAAGGCGTACTAGAGCTATGGCTAGAAGATCAAAGGCTTCCAAGCGGGACATCCAGCCCGACCCCATTTACCGCAGCCGGCTGGTTACCCAGATGGTGAACCGCATGATGGTCGACGGCAAGAAGTCCACCTCCGAGCACATCATGTACAGCGCGATGAACATCCTCCGCGAGCGCACCGGCAACGATCCTGCCGGCGTGCTGAAGGAAGCGGTGGAGAACGTGCGGCCTGCCCTCGAAGTGCGGTCCCGCCGGGTGGGCGGCGCCAACTACCAGGTGCCGGTCGAAGTCCCGACCCGCCGTTCGTACACCCTGGCGGTGCGTTGGTTCATCAACCACAGCCGGGCCCGTCGCGAGCACACCATGGCCGAACGCTTGGCCGGGGAACTGCTCGACGGTTTTAACCGGACCGGTGTGACGATCAAGAAGAAAGAAGACCTGCTGCGGATGGCCGAGGCCAACAGGGCCTTTGCGCACTACCGCTGGTAGGGATCGACGACAGCAGATAGAGACCAGAAAGACTTTAGGTATTCAGGAATTGGCCCAGGCCACTGCACATAAATCCGACGCGAAGACGGCCCAGAGGCATCCGCTCTCGATGGTCCGCAACATCGGCATCATGGCTCACATCGATGCCGGTAAGACGACGACCACCGAACGGATCCTTTACTACACGGGCCGCACTTACAAGATCGGCGAAGTGCACGACGGCGCCGCGGTGATGGACTGGATGGCCCAGGAGCAGGAGCGGGGCATCACCATCACGTCGGCGGCTACGACGTGCGAATGGCTCGATCATCGCATCAACATAATAGACACACCCGGGCACGTGGACTTCACTATGGAGGTCGAGCGTTCCCTGCGGGTGCTCGACGGGGCCATCGCCCTGTTCTGCTCCGTCGCGGGCGTAGAACCGCAGTCCGAGACCGTCTGGAGGCAGGCCGACAAGTACGGCGTGCCCCGCATCGCCTTCGTCAACAAGATGGACCGGGTGGGCGCCGATTTCATGCGCGGCGTCCAGATGATGGTCGACCGGCTGCACGCGCGGCCGCTCGTCCTGCAACTTCCCATCGGCCACGAAGACCAGTTCCAGGGTGTCATCGACCTGGTGCGCATGGTCGCGTACGTGTACGACGACGACATGGGCGTGGAGTGGCAGGAGACCCCCATCCCCGACGAGATGCGGGACCGGGCCGAAGCCGAGCGCACCCATATGATCGAGACGCTGGCCGAGCGGGACGACGAGCTGATGATGGATTACCTGGAGGGCGGTGCGATCTCGGTCGAGCGCCTGAAGGCCGCCATTCGCCAGGCCACGCTCGACATCGACCTCACACCGGTTTTGTGCGGGTCCTCGTTCAAGAACAAGGGCGTGCAGATGCTACTGGACGCAGTGATCGACTACCTTCCCTCGCCGCTGGACATTCCGGCGGTCGAGGGTATCAACCCCAAGAGCGGGGCGACCGTCGCCCGCAGCGCCGCCGACGACGAGGCTTTCTCGGCTATCGCCTTCAAGATCATGTCCGACCCCTTCGTCGGCAAGCTCACCTATTTCCGGGTGTACTCGGGCACGCTCAAAGCCGGCTCGTACGTATACAACTCGAACAAGGACAAGAAGGAGCGGATAGGCCGCATCCTGCAGATGCACGCCAACCATCGCGAAGACATCACCCAGGTGTTCGCCGGCGATATCGCGGCGGCCGTGGGCCTCAAGGCCACGACGACAGGCAACACCCTCTGCGACGAAGGCCGCCCGATCGTCCTCGAGTCCATCGAGTTTCCCGAGCCGGTCATCTTCGTGGCCATAGAGCCGAAGACCAAGGCCGATCAGGATCGTCTGGGCGAGAGCCTGATGAAGCTGGCCGACGAAGATCCGACCTTCCGCGTTCGGACCGACGAAGAGACCGGCCAGACCATCATCGCCGGCATGGGCGAGCTGCATCTGGAGATCATCGTCGACCGCCTGCTCCGCGAGTTCCGGGTCGACGCCAACGTGGGCCGGCCGCAGGTGGCCTACCGCGAGGGCATCACCAAGACCGTGCCCAAGGCCGAGGGCCGGTTCGTCCGGCAGACCGGCGGGCGCGGCCAGTACGGCCACGTCGTCATCAAGATGTCGCCCAACGAATTCGGGGCGGGCTTCAGCTTCGAGAACAAGATCGTGGGCGGGTCCATTCCCCGGGAGTACATCCCCGCGGTGGAGGCCGGCATGGTAGAGGCGATGGAGACCGGCGTGCTGGCCGGCTTCCCCATGGAGGACGTCAAGGTGGAGCTGATTGATGGCTCCTTCCACGAGGTCGACTCCTCGGAGATGGCCTTCAAGATCGCCGGCTCCCTGGCTTTCCGCGAGGCGGCCAAGAAGGCGCATCCGGTGCTCCTCGAGCCGCTGGAAGACGTGGAGGTCGTCGTCCCCGAAGAATACATGGGCGACGTCATGGGCGATCTCAACTCCAGGCGCGGCCACATCGTCGGCATGGAGCCTCATGCGGGAGCCCAGGTCATCAAGGCCACGGTGCCTCTCGCGCAGATGTTCGGGTACGCCACCGACGTGCGGTCTATGACCCAGGGCCGGGCGACGTACACCATGCAATTCAGTCACTACGCTGAGGTGCCCAGCACCATCGCGCAGGAAATAATCGCCCAGCAGGGCGGCAGAGCGTCCAACGACTAGAGAAATCGACCACTAAGTAAAGGGCAAAACGGCCGCCTGGCTGCGGCGGCCGCCTGACTAAATCAGGTAGAAAGGGAGGAATCAATGGCGAAGCAGAAGTTTGCACGGACCAAGACTCACGTTAACGTGGGCACCATCGGCCACGTCGACCATGGCAAGACCACGCTGACCGCGGCCATCACCAAGTGTCTGCACAATCTGAACCCCAACGTCGAGTACCGGAGCTTCGACTCGATCGACAACGCTCCCGAAGAGCGCGAGCGCGGCATCACCATCGCCACCGCCCACGTGGAGTACGAGACCGAGAAGCGGCACTACGCCCACGTCGACTGCCCGGGCCACGCCGACTACATCAAGAACATGATCACCGGTGCCGCCCAGATGGACGGGGCCATCCTGGTCGTGTCCGCAGCCGATGGTCCTATGCCCCAGACTCGTGAGCACATCCTGCTCGCCCGTCAGGTAGGTGTGCCCTACATCATCGTCTACCTCAACAAAGCAGACATGGTCGACGATCCCGAGCTGCTCGAACTGGTCGAGATGGAAGTACGCGAGCTGCTCACCGAGTACGAATTCCCCGGCGACGACATCCCGGTCATCACCGGCTCCGCCCTCCAGGCCCTGGAGCATGGCTGCGGCGACCGTGAGTGCACTCAGTGCAAATCGATCTTCGCAGTTGGCCGACGCTGTCGACACCTACATCCCAGACCCCGAGCGGGCCATCGACAAGCCCTTCCTCATGCCGATCGAAGACGTGTTCAGCATCCAGGGCCGCGGCACCGTGGTCACCGGCCGGGTGGAGCGCGGTATCGTCAAGGTCGGCGACAACGTCGAGATGGTGGGCCTGCATCCCGAGAGCACCAAGACCGTCGCTACCGGCGTGGAGATGTTCCGCAAGCTGCTCGACGAAGGGCGCGCGGGCGACAACATCGGCGTGCTTCTCCGCGGTATCAAGCGCGAGGACGTGGAGCGCGGCATGGTTCTTGCCAAGCCGGGCAGCATTACTCCGCACACCGAGTTCGAGGCTCAGGTCTACGTCCTGTCTCGCGAAGAGGGCGGCCGCCATACCCCGTTCTTCAACGGCTACCGTCCGCAGTTCTACTTCCGGACCACCGACGTGACCGGCGACGTGACCCTTGAAGAGGGTGTCGAGATGGTCATGCCGGGCGACCACACGACCGTCAAAGCCAAGCTGATCACCCCGATCGCCATGGAAGAGGGCCTGCGCTTCGCTATCCGCGAAGGCGGCCGCACCGTGGGCGCCGGCGCCGTGACCAAGATCATCAAGTAGGAGTCGCTCGGTGGCGCAACAGAAAATACGCATCAGGCTCAAAGCCTACGATCACGAACTGATCGACAAGAGCGCCCGGAGCATCGTCGAAACGGCCGAGCGCACCGGCGCCACCGTTTCCGGCCCGGTCCCTCTCCCGACCGAGAAGAACGTCTACTGCGTGATCCGCAGTCCCTTCAAGGACAAGGATTCGCGCGAGCATTTCGAGATCAGGACGCACAAGCGCCTGATCGACATCCACCAGCCCACGCCCAAGACCGTCGATTCGCTCATGCGCATGGACCTTCCGGCCGGTGTGGACATAGAGATCAAACTGTGATGAAGACGCTGCTAGGCACAAAGCTGGGCATGACCCAGTACTTCGAGAAGGACGGCACCGTCGTCCGCTGCACGGTCATCCAGGCCGGGCCCTGCCTGGTCACGCAGAAGAAGACCGTGGAGAACGACGGCTACGCCGCCACCCAGATCGCCTACGGCGACGTCAAGGCCAAGCGGCTCAACAAGCCGCTGCTGGGGCACCTCAAAAAGGCGGGGGTCGCTCCCAAGCGCCACCTCGTCGAGGTCCGGGGCGAGGACGACCTCGCCGTCGGCCAGGCGGTCACCGTGGAGATCTTCACCCCGGGCGACGAGGTCAAAGTGACCGGCACCAGCAAGGGCAAGGGTTTCCAGGGCGTTATGAAGCGGCACGGGTTCGCCGGTGGGCCGGGCTATCACGGCTCCCACTTCCACCGCGCCCCCGGCTCCATCGGCGCGTCGGCCGACCCTGCGCGGGTCTATCCGGGCACCCGGCTGCCGGGGCAGATGGGCAACGTGCGGGTCACGCAGACAGGTCTGAAGGTGGTCGACACCGACACCGACAAGAACCTGGTGCTGGTAGAAGGCGCGATACCGGGGTGCAAGGGCTCCCTGGTCGTGATCAGAGGTTAGGGCTATGCCATCTATCGAAAGAATCGACGAGAACGGCGCGGTCGTCGGCCAGCACGCTCTGGCTGAGGATCTGGTGCAGGACCGCATCAACATCGGGCTCCTGCACCAGGTGGTGACGGCCGAACTGGCCGGCCACCGGCAGGGGACTGCTTCGGCGAAGACCCGGAGCGAGGTCGCGGGCACCACCGCCAAGCAGTGGCGGCAGAAGGGCACCGGCCGCGCCCGCGTGGGCTCGGGCAAAGTGGCCCATTTCACCGGCGGCGGCGTGGCGTTCCCACCCATCCCCCGTAGCTTCGCCAAGAAAGTCAACAAGAAGGTCAAAGTGCAGGCTTTCCGCATGGCCCTGGGTGACCTGGTGGCCGGCGGGACCGTGCGCGTGCTCTCCGGGGCGCCTTTCGACGAGCCGTCCACGCACAAGGCGGCCTCCATCCTCGGCAAGGCCGGGCTGGACCGGCCGCTGCTGGTGCTGGTGAGTAACGAAGAGGTCAACGCGCTCAAGAGCTTCCGCAACCTGGCCGGCACCCGCGCGCTCGCCATCGGCGACGCAGAGGTGCAGGACTACGTGTGGGCCAAGAGCCTTCTGTTCACCGAAGCGGCCGTGTCCTTCCTCGAGGGCGGCCTGAGTGAAGGCGGTGAGGCGTAGTGGACGCACGGGAGATCATCATCCGGCCGATCATCTCGGAGAAGAGTTACCGGGCCGTCGATGCCAACCGGTACTCCTTCGAGGTCAACTATCGGGCCACCAAACCTCACATCCGGGCCGCCGTAGAGGAGATCTTCAAGGTCAAGGTCATCGGCGTGCAGACCATCAACATGAAGCCTAAACCCAAACGCAGGGGCGCCCACGTCGGCGTCACCAAGCGCTGGAAGAAGGCCGTAGTCGAGCTTGCCCCGGGTAACCGGATCGAGTTCTTCGGCGCTACGTAGAAGGGGAGCGGTTAGAGAGACATGGCAATAAAGAGCTACAAGCCGACATCCCCGGGACGCAGGTTCGCGACAACGCCGTCCTTCGACGAGATCACCCGGAGCGAGCCCGAGAAGTCGCTGGTCAAGCCGGTCAATCGCAAGGGCGGCCGGAACAACTACGGCCGCATCACCACCCGCCATCAGGGCGGCGGTCACAAGCGGGCCTACCGGATCATCGACTTCAAACGCGACAAGGACGGCGTGCCGGGCCGGGTCGACTCCATCGAGTACGATCCCAACCGTAACTGCCGCATCGCCCTCATCGTGTACCGCGACGGCGAGAAGCGCTACATCCTGGCCCCCAACAAGTTGGGCGTAGGCGCGATGGTCGAAGCGGGTCCCGGGGCCGATATCCGGATAGGGTGTGCCCTTCCGTTGCGCAACATCCCGGTGGGTACCGTGGTGCACAATATCGAGATGTACAAAGGCCGCGGCGGGCAGATAGCCCGTTCGGCCGGCACTTCTGCGCAGGTCATGGCCAAGGAAGGCGACTACGCCATCCTGCGCCTACCCTCGGGCGAGATGCGCATGATCCATCTCGAGTGCCGGGCGACCATCGGCGAGATCGGCAACGCCGAGCACGAGAACCTCACCACCGGCAAGGCCGGGCGCAAGCGCTGGATGGGCGTACGCCCAGGCGTCCGCGGCACGACCATGAACCCGGTCGATCACCCGCACGGTGGAGGCGAGGGCTCTACTCCTCCGGGTCGCAATCCGGTGACTCCGTGGGGAGTGCCGACGCTGGGTCACAAGACGCGCAAGCGCAAGAAGCCCTCGAACAAGTACATCGTCAGGCGAGCTGGGAAAGGGAGGTAATAGAGCATCGTGACACGTTCAAGCAAAAAAGCCCCCTTTGTCGCAGAACGGCTGATGAAGCGGGTCGAGGCCATGAACGCGACCGGCGAGAAGCGCATGCTCAAGACCTGGTCGCGCGCGTCCACCATCTACCCGGAGATGATCGGGCATACCATCGCCGTCCATGACGGCCGCAAGCATGTCCCTATCTACGTCACCGAGAGCATGGTGGGCCACCGGCTGGGCGAGTTCGCTCTCACCCGCACCTTCCGCGGACACGGCGGCAACAAAGAGCGCCGCATGAAGAGGAAGTGACGGGATGGTCAACGCGACAGCGAAATACGTACGAGTCTCACCGCGCAAAGCCGGTGACATGGCGTCCATGATCCGGGGCAAGAAAGTGGGGGAGGCGAAAGCCATTCTCGCGCTCAGCACCCGGGCAGCCGCCAAACTGGTGGGCAAAGTCCTCGACTCGGCCGTGGCCAACGCCGAGAACAACAACAATCTCGACGCCGACGACCTCTGGGTAGTGCAGGCGTACGTCGACGGCGGCCCCACCATCAAGCGGTTCAAGCCGCGGGCCATGGGCCGGGCAAGCAGTATCCGGAAGAGGACGAGTCACATCACGGTGTGCGTCGACGAGAAGAAGGAGTCGTAGCAGGTGGGTCAGAAAGTTCATCCCGGAGGCATGCGGCTCGGCATCATCCATGACTGGAAGGCTCACTGGTACACCGAGCGGCACTTCGCCGCCTTCCTCCATGAGGACCTGGCGATCCGCAAGCACATCCAGAAGAAGATGGGCCACGCCGGGCTCTCCACCATCGTGATCCGGAAGGACACGAACAAGGTGGTAATCGACATCCACACGGCCCGGCCGGGCATCGTCATCGGCAAGTCCGGGTCCGAAGTGGACGCGCTGCGGCGCGACATCCACGACATGACGGGCAAGACCGTGCACGTCAACATCGTGGAGATCAAGCGGCCGGAACTCGACGCCAACCTGGTGGCCCAGTCCATCGCCGAGCAACTCGCCAACCGAGTAAGCTTCCGCCGGGCGATGAAGCGGGCCATCACCTCCGCGATGCGGTCGGGCGCCGAGGGCATCAAAGTCAAGTCGGCCGGCCGCCTGGGCGGCGCCGAGATGGCGCGCGTCGAGGGCTACAGCGAGGGGCGCGTGCCCCTGCACACACTGCGGGCCGACATCGACTACGGTTTCTGTGAGGCCAACACGACCTTTGGCAAGATCGGCGTGAAGGTGTGGATAAACAAGGGTGAGATCATGCCCGAGGGCTTCGACCAAGGCGCTCGTGCTCAATCGGAAGCCCCTCTAGGTTGACGGCCCCGATCCATGTCCCCGCCGGGGGCCCTGGCAACATCCGGGCCCGTGGACTGTAGGACGAGGGATCCAAGGAAGAACGAGGATAAGAGATGCTACTACCAAAAAGGGTCAAGCACCGCAAACAGCACCGGGGCCGCATGGCCGGTACGGCTAAGGGCCAGACGACCGTGCATTTCGGCGAGTACGGCCTTCAGGCTCTCGAGCCGGGCTGGGTCACCAGCCGGCAGATCGAGGCTGCTCGTATCGCCATGACCCGGAAGATCAAGAGGGGTGGGAAGGTCTGGATCAACATCTTCCCGCAGAAGCCCATCACCAAGAAGCCTGCCGAGACGCGCATGGGCTCCGGCAAAGGCTCGCCCGACCAGTGGGTGGCCGTGGTAAAGCCGGGCCGGGTGATGTTCGAGCTGGCCGGCGTCCCCGAGGATCTTGCTCGGGAGGCCATCCGGCTCGCTGCGCACAAACTTCCTGTCAAGTGCAGATTCGCGACCAGGGAGGATGGGGGCATTGAAGCCTAAGGATCTGATAGACCTCGGTGACGAGGAATTGGTCCAGCGCCTCAAGCAGTCGCGTGAGGAGCTGTTCAACCTGCGGTTTCAGCATGCGGCCGGCCAGCTGGAGAACACCAGCCGGCTTTGCCAGGTGCGTCACGACATCGCCAAGATCATGACGGTGCAATCGTCGAGAGAACGGTCGAGGGAGCTCTGATGGCCGAGCAGCCAACTACAAAGCAGCGGGAACGGCAGGGTTTGGTCGTCTCCGACAAGATGGATAAGACCATCGTCGTGCAGGTAAGCACGGTCAAGCCGCACGCCGAGTACAAGAAGGTGGTCCGCAGGACCAGCCGCTTGAAGGCCCATGACGAGAGCAACGAAGCTCGCATCGGCGACACGGTGCTGGTGCGCGAGTGCCGGCCGCTATCCCGGGACAAGACGTGGCGCCTTATCAAGGTGCTCCAGCGGGCCGAGTGACCGCGGCGGGAGATGGGTGACAAACAATGATTCAGGTAGAGACAAGACTAAAGGTCGCCGATAACACCGGCGCACGCGAGCTGCTCTGCATCCGCATCAAGGGCGGGTCGCAGCGCCGCTACGCCGGGGTGGGCGACATCATAGTGGGGGCGGTCAAAGAGGCCACCCCGGGCGGCGCCGTGAAGAAGGGCGACGTGGTGCAGGCGGTGGTCGTGCGGGTCAAGAAGGCCTATGGCCGCAAAGACGGCACCTACATCGGCTTCGACGAGAACGCCGCGGTGCTGATCGACCGGCAGATGAATCCGCGGGGCACCAGGATATTCGGCCCCGTCGGCAGGGAACTGCGCGAGAAGAACTTCGCGAAGATCGTCTCGCTGGCTCCGGAGGTGCTGTGATGGCCAAGAGTGCGAAGACCGAGCCGCGGGCCAAGCGCTTCCGTATCAAGAAGGGCGACACGGTCGAGGTGATCCAGGGCAAGCAGAACGGCAAGCGCGGCAAGGTACTGCGCGTGTTGTCTGCCGACGAGCGGATAGTCATCGAGCGGGTGAACTTCATCAAGCGGCACGTCCGCCCCTCGCAGAAGACTCCCCAGGGCGGGGTCATCGAGCGGGAAGCCGGCATCCATATCAGCAACGTCAAGCTCGTGTGCCCCAGCTGTAATCAGGCCGTGCGGGTGGGCGTCCGCATGGAGGGCGAAGACAAGATCCGCTACTGCAAGAAATGCAACGTCCAGGTGGATAAGGGTTAGCGATGGAAGTCCCCAGACTAAAACAGAAATACCGTGCCGACATCGTCCCCGCCATGCGGGAGCAGTTCGGCTACAAGAGCGTTATGCAGGTGCCGAAAGTCACCAAGGTGACGCTCAACATGGGCGTTGGTGAAGGTATCCACGATGCCAAGCAGATGGAGGAAGCCGCGCTTCAGCTCGGTCAGATCTCCGGGCAGAAGGCGCAAGTCCGCCGGGCCCGGAAATCGGTGGCCAACTTCAAGCTGCGCGCCGGCATGCCGGTCGGGCTGCGGGTGACCCTGCGCGGCGACCGCATGTACGAGATGCTCGACCGGCTCATCAGCATCGCCCTTCCCCGCATCCGCGACTTCCAGGGCATCTCGCCCAAGGGTTTCGACGGGCAGGGCAACTACAACCTGGGTGTCAAGGAGCAGATCATCTTCCCGGAGGTCGACTACGACAGGATTGACCGGCTCCGGGGATTGGATATCGCTATCACCACCACGGCGAAAACGGACGACGAGGGACGGGCGCTGCTCAAGTTCATGGGCATGCCCTTCCGGCAGAGCTGAAGGATAGGAGCAGCAGCGAATGGCAAAGAAATCAATGATCGCTAAGGCACAGCGGCCGCAGAAGTACACCGTCCGGGCCAATAACCGGTGTCGTCGGTGTGGCCGGCCGCGAGCCTATGTCCGCCGTTTCGGCGTGTGCCGCATCTGTCTCCGTGATCTGGCGCACCAGGGGCTCATCCCCGGCGTCACCAAGTCGAGCTGGTAGGAGGGGTCATGTCTCAAACCGATCCCATTGCCGACATGCTCACCCGCATCCGGAACGCCAACAAGGCGCTCCAGGCCAAGGTCGAGATGCCGTCCTCCGCTCAGAAGGTGGAGTTGGCCCGTCTTCTCAATGACGAGGGCTACGTCATGTCGTACGCGGTGGTCAAGGACGGCAGCTTCGACAAGCTGGTCGTCGAGCTCAAGTACACCGATGGCCGCCGCCGGGTGATCTCGCAGGTCAAGCGGGTCAGCAAGCCGGGCCGCCGCATGTACGCGAAGAAAGACAATCTCCCGAAGGTTCTCGGGGGCCTGGGCACGGCAGTCATTTCCACGTCTCGTGGCCTGATGACCGCCCGGGAAGCGCAACGACTGGGAGTGGGCGGCGAAGTCGTCTGCTTCGTATGGTGACGCCATGTCGAGGATAGGAAGAGCACCCATAGCCATCCCCGCCGACGTCGACGTGACGATCGCGGGCACAAGTGTGACCGTCGAGGGCCCCAAGGGCCATCTGGCCATGAACGTGCACCCCAACATGCAGGTCACGATCACGGACGGCGTCATGACCGTGACCCGGCCGAACGATTCGGGACCCAATCGTTCGCTCCACGGCCTTACTCGGACGCTGTTGTCGAACATGGTCACCGGGGTCACCACGGGCTTCCAGAAGAAGCTCGAGATCCAGGGAGTCGGCTACCGGGCTTCGAAGAAAGGCACCGATCTGGAGATCCTGGTGGGCTACTCGCACCCGGTGGTGGTCACGCCCCCGGAGAACATCGAGTTCGACGTGCCCGTTCCCACCCAGATCGTGGTGAGGGGCATCGACAAGCAACGGGTCGGCCAGACGGCCGCCGATATCCGCTCCATCCGGCGACCCGAGCCCTACAAAGGCAAGGGCATCCGGTACGAGGGCGAAGTCGTGCGGCGCAAGGTCGGCAAGCGGGCGTAAGACGCGATGAGAAATGAAGTCACGCCGGGTGCCCACCGTGGGCGAGGCTGCGATGGACGCGGGCGAGGGAAGGACGCAGGGAGCGTTCGTAGCGGCGCTACGGGCGCGACTGAGGACGATGCATCGCACCGTCCAGTGCGGACTGGCGGCCGCGGGTTCATTTTGAATCGCGTAACCAGTGGGAAGAGGACGAAATGAGCATTGAAGAGAAGAAGATCCGGACCCGCGCACGGCGCGCCCTGCGCGTGCGGAGCAAGGTCCGCGGCACCCCCGAACGCCCGCGTCTTTCGGTCTTCCGGTCGAACCGGGCGATCTGGGCGCAGGTCATCGACGATCGGAACGGTCGAACGCTCGCAAGCGCGGCGACGACGCAGGTGACCGACAAAGGCCTGTCCAAGACCGATCAGGCCACCAAAGTGGGCCAATTGCTCGCCGAGCGGGCGAAGGCCGCGGGAATCGAAAAAGTAGTCTTCGATCGCGGCATGTATCTATATCACGGTCGAGTAAAAGCTCTGGCGGATGGAGCCCGCCAGGGCGGCCTGGACTTCTGAGGGAGAGAGAGGTAGGACTTTGGCGCAGATCAAGGCAGATTCGCTTAACCTTCAGGAGAGCGTGATCCACATCAACCGCGTGGCCAAGGTGGTCAAGGGCGGCCGGCGTTTCTCGTTCACCGCTCTCGTAGCGGTCGGCGACGGGGAAAGCACCGTGGGCATAGGCTACGGCAAGGCCAAAGAGGTTCCCTTGGCCATCCAGAAGGCCATCGAGGACGCGCGCAAGAACCTGTTCGTCGTGCCCAAGCACGGCAGCACCATCACCCACGAGATACTCGGCCACTACGGTGCGGGCAGGGTGCTGCTGCGCCCCGCTTCCGCCGGTACCGGCGTCATAGCGGGCGGCGGCGTCCGGGCCCTCCTGGAACTGGGCGGAGTCAAGGACGTACTCACCAAGTGCCTCGGGACCACCACCCCCATCAACATGGTGCGGGCGGCCGAGCAAGGGCTTCGCAGTCTGCGGCGCCCCGAAGACATCGCTCTTCAGCGTGGCAAGACCATCCGGGAGATCGTAGGCAAAGGCCCGGTCGGAGAAGCCGCGCCTGCGGCCGCGCCGGTTGCCGGCGCTGGGACCGGAGCGTGACAGCATGCTGAAGATCACGCAGGTGAAAAGCCGCATCAACCGTAAGAAAGACCACAAGGCCACCCTGGACGCTCTCGGCATCAGCCGCATGCACCAGACGGTGTACCACGAAGATAGTCCGGCCATCCGGGGCATGGTCCACAAGGTCCGCTACATGCTTGAGGTGGAAGTGGTCGACATCGAGAACAAAGGATAGAGATGGGAGACGTCTTCCTGCACAATCTACGCCCGGATCCGGGGGCCAAGCGCCCGCGGAAACGGGTGGGCCGCGGCGCGGGCTCGGGCGTGGGCAAGACGAGCGGCCGGGGCCATAAAGGCTCCAAGCAGCGCTCGGGCGGCCGGATATCGCCCCGGTACGAAGGCGGCCAGATGCCGCTGCACATGAGGCTGCCCAAACTGCGCGGCCCTCTGGCCAAGACCGCAATGGCCATCGGTCCGTTCCGGACATACACCACCCCCGTCAACCTGTCGCGCCTGGAAGGGTTCGCGGCCGACGAAGTGGTGTCCCCCGAGACTCTTCTCGAGAGAGGCATCATCAAGAAGCTGGACGAACGGGTCAAGATCCTCGCGATGGGCGAGCTCAGCCGACCCCTCACCATCAAGGCCCACGGTTTCAGCGCGGCCGCGCTCGCGAAGATCGAAGCCGCGGGCGGCACCGCGGAAGTCATCTGAAAGTGAAGTGAAGTGACGAGTTGCGGACCATAGAGGTGACAGCCTGATGCTGCAATCCTTGCTCAACGCTTGGAGGCTGCCGGATCTCCGGAAGAAACTGCTCTTCACGGCCATGATAATCGCGATCTACCGCCTGGGCTGCTTCATCCCGGTGCCCGGTGTCGACGTGGCCGCTATCAAAGAGATGTTCAACGTCGGCGGGGTGTTCGACTTCTACAACATGTTCACGGGCGGCGGCCTCGAGCGGGTTGCAATCTTCGCCATGGGGATCATGCCGTACATCACGGCGTCGATCATCATGCAGCTTCTGACGATGGTCATTCCGAAGCTGGAACAGCTCATGAAAGAGGGCGAGGCCGGTCAGAAAAAGGTCAACCAGTACACCCGCTATTTCACGGTCATCCTGGCCCTGATCGAGGCCATCGGTTTCGTCTTCCTATTCAAGAGCTACGGGGCCTTTCCGCCCGAAGCGCCGCTCACGCCGCTCCGCTTCTACCTGATCGTCCTGACCCTCACGGTCGGCACCGCTCTGGTGATGTGGATGGGAGAGCTCATCACGCAGAGGGGCATCGGCAACGGTATCTCGCTGATGATCTTCGCCAGCATCGTGTCCCGGCTGCCAAGCGGCGTCTCCAAGCTGCTGACCCTCAACCCCGCGTACTGGATCCTGATGGGCGTCATCTCCGTGGCCGTGGTGGCCTTCGTCATCTACATCACCGAAGGCCAGCGCCGCATCCCGGTGCAGTACGCAAAGCGGGTGGTGGGGCGAAAGGTCTATGGAGGGCAGAGTACGTACCTGCCGCTGCGCATCAACATGGCCGGCGTCATCCCGGTCATCTTCGCGTCGTCGGTGCTTCTCTTCCCGGTGACGCTGGCACAGATGACTCCGTGGGGTTGGACACAGAGCATTGCCAAGGCCATCGGCCCCAGCTCGTGGTGGTACATCCTGGCCGAGGTGATCCTGATCATCCTGTTCACCTATTTCTATACCGCGGTGCAATTCAACCCGATCGATCAGGCAGACAACCTCAAGAAGTACGGCGGCTTCATCCCGGGCATCCGTCCGGGACGTCCCACCGCCGCATACCTGGACCGGGTACTCACCCGCATCACTCTGCCGGGGGCCCTCTTCCTGGCGGCGATCGTGCTGCTGCCCACGGTGCTCATCCGGGTCACCGGCCTGCCGTTCTACTTCGGAGGGACGTCCCTGCTGATCGTCGTCGGGGTCGCGCTCGACACCATGAAACAGATGGAGTCCCAGCTACTTATGCGCCACTACGAGGGCTTCCTCAAGTGACGCCGGACCGACTCATAGCTCACGGGAAGGGATCTGCCGCATGACTCAATTCAATCTCGTACTGCTCGGGCCGCCCGGAGCGGGCAAGGGCACGCAGGCCGGCCGCATCGCGGCCGAATACGGCATACCCCATGTCTCGACCGGCGACATCCTGCGGGGAGCGGTGAAGAACCAGACCGCCATGGGGTTGGAGGCGAAGAAGTACATGGATGCCGGCAACCTCGTGCCCGACAGCGTGGTCATCGGGATCGTCAAGGACCGGCTGCAGGAAGGGGATACAGCCAAGGGCTTCTTGATGGACGGCTTCCCCCGCACGATCCCGCAGGCCGAGGCTCTGGACTCTGCTCTTGACGACCTAGACCGGGCGATCACGAAGGTGCTCGTCCTGCTGGTCGACGAAGACCTCCTCATCCGGCGTCTCACCGGCCGCCGCGTCTGCCGATCCTGCCAGACGCCGTTCCACGTGATGTTCAGCCAGCCCCAGGTGGAGGGCGTGTGCGACAAGTGCGGTGGCGAGCTGTACCAGCGGGACGACGACACCGAGGCGACCGTGCGCAACCGCCTGGAGGTGTACCGCACGCAGACCGAGCCGCTTGTTGACTACTACGACGAGGCCGGAGTGGTCGTCCGCGTCGACGGCGCGCTGGGGGCGGAGCAGGTCTTCGAAGAGATCCGGATGGCCCTCGGACCAACGGATGCTTGACGGTAGTGATCATCAGGAAGTCACCGGCCGAGATCGAAAAGATGGCCCGCGCTGGGGCGGTGGTCCGGGGCTGCCTGGAGCTGATGGCCCGGGAGATACGACCGGGCATTACGACGAGAGAGTTGGATAAGTTGGCGGAGAAGTACATTCGAGCAAAAGGTGGAGTGCCCACCTTCAAGGGCTACCGGGGGTTCCCCGGGTCCATCTGCGCTTCCCCCAACGACATGGTGGTGCACGGCATACCGGGTAAGGTCCGTCTGAGCGACGGCGACATCCTCGGTGTGGACGTGGGGGTCACGATGGAGGGCTACATCGCCGATGCCGCTATGACCTTTCCCGTCGGGGAGATCTCGGAGGAAGCCCGTCGGCTGTTGCGGGTGACCGAGGAATCGCTCATGCGGGGCATAGAACAGTGCAGAGTGGGGAACAGGGTGGGAGACATCTCTCACGCCGTCCAAGTGCACGCCGAATCTCACGGGTACGCTGTGGTGCAGAGCATGGTCGGCCACGGTGTGGGCCGGGACATGCACGAGGACCCGCAGGTGCCCAACTTTGGGCCGCCCGGACAGGGGGCCGAGCTACGGGAGGGAATGGTGCTTGCTATCGAGCCCATGATCAACGCCGGAGGGTACGCGGTGGAGATGGGCGACGACGGCTGGGCTATCTACACGAGCGACAGCAGTCTCTCGGCCCATTTTGAGCATACGGTCGCGATAACGAACAGCGGCCCGCGCATCCTTACCATCTCTGAAGTACCGGGAGCCTAGCGGTATGGAGCGTTGTGGTAAGATAGGCGGCCGACGTTCGGGCAGGGGTATGAAAGCGGGCGAACGTGTCTCCTAAAGAAGAAGCCATCGAGCTTGAAGGCGAGGTCATCGAAGCCTTGCCCAACACCATGTTCAGGGTGAAGCTCGACAACGAGCTGGAGATACTCGCCCATATATCCGGGAAGATGCGGATGAACTATATCCGCATCCTGCCTGGCGACAGGGTGAAAGTGGAATTGTCTCCGTACGATCTGACCCGCGGTCGGATCACGTACCGGTTCAAATAGAGGAAGGACGCAGATGAAAGTGAGAGCGTCGGTAAAACCGATGTGTGAAAAGTGCAAGATAGTGCGGCGGCGTGGCGTGGTGCATATCATCTGCCAGAACCCCCGGCACAAGCAGCGGCAAGGTTGAGGGCTGCTTCATGATGAAGTTACGGCCATCTGAGCGCACTAGCCGGCGCGATAGCGTGTCCTCGGTCGTGCCCGTAGCGCTGCTACGGGTCCTCCCTGCGTCCTCCTCTCGCGCGCGGCGATCGCGCTCGGACGGCGCAACTTCATCAATCAGCAGCCGCTAAGGCAGGAGAAGAGTATGGCTCGTATCGCTGGTGTCACGCTCCCCCGGGAGAAGCGGGTCGAGATCGGTCTTACCTATGTATATGGGATAGGCCGTTCGATGTCCAACAGGATCCTCTCGGCGGTGAAGATCGACCCTAACACGCACGTCAAGGACCTCACCGAAGACGAAGAGATCCGGCTGCGCGGCTACATCGAAGAAAACGTCACCGTCGAAGGTGATCTGCGCCGCGAGCGCAGCCAGAACATCAAGCGGCTCATGGAGATCGGCTGCTACCGGGGCATCCGTCATCGGCGCGGTATGCCGGTCCGGGGCCAGACGGACCAAGACCAACGCGCGTGTGCGCAAAGGCCACAAGCCGACGGTGGGCGTCAAGAAGAAGGTGCGGGTCTAGCCGGCGGGCGGGCCTGCAGGGAATAACTAGGGACGGAGTCAAGGAATATGCCGAAACCCAAACGCACAGCCACCGGTCCGCGCGGACGGCGCCGCAAGGTGCGGAAGAGCATCGCGGTAGGCAACGCCTACATCAAGACGTCGTTCAACAACACGCTCGTGACCCTCACCGACAAAGAGGGCAACGTGATCGCATGGGCCAGCGCCGGCTCGGCGGGCTTCAAGGGCTCGCGCAAATCAACGCCCTTTGCAGCCCAGGTGACGGCGGAAAGGGCCGCTCGAGCGGGCATGGAGCACGGTCTCCAGAAGGTGGACTGTTACGTCAAGGGCCCGGGTAGCGGTCGCGAGACCGCCATCCGTTCGCTTCAGGCCGCCGGCATCGATGTCACCAGCGTCAAGGATGTCACCCCGATCCCTCACAACGGTTGCCGCCCCAAGAAGCGGCGCAGGGTATAGCGGAGCATAGAGAATGGCACGAGACAGATCTCCTCAGTGTAAGCAGTGCCGGCGGGAGGGCGAGAAGCTCTTCCTCAAAGGCGAACGGTGTCTCACCGACAAGTGCGGCGTCGACAGGCGCGCGTATGCGCCGGGCGATCACGGCCGCGGACGCCGCCGCAAACAGTCCGAGTACCTCACCCAGTTGCGCGAGAAGCAGAAGGCCCGCCGCTATTACGGCGTGCTCGAAGGGCAGTTCCGCGGTTACTACCGGGTGGCCGCAAGGCAGCCCGGCATCACCGGCGAGAACCTGCTGCGCCTCCTCGAACTGCGCCTGGACAACGTTGTATACCGCCTCGGTTTCGGCGCATCCCGGCGGCAGGCGCGGCAACTGGTGCGACATGGCCACTTCACGGTCAACGGCCGTAAGGTGAACATCCCCTCGTACCGCGTCAGGCCCGACGAGATCATCGCGGCCGTTCTGGGCAGCGAAGGCTTGAAGACGGTCGTCGAGGACGCCACCGACCTGACGGCGTCTGTGCCGGCCTGGCTGCAGGCGGATCACGACAATATGGTGGGGAAGGTCCTTCGTCTGCCCGAGCGCACCGACATCGACATCCCTGTCCAGGAGTCTCTCATCGTCGAGTTGTACTCCAAGTAGTCCATAGGAGGGCCGCTTGTTAGATTTCGCCACCCCGCATAGTACGTATGAACCGGTCGGTGAGAACCGGGGCCGCTTCATCGTGGAGCCGCTGGCCCGCGGCTTCGGGTATACCTTCGGCAACGCCCTGCGGCGAGTGCTGCTGTCCTCGCTCGACGGGGCCGCCATTTCCTCGGTCAAGATAGCCGGGGTCGAGCATGAGTTCTCCACGGTGGCTCACGTCAAGGAAGACGTGACCGACATCATCCTCAACCTCAAGAAGATCGTCTTCCTCCTACACGGCGAGGCCGACGACCACGAGGTCATGCTGACCAAGGACGGGCCAGGTGTGATTACCGCTGCGGACATCCAGTTGCCCGCGGTCGTCGAAGTGATGGACCCGGACGCCTACGTCGCCACCATCGAGGACGGAGGCCGGCTGGAGATGCAGCTCACCGTCCGTCGGGGCCGGGGCTACGCGTCCGCCGACGACAACAAGCCCGCGCAGACCATCGTGGGCGTCATCCCGATCGACTCCATCTTTTCCCCGGTCCGGAGGGTAGCCTACAGCGTGGGGGCTGCCCGCGTCGGGCAGCGCACGGACTTTGACAAGCTGACGCTCGAGGTGGAGACGAACGGGGCCCTCGACCCGCGCGCGGCGGTCGCAAAGGCTGCCTCGATACTTCGCGAGGAGCTGCTCATCTTCACAGGTGACGGCGAAGAGGACGAAGATGGCTTTGCGATCGAATCCGCCCGCACCGGCGACCAGCCGGCGGCCAAGGGTTCTGGTTTCGACGACACGCCCATCGAGGAGCTGGAGCTCGGGGTGCGCTCCTACAACTGCCTCAAGCGTGAGGGCGTCGAGACCGTCGGTGACCTGATCAACAAGTCGGAGCAGGAGCTCATGTGCATCCCGAATTTCGGGCGCAAGAGTATTGAAGAGGTTCGCGAGCGCCTCGAGACGAACAATCTGAAGCTAAAGGGAGAATAGGGTGAGGCACCAGAGAAAAGGAAGGCGGTTCGGGATCCAGCCGAGCCATCGCCGGCAGATGCTGGCGAATCTTGCCTGCTCTGTGCTCGAGCACGGACGGATCAAGACCACCGAGGCCCGGGCTAAGGAAGTCAAGCCCATGGTCGAGAAGATCATCACGATGGGCAAAGCCGGCGATCTGAACTCCCGTCGGACCGCCATCGCCCAGCTCCACAACAAGCAGATTTCATACAAGCTGTTCAACGAGATCGCTCCGCGCTACGCGGACCGCCCGGGTGGCTACACCCGCATCATCCACGTCGGTCCTCGTCAAGGCGACGCCGCCGAGATGGTTTTTCTGGAGCTAGTCTAGGATCGGTGGCGCGCGCGGCGGCGCAGGGCGCCGGACCCGCGACACGGATTCATGTGACGCTATGGTGGTGCCGGGGCTGAGAAGCCCCGGCATCTGCGTTTCTGGAGGCGCGGGGCGCCGCCCGGAGGCTGGTTGGAGCGGAACCACCGCATGGAACTGCAGTATGACGGGACCGGACTTCACGGCTGGGCCAAGCAGGACGGGTTGCAGACCGTGGAGGGCTGCCTGGAGGAGGCCTTTCGTACGGCACTGGGCGCCCCACCGGCGCTGCGGGTCGCAGGGCGGACCGACGCGGGCGTGCACGCCAAGCGCCAGGTCGTGAGCCTACGGTTGCCGGCGGGACTGGACCTGCCCAACCTCCGCCGCTCGCTGAACGCCCTGACGCCGCACGGGATCGCCGTCCTCGCGCTTCGGCCCGCTCCCGCGGCGTTCGACGCGCGCAAGGGCGCCATCAGTCGGACCTATCGCTATTTCGTGTCCGCTCAACCGGTGGCTTCGCCGTTCTGGAACGGCTACTGCTGGCAGATCCTAGGCGATATCGATCTCGAGGCCATGCGGGAGGCGGCTGGACTGGCTGTTGGCCGCCACGACTTCACGGCGTTGACGCCGACCGAGACCGGGCACATCTTCTTCGAGCGCACCGTACTGCGCTGCCGCTGGAGCCGGGTGAGCGGGGCGGCCTTGGCCGGCGACGGCGCTTGGCGGCGCTGGGTTTCCCCGCCGGCGGGAGCGCCGGCATGCTCTGCCTGGAGATCGAAGCCGACTCATTTCTCCGCCACATGGTGCGGACGCTCGTGGGTACCATGATCGAGGTCGGCCGTGGCGAACGGTCGCCGGCGGACTTTGGGCGGCTCCTGGATGGGGCGCCCCGGGAGGCGGCGGGCCTGACCGCTCCCGCCGCACGGGCTTTTCCTCTGGGACGTCCGGGACGGGCGGCCTGTGGGAAAATCCCCTGGTGGGAAAACTCTTTGATCAGGTTGGAGACAGCGAGGACTGAATGATCTGGACGTCGTATCCCCGGTACCACGGGCACGTTATCCGGCCCCCGAGCGAGGCCAACAGCCTCATCCTGCAGGTGATGTACGGGTGCTCGCACGGCGACTGCACCTTCTGCGGCTCCTATCTGGGCAAGCCCTTCCGCGTGCGGCCGTTCGCCGAGGTGATCGAGGACGTCAAGAACCTTCCCGACGGCTTCAAGCGGAACGTCAACCGGGTCTTTCTCGCCGACGGCGACGCTCTCGCCATCCCCAAGCGCCGGATGCTCGAACTGCTCGAGCTGCTGAAGGCCGAGTTCCCGGGCCTGGAGCGGGTGAGCGCTTACGCCAACGCCCACTCGCTGTTGCGGCTGTCCCAAGAGGACTTGGCCGAGATCCGCCAGGGCGGGCTTGAGCTGCTCTATCTGGGCCTCGAGTCGGGCGACGACCCGACGCTGGAGGCGATCAAGAAGGGCGTCACCGTGGCACAGCAGATCGAGGGCTGCCACAAGGCCAAGGCGGCGGGATTCGCTATGTCGGTCACCGCGATCCTGGGCATCGGTGGCAAGGAGCGCACACACGAGCATGCGGTGGGCACGGGGAAGGCCCTGTCGGCCATCGACCCGGAATACATCGGGATACTGTCGCTGATGCTCGAATCCGGGACGGAGATGACCGAGGCGGTGCGGAGCGGGCGGTTCGTGGTGCCCGCGCCGCTCGATCTGCTGCGCGAACTGCGGGAGATCATTGCGAATATCGACGTGGCCCACGCCGTCTTCCGCAGCAATCACGCTTCGAACTACCTGGCGCTTCGCGGAACCCTGCCCGGGCGACAAAGCCGCCCTGCTCGAAGCCCTGGACAGGGTCATCGAGACCGGGAGCCAGGCGCGCCTCAAGCCGGAGTCCTGGCGGGCACTCTGACGCGGCCGAGCCGCCGCGCCTCCTACAGCTTCTCCACCTCGATAAGGCAGGAGTTCGGCGCCTGGCCGGTCGACGTCGGCGTGATGAAGCGGTGCGACGTTAGCAGGTTGACGCACCCGGCCTTGTCGGCCGAGTATCCCGGCTCGCCCACCGGCAGGTAGTCCGCGCACGACTCGTATGAGTGCACCGTCCCCGGCGGCACCCGCTCGGTCACCTGGGCGACCAGGATCACCTCGGCCCGATCGTTGTGGGCCCGGATGAGGTCGCCGTCCTTGATGCCCCGGGCGGCCGCGTCTTTCGAGTGGAGGCGCATGATCCAGTAGTAGTGCCCGTCTTCCTTGAGGACCCGGTGATCTTTGATGTCGTTGCTCCAGCACCCCTTCGAATCACCCATCGTATGGAAGCTGTAGCGCGCGTGAGGCGAGACCATCTGGAGCGGGTACTTCTCGTACAATTCGGTGGTGCGGTGGCCCTCCCAGCTCGGGATGTACTGCGGGCCCATGGCCGGGCGCTCCGGGTCGGTCTCGTCGGTCTGGTAGAACCGGGTGAGGCTGCTGGACACGAACTCGATCTTGCCGGAGGAGGTCTGTAGCCCCTTCTTCTTGACGGTGTCCCAGACGGGCGAACCGTCGGGGGTGTCCTTGGCCCGGTCCTCGGCGAACCAGCGCAGCGCCGGGGTGTAGGGAGTCTCTTTCGGCACCGGCACGACGTAGTAGCCCTTCTCCTCGAACTCTTCCCAGGAGATGCGCTTGGGGAGATCGCTGGCGTGGAACATCCGCTTGACCCAGTCGAGGTCGGTGTGCCCGCCCTCGGTGTAGATGTCGCCCACGCCGAGGCGGTCGGCCAGGGCGGCGAAGATCTCGTAGTCGGACTTCGATTCCCCGAGCGGCTCGATGCACTTCTGCTGGAACACGATCGTGCGGTGGTTGCACTGGTCGAACTTGTTGGCTCCGTAGCCGGACGCGTACGCCCAGTCTCCGATGTCCCAGCGCTCGAAGTTGGTGCAGGCCGGCAGGATGATGTCGGCGAAGCGGGCCTCGCCTTCGAACCAGATGGACTGGTTGACCACGAACCCCACTTTGCCGTCGCGGTAGGCCTGGACGTACCGGTTGGTGTCGGTCATGGTGCCGATGAAGGAGCCGCCGTAGCGGTAGTACATCTGCACGTGCGGGTAGCCGGAGGCCGGGTACCGGTACTTCGTGAACTGCGACTCGATGGAGCCGCCGCAGAAGCCCTTGGCGCGCCACTCCATGGTCTCGTGCCTCATGGCCTCGGGGATCCGCAGCCGCGACACTATCTGGCCCTCGGGCGAATGGTGCGGGTTGGAGAAGGTGCCGCCGTCCGGCCACATGCGGTGGGCCAGGCGGATGCCGGCCGCCGTGCCGGCGATGTCGCCGGAGATGCCGCCCTCGGCGTAGCCCGGGAACCAGAACGAGCGGTCGAAAGGCGCTCCCGAGGTGGTCGACCAGATGTTGCTGCCGGGCTTGCCCAGTCCCTGCATGGCCGCAAGGGCGATCATCGTCCGGGTCCACTCGTTCCCGGTCGCGGCCCGGCATGCGCCACCCCAGCCGCCCATGCCGCCGGCCGCCAGCATGGTCTTCTTGGTGCCCCACTCCCGGGCCAAGGCCCGGATCTCGCGGGCGGGGATGGTCGTTTCGACCTCCGCCCACTCCGGCGTCTTCGCCGTGCCGTCGCTCTCGCCGAGCACGTAGGCCTTCCATTCGTCGAAGCCGTGGGTCCGGGCCGCGACGTACTCCTTGTCGTACAGGCCCTCGGTGAGCCACACGAAGGCGATGGCGAGGCCCATGGCCACATCGGTCCCCAACCGGGGAGCGAACCACTTGTCGCCTATGAGGCCGGCCGTGTGGTTGTAGTAAGGGTCGATGAAGATCATCTTCATGCCCGCTTGCTTTAGCCAGTCGCGGCGGACGGTGCTCTCGAAGGAGCCGTACACGCCTCCGGTAGTCTCCGGGTCCGCGGACCAGAACACCACCATCTCGCTGTGCTTCAGGGCGTCTTCGAGCAGGTCGTACTGCTCAGGGATGCCCAGGCGGTTGCTGAACCCCCACATGTGGGCGCCGCCCCACTGCCAGCCTTCCCAGCTGTCGGGGTTGTGCTCGGCATAGGTGTAGCCGATGAGGTTCATGAAGCGGTTGTAGGCGCTGAACCGGTACCCGATGTTGCCCCACATGTGGTGGGAGCCGGGAGTGGTGAGCACGGCCGCCGGGCCCACCTCGCGCTTGAGGCGGATGATCTCGTCGGCCACCATGTCGAGGGCCTCGTCCCAAGTGATGGGCTCGTAGCCTGATTCACCCCGTTTGTCGATGTTCCGCTCGCCGTTCGGGTCGAAATCCACCCTCTTGAGCGGGGTGAGGATGCGGTTGGGAGCGTAGATGGTGGATCTGTGGGCGACGGTCCACGGCGAGAGGGTGGTCCTGCGCGGAGGCGTGAAGTCTCGGCCTTTGGCGTGGATGGTGAAGGACGGGCCGTCGCTTTCGTCGAGTTGGAGGGGGATGATGCGGACGATCCGCCCATCCTCCACATCCACATGCACTGGTCCGCCCGTGGTCAGATTCGTCAGTCGACGTGTTCCAGCCATTGATATCGCCCTCGTTCCCGTCATGCCCTTCGGAACCCTGTGTTTCGTGAAGTAGCGACCGGCAGTTTGCCGATGCGGTAAACTACCTACCGTACGCCAGTTTGTCAAGGTGAAAAGCCGCAAATAGGACGGAAAATCGCCGATTCTGCACCGTCACGCGGGCCGCGTGTTACCTTGGGATGACCCGTTCGGCCATCGTACTTTGTAAGGATATACGTGAGCGACGAACCGACCCGATTCACGCCGCGGATGACTGCCACGGCGAGGAAGCGCCAGATCGTCGAGGTAGCCCTCGATCTCATAGCCAAACACGGCCTCCAGGGCGTGACCATGTCGCGCATCGCGGCGGGTGCGGGCATCAGGCAGGCCTCGCTCTACAGCCACTTCCAGAGCAGGCACGAGATACTTCTTGCCGCGCTTGACGTCATCTACGAGCGGATCTACGCCTCGCGGATGACCCGCTCCAACGAGAACACGCTTCAACGGCTTCGGGAGATCTGCGATCACCACGTGGAGTTGTGGGAGGGTCAGGGCGAGAGACACCACGCGCATCTGCTTCTCGAGTTCGTCGCGGGAGCCCCTGGCGAAGGCCTGCGGGAGACTCTGGCCTCCAAGCACCTGGAGACGCTCAAGGAGTTCGTCCAGATCGTGGAGCGGGGCAAGAAGGAGGGCAAGATCCCGCCATACGTGGACTCCGAGCAGGTCGCCTGGTTCATCACCGGCTTCGCTTTCGCGGGAGACGTCTCGCAGACGATGGGCTTCAAGCATTTCCTCGATCCGGAGATCTCCGGCCGCTGGCTGGACGTGATGTTTGCGAGCTTCGTGGCCCAACCTGGGGAAGTCCTCCCTTCTCCCGCCGCAACTTCCCCTCTCGCGGCCAGAAATGCGGGATAGAACCGCCTTTTCGTCTTGACACGACCCGCCTCCCTCCACTATTATCTGCGGTCGCGTTTTAAGGAGGCAGTGTGAAGACCTATTCGGCCAAACCCGGCGAAGTGCAGCGTAACTGGTGGGTCGTCGACGCCGACGGCAAGAACCTGGGCCGGTTGGCATCCGAGATAGCCATAGTCCTGCGGGGCAAGAACAAGCCGCAGTACACTCCCCATACCGACACCGGCGACTTCATCGTTGTGGTCAATGCGGAGAAGATCGCGGTCACCGGCAACAAGTTGACCGACAAGATGTACTACCGCCATTCCGGTTACCCCGGCGGCCTGAAGGCCGAGTCGCTCGGCCACCTTCTGGACCGCCGGCCGGCCGAAGTGCTTCGCAAGGCCGTCAAGGGGATGTTGCCCAAGAACCGGCTCGCGGCGCAGCAGTTGGGAAAGCTCAAGATCTACGCTGGGCCCAAGCATCCCCATGCAGCCCAGAAGCCTGAGGAGTTGCCATGGCAACAGTAATCTACGCGGCGACCGGCAAACGGAAGACCGCCGTGGCCCGGGTCAGGCTCATGCCCGGCACCGGGACGATCACCGTCAACGGCAAGGACGTCAAGGACTACTTCAACCGGCAGACGCTCGCCCTTCTGGTCCGCTCGCCGCTCGTCGAGACCGGCACCGAGGCGCGCTACGACGTTATCGCCTCGATCGTGGGCGGCGGCAAATCCGGCCAAGCCGGGGCGCTCAAACACGGTGTCGCCAGGGCGCTCGTCGAAGCCGACCCCTCGCTCAAGACCGAGGTCAAGCGGGCCGGACATCTCTCGCGTGACGCCCGTATGGTGGAGCGCAAGAAGGCCGGGCTCAAGAAGGCCCGCAAGCGTCCGCAGTTCTCCAAGCGCTAGTCTGCCAGGTATCCAGGGAATCTGGGGGTGGGGGAGAATACTCCCTCACCCTTTCTTTTTTGGGGGTAGTGGGGGCCCATGCCTGAACTACGGGTAGACGTCGACGCTGTGGGCCGGAACACCGAGGCCGTCGCCTCCCTGCTCAAGGCGCACTCCCTCGCTCTCGTCGGCGTGACCAAAGGCTGCTTGGGCGAGCCGAGGGTCGCCGCGGCGATGCTCGCCGGCGGCGCCGTTGCCCTGGCCGACACCCGGGACCAGAACCTGCGTCGGTTGCGGTCCGCGTTCCCTGCCGCCGAACTGCACCGCATCCACCTACCTTCGCTCCGCGAGCCGTTCGACCCGGGCGACGTGACGTACGTGACGTCCCGGGAGGGGGCCTCTGCCGTCGCCGCGCTCGGTTCGGCCGGCGTGCCTCGCAGGGTGATGATCCAGGTGGAGACCGGGGATGAACGCGAGGGCGTGCCCGCGGAAATGCTTCTCGACCTCGCCGGCTTCGTGGCGGGGGAGCCCCGTCTGCTGCTGGAGGGACTGTCCACCAACTACGCCTGCTTCCTCGGCCCGACCCTCCGGCCTCGAGGCTTCGCTGGAAGGCGTCGCCCAGGCGGCCCGAACACTACGCTCCGCCGGGTTTCCCATCGGCAGGGTGTCCGGAGGCAACTCCAGCGTGCTCTGGCTTCTCAAGCGAGGGGGCGGACTTGCCGAAGAGGTGACGGAGCTGCGGTGCGGCGAGGCTCTGCTTCTCGGGCAGGACGCCCTCTACTACGAGCCCGTGCCCGGCTGCCTGACCGACGCCTGCGTGCTCAGGGCGGAAGTGCTCGAGGAGTATACTAAGACCTCTGAAACGAGCTCTGGACGGGCTTCCCGAGGGCCGGCCCGCAGGGTCGTCGTGGGCATCGGACGGCAGGACCTGAGCGGAGGCGCCGTCAGGTTCCTTGACCCGGGACTGACTGAGGTCGGCCGTTCGGCCGACTACCTGGTGGCCGAGGTGGGGGCCGGCTCTTCGGCTCCGGCGGTCGGTCAGGTGATCGAGATGCATCCTGGTTACGAAGCGTTGGTGGCCGCTTGGACCTCGCCCTATGTAGGGGTAAGGTTCCGAGGGCTGTGAGAACGGAGGTCGCTTTCTGATGTGTGGGATCATCGGCTACGTCGGTGACAGAGAGTGCCGCGACATCCTCTTTCGAGGCCTGCGCAAGCTCGAATACAGGGGATACGACTCCGCGGGCATCTCCATAATCCACGAGGGCGGCTTCAAGCTGCTCCATTCCGTCGGCAATCTCGATAATCTCGAAGCGGTCCTCCCCGATCTCGGCGACGGGGGGACTGTAGGCATAGCTCACACCCGGTGGGCCACCCACGGCCGGCCGTCCAACGAGAACGCCCATCCGCACACGGACTGCGAGGGACGGTTCGCCATTGTGCTCAACGGCATCGTGGAGAACTATCTGAGCCTGCGGGCCGAGCTCCAGGAAGAGGGCCATGAGTTCACCTCCGAGACCGACGCCGAGGTGGTCGCGCATCTCATAGAGCGGTCCTACCGGGGATCGCTGCGGGAGGCAGTCGTCGAGGCCTACCGGCAGATGGAGGGGCACTTCACCTATTGCGCCGTAGCGGTGGACGAGCCGGACGTGATCGTGGGGATCCGCAAAGAGACCCCGCTCGTGGTGGGCGTGAGCGAAGGCGAGAACTTCCTGGCTTCGGCCATCCCCGCCTTTCTGGCCGAGACCCGCAGGGTGATCTTCCCCGAGGACGGGGACGTGGTGGTCATCTCTCGGGCGGGCGCCGAGATCTTCGATGTGGACGGCGTGGTGATGGAGCGGGAGGTCCAGATCGTCGACTGGGACGAGGAAGCGGCGGAAAAGGCAGGCTACGAGACGTTCATGCTCAAGGAGATCCACGAGCAGCCCACCTCCCTCGCCGACACCCTCGCCGAGCGGGTGAGCCCTGACGGGCGGGTCGTTCTTGATGGGCTTGGCCTCACTCCCGACACCATCCGGAACATCAGGCAGGTGATCATCGTCGCCTGCGGCACCTCGTACCATGCCGGTCTGGTGGGCAAGTACGCGCTCGAGCGGTGGGCCCGCGTACCGGTGGAAGTGGAGGTGGCGTCGGAGTTCCGCTACCGGGATCCCGTGATCGGACCCGATTGCTCTTTGTATCGCAATAAGCCAGTCGGGGGAGACCGCCGATACGTTGGCAGCCATGCGCCTTGCGCGGCAGGCCGGCGCGCAGGTGCTGGCGGTGACCAACATCGTGGGCTCCCAGGCCACCCGGGAGGCCCACGGGGTGCTCTTCACCCGGGCCGGGCTCGAGATAGGCGTGGCGGCGACCAAGACGTTCCTCACGCAGGTAATGGCCATGTTGCTGCTCTCCCTGCACTTTGCCGACCACCGCGGATACCTCACCGGCGCCCAGGTGCGGGAATACACCGAAGAACTGCGGCACATCCCGGCCCTCCTGCGCGACTACCTGGAGGACGGCGCGGCGGCCAGGGTGGAACAGGTGGCTGGGAAATACGCTTCCAGCCGTTTCTTCCTCTGTCTGGGCCGCAACATGGGCCTCCCCGTCGCGCTCGAAGGAGCCCTGAAGCTCAAAGAGATCTCCTATATACCGACGGACGCCTATGCGGCCGGAGAGATGAAGCATGGCCCCATCGCCCTGCTCGAGGAGGGCTCCCCGGTCCTGGTGGTGGCGACGGATAGCCGGGTCTACGACAAGCTGATCTCCAACGTGCAGGAGGTGAGAGCGCGGGGAGCCCGAGTCATCGCCGTGGGGTCCGAGGGAAACCAGACCCTGGCCGAGATGGCGGATGAGATCCTGTACGTGCCGCGGACCGACGAGATGCTGGCTCCCCTTCTCTCGATCGTGCCGCTGCAGTTGTTCGCGTACTACGTCGCCAAGCACAAGGGCGAGAGGGTCGACCAGCCGCGCAACCTGGCGAAGACCGTCACGGTCGAGTAGCGGTGAGCGGGCCCGGGGGAGAGCATCCTGGGGCGGGCCCCGCGGGCGGCAGACCCGGAAGGGCGCTCATCGGTCTGGACCTGGTCGAGGTGGAACGCTTCCGGCGTGCTCTCGACCGGCACCCCGCCCTCGAGCCGCGTCTTTTCACCCAGGCGGAGATCTCCTATTGCCGGGCCCGCGCGAAGCCGGTCCTGCACTTCGCCGCGCGGTTCGCGGCCAAGGAGGCGGTTGGTAAACTCTTAGGCACGGGCATCGTCTCCTGGCAGGAGATCGAAGTGCTGGGGGATCTCCCCGAGGGGGGTCCTACCCGGGTGACGCTCGGGGGGCGGACGGCGAAGGCGGCGGAGGAACTGGGTTTGACGGACCTCCAGGTTTCGCTGTCGCATGTGGATGCCGTGGCCGGAGCTTGTCTGGCGGTTGTTGCACGTTCGTGGGGAGGTACCGAGATGGACGGCTTTCCTCAGGTATTCGACGACGGTGACCTGGAGGAAGGGGCCGGCGATCCCTCCGGCACCGGCTGGGACGGCCCCGGTCGTGCCGACTCGCTCTTCGACCGGCCCGGAGTCTTCACGTCCGCCCAGATGCGGGAGATGGACCGGGCGACGATCGAGGACCTGGGCGTCCCGGGGCCCGTGCTAATGGAGCGGGCGGCCCTGGGGGTGAGCGCCCTTGTGCGCTCCCGGTTCCCCGGACGCCACACCCTGATCGTCTGCGGCAGGGGGAACAACGGGGGAGACGGGCTGGCGGCTGCCCGGCAACTTCACCTCGCCGGCCATCCGGTCGCCTGTGTGGTCGCCACGACTTCGCCCTCGGAACTCTCGCCCGACGCGGCCCTCAACTACTCGGCGGCCGAGAAAGCCGGCGTGAACCTACGCATCGGCGCCGTCCCCGACTATCTCTGGGACGAGACGGAAGTGGTGCTCGACTGCCTGCTCGGCACCGGGGCCGCGGGCGAGCTCAAGGGCCGGGTGGCCGAATGGGCCGCTCGGATCAACGCGGCCGGAGCCCGGGGGGTTCCGGTGATCGCCGTCGATGTTCCCTCAGGCGTGGACGCCACCGCCGGCACGATCGCGGAGGGATGCGTCGCAGCCGACATCACGCGTGACCTTTCACGCCGCCAAGACCGGCCTCGTCTGCCCGCCCGGCTCGGAGGCGGCGGGGGAAGTAGTCGTCTGGGACATCGGGATACCGGCCTTCCTCGAGCCCGAGCCCGATGTGTGGGTGGTCACCGAAGAGGACGTCAACATCCCCGGGCGGCGGGTGGACGACCACAAGTACCGAGCTGGGTACGTGGCGGTACTCGCCGGCTCGAAGGCCTATCCAGGCGCCGCGTGGCTGGCGTCGCAGGCGGCCTACAGGACCGGGGCAGGATACGTCCGTGTTCTGATGCCTGCCGGCGCCGCGGCGAGCATACGGAGCCGGCTCGTCGAGACGGTGCTCGAGGAGATCGGGACAGGTGACTTCCTCGACGACGCCGGGCCGGCCCTCGCCGCGATCGGCGACGACCGCCTAGGGGCACTGGTAGCCGGGCCGGGGCTGGGCCGGGATCCTGCCACCGCCGCGGCTGTCCGACGCATAGTGCTGGAAAGTTCGCTCCCCGTGGTGCTCGACGCAGACGGGCTCTACGCCTTCGCCGGGCAGGCCGGCCTGCTCCAGGGCAGGCCGGGCCTCGTGCTCACCCCCCACGCCGGCGAACTGGCCGCATTGCTCGGGGAGCCCGTGGAGGACGTGACGAAAGGCCATCTGGCCGCCGCCCGCCGGGCGGCGGCGGCGACGGGGCAGGTGGTGCTGCTCAAAGGCTCCTCGACCATCGTGGCCGACCCGTCGGGTCGGGTGCGGGCCATCGTGCAGGGACCGCCCCAACTCGCCTCCGCCGGTACCGGCGACGTGCTCTCCGGCGTCATCGGGGCTCTGCTGGCCAAGGGACTGGAGCCGTTCGAAGCTGCTTACTCGGGGGCGTGGCTGCACGCGGAGGCCGGCGCCATCGGCGCCGAGACCGATCCCCAGGGAGTGCTAGCCGGCGACCTGGTCGAACTGCTCCCCGCGGTCATCGCCGATCGGATCTATGAGAGGAGACCTTCGTGGACGAGTTGAAAGTACGAGAGATCATGCAGACCAACGTCATCACCGCGAAGCCGGACACGACGGTGGGGGAGTTGGCGGATATACTTGCGCAGAACAAGATCAGCGGCGTGCCCGTGGTGGACGGCCAGGGCCGGGTGCTGGGGATGGTCAGCGAGGCCGACATCATCCTTCAAGATGCCGATCTCCATTTTCCCTACTACATCCAGTTCCTCGATAGCGTCATCTACCTGCAGAGCGTCCACAAGTTCGAGGAGCGCTTCCGCAAGGCCATAGGGTCCAAGGTATCCGAGGTCATGAGTGAAGAGGTCGTATCGGTATCGCCCGACGCGACCGTGCGAGAAGTCGCCACCCTCATGACCGACCGCAACGTCAACCGTTTGCCGGTGACGGAGGACGAGCGATTGGTCGGCATTGTGACCCGGGGGGACATCGTCCGGGCTATCGCCGAGCACCGGACATGAAGACGCAGAAGACGCAGCGCTAGGACCGGCGGAGGATATGTCGAAGAAAGCAACACGCAGAGCGGCGCGCCAAGCCTTCCCGAAGGCGCCCGCGCCGGGGACGAAGTCCTCCGGTGGCAAGAGTTCCGCGGCGAAGGGCAAGGCTCGCGCGCAGGCGCTCAAGCCGCCCAGTTGGAAGCGCGCCGCGATCCAGGGAGCCATCCTGGCCGCCCTCTATTTCGTGGTCATCCAGTTCCTCTGGAAGGGGAGCAGCTCACCCAATGTGTGGGGCTCTCTCCTCATCGCGGTCATCGGGTTCGTCGCCTACAGCTGCATCGCCTACCTGGTCGATCGGTTCAACTACAACCGAAAACTGCGCAAGCTCAAGGGCTCCGCGAAGTAGCGTTCCTGGGACGCGGACGATGCCCGGGACGCGGACGACGGGGGGAGAAGAGATGCTGCAGACCGTGGCGGCGGTCCTCCGCGGGCGCGGCGTCCAAGGGTGGCTCGTGGGTGGCACCGTCAGGGACCGGCAGCTTGGCCGCTACTCGCCGGACCTCGACGTCGCGGTAGCCGGCGAGGCCGCGGCCGTGGTCGCAGACGTCGCTCAGGCTCTCGGCGCTCCCTGGTTCGCTCTCTCCGAGCGCCATGGCGCCTTCCGGGTGGTGGTGGGCCGAGTTCATGTCGACGTGGCCACCGTGCGCGGAGGGGCGATCGGCGCCGACCTGGCGCTGAGGGATTTCACCGTCAACGCGATGGCGATACCGCTCGAGGGCGGCGCGTTGATCGACCCGTTCGGCGGTCTCCACGATCTCGCGGCCGGCCGCCTGAGGGCCGTCTCGGATCACATCTTCGACGACGACCCTCTCCGCCTGATGCGGGCGCCCCGTTTCGCCCACGTGCTTGGTCTGCGCATGGACCCCCTGCTCATTGGCGCGGTGCGGGCTCAGGCATCTCGACTGTGGCGGGCCGCACCCGAAAGGATCGCCACCGAGATGGTCCTGACCCTTGCCGCCGGATCAGCGGGCGGCGCCGCCCGGCTGTGGGACGATCTGAGACTGCTGGGCGTCGTCGTTCCCGAAGTGGTGGAGGTTGGCTCTCTGACCCCCACTTATGCGCTGCTGGACCGGCTGGAGCAGATACTCGCCGATCTTCCCCGCCACTTCCCTGAGGCCGCTCCGCTCCTGGAGCAGCGGCTGGCCGGACCGGTGGACGGGGCGGTCGACCGCCGGGTCGCCCTCAGGCTGGCAGGTCTTGTCAACGGGGTCAGCCCGGCGCAGGCCCTGTGGGCCGGCCGCCGGCTGAAGGTGTCGGGCGCCCTCCTATCGCTCCTGCAAGCGGGAGCGAGGATGAGCGGTCGCGCCGGCCGGCTGGGTCAAAGCGCCCGCCCGGCCGGGCCGGGCCGCGACGCGGTCCTGTTCCTCTGGGAGGCCTCTCCCTGGGAGCCGGAGGTGATCATCCTCGCGGCCGCAGCGGCGCCGGCGGGCACTTCCGTGGAGGCCGCCGAAAGGCTGATGGCGCTGTGGGCCGAGAGGGCTGCCTCAGGGGTTCCCCGCCTCCCGTTCGACGGAGTGGATCTGATGAGGGAGCTCGATCTCTCCCCCGGCCCGCGGCTGGGCAAGGCCTTGCGGGCCGCTCGGCTGGCCTGGGAAGCCGGGGAGGCCACGACTGCCGAGCAGGCGCTGGCGGCGGCGCGCGAGGCTCTCGGCGAGGGGTGAGAAGACGGCGGGCCGGGCCATTTTCATGGCCCGGCCCGCGCGGGTCCGCCTATCCAGTCCGGCCGGTCGGTGGTCTACCCACAACCGTGCCTCACTTTCCTGCGTCTACCGACGGTATCGGTCCCGACGCGGCTATTGCCGTGGTCCTTGTAGACTAGGAACGAAGACGCGGGCCAAAGGTTGTGGGGGGAGCCCGAAGGTCTTCGCGCCGCCGTGGTATCATATCGCTCCCTTTTCGGGCTTGTTACCCTGGGTACGTGTCACTGGAGGCACCTTGAAGGAAGGCATTCATCCCAAGTACGTGGAGAGCAGAGTCGTCTGCTCTTGCGGTTCGACGTTCGCGACCCGCTCGACCCTGCCAGAGATAAAGGTCGAGGTCTGTGCAGCCTGCCATCCGTTCTATACCGGTAAGCAGAAGCTGGTCGACACCGCCGGCCGCGTGGAGAGGTTCAACAAGAAGTACCGGCGTCCCGACACGACGAAGTAGTTCTCGTCTGTTGTGCCCGCCGAACTGAAGGTAACTCTTCTTCAGTACACCCCGGCCCCGGAGCGCGCGGTAGCATCCGCGGGTAGGCTCTGCTACGCGCCGGTGAGCGCCGCCGATCTCAAGTCGGAGATGAGCGAGGACGACGTGCGGAGGCTCGTCCGCGGATTGGTTCGGTCCGGGCATCTGAGCGCTCTGGAGCACGCCAGCTTCACGTTCGCGGTGGACGGCATTTCCCGGGCCTGCTCGCACCAACTGGTACGGCACCGGGTGGCGTCGTACAGCCAGCAGTCGCAGCGGTACGTACGGTTCGACTCCAACGGCGATTTCGTCATGCCGCCGAGCATCGCCGCGTCTTCCGAAGCGCGCGAGGTGTTCCTCGAAGCCATGGAGAACGCGCGGAAGGCGTACGAGCGCCTCGTGGAGTTGGGCCAGGCCGAGGGGCGGGGCAACGAGTCGGTCTTCGAAGATGCTCGTTTCGTGCTGCCCAATGCCGCCGAGACCAAGATCGTCGTGACCATGAACGCCCGGGAGCTACGCCACTTCTTCTCCCTGCGCTGCTGCCGCAGGGCGCAGTGGGAGATCAACCGGCTGGGGTGGGCGATGCGGCGACAGGCGCTGGCCGTCGCTCCCCTGCTGTTCGAAGGGACCGGTCCGGGGTGCATGACGGGCGGATGTCCTGAAGGAAAGATGTCCTGCGGCCGACCTTATACAGAAGAAGAGGTCCTCTCGATGGGCCCGGTCGGAGCGGCAGGAGGTCTGGACTGACGTGACAGCGCATACATCAGCGGAGAACGAACAACCTCAGGCGTGCTCTCAGCACGATCACGCGTTCGGCGGACAGGCGGTCATAGAGGGAGTCATGATGCGCGGACGCCACTCCTGGGGAGTCGCCGTCCGCCGGTCCTCAGGCGACATTGCCCGTGTGGCCTACCCCTTGCCGCCGGCCGGCTCGCGCAGTCGGTTCTGGCGCATCCCGGTGGTGAGAGGGGTGGTCGCTCTCTACGAGTCGATGAGTCTTGGTATAAAGGCTCTGGGGCTCTCGGCCAACATCAGCCTGGAGGGCTTGGCCGAGACCGGGAAGGGGACCGTCGACGCCGAGGGGGCGCAAACGCCCCAACCGGCACGCGCGGAGACCGACGGAGGCATGCCCGAAGAGCCGCCCTCGTTCGGTTGGAAACAGCTGGCGGTCACCGTGATCGTTGCGGTGGGCATGGCGGTGGGGCTTTTCATAGTCGTGCCGCTGGTCGTCGTCAAACAGTTCGAGACGACGTTCGCCAACCCGTTCCTCTTCAATCTGGTGGAAGGGCTGATCCGGATCGCCATCTTCATCCTGTACCTTGTCGTGATCAGCCTTATCCCCGATCTGCGCAAGGTGTTCGAGTACCACGGCGCGGAGCATAAGGTCATCCACGCGTACGAAGCTTGTGGGCGGCCGGACGCCGAGTTCGCCCAGGGATTCTCCACCCGTCACCCTCGTTGCGGCACCGGCTTCCTTCTGTTGGTGATGGTGATATCGGTCTTTGTGTTCGCCATGGTCGGCAAGCCCAGCGTGCCTTGGCTGGTTCTCTCGCGCCTCATCGGGATCCCTCTGATAATCGGTATCGCGTACGAGATCGGGATCAAGTGGGCTGGACGCTCCCATGGTGTCTTTGCCCGCATCCTCCTCTGGCCGGGGATCCAATTGCAGCGTCTCACCACCAGGGAACCCTCCATGGATCAGCTCGTGGTCGCCGCCGCCGCTCTTGAAGAGGTCATCAGCATGGACACGGCCGAGATCGCGGCCAAACAGGAAGCTCTCGCCCTCGCATGATCGACCGCCTCGCCCAGGAGATAGAAGAGAAGTACGCCACCCTTGCCCGGCAATTGGCCGATCCGGAGGTGTGGAGCGACCAATCTCGCTTCGCCGAGCTCTCCAAAGCCCATTCCGACCTGGAGGAATCGCACCGGCTGGCCGCCGACTACTTGCAGACGCGTGCCTCGCTCGAAGAAGCGGAATCGATGCTGGACGAGGGCGGGCTCGACCCGGAGATGAAGGAGTTCCTGGCCGAGGAGAAGAACGCCGCTCGGGACAAGCTCGAGACGCTGGAGCAAGAGATCAGGATGACCGTGCTCGAAAAGGATCCTCGCGACGACAAGAACGCCATCGTCGAGGTGAGGGCCGGCGCCGGAGGCGACGAGGCCGCCCTGTTCGCCGCCGAGTTGCAGCGGATGGTCATGCGCTACGCGGAGCGGCTGCGCTTCAAGACCGGCATCCTCTCGACCACGGAGGCAGCGCTCGGCGGCATCAAAGAGGTCATCTTCGAGGTCAAGGGCCGCGGCGCCTACGGCGCGCTCAAGTACGAGTCGGGAGTGCACCGGGTGCAGCGGGTCCCGGTCACCGAATCCACGGGCCGCATCCACACGTCCACCGCGACCGTGGCCGTGCTTCCCGAGGTGGAGGACGTCGAGATCCACATCGACCCGAACGACGTGCGGGTGGACGTCTACCGGTCCACGGGACCGGGCGGCCAGTCGGTCAATACGACCGACTCCGCGGTGAGGCTCACCCACATCCCCTCGGGTCTGGTCGTCTCCTGCCAGGACGAGAAGTCGCAGCTGCAGAACAAGGAGCGCGCCTTCCGCATCCTGCGCGCCCGGCTCTACGACATGGCCCAGGCCGAGCAGGACGCGAAGCTGGCCGCGCAGCGCCGCAGCCAGGTGGGCACCGGGGACCGCGCTCAGAAGATCCGCACCTACAACTTCCCGCAGGGCCGGGTCACCGACCATCGCGTCGGGCTCACCTCTCACCGGATCGAAGCGATCCTTCAAGGCGACCTGGACGAGTTCGCCGAAGCGCTGCGGGCGCAGGAACGCGCGGACCAACTCGCCGCGGCCACCATCTGACGACCGGGGCGCGGCCGCCCATGGAATCATGGACAATCGGCAGACTGCTGGGAACGGCAGCCGGCTACCTCAAGGACAAGGGCTCTCCGTCGGCGCGTCTTGACGCCGAACTGCTCCTGGCCGACACCTTGCATCTCGAGCGCATCGACCTGTACACGCAGCACGAGCGCCCGCTGACCCCCCAGGAAGTGGCCTCATACCGGGCTCTCGTCGCCCGGCGGGCAAGCCGGGAACCTGTCGCCTACATCAGGGGCCAGGCCCATTTCCGCCACCTCTGCCTGCAGGTCCGCCCCGGCGTGCTCATCCCTCGGCCCGAGACCGAAGAACTCGTGGACCTGTCTCTGGCCACCCTGCGGCGCCGGCCCCCCTGGGGGGACCTCCCCGACCGTCCGGCGCCCCCGCAGATCCCGGCGATCGCGGACGTGGGCACGGGGAGCGGAGCCATCGCGCTCAGCCTCGCGCAGGAGGCCGGGGTTCGGGTCCTCGCCGTCGACGATAGCGCAGAGGCGCTGGCGGTGGCGGGCGAGAACGCACGGTCTTTGAGCCTGGAAGGACGGGTGGTGCTCCGGCGGGGAGATCTGCTGGCGGGCATCGCCGACGCCGCGCTCGACCTGGTTGTCAGCAACCCGCCGTACGTCCGCTCCGGCGACATCCCCTCTCTCGCCCCCGACATCCGGCTGTTCGAGCCGGTCGGCGCTCTTGATGGCGGCCCCGATGGCCTGGATGTGTACCGGCGTCTCGTGCCGGACGCGGCTCGGGCCCTCCGGCCCGGAGGCACGCTCTTGCTGGAAGTGGGCGAGGATCAGGCAGGCGCCGTCTCCGAAATAGCCGCGGCGGCCGGGTTCGTTCTGGTGTCGGTGCACAAAGACCTGTCTCGCAAAGAGCGCATGGTGGAAGCGACGCTCCCGGGGGCGCCGGCGCTGGCGCCCGATGATCTGGGAGGCGCGGAGGTGTGGGCGCTGCGGGCGGCCCTGGACGCCGGCGCGGTCGTCGGTGTGCCCACGGACACTGTGTATGGCCTCGCGGCTCGCTGGGATCTCGCCGCCGGTATCCGCAGGCTCTTCGCCGCGAAGCAACGGTCCCCGGAGCAGCCCGTGGCCGTCCTCTTCCCCTCGGTCGGCGCCGTCGCGGCGTCTTTGCCGGATCTCGACCCCACGGCGGCCAGGGTGTTGGCCGCATTGCTGCCCGGTCCATACACCTTCGTGGTTGCCACGTCGGTGCCCCGGCCCGATCGCGTCGGGACGCCCGACTCGCTCGGTATCCGGATCCCCGATCATCCGGACCTGCTCCGGCTGCTCGCCGCCATCGACGTGCCGCTCGCCGCGACCAGCGCGAATGTCGCCGGCCTTCCCGACGTGGCCGTCGCGGGGCAGGTCGACCCCATGGTGCTCGCCCACTGTACCCTTGCGATCGTTCCGGCGCCCGGGTCGACGGAGGTTGCAGGCATCGCGTCTACCGTCGTCGACCTGCGCCCGCTGGCAGGCGGCGGGGCGCCCCTGGTCCTGCGGGAAGGCGCGGTCTCCAGCGCTGAAGTGATGGCCCGCATCGGCTCCTGCGCCTGACGCGCCTCTGGTATTCTTGCCTCTGCTTTTTTGGAGGAGGAGGCCACGCCCAGTGAGTGAGACCCGCGGTTCTACCAGCTATGCCGACCTGCCGCTGGTGCAGGTCGATCCCCTGCTCGACCGGTTGATCGGCCGCGAATTGGCGCGGCAACAACACAACATCGAGCTGATCGCCTCCGAGAACTTCACGCCGGTCCCGGTGTTGGAGGCGATGGGGAGCGTGCTCACAAACAAGTACGCCGAAGGCTACCCGTGCAATCGCTACTACGGCGGTTGTGAGGTAGTGGACGAGATCGAGGCGCTCGCCATCGCGAGAGCCGAAGAGCTCTTCGGCGCCGAACACGCGAACGTGCAGCCGCACTCGGGGTCGACGGCCAACCAGGCGATCTACTGGGCCGCGCTCGAGCCGGGCGACCCGGTGTTGGCGATGAGCCTGGCCCACGGCGGCCACCTCACTCACGGTCACAGCATCAACTTCTCGGGCCGCGGCTACGCCTTCTTCCACTACGGGGTGGACCGGGAGACCGGCCGCATCGATATGGACCAGGTACGGTCGCAGGCTGTCAAGCACCGGCCGAAGCTGATCGTCGTCGGCGCGAGCGCCTATCCTCGAACGATCGATTTCGCCGCCTTCCGCGCGATCGCCGATGAGGTGGGGGCCGAGGTCATGGCCGACATCGCGCACATCGCCGGGCTCGTCGCGGCCGGTGTCCACCCTTCCCCCTTCCCGCACTGTGAGTGGGTCACGACGACCACCCACAAGACCCTGGCCGGCCCGCGCGGCGGGGCCTGCTTCTGCCGGACGGTTGATGCGGCCCGGCTCGACAAAGCCGTGTTCCCGGGACTACAGGGAGGCCCGCTCGAGCACATCATCGCGGGGAAAGCGGTGTGCTTCTTGCTCGCGGCCACGGACGAGTTCAAAGCGAAGCAACGGCTGACGGTCGAGAACGCCAGGGTTCTCGCCGAGGCGCTGCTCGAGGGCGGGCTCGAACTGGTGTCGGGTGGTACCGACAACCACCTCATGCTCGTCGACTTCTCGGGTACCGACATGACGGGCAAAAGGGCGCAGGAACTGCTCGACCGGGTGGGCATCACCGCGAACAAGAACAGCGTGCCCTACGACGAGCGACCACCGGCGATCACCTCGGGGGTGCGGCTCGGGACTCCTGCCATGACCACGCGCGGGTTCGGCCCCGAAGAGATGCGCGAGGTCGCCGCGATCATCATCGAGACGCTCGCGGTCGAGCAGACCGAAGAGAGCTTGGATCGCCTGCTGGCCCGCGGCCGGGCTCTGACCGCGGCCTTCCCGCTCTATCGAACGCTGGGGGCCTGATGTCGACGGCGGGCGACGCCGCCGGGTGTTCCGCTCGCCCCGCCTGGGAAGACTACTTCATGGAGATAGCGCGGGTCGTCGCCAGCCGGTCAAGCTGTTTGCGGCGGCAGGTGGGCGCCGTGGTGGTGAAGAACCGCCAGATCCTGGCCACCGGGTACAACGGTGTGCCCCGCGGCCTCGCCCACTGTGACGAGCGCGGTTGCCTGCGGCAGCAATTGGGCGTACCGTCCGGCGAGCGCCACGAGCTATGCCGGGGGCTGCACGCGGAGCAGAACGCCATCATCCAGGCCGCCTACCACGGCGTAGCCATCCGCGGCGCCGAGGTCTACTGCACCCACCAGCCCTGCGTGGTCTGTGCCAAGATGCTTGTGAATGCCGAGGTCGTCGCCGTGTACTTCTCCGGCCCCTATCCCGACCCGCTCGCCATGGACGTCTTCAAAGAGGCTGGGACGCAACTGCACCCCATGGGTTGAGCCCGTTCGCCGGGTGAGGCTTTCGCCCCTCATTGAGGGTGTATCTATGAAGAGTAAGCTCATATGAATAGTAATCTCAGCCTGCGTAATTGAAATACCATTTGCCGTGGTATAGTGGCGAAGTCTGGGAGCCGCCGCTATCATGAGCGAAGATTCTCGACGTCGACTGGTTAGACGCGGGGACACTGGCATTCACGCTGGTCGGCTTGTGCTGGTCTTCACGGGTCTCGGCTATCTCGTCGATCGATGGGTCGGTACGAGACCATGGCTGATGATATGCGGGGTGTTTGTAGGCGCAGGGTTGGGCTTCGCCTATCTGGTCTCTATCCTGTTCTCCCGTTCGTCGGGAGGACGAGGTGGAGACGACGGGGACAGAGAAGGCAGAGGACCAGAAGCAGGCTGAAAGCACCGGTGTAGAGGGACATCGGATCGGAGGCGGTTCTGGCGCTGACGTTGATATCGGTAGTCGTGGGGCTCGCGCTGGCGGTCGCGTACCATGTGTTCGCGGCGCGGGTGCAGCGCTACGCCGTTCGGCGCAACACCGTGGCGGGTCCCGCAGCCGTTCTCCTGGGCTTCCTCGGACGGCTGGCGATCATCTCCGTCATCTTGCTCGTCATCGGTCTGTGGACTCCGCTCAACATCGTCGCGGTCTGCCTCGCCTTCGTCGTGCTGTTCTCGATCCTGAACTTCTGGTCGATGTACAGCCTTGTGTCCAAACGCCGAAACGTCCCGCCGTCGGCGGGCGCGACCGGACTCTAGCCAAGGTAGGGGCATGCTGCTGGCCGAAGAGAACAAGATCGTCGAAGCCCTGAGCGAGATGAACAACCAGGTGATCGTGTCCATCCCCAAGGTGGGCCCGTTCGACTTCTCTATCTCGAACACCGTGATCTACATGTGGGTGTCGGCTGTGGTGGTGTTCACGTTCTTCTTCATCGTCGCCAAGCGGATGAAGAAGGAGCCCGACGGACTACAGACTTGGGCGGAGATCTTGCTGAACTTCGCCACCGGCCACCTGACCGGGCAGTTGGGGGAGAAGGGCAAGAAGTACTACTACCTCATCCTCACGTTCTTCTGCTACATCATGGTGACGAACCTTATCGGCCTCATTCCCAAGCCGATCGCCCTCAAGCCCACTACCCCCACTGCGAACATCAACGTCACGTTCGGTCTTGCCATGGTGGTCTTCGTCGTCACGCAGTATCAGGGCTTCCACCGCCACGGGGCCCGCAAATACGTGGGGTCCTGGCTCGCGCCTCCCGGTGTGCCCAAAGTCATGAGGCCCGCGCTCAGCGCCATCTTCTTCATCGTCCACTTCATGGGCGAGTTCTTCAAGCCGCTCTCGCTGGCGGTCCGGCTTTTCGGCAATACGGTCGCGGGCCACCTGATCATCCTGGTCATGTTCGGCCTCATGCTGCAGTACGCCAGCGCCATCGTCGTCGTCCCGGCGGGGGCTTTCGTCGTCATCATGCTGCTCTTCGAGGTGTTCGTCGCCTTCATCCAGGCGTACATCTTCTCCATTCTTTCCGTCGTGTACATCGAATCGGCCATATATGCAGGTCATTAGCGCGAATCCCGGATCAAGGAGGACAGGACAATGGACCCAAAAACCGCCGCACTACTCGCCGCCGGTATCGGCATGGGACTGGCTACCATAGGCCCAGGCATCGGCATCGGCTTGTTGACCGGCCGCACCTCGGAGGCCATCGCCCGGCAGCCGGAAGCCGCCGGCGAGATCCGGACCGCCTTCATCATCGGCCTGGCTCTGGCCGAGGCGCTGGCGCTCTACGCCTTCGTCATCGCCATCATCTTGATCTTTGTGGCCTAAGACGGCGGACGTCCGCCAGGTAGACTCATGAAGATATTCGAGATAGACCCGGGCCTCTTTGTCTGGTCGGTCATCACCTTCCTTCTTCTGGTCGGCCTGCTCTACAAGTTCGCCTTCAACCCGCTCATGCGGTTGCAGAAAGCGCGGCAGACCGAGATCCACCAGTCGATCATGGACGCCGAGAACCTCCGCGACGAGGCTCAGCAACTGCTCGCCGACTACAAGCGCCAGCTGGCGCAGGCTCGCGGTGAGGCCGACGCTATCGTGGAACGAGCGCGCAAAGCTGGGGAGACCAGCAAAGCGGAGATCCTCGAGGAAGCCCGCGTGCAGGGAGAAGCAAGCCTCGCCAAGGCTCGAAAGCAGATAGAGCGCGACACCAACCAGGCGCTTCAGAAGATCCGGGAAGAAGCGGCCGATCTGGCCATCTCGGCCACGGCCAAGGTGGCTCGTACCAGTTTGTCCCAGGAGGACCAGCTGCGGCTTATCAAGGAAGCCATCAACGAGATCGACCTCAGCAGCATCAGCGAGAACTAGAAGAAGGCCGTGAGCGAAAGCAAGATCGCACGAGTGTACGCCACCGCGCTGTATCAGGCCGCGGAGGAAGCAGGCCGCGTCGCCGAGGTCCGGCGAGACCTGGGCGAATTCGTCCAGGCCGTCAAGTCGTCGCCCGATCTGCGCGAACTGCTCGTCACCGAGGAGATCTCCGACCCGAAGAAGAAGGACATCCTGCTCGAGCTTACTGAGGGTGGCGACGAGTTCGTAAGGAACCTTCTGCAGCTGCTCGTCGACAAGAGCCGGGAGTCTGAGACAAGCGCGATATACCGGGCCTTCGTCGAACTGGTGGAGCAGGCGGAGGGTCTCGTGCACGTCGAAGTGGTCACGGCCGTGCCCCTGACGCCATCGCTCCAAGAGGCGCTGCGTGCCAAGATCGCGTCTTCGCTCGGCAAGACGGTCGAGCTGAAACTGAGCGTTGATTCGGAACTGCTGGGTGGGCTCCGGCTGAGGATAGGCGACAGGGTCGCCGACGCCAGCGTACGGCACCGGCTGGAGCGTCTCCGTGAATTGTTGATCAGCCCTGTGGCTAGTTTGGAGGGGTCAGTTGAAACTGCGTCCTGAGGAGATCACGAGCGTCCTTAAGTCCCGTATCCAGCGCTACGAGCCTGGTGTCGAGATCCAGGAGGTCGGTACCGTCGTGCAGGTAGGCGACGGAGTGGCCCGGATCCAGGGCCTGGAGAATGCGGTCGCCTCCGAGATGCTCGAGCTCCCCCACAACGTCATGGGACTGGTGCTCAACCTGGAGGAAGACAGCATCGGTGCCGTGCTGATGGGCGAGGACACGCTCATCAAAGAGGGCGACCAGGTCAAGCGCACGGGCAGGGTCATCCAGGTGCCGGTGGGCGAGGCTCTGATCGGCCGAGTGGTCAACCCGCTTGGCGTGCCGCTCGACGACAAGGGCCCGGTGGAAACGACCGAGTACCGGCCGGTGGAGTTCAAGGCCCCGGGCGTCATCCGCCGCCAACCGGTCAAAGAGCCGCTGCAGACGGGCATCAAAGCCATCGACTCGATGATCCCCATCGGCCGCGGACAGCGCGAACTGATCATCGGCGACCGCGGCACGGGCAAGACGGCCATCGCTGTCGACACGATCCTCAACCAGAAGGGCCAGGACGTCGTCTGCATCTACGTGGCCATCGGGCAGAAGGCCTCCACGGTGGCCGGCCTCGTGAACCGGCTCGAGCAGTACGGAGCCATGGACTACACCATCGTGGTCATGGCCCCGGCGTCCACGTCGGCGCCCATGCGCTACATCGCTCCCTATGCCGGCGCCGCCATGGGGGAATACTTCACCTATTCCGGGCGCCACGCGCTCTGCATCTACGACGACCTGACCAAGCACGCCGACTCCTACCGGCAGATGTCCCTGTTGCTGCGCCGCCCGCCGGGCCGTGAAGCCTTCCCGGGCGACATCTTCTACCTGCACAGCCGGCTGCTCGAGCGGGCCTGCAAACTCAGCGACAAAGAGGGCGGCGGCTCGCTGACCGCTCTGCCGGTCATCGAGACCCAGGCGGGGGACGTCTCCGCCTACATCCCGACGAACGTGATCTCGATCACCGACGGTCAGATATTTCTCGAGAGCGACCTCTTCTACTCCGGTATCCGGCCGGCCATCAACGTGGGCATCTCGGTATCGCGCGTCGGGGGCAACGCACAGATCAAGGCCATGAAGAAGGTGGCCGGGACGCTGCGCCTCGACCTGTCCCAGTTCCGGGAACTGGAGGCATTCGCCAAGTTCGGATCGGAACTCGACCAGGAGACGCAGAGAACTCTCGCCCGCGGCGAGCGCCTGGTGGCCTCGCTCAACCAGCCCCAGTTCGTGCCCTGGCCGGTCCAGGACCAGGTGATGGTCATCTTCTCCGCCACTCAGGGGTACGCCGACGAGATACCGGTGGCCGACATATCGCGGTTCAACGGCGAACTGCGGAACTTCCTGAACCATCAGCATCCCGAGATCGGGGCCGACATAGCGTCGACCAAGAACCTGACCCCGGAGAACGAAGCCAACCTGCGCGCGGCGATCGGAGTCTTCAAAGACTCCTGGTCCGCCGACCGGGGCGAGTCGTAGGAGCCCATGGCCTCCCAGCAGGACATACGCCGCCGCATCGCCTCGGTCCAGAACACCAGGAAGATCACCAAGGCCATGGAGATGGTGGCTGCCGCGCGCCTTCGCCGCGCGCAGCAGCGTATCGAGGCCACTCGGCCTTACGCGCTCAACATGCTCGAGTTCATCGGGCAACTGGTGCGCTACATCCCGGTCAGCGGGAGCGAATACCCGCTGCTCAAGCCGCACAAGGAAGTCAAGAAGGTGACCGTGATCGCCCTGACGTCGGACCGGGGGTTGGCAGGGGCCTTCAACTCCAACATCATGAGGAGGGCCTTCGATCTCGTCGACACCTACGCGAAGGAGGGCGTCGAGAGCGATCTCGTGCTGCTCGGCCGCAAGGGGTACACCACGGCGCGTTTCCAGGGATACAGGGTGGACAAGGCCTATCTGGACGTGACCGAGCGTACGGCCTTTCTCGAGGCTCAGGCCATCACCGCCGGGACTATCCGCCGCTACAGCGCCGAGAGCATCGACCGGGTCCACCTGGTGTACAACTGCTTCAAAAGCGCGATGGAGCAGTACGTCACCGAGCAGATAGTCCTCCCTATCCAGGAGGAACTCACCAGCCTGTACACCCCCGCGGACGCGGGCGAGCACATGGATTTCATCTTCGAGCCGTCGCCCGAAGCCGTCCTTGCCGACCTCCTTCCCTCCTATGTCGAGATCTCCGTGTACCGGGCGATCCTGGAGGGAATGGCGAGCGAGCACGGGGCGCGCATGACGGCCATGAAAGCAGCATCTGACGCAGCCACCGATATGATCGACGAGTTGACCCTGGCGATGAACCGGGCCCGGCAGTATTCCATCACCCAGGAGATCCTGGAAGTGGTGGCCGGTGCCGACGCACTGTCCGGATAGCCCGAAAAGGAGGGCACGAGAAAGCGATGAACAAAGGCAAGATCGTTGAGATCATCGGACCGGTGATCGACGTTGAGTTCCCGGACGAGCTGCCGGCCATCTACAATGCGCTCGTGCTCGACGTCGACACGCCGTCGGGCCATATCCACCTGGTCGCAGAAGTCCAGCAGCATCTGGGCGATAACAAGGTCCGTGCCGTTGGCATGGACTCGACCGACGGTCTGGCCCGAGGCATGGAAGTGACCGACACCGGTGAGTTCATCACCGTGCCCGTGGGGCAGGCCACGCTGGGCCGTCTGTTCAACCTGCTCGGTGATCCCATCGACGAGGGCGAACCCATCCCGGCCGACGTGGAGCGCTGGCCTATCCACCGTCCCGCCCCCGAATTCGAAGAACTGGAACCGACCACCGAGGTCCTCGAGACCGGTATCAAGGTCATCGACCTGCTCGCGCCTTACGTCAAGGGCGGCAAGGTGGGTCTGTTCGGCGGCGCCGGCGTGGGCAAGACGGTGGTCATCCTCGAGCTCATCCACAGCATCGCCACCCACCACGGCGGCATTTCCGTCTTCAGCGGCGTAGGCGAGCGCACCCGGGAGGGTAACGACCTGTACCTCGAGATGAGCGAGTCCGGGGTCATCAACAAGACCGCCATGGTGTTCGGGCAGATGAACGAACCGCCCGGCGCCCGTCTTCGCGTGGGGCTGTCGGCGTTGACCATGGCCGAGTACTTCCGCGACGTCATGGGCCAGGACGTGCTCCTGTTCATCGACAACATCTTCCGCTTCGTCCAAGCGGGGTCTGAAGTGTCGGCCCTCCTGGGCCGGATGCCCTCGGCGGTTGGCTACCAGCCTACTCTTGCTTCCGAGATGGGCGAACTCCAGGAGCGCATCACCTCCACCAGGCGCGGCTCGGTGACCTCCGTGCAGGCGATCTACGTGCCGGCCGACGACCTCACCGACCCGGCGCCCGCGGGCACTTTCGCGCATCTCGACGCGACCACGGTGCTCAGCCGGGCTATCTCCGAGATGGGCATCTACCCGGCCGTCGACCCGCTCGACTCCACCAGCCGGGCGCTATCCCGCGAGGTGGTGGGCGACGAGCACTACGAAGTTGCCACCAGGGTGCAGGAGATCCTCCAGCGCTACCAGAACCTGCGCGACATCATCGCCATCCTCGGCATGGACGAGCTCTCCGACGAAGACAAGGTGACGGTGCGGCGCGCCCGCAAGATCCAGCAGTTCCTGTCGCAGCCCTTCTTTGTGGCCGAGCAGTTCACCGGGATGGCCGGCAGGTTCGTTCCCCTCAAAGAGACGGTCCGGAGTTTCAAAGAGATCATCGAGGGCAAGCACGACGACCTGCCGGAACAGGCCTTCAAGTACCAGGGCAGCATCGACGACGTCGTAGCGGCGGCGAGGGCCTCCCGCACCGCTGCCGAAGAACCGGTGGCCGATGCCGCCGCGTCGGCAGCGTCGGTGCCGGCCACGGTCGCCTAGGAGGGGTCCCTGGTGGCTGACGGCGACAACCTGCACCTGCGCCTGGAGCTGGTCGCGCCCCGGGGACCGGTCTTCGAGGGCGACATCGACATGGCGGTCGTCCCGGCAGTGACCGGCGAGCTGGGGATCCTTCCCCAGCATGCCGCTCTGGTCGCTCAACTCGCCATCGGGCAGATGCGGGCGCTCACCCCCGATGGCCAGTGGCTCACGTTTGCGGTGGCCGAAGGCTTTGTGAAGGTCCAGTTCAACAAAGTGATAGTCTTGGCCGACACGGCGGAAGAAGCAAGCAAGATCGACGTGGCGCGGGCCGAGAAGTCGGTGGAACGGGCGCTCCAGAGACTGGAGATGCACCGTCTGGGTACCGTGCCCGAGGACGACCACGTCGATCCGTATCGGGAGCAACTGGCATTGAAGCGAGCTCGGAACAGGCTCAAGATCGCCCAATTGGCATGATTCATGACGCCGGACACTGACGAGCCGCGCCTTCTGGTCCGCGGCGGGCGTCGCTTGGCCGGACAGGTGGCAGTGGCGGGGGCGAAGAACTCGGCGCTCAAGCTCATGGCCGCCTCGCTCCTCGCCTCCGGGACGAGCGTCCTGCACAACGTCCCCGACATCCAGGACGTCCGTACCATGCGCGAGGTCCTGGAGTACCTCGGTGCGATGGTGGAGTTCGAGGGCGGCACGATGACGATCGACACCACGGCCGTTCAGTCCCACGTGGCGCCGTACGACCTGGTGCAGAAGATGCGCGCCTCCATCCAGATCATGGGGCCGCTGGTGGCGAGGTTCGGCCATGCTCGCGTGGCGATGCCCGGTGGCTGCAACCTCGGGCCGCGAAAGATCGACATCCATCTGCGCGGACTGGCCGACATGGGCGCGATCGTGCGGGCCGATCACGGTTTTGTCGAGGTGACGGCGCCCAGGCTGCACGCGGTGGACATGATCCTCGACTACCCGAGCGTCGGGGCCACCGAGAACCTGCTCATGGCCGCGGTCATGGCGGAGGGGACCACCACGCTGGAGAACGTCGCCCGGGAACCGGAGATCGTCGATCTGTGCAAGTTCCTGGTCAGCATGGGGGCCGACGTCACCGGGGCAGGAAGCTCCACGGTGCGCGTGAATGGGGTGTCCGAGATGCATCGCGCAGAGCACACGGTGCTCGGCGATCGCATAGAGGCCGGAACCTTCCTTATCATGAGCGCCGTCACGGGTGGTGACGTGGAAGTTACCGGGATCAGCCCGCACGTGCTCGATCTGTTCCTGTCCAAACTGCGCGGCGTAGGCGTACAGATACAGGAGAACACGCGCAGCATCCGAGCGGCGGGAGATCCCGAGCGCTACTCCGCGGTCGATGTGGCGACGTTGCCGTATCCCGGCTTTCCTACCGACCTGCAGGCGCAGATGATGGTTCTGCTTTCGGTTGCGAAAGGCGTCGCGGTGCTGACCGAGAACGTCTTCGAGAACCGCTTCGGGTTCGTCGACGAGCTGATCCGGCTGGGGGCCGACATCCGGGTAGACGGCAACCACGCGGTCATCAACGGCGGCCGGGCGCTCACCGGCGCTATCGTGCGGTGTACCGATTTGCGAGCGGGAGCCGCGCTGGCGACGGCGGGGCTGCTCGCCGAAGGGTGTACGGAACTGCGCGAGGTGCACCATATCGATCGCGGATACGAGCGCCTGGAAGAGAAACTGAGGGCCCTGGGGGCCGACGTGGAGAGGGTGACCGCTTCCGAACCCGGCGTTTGCTGATTTCTAGCCGCAGGGTAGGTTCGCGATAGAATCTCCAGTTCGCCCACTAGCGGCAAGAGGTCGGGAGTAGTTGAGGAAGAAGCGTTACACGCTCTACGAGGTGCAGGGTTCGCCCGGGCGTCGGTGGATGTGGATCGTCGTCTGGTCTGCCGTCGCCCTCCTGCTGCTCGCCATCGCAGGCGCGGGCGGCTCTTACCTGTGGTTCCGGGGCGAGGTCTCCTCTGCGAATGAGCGGGTGACCCCGGAGATCCGCGCGGCGCTCCAGGAAAAGCCCTCTACCACTCTCACCACCGAGGGGCCCCTGCTGAACTCAAACGGGATCGAGGGAACCGCCGGGTCCGCCGGGGCCGCGCAGCCGGAGCCGGTGCAGGAGCCTTCGCCCTCCGCGATGAACCTCCTCGTCATCGGCTCTGATAGTCGCTCGAAGGATGCTTCGGGTGGCGGCCGCTCGGACACGCTCATGGTGGTCCACATCGACCCCGACCAGAACTACCTGTCGGTGCTGTCGCTGCCCCGGGATCTGCGGGTGCATGTGCCGGGGTACGGCCTGGCGAAGCTGAACACCGCCTTCGCCTACGGGGGGCCGGCGCTCGCCATCAAGACCGTCGAGCAAACGACCGGGGTCGATATCAACCACTACCTGGAAGTCGGCTTTGACGCCTTCAGAGACATCGTGGACTCCTTGGGAGGGGTCTACGTAGACGTGGACAATCGCTATTTCAACGACAACTGGAACTACGAGCCTATCGACCTGTACCCCGGCTACCAGTTGCTGAACGGGCCCAACGCTCTCGACTACGTCCGCTACCGCCACGATCGCAACATGGACTTCGGACGGATGGAGCGGCAGCAGCGCTTTATGACGGCGCTGCGAGAGCAGGCGATGGGCTGGAACCTCCCGTTCAAGCTCCCGGGCCTGATCTCCGCCCTCTTCCGGAACGTCACCACCGATCTCGACACCAACGAGATACTCAGGCTGGCGACGTGGGGGATCCGCATGAGCGGCGATCACATCCGGACGATCACGCTGACGGGGAGCACGCCGACGATCGGGGGAGCGGCCTACGTCGTCGTCAGTGAGAAACAACTGGCGAAGGCCGTCAGCCAGCTCCTGAACGCCGCAGAGTCCGGGCCGCCGAGCGACTCGACCACCACGTCATCCTCGACCACGACGACCGAGGCGATTGACATGAGCGGCATGACCGTCGACGTGCTGGGGGCGAGTGGCCGTGCCGGGGAGGCGGGCGCGGCGGCAGAATGGCTGCGCAGCCTGGGGATCGCGGTGGGCACCACCGGCGACGACCCGAAGGGTGCGGAGCGCAGCGCCATCGTGTACCCCCTGGGGATGCTCGCCGACGCGAGGCGGATGGCCGACGCATCCGGTGTGCACCGTGTCCAACGGGGGGGCGTCGACCGCGTGACCCTGCTCGTGGGAAAGGACTTCATGCTGCCCCCGCAGTTCGCTTTACCTCCCTCTCCCGACACGATCCCCGACTCCGAGCTATGGAAGCAGACGGCGGCCGAGGCGCTCTTCGCCGTGCAGGCCCCGTCGTATCTGCCGTCCGGCTACGCATGGACCAGGAAGATCCCCGACCACCAGCCGGCCTACGACATCAAGGTGGGCGGCGGGACCAAGCCCGCCTTCAGGATGCTGTACCCGCTCGATACCAACGGGGATCAGGTCATGGGGATAACGGAGACGTCGTGGCTGGACGCTCCCGCGGCAAGCAAGGGCCTCACTGTGACGCATGACGGCACCGTGTTCACCGTGGTGCGCAACGGCCAGAAGGTCGAGCGGGTGTGGTGGAAAGCGGACGGGGTGCTCTACTGGGTCTCGAACACGCTGTCGCACATGCTCGACCAGGAAGAGATGCTCAAGATCGCCGAGTCGATGATCTCCATCCCCGCTCGATGAAGGTCCTGGCCGGGCCTCGCCTGGACGCCGCCGACCCGCTCGCTGCCGTGATGTGCCGGCGTCTGGCCGGCGAGGGGGGGACGGTGGTCTCCCTTGCCGCTCTCGGGATCAAGAATCCGTACCGGGCGCTGAGCGCCGCCGAGATCGAGGGGCTCCGGGGCGCGCTGCGGGATGAGCGTGGAGTCGTTGGCTACGTGTGCCGAGGCGTCGCGTCGCCGGGAGGCAAGGCCGGGTGGGTCGCCGTCACCGATCACGTCAACCTCCTTTGGCGGTCGCCTCTGACCGGGCCCAACGACGAACGAGTGGGTCCCCGCTTTCCCAGCCTGGCAGGTGCGTACGCGCCCGAGGCGGTATTGGTGCCGGGCGACGAGCAGGACGGTATGATAGTAGATCTCGGCGTCGTCGCCGGGGTGGCGGACGACCGGGCCATGAGCGACTACGAGACCGATATGGTCGCGCGCCTTGGCTTGGCGGCGGTCAGTTCCGAGTTGGTGGCCGCGGTCATCCTTGCAGCCCATATGGGCCTGCGGGTTGCCGCCGTGGTCATGACGGTTTGATGGTAGGGATGCCTGAACAGAAGGAGACGAGTGGTGGTCGCATATGATGTGAAAGACGCGGGCCTGGCGCCGGCCGGCGTGCTCCGGATCGAGTGGGCGGAGAAGGAGATGCCGGTCCTGGCTCTCATCCGCGAACGGTTTGCCAAGGAGAAGCCGCTCGCGGGTATCCGCATCGGAGCGTGCCTGCACGTGACGAGCGAGACCGCCAGCCTGATGCGGACGCTCAAGGCCGGGGGCGCGGAGTTGGCCCTTTGCGCCTCGAACCCGCTCTCCACGCAGGACGATGTCGCCGCGGCGCTGGTGGTCGAATACGGCATCTCTACATTCGCCATCAAAGGTGAGGACCGCGACACCTACTATCGCCACATGCAGAGCGTCATCGACTTCCGCCCGCAGATCACCATGGACGACGGGGCGGATGTAGTGGGACTGCTGCATACCGAGCGGGCCGACGCTGCGGCCGGCGTCATCGGCGGCACCGAGGAGACGACCACCGGCGTCATCCGCCTCAAGTCGATGGAGCAGGACGGCGTGCTGCGCTACCCCATCGTGGCCGTCAACGAGGCCATGACCAAGCACATGTTCGACAACCGGTACGGCACGGGGCAGTCGACCCTCGACGGCGTCATCCGGGCCACGAACCGCATGATCGCCGGCAAAGTCGTCGTGATCGTGGGGTACGGTTGGTGCGGCCGGGGCGTGGCCATGCGGGCCAAGGGGCACGGCGCCGATGTCGTCGTGCTCGAGGTCGACCCGTTGCGCGCGCTCGAGGCCCTCATGGACGGGTACCGGGTGATGCCGATGGCGCAGGCTGCGCCGATCGGTGACATCTTCATCACGGCCACCGGCGACATCCACGTGATCCGCAAAGAGCACTTCGAGGTCATGAAGGACGGGGCGATCGTCGCCAACACCGGGCACTTCAATGTGGAGATCGACATCCCGGCCCTCGAGGCGCTGTCGGTGAGCCGCCGCCAGGTGCGGGAATTCGTGGAAGAGTTCGCACTCACCAACGGCGCGAACATCTACCTGCTTGGAGAGGGGCGTCTGATCAACCTTGCCGCCGCCGAGGGGCATCCCTCGAGCGTCATGGACATGAGCTTCGCCAACCAGGCGCTGGCCGCGGAGTACATGGTGAAGAACGCGGCCGTCCTCCAGAAGAAGGTGTACGACGTGCCGGCCGACATCGACAAGGAGATCGCCCGCTTGAAGCTGGCGTCGCTGGGGACCGGCATCGACGTCCTCACGCCCGAGCAGGTGGAGTACCTCGCCAGCTGGCACATGGGGACGTAGAGGTGGCGGGAGTCGACAACATCCGGCCGGTCGTCTGGCGAGACGGCGGGGTGGTGCTGATCGACCAGCGCCGGTTGCCGCTCGAAGAGGTATACGTCACCTGCACCTCATGGCAGCAGGTCGCGGCCGCGATCTGCGACATGACCGTTCGGGGGGCGCCCGCTCTGGGGGTGACCGTCGGCATGGGGATGGCCCTGGCCGCCCGTTCCGCCCTTGCCGAAGACGGCGCCGATCCTGTTCGTTTCCGGGCCGCGGTCCAAGCTGCATCGAAAGGCCTATTCGAGACCCGGCCGACCGCCTATAACCTTCCCTGGGCGCTCAAGGAGATGGAGCGCATCTGGAGCCGCGACGACCTGTCTCCGGCCCAGATAGCCGGAGCCATGGAGCGGCGGGCCGTGCAGATCTACGAGGACGATCTTGCCTCGTGCCGGGCTATAGGCGAGTACGGGGCGGATCTCATCACGGGGGAGCAGCCGGTGGTCTTGACACACTGCAATGCTGGGGCTCTGGCCACAGCCGGATACGGGACGGCGCTGGGCGTCATCCGCTCGGCCTATGCCCGTAACCCCAGTCTGCGCGTGTTCGCCGACGAGACCCGACCCTTGCTGCAAGGCGCCCGCCTGACTGCGTGGGAGTTGGTCCGCGAGGGTATACCGGTAGAACTGATCACCGACAGCATGGCGGGCTATTTCATGAGGCAAGGCCTGATCACCCACGTTGTTGTGGGCGCGGACCGCATCACCGCGAACGGAGACGTGGCCAACAAGATCGGCACGTACACGGTCTCGGTGCTGGCGCGCGAGCACGGCGTCCCGTTCTACGTAGCGGCGCCCTTCTCCACGGTGGACAGGCAGTTGCCCGATGGGAGCGCCATCCCCATCGAGGAGCGCGATGAGGCGGAGGTGACGGGCTTCGGGGGCGTGCGCTGGGCTCCTTTGGGTGTGAAGGTACGGAACCCGGCCTTCGACGTCACCCCGGCCGCGAACGTCACCGCGATCATCACCGACCGCGGGGTCGCCAAGCCACCCTACGGCCCGAGTCTGGAGGTACTTGCATGAGGGTGATGGTCATGGCCGCCGGCAAGGGCACCCGTCTCCGGCCGGTGACGGACCTCCTGCCCAAACCCATGGCCCCGGTCGCGAACCGGCCGGTGCTCCATCACATCCTGCGCCTGCTCAAACGCCACGGCTTCCGCGAAGTCGTCCTTAACCTCCACCACATGCCCGAGGCTGTCACGGGGTACCTCGGTGACGGCTCGGCCGTGGGTCTGGACATTCGGTACTCGTTCGAGCCCGAACTCCTCGGCACTGCCGGCGGCGTCAAGAAGAACGAGGACTTCCTCGGCTCCGATACCTTTCTCGTCATGAGCGGCGACGCGCTCACCGACATCGACCTGACCGGGTTGGTGGCGGCCCACCGCCGCACCGGGTCCATCGCGACGATCGCGGTCAAAGAAGTGGCCGACCCGAGCCTCTACGGCGTGGTCGTGACGGATGACGACGAGCGGGTAGTGGGCTTCCAGGAGAAGCCCAGCCGGGAGGAAGCCCGCTCGCATCTCTGCAACTGCGGCATCTATGTGTTCGAGCCCGAGATCCTCTCGATGATCCCCGCCGGTGAGTTCGACGATTTCGGCAGCCGGCTCTTCCCTGATCTGCTCAAGCAGCACATCGCCTTCCACTCCCACACCTTCGGAGGCTATTGGAGCGACGTGGGCAATCTGGCCGAGTACTTCCGGGGCAACGCGGACGCGCTCACGGGCAAGGTGGCGGTCGAATTGCCGGGCGAGGAGGTGCGTCCGGGCATCTGGGTCGACGAGGCCGCCTACGTTGCGTCTTCGGTCCGCCTCGAGCCGCCCGTCGTCATCGGCCGCGAATGCTTCCTGGACGAGGACGCGGTCATCGAAGGGCCGACCGTCCTGGGCGACCGCACCATCGTGGGCGCCGGCGCGCATGTGGTCCGCGCGGTGGTCCTCTCCGACTCGCGCGTGACCGCGGGGTCGGTGATCGTCGAAGGGATCGTCGGCCAGAAGCCGGGCCATAGGCATGAGCCTTGAGGTGGGCGTTCCCGTAGTAGCCGGCAGCCGGGCGGCAAACGGTGCGCAGGCCGGCGGTCTGAGGGGGCTGGCCCGGTGGTGGCGTGTTTCGGTGGCCGAGCCCGTCATCTCGGTACTGTTCCCCCCTCGCTGCGTCGGCTGCGGCGATTTCGAGTCCCACCTGTGCGCTCGCTGCGAGGCGTCCCTCGTCCCGATCGGAGAGGATAGCTGTCCCCGCTGCGGCGAGCCCGGGCCCCGGCCGTTGGTGGGACACCGCTGCTCGCACTGCATGGGGGTGGAGCTGGCTCACGCTGGAGCGCGCAGCGCCTTCCTCCACGCCGGGGTCGCCAAGCGCATGGTGGTGGAGTTCAAGGCGGGCGGACAACCGGTGCTGGCGCCCCTCATGGCACGGTTGGCGACGCCCGCCTTTCGAGGGCTCGTGTCGGCCGCGGGAGGGAACGGACCGGTGGCGGTCACGTGGGTGCCCTCGCATCCGACCGCCCAGAGGGAGCGAGGCTACAACCAGGCAGAACTTCTTGCCCGGGCTCTGGCCGGCGGCCACCCGTCTCTGCTCGCCGCCGGGTTGGCGCGCAAGCCCGTGCGGACGAAACATCAGAAGGCTCTGGGCAAAGCAGGCCGCCAAAGCAACCTGCGGGGAGCATTCGTCATCGACGAGAAAGCCCTGCGCTCGCTGCCCTTCCGCCCGGCCGCGCTCGTCCTGGTCGACGATGTCTACACGACGGGGGCCACCGCCCAGGAAGTATCGCGCGTGCTGGAGTCGGGCGCCGGATCCCCGGTCTACGTGTTCACGTTCTCCAGGGCGGCCTCCGGCAGGAGCGAAGGGCACGACTAACGGAGGCCCTACACTGAGGAGGCTATAATGTCTGATGCGACCCCATCTACGACGAATCAAGGAGCAGGACCAGCGTGAATCTCACGGTCAAAGGCAGGAATCTCGTTCTCACCGAGGCGATCAGCGCCTATGCCGCCGAGAAGATCGGAAAGCTGGGCAAGTACCTGACCGATGCGTCCCGTTGCGAGGTGGAGATCTGGACGGAAAAGAACCCGAGCATCGCCGCCAACCAGGTGGTGGAAGCGACCATCTTCACCAAGGGGCCGGTCATTAGGGCGCGCGAGGCGTCGCCCGACATCCGCGCGTCCATCGATCTGGTGTTCGAGAAGCTCGAGCGGCAGGTGAAGAAGTACCGCGGCAAGCTGGTCTCGCACCAAGGGCCGCCCATGGGGACCTTCGCCGCCGAGGGTTTCGAGGTCCCGGCTGAGGGCGAACCTATCGAAGAAGAGGCGGAGCTGCCTCGAATAGTCAAGACGAAGCAATTCATGGTCAAGCCCATGACGCCCGAGGAAGCGGCGCTGCAGTTGGAGTTGGTCGGGCACGACTTCTTCGTGTTCACCAACTCCGAGACCAACGAGACCGCGGTCGTGTATCGCCGCCATGACGGTAACTACGGGCTGATCGAGGCGCAGACCTGAGAGACGGGATCTCTCCGCCGCCCGGCCTTGAGACCGGGGCGGCCGCGCCGCCTCGGCGGCCACAAGCAGTAGGCATGGTTTTTCATGATCAAAGTCGTTGACAAAGTCCTTCGCTTCGGCGAAGGGAAGAAACTCAGACTGCTGGAAGAAGCGGTAGCGAAGGTCGCGGCCCTCGAACCGCAGATATCCGTGCTCTCCGACGGCGCGCTTCGCGACAAGACCGGGGAGTTCAGAGAGCGGTTCGCCCGTGGAGAGACGCTCGACGACCTCATGCCCGAGGCCTTCGCCGTGGCCCGGGAGGCCGCGAAGCGCACCACCGGCATGCGCCCCTTCGACGTGCAGGTCATGGGAGCCGTGGTGCTGCACCAGGGCTCCATCGCCGAGATGAAGACCGGCGAAGGTAAGACCCTGGTCGCCACGATGCCTGTGTATCTCAACGCCTTGACCGGCCGCGGCGTCCACCTCGTGACCGTGAACGACTACCTGGCCGGCCGCGACGCCGCCTGGATGGGTCCGGTGTACGAGTTTCTGGGGTTGTCCGTCGCCGCCCTGCAGAACAGCATGGAAGGGGCCGAGCGGCGCGAGGCCTACCTGGCCGACGTCACCTACGGCACCAACACCGAGTTCGGCTTCGACTATCTCCGCGACAACATGGTGCTGCGCACCGAACAGCAGGTGCAGCGCGGCCACTACTACTGCATCGTCGACGAAGTGGACTCGATCCTCATCGACGAGGCGCGGACTCCGCTCATCATCTCCGGCCCCGGCGAGCGCGCGGCCAAGACCTACTACGACTTCGCGCGTATGGCCCGGCGGCTGAGGCCGGGCGAGGATGCCGACTACGAGATCGACGAGAAGAAGCGCACGGTGGCCATCACCGAGGACGGGTTGGCGCGCGTGGAGCGCGAGCTTGGCATCGACAACATCTACGAGGACCTGTCGGGCCAGCTGGTCAACCATCTCATGCAGGCCCTGCGGGCCTCCGCCCTCTTCAGGCGGGATGTCGACTATCTGGTGCAGGACGGCGAAGTCAAGATTATCGACGAGTTCACCGGCCGTATCCTCGAAGGGCGTCGCTACTCGGAGGGGCTCCACCAGGCCATCGAGGCCAAGGAGGGCGTCAGGATCAAGGAGGAGAACCAGACCCTCGCCACGATCACCCTCCAGAACTACTTCCGTCTCTACGAAAAGATCGCCGGCATGACCGGTACCGCCGCCACGGAGGCCGACGAGTTCCGCGAGATCTACAAGATGGAAGTGGTGGTCATCCCCACCAACGAGCCCATGGTCCGCAACGACGGCAACGACCTCATCTACAAGACCGAGAAGGCCAAGTTCCAGGCGGCAGCCGAGCTTATCGCCGACTGCCACAAGCGGGGCCAGCCTGTGCTGGTCGGCACCATCTCGGTGGAAAAGTCGGAGCGTCTGGCCGAGATGCTGAAGCGGCGGGGCGTGCCCCATGAGGTGCTCAACGCCAGGTACCACGCCAAGGAGGCCGCGATCATCGAGCAGGCCGGACAGGCGGGCGTGGTCACCATCGCCACCAACATGGCCGGCCGTGGCACCGACATCAAGCTGGGCGAGGGGGTGGTCGAAGCCGGCGGTCTGTTCGTCCTCGGCACCGAGCGCCATGAGGCGCGGCGCGTCGACAACCAGCTTCGCGGCCGGTCGGGCCGGCAGGGCGACCCAGGGGTCAGCCAGTTCGTGATCTCCCTTGACGACGACCTGCTCCGGATCTTCGGCGGCGACCGCATCCACAAGCTGATGGACCGCCTCGGCCTGGACGACTCGGTGCCCATAGAGCACAGTCTCATCTCCCGCTCGGTCGAGAGCGCGCAGAAGAAGGTGGAGGAGCAGAACTTCCAGATCCGCAAGCGCGTGCTCGAGTACGACGATGTCATGAACAAGCAGCGCGAGGTCATCTACGGGCAGCGCCAGCGCATCCTAAGCGGCGACGATCTGCGCGAGGACGTCATCGGCATCATTGAACGCATTCTGCGCGACCAGGTGGCTCTGTTCACCGGCTCTTCGCGCTTCTCCGAGGAGTGGGACCTGGAGGAGTTGATGACGACGCTGCGCACCTTCTTCCCCACGAGCCTGACCCTGGAGAAGCTGGGAGACCCGTTGGAGCTCGACGCCGAGACGCTGGCCGACACGGTCGTGGAAGACGCGATGAAGATCTACGCGGCCAAGGAGGAGCGCTTCGGGGCGGCGGAGATAGGCGAGATGGCCGACTGGGTCCTCTTGCGGACTATCGACTCCAAGTGGCGTGACCACCTGTATGAGATGGACTACCTGCGCGAGGGCATCGGGCTGCGGGCGCTTGCTCAGCGCGACCCGCTGGTCGAGTACAAGAACGAAGGCTTCAAGATGTTCCAGGAGATGATGGAGTCGATTCAGACCGACTTCGTCCGCTATCTCTACCACCTGGAGATCGTCAAGGAAGAGGAGCCCCAGCCTGCCCCCGCCCGTCCGCTCGCCTATTCGGGGGGCGGAGACAGCGGCCTGGCCCAGAACTTCGCCGGTGCTGCCGCGGCCGCCCGGCAGTCGGGCATAGCCGACAGCTCGGCGGAGGCATACGAGGCAGCGCAAGCGGCAACCAAGACGGTCGTGGCGCCGCGCAGCGTCAGCAAGGTGGGACGCAACGATCCCTGCCCGTGCGGGAGCGGCCGGAAGCACAAGAAGTGCTGCGGGGCCTGAGCGGCGAACGAGCCGCAGCTCCATCTTTCGGCTGATGGGCCTTCGGCGCTTCTGTAGGCTATAATCCCCCCGCATATGGCAGAGAAGACTGAGAGCAAGACCTCCTCCCTGGCCGAGTATCGCGAGCTTCTGGCCGTCTTCCGCGAGAAGCTCCTCTGGGCAAGGGAGTATCTTTGACCCCGCTTCATTGCGCCGGGAGATAGCCTCGCTGGAAGAAGCGATGCGCGCTCCCGACTTCTGGGACGACCAGAACCACGCCCAGAGCCTGAGTACCCGCTATAGCCGTGTGCGTAGTGGTCTGGAGCACTTCGACCATCTCGTTTCTCAGGTCGACGACCTGGAGGTGCTGCTCGACATGGCGTCGGAGGACACCGGCGGCGAGGCGGTGCCGCAAGAGCTTGCCGAAGAGGTCGAGCGGGTGTCGCGGGATGTCGGCCAGACGCTCGAGCAGTTGGAGGAACGGCGGCTGTTCACCGGGGAATTCGACGCGGGTGACGTTATCGTCAACATCCATCCGGGCGCGGGAGGCACCGAAAGCCAGGACTGGGCCGAGATGCTCCTGCGCATGTACCTCCGCTGGGCGCAAGGCCGCGGATTCACCGTCGAGCTGAACGAAGCGAGCGAAGGTGACGAAGCCGGGATCAAGAGCGCGACGTTCACCGTCCACGGCGAGAACGCCTACGGGCTGCTCTCCACGGAGCGGGGCGTGCACCGGCTCGTGCGCATATCTCCCTTCGATTCGGCCAGTCGGCGCCACACCTCCTTCGCGTCCGTCGATGCTACCCCTCTCATTGAGGGCGACGTCGACCTCGAGATCGACGAGAAGGATCTGCGGGTCGAGACGTACCGCTCTTCGGGCGCGGGCGGACAGCATGTCAACAAGACCGACTCGGCCGTCCGCATCACCCATGTCCCCACCAAGACCGTCGTGCAGTGCCAGAACGAGCGGTCGCAGATCCAGAACCGCGAGACGGCCATGCGCATGCTCCGCGGCAAGCTGCTCCTGCTGGAGCACGAGAAGCGGGAGCAGGAGATGGCGCGGGAGAAGGGGGAGCAGAAGGAGATCGCCTGGGGCAGCCAGATCCGTTCGTACGTGCTCGCCCCCTACACGCTTGTGAAAGACCACCGGACCAACTTCGAAAAAGGCAATGTAGAAGCGGTCCTTGACGGGGCCATCGACGAATTCATCCGGGAGTACGTGTGGCAAAGGTCCACCGGGAGGCTCGGCGTGCGTTCGGCGTGACGGGCGCGGTGAGCTCCGAGGCGGGAGGTATCCGCCGAGTCCCGAAGAATAGTTGTGAGGTGTCCCCAGAAGGAAGTCGCAGGTAGCACGTGATCAAGTTCGAAGAAGTAACGAAGATCTATCCCCCGAGCACCGTCGGGCTGGAAAAAGTGAGCCTTCACATCGAGAAGGGCGAGTTCGTCTTCCTCGTGGGGCCGTCCGGCTCGGGCAAATCCACGTTCGTGCGTCTACTCATCAAAGAACTCGAGCCCGACAGAGGGCGGGTCAGCGTCGGTGGACGGGACCTCTCGGCCTTGCGCCGCTGGAAGATACCCTACCTGCGGCGCAATATCGGCTGCGTGTTCCAGGATTTCAAACTGCTCCCGAACAAGACCGCTTTTGAGAACGTCATGTACGCGCTCGTGGTCACCGGGAGCGCGAACAGCGCCTCCAAGAAGAAGGCGGCCGAGATGCTCGCGCTGGTGGGCCTCGGTCACAAGGCGGAAAGCTTCCCGAACCAACTCTCCGGAGGCGAACAGCAGCGCGTCTCCATCGCGCGCGCGTTCGTCAACCACCCGCCGCTGCTCATCGCCGACGAGCCGACCGGTAACCTCGACCCCGAGACGTCCATGGGCATCATGCAGTTGCTCTACCGCATCAACAAGACAGGGACAACGGTCCTCATGGCCACGCACGACCGGGAGATGGTCGACCGCATGCGCCGTCGTGTGATCGCGCTCGAAGCAGGCAAAGTGGTGCGCGACCAGAAACGAGGCGGCTATGGGGAGGATTAGCTTCTTCCTCAAGGAGGCCTTCGGGTCTCTGCGCAGGAACTACTTCATGACTATCGCCGCCCTGGTGACGGTCTTTCTGTCGATCGTGGTCCTCGGCGGCGTTCTCGTCTTCGTCTACACCACGGATGCTCTGCTCAAAGAAGTGGAGCAGAAGGTCGAGATCACCGTCTATCTCAAGACCGATCCCGACCCGACGTCCGACCAGGTCGACGCCATGCAGAGCGAGATCCTGGGTTGGCCCGAAGTGAAGAACTCCGTGTTTGTCAGCAAGCAAGACGCGTTGGACCGGTTGAAAGAGGATTTCAAGGACGACCCGCAGATCCTCGAGGGTCTGACGGGCAACCCGCTGCCGGCCTCGTTCGAGATCGCACTCGTCGACCCGCAATCGGTAGATGAAGTGGCGGCGCGGTTCGACGGGAAGACGATCGTGGACGAGGTCCGTTATGGCAAGGAGATAGCCGACAAGCTGTTCAGCTTCACGTCGCAAGCGCGCAACTTCCTGGTGATCTTCATCGTGTTGCTGGGCATCGTGGCCGTGCTTCTCATCTCCAACACGATCAGGCTCTCGATTTTCGCCCGCAAGCGCGAGGTCGAGATCATGAAGCTGGTAGGGGCGACGAACTGGTTCATCCGCTGGCCGTTCGTGATCGAGGGGATTACGGTCGGGTTCTTCGGCGCCCTGGCCGCCGTGGTCGTGGTGCTACTCGTCAACAGCTTCCTCGTCGGGAGGATCAGAGATAGCCTCACGTTCATGACCGTCCCGCTCGACGCGGTCCCGTACGCGCTCGTGTCCATCATCCTGCTCGCGGTGGGAGTGGTGATCGGTGCGGTGGGATCGGGCATCGGCCTGCGTCGGTTCCTCAGGATATAAGCCCGGCGTAAAACGCGTTTTCGGGTCTAGGAAATGCTTGGACATGGCTTAGGGTATCCTTGCACGCATGCGTAGAAGCCTGAAGATACCCCTGTTGATCGTGGGCGGCCTTGTCGCCGCGGTCCTGCTGGTTCTGGGCGGGTTCCTGCTCGGTACGCGGGACGATCTGGGCTCGGCGCTCCGCGGGCTGTTCCCCGTGGTCGCCGGCTCATCTGTTTCCGGCGATTCCTACCAGTTGCAGCAGGAGGTGCTCGACAAGCTCGACTCGACCTACTACAAGTCCGTGGACGATGCCGCGCTCCATGCGGATGCTGTCGACGGGATGGTCGCCGGGCTGAATGACCCCTACACGGTGTACTGGGATCCCCAGGAATATGCCGCTTTCAAGGACAGCACGTCTGGGGCCTACACGGGCCTGGGGATGAGCGTCGAGATGGTGGATCACCTCGTCACAGTCGTCTCGACGTTCAAGGGCAGCCCGGCCGAAACCGCCGGCATCACGAAGGGCGACATCATCACTGCCGTGGACGGCCAGTCGGTCCAGGGCATGACTCTGAACCAGGTAGTGACAAAGATGAAAGGGGGAGAGCCGGGCACCTCCGTTACCGTGCAGGTCTACCGGCCCCCGGTGCCGAGCACGACCACAACGACCGCGGGAGCCGCGGGCGGTGAGAGTTCTACGACCACTACCACCGAGGTGGGCACCTGTCGACCTCTCGCAACTGCCCCCGGGGGGCGAGACCAAGGAATACACGCTGACGCGGAGGAACATAGAGATACCGGTGACCGAGACCAAGATCGTGGAAGCCGGCGACAAGAAAGTGGCGGTCATCAGTTTCTTCACCTTCTCCCAGGGCTCGGCTGCCGCTCTTCGCGCGGCGGTCAGGCAGGCGGTCGAGGTGGAGCAGGTGGATGCCATCGTCGTCGATCTCCGCGGCAACGGGGGCGGACTGTTGAACGAAGGGGTGGACGTCGCCAGCATCTTCATCCCCGAGGGCGACATCGTCAGCACCGAGGGACTTCACTCGCCCAAGCAGGTGTACGCGGCTACGGGCGGCGCCTATCCGGATGTGCCCCTCTACGTGCTGACCGACCCGTACACCGCCAGCGCGTCGGAGATCGTCGCCGGCGCTCTTCAGGACTACAAGCGCGCCACGCTGGTAGGCGAGACGACCTTCGGGAAAGGCCTGGTGCAGAGCATCGAGCCGTTGTCGAACGGGGGCGCGCTCAAGGCGACCACCGCCGTGTACCTCACTCCCAAGGGCCGGGACATCAACAAGAAGGGCATCGTCCCCGACGTTCTGGCGCCCGACGACCCGGCCACGACCGGCGTGGATGAGACGCTGCAGGCCGTGCTCAAGCTCATTGCGAGCGCTTTGAGGGCCCCATCGTCCACGACCTCTTCTACCGCCGCGACCTCCTCTACCACGTCCGCTCCCACCACGAGCCCCTTCACGCCCCGCTGACCTTTCCCGGCGTGTCCGGTTTCCGCCCCCGCTTCTTCGCCCCCAGCAGCGCCGCCGACGTGCCGAATGGTGCCGGCAGCATGCTGACCCTGGACGCCGAGGATTCGCACCACGCTCTCCGGGTGCTGCGTCTGCGCCCGGGTGATGAGTGCGAGATAGTGGTGGGGGCCGCCGTTTACGCGGCCACGGTGGTGGGGGGCGACAGGGCCGTGAGAGTCGAGTTGCGGGACCGGCTCGAAGGAGCGGCCGCGGGAGCCGGCTACCGCTTTCTCGTCGGCGTCGTCCAGGCCATCGCCCGCCCCTCGGCCCTTGATTGGTCTATCGAAAAGAGCACCGAAGCGGGTGCCGGTCTCATCCTTCTGGTCCAGACGGCCGGATCGCCCCCGTCGTCCGGCAAGGACCCCGCGGGACGGCTTGCGCGCTGGGCCCGGATAGCTCGGGAGGCGGCCAAGCAGAGCAAGCAGCCGGCGGTGCCGGAGATCGAGCTGTGCCCGTCGCTTGCCGCCGCCCTGGATCGTCTTCGCTCTCTCGGCCTCGTCTCTATCCTGCTCGATCCGGGAGCCGAGAACGCTCTCGACGTTGTGGTCCGATCCCGGGACGAGACGTCAGCCCCCCAGGGCGCACAGTCCGGGTTGGCGCTGTGGGTAGGCCCCGAAGGCGGGTGGACCGAGGAGGAGCGCGAGAGCCTCCTCCGGGCCGGAATGGCGAGGGCGAGATTGGGCCGCGGCGTGCTTCGGACCGAGACCGCCGGCCCGGTCGCGGTGGCCGTTGCCAGGCTTGCGCTGGGGGATTGGTAGTATAATCAGGTCCCATGGACGACTGCATTTTCTGTAGGATCGCCGATGGGAGGATCCCCGCCGGGATAGTTCTGGAAGACGAGCGATTCGTCGCTTTTCGGGACATTCACCCGGTGGCCCCCCAGCATATACTCGTCATCTCCCGGGAACATCTTGCGTCGCTGAACGACCTTGACCTGTGGCAACACGGAGAGGGCCACCATCTCCTCAGGTTCATCGTTCGGGTGGCCCAGGAGGCAGGGATAGCCGATAGCGGCTATAGGGTCATCAGCAACGTGGGGCCGGATGCCGGGCAGGAAGTCCCGCATATGCATTTCCACATCCTGGGTGGGGAAGACCTGGGTGATTTTCGATGAGCGTGCTGGTTGAGGTCCAGGAATCCGTCAAGGCCGCCATGAAGGCCGGCGACAAGCAGAAAGTCGCCGCCCTGCGCATGGTGGTCTGCGAGCTACAGAACGAAGCCAAGCGGACCCGGTCGGATCTGGATGAGAGCGCCGAACAGGCCGTGCTTCGCCGGGAGCTCAAGAAACGCCAGGAGTCGACGGAAGCCTTCCGGGCGGGCGGGCGCGAAGATCTCGCCGGATTCGAGGAGTATGCCGCGGGTCTTATCGAGGGGTTGTTGCCTGAGCAGATGGACAGAGGCCGAACTGTCCGTCCTTATCGATCGCGTCGTCGCCGATACCGGCGCTACTTCCGGACGCGACATGGGAAAAGTGATGGCGGCCGTGATGGCTCAGGGGGGGGCCCGGGTCGACGGCAAGGTGGCTTCCCGGCTGGCTAAGGAGCGTCTATCCTCGTGAGACGAGCCCGGCCCAACTACGGAGGGGTCGCGGAAGGTCAGGGGGGAGAAGCGGCGTGAGCGCCGAATACGTGACCAAGCACATCGACCTGGACAATCGCGTGGCGGCGCTGTTGGTCGGCGAGAATGACAGCCATCTGCGCGCGCTGGAGCAGCTTCTCGACTGCGATATCGGCCTGCGCGGCAACCAACTGACGATGGAAGGCACCGCCGGCGAGGTGGAGCGCGGAGAGGCTCTGGTCGACGAACTGCTCGCCCTCCTCAGATCGGGCCAGAGTCTCGATCGGGCTACCCTCGAGTTGGCCGCCTCTCTCAGCGCGGTGCAGGAAGACTGGGCCGGCGATCTCAACAAGATCGTGAGCGACGTGATCCTCGAGCACCGCGGCCGGCGGATCCGCCCGAAGACCAAGAACCAGAAGAGCTACGTCGACGCCATCCGCTCCAACACCATCACCTTCGGGATCGGTCCGGCCGGTACCGGCAAGACCTATCTGGCGATGGCTATGGCCACCGCTGCTCTCTTGTCGGGCGATGTCGCCCGCGTCATCCTTACCCGCCCCGCGGTCGAAGCGGGAGAGAAGCTGGGCTTCTTGCCCGGGGGATTGATGGAGAAGGTGGACCCCTATCTCCGTCCCCTGTTCGACGCTCTCTACGACATGATGGACAGCGAGCGGCTGACCGACCATCTGCAGCGAGGCACTATTGAGGTCGCCCCTCTCGCCTACATGCGCGGGCGGACACTCAACGACTCGCTGATCATCCTCGACGAGGCCCAGAACACCAAGCCCGAGCAGATGAAGATGTTCCTCACCCGCCTCGGGTTTGGGGCGAAGATGATCGTCACGGGCGACGTCACTCAGATCGACCTGCCCCGAGGGCAGCATTCGGGCCTTGTGAGCGTGGGCGCCGTGCTTTCGAAGATCCCCGACATCGCTTTCGTGTATTTCGACAGCCAGGACGTGGTCCGGCACAAGCTCGTGCAGGATATTGTCTCGGCCTACAAGCTCTACGGCGAGGCCATCCAACCCTCTCGGAGAGCGACCGGGCGCGGGTCGGCGGACCCCCGCCGATGAGGCCGGGGAGAGGCCGCGGCTGCCGAGTGACCACTTCGGGGCACAGCCGATGAACCGATTCCGTTTCCGGCTGCGAGAGCGCCTTGCCGACTTCCGCGAGTGGATCGACAAGCGCAGCCCGTGGCGCTTCGAACTGGTGCTTCTCGCCTGCCTGGCCGTGGGACTCACCGTGATCATCTGGACGGCGTTCCTACCGGCCCTCAACGGTTTCTCCGCCGGCAAGCCGGCGCCGCGCGCCGTCGTGGCGGACCACACGGTGACCGTGCTCGACTTGGAGGCCACCGCGCAACTCAAGCAGCAGGTAGCCGAACTGGTGGAGCCGGTATATCAGGCAGACGAGCAAGCGCTACCCAAGGCCACCATGGATTTGGAGGACTTCTTCAGGCAGGCGGACAGGCTGCGGCAGACTGCCGCCGGCTCCGCCGACGCCGGCTGCGGCCGTCGAGGAACTGAAACAGCTGGCGCCGGCCACGACTTCGGACCAGACACTCCAGTATCTGCTCACTACCGACGCCGCCACCTACGACCTCTTGCAGCGCCAGGCGCTGGGCGCCCTGAAGACGGTGTACGCGGACAGTATCACCCCCGATTCGGTCGAGGCGGCGCGTCAGAGCCTCCGGTCGATAAGCGAGTCGCTGGCTACGTCCCCGGAGACCGCGCGAGCGGTGTACGAGGTGGCGGCCGGGTACATCGGGCCCAACCAGGTGCTCGATCAGGCCCAGACCCTCGTCCGGCAGAAAGCCGCCATGGACCAGGTGGCGCCGGTGACCGTCACCGTCCGCGGGGGCGACACTGTGGTTCAGAAGGGCGACACCCTCACGGCTCAGGACCTGATCGTGTTCAAGGCGCTAGGGCTGACGGGCTCCCGCTCGGGTTGGGAGGTCTGGCTGGGCGTGTTCCTGCTCGTGCTGCTCGAGACGGCGATCTTCTCGCGGCTTCTCTACCGTTTCAACAGGGCGAGCGGCTTTCCCAACAACATGAAGCTCGCCTTGGTCTCGCTCCTGCTGGTGGCCACCGTTCTGGCGCGCTTGCTGATCATCGAGCCGCTCTCGCCCTACATCATCCCGGTCGCCGCCCTCGGCATGACCGTGGCGGTCATCCTGAACGCGCGAAGCGCGCTTCTCCTGGTCGCGCTGACATCGCTCAACATCGGCCTGCTGACCGACTTGGATATGCGGTACGCCATCGTGGCGCTCGTCGTCGGCGCCCTCTCACTCTACCTGGTGTCCCGGGTGAGCCAGAGGGCCGGGCTCATGGGAGCGGGTTTCGCCACCATGGGCATCGCCGCCCTCACCATCTTCAGCGTCGAGATGTTCACCGAGAGCTCTCTCGGCGCCGCCCTGCAGCAGGCGGCCTGGGGCCTTGCAAACGGAGTCCTTGCCGGGGCGCTGACCGTGCTCATCCTTCTCATCCTGGATACCGTGTTCAATCTCACCACCCCGTTGCGGTTGCTCGAGCTCTCCAATCCTGCCCAGCCGCTGCTCAAGAGGCTGCTTCAGGTCGCTCCGGGCACCTACAACCACAGCATCCAGATGGGGAACCTGGCAGAGGCCGCCGCCGAAGCGATCGGCGCGAACCCGCTGCTCGCCCGGGTGGGCGCTTACTACCACGACGTGGGGAAGACGGTCCGGCCGGAGTACTTCGTCGAGAACCAGATGTACGTGGACAACCCGCACAATCGCCTGAATCCGAACCTGTCCAAGCTGGCGATCACTGCTCACGTCCGCGATGGGGAGCACCTCGCCCGGCTGTACGGTCTGCCTCAGCCGGTGGTCGATATCATCAAGCAGCACCATGGGACCTCGGTGCTCGCCTTCTTCTATCACAAGGCCCTGGAGTCCACCAAGGACGCGGTCTATGAGGAGAGTTACCGATACGAGGAGCAGAAGCCCCGCTCGAAGGAAGCCTCCATCGTGATGTTGGCGGACAGCGTGGAGGCGGCGGCGCGGGCCATGCAGAATCCCACGCGGCGGAAGCTCCAGGGCATGATCCAGGAGGTCGTCAAGCAGAAGATCGAGGACGGCCAACTGGACGAATCCGACCTGACTCAGGGCGACCTGCACAAGATCCGCGATTCCTTCGACATGAGTCTACGCGGGCTGGTGGGGCATCGCATCGCCTATCCCGAACGCAACGGGCAGGCTGAACGGCGCCGGGCTCCCGCGACCGCGGCCCAAGAGCGAGATAGGAGAGGAAGACCTCCGGGATCGGCTCCCGGAGTCGACGACACCGCCAGAGACGAGTCATGACCGTAGCCGTCGAAGTGGTCGACGACACCGGGCTGGTGACTCACCAGGAAATAGCAGGAGCGCTGGTCGAAGCAGTTCTCGACGCGGAAGGAGTCTCCGGGGAGGTCGCGGTAGCTTTCATAGACGAGGCCGCCATCACCGAGCTGAACCGGCGCTATCGGAAGTCGAACGTGCCCACGGATGTCCTGGCGTTCGACTACGCCGCAGAGCCCGGTTGGCCCGCGGAAGAGGGCAGCGGCGGCGTGGCCGGGGAGGTGGCGGTATGCCCGCGGGTGGTGATCCGCTACGCGGGCGAAGAGGGCCGCGACCCGGCGGCTCAACTAGGCTGGACCCTCATTCACGGCGCCTTGCACCTCGCGGGCTACGATCACGAGACAGACCACGGCGAGATGCGCGCACGGGAGCAGAGGCTTCTGGAGCAGTTCGACGGTCTCGTACGGCTTCTCTCGGTGGCCGCCGGGCGCGGATAGCAGGAGGGTCGAGACAAGGGTGAGCATCCCAGGGCAACGCCGCCAGCACTCGCTCCTCCAGAGCTTCAACTACGCCTTCCAGGGGCTGGTCGCGGCCGTCAGGCACCAGCGAAACATGCGGGTGCATCTCGTGCTTGCCTTCGCCGTCTTGCTGGCGAGCATCTTCTTGAACCTCTCCCGGCTTCAGCTGGTGATGATCTTCGTCGCCGTCGCCTTTGTCTTCATCACCGAGATGATCAACTCCGCGATCGAGACCGTCGTGGACATGGTGACAGACGAGTTGGACCCTCGCGCCAAGGCGGCCAAGGATATGGCCGCGGGCGCCGTACTTATCGCGGCGGTCAACGCGCTGATCGTCGCCTATCTCGTGCTTGCCGACCGTCTGACTCACGTCTCGCTCGATCTTCTTACCGTCATCAGGCGATCCCCTGCTCACCTCACGATGGTCGCCCTGGCTGTGGTCATCCTGGCCGTCATCGCGCTCAAGGCCAGTCGCAGGACGGGCACCCCGCTGTCGGGCGGGCTGCCCTCCGGCCATGCCGCTCTGGCTTTCGCCGGCTGGACCGCGGTGACCTTCGTGGTCGCCGGCCAGCCGCAGGCCATGCTGGTCAGCTTCATCGCCTTCATAATGGCCGTCCTGGTGGCCCAGACCCGCGTAGAGACCGGGATCCATTCCCTGCTCGAGGTGGTGCTCGGCGCGCTGCTGGGGATCGGCGTGACGACGCTCATCTTCCAATTCTGGTTTTGAGGAAGGCCGTGGACGAAGACCGCCTGTCACCGGAACTGGGCCGCCTTATCGACGCGGCGAAGGCGGCGGCCAGGACGGCTGCGTCCGGCGCCACCGCGGCGGGCGAGCCCGCGGGCGCCGGCGCTGCGACGCCGGGCGGCGCCAAGGCGCATGGCGCGGAAGGGCCTACCCGGGCTGAGGGCTGGGCGCTCCTCGCGGCCGACGGGAGGGTCTACGCGGAGCCCGACGCGACGGCGGCTCTGAGCGCCGCCCTGGCAGCGGGCGCCCCCCAGCTTGTCGCCGCGGCCTTCGCCGTCGCCGGAGACTCCGCCGACACTCTGCTGCCGCGGGGCGACTGGCGGCGGGCGCTGACCGGCCTCGATCCCGGATTGCCGGTGGTGGTGAAGTACCTGGGCCGCTGGGTGGTCGTCACCCTCGCGGAGATCCCGTCCGCATGAGCCCGTCGCAGCCGACAGCGGGGGCCGGCGACCCAAAAATGACCCTCACCCGGGTCCGCAACCCCGGCGAGGAGCTGCTGCGCGAGCTGCAGGAATACGACCTCGAGGCGTTCGGAGCTACCGGTCTGCGCACATACGACCTGGCCGTCATGGCTCAGGCGGGGGCGGTCCTCGTAGCCCGTATCGATGCCGACATTGTCGGCGGCTGCCAACTGATGCGGGTGCTGGACGAGCCCGATTTCTTCTACGTGGTAGGTTTCTACATCCGCCCGCGGTGGAGAGGACAGCATCTCGGCCGGGAACTTCTGCGGCTGGTGGCGGAGCAAAGCCGGGCTCTGGGGGCGAGGGGGCTGGTGTTGACGGCCGCGCCCAGCAACTTCACGGCCCTGGCGTTGTACAAGACCGCGGGGTTCGTGGAAGACAGGTTCGTTCCCCATTTCTACGGGGATAAGGAAGACAGATACGTCCTGCGCTGGCGGTTCCCGGAAGGGGCACCGGAGGGGGCGAACGGGGAGGGCTTGCCGGGCAGTGTATGATAGAAGACCGACGAAGGAGGTGGGCGGGCAGTGAGAGTCGAAGAGCTTGCCAAGACCATTGACAGCACCCTGCTCGAAGCGACAAGCACGACCACAGCGGTCGAGGCTCTCTGCAGGGATGCCATCTCCTACCATTTCGCATCGGTCTGCGTCCTCCCATACTGCGTGCCCGTGGCCCGGCAACTGCTGCAGGGCTACGACGTCAAGGTCGGCACCGTCGTCTCCTATCCGTTGGGTGCCGATTCACAGCGCACCAAGATAACCGGGGCCGAGCAGGCCGTGGCCTTGGGAGCCGACGAGCTCGACGTCATCCTGAACATTCCCGCCATGTTGTCCGGCGACTTCCGGTACGTCCGCGACGAACTGCGGAGCGTCGTCCGCACCGTCCGCATGACGAGCGTGAACACGGGCCGCGGCCTCGTACTCGTCAAGGCCAACGTGGAGGCATACTACCTCGACGAGAAGCTCAAGCGTCTGGTCTGCAAGATCGTGGAGGATTCGGGGGCCGACTTCATCAAGACGTCCACCGGCTGTGCTCCGGGAGGGGCTACGGCCAAAGATGTGGAGTTGTTCCGGGATCTTCTGCCTGAGAGCGTCGGCGTGGACGCATCGGGCGGCATACGCACGGCCGAGGACGCCGAGTTGATGATCAACGCCGGCGCCGCCCGTATCGGCACCTCCTTCGCGGTGGATATCATCAAGGAATTCTCAGCCGGCAGGGACTGAGCCAACCCGTTAGGGACCGAGCCGGGGAGACAGAGGAGGCTGCTGGAAGACGAAACTTCGGCCGCCAAAACGCTCTGGGCGGCGCCATGCGTCGTCCCCCAGCAGCCTGTCGGCGTGAGCTCCCGTTTCTTCACCACCGATGCGCTTGTCATCGGTTCCATGCGCTACCGGGAGGCCGATCGGATCGTCACGCTCTACACCCGCGACCGGGGACGGTTGAGCGCGATCGCCAAAGGGGTACGGCGGACCAAGTCCAAGGTAGGCGGCAGGCTGGAGCCCTTCAGCCTGGTGAGAGCAAGCCTCTATTCCGGCCGCGGCGCTCTGTATACCGCGATGGGGGTCGAGACCGTCCGCACCTTCCAGGGAGTCCGCGACGAGCTGTTCCGCATGGAAGAAGGGGCCCGCCTTCTGACCGCCGTCAGGCATCTCTTCCCCGGCGAGGAGGCGAGCGCTCCCGCCTTCAATCTTCTGGTGCGGGGGGTCGCCCGCCTCGCCGAAGCTGAAGACGCGGCGACGGCTTCAGGAGTGGTTCTAGCCACCCGGCTGAAGCTGCTGGTGCTGCTCGGGTATGCGCCCGAGATGTCGCGTTGCGCAGGCTGCGGCAGCGAGGGGCCGCTCTACGGTTTTTCCCCCGGCCTCGGCGGCGTGGTCTGCGAGTCCTGCGTCGAAACAGGCGGCACGACCTGCTTCGCCCTCAGCGCCGGGGCAGTCTCGACACTACGTATTCTGTGCGTGAACGCGCTCGCCGACGTCAAGGACCTGGAGCTCGACGACCGGGCGACGGCCGAAGTCGAACAGGTGCTGGCGCAGACGCTCGCCTTTCACGGGCACTGAGCGGAGGGACGGGCAACCCCGCCTCCGGCTAATTGCGACGCTCCGCAACGACGCCTGCGGAGCCGCGGCCTATGAGAAGGGGAGCCGCCGTTCGTAGTTGGGCGCTTCCTTGGTGATCTGCACGTCGTGCGGGTGGCTCTCGGCGAGCCCCGCGGCGGAGATGCGGGTGAAGCGCGCCTTCTTGTGCAGGTCCTCCACAGTGGCGGAGCCTGTGTAGCCCATGCCGGCCCGCAGGCCGCCCACGAGCTGGAAGACCACGTCGCCAAGGGGTCCCTTGTGGGGCACCATGCCTTCGATGCCCTCGGGCACCAACTTCTTCTGGTCTTCCTGGAAGTAGCGGTCGGCGCTGTGGCCTTCGCTCATGGCGCCGACGGAGCCCATCGCGCGGTAGACCTTGTAGCTTCGCCCCTCCCAGAGGATCCGCTCGCCGGGGCTCTCGGTGGTGCCGGCGAACAGTGACCCGATCATGACGCTGTGCCCACCGGCCGCGAGGGCTTTGACCACGTCGCCCGAGTAGCGGATGCCTCCGTCGGCGACCACCGGGATCCCGTACTTGTAGGCCTCAGCGGCGCACGCGGAAATGGCTGTGATCTGCGGCACACCACAGCCCGTGACCACTCGGGTCGTGCAGATCGAACCCGGGCCGATGCCGACTTTCACGCAGTTGACGCCCCTGTCGATCAGCGCCCTGGTCCCGTCGGCCGTCGCCACGTTGCCGGCCATCAGCTCTATGTCGGGGTATCTCTCTCGGATCTCTTCGATGGCGTCGAGCACGCCGCGGGAATGGCCGTGGGCGGTGTCGATGCAGATGATGTCGGCCTGAGCCTCCACCAGGGCCTGGACCCGGTCGGCGGTGTCCTTCGCCACACCTACCGCGGCCCCCACGCGCAGCCGGCCCAACTCGTCCTTACAGGCCTCGGGGAACTCGATCATCTTCGTGATGTCTTTGATGGTGATCAGCCCTCGAAGCTTGAAGTCGTCGTCCACCACAAGCAACTTCTCGATCTTATGGATCTTGAACTGGACGATCGCTTGGTCCAGGGTCGTCCCCACGGGGACGGTCACCAGGTTCTCGGAGGTCATGAGCTCCGTGATGGGTTTGGAGAAGTCGGTCTCGAAACGGGTGTCGCGGTTGGTGACGATGCCGGCCAGCCGCCCGTCGGGATGGATGATCGGGACTCCCGAGATCCGGTACTCCTTCATGAGGGCCTCGGCGTCGCCGTAGCTGGCCGTCAGGGGCAGAGTGATGGGGTCGACGATCATCCCCGCCTCGCTCCTCTTCACCTTGCGGACCATCTCGGCCTGGCGATCGACGGGCTGGTTCTTGTGGATGATGGTCATCCCGCCCTCTCTCGCCAGCGCGATGGCAAGGGCGGTCTCGGAGACCGTGTCCATGGCGGCGGACAGCAGCGGGATGTTGAGGGCGATCTTACTGGTCAGGCGGGAGCGGACGTCCGTCTCTTTTGGAAGCACCCCCGATTCCGCCGGGATCAGGAGGATGTCGTCGAAACTAAGGCCTTCCCCAACTATTTTCCGATCCCAGTCGATCACGCCGACCTCCCTTTTCCGGTGATTCTAGCGAAAACCGCCCGTGAATGCATGGCGGTGTCACCCGATGAGGGTACTGTCCGGCTCCGCCGCTATAGTATGAGCCGGGGTTCTAGTTGGAGGTTGGACATGTCTCAAGCACTGACGGTCGTCTCTTTTGTCCTGCTGCTGGTTGCCGTGGTCCTGCTGGTGCTGCTGCTACTGCGGCAGCGCGAGAGACTCGCGGACGCCTCGCTTCGGGAGCTGACGCAAGGTCAAGAACGCGGCGAGCGCCTGGTGCGCGAAGAGATGGGTCGTAGCCGGCTGGAAGCGGCTCAGAGCTCGCAGCAGGTACGCGAAGACGTGGCGACAGCCATGAAGGGCTTGGGCGAGTCGGTCATCAACAGCATCAGCCAGATCGGGGTCCAGCAAAAGGGTCAGTTCGACACCTTCGCAAGACAGCTCGTGGCATTGACCGAGTTGAACGAACGGCACATGAACGACCTTCGGACGACCGTCGACAATCGCCTCAAGGAGATGCAGAGCGACAACGCCACGAAGCTCGAGCAGATGCGGCAGACCGTCGACGAACGGCTCACCTCGACGCTGGAGCAGCGCCTCGGCGAATCGTTCAAGCAGGTGAGCGATCGGCTCGAGCAGGTCCACAAGGGTCTGGGTGAGATGCAGTCGCTGGCCGCGGGGGTGGGCGATCTCAAGCAAGTGCTGACGAACGTGAAGACCAGGGGAACCTGGGGCGAGGTGCAGCTCGGCACGCTGCTGGAGCAGATCATGAACCCCGAGCAATACGCCGCGAACGTGGCCTGCAAGCAGGGTTGCGCGGAGCGAGTCGAGTTTGCCATCCGGCTGCCGGGTCAGCCGGGCCGAGATGGGGAGGAGGTCCTGCTACCGATCGACGCCAAGTTCCCCGTGGAAGACTACCAGCGCATGCTCGACGCACAAGACAAGGGTGATCTTTCGGGCATGGACTCGGCGCTCAAAGCGCTAGAAGTCCGGGTCAAGGCTTCGGCCAAGGATATCCAGACGAAATACCTGGACCCACCAAGGACCACGGACTTCGCGATCATGTTCTTGCCCACCGAGGGGCTATATGCGGAGGTCCTTCGTCGCCCGGGGTTGGTCGAATCGCTGCAAAGCAACTTCCGGGTGTTGGTCACGGGGCCTACCACCTTGGGAGCGCTCCTGAACAGCCTGCAGATGGGGTTCCGCATCCTGACCGTCGAACAGCGTTCGAGCGAGGTGTGGCAGCTACTCGGGGCGGTGAAGACCCAGTTCGGACAGTTCGGCGGTCTACTGGAGAAGGTGCACACGAAGCTCGACCAGGCTTCTTCCACGATCGAAGACGCGGCCAGAAAGAGCCGCACGATCGAGCGGAGACTGAGGACCGTCCAGGAGCTACCGGGAGAGGCCGCCGGCAGTCTCCTGTCTCTCGGCGGCGCTGAAGAAGGGGAATGGAGCGGCAACGGCGCCGCGGATGAGTAGCTCGGCGGCGGCCGTCTGCTAAGCTTCGCGCTCATGGCTATCGAAACCGTCATCTTCGACCTCGACGGGGTCATCATCGAGACCGAGCAGGAGTGGAACGACGTCCGCCGCGACTTCGCCGGCAAGCATGGCGGCCATTGGGACGAGCACGACCAGCCCGCGGTCATGGGCGCAAATTCGATGCAATGGGCCGCGTACATGCGCGACCAGAATGGCGTCGATCTTTCCCCGCAGGAGATCTATGACGGCGTCATCGACGCCATTCGCGCCCGATATGCGCGCCATCTGCCGCTCATCCCCGGCGCCCGAGAGGCGGTCATCCGACTGGCGTCATCTTTCCGGTTGGGCGTCGCCTCGTCTTCTCCCATCGAGCTCATCGAGTACTCGCTAGAGCTGGCGGGGCTGCGGCGGTATTTCGACGCGGTGGTCTCTTCAGACCAGGTGGCTATCGGCAAGCCGGCTCCGGACGTCTACCTGGAGGCGTGCGCCCGCTTGAACACCGTTCCCGCGCGGTCCGCGGCGATAGAGGATTCCTCGAACGGCCTGCGAGCCGCCGCCTCGGCCGGTCTTGCCGTCATCGCCGTGCCCAACCAGGCCTTTCCGCCTTCCGCCGACGCGCTCGCTCTGGCGGATGTCGTGCTGAGTTCGGTCGCCGACGTTACCGGGGACATCATCTTGTCGATCAGAGGGGAGGCCGCCGATGGCAGATAGGGAGCGCCTGAACGATTTCCTACGGGGAGAGACCTGGGCTGTCGTCGGGGCTTCGGACGACCGCAGCAAGTTCGGCAACATCACCTTCCGAGAGCTGAGACGCCGCGGCAAGCGGGTCTTCCCGGTGAACAGGAAGGCCGCGCAGGTGGAGGGGGAGACGGCCTACCCGAGTCTCTCCGATGTGCCCGAGCATATCGACCGGGTGCTCATCGTGGTGCCTCCCAAGCAGAGCGAGACGGTCGTGCAGGAGGCCGACGAGGCCGGTATCCACAGCGTGTGGTTCCAGCCGGGAGCGGAGTCTGTGGCCGCCCTGGCGTATTGCGAAGCGCACGGGATGGTGGCCATCGCGGGCCACTGCATCCTGATGACCACCGAGCAGTAGCAGGGTGGGGCGCGGCTCGCTCTGGGTGCGGAGCGCCCCCTCCTTCTACAGGACGAGGATCGCGCGGAAGTCGTTGACGTTGGTGCGGGTCGGGCCGGTCACGAGCAGATCGCCCAGGGCCGCGAAGAAGGCGTAGCTGTCGTTCGCGGCGAGCAGGCCGGCGGGATCGAGGCCGGCCGCCCTCGCCCGCGCGAGGCTGTCGGGAAAGAGGAAGGCTCCTGCGTTGTCCTCGCTCCCGTCGATCCCGTCCGTATCGGCCGCCAGTGCGTAGACGGAGGGGGCCTGACCTCCTGGGCCGCCGGCAGCGTGCCGGCCTGCGGGGCGGCGCCGGCGCCCGGATCGTCGCCGGCCGGCGCGGCGGCGCCGACCTCCGGGCCGTCCGCGACCTCGAGCGCCAGAGCGAGGGCGAGAAGATACTCGCTGTTTCGTCCGCCGCGCCCGCCGCCCCGGACGGTCACCGTGGTCTCGCCGCCCGACAGGATAAGCAGCGGTCGCCGCTCGAGGGCCCCATTCGCGCCGGCCGTGCTCTCTTGCAGGCGCCGCACCAACGCGGCGTGCTCCTCCGCGACCACCCGGGCCTCTCCCTGTATCTCTGCTCCCAGCACCACCGGCTCGACTCCGGCCTCGCGGGCCGCCGAAGCGGCCGCCGCGAGAGCGCTGCCGGGAGTCGCGAGAAGAACGAACCGGCTGCGCGCCAGCCTGGGATCGCCGGGCTTGGGGGTCTCGTCCTGCGCGTCTTCCAGATGCCTGCGGACGGACTCCGGCACCTGGAGGTTGTAGCGCTTCACGATCTCGCGGGCCTCCGCGAAGGTCGACGGATCCCCGACCGTGGGCCCCGAGGCGATCACCGCCGGGTCGTCACCGGGGACGTCTGAGATGGCGAACGTGACCACCTCCGCGGGCCACGCAGTTGCGGCGAGTCGGCCCCCGGTGATGGCGGAGAGATGCTTGCGGACGCAATTGATCTCGGCGATGGGAGCTCCCGACCTGAGCAGCTGGTCGTTGACCATCCTCAGGTCGTCGAGGTCTAGGCCGGGGGCGGGAAGGGTGAGGAGGGCCGAACCTCCGCCGCTGAGGAGGACGAGGACGAGGTCATCGGCCGAGAGGTCTTTGACCAGTGCCAGCGCGCGCTCCGCGGCGCTCGCGCCCGCGGAGTCGGGGAGCGGATGTCCGGCTTCGATCACGTCGATCGAGCGGCAGGGGACTCCGTGGCCGTAGCGGGTCACCGCGAGACCCGACAGCTCGCCCTGCCAGTGGTCTTCCACCGCCCGGGCCATCGCGGCCGCGGCCTTGCCGGCAGCGATGACGACCGTCCTGCCCCGCGGGGAGCCGGGGAGCCGTTCGGGTAGCAGGCGTCCGGGCTCGGCCGCCGCGACCATCGCCTCAAACAGGGTCGACAGGAATATCATGGTGGGACCATGGTACAGGTGCTGGAAGACCTCGAGATACCCGATGAAGAGCTGGACTTCGCCACTTCGCGGAGCAGCGGCCCCGGAGGGCAGAACGTCAACAAGGTGAACACCAGGGTGACGGTTCTGTTCAATGTGGACCAGTCCGCGGCTCTATCACCGGAGCAGCGTGAGCTTCTGCGCGCTCGTCTCGGCGGTCGCGTCAGCCGCGCAGGCGTCCTGCGCGTGGTCTCTCAGCGTCACCGCACGCAGTTGGCGAATCGCGACGCGGCAGTGCAGCGCTTTGTCGAGTTGCTCCGCGCTGCCTTGACCGAGAAGCCGGAGCGCGTCCCGCCGGCGGTCCCGAGACAGGCGAAGGAGAAGCGTCTGGAGGAAAAGCGGCGTCGCGCCGGCCTCAAGCGGGAGCGCAGCGTGGATCCGGACCTCGACGAATAGGGCTACTCGCCCGGAAGGTCGACCCGGGTCGCCACCACTGCGAACATGAAGTGGCCCAGGTTCTCGAGGCTGACCGCCCGGAAGTAGGGCGCGAGCGAGGCCACCACCTGTTCCTTGCCGAACCGGATGTCGAGCGGGGGACCATTCTCCGCGGAATCTGGTTCTTTGCGCCAGTCGACGATCACGAGCCTTCCACTCGGGCGCAGAGCGCGCACGAGCCCGTCCAGATCGATCACCCCACCGCTCTCATGCCAGGTGGAGATAGAGCAGGCCACGTCCAGGCTTGCAGCCGGGAACTCCAGATGGGTCACGTCGCCGGCGACCAGCCGGACGTTTGCGGGCAGACCTCGGGATCGGTAGAACTCGTGCATCTCCGGCTGGATGTCCAGGGCGTACACGATACCGGTCGTGAGCGCGGCGATACGGTCGGTGTAGAAACCGACCCCGCTTCCCAGGTCGACCACGTCCTCATCCCCGCGCAGGGCCAGCAGCCGGGCGAGATCCTGCTCGCTGAGCTGGGTATCCAGACGGCGCGGGTCGGTGAGGCGTTGGGCCCGGTCGGGATGGAGGTGAGCGTGGTGAGCGTGGGATCGTGGTCTGCATCAGAACATCGTCGAGCAATAGGGGGCGATCCCCGTGGAGAACATACGCGTCGGCGGTCGCCAATGCCTTCCGGTCGGCGCCGGCGATGCGGCCGGCAGCCGCGAGAGTCGTGAAGCTGACGCCTCCGAGGTAGGCCGCCCCCAGGGCGTCCACGTCCAGAGAGAGGTCGGGAGCCTGGTCGGTGGGCCGGCATTCGGCCCCCGCTCCAATGCCGCCGGCCTTCAGCAGAAAACGGCCGGTGCGTGCGACGGGGAAGGGTTCGGAGACCTCGATCGTCAACTCGCCGGCGGCTGCATACTCCCGGGCGGCGAGCGCCCGAGGGATATCGAGCAGCCGCACGTAGAGGTCGTCCGCCACCGCGTTCACAGTCAGCCGGCGGGAATCGGCCAGAAGCCAGCGCAGCGGCTCGTCGACGCGTCCTCTCCAGCAGGAGACGGTCTGGCAGAGGTCGGTGCCGAGGACGAACTCCCAGAGGGCTCGGTAGGCGTCCGGATCGCGGGCGATGAGCTCGATGATCTGCACCTCGCCCATGGGGGTGGAGGCCGCCCACTGCTCTCTGACGCGGTAGGTCACGTACCCGTCAGCGACGCCTTCCCGGTCCGTGTGCACGGCGTGGTACATCCCGGTGGCCCCCTGCCGCTCCATGAGCGGATCCCAGAGATAGGACGCCCACCATCCGGGCGACCTGCTCACCGCGCCCGGCTGCTGCAGCCGGTAGGCTTCGTAGATGCCCGCAAGCCGGCCGGCCGCTTCGACGCCGGCCACGAACGCGATGCGCTCGGGTCGGCCGTCCTCGCTCGCGGTAGCGAAACGGGCATAGGCTCGGTCGATCGAGAAGCTCATGATGCTGCTCGCCGGGCCGTAGCCGTACCGGCGGTAGAGGGTCGCTTCCGAGGCCAGTAGCACGGAGAGCGGGTCTCCGCGATCCATCATGTCGTTCAACTGGGCCTCGAACAGGGATCGCAGGATGCCCCGGCGGCGGTGGGTAGGCAGAGTCGCCCCCCAGGTGGCGCCGCCGGCCGGCAGGGCTGTGCGGCCGGGAAGCGTCAGCTCGAGCGAGAGTACCGCGAGCGAGCCGACCAGCCGGCCGTCGTCGAACGCGCAGAGCGCGCGGTCGAACGGAAAAGCCCTGCCGGAACGCGGACTCGTCCTGCTCCGTCGCCTCCTCGCCGAAGGCGATGTTCGCGAGCGCGACGATCTCGCGGAATTCCTCTTCCCGAGGGGCACGTATCTCCATGCGGTCCATGCGGCGTTACCGGAGGAGGCAGCCGCTCGCCTGGAGGTGGGCCTGCCAGTCGGCCTCGCTGGGCTCGCCGCACTTGCGCAGCAGCTTGTTCCACTCGTCGTCCACATACCGCTCCAGTTGCTCGAGAGTAGCTGCGTTGCTCGCCTGGAATAGATGGGCAAAGCGGCCCTGGCGTTTGAGCCAGGGCACCAGCGGCAGCTTGTGATGCGGGCGATACGTGAGGCGGTATTCCCCGTCCTCGTATTCGAACAGAGGCCAGTAGCAGGTGTTGACCGCTTCCCGGGCCAGGTCGATGCTCTCGGCGCCGTCCGAGCGCCAACCGCGTGGGCAGGGGGCGAGCACGTTGAGGAAGGTCGGCCCGTCCGTGGCCAGCGCCTTTGCCGCCTTGCGCACCAGATCGCGCGGATCGTGCGGTGAGGCTTGAGCGATATAGGGGATGCCGTGCGCGATCATGAGCTCGGTCAAGTTCTTTCTCTGCTGCAGCTTGCCGGCCGATTCGGGTCCCACCGGGCTGGTCGTCGTCCAGGCGCCCGTCGGGGTCGCGCCCGAACGCTGGAAGCCGGTGTTCATGTACGCGCCGTTGTCGTAGCAGACGTACAGCATCTTGTGGCCGCGCTCCATGGCTCCCGACAGCGACTGCAGGCCGATGTCGTAGGTACCGCCGTCGCCGCCGAAGGCGATGAACTTGATGTTGTCGTCGATGGCGCCCTTCTTCTTCAAGGCGCGGAAAGCCGTCTCGACTCCGCTCAGAGTGGCAGCCGAGTTCTCGAACGCCGTGTGGATGAAGCTGCCCTTCCACGAGGTGTAGGGGTAGATGGTGGTGCTCACTTCCAGGCACCCCGTGGCGGCGCTGACAACGACCGGGTCGCTCGTGCCCATGAGGACCTGCCGGACGACGACGGGAGCGCCACAACCCGCGCACATGCGGTGGCCGCCGGCCAACTGGCTTCCTTGACCCACCAATTGCAGCCAGTCCTGGCGCGCGCTCTCGAAGTGGTCGGTCTCTTTCAGGGCGTCGACCGGACAGACGTTGACGCATTCGCGGCAGAGGATGCACCGGCTCTCGTCGACCTTGAATGAGCTCAGCTCGCGCTCGTTGAACAGCAGCGCACCCGTGGGGCAGATGCTGACGCAGCGGCCGCAGCTGATGCAGTCTGCCAACTGCAGCGCGTCGCCGTATGGCGTGTCGACATTGATGGTGAAGCCTCTTCCGGTGAAGTCGTAGCACGCCGGCCCCGCCACGTCGCGGCAGACCCGCACGCAGCGCCCGCAGGCGATGCAACGCTCCATGTCGCGCCGGATGAAGGGATGCTCCAACTGGGGCTCCACCACGCGGATGCGGTTGCCCTTCTTGACCAGGTCGTTGGTCGTGACCCCGTATTCGACGCCGAGGCGCTGCAGGTCGCAGTCCCCGAGGCTCGGGCACTCGCACTGCAGGCAGCGCTTGGCCTCCGCCTGAGCGGCGGCCAGGGTGTAGCCCTTCTCGACCTCCACGTCCAGGCTTGCCAGCCGTTTGGCTTTGGGTGACTTCGGCATGGCCGCGCGAGCCTCCGGCTCGGCGCTCGCTCCCATCTTGAGCCAGACCGGGTCGCGCTCGGCCAGCCGCCCTGCGACGCTTTCCAGGCTCTGGGCCTGCTTCAGTTGCTCGAGATACGGAAGGCGCGAGTATGCCGCCAGTTCCTCCTCGAGTGCGGCGAGATCTTCGCCGCGCAGCCAGGCGTCGATGGCCACCGCGGCCCGTTTGCCGCCGGCCACCGCGTGGATGACGGAGCGAGGGCCGCCAAGCGCATCACCGGCGACGAAAAGGCCTTCCTGCGAAGTGCGGCCGGTGTACTGGTTCGGGCGCAGTTGATCGCCGCCGATCTTTGGAGGCGCGCTGCCCCCGTTCTCGGCGGCGAGGATGACCGTGGAGCCCGTCTCGGCATCGAGCCGCCCGGCGGGGGCTTCGAACTCGAAGGAGACGCCTTCCTCCCGGGCGGCCGCGATGTCGCGGGCGCCGGCGGGCATGGAGTCGAAGCTGTAGCGGGAGATGACGGTCACGGTCTCGGCGCCTGAGCGGAGGGCCGTGCGGGCCGCGTCGACCGCGGTCGTCCCGTCGCCGAAGACGACCACCCGGCCGGAGAGTCGAGCCCGGTGCCCGTTGCGTTGCTGCCGTAGGAACTCAAACGCGTCAAGACGTCGCTCGTTCGGCGCGCCTTTCTTGCCGCCCTTGACCTTCGCGCCCGTACTCAAGACGACCGCGTCAAATCCCGCGTCGAACAGACCCCGAGGGTCGGTCTCGTAGTGCATCTTGGAATCGCCCACGAAGCGGGCGCCGGCGTCCCACAGAGGCTGCAGTTCGTCGTCGAGGACCTTGGCCGGCAGGCGGAATTCCGGGATCACGTAGCGCAGTGAGCCGCCCGCCTGGGCCTGCGCATCGTACAGGGTGACCTGATGCCCCCGCCCGATGAGGAACCAGGCCGCGGAGAGTCCCGCGGGGCCCGCGCCCACGACTGCGACCCGCTTGCCGCTGGAGGCGCCACGAGCGAGGCGAGCCTTCGAGTGATCGGCGGCGGCTCGGTGCAGCGCGCAGATGGCGAGAGGTTCGTCCACGTCGCCCCGCCGGCACACCGGCTCGCAGTAGCGCGGACAGACCCGCCCGAGGATGCCGGGGAACGGTAGTTCTTCGCGCACCAGGGCGGCCGCTCCGGCCGCGTCTCCGGCGGCTAACGCCGCCAGATACCCGGGGATGTCCACATGGGTGGGACAGGCGTGGGTGCACGGAGCTTCGCAGTACGAGTTGTGGTCGGACAGGTACATCCGCAGGTAGCTCTCGCGGCGGGCCCTGACTCGAGGCGTCTCGGTCTGCACGGACATGTCGTCTGCGACCCAGGTGGTGCACGCCGCCTGGAGCTTGTCGACTCCCGCGACTTCCACCAGGCAGAGGCGGCAGCCGCCCCAGGCGGCGCTGCCGGCTTGATGAGCAGAGGGCCGGAATGTCCACGCCTTCGCGGCGGGCTACGTCGAGGACCGTCTCACCCTGGGCGGCGGCGCAGCGCGTGCCGTTGATGGTGACGATCGCGGCCTGTTCGTCACAGTCGCCGCGGCGCCGCGGCACCCGCGACCGCGGTCACTATCTTCTGCTTCGGGGCGCTCATCTCCGCCTCCTTCCGGCCGGCGTGAGCACTCCCGTGTCCACCCGTACGGCATCGAACTTGCACGCCTGGCGACATGCGTCGCACTTGATGCAGAGTTTCTGATCTATCACATGTACCTGCTTGCGCTCTCCGGCCACGGCGTTGCTCGGGCAGGCCGCTATGCAGGCGCGGCAACCGGTGCAGGCCTCTTCGTCGATGCGGTAGCGGATCAAAGCACGGCAGACCCCAGCCGGGCAGCGATGCTCCTCCACGTGGGCCATGACCTCGTCTCGGAAGTAACGCAGAGTCGATAACACCGGGTTGGGAGCGCTCCCACCCAAGGCGCAGAGCGATCCTTCGACCACGTCATCCGCGAGCGCCTCCAGCAGGCCGATGTCGTCCACCGTCGCCTGTCCCGCGCAGATCCGTTCGAGGATCTCGAGCATCCGGGTGGCACCCACCCGGCAGGGCACGCACTTGCCGCAGCTCTCCTCGGCGGTGAACTTGAGGAAGAACTTGGCGAAGTCCACCATGCAGGTGGTGTCGTCGACCACCACCATGCCGCCCGATCCCATCATCGACCCGGCGGCCACGAGGCTTTCGAAGTCGATCGGCTCGTCGAGCAGCGAAGCCGGGAGACAGCCACCCGACGGCCCGCCCAGCTGGACGGCCTTGAAGTGACGTCCCGCAAGCATGCCGCCGCCTATGTCGAAGATGACCTGGCGGAGGGTCGTCCCCATCGGGACCTCTATCAGTCCTCCGTTCACCACCTTGCCGGTGAGCGAGAAGATCTTCGTGCCCTTGCTCGTCTCGGTACCTATCGCTGCGAAGGCATCGGCGCCGTTGTTGATGATCCAGGGCACGTTGGCGTAGCTCTCGACGTTGTTGAGGTTGGTCGGTTGGCCCCACAGCCCGTGCGCAGCGGTACGGATATGCTTGCCTCTGGGCATGCCGCGCAGGCCCTCGATGGACAGTGTAAGCGCCGTCGACTCGCCGCAGACGAAGGCGCCTGCGCCCTGATTGATGCGGATGTCGAAGTCGAAGCCCGAGCCGAGGATGTTCGTGCCCAGCAGGCCGCGTTCGCGCGCCTGGCCGAGGGCAAAGCGCAGCCGGTCCACCGCGAACGGGTACTCGTGCCGGACATAGACATAGCCGGCCACCGGCCCGTTGTCCGCGCCGATGGCGTAGGCGGCGATGATCATCCCCTCGATGACGCTGTGGGGGTTGCCTTCGAGCACCGAGCGGTCCATGAAAGCGCCGGGGTCGCCCTCGTCGGCGTTGCAGATGACGTAGTGGACGTCGCCGGGATTGCGGCGGGAAGTGCGCCACTTCTTGCCGGTGGAGAAGCCCGCTCCACCGCGACCTCGCAGCCCGCTCCGTTCGATCTCGTCGATGACAACGACGGGGTCGCCATCGGAAAGCACTTTCGCCAGGGCGGTGTAGCCGCCATGGGCTAGATAGTCGTCCAGGGAGAAGGGGTCCACCTTGCCGTTGAGGCCGAGGACCACGCGCGTCTGCAGCGCGTAAAACGGGATCTCCCGCTCGAGCGCCAGGGATTCGCCGGTCTCGGGATGCTTGTAGAGAAGGCGTTCCACGATGCCGTCGCCTACCACGCTGGTGTCGATGATCTCGGTGACGTCCTTCGGCTGCACTCGAGGATAGAAGATGCCCCGGGGCCGCAGCACCATGATGGGCCCTTGCTCGCAGAATCCGTGGCAGCCGGTCTCGATCACCGCCACCTGGCCTGCCAGTCCGCGTTTCTCCAACGCCGCGTCCACAGCCTTCTTCAGCGCGACGCGCCCGGAGGCATGGCAAGCCGTGCCGGCGCAGATGCGGATCTCGGTGCGGGCGTCGTCGGCTAGATAGGCCCCGGAGCCGGCGGTTATAGCTGCCTTGAGGGCCGCGTCAACGCTCGCCCGCAGCGCCGGTCCAACCGGGGGCGCGCTCATAGGGCCGCCTCCTGTTTGCGCAGTCTGCGCACCAGCCGCCGGGCCTCGTTGGGCCCCATGCGGCCGAACGTCTCGTCATCGCCGAGGCGCACGACCGGAGCCAGCGCGCAGGCGCCCACGCAGTTGACCGTCTGCAGGGTGAAGAGACCATCGGAGGTAGTGTCGCCGACGGGGATCTCGAGTTCCTGGGTGAACGCCTCCAGGACGAGGGGCGCGCCTGCCACATGGCAGGCGGTGCCCATGCACACGTCGATGACGTACTTGCCCACGGGCTTGAGCCGGAATTGGCTGTAGAAACTGGCCACACCGTAGACCCGGGAGAAATCCAGGTGCATCTCGTCGGCGATCACTTCGAGGGCGAGTCGGGGCAGATAACCGTAGGCCTCCTGGGTGGCGTGCATAGCCTCGATAAGGCCGGAGCCCGAGCGGATGCCGGCGATGACGGGGTCGAGCACCTTCATGTCGATCGGCGCCAGGAGGGTCGCCGGCTCTCGCCCATGACGCACGCCGAGGCCGCCCCGCAGCTCTCGCCCGGCAGGGTCGTTAGAGCGGCGTCGCGCGCTGCCTCGATGTCAAAGGCTTGCTCGGGGAACTCAGGGCAGTACTCGAGCTCGATAGCGTCGACCGGGCAGGTCCGCTCGCAGAGCGTGCAGGCGTAGCACTTGTGCCGGCCGTCCGGTCCTTCGGCCAGGCTGAGGAGGCCGGTGCCCGCGGGCTTGCCGACCAACTGCCTCCGCTCGAAGTCGATGCCCTTGAGGACCTCGTACAGCGACGAGCCCTTGGGTTCGGCGCCTTGCGGCCGCCTGCCGTTTCCGTTTCCGTTGTTCGCCATTCCGGCTACCTCAATCCTCGCGCAGGTTCAGATAGCGGCGGGCCGTCGAGACCCGCTTGCCGCTACTCGCCGCGTCTTCGAGCGCAGCGAACGCCTGTTCGATGTTGTCGGGGAAGATGTCGCGCCCGCCGAGCCCGTAGATGAAGGGCAGCACTTGCGGCCGCGGGTCGTTGTCGTAGAGGGCCGCACGGATCTCGAGGAATATCGGGCCCCCCTGGGCGCCGAAGGAGTCGGCCCGGTCCATCACGCCCACGACCTTGACGTGCTCGAGCGCCTTGGCATAGGCGGCGTGGGGGAAGGGGCGGAACACCCGGACCCTCACCATGCCGGCCTTGACCCCCCTGGACCGCAGCTTGTCGACCACCATCCGGGTGGTACCCGCGGTGGAGCCGACCACGACGATGGCTATCTCGGCGTCGTCGAGGCGGTAGGGCTCGAGGAGGCCGTAGTGGCGACCGGTCAACTCGGCGTATTCGTCGGCCACGTCGGCGATCACGTCGAAGGCCCTGTCCATGGCCCGGTTCTGCGCGACCTTGTGCTCGAAGTACCAGCCGTGCAGGCCGTCGAAGGGGCCCACCGTGACCGGATGCTCGATGTCGAGCATGGGGTTGACGGCCCGGTAGGGACCGATGAAATCGCGGACCTTCTCATCTTCGAGGATCACCAGAGGGCCGATGGCCCCGCTGATGACGTAGCCGTCGTACATGTGCATCGTAGGGGTGCGCACGTCCATGTGCTCCGCGATCCGGACCGACTGCAGGCAGTTGTCGTAGGCCTGCTGGTGATTCTCTCCGTAGAGCTGGATCCAGCCTGTGTCCCGCCCGCCCATGGTGTCGCTGTGGTCGCAGTGGATGTTGATGGGGCCGGAGAGTGCCCGGTTGACCGTGGTCATGACGATGGGAAGGCGGTAGCTGGCCGCCACGTAGAGCAGTTCCCACATGAGCGCGAAGCCCTGGGACGAAGTGGCGGTCATGGTGCGGGCGCCGGCGGCCGCCGATCCTATTGCCGCGCTCATGGCCGAGTGCTCCGATTCGACCGTGACGAACTCTGTGTCCACGGTACCGTCCGCCACCATCTGCGCGAAGAGCTGGACCACCTCGGTCTGCGGGGTGATGGGGTACGCGCAGACGACATCCGGGTTGATCTGGCGCATGGCTTCGGCCACGGCCTCGTTGCCCGTTACCGCAAGAGTAGTCACATCCTGACCGGCCACGCGGCTACTCCTTGTCCTCGGTCTTCATGGTTATGGCATCTTCCGGGCATTCCTTGGCGCAGATGCCGCAGCCCTTGCAGTGCTTCAGGTCGATGCCCGCCGCCTTGCCGTTCTCGATAATGATCGAAGCGTCGGGGCAGTAGAAGTAGCAGAGCATGCAGCCCGTGCAGGCGGCCTGGTCGATGCAGGGCGTCAGCGAGCGCCATCCGCCGGTCTCGAACTCGTCGGAATTCCCCGCACACGGGATGGTCGCCCCGAGTTGATGCTTCTCGGGGCCCCAGCTATCGATATCGTCTACGTCCCACCGGGGTCTGCCGTCAGTGGCGCTCATTCGCCCTGGACCTCCTCGTAGCTGCGAGTGATGGCCAAGATATTGCCCTCGACCACCTTCGGCGGGAACTTCTTGCCAAAGTCATAACGGAGGAATGCCACCACCTTCTCTATCGGGAAGAGCCCGGTGATCCGGGTAAGAGCCCCCACCATGGGCGTGTTCGGGATGGGGCGCTTGATCGTCTCCATGGCGATACGGGTGGCCGCTATGGTGAAGAGGCGACCGCCTTTGAGGCCATAGTGCTCGCGCAACTGGGCCGGCGTCATCTCGGAGTTCACGAGGACTACCGCGTCGTCGGGAGCGCCCTTGGTGACGTTCGTCGCGCCCAGCAGGGACGCGTCGAGCACGACCACGATCTGCGGGTGCTCGATGCCGGAGTAGATCTGGATGGGCTCGTCGCTCACACGCGTGAAGGCCACGATAGGCGCCCCGGACCTTTCCGGTCCGTACTCGGGGAAGGCCTGGAAGTACTTACCCTGGCCGAGCGCCAGTTCCGCGACCATTTTGGCAGCGGTGACGGCTCCCTGGCCGCCGCGAGCATGCCACCGGATCTCGGTGAGCTTCTGTCCTGCTTCAGGCGCGGGCGGCATCCTGTGTGGATTAGCGACGGCGGTCATCGGACGAGCCTCCGGCCGGGAGGACGTTCTTCAGCCATGGCAAACACCAATGCTCCTTCTCTGGGTTGTCCGGCAATGAACCCCCCCACCGCCGGCAATGCTCGGGTCCCCAAGACCCGGCAAAATCGGTACCAAAGTATACACCAGCGATGTCTGGATGCCGATTTCGATGGCGACTTCTCGGACGTGCCGGGCAGGTGCCGGTGCTATAATCGCCCGGTCTTCGACATACCTTGCTAGGGGAGCGCGCAGCTGAGAGTGTGGCCTGGCCACAGACCCTACGAACCTGATCTGGGTAATGCCAGCGAAGGGAAGTAACGGTGATCCGCCCGACCTTACGCCGCTTTGTGGCGCATCATTCACTCGAGAAACCTGCGCTCTCCCGCCGGAAAGGGAGTGCGTCTTGTTGCATGCGATCGTTGTAGCCGGCTCGCTGCCGGCCGGCAAGCTGGATAGGGTCTCGCTCGAGACCGCGGACCTGCTCGTGGCCGTCGACGGCGGAGCGGATGCGCTGGCGCAGGTCGGCCTTGTGCCCTCGTTGCTGGTGGGCGACCTGGATTCCATCTCTCCCGCGGCTCTCCAGGACCTCGAGTCCCGGGGGGTGGAGGTGCTGACGCTCCCGACCGCCAAGGATGAGACCGACACCGAGGCGGCACTTCGGGTGGCCGTCGACCGCGGCGCCACCGATATCACCGTCCTCAACGCGCTCGGGGGCCCCCGTCTGGACCACCTTGTGGGCAACCTCCTGGTGCTCGCCGCGCCCTGGCTCGCACAGGTCCGCGTCACGCTGGTGGACGGACTTCACGAGGCGTTCCTGGTGAAGGGGGATGGCACGGTCGCCGGTCGGCAAGGCGACATCGTCTCCCTGCTCCCGTTGACGTCGACCGTGGAAGATGTGCGCACCGAAGGCCTGCTCTACCCGCTGCGCGGCGAGCCCCTCGTGCAGGGGCAGACGCGGGGGGTGAGCAACGAGATGACGGGCGCCAAGGCGCGAGTTACCCACGGGCCGGGAGCTTTGCTCCTGATCCACTACCAGGGGAGGTGATGCGGCGATGAGCGATGGAAAAGACGCCGGCACGCGTGCCGGTAAGGGCGCCGGCTATCACGACGAGAGTGTGGTGGGCTGCCAGTTCTCGGTGTACCCGTTGCGGCAGCCCGACATCGACACACCGGTGCAGGCAACGATCCACGCCGTTCGAGCCGAGGGAGCCGAGGTCCGCGTGGGTAATCTGAGCACGCTGATGTGGGGAAGTGAAGACGAGGTGTTCGCGGCGCTGCGGGCGGCGTTCCGCGCCGCGCAGCACCACGGCCCCGCGGTCCTCACGGCGACGCTGGCCGCCGGCATGCCCACCGACGAACTGGTGGGCGCCATCCAGGCCGACGTGGACAAGGAGATGTGAATGTCACCGAACGGCCAGACCACGACACCGGTTGGAAGGCGCACGGGAATACGCCGGGCCATTGCCCCGTTCGAAGGATGGACCACACGCGAGATAGTGGTGGCGGCCGTCCTGGCAGTCGGCGGTCGGGGTCATCTTCTGGGCCTGGGGCCTGCTGGTGGGTCGAGCGCGTTCCCGGTCATCCCGTTCCCGTTCTCCTACGCGCTGGTCGGGCATCTGGATGGTCGGCGGCCTGCTCGTCCCCTATGTGGTCCGGAGGCCCGGCGCGGCCTTGCTCGGCGAACTGGTGGCGGCATTCGTCAGCATGGCGATGGGCAATCAGTGGGGTGTCCTGACCATGGCCAGCGGTCTCGTGCAAGGGGCGGGGGCCGAAGCGGTATTCGCAGCGTTCCGGTGGAAGCGCTTCACCGGCGTCGCTCTCTACGGTGCGGCCGCCCTCGCCGGGCCTTCAGCATTGCTGCTCGATACGTTCGTGTACGGCTATACCAACCGCGAGTCGTATCCAGACTATACCGGGTGGGTACTGGGGGAACATCGGCGTGGCTGCGATTCTCTGCGTGGTGAGCTCGGTCGTACTTGGCGGGGGTCTCTCACACCTGCTGGGACGGCTGCTGTCCAAGACCGGCGTTCTCTCCGGGCTCGCCGGCGGTTCGGGCGGGACGAAACGGGTCTGACCGGCGATAGCAGTCCGAGCGCCGCGCTGCCCGATTCGGCCGCAGGGGCACCCGCCCCCGGCGGCCCGAGGCGGTGCCCGCCCCGGATCCGCCGGACGGACTCACCCCGCCATCGGTGCGGGCCTGCCGGGCTCTCGTTCACCTACGCCACCCGCATCCGGGCGGCGCTCACGGATCTCACCTTTCGAGCTGACCGCGGGAGAGACGGCGCTGGTCCTTGGACCCAGCGGTTCGGGCAAGAGCACCCTGACGCTGTGTCTGGACGGGCTGATCCCTCATCTCGTCGAAGGCGACTACTCCGGGCAAGTGGCGGTGGCCGGGCTGGTGGTCAAGGACACGCCGGTGAGCGTCCTGGCGCGGCAGACGGGGTTGGTGTTCCAGGATCCTGATTCGCAGTTCTGCACCCTCACAGTCGACGATGAGATCGCGTTTGGCCTGGAGAACCTGCAGACGCCGCCCGGAGACATCGAGGCGGCGATCGGCCGGGCGCTGGATGTGGTCCGGCTGCCCGGGCTACGTGGGCGGCACCTCAGCAGCCTCTCGGGCGGCGAGAAGCAACGCGTGGCCCTCGCGGCCGTCCTGGCGATGGGACCCAGGCTCCTCGTGCTCGACGAGCCGACCGCCAATCTCGACCCTGCGGCTACCAGCGAGCTCTTCCTGATCCTGCGCAGACTCGCCCGCGACCGGCAGCACACCATCGTCATCATCGAGCACAAGCTGGACGAAGTGATCGACTGGGTCGACAGCGTCCTGGTGCTCGATGGCGAAGGCCGCCTGCTCTACCGGGGCGACCCTCGGGGCGCCTTCTACGACCATTCGGAGCAACTCCGGGAGGCCGGCGTGTGGAGGCCGCAGACCGTCGAGCTCGTCGCCGGTCTGGCACAGGCGGGCTGGCAGGTGCCGGGCCGGCCGCTGGCCGTAGGGGAGGCGGTGACTGCTCTGCGGGCCACGCCAGGGTTGGTCGATCGGCTTCGCGCCCGCTTCTGCGGCGGCTCCATCGGACTCCGCGACGGGAGGGGCGCGAGGTGCCGGTGACGCCGCGCCGCTCCTCACCGTGAGGGACCTCAGCTTCACCTACCCCGGCGGTCACACTGCTCTCGACGACGTCTCCTTCGACCTCTGCCGTCAGGACTTCCTCGCGATCGTCGGCGCCAACGGGGCGGGCAAGACCACGCTGGGTTCGCTGCTGTCCGGCGTGCTCGAACCGCCGCGCGGGAGTGTGTTCCTGGAGGGGAGGGATGCGGCGACTCTCCCGGCCTGGGCCATAGCCGAGAAGGTCGGTCACGTCTTCCAGAACCCGGAACACCAGTTCGTCTCGAGCACCGTCCGCGGAGAACTCGTCTTCAGTCTCTCTCCCCGCGGTCGCGGTGGTTCCCGGCATCTGACCGCCGAGCAGGAGCGGTCGGTGGACGACTGGCTGGAGCGGCTTGGGCCTGCTGCACCTGGCCGAGGCGAACCCGTTCACGCTCAGCCAGGGGCAGAAGCGCCGGCTGAGTGTGGCCGCGATGCTCGTCCGGGGCTGCCCGGCGCTCATCCTTGACGAGCCCACCCTGGGGCAGGACGCGGTGCAGTCCGGCCGGTTGATGGAGATGATGCGCGACTTCCGGGCGGGCGGCGGGACGGTGGCCATGATCACGCATGACATGCGGTTGGTGGCCGAATACGCCAATTCCCTCCTGGTGCTTGCCGGCGGCCGGGCGCTCTACGTGGGCGACCCGGCCGGCTTCTTTGCCCAGCCGGGGTTGGTCGAGGCGGCCCGTTTGGCGATGCCGGCGGTGGCCCAGGTGGGACTCCGCCTGCAGGAGGCCGAGGGGATCCGCGGCGGGCTTCTGACCGCCCGGGCTTTCCTCGACGGGGCTGGGCGAGCGAATGCTCAGGGTACCGACCGGGCGGGCAGCTGAGATGCCCTACCTGCAGCGCCGCAATCCGACCATCAAGCTGGCGGCCGTCGTCGTCGCCGCTCTGCCGCTCACCTTCGTGTTCGACCCGGTCACGCCGTTGGTCCTCTTCCTGGTCACGCTGGCCGCGGGCCGCCTGCTCGGCGGGTTGCCGCTGAAGGCGCAGCTGCGGCCGCTCGCCGTGTTCGTCCTGGCCGGTATCGCGATCCTGCTGGCCAACATCTTCTTCAACAAGCAGAACGCTACGTCGGAGGTGGTCTTCTCCATCGGCCCGGTGGAGGTCACGCGGGCCGCTCTCTGGGCGGCCGGCAGTCTCTGGCTACGCCTGCTGTGCTTCGCGCTGTTGTCGCTGGTCTTCGTGCGCACCACCGAGCCGCAACACCTGCTGCTCAGCCTCGTGCACCAGCTGCACCTGAGCGACCGGGTGGCCTACGGGGTGATGGTCGGGTATCGCATGCTCCCGGTGTTCCAGGCCGATTACGCCACCATTCGAGCGGCTCAGAGGCTGCGCGGGGTGCGGGAGGGAAGCGGCCTGCTCCACCCGTTCTCGCGGATCCGGCGTTATGCCCTGCCCCTGTTGACGGGGGCGGTGCGCCGCGCGGGCCGGATCGCCATCGCCATGGATGCGCGCGCATTCGGAGCTCTGCCTCGGCGAACGTACCGCGAGAGGATGGTGGTCACCTCGGGCGATTGGGTGTTCCTGGCCCTGGCCGTCGTGCTGGTGGCCGTTATCGTGACGGGGACATGGTTGTCGGGCATAGGGCGGTTCACGTTGAGCTGAGCCCGGCGCGTCGAGACCGGCCGCGCGGATCAAGCCGGGCCAGGCGGGCTCGACCGACTACTTGTAGAAGCGGATCTCCGACAGCTCCACGCCCCATCGTCCGTCGGTGAGCTCGGCCAGCTTCGTGAACCAGAGCCGGCCTGCGCTGAGCGGATCGCGAAGGGTGATGATCTGGTTGGCGGTCCCGTCGAGGGTAGCGATACTGGCCTCCGACCCCGAGGAGACGTCCTGACGCAATTCGCCCTTCCAGCCGTCTACCGAGGAGACGATCTCCATGATGGTCGCAGGCGCGCTGAGAGTGAACTCCAGGCCGACTCCGTCCTTGTCGAGATTGCCGAAGGAGGCCGACTTGTAGAGCTCGGTGGACCAGCTCGTGCTGTCCTTGCCGTCGGTGAGATTGGGGAGTTGGTCCGGATTCTCGGTCTGGTCGCCCTCGGGATCGTAGTCTTTCATCTGGGTGACGGCGACCAGGGTGGGCTCCCTGGTGACCGTGAGCCGCAAGACACCGTCATCGCTCTCGATGCCGGGATCGGGAGCCTGCTCCAGCACGGTGCCGGCGGATTTGTCGAACGACGGGATCTGGGCCGTGACCTCCACCTGCATGCCTGCGTCGGCGGCCAGCTGCCGCGCCTGGTCGAGGGAGAGGCCGACGACGTCCGGGGCCCCGCTTCCCGAAAGGGTGAGCACGAGAACGATCACGATGGCGGCGATCAGTATCGCCGCGGCGACTGCCCCACCTATGATCCAGCGCCGTCGGGCGCGCTTCTTGCGGGCTTGCTGGCGAGACCGGTCGCGTTGCCACCCGGGCATATCGCCCGTGTCGTCCCCGCGACGCGACGCGGAGTCGTAGGAGGCTCCACCCGGCGAGGAACGCATCCTGCGGTCGTCGTCGCCGCCTTGCGCGGTTTGCCTCCGATGTCCGCGCGGGGTAGGGCGTACAGGCCGACGCCTGCCAAGGCGCCGAGCAATTCGTCCATGGAGACGAAACGGTCCTCGGGGAGCTTCTCGAGGCAACGCATGACTATCTTCTCGAGCCCGGGGGGCAGGTCGGAGCGGATCTCGCCGAGCGGGGGCGGGGGGTTGTTGAGGTGCTGCCGCGCGATCTCGGGCATGTTGGCCCCGTCGAACGGGGGATGGCCCGCGAGCATCTCGTACATCACCACGCCGAGCGAGTAGATGTCCGAACGCGCGTCGACCGGCTTGCTCCTCACCTGCTCCGGCGACATGTACCGCGCGCTCCCGATGATCGATCCCGCTTTGGTGACGCGCGTCCAGTCGGGTCCGGTAGCTATGCCGAAGTCGGTGATCTTGGCATGGCCTTGCCGGTCGATGAGGATGTTCTGGGGCTTGACGTCGCGATGGACGATACCTGCCTGGTGAGCGGCCGCCAGCCCCTCGGCCACCTGCCCCAGGATGCGGCCTGCCTCGGCGACGTCCAGGGGCTTCTCCCTTACCAGCTCTTTGAGCGAGCGGCCCTCGACGTACTCGAACACGAGGTAGCCGTCGGTCTCTGTAGAGCCGCGGTCGATCAACGTCACCACGTTGGGGTGGGAGAGGCGCGCCAGCGCCTGGCCTTCACGGTCGAACCGCGCCCGCGTGCGCGGATCCTGGTTGAGCGGGGGTTCGAGCCGCTTGATGGCCACATCGCGCCGCAGCTTGGTATCCCAAGCCTGATACACGATACACATGCCGCCGCGGCCAAGCACGCGGCCCAGCCGGTACCGGTTCTTTAGGAGCGGTCCAGTCCCGCTTTCATCGGTGGGTTCAGCCATCGGCCTGCCTGAAAGCAATCGCTATTGGACATGGAGAGACCAGACACTATCATAGAATGGACTGAGGGATAGGAGGTGGGGCGAAGTGATCTACTACGTAATCCCCCGCGAACTGGTGGACAAGTACTACGAGGAGTTCAAAAAGCGCTTCGAAGGCGTTGAGGGCGTCGAAGTGATCGTCGACCGTCGGGAGAAGGAACGCCGGGCCTCGGATGCGGGTGGCGAGATGCGGGTGTTGCGCGACCGGCGTCGGCGGCGGCCTGGTTCCCTTCCGGACGTGTAACGCATGGTTGCCTCCGGCCAGCCTGTTAGGCTGGATCTTCACAACCACACATCGTTCTCATCCGACGGGGTGATGTCCCCGGCTGAACTGCTTCGCGCGGCACGAGCGAACGGTCTCGGGTGCGTTGCCGTGACCGACCACAACACTGTCGAAGGAGCGCTCGAAGCTCTGGCGATGGCTGAAGCCGACCCGACTCTCCCCCGGGTCATCCCCGGAGTCGAGGTGTCGACGGCCGACGGCGATGTCATCGGACTGTACGTCCGCGAGCCCATACCGCGCGGCCTTCCGGCGAGCGACTCCATCGCGCTTATCAGGCAGCAGGGTGGGCTGGTCTACCTGCCGCACCCGTTCGACGTCATCCGCCGGGGCACTATCGCCGCGAGGGTGCGCGAGCAGGCGGCCCACCAGGCGGACGTCGTGGAAGTCCTCAACGGGCGGTCGCTCAGCCCGCTGTCGGTCAGGAACGCCGGACGGCTGGCCCACCGGCATGCCAAACCGAGAGGAGCGGGCAGTGACGCCCACGGGCCCGCCGAGGTGGGCCGGGCGTATGTAGTGGTCGACAGACCGCCCACCCGGGAGGATCTGGTCGCGCTGATAGTCGCGGGCTCGGTGGCGAGGGGTCTTCACTGGCATGAATACATGCTGAATTGGGCATTGCAGCCATTGTCGGTCATGACGCGACTTCGTCGCAAACGCGGCCGGAACCTGTCGAGGAGGTGACCCGCATGGAAAGAGGCCGGCCCGTGCGAAGCTGTGCGGGCGGCGCTCTGGGAGGCGTGGCAGGAGGGGCCCCAGGTCCACTGCTTCCTCTGTGCCCACCATTGCCGGATAGGGCCCGGCGGCGTCGGCAAGTGCGGAGTGAGGGAGAACCGGGAGGGGGTCCTCTATACCCTCGTCTACGGATGCCCGATATCCACCGCGGTCGATCCCATAGAGAAGAAGCCGCTCTTCCATTTCCTGCCCGGTACCTCTACCTATTCGCTTGCTACCGTGGGCTGCAATTTTGCCTGCAGCTTCTGCCAGAACGCCGAAATCAGCCAGATGCCGGCCGACCAGGGCAGGATCGTAGGGAGACCCACGTCGGCGGAGCAGGTGGTGGCCGGCGCTCTCGCGGCGGGCTGCCGGAGCGTCTCGTACACGTACACCGAGCCCACGATCTTCTACGAATACGCACGCGACTGCGCCCGGCTGGCGACCGAGGCCGGCCTCAAGAACGTGTTCGTCACCAACGGCTTCATGACCCGGCAGATGCTCGCCGACATCGACGGCGATCTCCACGCCGCCAACGTGGACCTGAAGTCGTTCTCCGACGAGTTCTATCGCATGCTGACCGGGGCTCGCCTGAAGCCGGTCCTCGATTCGATCCGGCGGCTTCACGAGATGGGAGTGTGGACCGAGGTGACGACGCTCCTCATTCCCGGGCGGAACGACAGCGACGGCGAGTTGCGCGACCTCGCGTCCTTTCTCGTCTCGGTGTCACCTGACATCCCCTGGCACGTCTCCCGCTTCTACCCGACGTACCGCTTGCTCGACGCGCCTCCGACGCCGGTCGAGACCGTGGAGAAGGCGGTGCGCATCGGGCGTGAGGCCGGGCTGCGGTACGTGTACGGCGGCAACGTCCCCGGGCATTCGTCGGAATCGACCTCGTGCCCGTCGTGCGGGAAGATGGTCATCGAACGGGCCGGGCACAGTCTGAGCCGGAACAGGGCGGTGGGGGGACGCTGTCCCGATTGTGGGGAGCAGATCCCTGGTTATCTCGAGGAGGTTTGACGATGGGTCTTGTCGGATGTTTTGTCGCCCCCCACCCCCCGATCATCATCCCCGAGGTCGGCGGCTCCCAGCCTGGCCGAAGCCGAGCCCACGGTCCGGGCCATGACCGCCGTGCGGGAGAGGGCCGCCCGACTCGCCCCCGACACCATAGTGCTCCTGTCCCCTCACAGCCCCCTGGCTCGGAGCCAGATGGGCGTCTCGCTGGCCGCATCGTACAAGGGCTCCCTCGCCTACTTCCGCGCCCCTCAGGTGCGGGTGGAAGCGGCCGCCGACGAGGGGCTGGCCGAGGCGATCATGCAGGGGGCCACGGCGCATGGGATCCCGGTGGCACAGACGGCTGCCAGAGGAGAGGTCTTCGACCTCGACCACGGGGCGATGGTGCCGCTGGTCTACCTCACGGGCGCTCTGAAGAACGCGTGCCGGCTGGTCCTGCTCTCGTTCTCCTACCTCAGCTTGGAGGAGCACGTGCGGTTTGGGCGGGCCATCGGCGAGGCGCTCGTGAAGGCGGAGCAGCGGATAGTCTACGTGGCGAGCAGCGATCTCAGCCACCGGCTCATCCCCGGGGCGCCCGCGGGCTACGACCCCCGGGCCGCCCGGTTCGACCAGGCCGTGGCCGACACCTTCGGCTCCGGCGACTGGGACGCTCTCCTCACCATCGACCCGGCTCTGGTCTCCGCCGCCGGTGAATGCGGCTACCGCTCGCTGGCCGTGCTCTCGGGAGTCGTCGGGGCCTACGAGGCCTCCGGGGGACGGACCCACAACCGGCTGCTGTCGTACGAAGGCCCCTGGGGCGTGGGCTACCTGGTAGGCGAGGTCGAACTGACCGCGCCGCCTGCGGAGGAAGGAGTCAGATCGTGAACCAGGAGACAAAGACGGACGGCGACGCGCTCGTCGCTCTTGCTCGAAGAGCCGTCGAGAGCTACGTGCGGGAGCGGAAGGTGCTCGATCCCGACCCGTTGTCCGGGCTGGAACCGTCCCGGGCGGGCGTCTTCGTCTCGCTCCATCTTCCCGACGGCTCGCTTCGGGGCTGCATCGGCACCACCGAGCCCACCCAGCCGGGGATCGAGGACGAGATAGTGCGCAACGCGATCAGCGCCGCAACGCGCGATCCTCGCTTCCACCCGCTGAGACCCGACGAGTTGGACGGCCTGGACATCTCCGTGGACGTCCTGGGAGAGCCCGAGGAAGTGAGCGGGACCGAGGAGCTCGACCCAAAGCGTTACGGCATCATCTTGCAGACGGCCGACGGCAGGCAGGCCCTCTTGCTGCCCGATCTGGAAGGAGTCGACACGGTAGACCAGCAGGTGCGGATCACCTGCCGCAAAGGCGGGATAGACCCCGACCGCGATCGCTACCGCATCTTGCGCTTCCAGGTGGAGCGGCATCACTAGGACCGCAGGGACGGCAGTGACGGGCGCGCGTAGGCTCTCCGTAAACCCGGGCCGGGTGGCAGGTTTGCCGCGGGCGGGACCTGCGGTATCATAGAAGGCGTTCGATACTCGCGTCGTCGAAGGGGAACATCCCGTGCAGACTAATGGTTCGAGTGCAGTAGCAGTCGGTCCGCGGCCGCGCAGCCGCAGGCCCCGGCGCCGGGTCACCACCGGGTCGCTCGTTTGGCCCGGACTGCTCCGCGTACTGCAGCGCCTCACCCACTACAACCGCAGCGACCTGCTGGAGTTCAAGCTCGCCTTCTCGGTTCGCGACCTGCTGGCCCCCAAGGGCCGCGCGGTCAAAGATCAGGTCGAAGCGCTGCTGCAGGCCGTACAGAAGGCGGGCTCGTACCAGGCCAAGGACGAAGCGGCCCGAGCCGTTCACGCCGTCCTGGACGCCCTCAAGGACCGGGTGCCGCCGGACGTCCTGATCAAGCTGAGCGAGTCTCTTCCCGTCAAGGAAGCGGCCCGTCTACGCCGGGCGGCTACGCAGCGGTTGCAGAAAGACGAGGGCAAGGCGGGGGAGACGTCTCCGACGCTCTGACCGCGGGCCGCATCCCGTTGACCTAGCCCTTTATCACGCCCAACGGGCGAAGGCGCGCCACCTTCGGCGATACTCCCGCGCCGTGCATCACGCCGACCACACGCTCCACGTCCTTGTACGCCTCGGGCATCTCTTCGCCCAGGGTCTTCTGGCCTTGCGCACGGACTACGATGCCCGCCTCGGCCAGCTCCCGCTCTATGGAGCGGCCCTTCGCGCGCTTCAGGGCCTGTGAACGGCTCATGACCCTTCCCGCCCCGTGGCAGGTGGAGCCGAAGGTCTCAGCCAGCGCGTTCGCCGTTCCCTTGCAGACGAACGAGGCCGTGCCCATGTCGCCGGGTATCAGCACCGGCTGCCCCACCTTTCGGTAGTCGGCGGGGATCTCGGGCCTGCCGGGGCCGAAGGCCCGCGTGGCTCCCTTGCGATGCACGCATGCCTTCACCTGGCGGCCGTCGACCTCGTGGGTCTCCAGCTTGGCAATGTTGTGGGCCACGTCGTACACGAGCCGCAGACCGAGCTGTCTGGGGGAGATCCGTAGGGCGTGAAGCAGCGCTCCCTCGACAAGGTGCATGATCATCTGCCGGTTGGCCCAGGCGTAGTTCGCGGCGCAGGCCATGGCCGCCAAGTACGAGCGCCCCTCGCGCGATCCGACCGGAGCGCACACCAACTGCCTGTCGGGCAGGTCGATGCCGTAGCGGCGGCTCGCCTCAGCCATCGTCCCCAGGTAGTCGTCGCAGACCTGATAGCCCAGTCCCCTCGAGCCGCAGTGGATCATGATCGTGATCTGCCCCTCGTGGAGGCCGTATGCCGCCGCCGCTTCCCGCGTCGAAGATCTCGTCGACGGTCTGGAGTTCGAGGAAGTGGTTGCCCGACCCGAGCGTGCCCACCTGATCCTGCCCCCTGGCGTACGCCCGTTCGCTCAGGGTCGTGGGGTCGGCGCCGGGGAGGGTTCCGCCGTCCTCGGTATGGTCGAGGTCGGCCGGGCAGCCGTAGCCATGCGTCACGGCCCACCCGGCGCCCTCGGCCAGCACGTGCTCCATCTCTTGGCGAGGCAACTTGGCGATCGCGCCGCTCGACCCCACCCCAGAGGGCACGTCGCGGAACAGTTGGTCCACCACCGGCCTTATTTTGCCCTCCAGGTCGCCGACCTCCAGGTCGGTGGCAAGGAGCCGCACCCCGCAGTTGATGTCGTAGCCCACGCCGCCCGGGGACACGATCCCATTCTCGGCGTCGAAGGCGGCCACCCCTCCTATCGGGAATCCGTAGCCGAAGTGGATGTCGGGCATGGCCAGGGAGAAGCAAAGGATGCCCGGTAGATGGGCCACGTTCGCCACCTGGGTGAGACTGCCGTCACCGCTCAGAGCCTCGATCAAGAGACTCGTCGGCGTAGATCCTTCCGGGGACCAGCATGCCGCCCGTCGCCGGCAGTTCCCACGTCCATTGCCCCGTGCGCTGAAGCTCGTACCCTTCCATCTCGCGTGCCTCCCGAACCGTCAGATATCGAGAAGGACGGTGGCCTTCCAGCCTTCCCCGCTTCTGCTCACCGCCAGCCGGTGGTAGGTGACGGCCTTCACCTCGCGTAACAGGGTGTGGCGCTCTCTATCGGCGTTATCGCCCCACAGCCGGGCCAGCAGAATCCACTCCTCGGCGGCCGGACCGGCTGCGCTGGTCCCAGCTTCGCCCGTCCTGGCTTCGTCGGGCCGGGCGGCCTCACCGGGGGGACGTCCCTCGACGGTGACCTCCCCACCCACGGCGACGAAGCCTTCGGTGTCGTAGTGGTACAGGGCTTCCGACAGGAGGGAGCGGAGGGCCTCGTCGAGCCCGGGCTCGCGGACGCTGAGCGTCAACTCGCGCCGGGTCCCGAACCCTTCGATCTGAGCAACCTGATCGTAGAAGGCGAAGAGGCTGTTCTCCGCCAACTCCGGTAGGTCACGGCCATGGATCTCGAGGAACAGGTCCGACGGATGCTCGAGTTCCGAGTACGCGTGCGCCCGCCGCCCGGGGTCCCATCGCTTTCGAGGCTCCGCCATGCCGGCCCGTCAGCGCCGCCGCCGGGCCTTCCCGTCGTGACCGGCGTCTTCGGCCTTGCGCGGCCGGCTTACCGTTGCCCGCGCGCCCGGGGCGCGCGCCAGAGTCTTGTCGAGCACCATGTCCACGTGGTCCGCGTAGGTGAACTGCAGCCCGGTGAGCAGGTCCTCGCCTCGTATCTCCTCGACGTCCGCCTCGTTGCGGTCGGGTAGGAACACCCGGGTTATGCCGGCCGCCCGCGCCGCGAGCACCTTCTCTTTGATGCCGCCGACGGGCAGGACCTGCCCGGTGAGCGTCACCTCTCCCGTCATCGCGACGCTCGAATCGACCACGCGGCCCGAAACCATGCTGGCCAGGGCGACGGTCATCGCGACGCCGGCCGAGGGGCCGTCCTTCGGCACCGCACCGGCGGGGACGTGCACGTGAATGTCGTGCTTCTTGAAGAACTCCGCGTCGGCGCCGAGCTTGTCGGCGATGCTCCGCACGTAGGTGAGGGCCGCCTGGGCCGACTCCTTCATGACGTCGCCGAGTTGGCCGGTCAGCAGCAGCTGTCCCGATCCGGGCATCGCCCGGGCCTCGATGAAAAGGATGTCGCCCCCCGCCGGCGTCCAGGCGAGGCCGGTCGACACGCCCGGATCGCTGGTCCGCCGCTTGGTCTCGCGGAAGACCTTCTGTCTGCCGAGGAACTGCGTCACCTGCTTCTGGTCCACGGTGATCCGTTTGCGCCCCTCTTCGGCCACCATCCGCGCGAACTTGCGCGCGATCGTCCCTATCTGCCGCTCAAGGCCGCGGACACCCGCCTCGTGAGTGTAGTTCTCGATGACCGCCGTGAGGGCGGCATCGGTCAGGGTGAGCTGGCCGGGCTTGAGGCCGTTGCGTTCGAGCTGCCGGGGGACCAGATACTGCCGGGCGATGTGCATCTTGTCCTGCGCGGTGTAGCCCGCTATGGAGATGATCTCCATGCGGTCGCGCAAGGGGCCGGGGATGGTATCGAGCATGTTGGCGGTGCAGATGAACATCACCCGGGAGAGATCGAAAGGCAGGTCGAGATAGTGGTCGCGGAAGGTGCTGTGCTGCTCGGGATCGAGCACCTCGAGCATCGCGCTCGACGGGTCGCCCCGCCAGTCGGAGCCCATCTTGTCGATCTCGTCGATCATGAACACGGGGTTGCCGCTGGCGGCGTCGCGGATGGCGCGGATGATGGTGCCCGGCATGGCGCCCACGTAGGTGCGGCGGTGGCCGCGGATCTCTGACTCGTCGCGGACCCCGCCCACACTGATGCGGATGAACTTGCGTCCCGTCGCCCGGGCGATACTCTTGCCCAAGCTGGTCTTGCCGACGCCGGGAGGGCCGACGAAGCAGAGGATGGGACTCGTCACCTCCGCCTTGAGCTTCTGCACGGAGAGGAACTCGAGGATGCGGTCCTTGACGTCCTCCAGGTCGTAGTGGTCCTCGTCCAGCACCTTTCGCGCGTGGCCCACGTCGAGGTTGTCGGCAGTGAGGACAGACCACGGCAGCGACACGATCCAATCGAGATAGGTCCGGATGACGCCGTATTCGGCCGCGGCCTGGGGGAGTTTTGACAGCCGGCCCAGTTCGCGGCGGGCCTGTTTATCGATCTCCTCCGGCAGGTTGGCCTTGTCGATCTGCTCACGCAGTTCGTTGACCTCTGCCTGGGTCTCGTCGGTCTCTCCCAGCTCGTCCTGGATGGCCTTGAGTTGCTGGCGAAGGACGTATTCGCGCTGGGTCTTGTCCATCTCCGATTGGACCTGGTCCTGGATCTTGGAGCCGAGTTCGAGCACTTCCAGCTCCCGGCTCATGAAGGTGGTCAGACGGCGCAGACGCTTGGAGAGGTCCACCTCCTCGAGCAACTCCTGCTTTTCCTCGGTCTTGAGTCTCATGGTGGAGGCGATGAAGTAGCCGAGAGCCGAAGGGTCGTCGATATTGGCTGCCGCGAGCTCCAGCTCATCGGGCAGGTAGGGGACCAGCTGGATGATGCGGGTGTAGACCGAGATGAGGTTCCTCTGCAGTGCCTCCAGTTCGGTGCCCGGCACCACCACGTCGGGAAGATCACGGACCGTGGCGGTCAGGTAGGGCTCTTCCGACACGAACCGCTCGATCTCTATCCGCCGGATGCCCTGGGCGATGATCCGCAGCGTGCCGTCGGGGGCCTTGATCATCTTCTGGATGGTGGCGAGCACGCCGACGGTGTTCACGTCCTCGGGGCCCGGCACCTCGATGTCCGGCCTCTTCGACGCTACCAGGCCGACCTGCTTGTCGCCCCGCAGGATGTCGTCGATGAGGTTGACCGAGCGGGGCTGGCCCACCGCGAGGGGGGTCATGGTATCGGGGAACACCACCGTGTCTTTTAGGGGGAGTATGGGCAGCACCGCGGGAGACACGCTGATGTTGTCGGCCGGGTCTCGCGAAAGGATGACGAATTCGGTGCCGGCGGCAGCGAACACCTCCGGGTCGTCGGATCCCATGCTGAACCCCAGGGGGCCGAACCGGCTCTCGTGAGCGGTCATTCTTGCTGCCCCCCTTCGCCCTCGTCTTTGAGCGAGATCGGGATCTTCTTGCTCGCCGAGCGCGCCCGGATGGGCAAGACGATCTCCAGGAAGCCGTGGCTGTAGTCGGCGCGCGCCTTTGTCGCGTCCACCTCGGGAGGGAGCATGACCATCCGCTCGAAGCGGCCGTAGGCGATCTCCATCTGCTGGTAGACCGCGTCCGGATGCCGTTGGTCGGAACGGACGCCGCTTATCCTCAGCACGTTTTCTTCGACCTCGAGGCTCACCTGCCCGGGATCGACCCCGGAGAGGTCGAGCTTGACCACCACCGCTTTCTGGCGCTTGTCGAAATACACGTCGGCATTGGGCCTGAACGCGGCCTTGCCGTAGCGCGGCACCCGCTCGCCGCGAAGCAGGTCGAGGAACATGCTGTCGACCTCACCCTGGAGCCGCTGAAACCGGGCCGGATCGTCCTTGCGTCTTGGTTCCACTGCGACCTCGCCTTGTCGGTTTTGCAGTCTACTGCTGGCCCTGCGCAGCCAGCAGCGCTTCCAGCACTATACCCAGTCGATCGATCACCTGACCGTACTCCGCCCAGTCGCCCCGCCGTTGCGCTTCGATGGCCTGGTTGTACAACGCGTTGGCCAGAGTGGCAAGGGCCGCCGGGTCGGTAGGCAGCGTCGTCACCGTGCCCGGAGTGGTCGTGGTGGTGGTCGCTCCCGGAGCAGTCGTGGTCGTGGTGCCTCCCGGTGCCGTGGTGGTGGTCGAGCCGGTGCTTGCGCTACCGCCGAAGATCTTGATGACGGCCTCCGCCAGGGTCGGTTCCATCACCACCTTGTCGCCATAGGCCACTATCACCCGGGTCAGTTCCGGGATGGGGCTTTGGGTGGCCTGGAGGTACAGCGGCTCGAAGTACATCACCGAGTTCCCGATGGGGACCACGAGCAGGTTGCCCCTGATGACCTTGCTGCCCGACTGATTCCACAGCGTCAACTGGGCGGAGATGTCGGGCTCGTTGCTGATGCGCGCCTCGACCTGGGAGGGCCCGAAGACGAGCTTGTCCTTGGGGAAGTCGAGGGTGGCGAGCTTGCCGTACTTGTCCCCGTCCTGACGCGCCACGAGCAGGGACGACATGTTCTGCTTGCTGAGCGGAGTGAACGGCAGCAACAAGGCGAACTCGGGCTCGGTCTGGCCCGGGAATGCCAACGTCTGGTAGTACGGCACGGTCTTCGACCTGCTCGTTCCCGTAAAGCTCCATCGGGATCTCCCACACGTCCTCCTTGTTGTAGAAGATCACCGGGTCGGTCATGTGGTAGGTGGCGAGCATATCGGCCTGCACGCTGTACATGTCCTCGGGATAGCGCATGTGCCGGCGGATATCGGCCGGCATCTGGTCGCCCGGGGTGAACAAACCGGGGAACACCTTGCCCCACGCGTTTGCCAAGCGGGTCACTGCTGTCGATCTGGTAGAAGGTGACCTTGCCGTCGTACGCGTTGATGACCACCTTTATCGGGTTGCGGATGTAGTTGGCGGTGTTGCCATGCGGCTGCGAGTAGGGGAAGCGGTCCGACGTGGTGTAGGCGTCCCACATCCAGACGAGAGACCCGTCGTCGCGCAGCACCAGATAAGGGTCCTTGTCGTAGTGGAGGAAGGGCGCCAGAGCCTGGACCCTTTCGGGCAGCGTGCGCAGGTACATGATCCGCGACTCGTCGGTCAGCGAGTTGGAGAAGAGGATCTTCGCGGTCTTGAAGCGGAAGCTGAACGCCAGTTGCCGGATCTTGCTCTTGATCGCTACGCCGCCGTCCCCGGCGTACGTGGAGGAAACGTTGGTGTCGCCTTTGGGATAGTCGAACTCGGCGCTGGTGGTCTTGACGACCACGTAGTCGTTGCCGAGTTCCCCGTAGTAGATCTCCGGCCGGGTGATCTTGAGATCGGTATCGGTGCGCGGGGGGATGTCGCTGACCCACAGGAGCGGAAGGCCGTCCCCGCCCGCCTCGTTCACCGGGCTCATCACGAACCCATAGCCATGGGTGTACGTGAGGTGCTTGTTGACCCAGGTCTGGGATTGCAGCTGCAGCTGGTTCTGGTCGAGCTCCCGGGCGCTTATCAGCACCTGCCGGAAGTGGCCGTCGACAACATAGCGGTCGACGTCGACGTCGGTGAACGAGTAGTAGAGGCGGATCTCCTGAATCTGCTGGTAGGTGTCGAGAGCGGGCCGCGGTTCCCAGAGACGCACGCTTTCGAGGGTCGGCTGATTGGCCTTGACGTCGGCGGCGGTGAGGTCGTCGGCGGCCGCGTCCGGTACGCTCGTTATGTTGTCGAGGCCGAAGGCGTAGCGGGTGGCCTCTATGTTGTTGGCGATGTAGGGGCTCTCGGCGGTGATCTCGTTGGGCGAGACCTTGTACTGCTGGACGATGGCCGGATAGACCTTGCCCGCCAGGATCCAGGTGAGGAACATCACCGCGATGGCGATAGCCGGGAGCCGCCAGCCCTTGTAGCGGATGTTGGCCAGGAAGATCACCGCGGCCACGAGCGACACGATGGCCAGGAAGTGGAGCACGGGGAGTGACGCGTGCACGTCGGTGTAGCTCGCCCCGAACACCGCTCCCCGGGTGGAGTAGTCGAGCGACCAGGTCTGGACCATGTAGTCCCCGGCCTTGGCGACCATCGCGAGAGCCAGGATCACGGAGAGATGGGCTTTGACGTGGGGCGCCAGCCGCACCCGGTTGCGCGCGTCCAGGACCAGGGCCCGGTCGGCCATGTAGGTGAGAGCCGTGGCGACCAAGGTGAAGAGCAGGGTCATTCCCACGAAGTTGACGAGCGTCTTCCATAGCGGGAGGGTGAACACAAAGAAGGAGGCGTCCTTGTTGAACAGCGGATCGGCATATCCGAAGGAGTTGCGGTTCAGGAACAGGAGGACTTCTTCCCAGCGGCTGCTATACACCGCGCCGACGGCGATGGCCAACACCACCGCGATCAGCAGAAGCAGCCGGCCGGGCCACCGCCGGCTCGGCTTGAGTTCCAGGACGTCCTCGTTGCCGGCGTCCTTGACGGCCAGGAGCCGCGGCGAGATCTTCCGCGCCAGCCAGAGGTTGCCGTAGAAGATGGCGAAGAAGACGACGGCGAAGAACAGGCCCACGCAGATCCGCGCGACGAACGGGGTCCAGAAGACAGTCGTCTGACCCACTTCGGCATACCAGAGGTAATTGGTCCAGATGCGGGACAGCAACGACCCAAGCCCGAAGAAGACCAGCAGGGCGATCACGATGATGACGAAACGCCGCAGTGGTCCCGGTTTCAGACGGAGGATGCGGCCTCGCTTGGCCGGTTTGGGCGGGCTCTTGGGTTTGGGTGAGCTTCCTTGCATGAGTGGGATCGCTGCCGTCCTATCTGTCTGTTCGAGTTGGCTGGGTGGGAGACCGGCCGGGTGGGCCTGGATGGGGCGGCCGGCCGCTACAGCGCCGGCTGCAGAACGTAGGTAACGCGCTCGGCCGGCAAAGTCGCCTGGGTCACCTCGATAGTCGAGCCGGATATCTGCTCCACAGTCTTCTGAGTGGCCAGGAAGGGTTCGGGTTCCGAGATGGGGAAGTCCACCTTCGGCGTCTTGTAGTGGATGGGGATGACGATGCGCGGGTCGAGCGACTCGACCACCTCCGCCGCCTGGGCGTGATCGATGGTGAAGAACCCGCCGACGGGTACCAGAAGGACGTCCACGCGGCCGATGGCCTCGACCGTGGCGGCGTCGAGCGTGTGCCCCAGGTCGCCCAGGTGCGCTACCCGGACATCACCGTCATCCAGCACCACGATGGTGTTCCTGCCCCGGCTACGCCCGCCTTCAGCGTCGTGGGCGACGTCGATGCCGGTTATCTCCCAGGGCCCCGACGGTCGCCGAGGAGGGGTGGACCAAGATCTGCGGGTGGCCGGGGATGGTGTCGACCGCTGCGTGGTCGTCGTGGCCGTGGGTGGCGACGACCGCCTCCGCCGTGTCCGGGATGGCGCCGTACCTCAAGGCGCCGTTGAAAGACCCGGTGCGATAGGGATCGAGGATGACCCTGGTGCCCTCCGCGGCCTCGAGCAGGAAAGAAGAATGCCCGTAGTACGTCAGTCTCACGGCGATCGCCTCCTTCACCGCTTCTCGATACGGTCTCATAGGTTAGCCGATGGAGCGAAATGGTAACAACCTGGGGAGATGCGCGCGCTTCTCTCGGCACGGGTCTTGGCGGTCGGCGAAGAGAGTGCTAATATACCCCCATGGGTATAGAGCGATAGATAAGTCAGGACGCCGGGCGGTGTGCCGCCGGAGCGCGTGTCGGCTAACATAAGAGAGGTCGGCAGGCGGCCTGAACAAAAGGAGACGAACATGACTGGTGGGAGTGTGCAAGAGGTCAACGCGCAGGAGTTCGACCAGATCGTGGCTTCCGCGACGGTGCCCGTCGTAGCCGATTTCTGGGCGCCCTGGTGCGGCCCTTGCCGGATGGTGGGGCCGGTCCTCGAGAAGATGGCCGGCGACCACGCCGACAAGGTGAGCGTCATAAAGATCAACGTCGACGCAAACCAGGAACTGGCCGCGCGCTACGGGATCATGAGCATCCCCACGGTCATCCTTTTCAAGGACGGCAAGCTCGAGAAGCAGCTCATCGGCGCCCGGCAGCAGAAAGACTACGAGAAAGAGTTCGGACTTGGATAGTGCGAAGCAGATCGTTATTGCCGGATCGCGGCGCATGGACGCGTTTCGCGGCGGTGGCTGACGGCCGGCTCTGTCTCTGGAGGAGATAGTCGGATACCTCAATCAGGACTTGGCCCGCCGTATGGGCGGAGAAGAGCCGCTCAGCTACGTCGACGTGGATGACGCCGAACTGCACGAGTACCCCTCACTCGCTGAAGCGGCCCGCGGAGGTGGGCGCATACCTCTCGTGCTGGTCGGCGACGAGGTGAAGTCGCCCTCCGGCATCAGCATCTACTGGATCGAAGAACAATTGCGTCTGCTGGAAGTGGAGCCCTTCGCGGTCTCCGCCGCAACGGGAGGGAGCTGAGCGCCATGGCTTCGTATGACCTGAGATGCTCCACGTGCGACAAAGACTTCGAGGTGTTCGTGCTCGGTTTTCTCAAGGACGAGGCGAAGGTGTGCCCCGACTGCGGCGGGCGCGACGTACAGCAGCGCTTCACCGGTTTCGGCGGAGTCACCGGCCTAGTCTCGGGCGCGTGCCTCGACACCGGGCGCTGCGAGCCGAGCAATAGCTGCTCGCCCAGATCCGGTTTCAGCTGAGCGCACTGACCAAGGGGCCCGTGCGGCCCCTACTCATGCGATAATACGGCGCAATGCTGCTCTTTTCTTATGGGGCGGCCTTGAGCTAGTCGGAGGGCGCATGTACCCGGAGTTGTTCCACATTGGCGGATTCACCATGAACTCCTTCGGAGTCATGATGGCTCTTGCCTTCATCTCGGCCGGTTTCATCGCTCACTGGCAGTTCAAGCAGCGGGGCGTCAGACCCGACTTCATCTACGGCCTGCTCATCGCGGCCGTCATCGGCGGCCTGCTGGGGGCCAAGATCCACTACCTGATCTTGCATCCCAGCGAATGGCCGGGCAACCTTCTGAGTGGAGGGGGCCTGGTCTGGTTCGGGGGCTTGTTCGGCGCCATCATCGCAGTCGTGATCGTCACGAAGCTCTCGAAGGAGCGGTTGGCGGCGGTCATGGATGCGGGAGCTATCGCGCTCGGCATCGGCTACGCCGTCGGCCGGATGGGCTGCTTTCTTCGCGGCGACGACTACGGGGTCCCCACGAATCTTCCCTGGGGCATGTCTTTTCCCAACGGCCTGCCGCCCACGACGGTCAGGGTGCATCCGACGCAGCTCTATGAGATCGCAGGGTCCCTGGTGATCTTCGCGCTGCTCACCTGGGTCATCTCACCGCGCTTCAAGCGTGAGGGCCCGCTGATCTTTGTCTACGCGGTGTTGGCCGGCATAGCGAGGCTGCTCGTGGAGTTCATCCGCACCAACAAGCCTGTGGCCCTGGGTCTCACCTCTCAGCAGTGGATCGCCATTGCGATGATCGTGGTGGGCGTCATCGGCGCCTGGTACTTCGGCACGCGCGGCCGCCTGCGCCCGGTCATCGAAGCCAAGCCGGCCCCCAAGAAGACGGCGCCCGCCAAGGCGGGCACCAGCGGCGGACGCAAGAAGTAAGCTGGTGAGCAGGATGCCGGTCATCAAGGCGGCAGTCGCCGCCCTAGTCGCAGCATCGCTCCTCGCCGGCGGCGTTGTCGTGTCCTCCTGCGGCTCTGCCGCGACCGATCCGGCCGCCACTGGCTCGGCGTGGCCCGGCAGGGACGCGACCACTGTCGTCAGTTCCGGCTCGAGCGCCGCGCCTCAGTTCTCCGGCGTGACCCTTGACGGCAAGACTGTCACTCTAGACCAGTATCGGGGCAAGCCGCTCTTCCTGGTCTATATGACCAGCGGCTGACCTACCTGCCGGGAGGAGATGCCCGAACTCGATAGGTTCTATCGAGAAGCAGCGGACAAAGCGGCGGTACTGGTTGTGGCACCGAGCAACAACGAGGGGGGCATGCGGGACCTGATGATGGCCGGCCGCTACACGTTCCCGGTCATGCTAGACGAAGGCGATCTGGCCTCCGCGTACAAGGTCCGCTACGTACCGGACTCGGGTTCCTCATCGATGCGGAGGGCAGGCTGGCCCACAACGTGGTGGGCGGCGTCGATTTCGCTCGACTCCATCAGCTCGTGGATGACCTCAAAGGTGAATGACCCTACCGGCTGAACTCGGTCTGACCGCGTTCCTGGTGGCGTTGCTCGGCGGCGCCGCCAGCTTTCTCAGTCCTTGCGTCCTGCCTCTCCTCCCGGCGTACCTCTCGTTCGTGTCGGGGCTGAGCGTCGAGGACCTGCAGAAGGGCGACCGCAGGGTCTTGTGGAGCACTATCGGTTTCGTGGTCGGCTTTTCGCTGGTGTTCACCCTGCTGGGAGCCGGCTTCTCGTTCATCGGCGGGCTGGCCGATCAGCGGACGCTGGAGATCGTGGCGGGCACCTTGCTCGTGATCCTCGGCGCTGTGGTGGCCGGCGTGACCATCCCGGCGTTCATGCAGCGTGACATGCGCCCGCTCTTGGCGACCGTGCCCCGCGGGCCGGCCGGAGCGGTCGTGGTGGGGATCGCGTTCGCTCTCGGGCTGGACCCCTTGCGTAGGCCCCGTCCTCGCGTCGATCCTGACTCTCGCTGCGTCGGGCGAGCAACCCCGCCGCCGGCGCCCTTCTGCTCTTGGTCTACTCGCTGGGTCTGGGCATCCCGTTCCTCATCGCAGGTCTCTTCGTCGGGAGGGCGCTGCGGGCGTTCGCCCGGATACGGCGCCATCTACGCACCATCCAGATCGTGTGCGGTGTCCTCCTCATCCTCTACGGGGCACTGCTCATCTCGGGGCAGTTCTCGTGGCTGTCGCAGCGCCTGCCCGGCTGGGTCATCTGGTAGAGAGTTTCGTCGGCAGTGCCGCCTTGCGGCGCCTCGGGCGGCTGTTGGCGCCTTGGCTCAGGTGAGCGGCCGGCCGGCGCCTCGGCCCAGGTGGGCGGCGGCGCGGCCCGGGTGTATACTTCCGTCGCTCACGCCGTCCGCATAAGGCGGCAGGATCGCACGGTCCTGTCCGGCGGCGTGTGTAGTATTCATATCTGCACCCCTGCTCCGGCAGTAAGGCCGGGGCCGTTATGACCGTAGGAGGTGACCCAAACTGAACAGCTATGAGCTGGTTCTTATCCTGCGCACGGATGTGGAGGATCAAGAACGAACCGCGGTCCTCGACCGCACCAAAGAGATCATCACGGGTGACGGTGGCGCCATCGTGAAGATCGACGAGTGGGGCAAGAAGCGCCTGGCGTACGAGATCAAAGACTCGTTCGACGGCGTCTACTACATCCTCTACTTCCAGGCGACGCCGAAGACGCTGGATGAAGTGACGCGCGTGCTCGGCATCACCGACAGCGTTCTTCGCTTCATGCCCCTCAAGCATGAGAAGCCGTTTGCCTTCCAGCAGCCGGCCGCTGCTCCGGCCGCGCCGGCCGCGCCGGCCGAACAAGCCTAGGCGAAGGAGCGAAGATGGCTCGTGGTTTTGCACGTGTGATGCTGGTCGGCAATCTCACCCGGGACCCTGAGCTCCGGCAAACCCCCAACGGTACCGCCGTCTGTCAGTTCGGTGTCGCGGTCGGTCGGAGATACAAGGACGCCTCCGGCCAATGGGTCGACAAGGCGAGCTTCTTCGACGTGGTGGTGTGGGGTCAGCAGGGCGAGAACTGCGCCCAGTATCTCAGCAAGGGCCGTCAGGTGGCCATCGACGGACGCTTGGAGCAGCAATCCTGGGAAGCCCAGGACGGAAGCAAGCGCAGTAAGGTCGAGATCGTCGCCGAGAACGTGGTGTTCGTCGGCGGGCAAGGCGGCGAGACACGTGAGCCGGTCCAGCGGGGCGGCGGCAATCAGCCCGCTCCCGACGCACCGGCGCAGGACGATTTTCGTGACATTGATTTCGGGGGCGACGACATCCCCTTCTAGTCGGTCGCCCAAGGAGGTTAAGAGAAGTGGCGAATCCCAAGAAGCCGCCGCGGCGGGTCCGGCCCACCACGGGCGGACGCCGGCGCAAGTACTGCTTTTTCTGCAAAGAGAACGTAGAAGTGGTCGATTACAAAGACTACGGCACCCTGCGCCGGTTCATGTCCGAGCGGGGCAAGATCCGGTCGCGGCGCACCACCGGCGCGTGCCGGCGGCACCAGCGCCAGGTGGCCGTGGCTATCAAGCGGGCCCGTGAGGTCGCTCTGCTGCCCTACAGCAGCCGGTAGCATAGGGTCGCGCCCGGTATGAGGCTGTCCTCTCGGTTGCCGCTCGTCTCCGTCGGCAAGGCGGTAGCGGGCACCGTGATCATCGCGGTGCTCATGATCATCCTGCCCCTCGCCCCGGTGGTGTGCGCCCCGTTCCTCGCTCTGCCGCTCGCCCACGAGGTCGCGCGGCACGGCTGGCTGAGCGGGGTGGTGGTGGCAGTAGTGGCGGCGGCCCTGCTGTACGTGGGCGCCGGCATCGGCGTCGCGTTGTTGGTGTTCCTCGCCACAACGAGCACGGGCATGACCTTGGGATGGGCGCTCAGAAGCGGCTGGCGGTTCCCGCGCAGCCTTGCCTCCATGGCCGGCTCGTTGCTGGTGGCTCTGGTCGTATACGGGATGATCCTCTGGCTCGCGTTGGGTGTCACCCTTACCGACTTGAAGCAGGCGTCCTACGACTCCATCGCCAGCGCGGGCAGCATGTACGGCGAGATGGGCGTGGGCTCGGCCTCCATTGACGCGGTATCGCGCCAGTTGCGCAACCTGGTCGACGTCTTTCCCTATGTCGCCCCGGGTTTTCTGGGCATGTTGGTTGTGCTCTTGGCTGCCTCCACGCTCGGCCTGGCGTACCTGATCTTCCCGCGCCTGCGGCAGAAGGTGGCCGTCACCATGTCCCTGTCCACCTTCCGCATGCACTGGGCGGTGGCCTACGCTTCGATCGTGGGGTTGGCGATGCTGCTGTTCTCCCGGGGTGATGCACAATGGCATTCCGTATTGCTGTACGTAGGCATCGACGTGCTGCTCGTATCGCAGACCTTGTTCTTCTTGCAGGCGCTGGGCGTGCTTCGCTGGCTCGGGGCCAATAGGCAGTGGCGGCCCGGCTCGCGGACGGCCCTGTTCATTTCGGCGGTTTTTGCCCAGGCGTTCTTCCAGCTCACGGGGCTGGTGGGACTCCTGGATACGTGGATCGACTATCGCAAGCGTTTCGCTCTCAAGAGCCCGGGGCCGGGCTCATTGAGATGACATCGAGAAGGAGTGACGTATGGAGATAATCCTGTTGCAGGACGTGGACAAGGTGGGCAAGAAGGGTGAGGTGGCGAACGTATCCGAGGGATACGCCCGCAACTACCTCTTTCCCCGCAAGATGGCCGAGATGGCCACAGCGGGCCGTGTCGCCCAGGTGCGCAAGATCATGGAGCAGAAAGAGGCCCACGCTCGCCGCGAGGCCGAGCAGGCCGACGAGACCCGCGACCTTCTGGCCAAGACCGTGTTGACCATCCCGGCGCCGGTCGGCTCCGGCGACCGGCTCTTTGGCTCGATCACCACCCAGGACATCGCGACGGCCATCTTCGCGGCTCGCAAGATACGGGTCGACAAGCGTAATGTGGAGCTCGAAGAACCCATCAAGATGGTGGGCACCTACATGGTCAAAGTCGAGGTCCACAACAGCGTGGAGCCGGCCGAGGTCAAGGTCATCGTGGTCCCCGAGGAGCACAAAGCCTAAGAGGAGCGGGTGTAGAGATGGCGGCGGGAAACGGCGGCGCCGGGGGAGAACTCGGGGGCGACTATTCGCTCCCACAGAACCTCGACGCGGAATTGTCGGTGTTGGGGGCGAGCATGCTCACTCCCAACGTGATCCCCGCGGTCAGCGAGATCGTCCGGCCGTACCACTTCTACCGGCAAGGGCACCAGCGGATATTCGAGGTCATCGAAGACCTGTTCTCCCGCGGGGAGCCTGTCGACCCCATAACGGTCTCCGAGCAGCTGGCCAACCGCGCCAGTCTCGAGAACGTCGGCGGGCGGGCGTTCATCCACAGCCTGGTCACGTCGGTCCCCGCGGCCACGAACGCCCGCTACTACGCGGAGATCGTCCGGGAGAACTACTACCTGCGCTCGCTCATCAAGGTGGGGGGAGAGATCACCGAGATGGGCTACCGGCGCGAGCAGCCTCCGCTCGAGCTCATCGACAGGGCGGAGCAGATGGTCTTCGATATCTCCCAGAGCCGGGTGGCGGGAGAGTTCGAGCCCATCGGCGAGCTCATCACCGAGAGCTTCTCCGAACTGGAGCGGCTCATGTCCGAAGGGCACCGCACGGTAGGATGCCAGACGGGCTTTCGCGACGTGGACTCCCTCATCGGCGGGTTCCAGCCCTCCAACCTGGTCATCCTGGCGGCTCGTCCCTCCATGGGCAAGACCGCGTTTGCGTTGAACGTAGCCCGCAACGTGGCCGTAGACCAGGCCAAGGGGGTGGCCGTCTTCAGCCTGGAGATGTCCAAGGCGGAGGTGGTCAACCGGATGATGTGCACTGAGGCGCGGGTCGACAGCTGGCGGGTGCGCCGGGGGGCCCTGCAAACTAGGGACTGGAGCCAGTTGGCGTCCGCCTGCACCCCGCTTCACACGGCGCCCATCTTCATCGACGACAGCGCCTCGCTCAATCTCATGGAGATCCGCGCCAAGGCGCGGCGCCTCCGGTCCCAGGAGAAGAACCTGGGTCTCATCATCGTGGACTATCTGCAGCTCATGATGGGCGATATCGGCGCCGAGAACCGGCAGCAGGAGATCTCGCGCATATCCCGCGGCCTCAAGATCCTCGCCCGCGAGCTCGAGGTACCCGTGCTGGCCCTTTCCCAGTTGTCGCGGCAGGTGGAGCAACGGGCCGGCAACAAGCCGGTGCTGTCCGACCTTCGGGAGTCGGGCGCGATCGAGCAAGATGCAGACTTGGTGATGTTCATCTACCGCGACGAGGTCTACAACCGCGACAGCCAGGACAAGGGCACGGCCGAGATCATCGTCGGCAAACAGCGGAACGGGCCTATCGGCGAGTGCAAGATGGCCTTTGCGCCCAACTACACGCGGTTCTCAGACCTGGCCGATACCAACCGGCTGGCGCCGTAGAAGCTGAAGACGTAGGCCATGACGACCAACGGCAACAAGTACGACGTGATCATCGTGGGCGGGGGACCGGCCGGGATCTTCGCCGCCCTCGAGCTGGCCGTCAAGCCCGGACTGCGGGTGCTCCTTCTCGAAAAGGGGGCCGATATCTCCGAGCGGCGCTGTCCGGCGCGCGATACCGGCTCCTGCGCGCACTGCCCCACCTGCGACATAACCACCGGTTGGGGAGGCGCGGGCGCCTTCTCCGACGGCAAGCTCACGCTGGGGCCGGAAGTGGGAGGTTGGCTGGGCGACTACGTGGACGCCGAGGGCATGCTCGCGCTGATCGCCGACGTCGACGGCATCTACCGGCGCTTCGGAGCACCTGACCGGCTCTACGGCAACGAAGGGGACCGCTACGATCACTGGGCGGACCTGGCCGCGCGGCAGGGTCTGCGGCTCGTGCGCTCGCCCGTGCGGCATCTGGGGACCGAACGGTCGGCCGAGGTGCTCGCCGCCATGCGGGCGGAACTTGAAGACAAGATCGATATCCGCACCGATACCGCGGTGGACACGGTCCTCACGGCCGAGGGGCCGGCGCTCCGCAAGCCCGCGCCCGAGGCCACGGCGGGACAGCCCATGGCGAAACCGTATTCCAAGACACCCCGCGCTGCCGGCGGCACCTCCGACGGTCTGGGGCGGGTGGCCGGCGTCACGACGGCCGACGGGCAGACCTACGAGAGCCCGGTCGTGATCCTCGCCCCGGGCAGGGAGGGGTCGGCCTGGGCGACCGCGGAGGCGGGCCGGCTGGGCATCGGCCTGGTGAGCAACGCGGTCGACATCGGCGTCCGGGTGGAGGTACCGGCGGTGGTGACCGACATCATCACCGACGAGCTGTACGAGCCCAAGCTGCTCTACACCTCCCGGCATTTCGAGGACCAGGTGCGGACTTTCTGCATGAACCCGCGGGGCGTGGTGTGCACCGAGTGCTGGGGCGACGCCGTCACGGTCAACGGGCACAGCTACGCGGACTCCGACCTCAAGACCGCCAACACCAACTTCGCGCTGCTGGTCTCCACCCGGTTCACCGTGCCGTTCAAGGAGCCGATCGCCTACGGCAAGTCCGTCGCCCGTCTGGCGAACATGCTGGGCAGAGACATCCTGGTGCAGCGCCTGGGCGACCTCCGGGCGGGGCATCGCACGACCCCGGACAGACTGCGGCGCAGCGTCGTGGAACCGACGCTGCGCGCCGCGACGCCGGGCGATCTGAGCTTCGCGTTGCCCTACAGGCATCTGCGCGACCTCGTCGACATGCTCGATGCCCTGGACGCCCTCCTGCCGGGGGTGGGAGGACGGGACACGCTGCTGTACGGGGTGGAGGTCAAGTTCTATTCCTCGCGTCTCACGCTCGGTCCCGATCTACAGACCCCGGTCAAGGGGCTCTACGCCGTCGGCGACGGGGCGGGCGTTACGCGGGGGTTGGTGCAGGCGTCCGCGTCCGGGCTCGTGGCCGCTCGAGCGGCGCGGGAGGCGAGAGGGCGCTGAGGGCCGCGGTTCTCGGGCGGCCATCCGCGCTGGGGGGCAGCCGCGACGCGGGAGACGCCCGGGCGCGGGGCTGGTGTAAACTTCAGCGCGGAATCAAGGTCTGAACAATCAGGAGGCGACGTGCCGGTTCTCGTCGTAGTAGGCGCCCAGTGGGGCGACGAAGGCAAAGGAAAAGTCACCGATCTGCTGTGCGAGCAGGCCGATGTGGTGGTCCGGTATCAGGGCGGCAACAACGCGGGCCACACAGTCGAGAATCTGCGGGGCAAGTTCGCTCTTCACCTCGTGCCGTCCGGTGTGTTCAACCCCAACATCATCTCGGTCATCGGCAACGGCGTCGTCATCGACCCGACGGTGCTGCGGGCGGAGATCGACGATCTCGAGAGCCGCAACGTGTCCACCCGGAACCTCAAGGTGTCGGGCAAGGCGCATCTCATCATGCCCTACCACATCATGCTGGACCACGTGCAAGAGGCGCGGCTGGGCAAGGGCAAGATCGGTACCACGGGCCGGGGCATCGGGCCGGCCTACGCCGACAAAGCGGCGCGGCAGGGCGTGCGGATGCAGGACATCGTCGATCCCGAGGGCTTCCGCGAACGGGTCATGAGCATGATGCGGGCCAAGGCCGAGGTGATGGCGAAGGCGTACGACCAGGACGTCAGTCACCTGGACGAGGAGTGCGAGCGTTACATCGAGGCGGCCGAGTCGCTGCGCCCCCACGTCGAAGACACCAGCCTCCTGCTGTGGAACGCCTTGCGCGAGGACAAGCGCGTCCTTCTCGAGGGCGCCCAGGGCACCATGCTCGATCTCGACCACGGCACTTATCCCTTCGTCACCTCCTCGAACCCCGTCGCGGGATACGCGAGCGTGGGCAGCGGCATCGGGCCGATAGAGTTCAGTGAGGTCTGGGGAGTCACCAAGGCGTATTGCACCCGGGTCGGCGAAGGCCCCTTCCCCACGGAACTGAACGACGAGACCGGCGAATCGCTGCGCGAGGTGGGCCAGGAGTTCGGGACCACCACCGGGCGGCCTCGCCGCTGCGGCTGGCTGGACCTGGTGGCGCTGCGCTACGCGGCCCGGGTCAACGGCCTCACCGGTCTCTGCATCACCAAGCTGGACGTGCTCGACACGGTGGAGACCGTCAAGGTCTGCACGGCGTACAAGTACCGGGGAGAGATCCTCGAGGAACTGCCGCCGGCCCAGGCGATCTTCGCGGAAGTCGAGCCGGTGTACGAGGAGATGCCGGGCTGGAAGAGCGACATCACCGGGACTACGACGGTGCAGGACCTTCCCCAGGAGACCATCGACTACCTCAACTTCATCGTGAGGAACGTGCGGGTGCCCATCTCTCTCATCTCGGTGGGGCCCAAGCGCGAGCAACACATCAAGGTGCCGCATCCGGAATACGCCCAGCGTACGGCGTCCGCGCCCGGCCACGCCGGGCACCAGCACTAGGGAGGGGATACGGCGATGGCTTCTGACCGGCGGCTGGATGTCCTGGTGGTCGGCGGAGGCGCTAGGGAGCACGCCCTAGTCCGCAGCCTCGCGAAGAGCCCGAGGATCGGGCGACTTATCTGCGCACCCGGCAACGCGGGCATCCGCGACGACGCGCTGATCGTTCCCATTGGGACCGAAGACATCCCCAGTCTGGTGGCCTTCGTCGAGCGGGAGAAGATCGACCTTACCGTCGTCGGGCCCGAAGCCCCTCTCGTGGCCGGCCTTGCCGACCAACTGCGGGAGCGGGGCTGCGCGGTGTTCGGCCCGGGAGCGGATGGCGCCCTTCTGGAAGGCTCCAAAGCCTTCGCCAAGCAGGTGATGGAGGCGGCCGGCGTCCCGACCGGCCGTTCGGCTACCTTTACCGAACACATCGCGGCTCTCGCCTACCTATGGGAGCACGGGGCGCCGGTGGTGGTGAAGGCGGACGGCCTCGCCGCCGGCAAAGGGGTGATCGTCGCGCACACACTCGAGGAGGCGGAGGCGGCTCTCACCGAGTGCTTCGTGGAGCGCCGGTTCGGACAGGCGGCGGACACCGTCCTCATCGAGGAGTTCCTGGAAGGCGAGGAGGTCTCGCTCCTCTCCATAGTCAGCGGGGAGAGCATCCTGCCTCTCGCTCCCGCCCAGGACTACAAGCGGGCCCTGGACGGAGACGCCGGCCCGAACACCGGCGGAATGGGCTCCTACTCGCCGGTGCCTGCCGTGAACGCCGAGTCCTACCAGCGGCTCGTCGACCTGGTGGTGCGGCCCACGGTGGCCGAGATGAGCCGCCGCGGCATCGATTTCCGGGGCGTCCTCTACGCGGGCCTGATGCTGACCAAGGACGGCCCGAAGGTTCTGGAGTTCAATTGCCGGTTCGGTGATCCCGAGACCCAGGCTCTCCTTCCCCGGCTGGAAAGCGACCTGCTGGAACTGCTGTGGACGGCTGCGAACGGTGACGCCTTGCCGGCCGCCGCGGTCTGGGGGCCGGGAGCCGCGGTGGGCGTCGTGCTGGCGTCGCGCGGGTATCCCGCCTCGGCCTCCAAGGGGGACGTGATATACGGGTTGGAGCGAGCGCGACGTCTGGACGGCGTGGAGGTGTTCCATGCGGCTACCAAGGAGGTCGGCGGTTCGGTCGTCACCTCGGGCGGCCGGGTGCTGACCGTCACCGGGCTCGGAGATACCTTTGCCGAGGCCCGGGCCCGGGCCTACGCGGGGGTCGCCGAGATCCGGTTCGAAGGAGAGCAGCACCGTTCCGACATCGCCCTGCGGGCGGAGAAGTGGGAAGCACGGGCGGGCGGAGTGCAGGCGGGCGAAGTAGAGGCGCGAGGGGAGGCAAGATGACCGGTCAGCCGTTGGTGGGGATCCTCATGGGGTCCCAGTCGGACGGGGAAGTCATGGAAGTGGCGGCCAAGGAGTTGGAGTCGCTCGGCATTCCCTACGAGATGAAGGTCCTCTCTGCCCACCGCGATCCCGAAGCGGTGCGCGAGTATTCGCTCGGCGCCGAGTCCCGGGGCCTCAAGGTAGTCATCGCCGGCGCGGGCAAAGCCGCCGCGCTCCCCGGCGTGGTCGCTTCGATGACCGACCTGCCGGTCATAGGCGTGCCCATCCGCACCGCGGACCTGGGGGGGCTCGACTCGCTCCTCTCGATGGTGCAGATGCCCTCCGGCGTCCCCGTGGCGACTGTGGCCATCAACGGCGCCCGGAACGCGGCCATCCTGGCCGCCAAGATCCTCCGGGTGGGTGGCCTCGCCGGCCCGGCCGGCGCCGGTGGCGCCCACGCCGGCGGCGCCCACGGCGGCCGGCCGAAGGCGGCCCGGTCGAGGGCGGCTCCCGATGATCGACCGCTACTCCACGCCGGAGATGGCCGCCGTCTGGACCGACCAGGCGCGCATGGCCGCCTGGTTGCAGGTGGAACTGGCGGTGTGCGAAGCCTGGACCCGGCTCGGCCGCATCCCGGAAGACGCCATGTGCGCTATCAGGGAGAAGGCGGCCTTCGAGGTCGGCCGGGTCAACGAGATCGAGGAGACCACCCAGCACGACGTCATCGCGTTCGTCAGTTGCGTGGCCGAGAACGTGGGGGAGGCCTCCAAGTACATCCACTACGGCCTGACCTCCTCCGACGTGCTCGACACCGGCCTGGCCCTGCAGTTGCGCGCGGCGGGCGCGCTGCTGACCGAGGAGACCCGGAGACTGGGCAAGATCCTTCAACGCCGGGCATTGGAGCACCGCGACACCGTCATGATCGGCCGCACCCACGGCGTGCACGCCGAGCCCATCACCTTCGGCATGGTCCTTGGGCTGTGGGCGTTCGAGGTGCAGCGCGGTCTGGAGCGGCTGGAGCGGGCCATCCAGCAGGTCTCGGTCGGCAAGATCTCGGGCGCGGTGGGCAGCTACGCCAACGTCGACCCGGAGGTCGAGACGATGACCATGTCGATCCTCGACCTGGGCGCCGCGCCCATCTCCACGCAGATCGTGCAGCGCGACCGCCACGCCGAGTTCATGGCGGCGCTCGCCCTGCTGGCGGGCACTATCGAGAAGATCGCTCTTCAGGTGCGCCATTACCAGCGCACCGAGGTCCTGGAGGCCGAGGAGTACTTTGCGCCGGGGCAGAAGGGCTCGTCGGCCATGCCCCACAAACGGAACCCCATCATCTCCGAGCGTCTCTGCGGCCAGGCCCGCATCATCCGGGGCAATCTCATCGCCGCCCTCGAGAATGTGGCCCTCTGGCACGAGCGCGACATCAGCCACTCGAGCGCCGAGCGGGTCATCTTCCCCGACAGCACGATCCTTCTCCATTACATGCTCAAGAAGGCCTGCTGGCTGGTGGACAAGCTGAACGTCTACCCGGAGAACATGGCCGCGAACATCGAGAAGAGTTATGGCCTGGTCTACAGCCAGCGGGTGCTCCTCGCTCTGGTCGAGTCCGGCATCCTGCGGGATGACGCCTACAAGATCGTGCAGCGCAGCGCCATGAAGGCCTGGGAGGAGAAGACCCAGTTCGCGGACCTGCTCAAGGCCGACCCGGAAGTGACCGCCCGGCTGTCGCCGGCCCAGATCGAGGCCTTGTTCGACCCGAGCTACGCGCTGCGCAACATAGGGGTCATCTTCGAGCGGGTCGCCGCTCTGGAGTGGTAGGGCCGGGGTCCGTCCCGTAGTCCTGGTCGCTTTCACCTCCGGCCGCACCTGGTCGCCAAGGTGCGTCCGAAGTCTATGCGGTATTCGCTAGCAACGCGAGAATCGGTTCTCGCTTGCAGAGGCGCGGTCCAAGGAGGTAGGATGTACCTGTACACACAGGGGAGCCTGGCATGACCTTACGCGCATCTTCCGCAACGGCAACTCTCAGGCCGTACGCATCCCGCCGAACTCGCCTACGAGCGGTCCGACATGGAGGTCGAGATCGATCGCGTCGGCGACGAACTGCATATCCGGCCCGCCCGGCGCACCCTTGCGGGGGCGTTGGACAAGTTCGCCCGTTTCTCTCAGGATTTCATGGCCGAGGGGCGGGGAGAGAACCTCGAGAGCGAGCGAGCCACTCTGTGAAACCCCGGTACATGCTCGACACCAACATGTGCATCTACCTCATGAAGAATCGGCCGGCAGAAGTGGCCCGCCGCTTTGCTCGCTGCTATGCGGGAGAGGTGGTGATCTCCGCGGTCACGCTGGCCGAACTTGAATACGGCGTCGCCTGCTCGGCTGCGAACCAGCAGCGAATCAGCAGGCGCTGGATGCGCTATTGGAGGATATTCCCGCTGCCCCGTTCGGTAGGGAAGCTGCGCGGGCCTACGGTCCCATTCGCGTGGCAACACGCAACAAGACCAGGGATGCGCTGGACAAGCTCATCGCTGCTCATGCCGTCTCCCTCGATGTCACCCTCGTTACCAACAACTCGGCCGATTTCGCCGGCTACCCGGGCTTGAGGAGCGAGAACTGGGTGCTGAGCTGAGGGCCTGAACCGCGAGCCGCCCCTCAATTAGCTGCTAGAATCGACCTTGGTTGGTTCCCCGCCGGTGGCGCCCTCAAGCGCGGACACCTTATCTCTCTAAGGAGGAGAACCGGAGTGTACAAGGTCTCGGTCTATGTCACCCCCAAGGCTGGAGTGGTCGACCCTCAGGGCGCGGTCATCGAGCGGGCCATGCCTGCTCTCGGGCATTCCGGGGCGGCGAATATCCGGGTGGGGCGCTACATCACTCTGGAGGTACCGGGCACCGACCCCGACCGGGTCAGAGCCGATGTGGACGACATGTGCCGCAAGCTCCTGGCCAACCCCATCATCGAGGACTACCAGTTCGAAATCACGCCGGGGGAGGAAGCCTGAGGTGACCCAGGGCACCGGCTCGAGCAAGAAGGTCCGTTTCGGCGTCGTCGTCTTCCCCGGTTCCAACTGCGACTACGATGCCGTTCACGCCCTCTCCACCTTCCCCGAGGCCGATCCCTACTATCTGTGGCACAAAGACCGGGACCTCAAAGGCGCCCAGTGTATCGTGCTCCCCGGGGGCTTCTCCTACGGCGACTACCTGCGTACCGGCGCCATCGCCCGTTTCAGCCCGATCATGCAGGAAGTGGCGGCTTTTGCGGCCGGCGGCGGCCTGGTGCTGGGGATCTGCAACGGTTTCCAGACGCTCACCGAGGCCCATCTGCTGCACGGAGCATTGCGGCGCAACCGGGGCCTCAGGTTCATCTGCCATCCCCAGTATCTGCGGGTGGAGCGGACCGACACCCCCTTCACCAGCCGTCTGCAAGTGGGGCAGGTGATCCAGGTCCCGCTCAACCACAACGAGGGCAACTGGACGGCGGGCTCCGACCACCTGCAGGAGATCGAGGACGGCGGGCTGGTGGCCCTCCGGTACTGCGACGCCGAGGGCCGGGTGACCGATGCGGCCAACCCGAATGGAGCCACAGACAACGTGGCCGGCATTCTGAACGAGGGCTGCAACATCCTGGGCATGATGCCTCACCCCGAACGGGTATGTGAGGAGATAGTCGGTGGCACCGATGGAAGGGCTCTGTTCCAGTCGATGATCGATCACGTTTTGGGAGGATAGGCGATGGCCGGGCCAACGATCTGCCCGCGCTGCGGCGCGCGAGACTCGTTCATCAAGGGATATCTTCCCGAGACCTGCGTGTGCCGGGTCTGCCAGAGCCAGCTCGACTGGCGGGAGATCCCAGGATGCGGGCCGGATTGCAGCGCTATGGGGGTGCCGGAAAGCGAAAGGGGCGGAGGGACCAGTTCCTCTGATGAAGACCCGACGGGGGGGCCGCCCATCGACGGGCGGGACTCAGGCGATGCCTGAGCTCTACGAGCAGTTAGGTCTTACCCGGTGGGAGTACGAGCGCATCTGTGAGCTACAGGGCAGGGAGCCCACTCACGTGGAGCTCGCCGTCTTTTCGCTCATGTGGAGCGAGCACTGCGGGTACAAGCACTCCAAGCCTCTTCTGCGGCGCTTTCCTACGAAAGGGGAGCACGTGCTGCAGGGACCGGGCGAGAACGCGGGCATCGTCGACATCGGCGGGGGCGTAGCCGTCGCCATGAAGATCGAGAGCCACAACCACCCGTCCGCCGTGGAGCCCTACCAGGGAGCGGCCACCGGTGTCGGCGGCATCATCCGCGACATCTTCGCCATGGGAGCCCGGCCCATCTGCGGACTGGACTCCTTGCGCTTCGGCGAGATCCAGCCCTTGCCTGCCCGGGACGGCTGGGCCAGTGCGGGGGCCGTGGCGGCAGCGGCCGCCTCGCCCGACATGGCTCCCGATGAAGCGGTGCTCAATCGCCAGCGCTACCTCTTCGAGCACGTGGTCGCGGGCGTGGGCGGTTACGGCAACTGTATGGGCATCCCCACGGTCGCGGGCGAGATCTACTTCGAAGACCCCTACGCCGGCAACTGCCTGGTCAACGCCATGACGGTGGGGCTGGTCAGGGAGGACGAGATCATCCGCAGCAGCGCGGCGGGGGTGGGCAACCACGTGGTGCTGATCGGCGCGAAGACGGGCCGGGACGGTATCGGCGGGGCCAGCGTGCTGGCCAGCCAGGTGTTCGACGAGACGCTCGAGCAGAAGCGGCCCTCCGTCCAGGTGGGCGACCCCTTCATGGAGAAGAAGCTGCTGGAAGCCTGCCTCGAACTCCTGCGCGCCGACCTGCTGGTGGCGCTTCAGGACCTCGGCGCCGCGGGCATCACCTCTTCGTCCAGCGAGATGGCGGCCAAAGGCGAGGTGGGCATCGACCTGCACGCCGACCGGGTGCCTCTGCGCGAGGCCGATATGGAGCCCTGGGAGATCATGATCAGCGAGAGCCAGGAGCGGATGCTGGCGATCGTCGCGCCGGAACAGTGGGACGGGGTCAAGGCGGTCTGCGACCGCTGGGACCTGGACGCGACCATCGTCGGCGAGGTGACCGACACCAAGCACCTGCGCGTCTTCTTCGGCGGCCAGATGGTCGGCGACATGGACGCGGTCGCGCTGGCGGAGCCGCCCTGCTACGCGATCCCGCAGGAGCGGCCGGCGCACGAGGTGGACGAGCCCCTGGACCCGGCGGAGTACCCGCAGCCGGAGGCCGCGCTCGAGGACATACTCCTCGACCTCGTCGGCTCGCCGAACATAGCCAGCCGGCGCTGGGTATACAGGCAATACGACCACCAGGTGCAGCTGAACACCATCATCGTGCCCGGGGGCGACGCGGCGCTTCTCCGCATCAAGAAGACGGGCGCCGGGATAGCGGTCTGCACCGACGGCAACGGCCGGCAGACCTACCTCGACCCGTATCGAGGCGGCAAAGCCGCGGTGGCCGAAGCCGCGCGCAACGTCTCCTGCGTGGGCGCGAGACCCATCGCCATCACCAACTGCCTCAACTTCGGGAATCCCGACAACGGGCCCATCGCCTATCAACTGGCCCAGGCGATCGAGGGGATGGCCGAGGCCTGCGAGGCGTTCGGCACGCCGGTGATCTCGGGCAACGTCTCGCTCTACAACGAGAGCTTCGAGCAGCCCATCTACCCGACGGCGGTCGTGGGGATGCTCGGGCTCATGGACGACGTCACCGCCAACTGCACTATCGGCTTCAAGGCGGAAGGTGACCAGGTGTTCGTGCTTGGTGGAGCGGCGCCTGCGCTGGATGGATCCGAGTACCAGAAGCGCTGGTTCGGGGGACCGAAGGGCCGTCCGGCCGGGAGGATACCCGATGTCGATCTCGAGGCCGAGGTGGCGTTGCAGCGGGTGCTGCAGGAGGCGATCGCCGCGCGGCTGCTCCACTCCGCGCACGATTGCTCCGATGGCGGCCTGGCAGTGACCCTGGCCGAGAGCTGCGTCGCGGGGAACATCGGGGCCGACCTGGCTTTCCACCGCCTGCACTGGATGGCGGACGGGCGCGCGGCCGGACTGGCCGGCCGTCCCGACATCGCCTTCTTCGGGGAGACGCCCACTCTGGCGGTCGTGTCGGTCGCGGCCGAAGACGGTGCTCGCCTCGAGGATCTGTGTGACGAGGCCGGCGTCCCTTACCACCGACTGGGCCGCGTGGGCGGGGCAGAGCTGGTGATGAGCGCCGAGGGTCCCGGTGGCCGCGCGGCCGGCCTTCGCGTACCGGTCGCCCGGTTGGAAGAGGTCTACGAATCGGCTCTACCGAGAGCCATGGGGGAATGATGCGGGAACCGTGGACTGACGACTCACCCCATGATGAGTGCGGGGTGTTCGCCATTTACGCCCCGGAGATGGATGTCGCCCGCCTGACCTTCTTCGCCCTCTTCGCCCTGCAGCACCGCGGTCAGGAATCGGCCGGCATAGCGGTCACCGACGGTTCTCGCTTGATCGTCCACAAGGACATGGGGTTGGTGTCGCAGGTGTTCGAGGAGGCCATCCTGCAGACGCTTCCCGGGCAACTGGCCATCGGGCACGTGCGCTACTCGACGACCGGCTCCAGCGAGATGCGGAACGCTCAGCCCTTCGCCCGCACCCGGAACGGCTCGTTCATCGCCCTGGCTCACAACGGCAACCTGGTCAACACCGACGAACTGCGCGCCGGCCTCCTGGAGAGCGGGCACATCTTCGAGAGCACGTCCGACACCGAGGTCATCGCGGCCTTGCTGGCGGAACACCCTTCCCACGACATCCGGGGCGCGTTGCGGGACATCATCCCCAGGCTGCGCGGCGCCTTCAGCGCGGTGTTGCTCACCCGCGACGCGGTGATCGGCTTCCGCGACCCCTACGGCGTCCGTCCCCTGGTGCTTGGTGAGGTCGAGGGGCGGTACTGCCTGGCTAGTGAGTCGTCTGGCCTGGACATCATCGGGGCCAAGTCGATCCGCGAGATCGAGCCGGGGGAGATCTGCTGGATCGACGAGGAGGGCTACCACATAGAGCAGGTCGTCGACCGCAAGCGGGAAGCGCTCTGCGTCTTCGAGTTCATCTACTTCGCGCGTCCGGACTCGGTGATGAAAGGCCAGACGCTGTATACCGCCCGCAGCCGGATGGGTGAAGAGCTGGCGCGCGAGTCCCCGGTGGAGGCCGATCTGGTGATCCCCGTCCCCGACACGGGGAACTCTGCCGCTATCGGCTACGCGGCGGGGAGCGGCATCACCTACGGCGAGGCCTTGATCAAGAACCGCTACATCGGACGGACGTTCATCAACCCCGAGGACCGGGTGCGGAAGCTGGGCATCCGCATGAAGTTCAATCCCTTGAGTTCGGCCATCCGGGGCAAGCGCCTGGTGGTCGTCGACGACTCCATCGTGCGGGGGAACACCACCCGGGCGCTGGTCCGGGTGCTCTTCGAGGCCGGGGCGAAGGAAGTCCACCTGCGGATAAGCTCGCCCCCCATCGTCTTCCCCTGTTTCTATGGCATCGACATGGCCGACCAGGACGAGTTCATCGCCTTCGGGAAGAGCGTGGACGAGATCAGCGAGGAGCTGGGGGCCACCTCCATAGCCTACCTGTCGCTCGAGGGGCTCATGCGGGCGGCTCGGGCCGGCGACATGGAAGACTGCTTCTGCGCCGCCTGTTTCACCGGGGACTACCCGTGCGAGGTGCCGGAAGAGCTACGCCTGTCGAAGTTCCGCTACGAAGAGAGCGCCTGCGGCGCGCTGGAGGACTAGTCTCCCGACGGCGGGTTGCCCCCGTGGCAGGTGCACGAACTGGTCGCAAAGCCGCTGGGGTGACACTTGACGCAGGCGAAGCTTCTGGAGCTGTGCTCTCCTCCGGTCGCGGGGTGGCGGAAGGTGGAGGGTTTCCACGCGTTGGTCGTGTGGCACGACGCACAGTTCGTCAGACCGCCATGCTGCTTGCCATGGCAGGAGACGCAGTTCTTGCCGGCCGCGGGGAAATTCGTACCCGGTATCGTCGTTCCGCCCGGCGTGGTCACGTGGCAATCGCCGCAGGACAGCTTGGCGTGCGCGCCCTGGAGGGCGAACGGATGTTCAAAGTCCACCTTGCTCCACTCGGTGGGTGTGTGGCAGGTCGCGCAATCGGTCAGGCCTCCGTGCTGATCGCCGTGGCAGGAGACGCACGATGGATCGGGCAAGGGGAATTGTGTGCCGGGCACGGTGGCGCCCCCAGGCTTGCTGACATGGCACTCCTTGCAGGCAAGGTCCGCGTGGGCGCCGGTAAGAGAAAGCGGGTGTTTGAAGTCCACGTTCGTCCACGACGTTGGTGCGTGGCACGAACCGCAGTCGGTCAGCCCTCCGTGCTTGTCCTCGTGGCACGAGATGCAGGCCGGGTCGGCTTTTCCCAAAGACGTGCCCGCTATGTTCTCCACCCCTTGTTTGCTTACGTGACAGTCCTTGCAGGCAAGATTGGCGTGAGCACCGGTGACGGGGAACGGGTGTTCGGTCGTCCCGCTGGCCCAACTCGTCGCGCCGTGACAATTGCTGCATTCCCCCCGAGCCTCGTGCGGCGCCGTGTGGCAGTAGGAGCAGTCGTTGGGGGCGATGCTCCCGTTGTGGCATTGGAGGCAGGACGACATGGCCGCCGGGTCCTGGTAGTAGGGCGGATTGACGGTGGTGTGGACGAAGCGCACGTGGCAGCTGATGCAGTCCAGGCCGGAGTGCTTGTCATGGGAGAAGGTGACGGTGGGCAGGGTGGGATCCGGGGGCGGGTTATGGCACGCGAGGCAGTTGGAGTTGGGGATCTGCCTCGTGACGGCGAGCGGCGCGTCCGGGTGGGACGAGAAGTGGACGTAGATCTCCCGGAACGAGCCGAGCTTCGTCTCGATGTAGGGAATGGCGCCCGGAGGGATGTGACACTCGCGGCATTCCACGCTGCTGTGCGTTGAGGCCTGCCAGCTCTGGTAGTAGGGATCCATCTCGTGACAGCTGTCGCAGAAGGAGCTGGCGCTGGTGTAGTGCGCGGTCACGAACGCGGAGATGATGAGCACGACGATGACGGCCCCGATGATGGAGAGGGCTATCACCCAGCGGCGGCGGCGCTTCTTGTGGGGCTTGCCGGCCGGCGGGGGAGGAGCGTCAGGGGGTGCCGGCGCGGCATCCGCAGGGCCCGGCTCCTCGGCAAGGCTGTCCGCGGCGCCCGGATCGGCCGGATTCTCCGTGTTCACCCGCTCGTCTTGGTCCACGACTGCCCCATTCACACGCGTGCTCGCAGAAGCCACCCTCATACAGCACAGTAGTCGACGGGGGGTGGCGGCGCAAGTGGTGTGATCGAGATGTGGGCCGGCCACAGCACGCCGGGTCGGAGCAGCCGCGAGTGCCGACCGGCCGCTAGCGCGGAACTGCCGGCGCCGCGAGCGACTCGACCGCCTGGCGCACATCGGTGAAGCGGTCCGCACCGGCGGCGAATAGCTGCTCGACGAGCTCGGTCGCGCGGCCCCCACTCAGATCGCGTTGTTCGATGGGGGGCGAATCGGCTACCGCGACCTTCTTGCCTGCCTGGGCCGCCGCGAGGGCGACCGCGAGGGGCTCGAGGTTCCCGGGGCCAAAGAAGATCGCCGAGACAAAGACGACGTCGGCCTCGTCCAGGTGCGCTTTCAACTGCTCGACCGCTTCCTGGGGGAAGGGCTGGAACGGCGGCGCAGCCACCACCTCGAGCTCGTACCGCTGAGCGGTGGCGTAATCGGTGTCGAAAACGCTGACTATGCCCACCGTGGGCGAGAACCCGTGGAGGACGAGTTCCTCTATAAGTTCCGAGGCCGCGCCGCCGCCGGCGATCACGTGCACCCGCTTCTCGCCGGCGTCTCCGGTGGCGGTCACGACTCCGCTGTCCGAGGCGCGGGCCCAGAGAGGAGTGAGGTACGGTCTCCTGCCCTGGCGATGGACCGCGACCCTCACCCGGAAGACCTCCAGGATCAGCCGGGGATCGAGGACCTCTTCCGGTGCTCCCCGGGCGGCGATGTGCCCGGCGTCGAGCAGGAGGAGCTCGTCACAGTACTGGGCCGCCATGTTGAGGTCGTGGAGCACGACGACGATGGTCTTGCCGGCCGAGTGGAGCCCTCCGAGCAACTGCATGACCTCCAGCTGGTGGTTTAGGTCCAGGTTGTTGAGCGGCTCGTCGAGCAGGAGGACCGGGGTCTCCTGGGCGAGGGTCTGGGCGATCAGCGCCCGCTGCCGCTCGCCTCCGGAGAGCTCGGTGACGAGCCGGCCGGAGAGCTCGGTCATTCCCGTCGCCTCGAGCGCGGAGGCCACAGCCGTCCGCTCGGCCTCGGTCCCGCCTGCGGCGCCGCGCCGCCCGAGCGGGTGCGCGTAGCGCCCCATGGCGACCATCTCTTCAACGGTGAAGCCGAAGTCGAGGGTGAACTGCTGGGGGACGACCCCGATGAGACGGGCCACCTCGGTCGCTCTGTAGTGGGAGAGCGGCCGATCCTGGAGCAGGACGCTCCCGGCGTTCGGCTTGATGCCGCCCGTGAGCACCCGCAGCAGAGTGGTCTTTCCCGACCCGTTCGGCCCGAGGATCCCGAGGAAGGCCCCGACAGGGACATCGAGGTCGAGGGGGCCGAGCACGAGGCGCGTGCCGTAGCTGACCTGGAGTCCTGTCAAGCGATAGACGCTATGTGTCTCCGCCGAGCTGGTCACCCTACACGCCCTTCCGCGAGCGCAGAAGATAGAGGAAGAACGGCCCCCCGACCGCGGCGGTGATGATGCCGACGGGGATCTCCGCGGGGGCTAGAGCCGTGCGGGCCACCGTATCGGCCGCGAGGAGCAGCAAGGCCCCGAACACGGCCGACGCCGGCAGCAGTCTGCGGTGATCGGGTCCCACCAGGATGCGCATGATATGGGGCACCATCAGACCGATGAAGCCTATGAGTCCGGCGAAGGCCACAGCGGCCGCGGTGGTGAGCGAGGCGGCGATCATCAGGTTGCGGCGGGTGCGCTGCCCATCGACCCCCAGTTCCCGGGCCCGCTCCTCGCCCATGAGCAACAGGTTCAGCCTTCGCGACATCAGCATCATGTAGATGAAGCCTACCGCCACAACGGGCAAGACGATATAGACCTTGTTCCATGTGGCCGTCGTCAGACCTCCCATCAACCACACGACGACCGTGTGCAGGTCGCTCTCGGTGGCGACCATGAGGAACGACATGATCGCAGTCAGCGTGGACCCGACGGCCACGCCGGACAGGAGTAGGGAGGCGCCGGCAGTCTGTCCGGAGAAGGTGGCCAGACGGTAGACGACGAAGGCCGCGAGCGTGGCGCCGACGAAGGCCAGCAGGGGGAGGCCATAGATGCCGAGGCTCGTGAGGGGTCTGAAGACGATGGCGATGGTCGCCCCGAGGCCCGCTCCCGCAGAAACGCCAAGCAGGTAGGGCTCGGCCAGCGGGTTGCGGAAGACGCCCTGGAACGAGGCCCCGGCTGTGGAAAGGCCGACTCCGACGAGGAGGGCGAGAACGATCCGGGGCAGCCGGAGACTGAGGAGAAGACGCGGCGCCCAGTCGGGGTAGTCGCCGGTCGCATCCGCGCCGTGGACCAGGAGGCCTCCGATGGCCCGAAGAGCCTCGCCGACCGACAGGCCGGCCGCCCCGACGACCGCCGAAACGAGGACGACCACGACCAGCGCGGCCACCAGGGCCAACATGACCAGACGATAGGTCCTGCGGCGGTCGGCGCCGGCTATCACGTGCACTCCTCCTGTCCGCGCCGTCCGGCGCCCTGCTCCCCGAGCGCGGGGAGCAGGGCGCCAAGACCGGTCGCGAGACCGGGGCTAGAAGGCCCCCGGGTGAACGGCTTTGGCCAGCGCCTGGACGCCCTCACCTATCCGGGGCCCGGGCTGGGTGATCACCACGTCGTCGACGATGGAGACCGCCCCCTCCTTGACCGCGGTCAGATTGGCGAAGCGGGGATCGGAGGTGAACTCGTCGACGCTCTTGTAGACGCTGCCCGGCAGCAGGATCACATCGGGGTCGGCCGCCACGAGCTGTTCGGGCGTGAACTGGAAGTAAGGCTGTCCGGCGGCCGGCGAACCTGCCGTCGAACCGACGTTGGTGGCGCCCACCAGCTTGAGCAGCTCATCGACGAACGAGCCCTCGCCGGCGGTCCAGAGGGTGTTGTCGAGCGCGTAGAAGACTTTGGGGGAGAAATCGAGCTTCGAGGTGACGTCGGTCACGCCTTTGATCTGGGCCTTGATCGAATCGACCACTTCGGCCGCTTTGCCGGTCGCGCCGGTCGCCGCTCCCACCGTGGTGATGTTCGCGTAGATCTGGTCCAAGGTCATCGGGTTGAGGATCAGTACCGGTGCTCCCGCTGTCTGCACCGGGGCCAGGGCTTCCTCGTTGCCCGAATAGCCCACCACCAGGTCGGGGCTGAGAGCCATGATCGCCTCGGTATTCGCCTGGAAGTCGCCGATCTTGGCTATGCTCGCGGCCTCCGGAGGCTCCCCGGGCAGGGAGGTGGTTCCGACCACTCTGTCGCCCACTCCGAGCGCGAAGAGCGTCCAGGTATTGGCGGGGGCGGTGGACACGATGCGCATGGGCTTGGTTTTGATCGTCGCACTGTTGCCGTTGTCGTCGGTCACCGTGACCGGGAAGGTCCCCTCGGCCGGTTGAGCGACGGTCGACGCGGTCGTTTCGGTCGGCGCCGCGGTGGTCGACGTCTCGGCGGGAGCCGCCGTGGAGGCGGTCGTGGCGGGCGAGGCGGTCGTTTCGGTGACGTCGTGCCCGACCCGCACCCGGCGAGAAGCAGGGCGCTGCTCAGAAGCAGCATCAGGACCACAAGCAACGCGAGTGGGACGAAGGGTAGGTGGGTGCGCCGCCGCGAAGGTGGCAGGTCTGGCCCCGCCGTGGAACGGCGTGGCCTCGGATGTCCGGTCATGCGGACTCCTTTCGGTTCGACATATGGTCAAGGCCCGCAAGATGGTGGAGAGCAGGTTGGCTACTCCCCGGCCTGACCACGCGACGGTCGAACCGAGTTGGCGCCCTGGGACATCAGGGCGGAGTCGCTCTCTCCACGGAAAGCGTCTGCTCCTCCTCCGTAGCAGGTATCTGGCTCCCGAGAACCCGCCGCCCGCCCGGCGCCGCCTTTCGGCGGGCCGTCGCTGGCGAGCAGGAACCCCGGTTACAGTGGCGGGACCGCGCCGGCTTCTCACCGGCTTCCCTCTCGGCCTCGGCGTACCGAGGCCTGACTGCGGAGGCACCATGCTTGCAGGGCGGACTTTAGCACCCGAAGGGCGCGGAGTCCATGCGGGAGCGCCGTCGCTGGCAGTTTGGTACGCTGGTCCCGTGAGAAGCTCGGTCAGCATAGTGTTGTTCTTCCTCTTGAGCGGTTTCTTCCTTGCCCTCCTGGTGGGCGCGATAGAGCGGAACCGCAAACTGCTCGGGATCGCCGGGGCCTGCCTGGTAGTCCTGGTCTGCATCATCGTGTTCGTCAAACCGGTGCAGTTGCCGTCGCTCTCGGAATTGGTGCACAAGACGACGACCACGACTTCGACGACGACCGGGTCGAGCGGGGCGCCGACCGCAACGCCGGGCGCGCTCGCCACGACGCGAGGCGCCGGGCACGAGTTCCACCGGCGCGGCGTCGGGCTACTAGAGCGGAGGTGGCGCTTGTTCGATAGGCCCGACAACGTCTTCCCCATCCACTCCGAGCACTCGGTGGACATGAGCTACCGGCAGGCTGGGGTGGACATCGAGGCTGGGGAGGAGGCCGTCCGTCTGCATCAAGGCCGACGCGGAGAGCACTTACATCCCCGGGGTGCTTGGTTCCATCGGGGGCTTCGCCGGGATGTTCCAGCTTCCCAGCGGCCTGCAGGACCCCGTGCTGGTCACGTCCACCGACGGCGTCGGCACCAAGCTCCTGCTCGCGCAGGAGACCGGCCGGCTGGACACTGTCGGTATCGACCTGGTAGCGATGTCGGTCAACGACGTTCTCACGGTCGGGGCCCGCCCCATCCTCTTCCTCGACTACGTCGCCGTCGGCCGTCTGCTGCCCGCCGAGATGGCGCGGATCGTCGCCGGCGTGGCCGAGGGCTGCCGCCAGGCGGGTTGCGCGCTCGTCGGTGGCGAGATGGCGGAGATGCCCGGGCTCTACTCTCCGGGAGAATTCGACGTGGCCGGCTTCTGCGTCGGTCTGGCAGAGCGGAACAAGCTGATCGACGGTTCCACTGTGGAGGAGGGCGACGCCGTCCTCGGTCTCGCTTCCAGCGGCTTCCACTCCAACGGCTACTCGCTGGTCCGGAAGGTGCTGGAGGTCAACGACCTGCGACCGGGCGACCGCTTCCCCCATATGTCGGAGACGATCGCGGACAGCCTGCTGCTTCCCACTCGCATCTACGTCCGCAGCGTGCTGCGGCTGCTCGACGAAGGCGTGCCGGTGAGGGGAATGGCGCACATCACCGGAGGCGGCATGATCGGGAACCTGTCCCGGGTGATCCCCGACGGCCTCTCCGCCCGCCTTCACTTCGCGCACTGGAAGATCCCGCCGATGTTTCGGGCTATCCAGCACCTCGGCGATATCTCCGACGAGGAGATGTTCGCCACCTTCAACATGGGCGTCGGCTACGTGCTGATCGTCCCCGAGCGCTCAATATCGCACGCGAGTGAGTTGCTGGCCCAAGGGGGCGAAGAAGTGATCGAGCTGGGCGAGATAGCTGCCGGTCCGGCCAAAGTGACACTGGGAGGTCTACTGTGATGGCGAGCCCAGACGGCGGTGCTCCCGGCGGTGCGGCACCGCGCGAACCGGCCCCGGGTGAAGAGCCGGTCTTCCGTATCGCCGTGCTGGCCTCGGGAAGCGGATCCAACCTGCAGGCGATAATCGATCGGCTGCACCGCCCTCTGTTCGAGGTGATCGATACCGACGAGGACGCGACCGGCGGAGCCGCCGAGCGGGTTCGGCGGCGACGACGTGCCGCTCGGCGACGCGCCGGCCGGGATGGCCGAGGCCGGAGGGGTCGACGTCCCGCGCATTGAGGTCGTTCTCGTGATCTGCGACATTCCCGGAGCCCGCGCTCTGGAGCGCGCGGAGCGGGCAGGCATCCGTACGGCGGTGATCCCCGTGGGTGACTTCAAGGATCGGGATGAGCACGAGCTGGCCCTGGTGACCAGGCTCTGCGAAGCCGAGCCCGACTTGGTGGTGCTCGCCGGATACATGCGGATCGTGTCGCCGTCGCTGCTCAAGGCCTTCCCCTGGCGGGTGATCAACCTGCACCCCGCGCTTCTGCCGGCGTTTCCGGGGACTCACTCCATCAGCGACGCGGTCCGCTACGGGGTCAAGGTCACCGGGGTGACGGTCCATTTCGTCGACCCGGGCGTCGACAGCGGCCCGGTGATCGCGCAAGAGGCCGTGCGAGTGGAGGACGGAGATACGCCGGAGACTCTGGCGGCACGCATCCATGAGGTGGAGCACCGGTTGCTGCCGGCGACCATCCGCCTCATCGCGGCGGGGCGGGTGAAGCCGCCACTTCCGGGAAGCCGGGTGGTGCAGGTAGACTGAGGGGCGGACTGAGGAACGGCTTGGGGGGCCGAAGGGCAATACGGGTAAAGAGAGCCGGGGTCGAAACCGGCGGTGAGGGAGGAGAAGACGGTGAAGGTCGCGCGGGCGCTGGTTTCGGTATCGGATAAGAAGGATCTCGAGTCCTTCGTGCGTGGTTTGGTCGAACTGGGGATCGAAGTGATCTCCACCGGAGGGACGGCCCGCCATCTGAAGGAGGCCGGGCTGCCGATCACCGGGATCTCCCAGGTCACCGGGTTCCCGGAGATCATGGACGGCCGGGTCAAGACCCTTCATCCGGCCATCCACGGCGGCATCCTCGCCGACCGGGATAGGCCCAGCCACATGAAGGCCATCGCGGAGTTGGGCATCAAGCCCATCGACCTGGTGGTCGTCAACCTCTACCCCTTCGAGGCGACCGTCGCCGTGCGCGGGGTGAGCGAAGAGGAGGCCATCGAGAACATCGACATCGGTGGTCCGACCATGGTCCGGGCGGCGGCGAAGAATTTCAGCGGCGTGGGCATCGTCACCGACCCGGCGGACTACGAGCCGGTGCTGGCGGAGCTCAAGGAGAACAAGGCGGAGCTGTCGTACGAGACACGGCGCAGTCTGGCTGCCAAGGCGTTCCACCACACCGCTCACTACGACTCGGCCATCGCCACCTGGTTCGGGGAACGGGAAGCGGATTTTCCCGAATACCTCATGCTCGACCTTGCCAAGGTCAACGACCTGCGTTACGGCGAGAACCCGCACCAACGGGCGGCCTGGTACTCGGCCGTCGGGGCGAACGGCGAACCGGCGGAGGGGTTGGAGCAACTCCACGGACAGCAACTGTCCTTCAACAACCTGCTGGATCTCGACGCAGCCCGGCGATGCCTGGACGAGTTCACCCTGCCCTGCTCGGTGGTTGTCAAGCACAACAACCCCTGCGGAGTGGCGGTCGCCGAGCATGCGGCTACAGCGTACGAGAAAGCTCTCTCCTGCGATCCGGTGTCGGCGTTCGGCGGCGTGATCGCCATCAACCGGGTTGTCGATGAAGCCCTTGCCCGGCTGCTTTCCACCAACTTCGTCGAAGTGCTGTGGGCGCCCGGCTACACCGAAGAGGCCATGGAGATCCTGACCGTCAAGAAGGACATCCGCATCCTCACCGGGCAGGTGAACCGCGACACCTGCGGCACCTTCGACATGAAACGGGTGTACGGCGGCATGCTCATCCAGGATTGGGACTGCGAAGTCGACCAGCGCGACAACATGCACGTGGTCACCAGCCGGCACCCGACCGAAGAGGAGTGGGGCGACCTGCTCTTCGCCTGGCGGGTGGCGAAGCACACCAAGTCGAACGCCATCATCCTGGTCAAGGACCTCATGACCATCGGCGTCGGCGCCGGGCAGATGAGCCGGGTAGACTCGGCCAACCTCGCCGTGGCCCGGGCCCGCTTCCCGCTGGCCGGATCGGCCGTCGCCTCAGACGCCTTCTTCCCGTTCCCGGATGCTCTCGAAGTGGCGGCGAACGCCGGAGCCACCTGCGTGATCCACCCAGGAGGCTCGATGCGGGACGACCAGTCGCTGGCCCTGGCCGAGGCCCGGGGGATGGCCATGGTGGTCACCGGACGGCGTCACTTCCGGCACTAAGAGCGCAAGGAGACATAGCGGTCCCTTCCGGCTGCGCACAAAAGCCTGTGCGACTCCTCCCTGGGACCCCTATGCCCCCTTGGCCCTTGCTGCCAGCAGCATCGGGCCCGCTTCCGCGGTAGTTGGGCCGGCTTCGCAGGCCCCTCTTCCAATGCCGGACCACCTGATTGCTCCGCTCTTTGAGGGGCTTGCCCGGCTCTCCTTTCGCTCCAAAGCGGAGTACCGTTCGCCGCCTCCGGAGGGCGGGATCGCCCGGCCTCTACTGAAAGTTGACGGCTTCGCTTGCCGGCCGCTGTCTACAGGTCCATTCCGATGGAGGCCGCCGTGCCCCAGTACAACTGCTCCCTCTCGGCGTCGCTCATGGGCTGGGCGTCCAGGAAGTCGGTGCACATCTTCATGTCCTCGAAGGGGTAGTCGCTGCCGATGACCATCCGGCCCGCGCCCATGGCCGTCACCGTGCAGGCGAGGGCCGCGGGGGAGTAGTTGCCGCTCGTCGAGGCGAGGAAGTTGTCGCGCAGATACTCGCTGGGCATCCGCTTGAGCACCGGAGCCACCGCCGGGTCGGGGCGCACGTGGCCCTGGAGGTAGGGGCGATCGACCCGGTCGAACATGAACGGCAGGCCTTCGGCGTAGTGGCCGAGGATGATCTGCAGCTTCGGGAACACGTCGAAGACGCCGCCGATGATCAGGCGCATGGCCACGAGCGCAGTCTCGGCTCCGAAACCGAAGCTCGGTCCGGCCAGGGCCATCCCGTAGGTCTGGAACTCCTTGATGATGGGCCAGGTGGGGTGGAGGTAGACCGGCACGCCCAACTCCTCGGCCTTGGCGAGCACAGGCCAGTAGCGCTTTTCGTCGATGTACGAGTCGCCGAAGTTGGAGTGCGTGTTCCAGCCCCGGAAGCCCAGCTCCTTGACGCAGCTCTCGAGCTCTTTCGCAGCTCCGTCGGCGTCCTTTGGGGCCAGCGTGGCGTAGCCCAGGTAGCGGTCGGGGTGTCTGTCGATGGCCTCGGCAAGAGCGTCGTTCGTCGCCTTGGCGACCTTCGTGCCCAGAGAGGGCTCGAACGGCTCGGTGCCGGGGGCGGCCAGGGAGAGGACGGTCACGTCGATGCCTGCTTCGTCGAGCAGCGCGATGCGTCCCTCGTCGAGGTCGAGGAGCTTGTCGAGCAGCCCGTAGCCCAGGTGAGAGCCGGGCGCGGGATGCAGCCGGTACTTCGTGGCCGGATCGTCGGTCAGCCGGGGATAACCGTGCGTTCTTGCGCAGCGCGTCCACCCAGGCCTCCGACGCGAAATGGTTCTCGGTATCGATCCTCTTGACCACGACGGGTCCCCCCTTTGCGCGACGTACGGACCGGCCGAGACTACCTCATGACCATCCGGTCGAGCAACCCGAAGAGCATATCCCGGCAGGCGTCGAAGGGAGCGTCGGGCGCGAGCAGGTCCTCGCGCGGAGACACCCAGGGGCCGCGCGCCACGTCCGGGCGAGCGGGCAGGTTTCCGCCGGCGGCCTGCACCAGTTCCCCCAGCGTCTCCCGGGTCTCCTCCAGGTGGAACTGCAACCCGACGACCCGCCCACTGTCGAATGCGAAGGCCTGGTTCGGCACGGCCTCGGAGAAAGCCGCGTGAGTGGCCCCAGGCGGTATGGAGAAGGTGTCGCCGTGCCACTGCAGCGTGGTGAAGCGATCGGGGAAGTCGGCGAAGACCTCCAGCCGCCGGCCCGCCTCGGTGAGCTCCACCGGATGCCAGCCGATCTCCTCGTAGCGGCGCCCGCGTCACCTCGCCTCCCAGCACGTCGGCGATGAGCTGCGCTCCCAGGCAGATGCCGAGCGCCGCCCTTCCCCTGCCGATGCAGGCGCGGATGAAGTCCTTCTCGGCGGCGAGCCACCGGTATTCGTCGACCTCGTAGACGTTCATCGGCCCGCCCATGATCACGAGCAGGTCGACGCCCTCAGGGTCGGGCAGACCGGCGGCGGCGGATGGGTCGGCGAACATCGGCGTTCCCGAGAGCTCGTGCCCCCGGATCTTCGCCCAGTCCTGGATGGAGCCGATGCCCTCGTAGGGGACGTGCTGAAGGTAATGAACATGCACGAACAGAGTCTGCTCCAGCTCGAGATCGGTGCGTCGCGGCACTGGCCGGCCTCGCCTGGCGGCCCGCCGATCCTGCCCGCTCGGCGCGGCGCGCCTCGCGGGCCTCGAGCACCAGCCGCCGGTCGTCGAGGTCGAACTCCCTCTCGGCGGTCCGGATCGCCGCGCATCTTCTCGCGGGCGTTCTCCAGCATCGTTCTTGTAGTACTTGAAGTGCCAGCCCATGTGGAAGAGGGAGATGAAGCGTCATCGCGATCCCGGCTTCCACGTGCCAGAAGAGCAGGTCGACGGGGATGCTGAAGGGCAGCGTGTAGTCGAGCTGGATGGCGAGCATCGTGCCGAAGATGCCGGTGATCAGGAAGGTGGCCGAGCAGCATGCAGGTTCCAGATCTTGCGGTGCGTGGCCATGCCGGATGCGCTTGGTCTTGTAGAGGAGGAAGCTGGCGCCGTAGATGAGGATGAAGCCGAGAGCGATGGGGCTCACCAGGTAGTGGGTGAGGAAGCCGCCATCCGGTGTCCGGTCGACCGCTACGTCCGGTGACGGCCACGGTGGCCGCGGCCGCTTCGATGGCCGCGAGGCCGCCGCTACCGCTGGAGCGGGGTCGTGGTGGACGTGGTCGTCGGGGTGGCGCCGGCGGCGAGCACCGCGGCGCTGCCGCCGGCCAGGGCCAGCGGACGCGGAAGCTGTCGCCGGAGTCGGTCGGCCGTGGCGGTGACGCCGCACGCTGAGGCAGGCGCCGCACCCGGCGCAGGGGCCGAGCGGGCAGTCGCCCGTGGGCGGTTCACCGGTGGTGGTGGTGACGGCCAAGGGCCGTGGTGGTGGTCGTCTGATCTGCCGGGGTTCGACTGGGACAGGTCGCAGATGCCGTCGCTGTTGGTGTCGACGTAGCGCCGGCAGGCGCCCGGATACGGATCGTTCACGAGGCCCTTGGGGACAGTTGTCCCAGGCCAGCGCGCCGGAGGGGAACGCCATACCGTAGACGAAGGTGAAGAGTGCCAGGCTGAAGACGGTGGCCAGGACGGCGATCTTCCTCTTGCGATGCTCCATGCTCAGGACCTTTGCGTCGGGGGCCACCTCGCGGCGCCGGCCCGTCCATCTCGGCCGCGTCTCGAAGGCGTCGACCCTGGTTGACGGTTCCGATGCGTATCCGGGGGTAAGGCGCGTAAGCCCCAGATTAGCTGGAGCCAGTATGGGGGGCAGGATACGCAGCGGTCAAGGGGGGGTGACGATCCGGTAATCCGAAACGCAAATCGGACCGCCAAACGGCCGGTTTTCGTTGACACCGAGAGAGGGCGAGGGCTACAATCCTAACCCTTGCTATGAGGGCCGTTAGCTCAGTTGGTAGAGCACCGGACTTTTAATCCGATGGTCGATGGTTCGAGTCCATCACGGCTCATTAGAAAAGCCCCGCATTTGCGGGGTTTTTGTTTGGCGCTGAGAGGGGCTCAGAGCCTCGAGCGCAACGCCATTTGCAAACATTTTGCAAACGGAACCGTACTGTGCGGTCCCGGTACATACTTTCCACATTGGCTCCGGTAGCTATGTGACACTTCGGGACGCGGCTCCGGTACCTGGGCGACACTGGCTCCGGTACCCATGTGACACTTTCCCGGTCTCTGCCTCCGGTCCCAATTCCTCCGATACGGTCAGAAATGGCTCTCATCGGGGGAGGTCGACACCATGCTGGTCAGGCTGGGACTGGTGGAACAACGACACAAAGCGGTGCTCGAGGTCTTGGGCGGCGCGACAGTCACCGACGTAGCTCTGCGTTATGGCGTGACCCGCCAGACCGTGCACCGCTGGCTGAAGAGCTATGCCCGCCAAGGACTCGGCGGTCTTGTCGACCATCCTTCCCGGCCGGACAGCTGTCCCCACCAGATGCCGCCTCCGATCGAAGCTCGGATCGTGGACCTCAGGCGTTCTCATCCGCTCTGGGGCCCGCGGACCATCCGTCACCAGCTCGCCCGAGAAGGGGTAGACCCACTTCCCGGGCGCTCCTCCGTGTATCGATGTCTCGTCCGTCATGGCCTGGTCGACCCCCAGAAGCGCAGAAGGAAACGAGAAGACTATCGTCGTTGGGAAAGGAGCCGTTCCATGGAGCTCTGGCAGATGGACATCATGGGTGGGGTGAAGCTGGAAGGGGGAAGGGAGCTCAAGATCATCACCGGCCTGGACGATCACTCCCGTTTCTGTGTCTCGGCTATGCTCGTTCCTCGGGCGACAGCCCGGCCGGTGTGCGAAGCCCTGGCCCAGGCCATGCGCCGCCACGGCGTGCCCGAGCAGATCCTCACCGACAACGGCAAGGTGTTCACCAGCCGGTTCGGGCCGGGGAGGGGAGAGGTGCTCTTTGACCGCATTTGCCGGGAGAACGGGGTCAAGCACCTCCTCACCGCTCCCCGTTCGCCCACGACCACCGGCAAGGTGGAGCGCTTTCACAAGACGCTGAGACGGGAGTTCCTTGCCGGGCGCACGTTTGCTTCCCACGAAGAGGCCCAAGCGGCTCTTGATGCCTGGGTGGACTCCTATAACACCGAGCGCCCCCACCAGGGGATCGGCATGGTGGCGCCCGAGAAGCGCTTCGCCTTGGCTCGAGCTGAAGCGCACGATCTTGTTGTCCCTGGTCTCGAGGAGCCGGCAGAGGCGCCCGAGAGTCGGGAGCGAGACGTGAGGCGGGTGACCCGGTCAGTGGCAGCAAGCGGAAAGATCAGCCTGGCCACCTTTGACTATCACGTGGGCCGTTTCCTTTCGGGCGAGACCGTCGATGTGGAGATCGACGACCGCCTGGTGCAGGTCTTCCATCGGGGCGTTCTGGTGGCCACACACGCCCGCCGGCATCCCATCGAAGCCGAACCGGCCAACTGGCGCAGGCGACCCCAGCCGAGAAAAGCCCAGGCCCGCACGGTGGGGATCCCGGTCATCCGCAAGGTCGATCCCCATGGCGATGTCAGCTTCGCGGGCACCGCCTATCGGGTGGGGAACGGCTATAAGCGCAAAGACGTCGAGGTCAGGCTTCTGGGAGACACGGTCCAGATTCTCTTCGAAGGCAAGCTCATCCGCACGCATGCGGCCCGGCATGACCGCCAGAAGGAGCACGGGGCCTTCGCCAATCCCGGGGGCCGTCCCCGGAAGGAGAAGGCCTCATGAAGAAATCGACAAAACCGTCGGGGCCGGGTTGACTGTAACAAGGGTACCGGAGCCAAGGTGTAACACGGGTGGTGGGACTTGACATGCACGGAAAGTACACGCCGCGGTCGTTCGCCACTCGGATAGACTCGCCACGGGGCCAAAGTGTGGCGCGTCGAGAATGTTGTTGCACGCCGAGTGGCTCCCGCTCCTACCTCGAAAGTTATAGGATGAATGGGAGGCGGAGGCCACTTCGGTGGCTCGCTGCTTGCCGGTGGCGAACTGGCTGAGGAGTGGGCCGAGATGCTCTTCAGCGATCTCAACAAGCGAACACTCGAGGTGCTCGACCTGGAGGCAACAGGTCTCTATCCGGGTGGAACCGACCGCATCATCGAAGTCGCGATTTTGCGGGTCGCGAATGGCCAGACCAGGGTTGGCTATCAAGGACTGAGGGATTGACTAGTGATTAGCGTCTACTTCGGAAGCGCTAGGAGGTAGCTCAGGATGGCCCGACGCGGTTTTCTTCGCGGAACTGCAGCATCAGATGACAGGTCGCCGCCCGCGAACAAGAGCGACGCGCACGGGAAGCCGAGCGAGCGCGCAATGCCGCATACCGTGCGCAGAGCAAGCCCAGAAAGGCGGAGGAACGCGCAACTGCGCAGTTTGCTCGCGCCAGCGCGGCCGACCAGAAGCGGCTTGCCAAGGAAGCTCGAGAAGCACATATTGCCGCGATGGAGGCCGAGGTGGAGAGGCGAAACTTCGAACTGTCCCAGCGATATGGCGAGATCGACTCGTTACTTTCCGCGACACTTGACGTCGATGACTACGTGGACTTGGCCACGCTGCGCACCGTCGCTGAGCACCCGCCGTTCGACCGGGCCGACCTCGAGAGCTCCGGTCCCACCACCGAGCCCGATTCCTGATCCACCCGAGCCGATCTTCGCGCCACCCGCTCCGCCTCAGGGCCTCAAAGGGTTGCTCGGTGGCAAGAAGCACGAGAAGGCAGTCGCCGAGGCCGCCGCCGCGCATGAGGTCGCAGTCGCGCAATGGAAATCCGCATTGGTTGAGGCCGAGTCAGCTCGCAAGGCCAGAGCGCGCTGGCACGCTGATCAGGAGGCCAAGCGAGTGGCGGCACTCGAGGTGGAGCGGGCCCGATACGCGAAGGAATGCGCGGAACGCGAAGCGGCGGTGGCGGAGCGGAACAAGGCGATCGACACGCTGATCGCAGACCTCGGCTACGGCGCGGTTCATGCCGTTCAAGAGTACGTGTCGATTGTGCTATCCAACTCGGTCTACCCGGCTCATTTTCCGGTTGAGCACGATTTTGAGTTTGACCCCGCGACTGCGGAGCTACGGCTGAGGGTGCTGGTGCCCGGCCCCGACAAAGTGCCCACCACGAGCGCATACAAGTACACGAAGTCTACCGATGAGATTACGACTACAACTCTCTCGCAGAAAGCGTGTAAGGACCGATACACAAATGCCGTGCTCCAGGTCGCGCTCCGGTCGATGCACGAGGTGTTCGAGGCCGACCGCCGTGGGCTGATCAAGACGATATCGTTGCAGGTCGGGACGGAGGCAATCGACCCCGCGACTGGTCGGGAAAGCTACATTCTCTTCGTGGCAGTCGGCGCTGACTCGCGATTCGTTCCTCGAGTTGAATCTCTCCAACGTTGTTCCTGCCGCGACTCTCAATCACCTCGGCGCAGTTGTCTCCAAGAGCCCGTATGACCTCGTCGCCGTGGATCCTTCGGGAATCCGCCGGTCATGACCGACGACCGACTCGTCTTCAATCCGCCGCCCGGATGGCCCAAGCCTCCCGACGGCTGGGTGCCACCAAAGGGGTGGTCGCCGGATCCTGCGTGGCCTGACCCACCGGAGGGCTGGCAACTGTGGCTGTCAGCTGGCTCCAGCAGCGACGAGGTGGGCGACCCGTCGCGAGGCGGCCAACCGACCTCTGCTGAAGCGACGTCACACAGGAACCTCGTTGTCCGCCGATGTGGATCGCAGGATTGCGCTCCTGGAGGCAGAGAATGCTGCACTGCGGGCGCAGCTTGAAGCTGTTGCATCCGCGAGCTGACGTCGTCGTCCTTGACGACGAAAGGGTTCTTCAGGAAGTCGGGATCTATCGCTACCACCATCCGCTTGAGAATGCAGCCGCCTACAAGGACCGTCTGGACGAGCTGAGCGGTCGCATCGCAGATCTCGTCAAGACCAACCGCGCGATTGAGATGTCGAACATGTTCACCTTCGACAACTCGTTGGCCAAAGGTCGCAAGATGGCTAGCGACCTCGCCAAGCTGATGCTGCGAGCCTACAACGCGGAAGTGGACAACAGCCTGCGTTCCCTGCGTGCAGGCAACGTTGTGACCGCCAAGAGGAGGATTGACGCGTCGCGGGATGCCATTAGGAAGCTCGGCGCGATGATGCAGATGCATATTAGCGATGCGTTTCACGCACTGCGTCTCGAAGAGATCGAGCTGACGGCTGACTACCTGATGAAGAAGCAGGAGGAGCGTGAAGCGGCCATCGAGGAACGTGCGCGTCTCCGCGAAGAGCGGAAGGTTGCGGCCGAACTCGCGGAGGAAAGAGCAAGGCTCGACAAGGAGCGGAGCCACCTGCTGAACGCACTAGAGGCGCTAAGGAGCAGCGGATCAACAGACGCCGAGTTGGAGCGGAAGCTCACTGAGCTCGACGAGGCAATTGCGCAGAACGATTACCGGGCCGCGAATATTCGAGCCGGCTATGTCTACGTGATTTCGAACAGAGGCGCTTTTGGCGAGAACGTGGTCAAGATCGGTCTAACTCGTCGCCTGGAGCCACTCGACCGAGTTAACGAACTGGGTGGTGCGTCCGTTCCTTTCCGCTTCGATGTACACGCCCTGTTCTTCTCCGAAGACGCCGTCACCATCGAAACCGAACTGCATCAGCACTTTGCGGCCCGACGCCTTAATCAGGCGAACCTACGCAAGGAGTTCTTCTTCGCTAGCCCGGGCGAGGTGCGCGCAGCGCTCGTGTCCAAGGTCGGCAACCTCTTGGAGTTCGTAGAGCACCCTGAATCGATTGAGTACCTCCAAAGCGTTCGCTATTGGCCGGACCCGCAGAAACACGCTCAATGAGCACCCTGAACTGGAACAGGCCCCTGCTTGAACAAGGAAAGCAATTCCAGGCATGGTTGGTCGAAGGCCGGTGCTCCCGCCCGTTTACACCACGTTGACAACCCTCTAGAAATTCTGCAACGGACGGGTTTCTGTTGGGGCCACCGGTCTAACTATCCGATGGTCGCGGATCGCAGGTTCAGAGCCTCCCCTCGCTACTATGGAGAAAAGGCCCAGGAAACCCGGTCTTGACGTTGCTGCGGGTGAGCGCACTCAGGCGGACGCTCTCGTCTACCCTGAGCCGCGCTCCACGAAGGTTGGCGCCAGCGAAACGCGCGAAGGCATTCCATTCTTGGAGAGAATGATCGAGAGCAACATCTCCGCAGCGGTGCGGCCCAGTTGGACAGCCGGAACTCGCACAGTACTCAGCGGCGGCCGGGTGTGCTCGGCTACGATGATATCGTCGTACCCTACTACGGCGACGTCCTCGGGGCAGCGTAGGCCTGCCTCTCGGATCGCTTGCAGCGCTCCGATTGCCATGAGGTCGTTGTGCGCGAAGACCGCTTCCGGCGCTCGTCCGTCGCGAAGGACTTGTTCCATCAACTGCCGGCCTCCGTCGATGTTCGGCCGGGTCGTGCGCAAATGTGGGTGCGACGCTTCAAGCCCCAGCCTTGCACACTCTGCGGCGAAGCCGGCTGCGCGGTCATCAAACGTGGATACACCTGGTGGGCCGCAGAGTTGGACTACTCTCGTTCGGTGGCGGCCGGCAAAATGCTGCGCGATGAGAGCGGCCCCATGGCGTTCGTCGAACACGACCGCGGGGACGTCAAGATCATGAAGGTAGCGCAAGGCGAGAACCAGGGGGAGGCGGCCGCGGAGCTTGGCAATCAGATCGGAGTTCTCCGATGTGGCGGCCGTGATGATGAGGCCGTCTACTCTTCGCTGCAGCAAGTGAGCCAGGATCTGCTCAAGACGTCTCGGCTCGTCCTGAGTCTCGGTCAGGAGGGCCATCATCCCCTTTTCGTATAGGGCGTTCTCGATGCCCTGGAAGACGTCCCCGGCGTAAGGGTTGACCAAGTCGGCGACGATCACGCCAACCGTGTCTGTCTTGCCGCGCCTGAGCGCGCGCGCGCGCTCGTCGCGCACGTAGCCGAGGGCAGCGGCCGCCCGCAAAACCTTCTTCCGGGTCAGCTCGGCGACAAGATGAGCCCGCACCGGGTCCAAGGCTCGCGAGGCGGTGGACATGTCGACCCCCGCCTGCAATGCGACGTCCCGCAGCGTCACATTTCTGGGCACTTTCCCACCGCCCTTGCCGCTCACTTTTCCCGACTAAGCGGGTCAACCCCGCCGCTTATCCAGCATAAGCTACAAACGATTGAATTGCTAGTAAATGGGCATTACAGGGCTTGACACGCGCGATAAGTCGGCTCAGAATACAATCGTTAGCATTTTGGACCAGGGCACTGTATTGAGAGGGGGCAAGGTGGACAAAGAGAGTAAGAAAGTCACCTCCGGCGAGGAGTCAAACGTTCTCGAGGGCAAGCCGGTGAGCCGGCGTGACTTCCTGAAGATCGCCGGAATCGCGGGTGCTGCCATCGGTCTGAGCGCGGGTCTGGGCGGATTGATTGCGGCATGTGGCGGAGACGGGGCGACCACTACCACAGCGGCTGGGGCCACCACCACGGCCGCGGCCGGCGCTACCACCACGGTGGCAGCTGCAAAGAATCTGGTTTTGGGCTACTCCGCGCCGTTCCTGTTCAGCGACTACGAGACCGCACAACAGAATGCCACCTTTGCGGCGGCTGAGGCATCAGGGTGGAAGACCCTGCCCGCGACCAATGCCGATGGTGACTCCGCGAAACAGAACAGCGATATCCGCAACTTGATCTCTGCCGGCGCGACGGGCCTGATTGTCGTGGCGAACGATAGTAAGGCCATCATCCCGGCCTTAGACTATGCGAAGGAAAAGACCGTACCGGTCGTCGCGATCGACATCGGGCCGGACGGTGGCAGCGTGGCGATGATCGTGAGGGCCAACAACGTCGGTATGGGCGAAATGGCCGCGGACGCCATGGCCAAGAGTATCGGCGAGAAGGGCACGGTGCTGTCGCTGATGGGAGCCCAGACCTCCATCAACGGCCGCGACCGTAGCGACGGGTTCCGCCAGGGCATTGCCAAGTATCCGAACATCGAACTCATCGAGTTGCCGACCGACTGGGATGCCACCAAGCAGGCTGCCGCTGTGGCAACGACGTTGACGGCACATCCGGACCTCGCCGGCGTCTTCCAGCAGGCCGACTACGCGCTTGCCGCGACGAACGCCGTCATCGCCTCCAAGGGCTCCACGGCAAAGGTGGGCGAGCCTGGTCACATCTATAACATCAGCATCGATGCTACCGTGGAGGGGCTCGGCCTAGTGCGCGACGGCATCATGGATGCCGAGATCTCGCAGCCGCTTGATGTTTACGCCAAAGTCGGGATGCAGTATCTGACCATGGTGATGAACGGCGAAGCGCTTCCAGGTGTGGGCCCGACCGATCACAGCAGCGAGATCGTGGTGTTCAACGGCAACACAATGGACCTCATCCCCGCCGTGCTTGTGACCAAGGCGAATGTCGACGACCCGACACTCTGGGCCAACACGGTCTCCAAGTAGGCAGCCAAGAAAAGACCCCGGTGCGGCACGGATCTTGAGTAAGATCCGGGTGGTGGGTGGTGGGAGTTGCACCGGTCGATGATGCCCGGGAAGGGGTGATGATACGGACGGCGAGGCTACGATGACCGCCGTGCTCGACGGGGCTGCGGGCAAGGAGGCCGCCATCGTTGAGACCGTCGACGTGTCGAAGAGGTTCGGAGCCACCGAGGCACTTAAACAGGTATCGTTCGCCATCCCGAAGCAGGGATGTCACGGGCTGGTGGGCCGGAATGGAGCCGGGAAATCGACGCTGGTGGCGGTTCTGACGGGACTGCTGAAGCCGGATTCGGGATCGGTCCTTTTCTCGGGCGAGCCAGCACCTCCGATCACGGCACGCGAACGTTGGCGGGCGCAACTGGCCTGTGTCTACCAGAAGTCCACGATCATCTCCAGTCTGAGCGTTGCCGAGAACGTCTTCCTGAACGCTTTCGCTGGCAGGAGTGGGCTCGTTAACTGGAAGACGGTCAAAGCAGAGACGCGCATGCTGTTGAGCGAGTGGGGAGTCGACGTAGACGTCGATACTCTGGCCGGTGACCTCACTGTCGGGCAGCGACAGCTGGTCGAGATCGTCCGGGCCTTACGACTGGGGACCCGCTGTATCATCCTCGACGAACCGACCGCTCAGCTCGAAGCCTCCGAGATCGCCGAGTTGTTCGATCACATGAATCGGCTCCGAGCCGCGGGTGTCTCCTTTCTCTACATATCGCACCATCTCGAAGAGATCTACCAGATATGCGACACGGTGACGGTGATGCGCGACGGGCGCCTTGTGGCCTCGTCACCTGTCGCCGACATGCCGGAGCACCTGCTGGTGGACACGATGTGCGGCGAGGAAACCGGTGGCGCAGCGCTCAGCTGCCCACCACCTGCCGACTCGACGATGCGGCAAATGGGCGAGCCGATGCTGACCGTCCGCGGGCTTTCGCTGGAAGGGCGGTTCTCCGACGTCGATCTTGAGGTCCGTGCCGGCGAGTGTGTAGGTCTGGCCGGGCTCAGCGGTTCGGGCAAGAGTGCCGTGGCAGACGCGATCGTCGGTCTTGTCAAGCCTGATTCCGGCGAGGTCATTATTGAGGGCCGGCGGGTACCGCGTGGCCGGGTGGACCGGGCGACCGATCTGGGCATCGGCTTCTTGCCGGGCGACCGCCAGGCACAGGGATTCACGCCGAACCTATCCATCGAAGAGAACGTGACAATGCCGATCGCGCGGCGTTTTGGCCCGGCGGGCTTCATGGACCTGAGGCGGCGGCGTGCCCGCGCCGCCGAACTGGTCGAAGCCACCGAGGTCGTGCTTGCCACGCCCCGGCAACTGCCTACCGAATTGTCCGGTGGGAACCAGCAGAAGACGGTGTTGGCGCGGGCTCTCTCGTCCGACCCCAAGGTGCTACTCCTCGTCGATCCCACCGTCGGTGTCGACGTCGCTTCAAAGAGGGCCCTCCTGGAGATGGTCCGCGACTCCGATGTTGCCGCGCTCTTGGTCTCGGACGATCTTGAGGAGTTGGCCATCTGCAACCGTGTGTTGGTCATGTTCGCGGGCAAGATAGTCTCGGAGGTAGCAAGGGGCTGGGACGATCGCGACCTAGTGGCAAGAATCGAAGGGGTGAGTCGCCAGAATGGCTGATACACAGACAGTGGCCGCAGGGCAACGCCGCTGGTTCGGCGGGCGTATCAAGGCAAGCAGCTTGCAGGAACTGGTTCTGGTTCCCGTCATCATCTTGGCATGCGTGATCGGCGCGATCTTGCACGATGCCTTCCTGACGCAGGCCAACATCGTCAACATCCTGCAGCAATCGTCCGAGTTGGCCATAATCGTTATCGCTGAGTCGCTCATCCTGATCGCAGGCAAGTTCGACCTCTCGCTCGAGTCGATAGTCGGCGTTGCGCCGGTCTTCGCGGCGTGGCTTGCCACCGACACCCTGATAGGCGGCTCTGGGCTTCAGGTCAACGGTTACGTTGCGGTGGTCGTCGTGTTCGGGGTCGGCATTCTTGTAGGAACGTTCAACGGCTTCCTCATCTCCCGGGTGAAGTTGAACGCGTTCATGACCACTCTCGCGATGCTCATCCTCTTACGCGGGATCACCGTCGGCCTCACCAACGGCCGGACGCTCTTCGATCTGCCCGAGCAGCTGACCTACCTTGGCGGGGCTCTCTGGCTTGGGATCCCCGCGTCGGTATGGATCGCCGGATTTCTCTTCCTCGCGGTCGGGCTGTTCCTCCGGTATCACAGCTTTGGTCGGGCGATCTACGCCGTCGGCGGGAATCCGGAAGCTGCGCGGGCGGCGGGGATCCGCGTCGAACGGCTCATCTGGATCGTCTTCATAGTCGGGGGCGCGATGTCGGCGTTGGCCGGTCTGCTTCTCACCGGACGCTTAGATTCGGCTCTTTCCGGTCAAGGTGAGGGCATGATCTTCAGCGTGTTCGCTGCCGCGGTCATAGGCGGGGTGAGCATGAGCGGGGGCCGAGGCACCATGTTCGGGGCTCTCACCGGCGTTCTTTTGCTCGGCATCATCTCCAACATCCTGGTTCTGGCCCAGGTCCCTTCGTTCTGGATCAACGCGGTGTATGGGGCGATCATTCTGGCGGCCCTCGTTCTCGCAAAGGTGACCTCGCGTGGCAAGGCGTCGCCCGATTGATCTCAGGCCGGAGGCACCACGCGACAGGGTGCCACTGACTCGATGCATGGCTATCGATAGGAGAATGACCTGATGGCGAAGATGGGCTTCCGGCGGAATATCGAGCCCCTGAAAGTGTTGAGCGACGCTGAGGTCGAGGCTATACACGAAGGGGCCCTGAAGGTATTGTCGCGCACCGGTGTGGCTATGACCGAGGAGCGCGCTCTGCGGCTCCTGGAAGCAAACGGCTGCCTGATCGACCGGGGCGAGGGCCGAGTCCGGTTCCCTCCGGATCTCGTGGACGAGTGCATTTCCGTCTGCCCGTCTACATTCTTGTATCGATCTCGGGACCCAGAGAAGAGCCTCGAGATAGGCGAGCCCAACACGACCTATTTCATCCCGTCGCAAGGTTTGAACACGGTCGACCTCGATACCTGGCGACCGCGGCGTCCCACGCGCAAGGAGTTCTACGACCAGGTCAAGCTCATTGACGCGCTGCCGACCATCCACGCTCACACGTGCTTCCCGTGGTTCGGCTTCGACAAGGTACCTGAGGCGATGGCTCTTCTCGAGTCAAACGCTGCCAAGATCCGCTGGTCGACAAAGGTGCAGGTCGAGGGCGCGGTCATGGGCAACGAGAGATTCCATCTCGCGATGGCGCGGGCGACCGACCAGGACGTGCTTCAACTCACCAACCCCGCAGCCCCGTTAGCCATCACCGACGACACGGTGGCCAAGATCCTGCTCTTCGCCGAGAACGATGTGCCCTTCAACATAACGCCTGGCCCGGTGGGCGGTGCGACGGGGCCCGCCACGATCGCGGGGATGCTGATCAGCAACAACGCGGCCTTCTTGGCGGCGATGACGCTCGCCCAGCTGCACCGGCCAGGGGCCCGCATCGTCAACGTCAACATGTGCCTCCAGCTCGACATGCGCAGTGGCGTTCCCTTCTTCGCCCAGGCCGGCAACTTCCTCCACGACGCCGCGTTCCATCAGGTATCACGGCACCTGGGGCTACCAACCCTCACCACCGCTTCCGGTAACTACACCGGCTCGAAAATGATCGACATCCAGGCGGGTTCTGACACGACGATGGGTGCGGCGTTCAGTATCCTCAGTGGTCCGAGCATGCTGTCGTTCCACGGCGGCTTGACCCAGCAGAAGGTTCTCCATCCGCTCAAACTGGTGCTGGATGATGACACCGCCGGCATGCTCGGCCGCTTCATCGAGGGCTTCGATGTGAACGAAGACACGATGGCTCTGGATCTCATCGACAGCGTGGGGCCTCTGCCAGGCACCTTCTTGACCACGTCGCATACCCGCAAATGGTGGAGGCATGAGCAATACGTGCCCAAGTCGACCGATCACTTGCCGTACGAGCAGTGGGTCGACGGTGGGTCCAAGGGCGCTCTCGACCATGCTCGCGAGCGGATGGAGCAGATCCTCGCTACCCACAATCCGACTCCACTCCCCCCCGATCAGGAGGAGGCGATCGAGGGCATCCTGCAGGAGGCCCGCGACTACTACCGGAGCACGGGACTGATTTCTGACGACGAGTGGCAGCTGTACCAGGAAGATCTCAACTCGCCGGATTACCCTTTCGCATAGCGCTGGGTAGCGGGGTACGTTCCGGGGAAGGGGCACCTTGTGGATCTCGAAATACTTAAACAACTGAAGCAGGCTCTGCTCGACTACGATGAGGACGCAGCCGCCCGGTTGGCCGAGGAGTGGGTAGCCGGGGGAGGGAACCCGGTCGAGGCGATGGCGGCTTTGACCGAAGCCATTCAGATCGTGGGCGACGGCTTCGGTTGTGGCGACCTATTCCTGCCCGACCTGGTGGGGGCTGCGACTGCGATGGAGGCGGCGGTCGGGCCCCTGCAAGAGGCGGTGCGTCAGTCGGGCATGAAGCGGGAGTCTCTCGGGATAGTAGTGCTCGGGACTGTGGCGGGCGACATCCATACCATTGGCAAGTCCATGGTCGGCGCGCTTCTCTCGGCCGCGGGTTTCGAGGTGCACGACATCGGGATCGATGTCTCGACGGAGAAATTCGTCCGGTCGATCCTGGAAAGGGAGGCCAACGTCCTGGCTATGTCGGCCTTGCTCACCTCGACGGCCAAGGAGATGAAGAATGTCATCGACGCGCTGGTCGAGGCGGGGCTGCGCGACAGAGTGAAAGTCATGGTGGGCGGAGGCGCGCTGACCGCCGACTACGCTCGGGGGATCGGCGCCGATGGCTACTCCCCGAGCGCGACGGGCGCGGTGGACGTGGCTCGCGAACTCGTAGGGCTCAGCGCGTGACTCCGGGTAGGGCGAGATGATCACCCGCGTTTCCAGTCGTACACGGACCGTCGAAATCTCCCCCGAAGGCCCGACCGTCCTCATCGGCGAGCGGATCAGCCCGTCGGCTCGGAAAGGGTTGGGGGAGGCTCTGCTTGCCGGCGACTACTCCATGGTCCGCAAGGAGGCCCTCGACCAGGTGGCGGCTGGGGCTCAGATCATCGACGTGGTCGTCAGCTATCAGGACCTAAACGAAATCGCCGCCATCCGCGAAGCAGTGAAGGCGGTCATGGGGGTCACCGACGCGCCCCTCTGCGTCGATAGCGCCGATCCTGCGGTGCTCGAAGCCGCCCTGGGCGTGTACGAGGGCAAGATGCTGGTCAGTTCGGTGACGGGGGAAGAGACTCGGATCAGGCAGGTATTGCCTCTGGTGAAGCGCTACGGCAGCGCGGTCATCGCCCTGACCACGGACGAGACCGGCATCCCGGGAGACGCGCACGCCCGGCTGGCCGTCGCCCGCAAGATCGTAGCGGCGGCGGAAGCCATGGGCATTCCACGAGAGGACGTGATCGTCGACTGTGCCTGCATGACCGTCGGCACCGATACCGGAGCGGCCCTGGTCACTTTGGAGGCCGCGCGGCTTATCCGGGAGGAACTCGGCTGCAACCTGACCCTGGGGGTCAGCAACGTGTCCTACGGCCTCCCCGATCGGCGGGTGGTGAATACGGCTTTCCTGCCGCTTGCCCTAGCGGCCGGGGTTAATTGCCCCATCGTCGATCCGACTGCGCAGGGACTGCGCGAGATCATCCTGGCGACGGACCTTCTTCTCAACCGCGACAGGTGGGCCACGCGCTATACACGCAACTTTAAAGCGAAGCGTGCCGCGGCGAGCGGCAACTAGTATGTCCCCCGCTGGGCCTGCCCGATCACCCCGGACGTGAAAAGGAGTCGAATAGTGTCATCAGAGCGAGTGGTAATGATCGGTGCGGGCGCGATTTCCAACGCCTGGTTCCAGGTCCTCGCCGCGGAGCAAGTCGAAGTGCTTGCCGTAGTCGACATCCAGCCGGAGCTAGCCACGGGGCAGATGGCGAAATACGAAGTGCCTGCGGAAGCGTTTACGGACTTCCGCGCTGCGCTACGCAAATACCAGCCGGACTTCGTGCTCGATCTCACCGCCCCCACCGCTCGCCTGGCCATCGCCGAGTTCGCCCTCGAGGCCGGCTTCCACGTGCTGGCCGAGAAGCCGATGGCCACCAGCACGGATGAAGCCCGGCGCATCGTGGCCGCTTCGGAGAAGTACGGCCGGCTCTACACCCTGGGCCAATCGCGACGCCTCGATCCGCATGCCGACGCCACCCGGTTGACCGTCGCCAACGGGAGCATCGGCGAGCTCAACACGGTGAACTGTGATTGCTTCTGTTCGCGGCATCTGGGTAGCTACCGGGAGAAGGTGGCTCACCCTTTGCTGACGGAGATGGGGATCCACCATTTTGACCTGGCCCGCTTTCTCACTGGGGCGGAGCCATTGCGCGTCTTCACCAAGGAGTACAGCCCTAAGGGCTCTTGGTTCGCCGGCCCGGTGGCCGCCACGTGCATCTTCGAGATGTCCGACGGTGCCCTGTTCACCTATCGTGGCTCCTGGTGCGCCGAAGGGATGGAGACCTCGTGGAACGGTAACTGGCGCCTTGTCGGCACACTCGGCACCGTCCTCTACGAGCAGGACCGCGATCCAATCGGCGAGATCGTCAGGCCGGATGGCGACCGCAGTGGGATCTATTGGGAGCGGATGCCTCTTCGAGTGCGCCGCGAGCCCGATGCTCTACAGCAGCCAGCGCGAGGTGCTGCGAGAGATGCTCGATTTCCTGAGGACCGGCAAGCTTCCCCAGAGCGAGTGCCACGACGCAATCAAGAGCCTCGGAATGATGTTCGCCGCCGTCGAGTCTTCCGAGAAGGGCGACTGGGTGGAGATCACGATCTGACGCGCAAGGGGACCGTACGGTGAATCAGTCCATCCACAGCTACATGAAGGTGGGACTCGTCTCCTTCATGGCTTACCCCTCGCTCATGAAAGGCGAAGGGGAGATACTGCCAACGATCAAGAAGCTCGCGACCGACGATTTCTTCACGGCGATCGAGGTGACCTGGATCAAAGACCCTGAAGTGCGAAAGCAGGTCGCAAAGCTGCTTGAGACGAGCAAGATGACGGTTGCATATGGCGCGAACCCGAAGATCGGACCCACGGGACTGAACGTAAACGACATCAATGAAGAAGGACGACTGGCGGCAGTCGCCTGTCTCAAAGAAGGGATCGAAGAAGCCTACGAGCTAGGCGCTCGCGGCTTTGCCTTCTGTAGTGCGAAATACGACGAGGCCAAGAAGGAAGAGGCCTTTGACTCTCTCGTCCGATCGACCGGCGAGCTGTGCGCGTACGCGAAGGCCCTGGGCGATATGCGCGTCGTGCTGGAAGTCTTCGACTACGACGTCGACAAGCGTTGCTTGATCGGGCCCGCACCGTTGGCGAGGCGATATGCCGAGGAGATCCGCGGGACGCATGACAACTTCGGGTTGATGGTCGACTTGAGTCATCTCCCATTGCTCAGGGAGACCGCCGAGGAAGGAATACTCCCCGTGCGGGAGTACCTGGTCCACGCTCATATGGGAAACGCCGTCTGCGCCGACCCCACCTTCGTGGCCTACGGGGATACCCACCCAAGATTTGGTTTCCCAAACAGTGCGAACGATGTGGCCGAATTGATGCATTACCTCCGGGTGCTGCTGGACACAGGTTTCCTCAACACTGAGAGCCCCCCGATCGTCAGCTTTGAGGTAAAGCCATGGGCGGACGAGGATCCGGATGTGGTCGTTGCGAACTGCAAGAGGACGCTGAACGAAGCCTGGGCGCGAGTGTAATCGGCCCCGCTCCTCCCGCCAGCCAGGGACAATGCAGGAGGGCGCTTCTGCTAGCCCACCTTCGCCCTAGTAGGCTGTCACTATCTTGATGGTGAACTGGAAGCCTGCGGATTTGCACACTAGACGGCATGTTGTGGATTGTGGTGAACACGCCGACGAAGGCTCCTAAAACATTCGAATCCTGCCTGCGCCGACGCCTTGCACCTAGTGGCCCTGGGATTTGCCTTTCTCTGCCGTTGGCCACGCGTTGGCAGCCCTGGAGAGATGTCGGCAAGCGCCCGACTTCTCCGGAGCAATCGCACTAGATGTCGGATCATGGACCAGGGATGAGGGGCACGAACGCGCTTGAAAGATGGTGGGCGTTGTGGGCGCGCCAAAAGGTCAGGCCGGTACGGTGTAGTACGTGTCTTGTTAACCGTGGCATGTTAGTGCACACTTCGCTTCTTGATGGTATTCCCCAGAAGTTGGTGGCAGGGGACGTCGTTGCATGACTGCAACAGACATCCGAGGGAGCGGCCGTGATGAAGATCTGCAGGGAATCGAAGGGGCGGGGTCCTTCTCTTATCCGGGATGTCAGGTACGCAGGAGAGTCCGATGCCCAAAAACTCGACATATACGTGCCCGGCGCGGACGGCCCCTTCCCGGTAATCATTTGGATGCACCCTGGCGGTTTCTTCGAGGGCGACAAAAATGGCCGCGGTGCCAAAGATCCGCTGTCCATGGTCGACATGGACGAGCTGACTCAGCCAATGCTCGCCCGCGGGTACGCGGTCGCCAGCATAAACTACCGATTGAGCCATGAGGCGCGGTTCCCCTCGCTCATCTACGACGCGAAGGCGGCCGTCAGATGGGTTAGGGCGAACGCAGCCACACCAACTCCAACCCGGGCCGCATCGCATCGTGGGGCTCCTCCGCCGGCGGATACCTCTCCGCCTTCCTTGCGGGTTTCCGAAGGGGCAAGCGAAGTGGAGGACCTATCCATGGGAAACCCGAAGCAATCGAGCGGAGTCGCTGCCGCCGTCGACTGGTACGGGCCTACCGACTTTCTGACCATGGATTCTCAAACCAAGCAGCTTGGACTGGATCCCTGGCAGGGAGGCCATGAGGCAAGCTCTTCACCGGAGTCGCTACTGCTCGGCGGGCCGCTGAGGTCGCTTCCCGAGAAATGTCGAGCGTCTAGCCCACTTTCGTACGCCGGGCCTGCCCACGCTCCCCGATACATCCAGCACGGCCGGAAGGAGGACATTGTCCCGTATCTGCAAAGCGTTCAGTTGGTAGAAAGATTGGAGGGTGTGGGAGGAGAGGGCTGCGAAGTGGTATTCGAAATAGTCGAAGGCGTGGGCCATGCGCACCCTTATTTCTTCAGACGAGAGAACATAAACAGGATGCTCGACTTTCTGGATAGGTACCTTAAACCAACTCAGTTGGAGCGGACCCCATAGCTGATGACGAGCCTTCTGCGGGCCTGGATACTATCATCATGCGGGCGCTGGGCGACATCATTCTCAAGCTCAAGCAAGCTGGGCTTTCTATCCTGCTGATCGAGCGGAACGTTCATCTCGCCCTCAGGCCGGCACATCCGGACCAAGGTCAGGTCGTGCACAAGTTCACCAGGAAGGAACGAGCGAATGATCTTAAGCTCCTGCCCGCATATATTTGCGTAGGCGTGTGTGGGAGCAGCTAGATGCCCTCCGCGAGAGGGCATCTAGCTGCCAAAACGGGGTGATAACGGCGAAGTGATGTGCCCAGCCCGCACGCGTGAACAAGCAACTTTCGTTTATCTAACGAACCTCCCTACCGCCCCACCCACTTGGGATCATCACCCCCGCTACTTCTGTCCCCAGGCGTTACAACGCCTTCTGGAGCCTTCGTAAAGCCTCGACATCCTCAATACTTGAACAGCGTCAAGTTTGGAGAAGAAGGTTGCGTTATGATGACGCCACCCAGAATTGCCCCCCATTTGCTTACAAGCTGAGCCCGTAACTCCGGACTAACTCTGGCAATAGGATACCAATCATCCTTCCAAGACAAATCCCTGCAAGCGTCAATAACCACTCTCGCAGCAGTCAGGGGTACGGCTCTATCTGAGGAACGCTTTTCCTGCAAAGGAATCGTGGTATTCACGTTATTCGTGTGGCAGTGCGGAAGTATCTGGATTTGCCGGTCCAGTCGGGCACGAGTACACATCGCCCACAATACTTGCTCTCTAGATTAGAGGGATCAATATCCTCTTCCACCACTACCGTGAAAGAGCCCATTTCTGCCGGGTATTGATATGTGAACAGTTTGACTTCTTTGGCATGACCGGAATAGAGCTGCCGAATAGAGATAACGTTGAATAGCCCGCCGCTCCCCGTATAGTGAGCCCACACGCCCTTAACCCCCGGTACGCCAAAACTCTCCAACCTCTTTCTAATTGACACCGCATCCGCAATAGATAGCATCAAACTGAATGTATGGGGCGGGACGCCTGGCTGAGAACAAGTAAAAATCGGATTATTGCGGTGATAAATCGCCTTTACTCTTATCACCGGTTCTGGCACTGTCAATAGTCCACGGTTTGCGTAATAGCCATGCCATTCCCCGAAAGGCCCCTCCTCTACCCACTCCCCGGGAGCGCATTCCCCCTTTTCCACCACGATCTCGCAACTGGCAGGTATTGGTAGACCGGTATGTGGTCCCTTGATAACCTCAATCGGCTGCCCCTTAATGCTCCCGGCCGCATCGTATTCCGATGTACCCCAAGGAGTATCTCTCTGACAGGATAACCACCAAAGCACTGGGTCCATACCTATAGCAATGGCGACCGGCATAGTCTTATTGCGGGCAAAATACTTATCATACGCCAGGATATTCCCGTGCTTTCCTGGTGTAGCATGAAGAGCCAGAGTATCTTTGTCGACCACCATAACCCGGTAAGTTCCCAGGTTTACCCAGTCATTATCAGGGTCTCTCTGAATAACCGCGTGAGCCGTGCCAAAATAACGAGCTCCGTCCATTTCATGAAAGCGCGGAACTGGAAACTTAAGAGTATCAATATCTTTACCGGTCAGGACGTTTTCCATAACTGGGCCGGTGCTTACATATCTCGGTGCAATACTCTCTATTTCCTTGCTCTTTTTGTACCAGCCATCAGCTACTGCCATAGGGTCAACCGTGGGTTCATCCAATCCTAAGGCTTTAGCCACTCTCCAGGTAGACCCCAGCACCCCAAATAGGGTTTGGTAACCCTGTGGATAACCAGGAATATTATCAAAAATGACCGCAGGTTTGGGATCATGGCCTTCACGGTAGATAAGCTCGACGATAGAGCTCATCTCAACATCCCAGGTGGCGCCATCAACTTGTTGAAGTTGTCCCTTTTCTCCAATCCCTTTCAAGAAGTCTCTTAAGTCGCTGTGGCTCATAGATCTCCTTTTTATGTTTGTAAAGTGGCCCTAACGCACTGTCAATCCGATGACGGGTTCAACCAATAGAATCACCTCGCTTGCTGGTCCAGTCCGTCCTGCGGGGCACGTCGCTCTGATCGTGGCATGCGGTCCGGCCTCCTGCCTGTTGGAGGTCGTGGCCTATTTGGTGGCGAGTGAAGCGAACTGAAGGAACCGTACGGGGAGTCTCGAGCGATCCTCGTGCAAGTCTCATCTGAGTTCTATCTGAAGTGCCGCCAGGGTCTCTGGGGTCGGGCCGCCGGTCTTCGGGTCCCAGCCCATCGTCCTGAAGGACCCTCCGCGTAGGACTCCGAACGGGATCTCGTGTCCGGTACCGGGTCCTACTGCCAGCGGCTCATTGAACCTTTTCGGCAACTGGTAGTCATTCGGGGTTAGTCCTTCTCGAACGTTAAAAGCCTGGCGAAGTGTGAGTATGCGCCTGCCCGTTGTCAGTCCTTCGTCCCATCCGATATCCCAGCCGGTCACCGTGCGCAGAAGGTCCACCACCGGGATCCGCATCTGGACCGTATAGAGTGAACACAGTCCTGCCGAGCTCAGCAGTTGCCAGTAGGCCGAGCCCCGGGTGTAGATGTCACCCTTCATGTGATAGTCGCCGAAAGGCCCAGTGGAGTCGGATTGGAGGAGGGGGTCCGTCCCCAACGGTGCCCCCCGGTCAAGCATGCCCATGGATTGGGCGCCGCAGTGCTGGGCCGGAGTAGCGTCGCTGATATAGAACGCCCCGCGGGCAGGATTGAAACGCGGGTCGTGAAGCGGGAGTTCCCGCCCCCCCACATGCATGGCGTACTGCTCGCTGCCCCTGCCAATGTGCTCGGCCGCTCGCTTGATCCCATCAGCCAGGAGGCTGCCAAAGCCCACGCGTCGCGCTATCTGCTCGGTCAACGCCACAATGGCCGACGAGTTGCCCCAGGTGAGCTCCAGACCTCCTGTCTCCTTTGAGGTGATAAGCCCGTTCTCAGGGATCCACGGAGAAGGAGATGCCAGTGCTGACCCCAATCGTGTCGATGCCAAACCGATTACAGATTTCGTTCGCTCGTATGACCGACTCGACGTTGTCGTTCCGGCAATTAGTACCGAACGCGCCGATCGTCTCGTACTCGGGCCGGTGGGACTCGCTCTGGCTCGCGTAGGGTCCCTGGTCGATGCGTACATGCGCCCCGCAGCGCACCGGGCAGGAAGCGCAGGCGTATCGTCCACGCGTGTAGGCGTCCATCTGACCGGGGGTCAATTTCTCGACTGTGGGGAAAGCGTCGGTGCCGGTAGCTCTCCAGTTGCCTACCGGGGTGTCACCGACTGACAGGAGGAGGGTCAGATCTGCTCCAGTCCCCCCAGCCGATAGCCCTTGAATGAACTTGCTTTCCTTCGCGGCCGCGAGATAGTCGCGTAGCACCGCCCGCAAGCCTTCCCTGTCGGCCACCCCTATGCGTGCGCCCTGGGCGGCGCGCGCAGCTATCGCCTTTAGCTTCTTTGAGCCCATGACCGCTCCCACGCCCGAGCGCGCGGCGATCCTACCCTTGTCATTAGCCATCTGCAAGCAGCGAGCACCGCTCGCCGGCGGGCCCAATGCAGGCCACAGTCCAACTTCCCGATTCACCCAATTCTGCCTGCAAGAGGTCATCGGTCTCGTACGTGTATCACGGCCCCACAGGTG
>CAVRJE010000008.1:0-209135 GCA_963721365.1 uncultured Actinomycetota bacterium
GCGCTGCCTCTCGACGGGCGGCAACTGCGTCGACTTGCCGTGATCGGCCGTCTGGCCGACGTCCCAAATACCGGTGACCACGGCTCGAGCAACGTGACGGCCCCCTACGTGGTGACGCCGCTCGAAGGTCTACGCGCCGCCCTCCAGCCGCTCGGCGTGGAGGTGCTGTACGACGACGGCTCGCAACCGGAGCGGGCATCGGCGCTCGCCGCAGGCACCGACGGCGCGATCGTCGTGGCCGGATACGACTGGCGTGACGAGGGCGAATACATGGGCGAGTTCCCCTCCCCCCGCGTTCAAGAAGCTCCTTCCTCGCCCGCCTCTCAAGCTGATCCCGAAGGCCCTAGTCGCGGCTGCGCGGCTTCGCCGCGGCGGGGCCGGGATCTCCGGCGGCGGCGATCGCAGGTCGCTGACGCTTCATGGCGACGAGGAGGTACTCATCCGGTCGGTCGCGGCCGCCAACGATTGCACGATCGTCGTGCTCGTCTGCGGGTCCGCCATTTTGATGGAGCGGTGGAGACATTCAGTGCCGGCGATCCTCGTTCTGTGGTACCCGGGCATGGAGGGCGGCCACGCGCTCGCCGACATCCTACTCGGCCACGAGAAGCCGACCGGTCGCCTCCCTTTCGCCATCCCGACGAGCGCCGACCACCTGCCGCCTTTCGACCCCGCTGCCTCAGTCGTCGACTACGGTGAACTCCACGGGCAGGCGCTTCTCGACCATTTGGGAGCGCCGGCCGCCTATCCGTACCGCTTCGGGCTGACCTACGAGGGCTAAGCGCTCAGGCCGGGTTCTGTACGCGTCATCGCCACCTGAGTTTCGTGGTGCCCACGATTCGCTCTACGTCGGCGGGCGGCGGCGTTTCCGTACCTCGGCCGCAAACCTAACGTACCCCGCCTGAGTGAAGAGACCTTGATGCCATGGACCGGCCGCAAAACGGCGACCCATGGCCGGGCTCCCACTTGACAGCTCCTCCCCCCTGTCCAGTTCGCGAGCTAACATCGGTGATGGCTTGGGGTCCGCTTTCGCAGCCGCACGGCCAAGGGCGAACAGGAACCAGCAAGCGCCGAGAACCGGAATGACCAAGAGCCAGAGCATCCAGGACATCTGCTAGCCTCCGCGTCTAATTTGGCTACATTCTTGTTCTGTATGATTCCGCTATTCCCTCCGCAGCCGGTCTCTTGCGATCCAGACGTGTTGCGGGCCCGATAATGGGAGGACGGCGAATGCAGCCTTGGTTGTGTTTGCGGACTGAGCTACTATCCCGTTCTCAGCGAGTTGGGAAAGGGCGCACGGTGGCGACTTATGCCTGCTACGACCGAAGGGGTATCTACGCGGTGGGCGAGACCCCTGAAGAGGCCAGGAGCAAGTGTCGACGCCGCCCCGGCGAGTGCCACCGGTTGACCGTCGAGTTGACGGACCAAGCAGCCGAGCGGTTGACGCAGTTGTTTGCAGAGAAACGGGCCTTTCTCGCCTGGGACGGTGCATTCATCGGACGGGGCCCGGAAGGTGAACTGCTCGACTTGGCCGACCCCTTCGAACTTGAACTGGCCGACTGGTACTGGCGTAAGCCTATGGGGTTGCGTTGGTCCCAGCTCCCGGAGGTTGACGAGGTTATTCTCTCGGAAGATTTTGCGGTAAGAAGATTCTGGAAGTGGCGACGGCCCAGTAAATAGGCGTCCCATCTAGTACACGTAGACCGTCGTCCCCAGGTCGACAAGCGGGTAGATGACGTCCTGGTCCCAGTTTTGGGTGCGGACGCAACCGTGGCTCGCCGGGTACGTCGGGACCTTCGGATAGCCGTGGATGGCGATAGCCCAGGTGATGGCCATCGGGTGATAGAGCGGGGATACCTCCAGGGTCTTGATAAAGACCGAGAACGTGCCTGACGGAGTGACGATGCCGACGCTCGCGCTGCCGGTGGAAACGGGAATCGTGATCGCGACCTCTCCATCCTTGCAGAAGAGCAGCACCTGTTTGGCTTTGTTGACCTCGATCCAGGGGTTGGTCGTGCCGACCTTGGACGGCTTCGGCCGGCTCGCCGTCTGTAGCCTCGACCAGACGGGACTCCCGATCAGTCCATCCCGGGCTCAGACCCTCCCATTTCTCGAACGCGATGACCGCTCCCCGAGTCTTGTAGTCAAACACCCCGTCGACGATGCCCGGAAGGTAGGAGAGCTCCTTCAGGCGCTGCTCCACCCACATGATCTTGCCGGCGGATGCTGTGTTCGACGCCGCCAGCATCCCGAGGATGTCGAAGGCATCGACATCGATGTACGCTTCCGCGGGGTTGTCTGGGCTCACCGATATCTTGATGCGGTGGCTGCCGGGCGCCAGTGTGCCTGTCGACCAGACCTTCTGCCGGTAGAGCGTGGTGTCACTGGAAAAGTCCACCGTCACCGCCGGGCCGCCGTCCACGGACACGTCGGCCTTGCCCATGCCCGGGCCGGTGGTGGCAATCAAGTCGACCCAGGTGCCGGTGAAGGCGAAGTCGAGCGCGGCAGAGGCCGTGTTGGCACGCTTGTAGCTGCCGCCCGACGCGCCGGCCGCCGAGGTCGTCGCCCAGGTGCCCCGATAGAGCAGGCGGACGTCGTTCTGCTGGTATGGGCGCCAGATGTAGGCCGGCGTGATGGTCCCGGTGACCTCAAAGGCGTCGACGCTCATGTACTTGCCGGCGGCGCTCGTGTCGTCCCACCAGATCTTGACCTGGTGGTCCCCGAGGCCGAGTCCCCCCCTCTCCCACACCTTCTGCCGGTAGGCGGTTGTGGGCGCATAGAGGTTGATGCTCTCCGCCGGACCGCCGTCGAGCGAGACCCAGGCGTTGCCCAAACTTGCGCCCTTCGTCGCTATCCACGTGAGAGAGACCCCATAGAAGTTCACCGAGACCGTCGCTCCGCTGCTGGCGGCCTTCCTATAGCTGCCTCCGTAGGCCCCCGAGGCAGTGTAGGTCGCCCAGGTACCCGTGTACGCAAGGCGGTAGTCGTTCTGCTCTATCCGACCGGCCCCCAAGAGCTCGCCGAGCACGTCAACCGCGTCTACGTTGATGTAGCCACCTGCGGAGTTGGTGGGGCTATAGACGATCTTGATCTTGTGCACCCCGCTCGGGAGAGGGCCCGTGGACCACACGTCCTGCCGGAAGAGCGCTGTCGAGCTTGCGAGATTCACCGTCTCCCGGAATACTTCGTCCACATAAACGTCGGCCTTGCCCATGCCGGTGCCTTTGGCGGCGATCCAGTCGAGCCGCTCGCCGATGAACGCTATCGTGACCGATGCCCCCTTCGTGTTGGTCCGGTTGTAGATGCCTTTCCACGACAGGGACTTCGAGAGGGGCTCCCAGGCGCCGGCGAACCAGAGCCGGGAATCGATCTGGTCGTAGCGGGTGAGGAACGTGAAGTCGTCGGCCGCCGTGTTCTCAGAACTGCCACCGGCCGCCGTGACCTGGACGTCGACGGTTCCAGCAGCGTAGGCCGGCGCCTTCGCCGTGATCCGGCTCGGAGAGTCCACAGTGTAGCTCGTGGCCGGGACACCACCGAACGTGACGGCCGAGGCGCCCGACAGCCCGATGAAGTCGGTGCCGATGATGGTCACCGAAGTCCCGCCGACAGTAGAGCTGGCATCGGGGGAGACGCTCGTGATCGCGGGGGCGGGCAGAACCTTGTAGGTGTAGTCGTCGGCGTCGGTGTCCTCACTCGCTCCCCCGGAGTTCCACACCTGAACGGCCACGGTGGCAAGCTCGTGAGCGGGAGCGATGGCCGTTATCTTCGTGGGCGAGACGACCGTATAGCTCGTCGCACTGACGCCGCCGAAAGTCACTGCGTCAGGGCCGGACACGTCCGGAAGCCTCTCCCGGTGATCACAACCTGATAGCCCCCGGTCGGCGGGCCATACGAGGGATTGAGACCGGTGACGATGGGCCGCGGGTAGGTGAGGGTCCCGACGACATCCACCGCGTCCAACGTCACGTACTTCGTGCTCGGGTTGGCGGAGCTTCGCACGATCTCCACCTTGTGGTTGTCTTCGGGGAGGGTGCCGGTGGACCAGACGGCGACGTTATAGACAGCGGAGGGAGCGGAAAGATCGACGGTCTCTTGGAAGACGCCGTCGAGGTAGACATCGGCCGCACCGGTGGTGGTGCCCTTCATGGCGATCCAGTCGAGCTGGGTGCCCCGGAAGTAGATCGTCACCGAGGCGCTGCTCGTCAGGCAGCGGCCATAGCTGCCGCCGGAAGCGAGGGTCTTCGCGTAGTCGGACCAGCTGCCGGTCTTGACGATGTGGCCGTCGGTCTGCTCGTAGCGGGTGGGACTGACGGGCTCGGCTGCAAGCGCGGCTCCAGAGGGGACGAGAATGAGGAATGCGGCCGCTAGACCCACGAGGATCCCGATCGCGACGAGTTTTCGGACCTCCCGACCACAGCACCATTTGACGTACGGCACACGGCTCGTAACAACCACGACCCCTCCTTTGGCAAGGGAGCGATGACCCTGTTCGCTTTGCGTCCACCACAGACTAGGGCTCAACAGGCGACGAGGTCAAACACTCACGTCGAAGTATGCCTTTACGTGAAAGAGGGTGTGACCCCGCTACTGGCGAGATGCAAAGTATCCTTTGGCCCGTCGGCGCCAATCACCACCAGCGAATAGGTATTCGCCAAAAATCCACCCTCGTGTCGAACGCGAGCCGTTCCGTGATGTTGACCACAAAGCCCGACGCTGCGGGGTACTGGAACTGGCTGTTGTTGTCGGTCTCGTAGTAGTCGGTGTCAGGTTCGTCCCCGTTCTTGTGCTGGAAGTAGGGGGAGAAGGTCTTGACCTCGATCGTGTCTTTCAGCGGGTCGATGGTGATGAGCCGCATCAGCCCGTTGCCGCCGAAGGGACGATACTGATTGTAGTCGGAGAGCATCTCGTAGACGGGGCGACCGGCGGCGTTGTAGCTGACGACGGAGTATTCCCCGCTTATGTGGCCGCAGAGCACCATGAACACCATGGGGTTGTCATTCACGAAGGCGTTCCACATCCGGCGACCGGTAGAGGTCTTCTTCCTGCCGCCCATATAGTCGTGGGTGGATACGATGACCGGCAGGCCCTGAAGAGAAGGCCGCTTGAGCAGCTCGTTAGCCCACGCCAGTTCCGCGTCGGTGGGCCACACCTGAAAGCCGATGTGCAGGAAGGAGGCGTCTTGCACCGTGAACATCTGCGCCTGGCACAGGCCGGATGGGGAAGCCGCGACAAACCAGGGCTTGCTCTGCATGAGCGACAACGGCAGGTTCTTCAGGAAGTAGCCGGGATCGTCGTGGTTACCGCGGACGATCGAGAACGGCAGCCAGTCCTGGGCGAGCAAGGGATCAAGGGCGTTGCGTGCGTTCGCCCATTGTCGGTCGTCGGTGCCCGTCGTCGACGACGTCGCCCAGGTGGGTGACGAAGACGATGTTCTTCTCGGCCGCGTTGGCGAGCACCCACTCGATCTGCTTCTTGAATTCCACTTGGCCCAACCCCGTGTACGCCTGGGTGTCGGGAACGACGGCGATGACGAAGGGTGTGGTGAGCTCCCGGACCCGCTTGGCGTTCTCGGTCGCCGATTCGTAGAGGCCGGTGACGCTCTGGGCGGCGTTGACTGGGCCGGTTGCGAGCACACCCAGGACGACCGCGACCAGCGAGAACACTGCCACCAAAGTGATTACGAGCCTCGGGATGGCCCGATAGCGGACGGATGCGGTCGCTCTGCTCAGGTGACACCGCCCTTCGTGGTCGATATCGCGCTCGGCGCGGCCCAGTGGCCCTCGGGCTCACAAAGGGCAGAGCATGGGGCGCAGTATAGGCCGGTTCCACTCTGAATCAAACAGCGAGCAAAGTCCCCCGGCCCGGCAAGGGCTTGGGAGCAGCCGATCGACTCTCTCTTGAGACCTCTTTCTGGTTGTGGCTAGGTGCGACCTTGCCGATAGACATTCCAACTGGCTCTAACGGATTCGCTGGGCGGCATAGGAGGGAGGTGGCGATCTTGGAGCTGCTGGATTGGCTCGCACTGTTTCTAGCAGTAACGCTCTGGTTTGATGCCGCGGTGTGGGCCACCGTCTTCAGCGACGCCCTGGAGAGGAGACGGAGGCGATAGACGTTCGGGAGGCCTTCGCCAGCTTGATGAGCGCCGGCTGCCTATCCGTACGGCCACGGCCGATCCTACGAGGGCTAGGCACTCAGGCCCGGAGGGTTGATTGCGGACCCACCGCCCTATCCCTATCATGGACAGCGGCCATACCGTACTAGGGAGGGGATCATGAACCGCAAGTGGCTCTACCTCACGCTCAGCGTGATAGTCCTTCTGACCATCGCCATCGCGGTCTCGAGTTGTGGGGGTGATGGCTCTGCCACGGCGACGACGCCACCGCCGCCGGCAATGCCACGACGACCACAGCGGGCTCCGTAGTCACCACCGGAACCACGAGCCGGCGCAGATACCACTCAGGCCACCCAGGCAGCAACGACCAGCACCGCGGCGGCCTCCGGAGGGTGGGTGAAGGTCGCCAGCCTGGCAGGGAGCGATACCAAGCAGGGAGACGTGTTTGCTCTATCCGGAAAACCGGCGCGACTCGGCTACAAGGTGACGAGTACGGATATCGCGACCATAGCGGCCTTCTACGTGATGGCCGAGGGCACATCGATAGACAAGGACGGTGGTATCCCCGAGGCGATGGTGACCTCCTCTGGTGAGGACTCCGTCACGCTCACCAGGGACGCTGGGAACTACTACCTGATGGTGAAGTCGGCCAACTGCGACTGGGAATTCACCGTCGAAGAGCAGCAGTGAGCAGCCCTCTATAAGGACGGCCAGGCCGATGCCCCCGCCGACCAACATAGAGTCTGCACGCGAACTGCCGTCGGCCCCCTCTTAGCCAGGCTTCGGAGGGTAGCCGCTGTCTGGTTCCTCGCCGCGCTCCTGCTCCCGGCGCGCTCTGCGCTTCCGGCGCCACAACACCCATAAGCCAACCACCAGAGCGACGATAAAGACCACGACCAGGATCGGCACGGCGATGGCGACCACGCACATCACGGCCGCGCTCGCGTCCTCCACCGTACTCACAGCCGCCGCGCCTACCCCCGCCGTGGTCGCGTTGACCACCGGACGGGCGGTGGCCTTGGCGGCATGAACCCCGCCGGCCAAGAGCACTCCCATGAGCACCAGCAGCCACGGTTTGACGCTCGAGGTGTTGCCCGAGGCCGCTACCGCCACGATGGCGCCGGCTGCTGGTCGGATGACGGACTGTACGACATCGTTCGCATGGTCGACCCCGGGCACTTTGTCGACCACGATCTCGATGACCAACAGAACGGCGATAATGGCGATCATCCACCAGGAGCCCAGGACATCGAAAGGCTCGCGAAGGCTCAACCACTCGAAGCGTTGGGCCAGCGCCACAGCCAGCAACGGGATGTAGGCGTTGAGACCGGCCGGCATCGCGAGGCCCAGGGCGGTCAGGATATCCAAGGACGCCTCCCCGTCTGAGTGGACGCTCGCACGATATCACTCGCCGCCGCTCAAGCAGGACTAGCGCGGCGATGATGCCGGCGACGAGAAGCACCAGCCCGATGCCCCCGCCGATGACCGGGACCGGCTTCTTGGTGTACAGGTCGCGGACAGTCCCGGCAGCCTTTCGGCCGCCTCTACGGCAGGAACTGCTCGTCGATTTTGACTACCAGCGGGCCGTCCCGCTCGATCCACCAGGGGGACCTGTGCAGGTGGATGGCGTCGGCCGGGGGCGTAGCGCTCCAGAAGCTCTTGAACTGGGCCCACGTGACAGGGTGGTCCATTATCTCGTTCCAGGCGAACGTGGTCCAGGTGGACGTGGTGATGGCCACGGAGTCGGACACCTCGAAGACTCTTTGCTGCGGGTTATCATTCTGGATCCAGTAGTCGTCCTCCACGTGCTCGCCCGGCTTTATCTCGCCGGCCGCTACGGCAGCCGCGTCGGCGGCTGCCCCGGTGAGATACTCCGCGTAGTCGATGCTGATGTAGCGCTTGCCGTCCTTGACGTACACCTTGTCGATGAAGCCCATGGCCTTGATGTGACCGTTGGACAGCCGGGTCTCGGCCGTCGACAGCTCCTCCGTGGTCGTGGTGGTCCCCTCGAGACCAGTCGTGGTGGTCTCTTCGAGCATCGACGTGGTGGTGGTGCTCTCGAATATTGCCCCGGTCGTGGTGGTCTCCTCGACTGCGGCCGCGGTGGTCGTGGTCATCTCCGGGGCCGCGGCCGTAGTGGTGGTCGTGCTGTTTCCCCCGCCGCCGCAGGCGCCCACGACCAGCACGGCGGCAAGCAAGGCAGGGATAAGGACGGCGAGCGCGATACGTGTCTTGGACTTCACCGGACCGCCACCTCCTCCCCGGGCAAGCCACCGAAAAGAGGAGCCGGGCGCGGGCATGAACTCGTGCGAGGCCCCTTTCAGGTGGCCTATCCGAGCTATGGATGGGGGGAGTTACTGATACTCCCCGCACAGTCTCAGTCTAGGCCGACCATGCCCACTGTCAATGGGAACAACAAGCCCGCCGGCAGGCGCGGCCGGTTGGCAGTCAAGTATCGCGGCGGGCGGGACCAGTTTGGTAGCGGCAGAAAGGGCCTCCCCCAAGGACGGCCCTTCTCGCATCGCAGGCCGAACTACGCCCCCTTGATTCTGAGCACCTCGTCGATCGGCCGCCGCTCGCTCCGGCACGCGTTCAGCGGGCTGTCCTCATCCTCGTAGCCGATCGCTACCCCCAGCACGATCTTGTACTCCCCCGGGATCTCAAGCTGCTGCCGAAGAACGTCTGGGTAGGATGACGTTCCTCCTGTGTGTATTGACAACAAGTCGCTCGAGTTATTCCCCGGTCGTTGGCCCGACAGCTGCGGCCTCTGTGAGCGTGTGGGCGCTCATCTTGTCGACGAGGTCCCGCGTCTGGCCTAGGCGTTCCTTGAAACCGTCGCTCGTCCACCACTGCTGTATGGTGTGGACGTCGGGCCATTCCCCCAGGCTTACGAAATGGGTGGGCTCCTGGTCGTCACGCAGTAGCTTCGCCGAGCCGTTACGGTTGAACTGAGCTGTGTTCGCGGCGGCGATCTGTTTCCACTTCTCCACGAACTCCTGTTCCTTCCCCTCTTTGACGCGCCAGTCTATGAGCGTATACCCGGCCATCACACGTCTCCTTGTGTGGACTTTGGCGATTGCCAGTGAGCTTCCCCAAAATACGCGGTCGTAATCGCTTCGGTGCCCGGCCAACAGGAATCACGGGGCGGAGAACGGTCTCGAGGCGGCGCGCTTCAGTCGAAGCGTACCAACCTCCGTTTCGCTTAGGCCACCGCGAAGTGGACGATCACTCCGATCATCCACACCGATGCCGCAAGAGACACCATGAAGAACTCGACCAGCATGCCGATGCCCATCGCTTTGAGCGCCTCGACACTGGATCTCCCAGCCGACCGGACATCTCCACCTCGCACATACTCGCTCACGAACAGGCCGGCGGCGAAGCCGACGAAAAGACCGACCACGGGGATCACGAACATCCCGACGATGCCGGCCAGCACTGCTACGAGTATCGAGCGCTGTGGAATGTGCTGCTTCTTGAGCTTGCGGCCCGTCAGCAGGGTACTGGCCGACCAGCCAACGCAGACCAGCAGGGCTCCGATGCCCGCGGCTGTCCAGGAGGCGGCCGAGCCGAGGACCCACCCCCACGCGATCAGCGCGACGAGGGCCACTGGGCTGCCGGGCAGCACCGGGAAGACCGTTCCGAACACGGCGACGGCCAAGAGAATGCCTGCCACGATGGTGACTATGATGTCGGTGGTCATGCTGGTACCGGAGTCCTTCTCGTCCTAGAAGAAAGGGCGCCCATGGACGACTTTCGTTGCAGTCAGCGCGCTGCCAGCGTTTCCAGAAACCGAGTGAGGTGTTGGAGGAAGTCTGCAGGTCTCTCTTCCATCACCAAGTGTCCGGCCTCTGGGACGACCACGAGCTCAGCGCCGGGGATCGCGGCTGCTACCCGCCTACTATCGTCGGGCGAGACGATCCGGTCCGAGTCGCCGGTGATCACCAGGGTGGGGACCGAGACCTCACTCAGCCGGTCGGCCAGATCACCGTTGCCGGCGGCCAAGGTGAATTCCCACAGACCGCGGTCCCAGTCATCCACCTGCAGCGGCTTCTTGTAGCCCTCCCGCACTTCCGGCGTTATGAGGGAGGAGTCGGCGTAGGAGCGATCCAGCACCGATTCGAGCGAACCGACCAGGCGCCGAGCGACGAGGGGGCCGAGTCGCCGTATCTGCGGGATGCGAAGCAGAGGCTTGATCCACGAGGGGGGTCCGCCCCCGTACACGGCCGGAGCGACCAGTACCAGGGCCTTCACCCGCTCCGGGTGCGAGAGCGCCATCTGCAGGGCGACCGCAGCACCGGCCGAGTGGCCGACGAGCACCGCCTCGTCAAGACCCAGTTCGTCCATCATTCCTATGGTCAGTCCGACCTGGCTCTCCATCGAGTAGGGGTTGCCATCCGTCCATTCGCCGGGAAGGGGGTGGGTGGTCAGACCGAACCCGGGCCGGTCGAAAGCGACCACCCGATGCTCGGAAGCCAAGGCCGGCAGCGCGTCCCGCCAGGAGAAGGTGCTTCCCCCGAACCCGTGGAGCATCACGATGCCCGGAGCGCCGGTACCGGCGTCCTTGTAGTGCACGTCGAGTCTGGCTGTACCGACCGCGTCGCCCATGGCGACGAAACGGCTGTCCGCATCGGCCAGTTCTTGGGGCGGGACGGTCGCTTCTGGAGGTCGTATCGGTACGAGGAACGGTCCCACGAGAATCACCAGCAGGCGCAACAATCCAGCGTACCCGGCCGCTTCGCTTTGGAAATCGAGGTGGCGACGGCTTTCAGCCGGCAGGGGTGACGACCTTGCGGCGTCTTGTAGAGAAGGAATCCACCCAGGGCCAGCGCGATGACACCGACGATCACGATGATCAGAGGTATCCAGAGGCCGACCAAGCTCAGCAAGGAGGCCTTGTTCTGGGCGTCCGCGGCAAGAGCTTTCTCGCTGGTCGCGACGATGCTCATGCTCTGGTTGTACACCTTCGTAGACCCCGCCTGTCCCAACTGGCCGGCCGCCTGCATGGCAGCCTTGATCGCCGGGCCTATCGTGGGATCGTTCGCGTACTTGCCCATGATCGCGAATGCTCCGAGGAGATTGGTGGTGTCCAGATCCATGAGGGTGGTGCGGTCGAAGTCGGCCCCGACCGTGGCGCCGGTCTTCTCCTCGATGTAGATGACGTCCCCGCTCTCCTGCGAATAGATCACCTTGATGGGTTGCTGCGCGATCGCCTGGAGCGCCTGCAGATCCTCAGGTGAGGCCACCGTGGCCAGTCCGGCCATCAGGGCGCCGAGATCGAGGCCCTTGGCTTTGAGTTGGGCGCTGAGTTGCGCAAAGGTCAACTCCATGGGCAGGCCCTGTGCCCCCAGGACCGCTTGCGCGATGGGTGGGTAGTACTCAGCGGCCGGGCGCGTGGCGTCGATCTTCACGGCGGTGATCCCCAGGCCGTTGTAGTCCTCGATCTTCTCCGCGGCCTTCACATCGAACGCCTTGTTGACGTCGTTGAAGAACGCCGAGAGGGTGTCTCCGGCCGCGAGGCCGCCGGGGAAGAGCGGGCCATAATGGCCGGCCCGGTCGCTCAGCACGATCTTCGGGCTGTAGGCCCAGTTCTCATTGCTCGGGACGCACAGGCGCGACTTCCGGTCGAGTGCGTACTGGGCGATCTGGGCAGGCCGCTCCTGCCCGGCGAGGGTCATGGCGATGGTGTCGCGGCATACCGCGGTGCCGGAAGTGTACTGGTCAGAGACCGAGGCGAACGTCCGAAGGACGGTGAAGGGGATGGCCACCTCTTTGCCGGCCGGAAGCGCCTGCCCGGTCGCGGAATCGACGTACTGGGTCAGTGTCCCTTCGAAATCCATGGTGACGTCGATATCGCTCGGCAGCTTCGTTAGCGCGGGCCCAAGCACCACCCACCACACGATCGCCACCGCGACCAGCACTACCCCCACAGCGCCGAGTATCATGCCTGGCTTCTTGCCCACGTGAACCCCCCTCACGCCAGAAGTGACCGAACAGGACTGTGCACGCTCGAAGCGCATGCGCAACGAACTGCTGCTGCCATTAAGAAGGAGCGGCCGCCCTTTTGTCAACGTGGGTGCACTCGGGAGGCCGATTAGGCCTCCCTGGGGGCCGCGACGAATGCCGGAGGCGGGACTCGAACCCGCATGGGCATAGCCCTACGGTGTTTAAGACCGTTGCGTCTGCCATTCCGCCACTCCGGCCGGGACGGCTACTACGTTAGCACGGGGCCGCGAGTACCAGACCGTCGAGAAGGTCGCGTTCGGAGACAGTCAACTCCTCGTAGCCAAGCGCTTCCATCGCCGCCTTCACGATGACCGCTCCCCCGACGATCACCGGGGCGCGCCCCGCCTGCACGCACGGCAGAGCAGCCCGCTCCGCCACCGTCATCCCCGCCAATCTGGCGATGAGGCCATCCACCGATTCCAGCGATAGCGTCCGTAGATGGATGGCTTCTGAAGCGTAGCTCTGCAGGCCGGCATCCAGACAGGCCAGGGTGGTGACGGTCCCGGCGACGCCGACCAGCCGCCCCGTCCCGGCTCCGAACCGGGGTCGCAGCAGCTCCAGGGCGGACGCCGCCTCCCCGTGCACCGCGGCCAACTCCCTGGGAGACGGCGGATCGGAAGCGATCCACCGCTCCGTGGCCCTGCTCGCTCCCAGGTCGAGGCTGACCGCTTCAACCCCGCCGTCCGGCACACGCTTGATCAACTCGGTGCTGCCGCCCCCCACGTCGAGGACAACGAAATCGCCCCGTACGTCGAGGGACGCTCCGGTGTATGCCAGTTCAGCCTCTTCCTCCCCACTCAGCACCACCGCACTGGCCTGGTTTTCCGCACCAAGAGCGCGGATGAACTCAGCACCGTCGGCAGCTTCACGGGTGGCGCTGGTGCCGGCGACGAGGATGCCCGCCGCTCCCAGCCGCCACGCTTCTTGGGCATATCTCGCCACTGCCGCCCGGGTCCGCGAGGCTGCCGCCTCCCCCAGGCGTCCTCCCGGCCGCAATCCCTCGCCCAGCCTCGTCACCTCCGCCTCGCCGGAAGATCTGCTCTGGCCGGCCTGACTGGACGTCGGCCACAAGAAGCCGGACTGAGATGGTGCCGACGTCGATGGCCGCCACCCTCACTCCGCCGCAGCCTGTCGTCCAGCGCGCGCACCTGTCGTCGGTGCACCAGAGCGTCTCCCGCGGGGGAAGGAACCGGTCCCAGGCTTCCGCCGCGGCCGCACCACACTCCCCCTCAAGCCACCCTGACGTTGCAGCCAGCAGGGCCGCCGCGTAGGCATGAAGACACGAGGCCGTTTCCGGCCCCTCGGGGCCCCCTATCCCGGCCTCCGGCCGCGGATCGCCGGCCGGGGCGAGATCTGCCCGGCGGCTGCGATAGGCCCGGGTCACCTCGTCCAGAGCCCGGCGCAGCTCGGGGTCGCCGCCGCAGGCCGATTTCAGACGCCGCACTCCCCCGGCCGATTCCGCGCGGCTGATGGCCGTCGTGGCGGATGGGCACGTGAGGTACAGCAAGGTCGGGTTCGGCATGCCGCCGAGAGTGGGTGAGGTCTCGATCACGGCCGGCCGCCCGAACGGGCAGCGCACGGCGATCCCGGTCACGTCACGAGCCGTTCTCCCCAGTTGCCCCGACACCGTGACGAGATCGGAGGCGGAGACGGTCCTGCTCCCCGCCGGCGAGCTCACGAAGTGGTAGTGGTGATGGGAAGCAGCTTGAAGGTGCCCGTGTCCCCCTGAGACCCGTCAAAGGCGGAACTGGTGGCCGCCACACCGGCGAGCGCGATCACGATGGCCACGAGAACGAGGACGATCACGGCCGCTCACGCGCGAGCGTCGCCTGTCCCGGCCTCGTTCGGCTGCGGGCGGCACGTCTCCGCCACCGTCCGGCTCTTCTGGCGCCGCCGCCGTTGGCCCGGTATACCCGCCGCTCGTCCTCTGCGTACGTCGATGGCATGGCGCGTTTAGAACAGGCCGCGGATGGCCGCGAGCATTCTCTCGAGGAAGCCGGGGGACTGCGCGCCGTCGGTCTCGGCGCCGTCGGTCTCGGCGGCGTTCGCGCTCTCGGTCTGCACGGCCGGGGCTCCCGACCCGAGATCGCCCACAACTCCAGCCCCGATTCCCGACCCGGTGGCCAGCGACGCCGGCCCGGCGGCAGCCGCCGCGCCGTATCGCCCGCGGGCTTGGTCACGATGAACAGTTCCTCGCCGGGGCGCACGTACGTCAGTTGCTGGCGGGCCAGGGTCTCGAGGTACCCGGTCTCGCTGAGCTTCGCAAGCTGGCCCTGCAGGTCTGCCTTCTGCGTCTGGAGGGTGTCCACCTTCGCCGTCGCCTTCTGCAGGCGGGCGCTCGCATCCTGGTAATGAGTCAGAGGCCCGATGTTGACCAGGAAGGCGACGACGACCACCGCGACCACCGCGAACAGTATGAGCCATCGTCGCCGCGCGGCCTGTGAGGACCGCTGGCGCCTGGTCGGCATCGTGCGAGCGCTTGACTGGGTCATGGTCTAAGTACTATTCGCCGCTTCTACTTGCCACCCTGCCGGAACGCGCGCCATCCGAGGTACTCGGCGGTGCCGCCCAGTTGTTCCTCTATCCGGAGCAACTGGTTGTACTTGGCCGTGCGCTCGCCCCGCGAGGGGGCGCCGGTCTTGATCTGGCCGGCGTTGGTGGCCACCACCAGGTCGGCGATGGTGCTGTCCTCGGTCTCGCCGGAGCGGTGGCTCACAACCGCCGTGTAGCCCGCCCGGTGCGCCATGGAGATGGCGTCGAGGGTCTCCGTCAAGGTGCCGATCTGATTGAGCTTGATGAGGATGCTGTTGGCCACCCCCCGCTCGAGCCCCATGGCCAGCCGCTCGATATTGGTGACAAAGAGATCGTCCCCCACCAGTTGCACCGTCTCACCGACCAGATGAGTGAGAGCGGCCCAGCCGTCCCAGTCCTCTTCGGCCATGCCGTCCTCGATGCTGACGATGGGGTAGCGCTTGCACAGATCGGTGTAGTAGCCGGCCATCTCCTGCGGGTCCAGCTTGCGTCCCTCGCTGGCCAGGTCGTACACCTTCCTGCCGGCGTCGAAGAACTCCGACGCGGCCGGGTCCAGGGCGATGGCGATGTCGACGCCCGGTTCGTAGCCGGCCTTCTCCACCGACTCGAGGATCACCTTGATGGCGTCTTCGTTGCTGGCCAGGTTCGGCGCGAAGCCGCCCTCGTCGCCCACCGACGTCGCCATGCCCCGGCCGGACAGGACCTTCTTGAGCGAATGGAACACCTCGACGCTCATGCGCAGACCGTCGGTGTAGCTGCCGGCGCCCACCGGCACGATCATGAACTCCTGCAGATCCACGTTGTTGTCGGCATGCTTGCCGCCGTTCAGGATGTTCATCATGGGCACGGGAAGAACGTGCGCGTTGGGCCCACCGAGGTAGCGGTACAGGGGAAGCCCGAGCGCCTCCGCAGCCGCCCTGGCGACGGCGAGCGAGGTCCCGAGGATGGCGTTCGCGCCCAGGCGCCCCTTGTTCTGGGTCCCGTCCGTGTCGATGAGCAGCAGGTCGATCTCGCGCTGGTCGATGGCATCCATGCCCACCAGGGCGTCGGCGATCTCTCCGTTCACATGCTCGACCGCCTTGAGGACACCCTTGCCGCCGTAGGCCTGGCCCCCGTCACGCAATTCGACCGCTTCGAAACTGCCCGTGGAGGCGCCCGACGGAACCGCGGCCCGGCCGAGCGCCCCACTCGCCAGCTCTACCTCGACCTCCACCGTCGGGTTGCCACGAGAATCCAGGATCTGCCGCCCGAACACACCGAGGATAACGGTCATTGCTTCTGCTCCTTCTTCGCCTGCTGGTAGTAGGACTCTTGCTCCTGCAACTCCATGTCTTCGAACACGCGGCCGTCTTCTCCTGCCGATCTCGCCGCGGCCTCCACCCGGTCCCTGAAGCGAAGAGCGGTGCGGCGGAGGGCCAGTTCCGGATCCACCTTCAGCTTGCGGGCTAGGTTCACCACCGAGAACAACAGGTCGCCGACCTCCGCGGCGAGCCTCTCGGGATCGCCTCCCGCGGCCAGTTCCTCCGCGATCTCGGCCGTCTCCTCCTCCACCTTGGCCATGACGTCAGGCGCGTTCTCCCAGTCGAAGCCCACGGCTGCCGCCCGCTGCTGTACCTTCTGGGCGAGCAGGGTCGAGGGAAAGACGGCGGGGACGTCGTGAAAGATGCCCTCGCGCCCCTCGGAATCCCGCTTGATGGCATCCCAGGTCCGGCGAACGTCTTCCGGCGTATCCGCCTGGGCGTCCCCGAAGATGTGCGGATGCCGGCGCACCAGCTTGGCGTGGATGCCGGCGGCCACGTCGCCCAGATCGTAGAGGTCCTGCTCTTCGGCGACGCTGGCCAGGAAATACACCTGAAAGAGCAGGTCGCCCAGCTCGCCGCGCACGGCGTCGTCGCCTCGGGTCTCCCGCTCGTGGATGGCGTCGGCCAGTTCGTGGGTCTCCTCGAGGGTGTAGGCGATGATGCTTTCCTGGGTCTGCTTGCGATCCCAGGGGCATTCGCGCCTGAGCCTCATGGTGAGGTCGTAAAGACGGCCAAGCTCGAAGACTATCGGCTCACGCCCCATCGCCGCTCCCTACCCCCCGCTCGAGCCGGTCGTGAGCGGGCTCGACGTGGTCGTGGTTTTCGCCTTCGGCGCCGGCGTGAGCCCGGATCTGTACGCCACGCCCAGCTTGTCCTCCATGCCCAGGAGCCAGGCGTCCCAGGTCTCGGCCTGACGCATGGCAAGCAGGGAGCTGCGGATCTTCTCTTTCACCTGGTCATATGGCAACTGCGACTCCGGCGTGATGTCGATCACCTGGATCAGGTGATACCCGTACTCGGTCCTCACCGGCTGCGAGAGCTCGCCCTTCTTGAGGCTGAACACCACTTCTTCGAACTCGGGCACCATTTGCCCACGAATGATGTTCCCCAACTCGCCCCCGGAATCGCCCGTGGACGTGTCGTCTGAGTACTTCCGCGCCTCGGTGCCGAAGTCGGCGCCGTTCTGGATCTCACTCCGCACTTTTTCGGCTTCCGCCCTGGCCGCATCCCAGTCGCTCTCGGTGGGTGTCATGGCCCCGCCGCCCCCGGCCGCCATGGCAAACGGCGAGATGAGGATATGCTGGGTCTCGCGGACTTCGGGCTCGGTGTAGTCACCTTTGTGACTGTCGTAGTAGGCCCTCACCTCGTCCTCGGTGACGGTCACGTCCTTGGTCACCGCCCCCTTCATGGCATCGATGAGCAGTTGCTCGCGCACGGACTCCTTGAACTGCTCGAGGGTGAGCCTCTGCTTCTCTAGGGCGTCGTCGAACCTCTTCTGGTCGCCCTGGAACATCTCTTTGATATCGGCGACCTGAGCCTGCACTTCCTTCTCGGTGACCTTGATCCCGAACTTGGGCGCTTGCTGGCGAAGCACCTCGAGCGTCACAAGGTATTGCGCCAGGCTCTGCTGAAAGGTGCGGTATTCCTTGCTCTGCGTCTTCTTGTCGGGCACGCGGCCGGCGGCCTCGTACGCGGCCTGAAGCTTGTCAAACTGCTCCTGGGTGACGAGGGCTTGGCCCACCTGGGCCACGGCCCCCTGGGGCAACTCCCCTCCGCAGCCGTAGATCGCCAGGATCGAGGGCAGGAGAAGGAGGGCGAAGGCGAGCCTGCGGATCTTCCTGGATCTATTCTTGTAGGTCACGGTCCACCTCTCCGGTGAAGAGGGGCAGTATATCATCGAGCACCGCCTGGACTGCCTCGCGGAGCCCCCGCTCGTCCCCGCGAAGACCGAGGGAGAGCTGGCCTTGGACCGGCGCGTAGACGTAGCGGCGGTCGCGCGAGCGCAGGCGCTCGCGCGACCCCGCCGGCAAGGTCAGCCCGCTCACCGTCAGCCGGTCCTGTCTCACCGAGAGGGAATCGGCCCCCAGATCCTGCAGCCTCACCCGCACCTCACCGAGGAAGATGAGGTTGTCCACAGGCTCGGGCAACTCTCCAAAGCGGTCGACCAGTTCGGCCCGCAGGTCGGCCAGTTCTTCCACCGACCCGGCCGAGGCGATCCGCCGGTGCAGGTCCACTCGCGCGGCCTCGTAGCCAATGAAGGCCGGCGGCACGTGCGCGTCGATGCCGATCTCCACCCGGGCGAGCTTTTCCGCGGTCGCCTCTTGCCCTTGCAGTTGCGCGGTGGCCTCCTCGAGCATCGACAGGTACATCTCGAACCCCACGGCCGCGATGTGCCCCGACTGTTCTTCCCCCAGCAGCTCGCCCGCGCCCCGGATCTCCAGGTCGCGCATGGCGATCTTGAAACCCGAGCCGAGCTCGGTGTAGTCCGCGAGGGTCGAGAGGCGGGCCACGGCTTCCTCGGTCAGCACCGCCTCGTCGGGGTGGAACAGGAAGGCGTGGGCTACCCGAGCCGAACGGCCGATCCGGCCGCGGATCTGGTAGAGCTGGGCCAGGCCGAGAAGATCCGCCCGCTCCACGATAAGGGTGTTGGCGTTAGGGATGTCCAGCCCGCTCTCGATGATGGTCGTGCTCACCAGCACGTCCTGATCGCCGCGCAGGAATTCAAGCATCACCCGCTCCAGGTCCTGCTCCGGCATCTGACCGTGCGCGACCGCGAAACGCACCGTCGGCATGGTCGCCCGCAGCCGCGCGGCCGCCTTGTCGATGGTCTCCACCCGATTGTGCAGGTAGTAGACCTGGCCGCCCCGGTCGATCTCCCTCTCGATGGCCCGCTCGACCATGCCCTCGTCGTAGAGGCCCACGTAGGTCTGGATAGGATGGCGATCCCTGGGCGGCGTCTCGATGACGGTGATGTCGCGCACCCCGGATAGCGACATCTGCAGGGTGCGCGGGATGGGGGTCGCGGTCAGGGTGAGCACGTCCACCCGCAGCTTCAGCCGCCGCAGCGCCTCCTTCTGGGCCACGCCGAAGCGCTGCTCTTCGTCGACGATCACCAGGCCCAGGTCTTTCGGCCTCAGGTCGTCCGAGAGCAGCCGGTGGGTCCCGATCAGCACATCTACCCTACCGGCGGCGAAGTCCTTGAGGATCTTCTTCTGCTCCGCCGCCGACCGGAAGCGCGAGATCATCTCCACCTTCACGGGGAAGTCCGCGAAACGCTCCCGGAACGTCCCGTAGTGCTGTTGAGCCAGGATGGTCGTGGGCACCAGCACCATCACCTGCTTGCTGTCGAGCGTCGCCTTGAAGGCGGCCCGGAGGGCCACTTCGGTCTTGCCGTAGCCCACATCCCCGCACAACAGCCGGTCCATCGGCTGGTCCGACTCCATGTCGTCCTTGACCGCGTCGATGGCCCGAAGCTGGTCCTCTGTCTCCTCGTGAGGGAAGGCCTTCTCGAAGCGGACCTGCCACTCGCTGTCCTCCGAGTAGCGGTAGCCCTTCGTCGCCTGACGGAGAGCGTAGAGATGGAGCAGTTCGCCGGCCACCTGGCGGGCTGCGCGCCGGATGCGGCTCTTGATGTGCTCCCAGGCCTTGCCGCCGAGCTTCGAGAGACTCGGCGCCGCACCACCCGCCCCGACGTAGCGCATCACCTTGCCTATCTGGTCGTGCGGGACGTACAGCATGTCCGTGTCCCGATAAGCCAGGTCGAGGTAGTCGCGCGTCACTCCGGCCACCGTCTTCGTCGATATGCCTTCGAAGCGGCCCACGCCGTGGTCCTCGTGAACCACGTAGTCTCCCTTGCGGAGGTCGCGGAAACTGGACAGCGTCACCCCAGGCGTCGGGCGCCGCACGGGGGCAGCTTTGTGCCGGCGCGGGAACACCTGAGCATCGGTGAGCACGGCCAGCTTGAGGTCGGGGATCACGAAGTGGCGTCGGATCGCGAGCGGCAGAAACGACACGCCCGGCCCGGCCTCCACTTCTCCGCCGTGGGCCAACGTGCCCGCTGGTGCGGCGAAGGACGTAGCCCGCCCGCTCCGCTTCCGCTCGCTGCTCGAACGCGATCACCACCCGGTAGCCGTCTTTCACCAGCCGGCGCATCGCCTCTTCGGCTTCAGGCAGGTTGGTCACCGGCAACTCGCCGCTGGTCGCGCGGAACGTAGCCTCTCCGGCCTCCAGCCCCGCCATGCCGAGCGAATCGACAGTGATGATAGGGAGCCGGGTGAGGCGCTCCTCGACGGTCGGCCAGGACTCGTATTCGTCTCCCCGATAGGAGCCACCCAGCACGTCGAGAAGGTCGGTCTCGAACGTCTCCACCCGGGCCCGGGCCCTGGCGGGATCCAACCGGACAACCCGAGTCCCTTCGGGAAGCAGGGAGAGCAGGTTGACCGGCGAGACTCCGGGCTCTTCGGCAGCCGCGTGCAGGCGGACGCTCTCCACCGGGCCGAGAGACCTCTGCGAATACACCGAGAAGCTGCGCAGGCTCTCGACCTCGTCTCCCCAGAACTCGATCCTGACCGGGTGGTGCTCGGTGGCCGGGAAGACATCGACGATGCCGCCGCGCACCGAGAAATCTCCGGCGTCTTCCACCTGGTCCCTGCGGGTGTATCCCAGTGCCGCCAGTCCGCGGATGAGCTCCTCGAAGTCCACGCGAGCGCCGGTGGAAACGAGCGTGGGCGGCCCAGGGGGCTGGATGACACCCTCCAGGAGGGTCGTCGCCTCTACCACCACCACGGCCTGCGCTTGGCCGTGGGCGGTTTGCGGCGCCGCGGCGAGAGCGGCCACCGCTCGGGCCCGGCGACCGGCCACTCGCGGCTGGACCTCTCCCTCCGACCCGTACCACACCCCCCTGGGCGGCAGGTAGACCACCGGCCTGTCGGGGCGATACAGCGCCAGCTCGTGCTCGAGCTCGAGGGCCGCTTCCTGGTTTGGGACGACCACCAACAGAACACCCTCGTGCCAGGGCCGGCGCCCGGCGATGGCGGCCGTCAGAAAGGGATGGACGAAGCTCGGCGCCACGAGGCGGGCTTCGGCCGGAGGTCCCCCGGGCGCCGCGGCGCGCTCCAGGAACTCCTCAAAGGGCGCGTAGCCGCGCAGGAAGTCGGTCAGGCGGGGCATGAGCCGTCGCCCCGCGTCGCAAGCCATTCCTCGGCCAGGTCCGCGGCCCGGCCGATGAGGGCCCGCACGTCCTCCCGGGGCTCGTTGAAAGGAGCGAGCACGTGGTCGATAAGGGGCTTGCTGGACGCCTTCGGGGCGGCCTACCCCCACGCGCAACCGCCAGAAATCGCGGGATCCCAGCGACTGCTCCAGGCTCCGCAGGCCGTTGTGGCCCCCCAACCCCTGTCCTTCCTTCAGGCGGACATCGCCGAAGGCCAGTTCGACCTCGTCATGGATCACAAGAATCCGTTCCACAGGCACCTTGTGCCACCGGGCCGCCTCAGCGGCCGAGCGGCCGGAGAGGTTCATGAAGGTGGTCGGCAGGAGAAGCGCTACTCGGCGGCCGGCTATCCTGCCCTCGGCGGTGAGGCCTTGGAACCGGGAACGGAGGGACGGGAGACCGTGCCGACGCCGCAACTCCTCGCCCACCATGAAGCCCACGTTGTGGCGATGGAACTGGTATTCCGGCCCGGGATTGCCCAGCGCGACGAGCAGGTAGACGGCGGTAGCTTCCACCTATGTCGCGGCAGCTTCCACTGCCCCGGAGCTACTCCTCGCTCTTGACGCCGCCGATGACCTCGGGCTCGGCGACCTCGGCGACCTCGGCGACCTCGGCGACCTGCTCGACTCGCGGCGGCACCAGCGCGACGACCATTATCTGGGGATCGTCGAGGATCTTGGTCCCGGCGGGGGCTTCAAGAGCTTCCACCGACAAGTGCTGACCTATCTGCAGACTGCTGATGTCGAGCACGATGGCATCGGGGATGTCCGAGGGCAGGGCGCGAACGGTCACTTCTCGGTGTTCCAAGTCGACAACGCCGCCGTCCTCGACACCGGCCGGCGTGCCGACCAGTTCGATCGCCACCTGAGATTCGATCTCGACGGCCAGGTCGACCTCGAGGAGGTCCACGTGGAGGAGGTTCCGCTTGGTGGGATGGAGTTGGATCTCTTTGACGACGGCGAAGTGGGGGACTGCCTTCTTCTTCGTCCCCGCCTTGGCCGGCTTCGCGGCGGCGTCCAGGTCCAGCTCGAGGATCACGTTGTGGCCGTAATGCACTATGGCGGCCCTGAGCTCGTCCACGCTTACCGAGATGGCTTTGGACTCCGTACCCTTGCTGTAGAGGACAGCTGGAAGGCGACCTTCTGCACGTAGGCGGCGCGCCGGGCCGTTACCCGTCTGCTCCCGCTCTTCGATCGACAGCTTCACGGTGTCCATGTTCTTCTCCCAAAAGCTATAGGCAGCTAGAAAAGCTGATTGTCACCCTGGAAGAGCTCGCTCACCGACTCGCCGGTGAAGACGCTCTTGATGGTGTCGGCCAGGATGCCGGCCGTGGATAGTACCACAATCTTCTTGTGGTCGACGTCCCCGCGCAGCGGGATGGTGTCGGTGACGACCACCTCTTTGAGCGGCGATTGGGCGATGCGCTCGTAGGCCGGACCGGACAGCACCGGATGGGTACAGGCGGCGTAGACCTCCTTGGCCCCCTGCTCGATCAGCGCGTGGACGCCGTTGACGAGCGTGCCGGCGGTGTCGATGATGTCGTCGACGATCACGGCCGTCTTGCCCGCCACATCGCCTATCACGTGCATCACCCGGGAGACGTTGTGCTCGGGACGCAGCTTGGTCAGCACGGCGACCTGGCTTTCAAGGCGGTCGGCCAGCCTCTTGGCCGTCTTCAGGCCCCCGGCGTCGGGCGACACGACCACTATGTCTCCCAGCCCTTTGAGCTTGAAGTAGTCGGCGATCATGGCGAGGGCGGTCATGTGGTCCACGGGCACGCTGAAGAAGCCCTGCAGCTGTCCGGCGTGAAGATCCATCGTTATCACCCGGTCCGCCCCGGCGGCCTCCAGGATGTCGGCGACGAGTCGCGCGGTGATCGGCTCCCGCGGGCAGCTCTTCTTGTCCTGCCGCGAATAGCCCATCCAGGGCACCACAGCGGTGACGCGGTGGGCGGACGCGAGCCGGGCGGCCTGGATCATGATGAGCAGCTCGATGAGGTTCTCGTTCACCGGCCGGCACGTCGACTGGATGATGAACACGTCGGCGTCGCGGATGCTCTCCATGTACTTCACATAGATCTCGCCGTCGGCGAAGGTACGTATGTCCACGTGGCCGAGCTCGATGCCCAGCTTTTCCGATACTCTGGCGCTCAGGTCCGGCGTGCCGCGGCCCGCAAACACCATGAGCGAGCGCTCAGGCGTGAGTCGGGCACATCGGCGCGGCTCCCAATCTCCCATCCTTGTGGTCCTCCTGGTCCTCTGGTCTCCCCCGCTCGTCCACTTGGTACGGTATCACTATGGGCCGGAATGCGTCTGCTCTTCTGCCCGACCAGGTGTGCGGCGACACTTTGCCATGGTCTCCTCGGCCAGCGCCAATTCCTCGCGGGAGTTCACACCGAGTACGAGAGAGGCGTCTTCCGTCTTGCTCGCGGCCACCCGCTCTCCACGCCGGCGGAGGCCGGCTATGACGTCGGTGAGATAGATCTCTCCCTGGTCGTTGTCGGAGCCCACCTCTCTCAAGATATCGAGGGTGAGAGGGGCCGGCAGAACGTACATCCCGCTGTTGACCTCGCGGATCTGCCGCTCGGCGGAAGTGGCATCGCGGTGCTCCACGATCTTCACGAGGTCCCCGCCCTCGTCCCGGACCACCCGGCCGTAGCCCGTAGGGTCGGGGAGATCCATGGTGAGCACGGTGGCGCTGGCGCCCGAACGCCGATGATGATCGACCAGCGCGCGCAGCAGCTCCCCGGTGATGAGCGGGGTGTCGCCGGCGAGGACAAGGAGCGGGCCCGGCAGGATCTGTTCGGCCGCCGAGAGCACCGCGTGGCCGGTCCCCAGTTGCTGCTCCTGAAGCACGACCAGGCACTCCGGCGGCAGAAGAGGCTCGACCTGGTTGTGTCCGTGCCCCAGTACGACCACCACCCGCTCGGCCGCGACCTCGTCTGCCGCGCCCAAAACATGAAGAAGCATGGGCCTTCCGCAGACCGGGTGCAGGACTTTGGGCAGCTCCGATCTCATGCGTTTGCCCTGGCCCGCGGCCAGCACTACGACTGTGGCGATGTAGGAGGTGGAGCCCAGGATATGCACCTCGATGAAGACGAAGACGAAAAAAGGAAGCTGGGGCGGCAGGATTCGAACCTACGCATCACGGGACCAAAACCCGTTGCCTTACCGCTTGGCCACGCCCCAACACTTCCGGCTGCGTGGGCAAACGCCCCACGAGCGCACGAAGTATAGGTCAGTCTTCATAGCGGTTCAAGACGAGGTACGGCGGCCCCGCGGCGCGCGGTTCAGACGGCTTGGGCGCTCGACGTGGACGTGGCGACCCGGCAGTTCATGCCGTCGGCGGACACCTTCGCGCAGAGGGCTTCGGCGTCCTCCCGAGACGCGCAGACGCCGTATATCGTCGGGCCGGAACCACTCATGAGAGCGCCCAGCGCCCCTTCCTGGAGGAGGGTGTCCTTCGCGTCGCACAGTCCCGGCAGCAGGTTGCAGCTGGTCTCCTCCAGATCGTTCCGCAAGAGCCCGGCCACTTCGCCCACGGTCTGCACCCGCCGCCACTGCTCCTCGGCCTCCGACGAGCGAGAGGAGAAATCGGCGAGGATCTCGGCGACGTTCTGAGCGTCGAACTCCCGGTAGACGCGGGCGGTGGAGAGCGGCTGGTCGGTGAAGATCAGCAGAAGGGGCAACTCCGGCAGGGATAGCGGCTCGAGAAGATCTCCTCTACCCCGCCCGATGGCCGGTCGAGGATCCAGGAAGAAGGGGACGTCCGCACCCAAGCCCTGAGCCAGCCGGTGAAGCTCGTCGTCGCTCGGCGCCGGTCCCCCGGCCTCGCGCAGCAACTGGGCGCCGACCTGAAGAGCCATGGCCGCATCGGTGCTGCCTCCTCCCATGCCGGCAGCGAGAGGGATGCCCTTGTCTATGGTCACCTGCCCGGTGAAGACCCAGCCGGTGTGGCGCTCTAGCGCTCTCAGGGCGTGAGCGACGATGTTCGCCTCGGCCTCGATGGCGTGGGCCTTGACGTGCAACTCTCCGGGGCCCTTTGACGCCGGCTTCGCCTCCAGGGCGAAGCTGAGCACGTCGTAGACATCCACCGGGACGAAGACGGTGAAGATCTCGTGGTAGCCCGAAGGCCCGCCCGGACCGACCAGCAGAGAGAGGTTGACTTTGGCCGGGGCGCTCCTGGTTACGTGCATCACAAGACCCCTGTCATTCGCTCGTCCCCTGTCATTCGCTCACTTGACTATCTCGACCGGCGTGCCGACGAACACCCGGGCGAAGAGGTCCTCGGCCTGAGGTATCAGCATCCTGATACACCCATGCGATGCGGCCGTCCCAACGGACGAGGCCGCTGGGGTGCCGTGTATCCCGATGCCGGGGCTGTTGAGGCCCATCCAGCGAGTGCCCAGCGGGTTTCCCGGTCCCGGTGGGACCGGCCCCATGCCCGCCGCCCACGCCGAGTCGGGCGGGTTCCACGTCGGGTTGACTTCTTTCGTGATGATACGGAAGTTTCCGGTCGGTGTGGGGTACTTGGCCATGCCGACCGCCACGCGGTACGTCTTGACCGCCTCTCCGTCGCCGCCGTACAGGTAGAGCTTTCGCTCGGAGAGATCTATGCGGATCGAGCCGAGGAGATACTTCAGCGTCTCCCCGGTCACCACCGGCCCCCCGTCGAGGCCCTGCTCCGCGTTGAAAGCCGCCACCGCTGCCGCCGTGCCTTCCCCATAATCCCCGTCGGGTTTGCCCGCGTACGCCCCTTTGATGGCCAGGATCCGCTGGAGTTGCGCCACGTCGGCGCCCAGGGCGCCTGCCTTCAGCGTCCGCGCGCCGAACGTGCTGGAGGTGTCGACCAGGAAGCTGCGCTGCAGAGTGGTCACGTGCCCGGCAAGGTCGGTGGCGGAAACCACGACCTCGTGAGTGCCTTCGGCCAGGGTTCCCGTGTCGAAAGCGTAGGCGCGCTCGCCTGCGGACTCCGCCTCGCTCTCTTCGAGGGCGAGCATGCCTCCGTCCAGCGTCGCGGCGACCTCGAGCTTGTCGGGGAAGTAGTCGGCCACGGTCAAGGTGCCGGCCGCCGAATTGTCCTTCTTCCACACCTCGTCGTCGGGGAGGCCGTTCGCTGTCAATACTGGCGCTTTGTAATCGACGACGAGGTCCCACTGCATGCTCGTGACGTTGCCGGCACCGTCGGTCGCCGTGAGCGCGAGCATGTGCGCCCCCTCGTCGGCCACGATCGTGGTTTTCAGCGACCCCCCTGAAGACCGGGCCGGATCGACCGTCACGGCCCGGCCGTCCAGGGTCAGCGCCACCACCGCCTCTTCGGTCATGTCCAGGGTCAGATCGCTGCTACGAGCCAGGAGCAGCGGGAAAGAGGCGGGCGAATCGACGGCGACCGCGGGAGGCGCGGTGTCGACGCTGAAACTCCAACTGCGCGCGAGATGCTGGGCGAACACGTTGCTGGAGTCGTACTCGAGGGCGACCGTGTGGTCGCCATCGGGTAGGGTGACCCGAGTCTGGACCACGCCCGGTTGGAGGATCAGGTCGCCGGCCGGCACTACCTGCCCGTCTATGGCCAGGGAGACCGAGCCACGGCCGGGTACGAAGCGCGGGAGCCCGCAGGAGATGGTGACAGGCCGGCTGTTGCCTAGAGACCCGGATTCCGGCGAGACCTCTCCGAGGGCCACGGCGCGCGAATGTTGGATGGTGAAGAAGACCCCGGCTGCGATGGCCAGCACCGAGAGCGCCAGCACCGGCCAGAGCCAGCGACGCCGGCGGCGCGGCGGCCGCCTTCCGCTCCTCCGGGTCATGCCCCCGTCGCTGTCGTTGGGAGAGGTTGCCGTCATCCGTCCCGACTTTCAGCCGTGTCCGTGTCTGACAATACCGCAAATGGCGAGTACGATATTCGCGAACGCGGTCCTCCGTCCTTCGGGCGGTCTTGAATATGTTTGGGGGTAATCGGACAGCCGTGGAGCCAGTGACCCCGCCAACAGAGCGAAAACGCAAGGTTCTTTGGAAGCGCATCGCGCTCTGGAGCATCGTGGGTCTGATGGTCGTTGGGCTGGCGACCGGTGGAGGCTTCTACCTCTGGTTCCGGGCGCAGGTGGGCGCGGCCAACGAGCGCGTGGATCCCGGGATCGTCCAGGCACTCGGCGAAAAGAACTCCTCGACCTCCACCACCGGCGGCAGCCAGACTCCGGCGGAAGCGCCGTCCGGCATGAATCTCGTCCTGCTGGGCTCCGATGCCCGTGCGAGCCTCGGGAAGACCGGAAGAGCGGACAGCATCATCCTCATACACGTGGACTCCGCGAAGAACTTCCTCTCCATGCTCTCGATACCCCGCGACCTGCACGTCAGTATCGCGGGCCACCCTCCGAATAGGATAAACGCTGCCTACACCTTCGGTGGACCGGCCCTGCTCATCCGCACCATCCAGTCCACTTTTGGGGTCGATCTTGACCACTACCTCGAGGTGGACTTCAACGCGTTCAAGCAGGTCACCGACACCGTGGGAGGCGTGTACGTCGACATCGACCGGACCTATGACGACCAGTGGATACAGTTCGACCCCGGATACCAGTTGCTGAACGGGACCAAGGCCCTCGACTACGTCCGCACCCGCCACGACAGCAACTACGACTTCGGCCGCATGGAGAGGCAGCAGCGCTTCATCCAGGCGATACGCGAGCAGGCCATGGGGTGGAACCTTCCGCTCAAGCTGCCCGGCCTTGTCAAGGCCCTCTTCGGCAATGTCGACACCGACCTCACCGCGAACGAATTCCTCAAGTTGGCATACTGGGGAGTGAAGCTCGACGGAGGCCGGATGAGACTGGCGAAGATAGTCGCCGGGAACCAGACCGTCAACGGTGCATCCGTCGTCGTCGCCTCCCCCGAGCAGATACAAAAGGCCGTCAAGGACTTCTTGACCGAGCCCGAGCCGGTGCCAGAAGACCGCGACCTGCCGGCGCCGCCGAGCACGCGCATCAAGACCGCAGATCTTTCAGGCATCTCGGTGAGCATCGTGAACGGCACTGGACGGTCGGGCCAGGGCGCCTTGGCCGCCGTGTGGTTGTTGCGCCAAGGAGCAAGCGTGGCGAGCATCAAGGAGACGGACGACCCGGTGGAAGGGAGCGCCGTGGTCACGTATCCCAAGGGCCGCACCGATGCCGCGAAGGCCGTCGCCCTGGCGCTCGGAATCGGCAGGACCCGGCAAAGCGGCAAGAGCGGTCGGATCACGGTGACGCTCGGAAAGACGTATGGCATCTCTGGTGATGACATGCCGGCTTCGGCCGCCGCGACCGGCTCCGGGAGCCGCCGGCTCGACCGGGTCTAGTGCGATCCTCAACACCGAGCAGTGGCAGGCCCTGGCCGGCAAAGTCGAGTTCTCCCTGGCGGCCCCCATGTTCGTCCCCGGTGGCTGCGCCTACTCGTTCCAGCGCAGCTACAGCATCGGTGTCGGCAACAAGAGCAAGCCGGCGGTCAGGGTGGGGTACCGGTTCGGCTCGAAGGACCGCTACATGGGTTTGAGCGAGACGACCTGGCTCGACGCGCCCATCGCCAGCCCGGGACGAAGGCTGATCGGGCCGGGGGGCGTCGTTTTCACGGTGGTGGGGAGCAGCACCAAGAGCAATCACGTCTGGTGGAAACAGGACGAGGTGCTGCGATGGGTGAGCAACACCCTCACGTTCGACCTGGCGCGCGAGGAGATGCTGGCGGCGGCCATGTCGGCCCTGCCGGTGCAGGCCGCGAAGCCGTCGGAGTCGCCGACGACGTCGCAGCCGCCGGCCTCATAGCTTCCGGCCTCTCCTAAACACCGACCTCCCACCGCCGGCGCGCAGCAGCGGCCGCGATTCGGGGGCCTCGCGGGAGCCGTCTTCACATCGGGGCATCCCTCCAACGGTGGAGCTCTTCGGCCAGTCGCACGAACTGCCCCGGTTCGAGCCGTTCCGCACGCACGTCGGGACTCAGTCCGAGAGATCCCACGACCTCGACCACCCATTGTCGGGGCACCTCCAGTCCGGCAGTCAGCGCATTGGCGAGCGTCTTCCGCCGTTGTCCGAACGCTGCCTGGACGACTTCGCGTACCAGGGTAGGCTCGACAGTGGGAAGCTTGTCCCGCCCCAGCCTCTCCAGCACCACGAGAGTGGAGTCTACGCGCGGCTGAGGATAGAAGATGGAGCGGGAAAGCTGCCGGGTCCGGATGACCTGCGTGTAGAGCCCGACCCAGACGGAGAGCGTGCCGTAGGCCTTCGTCCCCGGCCCCGCCGCCATCCGGTCCGCCACTTCGCGCTGCACCATGAGGCAGTAACGGCGCACACCGGACAGCCGCTGTAAGGCCTCGATGACGAACGGTCCCGCCACCGAGTAGGGCAGGTTGCTGGCGCAGACCGTCGGCGCCGGAGCGAGTCCCTCCAGGGTGGCCCTCAGGATATCCTCGAAGTACAGGCTCACGTTCAGGTGGCCTTTCAGCGTGACCTCCAGTGCGGGCCTGAGACTGCGATCCACCTCAAAAGCGTGCACTTGACGGGCGACACCGGCCAGGGCCGCAGTCAAGACGCCCAGTCCCGCCCCGACCTCGAGCACCACATCGTCGGGTCGGCATTCAAGTTGGCCCAGGATGACGCGGAGGATGTTGTCGTCGATCAGGAAGTTCTGCCCCAGGTCGCGTTTCGGCTCAATGCCGAACTCGGCCAGCCGGGCCAGGGAAGTCTGGCGCAGCCCGCTCGCGCCGGCTGCCGCTTCGCCGGGCGTCACGCCTCGCCCCGGGAGGCCGCGATCCGGGGGAACGCGCGCAGCACGTTTGCCTCCACCTGCACGTCCAACTCGGCGATGCCGACTCCCCGGACCTTGGCGACGAACTCATACACGTTCGCGACTAGGGCCGGGCGGTTCGCCCGTCCGCGGAGAGGCGCCGGGGTGAGCCAGGGCGCATCGGTCTCGAAGAGCAGCAATTCAGCCGGGACTACACCCGCGGCTACTTGCAGGTCGGTGGCGTTCTTGTAGGTCACGTTGCCGGCGAAGCTGATGTAGTAGCCGCGCTCCACCACCTCCTCAAGCCGGTCCGGCAGCGAGAAGCAGTGAAGGACGACGGTGAGACCCCCGGCGTGCTCGCCGAGCACTCGTAGTGTCTGGTCGGCGGCGTCACGCGTGTGGATCACCACAGGGAGACCGGCCCGGCGGGCCAGGTCGACGTGGTACAGAAAGACGTCTTCCTGGATCTCGTGCGGCCAGTGGTCGTGGTAGAAGTCGAAGCCGGTCTCGCCAACAGCGACCACCCGGGGATGACGGACCAGTTCCTCCAGACCGCCCCTCCCCTCATCGGCCAGAAGTCCCGCCTCCTGAGGATGGAAGCCGACGGTGGCGAAGACCTGCGGGAATCGTTCCGCGAGAGAGACCGAGTATCGGGATCGCTCGAGATCTATCCCGGACTGGATGATCAGGTCTACCCCGGCTCTACCCGCATCTTCGACAAGGAAAGAGGCATCTTCCTCGCAGTGGTCCAGATGGGTGTGGGAGTCGATGAGCACGGCGCCCGACCGTGCCGGTCAGTCTTCGATGCGGGGAAAGAGCGGAGCGCCGGCGACGACCGTGAGCCCCTCGGGGAGCAGGCCCCAACGGGCCTCGTCCCAGCTAGGATCCGGGAGGCTCCCCTCCGCAGTGCCGCCGACCTGGGTAGCCGGCAGGCCCAGTCGCTCCCGAATGGCAGCCGCGGTCTGCGGGATGAAGGGGTGCAGCAGGACGGCCAGCAGACGCAAGCCTTCAGCCAGGTCCCAGAGCGTGGCATCGAGAGCGGCCGCCGCCTGTGCGCCGGCGGCACCCCCGGCCCCGGCTTCCTTGGCTACCTTCCACGGCGCCTGTTCCTCGACAAAACGGTTCAGCCGGCGAACGAGCACCCAGATGGTCTCCAGAGCGCCGCTCAGATCCATGTCGTCCAGTTGGGCCCGCGCCTTGCCGGCCGTGTCGCCCGCTTCGGCCGCGAGCGGCGAAGCGGAACCAGGGGCTGTGCCGGCGGCTCGTTCTGGGGGCGGCGCCGGCACGGCGCCGCCCCGGTACTTGGCGATCATCGAGACGGTCCGCGACACCAGGTTGCCCAGTTCGTTGGCCAACTCAGTGTTGTAACGGCCCTTGAACCCCTCCTCGCTCACCATCCCGTCCTGGCCGAAGCTCACTTCGCGCAGGCAGTAGAACCGGAAGGGGTCGGCACCGTACCGCTCGATCAACGGGAAGGGGTCCATCACGTTGCCCCGGGTCTTTGACATCTTCTCTCCGCCCAGCTTCAGGTAGCCGTGGATGAAGAGGTGCTCGGGAAGCTCGTAACCGGCCGACATGAGCAGCGCCGGCCAGATGATCCCGTGGAACTTGAGGATGTCCTGAGCCATCATGTGGTAGGTCGCCGGCCAGAAGCGCGCGACAAGATCATCGCCGGGCGCATAGTGCAGCGCGCTGAGGTAGTTGATCAGCGCGTCCACCCACACGTAGATCACCTGGGATTCGTCCCAGGGGACACTTATCCCCCATTTGAGCGTGGCCCGGGAGATGGAGATGTCCTCCAGGCCCTGCTCGATGAACGAGAGCGCCTCGTTGTAGCGGTGGCGCGGCCGCACGAAATCGGGATGGCTGCGGTAGTAGGCGGTGAGACGCTCCTGGAACGCCGAGAGCCGGAAGAAGTAGTTATCTTCCTCCATGCGGACGGGGGCGGTACCGTGATCCGGGCAGAGCCCATCGACCAGGTTGTCCTCGGTGTAGTACGCCTCGCAGGCCGGGCAGTAGAGGCCCGAGTATGAGCTCTTATAGATGTCACCGGCGTCGTAGGAGCGCTGGACGAACTGCTGCACGAAGCCTTCGTGCTCGGGATCGGTGGTGCGGATAAAGAAGTCATTGCTGGCCCCCACCTTGCCGGCCACGTCCTTGAACTTCCGCACCACTTCGTCGACGTGCGCTTTGGGCGTGAGCCCCCGCGCCGCCGCGGCCTGCTCCACTTTGGTCCCATGCTCGTCGGTGCCGGTGAGGAAGAACACGTCGTCACCGAGTTGGCGATGGAACCGAGCGGCGACGTCGGCCACAGCGGTCGTGTAGGCGTGCCCGATATGGGGGACGTCGTTGACGTAGTAAATGGGTGTGGTGATGAAGAAACGGCCCATGGCCGCGCTATTCTAGCAGACGCCCTCCCGGCGCCCTCGCGCCACCGGCGGCCCCGCAGAGCCACTACCGAGCCACTACCGAGCCGCCACCACCACGGGCGCCGCAGCACCCGCCAGAGCGCGGGTGGAGGCCCGAGACGGGGGCCTGCTACCGCTCGGTGCCCGAAGATCCCGGCTCTTCGTCGGCGCGGATGCCGAGCGCCAGGTCGTACACCTGCCGCCGCGGAAGCCCGGTGAGGCTGGCCACTATCGACGCCGCTCTTTTCGTCCCCACGCCACATCCCGCCAGGTCCCGCAGCGCCGCCAGGGTCGGGTCTTCCCCCCCGGCCGCCGAGCCTCCAGTCAGCGACTCCCGCCCGCCGGCCACTCCGCGCCGCCCGGCGGGCTCCAGCACCAGCACGATCTCGCCGCGCACCGGATCCGGAAGCGCGCCCTGCACTTCCGCCGCCGTACCGCGGATCACCTGCTCGTGCAACTTCGTCAACTCCCGGCAGACCGCCAGCCGGCGATCGGGCCAGCGGGGACCGATCGCCTTCAACGTCGCTCTCAGGCGCCGTGGCGCCTCGAAGGCCACCACGGCCGCCCCCGTGCCGTCGAACGCCGCTATCTGCTCTACCAGCTTGTTGCTTCCTCGGGCGAGAAACCCAACGAACGCAAAGCGCTCGGCCGGCAGCCCCGAGGCCACCAGAGCCGTGGGCACGGCCGAGGCGCCGGGCAGCACCGTCACCGGGAGGCCTTCGGCGGCGCATGCGCGCACCAGCGTGAAGCCCGGATCGGAGAGGCCGGGCATCCCCGCGTCGCTGACGACCGCTACCTCTTTCCCCTCACGAAGCAGGGGCAAGAGCATGGCCATTCGCTGTTCCTCGTTGTGCTCGTGAAAACTGACCAGCCTGGCAGTGATGCCGTGGCGATCGAGCAAGATCCGGGTGTGCCTCGTGTCCTCACACGCAATCAACTCGGCGCTCCTGAGGACCGACAGCACCCGCAGAGTCACGTCCTCGAGGTTGCCGATAGGGGTGGGACAGATGTAGAGCATGGCCGGTCCCGGCGCTCGCCGTTAGCTCTCGACACTCGGGGCCGCTGGGGCAAGAGCCGTCTCTCCCAGCCGCTGCCAGGCCGTCAGAGCGCCTCCGACGAGGCCGGCTCTGTTCCCCAACCGCGCGCCGGCGATCCGGACGGCGTGGCGGCCGGGGGGGATGGCCAACTTCCGCACCAATTCCCGAGCCGGAGTCAGCAGCAACTCACCGAGTGCGCCGACCCCTCCGCCCACCACGATCATCTCGGGATCGAAGGCGTTGGTCATGTTCACCAGCCCGACCCCCAGCCAGCGCGCCAGCTCGCCCACCGCGTCTAGAGCCGCCTTGTCTCCGGCCATGGCGAGCCGGCTGACCGCGCCTCCGGTCAAGCGGCCCTGCTCCTGGAGCGCCGTCAGCTCTCCCGAGGGATCCGTATTGGCATCGCCGGCCCGCGCCGCTGCATACCGCACGAGCGCCCGCCCCGACGTGTACATCTCCAGACAACCGCGCGATCCGCACGGGCAGGGCAGCCCGCCGGCCCGCACGATGATATGGCCGAGCTCCGCGGCTCCCCCGTTCGCCCCCCGGTACACGCGGCCGTCGAGCCAGAGCCCGCCGCCCACGCCCGTCCCCAGCGTGAGCATTACCACGTCTCGCAAACCCGCAGCTGCACCGATTGTCGCCTCTGCGCGAACCGCCGCATTCACGTCGTTCTCGAGCACCACCGGCAGCCCCAGCGCCCTTTCGAGCGCGAAAGAAAGCGGGGCGTTCTCCAGGGGGAGGTTGGGCGAGGCTACTACTACCCCGCGCTCCGAGTCGATGGTGCCCGCGCAGGCCAAACCGAACGCCCTGGGCTCGAAGCGCGCGAACACGACGAGGGCGTGTCTCAGACTCTCTTCCAACCCGGCCAGAAAAGAGGCCTGGTCATCGGTGCAGGTCGGCTCGACGAGGGTGGCAGCGAGCTCCGTCCCGTCGCGGTCGACAGGACCCATCGCCACCTTCGTCCCCCCCACATCGACCCCAAGGACCGAGATCATCGCACCCCCTTGTTCCCTTCCCGCGCCGGACCATCGGCCTCTCCAGGGGCCTGCTCGACGTCGCGGATCAGGCGGACGTAGTCGTATCCGAACTCATGTGCATACTCAACGCATTCGCGATGATAACCGCGCCGGCGATAGAAATCTTCCGCCAGGGTGTCCTTGACCGCTCTCAGGACGATCCACGAGCAGCGTCTCCGCCTGGCCTCGTCCTCAAAACGGCCGAGTAGCAGACCGCCCAGGCCGCTACCGCGGGATCCGTGCCCCACCATCAACTCGTCCACCGACGCGATGCCCCCGATGAAGTGGCCCTTGAGGACGGCGACGATCTTCTTCACCCGCCTGAATACGAGGGAATAGGGCTCGGCCGACCATTCGACCGGGCGCCCGAAATACTCTTCGTCCACGGCAGGCCACTCGTCACGGAGAAAGCGGAGGACGTCCCTCTCGTCCCCCCGGCACACCGTCACGCGATCGCTTTTCCTGTCGAAGAGATACGGGCCGTCCCCTTGGGCGTCCGTTTGCTCGCCCGCACGCTCCGGGACTCTCCGGCGCCGCAGGTTCGCGCGCTCAGTGAGGACCTCCATCCTCGCCACCTCCGCCCCGTCGCCATCGACCAGCGAAAGGGGGTAGTAGCCCTCCACCGACGCGGCCGCCCCCGCCAGTTCCCAGGTCCGCAGGAATAGCGCCACAACGGGAGGGATAGGCCGGGCAGACCCGTCTTCGACCTTGATGACGCAGCCCACACCGGAGGCCGTGGCGGCCGGGAGCAAGCCCACACCCTGGACTCCTTCGGCTCCGCCTTTGGCAACCACCCGGCCCGGAGCCGCCCTCATCAAACGGGTGTCGAAACGCGACTCACCCGCGACCAAACCCGGGTGGGCCAGCATGGCATCGCGCACCCGGGCGAGCGCCGGAGTGGCGCCGGCAGCAAGCGAAGCGTAGAGCCAGGCAGCTTCATGCATGGTGGTGCGGATGACAGGCACGCCGCAGCCGTCCGCGCCGGCGAAGGGCGGGCGGGTAGTCCCCGCGCCCGGGTGCGTCTGCCGCGGGCAGGCGTCGAGCAGAGAAGCAAAGTATCCGGCCACCGCCTGTTGGACCGGATGCTCCTCCCGCTCGTAGCCCTCGGCTGCGACGCCGAGGTGCCGGGCCAGCAGCAGCATCCCCGCGTGTTTGCCCGAGCACATGTGTTCCACCGGACCGCAGACCAACGAAGCGCCCGAGAGGCCGGTTCGTTCCAGCAGACCCGCGACCACCTCCACGTGCTCGGCGGCGCCCGCGTGCGAAGCGCAGATGACCGCCATCTCCTCGTCACTAAGCGAGAAGGCCTCCGCTGCTCCGCTCTCTACGATCGCCGCCGCTTGGAACGGCTTTGCCGCAGAGCGGAGGAGCACTCCCGTCTGGGGGTCGCCGACCCCGCCGAGCAGCGCCCCATCGATACCGACCACCGCGATGGCTCCCCGGTGGATCGATTCAACGGCCCTCCCCCGGACGACGGCGAGCACCGGTTCGTAGCAGGGATCGAGCGCGGCCACCGAATGCGGCGGCTCGCGGCCCCACTCTCCACCTTGGGAGGCTCCCCCTTGCATCCCCGCGGCCTACTCCGCGCTGTCCGGTTCTTCCGCGACTTCGAGGGCAGCGCGGGCTTCCTCCAAGTCCTCCGCCCGGACCATGATGTCCTGCTGCCCGCACCCATCGATGGTCAGCCCATAGACCACAGATAGCGCGTCGTGCTTGGCGAACGCGTCTATCCCCGAACTGCGCAGCTTTGCCACCACGATCTCCGCCTCCACCGGATCGTACAGCCGGATGAGCAGCACCGGCCCGGTGTCGGCCGGCCCGCTGCTGGACCGCCCGCTGCCGACCGGCCAACCGCGGACCGGTCCACCGCCCTCCGCGGCAGGCATTTGTCGTTCAGAGTCCGAGCTCATCAGCCACCTCCGTCATTGCCTCCAGGCCTATCTCCAGGAACTCGTCTAGTTCCAGCCCGAGCTCCGAGCAGGTCAGCATATCCTCCCTGCGCGCTCCCTTGGCGAACGAGGGCTCGCGAAACCTCTTCTTCAGGCTCTTGAGCGTCACGAGCTCCAGCTTCTTCTCCGGGCGGATGAGAGCTGCAGCCGTCACCAGTCCCGTAAGGGGGTCACAGGCAAATAGGGCGCGATCCATCGGGCTCTCGATGCTCGACTCGTTCGCCGGGTTGTGAGCAAGGATCCCGCGCAGGACCGCCTCGTCGTCCAGACCCGCCTCGCGCAGCCACTCCACCGTAAGCGTCCCGTGGACCTCCATCCTGTCGGCGGTCTGCTCGGCGTCCAGATCGTGCAGAAGCCCCGCAAGCCGCCACTGCGTCTCGTCATAGCCGAGACGGCGGGCGAGCGCACCCATGATCGCCTCCGTCGCCAGCATGTGGCTCACCATGTTCGGGTTCTTCGCGCGCTGCCGCACGAGAGCCAGCGCCTCTTCTCGCGTCATCCTCGTTCCGCCTCCCATAACGCGGCCACCGTCCTGGTGGCCTTCTTCACATCCGCCGGGTCCCACGAGCTGAGGCCCTCGGCGGCAAGCTGCTCCCATTCCTGCGCGGAGGCCCACCGCCAACCAGCCGCCCCGCCCGGCTCGAGGCGGACCGCATCGGGGTCGCTCGAGGGACGGCAGGCCATGCTGACCGCGAGCAGGCGTTCCCCCTTGTAGAAGGTGAGGAACGCGTAGCAGGGGCCTCCCACTTCCACGGCAAGCCCGGTCTCTTCCTCCACCTCTCTCGTCACTGCCCGGACGAGATCCTCTCCCGCCTCCATCCGGCCGCCCGGAGGGTCCCAGGCCCCGAAGGGCTGGATACGGTGCAGCAGAAGCCAGCGGACATCAGCGCCCCTGCTCGGGCTGTCCGGGCTACGCCCAGCGCCGCCACCCTCGGCTGCGCGGCAGATCAGGCCGACCACGGCCAACCGCACGTACGGGGCTTGCGGGTCGGCAGCCGGCCCGCCCGCCGCGACCGCGCTCATCCGGTCGTCGCCGCCGACCCCAGAGCAGGCAGCAGCCGCGCGGCTATCTGTCCGGCCATCTCCACCGCCTCGGCGGTCACGTCGAGGTGAGTCACAAAGCGCACCCGGGTGGGCGCGGCCACCCCACACAGCACTCCCTGCTCCTTGAGGGCTTCAACGACCCGTTCCGCCCCGCCAAGCCGGGAGACGTCGGCAATCACGATATTGGTCTGGACCGGGTGGTGTATCTCCAGCCCGGGCACCTGGAGCAGGTACGACGCGAGTGTCGCGGCGTTTTCGTGATCATCGACCAGCCGGTCGACGTTGTTCTCGAGCGCGTAGACGGCGCCGGCCGCTATGATGCCGGCCTGCCTCATCGCCCCGCCGTACCGCTTGCGGTTGTCCCGGGCCCTCTCCACGAACTCGTACGAGCCGGCCAGCGCCGAGCCCACGGGCGCTCCCAACCCCTTGGAGAAGCACACCGATACAGAGTCCGCGGTGGCGGCGTAGTCCGTAAGCGAGACCCCGGTCGCCTTGTGTGCGTTCCATATCCTGGCGCCGTCGAGGTGGACCTTGATGCCCCGCTCCCTGGCTACCGCAGCCACCGTTTGCATGGCCTCGAGGGACCAGATCGTCCCGCCACAGCGGTTGTGTGTGTTCTCCATCTCCACCGCCCCGGTGTGGGCGAAATGCTCGCCGGCTGGACGTATCGTGGCGGCCACAGCCTCCGGGGAGAGCACCCCGAAAGGCCCGGGGACCGGGCGAAGCTGCAAACCGGATAGAGCGGCGGCCGAACCCCCTTCGTAGTGCAGCACGTGGGCGTCTTCGTGAACGATGACTTCGTCCCCCATGTGGGTAAGCGTCCGCAGGCAGAGCTGGTTGCTCATGGTGCCCGAAGGGACGAAGAGGGCGGCTTCCTTGCCCAGCATGTCGGCCACCATCTCCTGGAGCCGCTCGACCGTGGGGTCCTCGCGGTACACGTCGTCCCCCACCGGAGCTTCGGCCATGGCGCGCCGCATGGGCTCGCTCGGCCTGGTGACCGTGTCGCTTCGTAGGTCGATGGGCGAGGTGGGATACGGCATGGCCCCCTCCTTACCGAGGCGTGGAATCGGGCAGTCCTCCGTCGACGGGGATGGTCGCTCCCGTCGTCGGGGTCTGCCTGCTGGCGAAGAACAGTACGGCGTTGGACACGTGGCTGGTGGTGACCTGAGCTTTGAGCAGGTTACGGCTCTGGTAGTAGGCTTCCAACCCGGCTTCATCCAGGCCGCGGGCTTTCATGCGATCCGGGCCGACCTCGGCCCACAAGCCGGAGCGGCAGGCGCCATGGGCGAAGACGGCGTCCGGGGCCACCATATTGACGCGTACGTCGTCCCCGGCGAACTCCAGACTGGCGATGCGGGCGAGTTGGTGAGCGGCCGCCTTGGTGGAGCTGTAGGCTCCGAAGTTGGCGCCCGGCGAGAACACGTTCTTAGTCGATACGAGGACGATATCTCCCCCAGTCCCCTGGCGCTTGAAGAGGCGCGCCGCCTCGGCCAACACAAGCAGCGTCCCTTCGACATTCACTCTTTCGAGCGCGCGATAGCGCTCAAGGTCGAGCTCGACAAGCGGGGCCACGGTCGCGATGCCCGCATTGGGGATGACGAGATCGACGCCGCCCCACGCGTGTACCACCTGCTCGAAAGCGGCCGTCACCGAATCCGGGTCGGTCACGTCCAGGGGCACGCCGAGGATGCGGCCGGGGAACGCCGCGCCCAGGTTGTGGAGCAGGGTGTCGAGCCCAGGGCCCGGCAGGTCGGTGGCTCCCACAAGAGCGCCCGCCTCGAGCAGCCCCTCGCAGATGCCGGTGCCGATCGCGCCCGCGGCCCCTGTGACCAACGCCACTTCTCCTCGCAGAAGGGCCGCCGGGGAGCCGGCGGCACCGCGGCGCCCGACCCGCTGAAGACGTCGGTGGGCTTCTTCAGCTTCGCATGCTGGAGTGTCCGGTACTCCATGCGGAAAAGCTCGTCCTCGAGAAGTCCCCGGTACTCCACTCCCTCGGCGGCGAGGGCCGCCTTCACGCCGATGGTGTGCCTGGTGATGTCCCGGGTGGTGACCGCTTCTTCCAGATCGGGCCCCGCACAGATGACGCCCAACCCAGGGATCATGACCACCCGCGGCCGGGGATCGAAGGTCTCGACTCCCGCCGGAAGGTCGGCTGAGTGGCGAGCCAGATAGCCCTCGTATTCAGCGCAGTACGCCTCGACCGCGGCCGATATCCGGTCGGCCGGATGGGCCGGGCCGTCGTACCGCAGCCCTTCGATCCAGAGCGGTAACGACTTGGTGCGGATCAGGTGATCGGTGGTGAGGGGCGGGGTCACGAGCGTCTCTCGGGCCCCGGGGGCCAGAAGAGCCTCGAGCGTGTCGGGGTCGTCGAGGATCTGGGTGACGACCCGGCTGTAGGGCCGGTCACAGTCGCCCGTCCGTCCCGCCAGCAGCCCCCGCACCAGCGGGACGATCTCCGCCGGTAGACGTCCGTCCGCTGCCCGGGCCTCCGGCACGACTTCGTCGCAGCGCGGGGCGCCGGAAGCACGAGCCGTCGGCGCCGCCGTCCGGGCGGGCGCCGCCGGCCGCGCCGGTCGCCTTAGCGTGCGGAGCGCGCGCCGCGCGGCGCGCCGCTGCCCATTCCTCTGCCCGCGACACCAACTCGATCATCGTCTCGTATGAAGCCCTGGCGGTGTCGCCCCAGGTGACGATGCCGTGGTGCGCCCAGACCATCGCGCGCGCTCCCGGATGCGCGTCCAGAGCCTCGGCGGCGGCCAGCGCGAGCTTGAAGCCGGGCGTCACGTACGGGACCACGATCACGTCGGGACCGAGGGCTTCGGCGACCGTGGCCTCCCCGTCCTCCCGATTCGTCAGCAGCAGCACGGCATCCGCGTGGGTATGGTCGATGAAGACCCCCGGCAGGAAAGCGTGTACCAGCGCTTCGATGGAGGGCGTGGGGCTGTCGGCGCGGAGCAGATGGGTGCGAAGTTGGTCGACCATGGCACCGTCGTCGAGAGCCGCCAGGGCCCGCAGACGGCGCAGATAGCCCAGATCGAGGCCCGCATGGCCCTGCGGCTCGATGGTGGCCATGTCGCGCGCCGGAGGCCTTCACGAAGATCGCCTCGACTTCCTCGCCGAGCACGCTCTTCCAGGGAGCCTTTACCGAGGAATTGCCCCCGCCGTGAAGGACCAGGCCGGGCTCGGCGCCCAGCAGGCGGGCGGAATAGGTGCGGAGAGCGAGAGCCTCTCCCCATTCGGCGCCATACCGGGCTACGAACCCGGCGGCCTCGTCATCCGACCACCTAGAGCGCATGCAGCCTCCTCGCTCGCTCGCCGCGGATCAACGTCCGGTCACTGCGTCGCCTGTCCGCGTGCCGCCGCCAGCACGAAACGCGCGTTGGCCTCGGCCGCCTTGCCGTCGAAGACCGCGCTGCCCGTCACTATCAAGTCGGCTCCGGCCGCGGCGATCTCGGCGATGTTCCCGCGGGTCACCCCCCCGTCGACGCAGACAAGGATCTCCTTGCCGGCGGTCAGCGATCATCTCCTTCGCCCGGGCCACCCGCCCCAGGGTCGCCGGAGCGATGGTCTGCCCGCTCCAGCCCGGGTCGATCGCGAGGATGGTCACTACGTCGATCTCGTCGAGGAGCGGGCGCCAGCCACTCCAGCGGCGTCCCCGGATCGAGGGCGAGCCCCCGCACGATGCCCTCCCCCGGCCGCGCGCCGTGCTCCAACGCACCCAGCCTCTGCAACACTCGATGGATATGGACCGCCGCTTCCACGTGCACGGTGATGATGTCGGCACCCGCGGCGGCATACTCCGCCAGCTTGTCGAGAGGCTCGTGGATCATCAGATGGACGTCCTTGAGCAGCGGCGTCCGCAGACCCTTGACATAGGCGGGGCCCACCGTCATCTGCGGGCAGAAGCAGCCGTCCATGACGTCGATGTGGACGATCCCCACCCCCGCCCGCTCGAGCAGTTCCAGCTCGGCGCCCAGGTGCATCAGGTCGGCAGTGAGCGTCCCCACGCTCACCGTCGGGCAGAGCGACCGCAACCTGGCGAAGGTCCCGCTCATGCGCTCCTCCCTGTGACTCGACGATGCGGCGCGGCAGCCCGCGCCTACTTGCTCTCGTTCTTGAGGGTCAGGAACAGATCGTAGGCCTCGTTCGGGCTTCATGAACTCGTGGACCACCTTGCTCACGGCCTGGATCATCGCCACCGGCGCTTCAGACTGGAAGATGTTGCGGCCCATGTCCACCCCGGAGGCCCCTTCGCTCACCGCCTTGTACGCCATGGTGAGAGCGTCGAGCTCGGGCAGTTTCTTGCCTCCGGCCATCACGATAGGCACCGGGCAGGAAGCGGTGACGGTCTCGAAGTCCTCTTCGATGTAGTACGTCTTGACGAAGTTGGCCCCCAACTCGGCCGCCATGCGGCAGGCCAGCCGGAAATAGCGGGCGTCGCGGGTCATGTTCTTGCCCACCGCGGTCACGCCCAGGACGGGGATGCCGTAGCGGTAGCCCATGTCGACCAGCCGGGTCATGTTGTAGATGGATTGCGTCTCGTACTCTCCGCCGATGAACAGCTGTACGGCCATGGCGGCCACGTTCATCCGGGCGGCGTCCTCCATGTCCACGGCCAACTGCTCGTTGGACAACTCCTTGAGCACGCTGGGCCCGCCGCTCGCACGCATGACGATGCCGCGGTCGAAGGTGGACGGGATGGTGCTGCGCAGCATGCCCCGGGTGAGCATGAGGGCGTCGGCGTACGGCGCGAGCGGCACGATGTTGACGTCGACACGCTCCAGGCCCGAAGTGGGTCCCTGGAAGTAGCCGTGGTCCACCGCCAACATGACGGTCCGTCCCGATCGGGCCCGGAACACCCGGGACAGCCGGTTCTGCATGCCCCAGTCGAGCGCGCCCGAGCCCTTGAGGAAGAAAGGCTCGTTACGGGCCGGGATATCGAGATAGTAGTTCTTCGATTCCTTGAGATTGTCGATATCGGGCATGGATGACTCTCCACTGGGCTCGCGAGGGACGGACGAGAAGATTCTACCAGAGGGCGCTCGGCGGACCGGCCGGGCGGCGGTCCGCGGAGCGCCTGCGTCCGCGCAGCGAAAGACCCTTGGGCGTAATGCTCGCGTTTTGCCATAATGTCACAGGCGTGATCTCGGCGCGTGTGGAAGAAGGGTCGCCAGACAGTGGCTGCGAAAGAGCAAGTCAGATGCCCCCAATGCGGGGTCCCCAACGAACCGGGGGCTCTCTTCTGCAGCCGCTGCGGAGCCTCGCAGAACCGGCCGGGATACACGGGGAACCGCCGGCACGGAGTCTCGCTCGCAGGCTTCGTGATGGCTCTCGCGATACTGCTCGCTTTGGCTGTGACCGTGTTCGTCCTCTACACCATCGTCACCCGGGTCCTCACCCCGACCGAGACGACGGTGAACCCCTATGCCGGCGTGTCGGGCACGGTAGCGACCAGTTATCACCTCCACTACGAGCGGCTCCAGCACCGGAACGACCGGCGGGGGCGCCGTCCAGGGTTCCATCCTGGTCCGTCCTCAGGCCGCCACGGCCTCCTCCACCCTCAAGGCCACCGCCATCGCCGACTTCCGCCCCACCAACCTGCTCGACGGCGACCTGGCCAGCGCCTGGAACGAAGGCGCGGACGGCGACGGCGTTGGCGAATGGGTGCGCTTCCAGTTCGACGAACTCATCCCCCTCGCCCGCATCGAGATCGCCAACGGTTACCAGAGGGACGCAGAGCGCTTCGCGGGGAACGTCCGCGTCAAGAGCATCGAATTGGAGTACTCCGATGGCACCACGCAGGTGGTCCAGTTGCTCGACGCCCAGGGCCTGCAGGTGATCAAGCCGAAGGCGCAGGACACCGAGTGGATCAAGCTGACCATCCTGTCGGTCTATCCGACGTACAAGTGGCAGGACGCGGCATTGTCCGAGGTGCGGGTCTACGAGACCATTCAGTGACGTTGCGCGGCCCCGCGCCGTATGGCGTCCGCGCCGTACTTCTCCCGGATGGCGTCCAGCTTGAGGTCGAGCTCCCGCAGCAGCGGCAGCTCCTGGTCGAACAGATCGTCCTGCCAGGCCCGCGGCACCAGGTTGCTGACCCCCACGCCCACCAGCCGCAGGTGGTAGCGCCGGCGCCTGCCCTGCCGGAACAAGGCCAGCACCTCCTCGAAGAACACCTCGTCCACGTCCAGCGGGCGCGACAGGGTGTGCGAGCAGGTGTGGGTGACGAAGTCGGAGTAGCGGATCTTCACCGTGACCGTCCGGGCCTCCAGCCGCTTGCGCCGCAGGCGGCGGCACACGTCCTCGGTGAGCGCGACCAGCGTCGACTCCAGCACCCCCGCGTCGGAGACGTCTTCGTCGAAGGTGTGCTCCCGGGATATCGACTTGACCTCCTCGCGCGGCATCACCCGGCCCAGGTCTTCTCCCCGAGCCCGATGGGCCAGCGACTCCCCCCATTCCCCGAACGAAAGCCGCAGCAGGTGCGGCGGTATGCGGGCCAGATCGCCCACGGTCACCACGCCCCGGTCCCGTAGTTGCTCGAGCAGGGCCGGACCCACGCCGGGCAGCCGCTCCACGGGGAGAGGGGCCAGGAAATCGGCTTCTTCCCCGGGACGGACTACGGTGAATCCGGACGGTTTCTGAAGATCGGAGGCGACTTTGGCCACCAGTTTGTTGGTCGCCACCCCCACCGAGATGCTCAGCCGCAGTTCGTCGGCCACCCGCTTCTGGATGAGCCGCGCCGTGCGCACCGGCGGACCGAACAGCCGCTCGGTGCCGGTGAGGTCGAGGTAGGCCTCGTCGAGGCTGACCTGCTCGACCAGGGGCGAATAGCCGTCGAGCATGGCCATGAGGCGGCGGGAGTACTCCTCGTAGAGCTGTGGTGCCCGGTGAGATACACCCCATGCGGGCAGAGGCGCCTGGCGGTGCGCAGCGGCATGGCGGAGTGAACGCCGTAGCGCCGGGCCACGTAGTTGGCGGTGGCCACCACCCCGCGCTCGCCGCCCCCGACGATGACCGGCTTGCCCCGCAGCGACGGGTCCCGGTTCTCTTCGACCGCGGCGAAGAAGGCGTCGAAATCCAGGTGGGCGATGACCCGGTAAGCGGCCCGCGGCCTAAGAGGCTGCTGACAAGCGAAGCCCCGGCCGCCGGAAAGCACTGGGCGGCGCGATAGTGTGTCCTCGGTCGCGTCAATAGCGCTGCTATTCACGCTCCCTGCGTCCTTCTCTCGCACATGCCCATCGCATTCCGGCTGCGAAGCGTCACTTGTCAGCAGCCTGTTGACGACGATCTCGTATCCTTCCATACGGACAGGATATACGAACATTTGTTCGGAAGCAAGAAGAACCGAGCTGCTACTCCTCCCCCCTCAAGGAGCAGCGTGGGACCGTCAGTTGGTGCGCGCATCAACGGGCTCGAGGGCGGGGCTGCCGGTGAGGCCCGACGCCCCTAGCCGATCTCGCCGGCGAGGTCCTCGTAGCCGGCGCGCCCCATCAGCGCGTACGTCGCCTTCTTGCTCAGCTCCACCCCGGGCTGGTCGAACGCGTTGACGTCGTACAGCTCGCCGGCCACCGCCGTGGCCATCTCGAGCATGTAGATGAGGGCGCCCACCGATCGGGCGTCGACCTTCGGCAGGGTGATGGTGAGCGAGGGCCGGCCGTTCTGCGCCAGCGCCCAGGCGGTGGACTTCTGCTCGGCCCAGAGCAACTCGGCCAACGAATGGCCTCCCAGATAGGCAAGCGCCTCGGCTTCCGGCCCCGGGGCCGGTATCTGCATCGTCTGGGCGAACTCGGCCACACCGAGGAAGGTGATGATCTTGTCGTCCGGCCCCTCGGCGTAGAGCTGCAGCTGGGAGTGCTGGTCGGTGACCCCCAGCCCTTTGACCGGCGTCGGCCCGACGTTGACCGTGCGCCCCTGCCGGTCGACGGTCTTGCCCAGGCTCTCGGCCCACAGTTGCCGGTACCAGTCGGCGACGTCGCGGAGATGGGCCGAGTAGGGCATCATGACGCTGATGCGCCGGCCGAACTGCACGTCCTGGAGGTACTGGACCCCGGCGAAGGCGGCGGCGGGGTTCTCCCAACCTCCCGATTCCTTGATCCAAGCGGCCATGTCGCGCGCGCCCGCCAGCAGTCCCTGCACGTCCATGCCGGTGAGCGCGGCCGGTAGAAGGCCCACCGGACTAAGCACGGAGAAGCGGCCCCCCACTCCCGGCGCCAGATCGAACATCGGCACGCCCATCGCGTCGCCGATCTGCCGCAACGTGCCCCCGCGTCGGATCGGTGGTGAAGACGAGGTGCTCCTTGACGGCCCGGCTTCCGACGATCGCCTCCAGGCGCTGCCGGACCACCAGGTACCCGGCCATCGATTCGCCCGTGGTCCCCGACTTGGAGATGACGTTGACCAGGGTCCGCTCCATGTCGAGACGGTCGAGCAAGGCCGCGGTCTCGTCGGGGTCCACGTTGTCGAGCACGTAGAGGCGAGGCCCGTGCCGCCGCCGGGTGGAGCTCAACTCGTTCCAGTAGAAGGGCAGGAGAGCGGTAGCAAGAGCGGTGGTGCCCAACGCCGACCCACCGATGCCGATCACCACCAGGCAGTCGTATTTGCCGTGGTTCTCCGCCGCGAAGCGGAGGACGTCCTCGGGGCTCCGGTCGAGGAGATCCGTCCACTCCAGCATCCCGGCGCCCGCGGACGCGTGGACGGCGGCCAACGCCTTGTCCAGCCTCGGCCGGAACTCATCCATCGTCCCGGGGGTCAGCCCCCGGGCGATCCCGCCGTCGGCCATGCACCGCGCCAGGTCTATTGAAAGCCTGTCCATCGCAGTCTCCCTCTCGCGCTGCGTCCCTCCGCCGCCTACGCGCGCGCTCGCTTGCCGCCCGTCGCACACTTCCAGATAGTCTCATCGTACCGGGTTTTCAAACTGCCCCAATCGAATCGCGCCGCCCACGTCCGCTGCCAGTCCTCCGACCACTGGTGGGGATCGGCCAGCGCCCGGGTCAAAGCACCCACGAGGTCACCTTCCCCGTACAGCACTTCTCCATGCGCCTCTGCGGGGATCAGTTCCGGATAGCTCAGGCGGTTCGGCAACACCGGCCGGCACCCGCAGTACACCGCCTCGAGCACCGCCACCCCGAAGAACTCGTGGATGGCGGTCGACACCACGACGTCGCCGGCCCAGAGCAGGGCAGCGTAGTCCAGAGCGGTTCTCGATTCTTCCCCAGTGCACCACGCGATCGGCAAGCGCCGATCTGGCGCGCACGAAGTCCTCGGAGGGAACCGCGGCACCGGAGCCGGCGACGGCCAGACGGAACGCGACCCCTCTGCCCCTGAGCGCCTCGAGAGCGCGAAACAGGTCCTCCGGAGCCTTGTCGTACTCCCAGCGTTGGTTCCACACGATGAGCGGACCGGCAGCGGGGTCACCCCAGCGGCCGGCCGCGACGTCCGCCGCCGCTCGCGACCGGTGGCGGTCGAGAGCCCGGAGGTCGCATCCCAGGGGCAACACCCTCGACTTGGCGGCGATCTCTTCGGCACCCACGCCGGTATCGCGTCGGGCATGGCCGCCAGGAGTATCGACCGCGGCCGAGAGGAATTCCTGCCGGTGGTATGCGCTGTTGAAAAGGACGATGTCGGCCGCCACTGCCGTGGTCAGGTTCTTGAACCCGTACCCCAGGTCGCGCTCCACTCCCGGCGGCAAGGGATAGGTGAGTTGGTTCTCGTGGAAATACACGATCGACGGGATGCGCCCGGGGCCGGCCGGCGACGGCGCCGCCGGCGCCCGCGCCCGGAGTCGAGAGCCGGAGAAACACCGGGAGGTCGAGCATATCCGAGGCGAAGAAGACGTCCGGCCGGCCTCCGCCCCCGACGAGGTCCCGGGCTTGATCGGCGAGGGTCAGAGCTCCTCCGTGCATGCGCCACTTCCAGTGCCTGCCGGGAAGGGTCAGCAAACTGAACTCGTGGCTCGAATGCCGCGAGAGGCCATCGAGGAACTGCCGGTGGGAGCCTCCGTAGTACGGCTCGAGAGCCCAGACCCTGACCAAGCGTCACCGTCCTTCGCGGTCCAGCTTGCCGCGCCTGGCGGTCCAGGCCGCCGCGCTTCGCAGTTCAAAACGCCGCCTCGATTCTATATCCTTCTCGGTGTGGATACGGCGCGTAATGAGGGCAGACCGACATGGCAAGCACGTGATGAGCGGCACCGAGACGAGCAGAACCGGCGATCTCCCCCCGATCGGGGCCCAACTCTCTTCCGCGGGCGGGTTCACGCCGGTCCCGCAGCGAGCCGTGGACATCGGCGCCGAGGTGGTGCAGATCTTCAACACCAACCCGCGCACCTGGAAGCCGCGAATCCCGGCCCCCGGGGAGATCGAGGCCTTCGCCGCCGGGCTGCGCCAGCACGGGCTGCGGCTGTTCTTCCACAGCATCTATCTCATCAACCTCGCCTCTCCCGACGAGGAGTTGCGGCGCCGCTCCTCCGAGGCCCTGGCGCTCGCGCTGGCGACGGGCGCCGTCGCCGGCGCCGAAGCCGTCGTGGTCCACGTCGGCTCGCACCGCGGAGAAACGGCGGAGGCGGAGCGGCGGGTGATGAGGTCGATCTCCGAAGCCGCGACACTCGCCGTGGCGAGCAGTCCGCCATGGCCGGCGGCTCGCCGCACTCCCCGCCGGTCCCGCGCTCCCCGCCCTGCTGCTCGAGACCGGCACCGGCGCCGGCAACACGCTGGGCGGGCGGCTGGAGGAGATCGCGACCCTGCTCTCCCTCGAGGAGGCCGTCGGGCTTGGCGCGCGCTCTTCCTCTGGGCATCTGCATCGACACGGCCCACCTGTTCGCCGCGGGCTACGCGGTGCACGAGGAGGCGGGGCTGGAGGAACTGATCGAGCGGCTGCGGGCGCTGGGGCTGCTCGAGCGGATCGGGCTGGTCCATCTCAACGACTCCAAGACCCCGTTCGGCGTCAAGCGCGACCAGCACGAGAACCTCGGCGAAGGCTTGATCGGCTACGAGGGTCTCGCCCGGGTGGTCCGCCACCCGGCCCTCGCCCACGTGCCGTTCGTGCTCGAAGTGCCCGGCGCGGACGGCCACGGACCCGACGCGGCCAACATGGCACTGGCGAAGGCCATGCGGGCGGGCGCCGCGCAGCCTGGACGCGCTACCGGCCGGCCGCAAGCGGGCGAGGCGGCTCCAGCCCCACCAGCTCCGCCTGGACCTGCCGGAACCGGTCGAGCACGGCCAGAGTGACCGGGCCCGGCCGGCCATCGCCCACCACGTGGCTGCCCACCCGCACCACGGGCAGCATGTCCTTGAGGGTCGACGCGGTGAAGACCTCGCAGTCGGCCGGCGCCGCGGAGGTGATATCGGCCAGGCTGAACGCCCTCTCCTCCACCGTGTAGCCCATCTCCCGGGCGATCTCGATCACATGCAGCCGGGTGATGCCGCCCAGGATGCGGTTGCTGAGCGGATGCGTGCGGATGACGCCGTCCAGCACCGCGAACACGTTGGACGAGCCCCCCTCGCGCACGACGCCCTGCTGGGTCGAGGAACAGGGCCTCGTCGGCGCCGGCCTCCTTGGCCTCTTCTTTGGCGAGGACGGCGGCCAGCAGGTTGGTGGACTTGATGTCGCACCGGGCCCAGCGCTGGTCCTCGACGGGATGGAGCGCGGTCCCGGCGAAGATCTCGGCCTCGGTGGGCAGCTTCTTGACGCGGGCGTAGGCGAGCACGGTGGGGTTCGGCGGATGCGGGAACACGAAGTCCCGCGGCGCGGCGCCCCGGGTCACCTGCACGTACACCATCCCGTCGACGAGGCCGGAGCGCTCCACCAACTCGGGCAGCACGGTCTCGAAGGTGTGGCCTGCCGAAGCCTCCGTCAGCCGCATCTCGCCCAGGCTGCGCTCCAGGCGGTGCAGATGGTCCTCCAGCCACACCAGGCGGCCGTTCATGACCTTGATGACCTCGTAGACGCCGTCGCCCAGCTCGAAGCCGCGGTCTTCGACGCGCACCCAGCCCTCGTCCAGAGACTTGAACTCGCCGTTCAGATACAGCGTCTCGCTATCCATCTGCTACCCTCGTCTCATGATCGCCTATCGCCAAGCCACCCAGGCCGACGCGCCTGCGGTCCTGTCTCTCCTCGAAGAGATCATGGAGCACCACGCGGTCTCTCCCCCGGAGCCGCCCGCCTGGCCGCCATCGTCTCACAGCATTATCGCAGCGCCGGACCATTGTTTCCTGGTCGCAGAGATGGCCGGGGCCGGCGAGGCCAGGCACCTCGCCGGGCATGTGCGCCCTCGTCTTCTCCATCAGCACGTGGTCGGCCTCGCCCGTCTGCGAGCTGCAGGACGTGATCGTCACCGAGGAGTACCGCCGGGAGGACGTCGGCCGCGGGCTCATCGCCGCCGCCGAGGAGATCGCCCGGGCGCGCGGCTGCAGCCGCCTGTTCCTGCTCGCCGAGTCGTGGAACCTGGGCGCGCACGCCTTCTACCGCAGCCTGGGGCTGAGCGAGAAGACCTGCCTCTACTTCGAGCGGGACCTGAGAGCGTCGGGCGCCGACTGAGGGCACGGAGCGCCGCTCACGGTCCCGATCCGTCCGCCTACCGCCCCCGCCCGCGGACCTACCGCAGGAAGGGCGGGACCTCCAGCTCCTCGCCGTCCGGGCCGGTCGGTGGGCTCTCCGCGCTCGCGTCCCGCGTGGCCTCGCGGGCGTCTTCCCGGGACAGCACGGCAGGCTCGGGCGCCGGTGCGGCAGCCTCATCGCCAACTGACTCCTGAACCGGGGTCTGCCGTGCCGCCGCAGTATCCTGCCGGGCGGTGCCACGCTGTTCGGACGCAGGTTCCTCGCTGGTGACGTCGAAGCCGGCGGCCACCACGGTCACCCACAAGGTGTCGCCCAGCGTCTCGTCGACCACGGCTCCGAAGATGATGTTGGCCTCGGGGTCGGCGGCGGCATTGATGATCTCCGCGACCTCGTTGACCTCGTACAGCGAGAGATCGGAGCCGCCGCTGATGTTCAGCAGGATGCCGCGCGCCCCGTCGATGGAAGTCTCGAGAAGCGAGGAGTTGATGGCCATCTCGGCGGCCTTCTGCGAACGGCCCTCGCCGCGCGACCGGCCGATGCCCATGTGGGCCGTGCCGGCTCCGGTCATGATGGTGCGCACGTCGGCCAGGTCGAGGTTGATGAGTCCGGGCACGGTGACCAGGTCGCAGATGCCCTGCACGCCCTGCCGCAGCACGTCGTCGGCCAGGCGGAGAGCATCGAGCATGGAGGTGCCCCTGTCGGCCACCAGAAGCAGCTTGTCGTTGGGCACGACGATGACTGTGTCGGCCTTCTGGCGCAGCATGCGCACGCCGTCGAGAGCCTGCAGCGCCCGGCGCTTGCCCTCGAACGCGAACGGCCGCGACACAACGCCGATGGTCAGTGCGCCCAGAGACTTGGCTATCTCGGCGACCACCGGGCGCGGCACCGGTGCCGGTGCCGCCGCCCTCGCCCGCTGTGATGAACACCATGTCGCTGCCCTTGAGCATCGATTTGATCTCGTCATAGGCGGCGAGCGCGGCTTCGCGGCCGATCCGGGGGTCGGAACCGCCGCCCAGGCCCTTGGTCAACTCCCGGCCGATGCGCAGCTTGTGGTCGGCCTCGCACATGGCAAGGGCCTGAGCGTCGGTGTTGACGGCGATGAACTCGACGCCTTCGAGGCCCGCTTCGAGCATCCGGTTGATGGCGTTGGTACCGGCCCCACCGACGCCGACGACGCGGATGACGGCAGGGAAGGTGCGCGAGGGCTGGATGAGCGACCGGCGGGCGGATTCCGCCTGCTCGGGCGACACGTCCTGGGGCTTCTCCTCGGCCGGAGTCGCGCCCTCGGCGCCTCTGAAGAGGAAGCTGAGGCCGCTGTCTTTCATGCTAGATCTTTTTTCCACTGAGCACCTCTCTTGCGAGCTGCCGATATGCATTGGCCGCTTGGCTATCGGGGGCGTATTTCAGCACCGATTCCCCCTTTACCGGCGCTTCCGCGAACTTGATGGTCTTGCGGATGGGCGTGCTGAACACCAGGTCGCCGAAGTTGTGCCTAAGCACCTCGACGGCCTCTCGCCCGTGTACGGTGCGGGAATCGTACATGGTGGGCACGATACCGGCGATGTGCACCCGGGGATTGAGGTTCTCGCGGACCAGCTCCAGAGTCTTCTCGAGCTGGGCCAAGCCGCGCAGAGAAAGATACTCGCATTGCACGGGGACGATGACCGCGTCGGCCGCGGTGAGCGCGTTGATGGTAAGCAGCCCCAGTGAGGGCGGGGTGTCGATCACGATGTAGTCGTAGCGGTCGGTCACCTGCATCAGGGCTTTGCTGAGCGCCCGCTCCCGGCCGATCTGGGCGCTGAGGGCGATCTCGGCGGCCGCCAGGTCGATGCTCGACACCACTACGTCCAGCTCGCGGCGCAGCAGCGCCTCTTCGATGTTGACCCCGTTCACCAGCACGTCGTACATGCTGGGGCGCACCGAATCGGGGTCCACGCCCAGGCTCATGGTGAGGTTGCCCTGGGGGTCCATGTCGACCGCCAGGACCTTGTAGCCCATCTCCTGGAACGCCACCCCGAGGTTGATCGTCGTGGTCGTCTTGGCGACGCCACCTTTCTGATTCGCAAAGGCCAAGACCTTGGCCAAACGTCATCCCCCTCCCGGGTTCAACAGCAAAGCGGATAGCCACGATATCTGTTCGTAAAGGATGGAGAGAATCCTCTGTGCGAGGACCGGCTCCGCGAAGCGAGTTTACGGCGTCGCGGTCTCCAGGCCGGAGCCACGCGCCGAGCCCATGAAGCCGCTGTTCGCCGAAAGCGGAGGGAATTGGGATTCCGAGAAATCCCTGAGCTCGCGCAGGAACTCCCTGTTCTCCGGCACCCACTCCCAGGCGCGACTGATGAGATACCCCTCGATCTGGTGCTTGCGGTACCGCGGGGTGTCCGGATTGATGGCGAACATCCGCCTGGCCCTGTAGAAACGCTTGTGGGCGTCGAGGGTGGCCATCTGCAGCTCGTACGGGGTCATCTGCTTGGGCCAGAAGACCACGTGGTGGCCGTCGTACAGGCTCCAGTTCCTGGTGAAGATGCGGCCCTTCGGCCTCGAACTGGGCGGTCTGCGGAGTGCCGGGCAGCGGGGTAAGACACAGGAATTGGGCCGAGTTCAGGCCGTGGCCGGACGCAAAGTCGGCCGTGCTGGCGAGCGACTCCAGCGTGTCGGAGTCGGCGCCGAACACGAACATGCCGTGCGTGTTGATGCCCCGCTTGGCCAGTGCTTCCAGCCCGCCGGCCATGTCGTCGATGCTCGATTCCTTGTGATATTCCTTGAGCGTGGCCGGGTTGACCGATTCCAGGCCCAGGTACACGATGCGGCAGCCGGCGTTCCAGAGCATGTCGAGCGTCTCTTTGTCGACGACACCGTCCTTGCAGATCGAGTCCACCCGGATCTGCGCGAAGAACGGCACCTCGAGCTTCGCCTCGATCATGCGCGCGAGGAGCTCCTTGCCTCTGCGCTTGCTGATGAAGAAGTTGTCGTCGTAGAAGAAGAGCTTCCGCGGCTTCATCCGCTGTATGTACTTCACCACTTCCGCCGGGTCCACCACCCGCACGCGGCGGCCGAACATGAGGACCACCGAGCAGAACTCGCAACCGAACGGACAGCCACGCGACGATAGGATTGGCATCGGATTGACCGCGAGTCCACCCTTTACCAGGCTCATGTCCGGCCAAGGGAGGTCGGTGAGCGAGGCCAGCAGCGGGCGAGCCGGGTTGTGGACGATAGCTCCGTCCTCGCTGCGATACGAAAGACCCTGGATGTCCTCGATCGCCCCCCGGCCCTGCAGGTGATCGACCAACTCGATCAGGGTCTCCTCGCCCTCGTTGCGCACCACGTAGTCGCAGAAGTCAAGGGCCTCGTCGGCCATGAAGGTGACGTGGGGACCCCCCATGATCACAGGCACTCCGGCGTCGCGGATGCGTTGCGCGTACCGATAGGCTCTTACGGTGGTGGAGGTCGTAGTCGATATGCCGACCAGATCGGACGACAGAACGTCGTCCCAGTCGACATCGTTCAGGCTCTCGGCGTAGATGTGGACTTCATGACCGCGGGCGGTCATCAGCGCCCCAAGGAGCGGGAGCCCAAGGCGCATCTGTTTGACGAAGCTGTATACGTGGAAACCTGGAGCGGCAGGTTCGATGAACGTTATTCGCACGCCCGCCTCTCGGAGTATCGATGGTTGGCGGAACGTATGGTAACACACCCCTCTTTGGCTGCCCGCCTCGCAGGCGTTCGTCAGCGCCTTCCGGCAGGGCGGGTGAACGAGCTACCATGAAATCCTGATGCCGTACACGGTGCACAGCGAGCAGGATCGCGAGCGGATGCTGGAGGCGATTGGCGCTTCCAGTACCGACGATCTTTTCGTCCAGATACCCGGGGAGCTTCGAAAAGCGCCCCTCCGGCTCCCCCCGGGCTTGAGCGAGCAGGAGACGCGGACGCGGACCGATGCGCTTGCCGCCGCCGATCGTCCTCCGGGCCCGGCGTCCTTCCTCGGCGCCGGGTACTACCGCCACTTCGTGCCGGCCGCCGTCCGGGCTCTGGTGTCGCGAAGCGAGTTCGCCACCGCCTACACCCCATACCAGCCGGAAGTGAGCCAGGGCACCCTCGAGCACATCTTCGAGTTCCAGACCTGCATCTGCGAGCTCACGGGCATGGACGTGGCGAACGCCTCCCTTTACGACGGCCCCTCGGCGCTCGCGGAAGGGGCGTTCATGGCGCTGCGCGCCACCCGGCGGAACGAGATCGCGGTGTCGGCGGGAGTGCATCCCGAGGCCCGGCTGGTACTGGCCACCTACGCGAGCGGCCCGTCCATCCCGCTCCGTGTCCTGCCCCTGCACGCGGGCACCGGCGCGACGGCGAGGCCGGAGCGCGGAGAGCTACCGTCTGGGGTCGGCGCCGTGCTCGTCCAGCAGCCGAATCATCTTGGGGTCATCGAGGATCTCGAGCCTCTGGCCGCAGCGGCCCACGCGAGCGGGGCGCTCCTGGTGGTGTCGGTGAACCCCGCTACGCTGGGACTGCTCGAGTCCCCCGGCGCCCTCGGCGCCGATATCGTGGTGGGGGACGCTCAGGTCTTCGGCTGTCCGCCCTCGTTCGGCGGGCCTTCGGTGGGGTTCCTCGCCTGCCGGAAGGATCACGTGCGCCAGATCCCGGGCCGGCTGGTGAGCCAGACGGTCGATGAGGACGGCCGGGTCTGCTACACGCTCACTCTGCAGGCGCGGGAGCAGCATATCCGCAGGGCCAAGGCCACCTCGAACATCTGCTCCAACCAGGCACTCAGCGCCCTGGCGGCGACGATACACCTCGCGCTGCTCGGGCCCGCCGGTCTACGGGACCGGGGCGAGATCTGTCTGCGCCGGGCCCACTTCTTGCGCTCCCGCCTCTGCGCGCTTCCGGGGGTGCGCCCCCTGGTGGACGGCCCGTTCTTCAACGAGTTCGCCCTGCGGCTGCCCTGCCGGGCGGAGGACTTCGCCCTCGCCATGCGGGCGCGCGGAGTCGACCCGGGCGTGCCGCTCACCCGGCTGTGGCAAGGACAGTCGGCGGACCTGGACGGCGGGGCGGTCGAAATGCCGGTCGAGGAAGCTCTACTGGTAGCCGTTACAGAGCTCAATCCGCCGGAAGCGCTCACCAAGTACGTCGAGGTGGCCGCGTCCGTCCTCGCCTCCCTCGGCGCGGCGCCGGACGGCTCGCGGGGCTGGCCTCGGCACCGGGCGGCGCGACGCCGGACGCCGGACGCCCAGGAGAGGTCTCATGAGCCCCGAGCGCCTGGAACCGCCCATCTTCGCGCACAGCGTGCCGGGCCATCGCGGCGTCGACCTGCCCGCCCCCGGAGTCCCGGCGGCCGACCTGGCCGATCTGCTGCCGCACGTGCGGCTGCGCGCAGGCCCCACCCGCGCTGCCCGAAGTCGCCGAGGCACAGGTGGTGCGCCACTACACCCGCCTCGCCCATCTCAACCACTGCGTCGACACCGGCTTCTATCCCCTGGGATCGTGCACCATGAAGTACAACCCCAAGGTCAACGACGAGGTGGCGGCCCTGCCGGGCTTTGCCGAGCTCCACCCCTACCAGGCCGAGGCGGACGTTCAGGGGATCCTCGAGCTCATGCACGAGCTCGAGCAGGGGCTGCTGGAGATAACGGGCATGTACCGGGCCAGCCTCCAGCCCGCGGCGGGCGCCCAGGGAGAGCTCGCCGGGATCCTCATGATCAAGGCCTATCACCGGGACCACTCGCCCTCGGAGCGCGACACGGTGATCGTGCCCGACTCGGCCCACGGCACCAATCTTTCGTCGGCCACCATGGGCGGCTTCAAGGTCGTCGAGATCCCCAGCTCGAGCCGCGGTCTGGTGGATCTCGAGACTCTGCGCGCCAACCTCTCCGAGCGCACCGCGGCGATCATGCTCACCAACCCCAACACTCTCGGTCTCTTCGAGGAAGACATCCTCGAGATCTCCCGCCTGGTGCATGAGGCCGGCGCCCTCTGCTACTACGACGGCGCGAATCTCAACGCCATCATGGGAAAGGCCCGCCCCGGGGACATGGGGATGGACGTGGTGCACCTCAACCTGCACAAGACCTTCTCGACCCCCCACGGAGGTGGAGGGCCGGGAGCGGGGCCGGTGGCGGTCTCGCAGCGCCTCGAGCCCTACCTGCCGCTGCCCCTCGTCGCTCCTGCCCCGGACGGCGGAGGCTATCGCCTCGACTACCACCGCCCGCAGAGCATCGGCCGGATGAAGGGCTTCTACGGCAACATCGGCGTTCTCATCCGCGCGTACTGCTATCTGCTACGCATGGGAGGCGACGGGCTCACGCAGGCGAGCGAGGACGCGGTCCTTAACGCCAACTACCTGCGGGCCCGCCTGGAGCACCTCTATCCGCTTCCGTTCGACGGCCCTTCGATGCACGAATTCGTTCTCTCCGCCGCGGCCGCCGGCCCCGGAGCCGCCCATGATATCGCCAAGAGGATCCTCGACTTCGGGGTGCATGCGCCTACGGTCTACTTCCCCCTGATCGTGCAGGAAGCCCTGATGATCGAGCCGACCGAGACCGAGGACCTGACGACACTCGACTACTTCGCCGAGATCATGGAGCGGATACACGGGGAACTGACGGACGACCCGGAGGTAGTGACGACCGCTCCCCACTCCACGCCGGTGCGGCGGCCCGACGAAGCGCAAGCGGCCCGCGACCCCATTCTCCGCTGGTCGCCCTGATATACGTTTGAGCTTCGCCGCTGTGGGTATCAAGAGCAGGTTACCGGTCGAAGCGAGATCGAGAAGGTGGCCATGGACGTGAGAGTCTCCCGGCTTGGGGACACGCCGCTGATCGAGGCGCACGGAGACATAGACCACAGCAATTGCGGCTCGGTGGAAGTAGCTCTCAGCAACGTCCTGGATGAGGGCGACGTCGTGGTGTTGCTGGACCTCCGCTATGTGACCTACATCGACAGCGGGGGTCTATCTGTCCTACTTTCCGGAGTCCGCCGCCTGCGCGACCGGGGCTGGCTGGGCGTCGTGGGCCCCAACCCGAACGTCCGGCGCCTTCTCGAGATAGTCGGCCTGCTGGTGGATCCCAACTTCCGGGTCTTCGAGCGATCTTGGGGAGGCCGAAGCCGGCCTGTCGCGTAGGCGGCGCCCGAGCGCCGGCGCCCTGAACTCGCGGCTCGCCAGCACCTTCAGCGTCACCGCGTCCTGGCTGCGGATCCGACCGATGACGGCGGCTGCCGGGGTGGAGCGAGCTTCGAGAGCTCGGACCACGGCCTCCACCCTTTCCGCGGGCACGCACAGCAGCAGCCCTCCCGACGTCTGAGCGTCGGCGCACAAGCAGCCGTTGCCAGGGCTCGATGGCGCTCGTCGAAGCCGGTCCAGGGCTCCACGTATTCGAGGTTTCTCCTGGTGCCGCCGGGCGCCACTCCCTGGCGGGCAAGGTCCACGGCCCCCGGCAGAAAGGGCAACCGATCGAACCAGAGGTCGGCGCCGACGCCGCTCGCCCGGCACATCTCCCTCAGATGGCCCAGCAGACCGAACCCGGTGACGTCGGTGAGTCGCCCGCACGCCGTGTCTCGCGTGCTACGTCCGCTGCGTCCCGGTTCAGGTGGGCCATGGAGGCGGTGGCGGCGGCGATGACGTCCGGCGAGGCTTTGCCCAGCTTGATCGCCGTGGCGATGACCCCGGTGCCCAGCGGTTTGGTCAGCACCAGCAGATCGCCCGGGCGGGCGCCGGCGTTGGTCATCTCATCCCCCGGCTTGATGATGCCGGTGACGGCCAATGCCGTACTTGGGCTCCGGGTCGTCGATGGTGTGGCCGCCGACGATGGTGGCCGAGGCCAGGCGGGCCGTCTCGGCCCCGCCCTGCAGGATGCGGCCGAGGTAGTCCAGCGGGAGCACGCCCGAAGGAAAGGCGACGATGTTCAGCGCGGTGAGCGGCCGAGCCCCCATCGCGTAGATGTCGGAGAAGGCGTTGGCGGCAGCGATGCGCCCGAAGTCGTAACGGGTCGTCTACGACGGGCGTGAAGAAGTCGACCGTCTGGACGAGCGCTATCTCGTCGTTCAGGCGGTAGACGGCCGCGTCGTCGAGCGTGTCGGACCCAACCAGCAGGGCCGGGTCGTCGGTAGGCGGCAGCATGGCCATGACCTGCCCCAAGTCCTTGGGGCCGAGCTTGCACGCTCAGCCGGAACCGTGGGACAGAGTGGTCAACCTCGGGATCTCGCCCGTCGGGACGCCATCCATCGGGGCCTCGCCCTCGCGTTCTCTGTCATCAGCCATCACCTCCTTCTCAGACCCTCGGAGACCGGCAGGCGGTACTATCGCCGAGCTAGGCGGCCCGCCGGGCGCCGCCGGCAGATCGAGCGGCATGACCACCCACAGGATGAGATAGAGGAGGATGCCCATGCCGGCGAGCAGGCTGACAAAGACCCACACCACCCTGACCAGGGTCGGGTCTACGTCGAGATACTCGGCCAGCCCTCCGCACACACCGGCGATCATCTTCTCGGTGCGCGACCTATGTAGCCGTTTCTTCATGGATCACCTATCAGTCCGGTCCGCTATTTGGTCCCGATACATATCGGTTTTGAAAAGGACGCAATCCGGATTCGCGCAGGACCATATCCGATAGGTGCTGCACTCGCCCGTGGAGCGGCTCACACCGGTACCGGTCCGCTCTTCTTCCTCGACTCTGTCGACCAGAGGCCTGCCGCAGTTCGATGCAGGTCTTCACCTCGACGTCCACCTAGCCCCCTTTCCCCTGGCGCTGCCGGCCCAACCGGACGCCGATATCTTCCGCCGCGGCCTTCGGCTCCCGCCTGCTTCAGTATCTCGCCCCGGGCGTCCACCTCCGGATATAGCATCTCGCCGGCCGGTGTGACGCCCAGCACGTGCCAAAGATACCGGATATTCCGCTGGCTCCCCTCGAAGACGTGCGGCGAAGTTCGTGCCCGCGCAGCTCAGGAAAGCTCCCAGCCGTTCCGGCCCGCCGGCCTCGTTCAACGGCTGCTTGAGCACGTACTTGAGCGCCCAGAACGGCTGGCAGCGGTCGATCATGATCTTCGGTGTCCCGGGCATCCCCATGGAATAGACCGGTGCAGCTACCACGATCGAGTCCGCCGTCCGCAGATGGGGATAGAGCTTCTGCATGTCGTCCTTCTGGATGCAGTGCCCGTCTTGGAAGCAGGCGTCGCAGGCGCGGCAGCCTCGCAGGTCGAGGTCGCACAGGCGGAAGCTGACGATATCCGCCCCTTCGCCCCGGGCCGCATCCAGGCACCATTCGAGCAGCGTGTCGGTGTTCCCGCCCCGCCGGGCGCTGCCCGCTATGCCCAGAACGGTCACAGCCACGCTACTGCTCCAACCCGCGCTTGACTCTTCGGGCCACCTCGCGCCCCAGTTCGTGGCACGCGTCCAGGTCGTCGGCGCCGGGCATGTACCTCACGTCGAGCGGGTCGAGCACGTCGAGCCCCAGGGCCCGCAACTCGGCGTCGACCTGCTTGACCGCTCCCCCGCCCCAGCCGTACGAACCGTACGCCCCGGCGATGCGGTTCTTGGGCCGCAGACCCTTGAGGTACGTGAGGAAGCCCGCCCACGGTGGGGAACATGTTGTTGTTGAGCGTGGGCGAGCCGACGAGGAAGGCCCGCGACTCGAGCACCTGGCGGGCAAGCTCAGAGCGCGGGTTGACGCTCAGCCTCATCACCGAGCACTCCACCCCCTCCTGGGCCACGCCGTCCTCGATGGCCATGGTCATCTTCTCGGTCGAGTGCCACATGGTGTCGTAGATGAGGGTCACTCGCTCGGGCGCCTCGAAGCGGCTCCAGCGCCCGTACGCCTCCAGGATCCGCGTCGACGTCCTCGGGCCGCCGCCAGATGACGCCGTGACTCGGCCCGATGGCTTCGATCTCCAGCCCCATCTCCCCTATCTTGCCCAGCATCTTCTCGATGGGGCCGCCGAACGGCATCAGGATGTTGGCGTAGTACTTGGAGGCCTCCTCCATGAGGACGGCCGGGTCCACCTCGTCGGCGAAGCGCTTGGAGGTGGCGAGATGCTGGCCGAACGCGTCGTTGGGCAGCAGCGTCTTTGCTTCCTTCACGTAGGTGAACATGCTGTCGGGCCAGTGGAGCATCGGCGCCTCGATGAACTGCAGGGTATTCCGCCCGAGCGCCACCTCGTCGCCCGGTCGCGACCACCTGGGGATCCCACGCCTGGACCATCTCCGCTCCGTAGTAGCAGAGACAAGGGTCTCTTTCGCCCTCTTGGAGCAGAAGATGCGCTGAGGCATCAGCCGCTCTACCAGCCAGGGGATGGCTCCGGAGTGGTCGGGCTCGACGTGGTTGATGACCAGGTAGTCCACCGGCCGGCCGCCGCAACAGCCCATCACCCGCGCCAGCATCTCGGGGCCGAAACCGTCCCGGCATCCGTCGACCAGAGCGACCTTCTCGTCGAGGATGAGGTAGGCGTTGTAGGTGGTCCCCCGGGAGGTCTCGTAGCCGTGGAAGTCGCGCACGTCCCAGTCGATCGCGCCCACCCACCAGATGTCGTCCCGTAGCAGGTATCGTTCCATCCAGTCTCCTATGCCGCGTCTACAATGGCCGTGTGGCAAGGACGAGCTGAGTCCCGGCCGTTTCCAGATCGAACATCTCTATCTTCGCAAAGCCGGCGTCGCTCAACCACTCCCGCACCTGGGCCTCGCTCCATACGCCGCCCTCGTCGGTCGCCTGCAGCATGTTGACGGCAAAGATGGCGGCCCGCGGACTGCGGCCCCATACGTAGTCCTGAATGGCGATGGTGCCTCCCGGAGACACGATGGAGAAGGCCTCGCGGGTCACCCGAGCGTTCGTGGCCGGACCGTAGATGTGGTAGCACGTTGCCGAAGTAGACCAGATCGAACGGGCCCGCCGGCAGCGCCTCGGTGAAGTCCCCGTCGAGCAAGGCGACGTCCCGTCCCTCTTCACCCAGATACTCCCGGGCGACCGGCATGACCGCGGGGCGATCGAAGAGGGTCGCCCGCACGCCGCAGCGCGAGAACGCTCTCGCCAGGTGGCCTACGGCACCACCGACATCCACCATGGTCTGGATGGGCCCGGCGTACAAGAGGCAGCGCCCGACGATCTCGTCGATGATCTCCGGGTCGCGCTCGCCCATCGCCGACACCATGGTCTTGAGGTCCCGTTTGGCCGGGTCCCGAGGAGTCGGCTTGCCGGTTTGGATGACAAAGGGGAGTTCCAGCCAGCCCCGCGCCTTGCGGGCTTGATGGAGGAGGCCCCAGCGCTCCAGCTGGGGTCCCGGGTCGACGAGATGCACCCTGGCGAGCGCGGTGAGCCGGTAGAGAGTGGCGCCGAGGTCCTCCGCGACTGGGGCCTGCGAGACGGCAACGGCAGCGGCCGCCCCCTCGTCACCCGGACCGGCCGCCCGGCCGGGCGGCTCCGGCACCGGCCCGGCGCGCTCTACCAGCCCTTCCCCCACCAGCGCCTCCAGGACGACGAGCGTCGCCCGTTCATCGGCACCCGCTTCGGCGGCGACGTACGACGCCGTCGCCGGCTCGCCGGCCGCCAAGGCATCGACGATCCCGGCGCGCACCGCCCCGGCTATCAGAAAGAGCCTTTCTATCGTCCCCCGGTCTACGAGCGATTCCCTCATGCGCGCTCCCTCCACGTCAGCCCCCACCTGCACCTTGACGTGCCCGAACTCATGCTCTCGATAACCAGGTCTACCCAAGTTGGCGGCCGAATCGTAACCCGGTGTCTGCCACACGCCCTTCTTGCCCTCCCCGGAGACCCGGGTCAGCCCATCCGGAAGCTTGACATCGCCGGAGGAGATGTTCTTGACCTCCACCCTGCAGCGCCTGGCCCGGGCGCACCGTGAGCACGAACTGGCCGCTGGAGCCGCGGAAGCTGAGGTCCGCGGCCGAGTCCTTTCCCGAGGGTGACCCGAGTGTCACCGGAGCTCATGTCCACCTTCATCCCGAAGACCGCTCCGTCGGGCGCCTGGACGTCCATCCGCCCGGAACTGCTGTGCAGCTGGATATCCAGACGGTATGCACTCAACGGATCCGCCGCCGGGAGCACCACCTGGCTGTCGCCCGAACTGGCGTGCACTTCCAGCTTACGCAGCACCTGCAACCCGGTGAGGTCCACGCGTGTTGGAACCCGAGGAGCGCGAGAACGATGAGCGTAGAGGGCACGCCTGCGGTCCAGGCCGATATCCCACGGTGTCGCCGGTTGCCGTTCCTATCCATGTGCCACCACTGCCAACCGTTCGCCGACTTCAGAGTGACCGTCTTCTGGGTGGTCCCTTCGGCGGCTGAATTCGATCGTTCCCCGGTGGGTGACGGAGGCCGAGAGCAGACGGCCGGTCGGACCCGGTGGCCGACGGGCAGGGCGTGGATCGAGGCCGCATAACCCGGAGAGCCCGATCTCCACCTGCGCCTGCGTGGCCTCGCCCACCGGCGTGCTGAAGGTCTCGGTCTTGAGTTCGGCGCCTCCTAACCCATCCCAGGCTGGGTCCGATCAGCATCAGCACGATCACGATGCCCGACTGTGACGACGCCGACGATCGCGCCCGCTGCCGGCGGAGCGGTGGCCGACGAGAAGGTCGACGCCTATGCCGATGACGAAGACCGGCCAGACGAGCCCGAGGACCTCCAGGTTGGAAGCCGAGATGACGTCGAGGCTGTAGAGAAGCCAGATGACCCCCGCCCCGATGAGCACCAGCGGCCAGAATAGGGAGCGATACCGATAGCGACGGCGTCGGCCGTGCGCCCGGCTGCGCCGGGTCGGACCCGGGGCTGCCCCGGACCCGGCACTGTGGCTGCGGCTCGGGCCCCGGCGCTCCCGGCCCGGCCGCTGGTGTGCCGGTTTGCTCCATGACGACTCCTTGTGGACGCGCTGCACCCTCCGGACTTATCATGGACCGCGAGCCACCATTCGCGCAACCGTGTCCGCGCCGATGAAGCAGCGGGCGAACGGAGGGGACCTATGCGGGATTACGCTGGTGACATCGTCGCCCTGGTCAAGGCCAAGAACCCGGCCGAGCCCGAGTTCCACCAAGCGGTCCTCGAGGTGGTGGAATCCACAGCCCTGGTCATCGAGCGCCACCCCGAATACCGGGCACGCCAAGATCATGGAGCGCCTGGTGGAGCCGGAGCGGGTGATCATGTTCCGGGTCCCCTGGACAGACGACGAGGGCGAGATCCAGGTGAACCGGGGATTCCGCATCCAGATGAACTCCGCCATCGGCCCCTACAAGGGCGGCCTCCGGTTCCACCCTCGCGTCAACCTGGGCATCCTCAAGTTCCTGGCCTTCGAGCAGGTGTTCAAGAACGCCCTCACCACCCTTCCCATGGGCGGAGGCAAAGGCGGTTCCGACTTCGACCCCAAGGGCAAGTCCGACGCCGAGGTCATGCGCTTCTGCCAGAGCTTTCATGAGCGAGCTCTACCGCCATATCGGCCCCAACACCGACGTGCCCGCCGGGGACATCGGGGTGGGGGGCCGGGAGATCGGCTATCTCTTCGGCCAGTACAAGCGCATCACCAACGAGTTCTCCGGGGTGCTCACCGGCAAGGGCATCAACTGGGGCGGATCGCTCATCCGGCCGGAAGCCACCGGCTACGGCTGCATCTACTTCGCCGCCGAGATGCTCGCCACCAGGGGCGAGACCCTGGAAGGCAAGACCTGCCTGGTCTCCGGCTGCGGGAACGTCGCCCAGTTCGCCATCGAGAAGCTCCTCGACCTCAAGGCCAAGCCCGTCTCCGCTTCCGACTCCAACGGCTTCATCTACGACGAGTCCGGCATCACCTGGGAGAAGCTGGCCTTCCTCAAAGAGCTCAAGAACGTGCGCCGGGGCCGCATCAAGGAATACGCCGACGCCTACCCGGAAGCCGTCTACACCCCGTTCGATCCCCTGGCCGAACACTCCCCCCAATGGGACCTAAAAGCCGACTGCGCCTTCCCCTGCGCCACGCAGAACGAGATCAACGAGACAGACGCCCGCAACCTCCTTGGAAACGGGGTCTATCTGGTGGCCGAAGGGGCCAACATGCCCACCAGCGCCGCCGGGAGTGCAGGTGTTCCTGGACGCCGGCATCCTTTACGCCCCCGGCAAAGCGGCCAACGCCGGCGGGGTGGCCACCTCCGGTCTGGAGATGAGCCAGAACTCCATGCGCATCTGCTGGCTGCGCGACGAGGTGGACGGGACGACTGCAGGAGATCATGAAGAGCATCCACGAGGCCTGCGTCGAGGCCGCCGCCGAATACGGCACCCCGGGCAACTACGTGAACGGGGCCAACATCGCCGGGTTCCTCAAGGTGGCCAACGCCATGATGGACCAGGGAGTGGTGTAAGCAGGCCATGCCGGAGGCTCCGCAGCCGGAAAAACTGGAGTGGCGGCACTCGTACGACTTCCAGCACCTCATGGCCAGGCGGGTGGAGAACATCATCCTGGTCTCGAGCACCTACGATACGTTCATCCTGCAGGAGGACGGGCAGCTCAACGAGCTGTTGCTCAAGGAGTTCCTTGACCTCAACCTCCACCACACCACGGGCCTGCGCCACGTGGCTACGGGGGCGGAGGCGATCGCGCTCGCCTCCAGCGAGAGCCGGTTCAACCTGATCGTGACCGCCGTCAACGTGGGCGACATGGAGGCGGCCGAGCTGGCGCTCAAGGTCAAGGAGGCGGGACTGGACATCCCGGTCATCCTGCTGGCGTACGACGGCGGCGAGCTGGCCGAGTACATGGCCAACCACGACACGAGCGCCCTGGAGCGCATCTTCCTGTGGCAGGGCGACTCCCGCATCCTGCTGGCCATCACCAAGTACGTGGAAGACAGGCTGAACGTCGCCTACGACACCGGGGTGGCGGGCGTCCAGGTGATCCTGCTGGTCGAGGACAACATCCGCTACTACTCATCGTTCCTGCCCACGATCTACACGGAGATCATCAACCACTCGCAGTCGCTCATCACCGAGGGTGTGAACGTGGCCCACAAGATCCTGCGCATGCGGGCCCGGCCGAAGATCCTCCTCTGCAATAGCTTCGAGGAGGCCTGGGACGATTTCTCCGCCTACCAGGAGGACGTGCTGGGGGTCATCTCCGACATCGAGTTCCCCCAGGAGGGGCGCCTCAACCCGCTCGCCGGCGCCGAGTTCGCCCGCAAGGTCAAGTCTGCGTACCGCGACATCCCGGTGCTCCTCCAGTCCAGCCGGCCGGACAGCGAAGCGGTGGCCCGTGAGGTGGGCGCGGAGTTCCTGCTGAAGGGCTCTCCCACGCTTCTCGAGGACCTGCGCAGCTTCATCGTCAAGAACTTCGCGTTCGGCGACTTCATCTTCCGGCTTCCGGACGGGACCGCCGTCGGCAGGGCGCAGGATCTCAAGAGCCTGCTCGGGCAACTGCGCACCGTCCCGGCGGAGTCCATCGCCTACCACGCGGAGCGGAACGACTTCTCCCGCTGGCTCAAGGCCCGCACGGAGTTCCACCTGGCCCATCACTTGCGGCCCCGCACGGCCGCCGACTACGTCACCATCGAGGACCGGCGGACGATACCTCATCGAGGAGATCAACGCCTACCGCCGCGAGCAGACCCGGGAGTCGGTGAGCGACTTCGACCCCAGCTCGTTCGATGCGGAGAACAGTTTCGCCCGCATCGGGGAGGGCTCGCTGGGGGGCAAGGCCCGGGCTCTGGCCTTCGTCCGGCATCTGCTTCGGGATTTCGGCGGTCACGGACCAGTTCGAAGGGATGCAGATCACGGTGCCGCCCTGCCTCGTCCTCGCGACCGACGTCTTCGACGCCTTCCTTGACGAGAACGATCTGCGCCACTTCGCCATGGCGAGCGACGACGACGAGGAGATAGAGAAGCGCTTCGTGGCCGCCGTCTTCCCCGCCGAGATCGAGCGGCGCCTGGCCGCCTACCTGGATCTGGTCCGGTACCCTCTGGCGGTGCGCTCGTCGAGCCTGCTCGAGGACTCCCAGTACCAGCCGCTGGCCGGCGTCTACCAGACCTACATGCTGCCCAACAACCAGGCCGACGACGAGGCGCGCCTGCAGCAGCTGGTCCGGGCGGTCAAACGCGTGTACGCGTCCACCTTCCTCACGTACGCCAAGAACTACTTCAAGGTCACGCCGTACCGCCTCGAGGAAGAGAAGATGGCGGTGATCATCCAGAAGCTGGTCGGATCACGCCACGGAAGCCGCTTCTACCCGAGCTTCGCCGGGGTGGCCCGCTCGCACAACTTCTATCCCACCGGCCCGCTGGCCGCCGAGGACGGCGTGGTGGCGATGGCGCTGGGACTGGGCCGAACGGTCGTCGATGGCGGCCGGGCTCTGTCCTTCTCCCCCAAGCACCCGCGGCACCTGCTCCACTTCTCGACGGCGCAGGACATGCTGGCGAATTCCCAGAGGGATTTCATCGCCGTCGAGATGCAGGGAGACGGGGAGGTGACCGAGCAGCATCATCCCCTGGCGGTCGCCGAGACCGACGGGACCCTTGGCTGGGTGGCTTCCACGTACAGCCCCGAGAACGACGCGGTCTACGACGGCATCTCTCGGCCGGGCGTCCGCCTGGTCACCTTCGCGCCCCTCCTCAAGCAGCGGACCCTGCCGCTTCCGGCGGTCTTCGACCGCCTCATGGAGTTGGGCCGGTGGGGCATGAACACGCAGGTGGAGATCGAGTTCGCGGTGGAGTTGTCGACCGTCCCCGGCAAGCCGGCCGAGTTCGGCTTCCTGCAGATGCGCCCGATGGCGCTCTCGCGCGAGCTGGAGGAACTGGACACCGAGAACGTGGAGCCCGAACAGGTCCTGGTGCGATCGAGCAGCGTTCTGGGGAACGGCAAGTTCGCTCACCTTCGGGACGTGGTGGCCGTCGACTACGAGCGCTTCGACCGGGCGAAAAGCGCCGAGATAGCCCGGGAGGTGGCCCGGCTCAACGCCGAGCTCGTCGCCGAAGGACTGCCCTACATCCTCTTCGGCCTGGGCAGATGGGGCTCGGCCGATCCCTGGCTCGGCATCCCGGTGACCTGGGAGCAGATATCCGGCGCTCGCGTGATCGTGGAATCCGGGCTCAAGGACATGAAAGTCACTCCCTCGCAGGGCAGCCACTTCTTCCAGAACCTGACCTCGTTCCGGGTCGGCTACTTCACCGTGAACGCCGAGGAGGGTGAGGGCTTCGTGGATTGGGACTGGTTGGCGGCCCAGCCGGCCGTCAGGGACGGCGGCTACGTGCGCCGCCTGCACTTCGACGACGCCTCTGCTGGTGGCGATAAACGGCAAGCGCCAGCGAGGAGTGATCCTCAAGCCGGCGCGGCCAGGGGGTGGATAGGTTCCTTCCGGCTGCGCACAAAGGCCTGTGCGACTCCTCCCTGGAACCTATGGCCACCCCCTGCCTTACTTCCAGTTCTAAAGCCGGACGGGGATCCCCCGCGCCGCCATGTACTCCTTGGCCTCCCGGATCGTGTACTCGCCGTAGTGGAAGATCGAAGCCGCGAGGACCGCGTCCGCGCCGCCCTTCTCGATGACCTCGACCAGGTGGTCGAGACGTCCCGGCGCCCCCGCTCGCGATAACCGGGCACGTTGACCGCCTCCGCCACCGCCCGGGTGAGCTCCAGGTCGTAGCCGTCCTTGGTGCCGTCGCGGTCCATGGAGGTGAGCAGTATCTCCCCCGCCCCCAGTCCCACGGCCCGGACGGCCCACTCGACGGCGTCGAGGCCGGTGGGGACGCGGCCGCCGTTGAGGTAGGCCTCCCAGTGAGCAGCCACCCGGTTCGCCGGCGCGCGCCCCGCCAGGCGGCGAAGCCACCCGCTTGGCGTCGATCGCCAGGACCACGCACTGGGAGCCGAAGCGCCGCGCGCAGGCCGAGATCAGGTCGGGATCCTGGATGGCGGCCGAGTTGAGCGAGACCTTGTCGGCGCCGGCCCCGAGCAGCGCCCGCACATCGTCTTCGCTGCGGATGCCGCCGCCGATGGTGAACGGGATGAAGAGCTCTTCGGCGCAGTGCCGGGCCAACTCGACGATGGTGTCGCGCTTCTCGTGAGAAGCGGTGATGTCGAGGAAGACCACCTCGTCGGCGCCTTCCTTGTCGTAGCGGGAGGCCAGCTCCACCGGGTCGCCCGCGTCGCGGATGTCGACGAAGTTGGTGCCCTTGACCACCCGTCCCCGGTCGACGTCGAGGCAGGGGATGATCCGCTTCAGCAGCATCAGTTGTCGCCCCCCGCGCCGCCGGCCGGCGCGACGCTGGAGGCCGCGCCACCGCCCGGGGCGCCGCCGTCCAATATCTCCAGAGCCTGCGCCACCGTGAAGCGCCTCTCGTAGAGCGCCCGTCCCGCGATCACGCCGGTGACGCCGAGGGGTTCGAGCTCCTTCAGGGCCCGAAGATCGTCCAGGCCGGTGACGCCGCCGGAGGCGATGATCTCCAGCGCACTGTTCTCGGCCAGCTCTCGCAGGCCCTCCAGATTGACACTCTCCATCATGCCGTCCCGGCTGATGTCGGTATAGAGGATCTCTCGCACGCCCTTCGCTTCCAATTCTCGAACGAGGTCGAGCGCCCTCACGCCGCTCTGCTCCTGCCAGCCCCGCGTCTTGACCAGGCCCTCCTCGGCGTCGACGGCCACCACGACCCGGTCGCCGCCGAGCAGCTCCAGCGCCCGCTCCAGAAACACCTTGTCCTCCACGGCGCTGGTCCCCAGCACGACTTTGGCGACCCGGCTTCGCCGCAACAGCTCGAGAGCCGCTTCGTCCCTGAAACCTCCCCCGGCCTCCACCGGGATCGGCACCGCCTCGGCTATCGCCCGGATCAGGTCGAAGTTGCGCGGCGACCCCTCGCGGGCGCCGTCGAGGTCGACCACGTGAAGGTACCGAGCCCCCTCCGCCACCCAGGACTTGGCCATCGCCACCGGGTCGTCGCCGAACACGGTCTCGTCGGCGAAGTCGCCGCGCCGCAGCCGCACGCAGCGGCCGCCCTGGATATCGATGGCGGGCAGGAGTCTCATCGGCCTTCCGGCGCGGCGCCAGTCTCGGGGCGCGTCTCCGACGGCAGGCCCGCTTGCGGGCGAAGTTGCGGTAGAAGCGCAGGCCCAGGGTGCTCGACTTCTCCGGGTGGAACTGCACCGCGGCGAGGTTGCCGGCCTCGATCCCCGACACGAACGTCACCCCGTCCGTAGTCGGTCATGCACAGGACGTCGCCCGGCGAACGGGGCACGACCGCATAGCTGTGGACGAAGTAGAACGCGGAGCCGTCCGGGATCCCGTCGAACAGGTCCGAGCAGCTGCAGAGCTCGGCCTGGTTCCAGCCGATGTGCGGCACCTTGACCGTCGAGCGGCAGAGCCCGCACGTCGCCCCGGATCAACCCCAGTCCCGAGACCCCCGGGTCTTCCTCGCTGGCTTCGAAGAGAAGCTGCAGGCCAAGGCAGACCCCCAGGAAGGGCACCCCCGCCTCGATCCGCTCCACGAGAGGCTCCACCAGCCCCTTGCTCTCCAGTTGGGCCATCGCGGCGCCGAAGGCTCCCACCCCGGGCAGCACCAGCGCGGCCGCGTCTCTGATCGCTCTGGCGTCGGACCCGACCGCCGCCGGTACACCCACGTGCTCGAACGCCTTCTGCACCGAGCGCAGGTTGCCCGAGCCGTAGTCGACGATGTAGAGAGCGCCGGCTCTTGCCGGAGGAGCGGCAGGACTCACAGAACCCCTTTGGTCGAGGGGATGCCGGTGGCCCGGGGATCGGCGGTCGACCGCCTGCCTCAGCGCCTTGCCGAAGGCCTTGAAGACCGCCTCGATGGTGTGGTGAAGGTCGCCCGCCGCCAATACACGGACGTGCATGGTGATACGGGCATGATTGACCACCGCCCGGAAGAACTCCGCGACCAATCCTGCGTCGAACCCGGCGATCGCCTCGCCCACCGGGCCGCCCTCGTAGGCGAAGTACGGCCGCCCGCTCAGGTCGAGGGCCACGAGGACGAGGGACTCGTCCATGGGAACGAGCATGCTCCCGTACCGGTTGATGCCTCGTTTGTCGCCCACGGCCTCGGCCATCGCCGTTCCCAGGCAGATGCCCACATCCTCCACGGTGTGGTGGCCGCCGGTCTGCAGATCGCCCTGGGCCTCGATGGTGAGGTCGAAGAGACCGTGGCCGGCCACCAGTTCCAGCATGTGGTCGAAGAAACCCAGGCCGGTGGCGATGGAAGCCTTGCCGGAGCCGTCGAGGTCGAGTCTGACCGCGACACTCGTCTCCCGAGTCTTGCGCTCGATGGTCGCTTTGCGGCTACCCGCCGTCCTGGGGTCTCGGGGAGCTCTCGGGCTGCACTGTCGCCTCCCTGCTCGAAGTTGCGGCTCGGCTTGATTTCTCGGAGGATAGCACAGGCCCGCCGGGCCACCGGAGCGGCGCGGCCGCTGGCGCCGCGGACCGGGCTGCCCGGCAGCTGTCCGGCCGGCTGCGCCGCTACCGGCTATTCGCCTTCGGCCCGCAACTCCGCCGAGAGGCGATGGAAGAAGAAGCCTTCGCTCTCGGCTATGCGCGCGAGGCGCGGGGTAAGAAGCCGGGCCGAATCGGCCGGCATCTCGACGTAGGACGACTTGCGGACGAACGTGTCGACCGAGAGCGGTGACGAAAAACGGGCCGCGCCACCGGTCGGGAGCACGTGGTTGCTGCCGGCGATGTAGTCGCCAAAGGCGGTGGGCGTGCCGTGACCGAGAAAGACCGCCCCCGCCGACCGGACGCGAGACAAGAACGCGCGCGGGTCGGCCAGTTGGATCTCCAGGTGTTCAGGGGCGTAGTTGTTCACCAGGGCGGCGGCCAGTCCCAGGAAGTCCTCGCCGGCGGCCGCATAGAAGGCCCAGAACCGCCGGGCGCCAAGGCCGGCGCTGGCGGCGGCCCCCGTGAGGCCGGCGGCGCCGCCGGAGTCGCCGCGCTCCGACACGAGGCGCGCAACCGCAGCCTCCACCGCCTCGCACATCTCCTTGGTCTCGGCGATCAGCAGCGCCTCCGCCCCGCTGCCGTGCTCCTCCTGGGCGAGCATGTCGGCCGCGATCCAGTCGGGATGAGCGGTGGAGTCGGCTACCACCAGGACCTCACTGGGGCCGGCCAGGCTGTCGATACCCACGCTCCCGTACACCTGGCGCTTCGCTTCCATCACGTACGCGTTGCCGGGCCCGCAGATGACGTCCACCCGAGGGATGGTCTCGGTCCCGTAGGCCATGGCCGCTATGGCCTGGGCCCCTCCCACCCGGAACACGCGCTCGATGCCCATGAGCCGGGCCGCGGCGAGCACCGATGAGTTGACCGCCCCGTCCCGGCCGGGCGGAGTGCAGATCACCAACTCCCCCACGCCGGCCACCAGCGCCGGCACCGAGTTCATGATCACGGTAGAGGCGTAGGCGCCCAGGCCGCCCGGCACGTACAGCCCCGCCCGCTCGACCGGCACATGGCGGATGCCCAGCCTTTGCCCCTGGGGGCCCACATCTTCCCAATCGTCCCTGAGTTCGTGCCGGTGGAAGAACGTGCAGTTGTCCCGGGCGGTCTGCAGAGCCTCGATCAGCTCCGGGTCGACCTCGGCGTAGGCGGCGTCCAGGTCGGCTACAGGTACCGCGATATTGAGGGCGCTCGCCCCCGGCCAGTCAAACCGGGCGGTGGCCTGGGCGACAGCCTCGTCCCCCCGGCTCCGGACATCGGCGACTATCGCGGCCACGCGTTCGGCTATGGCTCGGCCGGACTCCTCGGGCGGCCGTAGCGCCGCGACCGTGGAAGGGACCGCCGCCAGGGTCAGCGCCTCTATCCGCATGGCCGCATCCCTCCTGCCGCCCGCTACTTGCCGGTCCCGTTGCGGGCGGGGCCCTGGCACACGCAGGCTTCACCCAGAAGGGCCTTCAGTTCCGCGAACAGGCTCGTCTGCGGGTCCACCCGGAAATCGTCCCCAAAGCGCAGGCGCCGGGAGGTCTCGCCGTGGCGCACGTGTATCTCCACCGAGCACTTGCCCGGGAAGCGGGCCAGGATGCGCTTGAGATCGTCGATGACCGTGTACGGCAGGCAGTCACCGTCCACGCTGAGAGCGACCGGCTCCAGCCCGGTCTTCGGAACGAACGCCTCGATCGCCATGGGGATGAACTTGATCTCGGCCTCGTCCTTGTGGTCCACCCGGCCCTTGATCTTGACGACCTTGTCCTCGACCAGCAGTTCCCTGTGCTCCTGGTAGATGGCCGGGAAGCAGAGCATCTCCACCTGGCCCTCCAGGCCCTCTACCGTGACGAACGCCATCATCTCGCCCGATCTCTTGGTGGTGATGCGCTTGACCGTGCTCACCATGCCGACGATCGTGGTCACGGTCCCGTCGGGCAGGTCGCCGAGTTGGGAGATGAGGTGCCCGGCCTCCCGCCGTATCTCGTGCCGGATGTCCTTGAGGGGATGCGAGCTGACGTACAGGCCGAGGGTCTCCTTCTCCAAAGCGAGAAGTTCTTCCTTGCTGAAGTCGTCGGTGGGGATCTCCACGGGAGGAGCCCCGTTCGCACCCCGCGTCCCGTTGCCGTTGCGGTTGCCGTTCTTGCCGGCCGGCGCGGCCGGTTCGGGATCGGAGAACAGATCGAAGATGGAGCCCTGACCCTTGTCGGCGTCGGCCTTCATCTTCTTGCCGTGGGCCATGGCCTGCGGCAGCACCTGGAGCATCCCCCGGCGGGACGGGCCGATGGAGTCCATGGCCCCCGACTTGACCAGGCTCTCGACCGCCCTCTGGTTGACGACGCCGAGATCGACCCGCTCGCAGAAGTCGAACAAGCCGGTGAAGGGACCTCCGCGTTCTCGCGCGTCGAGGATGTTGCGGATGGCCGTCTCCCCCACGTTCTTGACGGCGTTCAGCCCGAAGCGGATGCGGTCTTCGACCCCGCGGAAGTCGAGCACCGACTCGTTGATGTCGGGCGGCAGCACCTCGATGCCCATCTCGTTGGCGACGGTGACGTAGAACGGCACCTTGTCCTTGGTGTCCATGACGCTGGAGATGAGCGCCGCCATGTACTGCACCGGATGGTTGGCCTTGAGGTAGGCCGTGCGGTAGGAGATGAGCGCGTAGCAGGCGGCGTGGGACTTGTTGAACGAGTAGTCGCCCGCCTTCTCCATGAGCGACCAGAGGTGGTCGATGGTCCTGGGCGCGGTGCCCGTGGCCGCCGCGCCCTCGCGGAACTTGGGCTCGAGCTGCTCCAGCTTGGGCTTGTTCTTCTTGCCGATGGCCTTGCGCAGGTCGTCGGCCTGGGCGGGGGTGAAACCGCCGATGACCTTGGAGATCTCCATCAACTGCTCTTGGTAGATGGCGACCCCGTACGTGGGGCTCAGGATGGGCTCGAGCCGGTCGTCCTCGTACTTGATGCCGGCCGGGGCCCGCTTGTTGCGCGCGTACTGCGGGATGAACTCCATGGGCCCGGGGCGGTAGAGGGCCACGAGCGCGATGAGGTCGTCCAGCCGGGTGGGCTGGATCTCGCGCAGCGCGTCGCGCATGCCGCTCGACTCGAACTGGAACACGCCCTCCGAGTCGCCCTTGGCCAGCATGCGGTAGGTGGGGGCGTCGTCCAGAGGGATGGTCTCGATGTCGAAGTCGGGCTGTCCGCCCGCCCGGATGATCTTGACGGCGCTGTCGATGACGTCCAGGTTGCGCAGGCCCAGGAAGTCCATCTTGAGCAGGCCGAGCTTCTCCACGTCGGTCATGGACACCTGGGTGACCACCTCGGCGTCGCCCTTCTGCATGAGCGGCAGATGGTCGGTGAGCGGGCCCTTGGAGATGACCACGCCGGCGGCGTGGATGGAGTCCTGGCGGATGAGGCCCTCGAGCGGCTTGGCCATGTCGATGACCTCGCGGACCATGTCTTCGGCGTCGTAGGCCTTGCGCAGGTCGCCCTTCGCGTCGGCCAGGCAGGTCTCGAGGGTGATGTTGAGCACCTCGGGCACCAGCTTGGCGATGCGGTCGGCCTGGCTGTAGGGCACGTCCATGACCCGGGCGGCGTCGCGGATGGCCTGCCGGGCCTTGATGGTGCCGAACGTGGCGATCTGCGCCACCCGGTCGCGCCCGTACTTGGCGGCCACGTACTCGATGACCTTCTCCCGGCCGATCACCGAGAAGTCGATGTCGATGTCGGGCATGCTGATGCGGTCGGGGTTGAGGAACCGCTCGAACAGCAGCTTGTAGCGGATGGGATCGAGATCGGTGATGCCCAGCAGGTACGACACCAGGGAGCCGGCCGCCGAGCCGCGACCCGGGCCCACCGGGATGCCGGACTTCTTGGCGTAGGTGACGAAGTCCCAGACGATGAGGAAGTAGGGCGGAAAGCCCATCTTCTCCACCACGGCGAGCTCGCTCTCCAGGCGCTCGCTGACCTCCGGCGTGACCTGGTCGCCAAAGCGACGCTCCAGCCCCAGCTCGCACTGGTGGCGCAGATACGAGGCCTCGTCGTAGCCCTCGGGCACCGGGAAGTGCGGGATGAGCATCTCCTCGAGCTTGATCTCGACGTTGCAGCGCTCGGCGATCTCGAGGGTGTTGGCCACCGCCTCGGGATGGTCGCGGAACACGTGGAGCATCTCTTCTTCGCTCTTGAAGAAGAACTCCTCGGACGAGAAGCGCATGCGGTTCTCTTCGGACAGCCGCGACCCGGTCTGGATGCAGAGCAGCACGTCGTGGGCGGCCGCGTCGGACTCGCGCAGATAGTGGACGTCGTTGGTGGCCACGAGTTTGAGCCCGGTCTTGGCCGCCAGCTCGATCATGCGCGGGTTGATCTCGGCCAGCTCGCGGATGCCGGTCTCCTGCATCTCGAGGTAGACGTTGTCTTCGCCGAAGATGTCGAGGAGCCGCGCTACCTCGGCCTCGGCCGCCGCCATCTGCCCGTTCTGAAGCGCCCGGGAGAGGCGGCCGCTGGCGCAGCCGGAGAGGCAGATGAGCCCGTCGGCATGCTGCTGGAGGATGCGGTAGTCCATGCGCGGCTTGTAGTAGTAGCCCTCGAGGAAGGCCATGCTGCCCAGCTTCAGCAGGTTGCGGTAGCCGGTGTTGTCCTTGGCCAGCAGGGTGAGGTGCCAGCGCTCCTCGTTCTGCCCTCCTTGCGGAAGCGGTCCTCCACCACGTAGGCCTCGAGGCCGATGATGGGCTTGACGCCCGCCTTGCGGCACTGCTGGTAGAACTGGATGATGCCGGAGAGCACACCGTGGTCGGTGATGGCCAGAGCGGGCATGCCCATCTCGACCGCCCGGGCCACCAGGTCTTCCACCTTGCAGGCGCCGTCCAGCGCCGAGTAGTGGGTATGGACGTGCAGGTGGCAGAAGCCGGCCGGCGGCGCGGCCGACTCGTCCGGCGGCTCGGTGCTTCAATGCCGGCCGCGACAGATGGTGACGAGGAACCAAAGAACTCCCTGGAAAATCGCGTGGGACGGATCGCCCCTATCGCTCGATTCTACCCGAAGGACCAGGCCCCTCAAGCGGTCTGGTAGGCTCAGGAGAACAAATTCCGCTGTGAGCGGGATTCACGAGAGGCGGCTGAGAAGTGACACCTCAGCCGCCGGTCAGGGCGCGGATGTACTCGGCGGCCTGCGGATGGGCCCACAGAAGAGTGTCGCGGTCTCCCGCCTCGAAGTCGTCGTACTCGAACCCGGGCGAGACCACGCAGCCGACGAGGGCCCAGTCGGGCGCCGTGCGGGCGCCCGTCCTCAGCGCCGCGCCCGGGCGGCGCCACCCGGGCGGCCATCCACCGGCCGCCGGGCGCGAGCGCCTGCGGCGCCTCGGGCCCGACGACCAGAGTGTCGTGCGGATCGAGGAACACCATCTCTACCGGCGACCCGGCGTGGAAGAACCACACCTCGTCGAAGCGCAGCCGATGGAAACGGCTGGGATCGTCGGCGGTGAGCAGATAGAGGATCGCGGTGGAGAGCGACCGCATGCCTGCCGGCGTGGGAATCACTACCGGCGAGCGGTACGTCTCCCGGTAATAGCCGCCTTCCCGGTGCGGCAGCAGACCCAGGGTCGCGGCTACCTCGGCGGCCGTGGGCGCCTCGAAACTCGCCGGCGGCGCGTGAGCGGGCGGAGCCGGATACCGCGGCGCGCCGCTCACTCCCCTCCGCGCTCACGGGGTTCCGGAGGTAGCCCACTCCGTCGATCTCGACTTCCACCTCGTCACCGGGATGCAGTTCGCCCACCCCGGGAGGAGTCCCGAGCATGATGAGGTCGCCGCGATGCAGGGTCATCGACTGGCTGACGAGCGAGATGATCTCGAAGGGGTCGCGGATCATGTCCCGCACCTGGCCCTCCTGGCGCAGCTCTCCGTTGACCCGGGTACGGATCCAGGCCTCGGGGCTGGGCGTCTCGGTCTCGAGGAAGGGGCCGGCGACCGCAAAGGTGTCGAAGCCCTTCGCCCGCCACCACTGCTTGTCCTGGCCTGCAGGTCACGCTCGGTGACGTCGTTGGCGCAGGTCCACCCCCACACCGCGCGCCTTGCCTCCTCGGGGGTCACCCGGCGGGTGTCGCGCGCTATCGCCACGGCCAATTCGCCCTCGTACTCTACCCGGGTGGCGTCCTCCGGATAGATGATGGCCTCCCCGTGCCCGATGAGGCTCGACGGCGGCTTCAGGAACAGGATCGGTGGCGGCACCTCTTCGGCGGGCGGGGGCGTGACGGCCTCACCGCCGGCCCTCCGCACTTCCATCTCCTTCATGTGGTCGCGGAAGTTCCACCCCACCCCCAGGATCTTGCCGGGTGCGACAGGCGGCAGAAGCAGGGCGTCAAGCTCCGACACGAGCGTGCCGGCAAGTTCACCCGGGCTGACGATCAGGTAGCCGTTGCACTCCACTGAGACCTCGCAGGCCTCGCCCTCATACAGGATCCGCCAGCTTCATGCGTCACCCCACTTCCGAGCCCTCACCGTCGAACGCTCCGGCCGCCAGCAGCAGCCCGTAGGAGAGGGAGTCCACGAGGGCCTCCCACGAGGCTTCTACGACGTTCTCGCCCACTCCCACGCTGCCCCAGCTGTCCCGGCCGTCCGACGAGTCGATGATCACCCGGGTGGTGGCGGCCGTGCCGCGGTCCTCGTCCAGGATGCGCACCCGGTAGTTCACCAGATGGATGTCGTGGACGTTGGGGAATCGCCGCTCGATGCCCATGCGCAGGGCCGTGTCGAGCGCGTTGACAGGCCCGTTGCCTTCGGCCGTCTCGATGAAGCGGTCCCCGCCCACGTGCACCTTGACGGTGGCCTCGCTGAGAGTGGATCCGTCTTCGCGCTTCTCGACGATGATGCGGAACGCCTCGAGGTGGAAGAGCTCCGCCTCGAGCCCCATCTCGGCGCGCACGAGCAGCTCGAAGGAGGCGTCGGCGGCCTCGTAGTGATAGCCGGCGTGCTCCTTCTCCTTGAGCCGGGCGAGCACGCGGTCGGCGATGTCCTTGTCGTCGTCCACCGGGTAGCCCAGCTGCTTGACCCGTTGCCTGATGGTGGCCTTGCCCGACAGCTCCGACACGAGGACGTGCGGGTCGTTGCCCACCAGCGCCGGGTCGATATGCTGGAACGTGGTCGGGTCGCGTTCGACCGCCGAGATGTGCAGGCCGCCCTTGTGAGCGAAGGCGTCGAGGCCCACGTAGGGCTGATGCGGGTCGGGAGACACGTTGCAGAGCTCGGCCACGAAGTGGGCGGTGTCGGTGAGCTTGGCCAGGTTCTCGTCGGAGAGACAGTCGACGCCCATCTTCAGCTTGAGGTCGGGGATGATGGCGCAGAGGTCGGCGTTGCCGCACCGCTCGCCGTAGCCGTTTATGGTCCCCTGCACCACGTCGGCGCCGTGGGCGACGGCCACCAGCGAGTTGGCCACGGCGCATCCCCCGTCGTTGTGGGCGTGGATGGCCACCCGGCAGGTGCCGCCCAGTTCGGAGACCACCCGCTCCACCACGTCGCCCACCAGCATCGGCAGCATGGCCCCGTTGGTGTCGCACAGGGTGACGGCCTCGGCGCCCGCCTCGGCGGCCGCTCTGAGGCACTCGAGCGCGTAGTCGGGGTGAACGGCGTAGGCGTCGAAGAAATGCTCGGCGTCGTAGTGGACCCGCTTGCCCTGCTTCGCAAGAAGCCCACCGATTCGGCGATCATCCGCAGGTTCTCCGCCCGGTCCACGCGCAGCACCTTCTGGACGTGCAGGTCCCAGGTCTTGCCGACGATGCAAGAGACCGGCGCCCAGCAGTCGGCCAGGCTGCGCAGGTTCTCGTCCTTGTCGGCCGTCGTCCCCTTGCCCCGGGTCATGCCGAAGGCAGCCACGAGAGCGTTCCCCAGCGGGCGGCCCTCCAGCTTGCGGAAGAACTCCTCGTCCTTGGGGTTCGATCCGGGGAAGCCGCCCTCGATGATGTGCACGCCCAGGTCGGCGACCCGCACCGCTATGCGGACCTTCTCGTCCACCGACACGCTCAGCCCCTCGCGCTGCATGCCGTCGCGAAGGGTGGTGTCGTAGAGGAGGAAAGGCCGGGCGGTGGTCATCGAGTCCTCATGGAGCTCCGCAGGCGCCCGGTGGGCACCCTACCCGTTCACCGGGGTGCCCGAGTTCTGTGCGTACTCGTGAAAGCGGGCGATGATCTCCTTGGTCACCGGTCCGGGGACCCCCGCGCCGATGATCCGCTTGTCGACCTCCACGACCGGTCCCACCTCGGCGGCCGTCCCGGTGAGGAACGCCTCGTCGGCCGTGTAGACGTCGTAGAGCGTGTAGAAGCCCTCTTCCACTTCCAGGCCCATGAAGGCAGCCAGTCTCATGACCACTCCCCTGGTGATGCCCTTGAGCGCACCGAGCGACGGGTGCGGCGTCATGAGCTTGTGGCCCTTCACCAGGAACAGGTTGTCGGCCGTGCACTCGCAGACGTACCCGGAGGTGGTGAGGAACAGCCCCTCGTTGACGTCGCGGTCGCGCAGCTCCAGGGCGCCCATGACGTTGTTGAGGTAGTTGAGGCTCTTGACCGCCGGGTTGACGGCCTGCGGGTCGTTGCGCCGGGTGGAGAGGGTGGCCACCTTGAAGCCCTTCGTGTAGACCTCGGCCGGATACAGGGTGATGCCGCCCGCGATGCAGAACACGGTGGCCTTGGGGCACTTGCTGGGGTTGAGCCCCAGGTCGCCGATGCCGCGGGTGACCACCAGGCGGATGTAGCCGTCCTGGCGTCGTTGCGGCGGATGGTCTCCATCATGGCCTCGACCAGCTCGTCGCGGGAGAGGGGGATGTCGAGAGCGATGATCTGCGCCGAGGCGTACAGCCGGTCGATGTGGGCGTCGAGCTCGAATACCCGGCCGTTGTAGGTCCGGATACCTTCGAACACGCCGTCGCCGTAGAGAAGACCGTGATCGAAGACGCTTATCTTGGCGTCTTCCTTGCTGTAGAACTCGCCGTCGATGTAGATCTGCATGAGAACCTCCTGGGCCTAGTGCTACCGGAGCCCGCCTGTGGGACCTGAAGTATACAAAATCCGGTTATCCGGCGGTCGCCGGATGCGGCCGCCGGCCGCAGTGCCGGCCGGCCGGCCGGCAGGGCCCCTAGCCGAGCAACGACCCCACCTGATACACGACGATGCCCATGAACATGGCCACACCAGCATCAAGGCCAGGTTGGCCCCGGTCCAGCGCCAGGAGCGCGACTCCTGCTTGATGGCTGCCACCGTGGCCACGCAGGGAACGAAGGTCATCTGCACCACAAGGAAGGCGGCTGCGGCCGCGGGAGTGAGGACGGCGGCGACCCTGGCCGCCAGACCGGCCCCGGCCGCGCCTGCACCGACGGCGGTCGCGCCGCCCCCGAACAGCACGCCCAGGGTGGCCACGCTGTTCTCCTTGGCCACGAAGCTGGAGAGCAGGGCCACGATCAGGCGCCAGTCGCCCAGGCCCATGAGGCTGAAGAACGGCTCCAGGGCCCGGCCGATGGTCCCCAGCACGCTCTGACTGGGAGGCCCGCCGGGGTAGTTGGAGAGCACCCAGACGATCGCGGAGACGAGGACGATGAGCGTCCCCGCCTTCCTGATGAAGGCCATGGTGTTGCGCCACACGTACAGGCCGATGGTCCGGGCGTTGGGGACGTGATAGAGCGGCATCTCCATGATGAAGGCGCTCCTCTCCCCCTTGAACACCACCTTGTTCACCGTGACGCCGACTATCGCCAGCAGGACCAGATTGCCCCCGACGAGCGCGATCATCGCCCAGGGGGCCGCCGCGCCGAAGAAGGCCGGAGCCAGGAAGGCCAACACCGCCAGCCGGCCGGTGCAGGGAACGAAGGGCGTGAGCATCATGGTGAGCATCCGCGCCTTGCGCTCCTCGATGATCCTGGTGCCCAGGATGGCCGGGACGTTGCAGCCGAACCCCAGCAGCATCGGCATGCAGGACTTGCCGTGCAGGCCCATCCAGTGCATGTAGCGGTCCATCACGTAGGCGGTCCGCGCCATGTAGCCCACGTCCTCGAGCAGCCCGAGGACGGCGAAGAAGATCACCAGGATGGGGATGAACGAGAGGACCGTGCCCGCACCGGCGACTATCCCGTCGACGATCACGCCCGAGAGCCAGGCCGGCGCCCAGGCGAGCAGGTGGTGCAGCGCGTCGGAGAACGGCCCGAGAACGAAGCTCCCGATGGCTCTCGCGGCCGGGTTGGCCACCGCGTAGGTGACCCAGAACATGATCCCGAGCGCGGCGATGAGGATGAGCAGGCCCCAGAACGGGTGCGTGGCCACGCGGTCGATGCGGTCGGTGAGGCCGGTCACTCCGCGCCGGGGCTGCACCACGGCGGCCCGGATCATGCGCGCCACCCAGTCGTAGCGCCCGCCGGCGATGTCGAGATAGGCGTCCTCGTGCTCGGCCAGGCGCGCGTTGATGGCTTCCCAGGCTTCCGGGACCTGCTCTCGCACCAACTGGGCCACGTCGGTATCGCCTTCGAGCAGCTTGAGGGCCAGCCAGTCGGGCGGATAGCCGGCCGGCGCGCGCCCGGCCAGCAGGCCCTCGATCTCGCGCAACACCGGGAGGTGTTTGGCGCGGATCACCGGCCGGTTGGGCCGGAACAGGTCGGGATGCTCGACGAGGTCGATCGCCGCATCGATCAGTCGGTCAGACCGCGGCCCTTGCTGGCCACCAACTCGACCACCGGGATGCCGAGCGCGGCCGCCAGCACCGGCGCCTCCACGTGCACCCCGTGCGCTTCGGCCACGTCGAGCATGTTGAGGCCGACCACCACCGGCACGGGCAGCATGAGCAGCTCGGCCACCAGGTACAGGTTGCGCTCGAGGGAGGCGGCGTTGACGATGGCGATGACCGCGGCCGGCGGCTCGTTGATGAGGTAGTCGCGGGTCACCCGCTCTTCCTCGGAGCCGGAGGTGAGGCTGTAGGTGCCCGGAAGGTCGACCAGGCTGATCCGCCGGCCGTGGTGGTCGAAGCGGCCGGTCTTCTGCTCGACCGTCTTGCCCGGCCAGTTGCCCACGTGCTGGTTGAGCCCGGTGAGCGCGTTGAAGACGGTGCTCTTGCCGACGTTGGGCTGGCCCGCGAGGGCGAGGGTGAGGGGGGCCGGGGCCTCCACTGGTGGGATCCTACCGCTCCGCCGCGACGTCCATCGCGCAGTCCGAGGTCTCGACCGGCTCCACCGTCACCCGGTCCGCCTGCCGCCGACCGAGAGCCAGCCGGGCGCCGTGCACCTCGACGATCAGCGCGCCGCTGCCCCGGTTCTGCAGCACGCACACCTCGGCTCCCGGGTTGAGTCCCAGCGCCACGAGCCGCTTGGCCAGCCCGTGCGGTTGGGGCAGGCTCTTCACCGTGGCCCGCGCTCCCGTGGGAAGACTCGCGAGGGTCGTCATTGCCGCGCTCCCCCCTCGCTGCCGCCGCGGCCGCGCCTCTGCGGCGTACTCGACGAAATAGGCGAGTATCTCGGGCTCGAGCACATGTTCCATCTTGCAGGCCGTCGCCTCGGCGCGATCGCCGGGTATGCCGAGCACGCCCGTGAGGAAGTCCCTGATCGCCAGGTGCCGCCGCTCGACTTCCACGGCGATGCTCGCTCCTTCCTCCGTGAGGGTCACGTGACCGTACGGCGCGTGAGTGACCAGCCGCCGAGCGCCCAGGTTCTTCAAGCGCGCCGGTGACCGACGGCCGGGACACGCCCAGCTGCCCGGCTATCTCGCTGACGCGCGCCACCCGCGAGGCCCGCTCCAGCTGCAGGATGGCCTCGAGGTAGTCCTCAAGGCTTGCGCTCAACACTTCTTGCTCGGCCGTGAACAAGCTTTCCTCGTTGACAGCACCTGTGCTACTGCTCACAATTCTCCCCCGGTTCCAGCAAAGTTAGGCACGCCTATTTTAGTACGCCGTCCCTAACAAAACAAGGGGCGAGAGCACCGGGGGGCGATTAGGTTCCCTGAGATGAGATGAGAAAAGAAAACGGGGCGCCGGCCCAAAGGCCGGCGCCCCACAAGTCCCGGTATCGGGTCGCTCTGAGCGCGAAGCTCTAGTAGCGGCGCCCGCCGCCGCCGCGCCGCCGTAGCCGCCGCCACCGCCACCGTAGCCGCCACCGCCACCGCCGTAGCCGCCGCCACCACCATGCCGCCGCCATAGCCACCGCTACGCGGGGGCCGGGGCTGCATCTCTTTGGCGATGTCGACCTTCAGGGTCCGGCCGTCCAGTTCGGTGCCGTTCACGGCCGTCTTCGCCGCTTCGGCTTCCTCGGGGGTCGCCATCTCGACGAACCCAAAGCCCTTGGGCCGTCCGGTGTCCCGGTCGGTGATGAGATTCACCGACACCACCTCACCGTGCTGGCCAAACAGCGTCTTGATGCTGGCCTCCGAGGTGTTGTAGCTCAGATTACCTACGTACAGCTTGGAACTCATTCTTTCCTCCACAGGAAGAATTACACTTCGGCATTCGAGAGGCTGAGACTGCCGGGCGGAATAGAGAGAAGCTCGCCTCTAAGCAACGCCTTGAAGTACGTTCCTATCGGATGTCGGCCGCAGTATATCCCATGCAAAAAGATAGCGATAGTGGGAGCTTGAAAGCCAGCGCTGAAGGGTCACGAGCGGGGCAGTATGGGCACCACCACGACCGGACGCTCGGAGTTGTTCAGGATGTGCTTGCTGACCGAACCGAGCACGAGTTCCTTGATGCCGGCGTGACGCTTCCTGGCGGCCACGATAAGGGCCGCGTCCCTCGACTCCTCGAGGAAGACGGGACCCGGCTGACCTTTGGCGACCCGGGTCTCGACGGACACGGACGGCTCCAACTCGGCAACCCGCGCGATCGCATCCTTGATGAGCTTCTCCGCGATCTCCCTGAACTCGTCGTAGACGTCCTGGCCCGCGACGCCGCCGCCGAGGATGGACGAGGGCACATCCCAGGCTGCCACCAGACGAAGAATGGCTCCCCGTATCGCCGCCTCGTGCGCTCCGAACTCAAGCGAAGCGGCCGCTTCCTCAGAGCCGTTGACGAAAACGGCGATGCTCTCCATCAAGTCCCCCTGTGCGAGTAGCTCTTCCCCTAGGGCCTAACTATAGCGCGGGGGTCAATCGGCCGTAGGCGCCGGAGGCACTATCACCACCGGACACTTAGCGTGGTCGGCCACCTGGTGGCTGATGGAACCGAGCAGGAGCTCGGTCAGGGCGCCGTGTCCCCGGCGCCCGATGACCAACAGGTCCGCGCTCTCAGCCTCGTCAACAAGAGCATTGCCCGCGTGACCCTCCACCACACGTTCCTCGCGCGGCACCGACGGTTCGAGAGCGGCCACCCGGGAGGCCGCGTCGCTTACCATCTGCCGAGCTTCGTCCTCGAAACTCTGGTAGATGTCCGGGGCCACCCCGCCGCTCGACAGCACGGTCGGGGGCACCTCCCACGCCGTCACGATCCGCAACGTCGCTCCGTGCGCCGCGGCCTCTCTCGCCGCGAACTCGACCGCCACCTGCGCGCCCGGCGACCCGTCGACTCCCACTACGATGGTCTTCATGCGGCCCCCTTTCGATGTCACGTCGTCCCGTTCTGCATCTTCTCTGTAAGCATCGCCTTCATGGCCTCGACTTCCACAGTCAGGTGCTCCAGGAGCACCTCGGCCTTCAGGTTGACTTCGTAGTCCGCTTCCGCTCGGACCCGGTCGCGCGCCTCCTCGCGATTCTGGCTCATGAGGATGATCGGCGCCTGGATCGCGGCGATGCATGACAGGATCAAGTTGAGAAGGATGAACGGGTAGGGGTCCCAGTGCTGCGTCCACGCCACCACGTTGACCGCCATCCAGATGGCGACGAAGGCGAGGAAGCCAAGGATGAAAGCCCAACTGCCGGCGCCGGCCGTGAGGCGGTCGGCCATGCGCTCCCCGAAAGTCTTCTCTTCCGCCGCTACAATGACGTTCAGGTTGCGGCTGGTGCGGCGGCGGAGAAGCGAGGCTATGTGGGGCTCTGTCCCGTGTCCAGGCTGCTGCTGTGGGGGAACCACGCCGTCCGCCATCGTCGAACCTCCCTCTGATCACGTCCGTCGCTCTGCGAGTGAGGCCGCGCCTTGCGTGGCGCGGCCTCACTCGTCGTCAGCCCTTGGCCACGTACTCGGCCACCAGGTCACCCACGGCGTCGGTGCCCATGCCCATCTGCCCGGCCGACAGCGACTTCATCTTGCCGACGGCACGGATGACGCCTTCTTCCACCCACCCGGCGGCCTCGGTCTGGCCCAGGTAGTCCAGCATCATCCCCACGGCCCCAATGGCAGCCAGCGGGTTGATGACGTTCTGGCCGGTGTATTTGGGGGCCGACCCCCCGATGGGCTCGAACATGCCGGTCTTTCCTGGATGGATGTTCCCGCCGGCGGCCACACCCATGCCTCCCTGGATCATGGCGCCCAGGTCGGTGATTATGTCGCCGAACATGTTGTCGGTCACGATGACGTCGAACCACTCGGGGTTCTTGACGAACCACATGCAGGTCGCGTCCACGTGCGCGTATTCCCGCTTGATATTGGGGTAGTCCGCGTCACCGATCTCGTTGAACGCCCGCCACCAGAGGTCCCAGGCGAAGGTGAGAACGTTGGTCTTGCCCACCAGGGTGAGCTGCCCGCGGCGATCGGCCCGGGCCGCGTAGTCGAAGGCATAGCGGATGCAGCGCTCGACCCCCTTGCGGGTGTTGACGCTCACCTGCGTCGCGATCTCGTCGGGGGTGCCCTTCTTCAGGTAGCCGCCGGTGGACGCGTACAGACCCTCGGTGTTCTCCCGCACCACGACGAAGTCGATCTCCTTGGGGCCCTTGTCCTTGATCGGCGTCTCGACTCCCGGGTACAGCCTGACGGGGCGAAGATTGATATACAGATCCAGAGCGAAACGGGCCTTGAGCAGGATACCCAGCTCGAGGATGCCCGGCTTGACATCCGGATGGCCGATGGCCCCCAGGAAGATGGCGTCGTGCCCGCCCAGCTCGGATATGGCCGAATCGGGCAGGGTCTCGCCCGTCCGCAGATAGCGGTCGCCGCCGAAATCGTAGTTCGTCAAGGTATAGGTGAAGCCGGCGCGCGCCGCCGCGGCTTTCAGGACTTTCAGCCCTTCGGCCACTACCTCGGGGCCGGTCCCGTCGCCGGGCATCACCGCGATGTCGTAGTCCACTTCGGTTCCTTTCGCTTCGGTTTGGGTCGCGGCGTCAGCGCGCGGCGGCCCGTTGTTTCAGGTATGGCAGCAGCCCCCCAGCCTCCACCAGCTCGCGCATGAACGGCGGCAGCGGCTCGGCCTGGTAGGTCTTGCCGGTGGTGAGGTCCTTGATCTCGCCGCCGGCCAGGTCGACCGTCAGCTCGTCGCCCTCGTTGATGCCGTCCACAGCGTCCGGAGCGACCAGAATGGGCAGCCCGGTATTGAACGAGTTGCGGTAGAAGATCCGCGCGAAGCTCTTGGCGATGACCACCGACACGCCCGCGCCTTTCAGGGCGATGGGAGCGTGCTCCCGGCTCGACCCGCAGCCGAAGTTCTCCTTGGCCACCAAGATGTCGCCCGGTTGGACCTTCTTGGAGAAATCCGGGTCGGCGTCGTACATACAGTACTGGCCCAACTCCTCGGCCGTCTTCATGTTGAGGTACCGCGCCGGGATGATGAGGTCGGTGTCGATGTCGCGCCCGAAGGTCCAGGCCTTCCCGTGCAGAACGTCGGTCATGACCGCCCCCTTTCGCCGATCTGGTCGGGGGTGGCGATATGGCCGGCCACCGCGCTGGCGGCAGCCACGTACGGGCCGGCCAGGTAGACCTCAGAGCCCGGATGGCCCATGCGGCCCACGAAGTTCCGGTTGGTCGTCGAGACCGCCCGTTCGCCCTCGGCCAGGACGCCCATGTGCCCGCCCAGGCAGGGACCGCAGGTGGGCGCCGAGACGGCCGCTTCGGCCGCGATGAACACGTCGAACAGGCCTTCGTCGTTGGCCTGCTGCCATATCGCCTGCGTCGCCGGGATGACGATGAGCCTCACGTCCTTGTGCACCTTGCGCCCCCGCAGCACTTCGGCCGCCTGGCGCAGGTCCTCGATGCGGCCGTTGGTGCAACTGCCGATGACCACCTGGTCGATGTTGATGTCGTTCAGCTCCGCTGCCGGCTGGGTGTTGGAGGGCAGGTGCGGCTTGGCCACCATGAGCGGTATCTCGTCCGCCTTCCAGCGGTAGATCTTCTCGTACCGGCAGTCGGGATCCGACGTGTAGTACCTGGGCGTGCCCCGGTACCGCCCCTCGACGTACGCTTTGGTGATGTCGTCGGGCGCGATGATGCCGCTCTTGCCGCCCGCCTCGATGGCCATGTTGCAGATGGTGAAGCGCGAGTCCATGGACAGGCCGCGGATGGCCGAGCCGGCGAACTCCATGGCCTTGTAGAGGGCGCCGTCCACCCCTATCTGGCCGATGGTAAAAAGGACGATGTCTTTGCCGGTCACGTAGCGGCCCAGGGTCCCGTCGAACTCGAACAGATGGGTCTCGGGGATCCGGAACCAGGCTTCACCGGTGGCCATGGCGCCCGCCAGGTCGGTCGAGCCGACGCCGGTGGCGAAGGCGCCCAGGGCGCCGTAGGTGCAGGTGTGGGAATCGGCGCCGAGAACGACGTCGCCCGGGCCCACCAGGCCCTGCTCGGGCAGGAAGGCGTGCTCCACGCCCACCCGGCCCACGTCGTAGAAGTGGACGATGCCGTGCTTGCGCGAGAACTGGCGCATCTGCTTGACCAGACCGGCCGACTTGATGTCCTTGTTGGGCGTGAAGTGATCGGGGATGAGGGCGATCTTCGCCGGATCGAACACGTCCTCGAACCCGGCCTTCTCGAACTCGTCGATGGCCACGCCGGCGGTGATGTCGTTGCCCAGGCAGAGATCGAGTCGCGCCATCACCAGATCGCCCGGAGCTACCGACTCTCTGCCGGCGGCTCGAGCGAGGATCTTCTCGGTCATGGTCATAGCCACGCCATGTACCCCCAGTCATCGAGGTTTCGTTCGGAAGGAGCAGTCATTTTATTCCACGCGTCCACCACCGGCAACCGCACCAACGCTCCCCCTTCCGCCGCCGCGTTTGACCTAAGTCAAGGTAATCAGCCGCTCCGGGGCGCACACTCGCAGTGCATGAAAGGCACGACGCGCACAGGGATGACAATGGAAAGCTATCTGAACGCGGCCATCAAGGACGTGATCACCGAGTTCCCCGAGGTGGGAACCCTCTTGGCGGAGTATGACGTGGGATGCGTCACCTGCCAGGTGGGCACCTGCCTGCTCAAGGACGTCGTCGGCATCCACGGCCTTTCTCCCGAGGCGGAACAGGTGCTCATGGCCCGGATCGCGGAGGCGGTCGCGCCCGGCGCCGTTGCCGGCGCCGCTGCCGGAGAGGCCATTGCTTGGGCGCCCAGCCGGCTGACGCGGAGATTGCGGTCGTGCCGCCGAAACGCGCTTCAAGCGCGCAGAAGAAGGAGCTCAACTACTCCCCCCCGTTGAAGCAACTGGTGGACGAGCACGTCCTCATAACGAGGTGGGTCGGCCTCATCCCTAGGCTGCTCCAGGTCGCTCGACGTGAACGCCACTGAAGACCGCGGGCTGCTTCTGGATGGGGTGGATTTCATCCGCTCCTATGCCGACAAGTTCCACCACGCCAAGGAGGAGGACATCCTCTTCGGATACTTCGACGGCTCTCTGGAGATCATCCAGGCCATGCTGACCGATCACGAGTCGGCGCGGGCCCATGTCAGGCGACTGGTTGAGGCCGTCGAGCATGCGGGACGGCGACGCGATCGCCGACCACCTCGGAGCGTACGGCAGACTGCTGAGCGCGCATATCGTGAAGGAGGACGAGGTCCTCTATCCCTGGATGGACAGGGTGCTCACGACGGCGGAGGTCGGGGAGCTCTTCTCGCGCTTCGCCACGGTCGACGAGGCCGCGGGCTCCGGGTTCACGGATCACTACGCCGCACTGATCGCAGGGATCGAACGGTCGGTCGAGTCGAGAAAGTCACGACAAAGCGAAGGCACGACAAAGAAGGTCGAGGTAGAAAGATGAGCGAGTTCCAAGTGGAGAGCTGCGGCTGTCCCGGCTCAGCGATGATGGACCTCCGGGACCGGGAGGCACCCGCCGGCGAAGCGCCCACGACGAAGGCCCCCTCCCAGTTGAGACAGTGGCCCATCCAGTTGCACCTGGTGTCGCCCCAAGCGCCCTACTTCCAGGGAGCGGACGTACTACTCGCCGCCGACTGCACCGCCTTCGCGCTGGGTGCTTTCCACAACGACTACCTGAAGGGTAAGTCTCTCGCCATAGCCTGTCCGAAGTTGGACCAGGGACGGGACGTGTACGTGGAGAAGATCAAGGCGCTCGCCGAGGACGCGAAGATCAACACGCTCACCGTCTTGATCATGCAGGTACCCTGCTGCCGCGGCCTGTTGGCCTTGACCTCCGAAGCCTTGTCGCAGTCGTCCCGGAAGGTCCCGGTCAAAGCTATCGTGGTGGGGCTGCAGGGAGACATCCTATCGGAGGAGTGGCTCTAGCCACATAGGGGCGGAGCTCGCCGCGCTCCTGCCCGGCGCGGCCGCTCCAACACGGCACCCCGTGCTACCCTGGCGGCATGCCCAGGTACCTCCGCACGCGGCGCCGCCTCCTCTGGATACTTGTCGCCGTGAGCGTGCTCGTAGTAGCCCTCGCGCTCGCCGTGCTCGTTCCCGACCTGGTCATGACCCGCTCCGCCCGGCGCCATATCGTGGCCGGCCCCCAGGACGCGCCCGCGGCCGAAGTCGCCATCGTGCTCGGCGCCCGGGTCTACCCAGACGGGACCCCCTCCCCCATGCTCGCCGATCGGCTGGCTACCGGCGTGGAGCTCTACAAGGTGGGAAAGGTCGACAAGCTGCTTATGTCGGGCGACCACGGCACCACGACCTACGACGAGGTCAACGTGATGCTGCGGTATTGCCTGGACCGCGGCGTGCCGGATGAGGACGTGTTCACCGACCACGCCGGCTTTGATACCTACGACACCATGTACCGGGCGCGCGACGTGTTCAAGGTCACCGACGCGCTGGTGGTCACCCAGGACTTCCACCTCCCCCGCGCCGTCTATATCGCGCGCTCGCTCGGCCTCGATGCCACCGGCGTGGTCGCCGATATCCAGCCTTACACCAACGAGTGGCGCTTCGCCCTCCGCGAGTGGCCGGCCCGGGTGAAGGCCTTCTTCCAGCTCCACGTGACCAAACCCGGGCCCCGCTTTCTGGGGCCGGCCATTCCCATCGACGGCGACGGGCGGCTCACCCGGGGCTAAGGGGCGGCACTGCACTATTCCTGCGCCGACAGAGTCGATGTTCGGCGCCGGCGCCTCCCGTCCGCCGCGCCCTCTATACTTCCCCACGTGCCCAAACGCATCACGACATTGACGTTCGACCTTTGGAACACCCTCTACTCCGCCGACGGCGGTGCGGGTGACATCGTGCGGCCGCGCCGGCTCGCCCTCGTCGCCGAGATCCTCGCTTCGCGAGGGGTCCACCCCACCGAGGACGAGGTCCGCCAGGCCTACCGCGCCGGCTTCGACGCCTACATGGCGGCCTGGACCAGCGGCGCCCACTTCGGGGCCCGGGAGGATGTGGCCTTCATCCTCGACTACTTTCGCGTGCACGAAGCGAGAACCGCCGGGGAGCGCGAGGAGTTCGACCGCATCGTCCTCGCGCTGGAGGACGCCTCATACGTCGCCCCGCCCGCTCTGGTGGCCGGCGTGCGCGAGACGGTGCCTGCCCTCGCGGTGGAGGGATACCGGCTGGGGATCATCTCCGACACCAGCCTCACCCCGGGGCGCGTCCTCCGGGATTTCCTGAAGAAGGACGGTCTTCTGGACTGCTTCTCGATCCTGACCTTCTCCGACGAGACCGGTTTCCCCAAGCCCGACCCGCGCATGTTCGAGGTCACCCTTGCGGGCCTCGGGGCGCGGCCTGCCGAGGCCGCCCACATCGGCGACACCCCCCGCACCGACATCGCCGGGGCTCAAGCCGCCGGAATGACCACGATCCGTTGCGCGGGAGCCGTGGACCACCTGGAACCGCCGGACGCCGATTTCGTGATCAGAGACCACCGGGAGATCCCGGGCATCTTGGAGCGACTGGTGTAGCGCGGCGGCCGGCGGTCCGGCCGGCCCGGCCCCTACTTGTCCTGCCAGACGACCTTTCCGGTGGTATCGAGGTACGCCCACCCCTGGACGCCATCCACGACGGTATTCACGAAGCCGAGCCCGCCGGAGAAAGGCGCAGCGAAGTCATATGCCGGCTCGACGATCATCTTGCCGGTCGTGTCGATGTAGCCGTACTTCTTGGTCCCGTCGATCAGGGTCTCCACAACGGCCATGCCTTCGGAGAAGGCGTGGGCCCAGTAGAAGGTGGGCTTGATGACCATGGCGCCGGTCGTGTTGATGTAGCCCCACTTGTCGCCGACCTTGACCGGGGCCAGACCGTCCCCGAAGCCTTCGGCGAACTCGTACTGGGGCTGGACGACCATCTTGCCCGTCGCGTCGACGAAGCCGTACTTGTTGTCGACCGCGACCGCCGCGAGCCCCTCCGAGAAGGCCACTACCCGGTCGTATTGGGGTTCAACCACCCACGCCCCGATCTTGTCGATGAAGCCGTATTTGGGCGACCCGTCGACCGTCGCCGCGGCGCCGGCGAGGCCCTCAGAGAACGGCAGCGCGTCCGCGAACTGCGGCTGGATCACCGTCTTGCCCTTCGTGTCGATGTAGCCGTATTTTCCATCGACGAGGGAGGCGGCGAGGCCTTGAGAGAAAGACTGGGTGTAGGACCCGTTGGGTTCGATGGCCCACCTACCCGCCTTGTCCATATAGCCGAACTTTCCGCTAGGGCCCAGCACCAGAGCCAGACCATCGGAGAAAGGGCTAGCGCCGTAGTAGGCGGGCGCTATCACCCACTTGCCCGTCCCGTCTATGTAGCCGTACTTTCCGCTCCCCGCCATGGCAAGCCCTTCGGAGAAGCAGCGTCGCGGCGCTGTACTGCGGCTGGATGACCATCGTGCCGCTCTTGTCGATATACCCGTACCCTTTGTCCTTTACCGGCGCCGGGTAGAGGGCCGGATTCAAGGCCGCGCTCCCGTCGCTCCCGCCCGAGGATGCACAGCCGGCGGCCGCGAGCACAGCGGCCAGGACACCAACGAGCACAAGCACGACGACCACGGACGACCTGCGGCAGCCACTGTTCATTCCTGCATCCCCTGGCAGTCGAGGGTTTTTCCGAGGGCGGCGCGGGGCGCAGCCGGTCAAGAATTGTACCCCGCCGGCCTGTAAGGCGGCTGTCAAGAGCCGGCGCAGCCCTCGCGGCACTAGCTGCCCTCGTCCGACGCTGAACGCCAGATGACCCTCCCAGTCTTGTCGATGTACGCCCAGTGACCCCCGGCCTCGCCCCTGATGCCCACGAGAGCAAGGCCGTCGAAGAAGGGCTGGCCGAACGAGAACTGGGGCCGGATCGCCCAGAACCCGGTCTTGTCGATCATGCCCCACGCAGGGTCGCCCATTCCGATAGCTGCAAACGCAAGGCCGTTACGGAACGAGGTCGCGGAACCGAAGGTGGGCGGTATCGCCCAGGCGCCGGTCTTGTCCACGTAGCCGGACTTGCCCGACTGATCCTGCGCTTGGCAGAGCCCATGGGAGAACGAATACGCGAAAAATGGGGGGTAGGGCCCCGTCGGCCCGATCACCCAGGCGCCCGTCTTGTCGATGTAGCCATATCTGTGGGTGGTCGCGTCGTAAGCCGAAAAGAGGCCGACGCTGTCGAGCGCCGTAGTCTCGGTGGAGACGCTCGGAGCCGTCGTGTTGAGGGCGGGTTGCCGCACCTCCGTGGTGGTCGTGACACCTTACGGCTGTGTGGCGGCGACCGTGGTCGTCGACGCTTCGCTCGGACTGCAGGCGACGAGGACCGCGGGGACAAGAATCGGCACAAGCGCCGACGAGATGGCGAACGCTCTCCTCATCGCTTCCCCTCCGCGGCCCGCCCCGGCCGCTCGTTCCCCGAGCTATCCGGATATCGCACCCTCCGGAAGGTCGGGCCCTTCCCAGGGCTGCGAGAAGACCCAGGTCCCGGTGATGTCGATGTAGCGCTCCTGCCCGCCTTCTCGGACCCAGGCGAGACCATGCGGTCGCGTTGATGTAGCCCAACCGGTACTCGTCCTGGCCCGGATCGAGGGGCACGTCAGTGGAGAAACCCGCGACGGCGAGCCCGCCGGAGAACGGCCCCGCCACGTCGAATTGCGGCGCGATCGCCCAGGATCCGGTCGTATCGATGTAGCCGCGATGCCCGCTACCGTCGCTGCCCCCCGCGGCCACCGCCGCCAGGCCGTCCGAGAACGGCTCCGCCCGGTCGAACCACTGGTCGATGGCGATCTTCCCCATCCTGTCGATGTAGCCCCAGAGCTCCGTCTTGCTGTCGGCGCGGATGCGCACCACGGCACGCGAGGCCACCCCCGGCCAGGCACGCCGCGGCAAGCATCAGCGCCACAGCAAGCGCCAACCCCTTAGCCACTCTCACCTGGCCGCCTTCACTTCGGCTCGCCGGTCTCTTCGAGCCACTGTCGGACGGCCTGCATGCCCGCCGCCAGATCGATCCGCGGTTCGAAGCCCAGGTCCCGTCGGGCTTTCCCTCCGTCGTAGGTGGCCTGCAGGCAGATCCCCCGCACAGCCGTCCTGGTGAGGAGCGCCGGTCTTCTTGTGGCGCGGCCGAGAGCGGTGAGCGCAACCGCCATCGCTTCGGCAAGCCGCTTGGGCACCGGGGGCATCCTGCCCCCGCCCACCATCTCCGCGTATCGCCCGAAGAATTCCGAGCAGCTGACCACCGCCGGCCCGCACAGCACATACGCCTCGCCCACGGCCCCTCGCCGAGCGGCGGCAAGGATGCCCTCGACGGCGTCGTCCACATAGATGGGTTGGATCACTCCCTTGCCGCCATCCGGCAGCATCATCCGGCGGCTCTTGATCATCCGCAACGGCGTGAGGGTCCAACTCCGGTCCCCTGGGCCGTACACTTCGGTGGGCTGGACGATGACACCCGGCAATCCCCGCCGCTCGACCAGCTCCCGGACAAGGTTCTCGGTCTCCAGCTTGGTATCGCAGTAAGGGTCACCGCTGGGATGACGATCGGAGAGCTCGTTCGTCCCTGGACCCGCGTCGAACCCGTACACCCAGGCGGTGCTGACGTACACGAACCGTTCCACGCCCGCGGCCAGCGAAGCCTCCGCCACCCGGCGCGTGCCTTCGACGTTGACGATCCGGAAGTAGGAACGGGGTTTCTCGAAATCAGGGCCCATCACCCCGGCGCAGTGGATGACCGCCGCCGAGCCGCGAACCGCGTCCTCCAGGGTGTCACCCGACCCGGTGTCGTCCGACCGGCTGAGGTCCCCGGACACGATCGTGACCCCCCGGGCGACCAGGTCGGTCGCCCTCGCGGCCGAGCGCGCAAGTCCGACCACGTCGGCACCCTCGTCCAGCAGGCGGCGGCACACGCCACTTCCGAGAAGACCCGTGGCGCCCGTGACGAACACCCTCTGTCCGGCGAATTCCATGCCTGTCCCCTCTTCGAAGCATACACCCAGGAGCCGAGGAGGGAGACCTAGCTTCGGGTCGCGCGGCGCCGCTCCGTCTCGGGCACGGTGGCCAGCATCAGGATGCCGGCGAAGACCGCGGCCGCCGCTCCGACCCAGAAGGGCGCCGACGGCGACACCTGGTCGTAGAGAACCCCGGCGATGATGCTCGCGGGGAGCGCCGCCAGCCCCACCACCATGTGGTAGGCACCGAAGGCCGTGCCCCGCCGCTCCCCGGTCGAGAACTCCCCAAGGAGCGCCCGCCCATTCCCGTCGGCGATGCCCATGTAGACCCCATAGAGCACGAAGACCCCCCACGCGGCCGCCGCGGACGAGGCGAGAGCCATCCAGGCGTAGGTCACGGCGAATACGCCGAAGCCCATGAGCGCCACTTTGCGCCTGCCCACCCGGTCGGCCAGCAGGCCGGCCGGGATGGAGAGCGCCGAATAGACGAAGTTGAACATGAGATACAGGATGGGGATCATCACCGTGGCGACTACCCAGGTCCTGAGCGCGCAGGATCAGGAAGACGTCCGAGGAGTTGCCCAGACAGAAGACCGCCGTGACCAACAGGTAGGCAAGCAGGGGCCCGCGCAGCCGCTGCAGCCGTTGCCACCGGCTTCCTTCGGGCTTCGCCGGCACCGCCGCCCCGGCGGCCCCGGCCGGGCCACCGCCATCCGGCCCCTCCGGGGCGGCTGCCCGGGGCTTTCGCTTCTCCCGGATGAACAGCCATATCACGGCCACGCAGATGACCCCGGGGATCATCGAGATCCAGAACACCATCCGATACTGGCCCGGGTGCAGCGCGAGCACCACGAACGCTATGGCGGGGCCGACGACCGCACCGAATTGATCCATCGCCCGGTGGAAGCCGAAGGAGCGCCCCAGCTCGTGCCTGGGTGCCGAATCGGCGATTATCGCGTCCCGAGGCGCTGTTCGCACTCCCTTGCCGAAACGGTCGATGAAGCGCGCCCCCAGCACCATCCCCCAGCCGGTCGAAAGCGCCAGAAGGGGACGGCTGAGAGTCGAGATGCCGTAGCCGAACAGCATCAGCGGCTTTCGCCGGCCGATGTGATCGCTGAACCAGCCCGACCACATCTTGACCATGCTGGCGGTGGCCTCGGCGATCCCCTCGATGAGGCCGATCAGGGACTTGTTGACCCCCAGCACCGATGCCAGGAAGATCGGCACCAGGGAGTAGACCATCTCGGAGCTCACGTCCATGAGGAAGGACGTGACGCCCGCCCAGAAGACGTTGCGTTCGAGCCCCCAGATCTTGCGGCCCGGCGGTTCCGCGCCTTCTCCGGCCTCGGCCGTAGGGGTCATCAGCGTCCCGGCCGCGTCCTTCTCCGCCCCGAGGTCGCCTGCGGTCACCCGCGTCTCACCGCGGCTGCGGCTGCATCTGCGACATGGCCCTGCTCCACTGCACCCCTACCGGGGAAGCGAGACCCGCCAGCTTGCCCAGCACCGACTCCCGCACTTCGGTCGCGAGGGTCAGCGCGTCGGCCTGGGTGGCCGTCCAGGCCATGAGCCTGACCGTGACCCCCATGTCGTCGGCGTCGATGACCCGCACCGAGGGTTCCGGGTCGGCCAGGAACAAAGGATGCGCCCGAGCTTCGTCGATGAGGAGCTTCCGCACCGGCTCGACGTCCGCCGCCATACTGCAGGCGCAGCGTGATCAGTGCCGGGCTCCGCGGGTCGACGAGGGTGTAGTTGCGGATGGTCTGGTCGGAGAGCAGCTTGTTGGGGATGATCAGGCGCCGGTTGTCCCAGATCCGGATGCTGGGTGTAGAAAAGGCCGATCGATTCCACGTTGCCGAACTCACCGTCGATGTTCACGCTGTCGCCGAGGCGGATCGGCTGCGCGAACGCGATGATGATGCCGGAGAACAGGTTGGCGATGGTCGTCTGCGCCGCGAAGCCGACGGCGATGCCGACGATCCCCGCCGAGACGAACATGCCCTTGGCCAGAGTGTTGAGCGCCTGGATGTCGATGACCCAGAAGACAAGCCCCGACGGCGATGAAGAAGATCACCACCGCGGAGAGCCGCTGGATCATCCGAAAGCGTGTCTCGGCCCCCGGGTCGGTCTCGGGCAGGTTGCGGCGCCGGGAGAACGCGTTGATCGCCTTCTTGAGCGCCCAATAGAGGAGCCAGGCGACGACCAGGATGGCGATGGATACCGCGGCGTCGGTGAAGATGGTCTTGTTCTCGTCCCAGAAGCTCATAGATGGCGTCCACTATAGCGCGGACGACTGAGCGGAGGAGCGACGGTCTCGGGTATAGTACGCGACACCCCGGGCAACGAGGCGTACCCGATCGGGCGGGCCGGGTCCGGGTAGGTGATGAGGAGCAGTTGGAGATGCAGGCACGGCGCAAAAAACGGTCGAAATGGCGGGTGGGCGTATGGTCCGTGCTCGTCGGCTGCGTGGCTTTCCTGTCCGTCATTCTCACCATGGGGTTCTTCCGCTCGGCCGATTTCGTCCTGCAGCTTGAGGCTTTCGCCGGCTTCTTCGTCCTCGGCTGCGGGTTTCTCGTCCTATCGCGACATTCGTCTCAGAAGAAGAAGCGAGAGGCCGACCTCTAAGTCGCTAGGATCTCAGGAGGCCAGAGCATGACTGACCCTGATCCGGACGCCTTGGCCGAATACCGCGACAAGCGGCACTTCGATCGCACCAGCGAGCCCTCGGGCGACACGGCGGCCGCCGACAACGGCGAGCCCGAGGCGACCGGCGCCGCAGACGGCAGGCGCCGAACCATCCCCCCACCGGGTGTTCGTGGTCCAGAAGCACGCCGCCTCCCGGCTGCACTACGACTTTCGATTGGAGCTGGAGGGCGTTCTCAAATCCTGGGCCGTTCCCAAGGGACCCTCTCTCGACCCGGCGGACAAGCGGCTGGCGGTGATGGTCGAGGATCATCCCCTGGACTACGCCACCTTCGAGGGGGGCATCCCGGAGGGCGAATACGGGGGCGGAACGGTGATGCTCTGGGACTCGGGATGGTGGGAGCCCGACGTCGCCTGGATGAAGGAGGCGAAGGGGCACGAGGTCCTGACGCCCGAGGAGGCGCTCGCCAAGGGCGAGCTGAAGTTCGTCAGTCCACGGGCAGAAGCTCTCGCGGTAGTTGGGCCCTGGTCAAGACCAAGTGGCAGGGAGAGAACAACTGGCTGCTCATCAAACACCGGGACGACGCGGCCCGGCCGGGGTCCAACATCGAACGGGAAGCCCCGGATTCGGTCGCCACGGGACGGAGTCTGGAACAGATAGCCGCCGAGTCGGCGGCGAGCGGCGCGGCGGAAGGGCGCCGGCCGGCCGAGCCGGCTACCGAGACGAGCTAGGCCCAGCCGGGGCCGCAAAGGAGTAAGCGCGTGAGGATCCTTGTTTCTGGCGCTACCGGGTTCGTCGGCAACACCATCTGCCGTCATCTCCTGGATGCGGGCCATCAGGTGCGGGCCATGAGCCGCTCGACCGGCCATGCGATGACGGTCTTTGCCGGGCACGAAAGCGGCCGCCGGGGTCTCGCCGACGGCCGTCTGACCTTCGTCCAGGCCGACGTCACCAGGCCGCGAACCCTCCCCGCCGCCGTCACAGGCGTCGACGCCGTGATCCAGGCAGCCCAGTTCGCCGGCGCGCCCGTCGAAGACCCGGACAAAGGCCTGACCTATATGAACGTCGACCGCAGCGGGACGATGAACCTGCTGGAGGCTATCGCGGAGGTCTACGGCATGCCGGCGGCGCGAAGACGCGTCCGCGGCCCCGGACACCGGGACGCCTCCGGGTGCGGCCGCAAGCGCCCCGCGCTTCCTCTACCAGAGCGGGATCACCACCTCGGCGAGCAGTCCCTACACGTGGGACCGGGCAAAATGGCAGGCCGAGGAGGCCATCCGGGACAGCGGGCTGGAGTGGAGCATCGTGCGCTGCTGCTGGGCCTACGGAGAGAACGACACGGCCCTCAACCGCATCATCAACTACTCCGACTATCTACCGTTCGTGCCGGTCTTCGGCGATGGGCAGGAGCCGCTGACGCCGGTGTTCGTCGAGGACATCGGCCGGCTCTACGCGTTGTTGATCGCCAACCCCGATAGAGCCCGCAACACCATCTACGGCTTGGGCGGCCCCGATCTGGTCACGCTCGATCAGTTTCTCCACCTCGCATTGAGAGCCATGGGCCGCGGGCGCCCGATCCTGCACATCCCCAAATCGGTGGGCAAGATCCAGGGAGCCATCATGTACCACTTCCCAGGCAGGCCGCTCTCCCCCGCCGCGGTCGATTTCGTCGCTGCCGACGGCGCCGTGACCGACATCGACCGGGAATGCCTGGCGGAGAGGTTCCCAGAGTTCAAGGCGACGCCCTGTCGGGGAAGGGCTACAGAGCTACCTGAGGCCGCAGACCTGAAAGCAGAGCGAGGGCGGGGATCACTCCCCGCCCTCTTAGGCATCCTGTCGTCTTCCGGCGCGGCCGCACCCGGCCGCGACCCGGCTCCACCCCTCAGCTCAATCCTCTCTTCTAGAACCTCGCCAGTGGCCGGTCGTCCACCGGGACGACGTACTTGATCTCGCCTTTTCGTATGAACAGCGTCTCATACTCGGTGGGCCGCTGTTCCGCGCTTCCCAGCCTCTTGTGCAGGACCACGGCATTGACGACGCATCAGGAACGGATTCTTCTCGTTCATGACGTCGGACAGCCGGATACCCGGCAGGTGGACGAGCCCCTCGGCGGTGAAATCGCTGGCCTCGATGCTCACCCGCACCCGGCGGTCCTCCGGATGGCTGATACGCTTCCATCGGATTCTCCTTGTCGTTTTGACGCACGCTGCGTCCTGAGCCGCAACCAGCCCATACCGCGCCTGCGGGGAATATCGGCAAGCGAGACTTCCGGGATTAGAAGATGAACGGGGTTGCGCCAAGGCGCCCGCCCGGGCGGCCCCGCTTTACGTCCCGATGTACTTCGCGTACAGCGCCCTGGCCAGCTTCTCGTCGCGCGTGCCGCGCACGATCGTCCGGCCGTCGTAGAAGACGACCAACTCCTGTTCCCCGACCGGGAAGCGCAGCATGTGAGGACTGCTCTCTACCGGACCCAGAACGCTCAAGCGCTCTTCGAGTTGTTCCAGAGGCATCCCGGTGGAGGCCGTGTCCCAGATCTGCACCGCGTTCTGTCCGCAGAGGCTGGTGACCCGGGTGCGGGGCTTGCCCTCAAGCGAGTCGTAGATGCCGCGGCAGGCGGGACACTCGGGGTCGGCGAAGCCGCTCAGGGGAAGGGCTTCGCACGAGCGCTGCCACAGATCGAGGACCAGCAGGTCGCGGCTCATCGGCGCCATCTGCTCGTCGGCGATCAGGACCTTCAGCGCCTCCGCCGCTTCCATCGAGGCGATGACCCAGGGCGCTGCGTTGACCACGCCGGCGGTGTCGCAGGTCAGCGTCCCCCCTGCCGGAGCGCTCCGCACCAGGCAGCGGAAGCACGGCGGCTCGTCCGGCAGGAAGGTGGCGGTCATGCCCGTCGAACCTATGGCTCCCCCGTACACCCAGGGGATCTTGAGCTTGAGGGCCACGTCGTTGATGAGAAAGCGGGTCTCGAAGTTGTCCAGACCGTCGACGATGACGTCCGCACCCTCGACCAGCTTCTCGGCGTTGCGCGCGGCCGAAGTCGGCGACCACTCCCTCTACCTCCACCTGGGCGAATTCGCTTCGCGCAGGTGCCGCTCGGCCGCCTCGGCTTTGGGGAGGTTGTCGGCGATGTCTTGCTCGGTGAAGAGGATCTGCCGCTGAAGGTTGTGGGTCTCGATGAAGTCGCGGTCTATGACCCGGACCCGCCCGACGCCCGCCCGCACCAGCGCGGCGGCGATCACGGTGCCCAGGGCCCCGCACCCCACCACGACCGCGAAGCCGGCGTTCAGCCGGCGCTGCCCCTCCGGCCCGATGCCGGGAAAGATGATCTGCCTCGAGTAGCGGTCGAGCTCTTCCATGTCTCCCTGGCTCACACGGAGCCGCAGACTAGAGGCCTCAGCCACCGCCTCCACCGCCGCCTCCCCCGCCCCGCGCTCGGCGTGCGATGGACAAGAACACGATGACCACGATGACCACGACTATCGCTATGTTGGCCCAGGATTCTATCTCGCTGCTCCTCTGCCCGGCTGGTCATATACCCTACCGGGTATATTAGCACGGGCCGCGACTGGCCGCGGACCCGACCCTGCAGCGTCGCCAAGCGCACTGCGGGCCGCCGCGCCTAGCCCAGACCCGCGAACAGGTCGGTCGACAGGTACCTCTCCCCCGCGTCGGGCAGCACCACCACGATGGTCTTCCCGGCGAACTCCGGCAACTGCGCCAGCCGCACAGCGACGGCCGCGGCCGCTCCGCTCGAGATGCCGCACAGGATGCCCTCTTCCCGTGCCAGGCGGCGCGCCATCTCGATGGCTTCATCGTTCTCCACCGTCTCGACCCGGTCGACGATCGACAGGTCCAGGTTGGCCGGGATGAATCCCGCCCCTATGCCCTGGATCTTGTGCGGCCCCGGTTTGAGCGTCCTGCCCGGCCAGCGTCTGGCTTATCACGGGACTGGCCGCCGGCTCCACCGCCACCGAATAGAGCGCCTTGCCCTGCACCTTCTCGAAGTAGCGGGAGATGCCGGTTATCGTCCCCCCGGTGCCGACGCCGGCGACCAGGACATCGGCCGTGCCTTCGGTGTCGTCCCAGATCTCGAGCCCGGTGGTCTTCTCGTGGATCATCGGGTTCGCCGGGTTGTTGAACTGCTGGGGCAGGTAGTACTTCTCGGGGTCGCTCGGCCACCAGTCTCGTCGGCGGTCGCGTATGGCCCCCTTCATCCCCTCGGCCGCCGGGGTCAGCATGAGGTTCGCCCCGAAGAACTGCAGCACCTTGCGCCGCTCCATGCTCATGGTCTCGGGCATGGTGAGGGTCAGCTTGTAGCCCCGGGCCGCGCAGACGTAGGCCAGGGCGATCCCGGTGTTGCCGCTCGTCGGCTCGACGATCTCGGTGCGGGGGGTTATCAGGCCCTTTCTCCTCGGCGTCCCAGATCATGGCCGCCCCTACCCGGCACTTGACCGAGTACGCGGGGTTGCGCCCCTCGATCTTGGCAAGCACCGTGGCGGTCGTCTTCCCCGTCACCCGGTTGAGACGCACCAGCGGGGTGTGGCCTATCGACAGCGAGTTGTCGGCGTAAATCCTGCATGGTGCTCCTCCTACTTCTGCGACGCCTCGAGCGCCTGGTCGAGGTCGGCGATGATGTCGCTCACGTCCTCTATGCCCACCGATATGCGCACCAGGTCGGGTGTCACTCCCGCCGCCGCCTGCTCCTCTGCGCTGAGTTGCTGGTGGGTGGTGGTGGCGGGCTGGATGACGAGGGTCTTGGCGTCGAGGATGTTGGCCAGATGCGACGCCAGCTTCACCGACGCGATGAACTTCTTCGCCGGCTCCAGGCCGCCTTTGACGCCGAAGCTGAAGACGGCGCCCGGACCCAGCGGCAGGTATCTCTGCGCCCGCTCGTAGTCCGGGTGATCCGGCAGCCCGGCGTAGTCGACCCAGGACACCGCCGGGTGCGCTTTGAGGTGCTCGGCCACCGCCTGGGCGTTCGCCGCGTGGGCTCTGGCCCGCAGCGGCAGCGTCTCGAGCCCCTGGATGAAGAGCCAGGCGTTGAACGGCGACAGCGCCGCGCCCAGGTCGCGGAGCAGGCCGGTGCGGATCTTGAGCAGATACGCGAGGCCCCGGAGCGACCGCCTTCTCGTGGTTCCCGAACGCCTCCCAGAAATTCACGCCGTGGTAGGCAAGATCCGGTTCCGTTATCTCCGGATATCTGCCGGCCGCCTTCCAGTCGAAGTCGCCCTTGTCGACGATCGCGCCCCCGATAGAGGTGCCGTGGCCCCCGATCATCTTGGTGAGCGAGTACACGGCGATGTCGGCCCCGTGCTCGAACGGGTTGAAGAGCGGGGGCGGCGTGACCGTGTTGTCGACGATCAGAGGCAGCTTGTGCTTGTGCGCCACCTCGGCGATGGCCTCGAAATCGTCCACGTTGCCCTTCGGGTTGCCGATGGACTCGGTGTAGAGCAGCCGGGTGTTCTCGTCGATGGCCCGCTCGAAGTTGGCCGGGTCGCTCGAATCGACAAAGCGGGCTTCGATCCCGAAGCGCTTGAGCGGGAACGAGAACTGGGTGTAGGTGCCGCCGTAGAGCTTGTCGCCGGTCACGAAGTTCTGGCCCACCGAGGTGATGGCCGCGATGGCGTAGAAGATGGCGGCCTGGCCGGAAGCCGTGGCCAGGGAGCCGGCGGCGCCGTGAAGGGCCGCGAGCCGCTGCTCGAGCACCTCGGTGGTGGGATTGGTCAGCCGGGTGTAGAGATTGCCGAACTCCTTGAGGGCGAAGAGGTTCGCGGCGTGCTCGCTGTCGCGGAACACGTAGCTGCTGGTCTGATAGATGGGGACCGCCCGGGAGAGCGTCTCCTGGTCGGGGGTATGGCCCGGCGTGGAGGGCCAGAGTGTCCAGTTTGTACCCTTTGTCGGTCATGTCAGGGCCTTTCTCTTTGAGGTCATGTCGTTAGAATCAGGACGCCAAAGTGCGTCGAACCACGGCGTGAAGCTCCGTCTTGCGGAGCGGCCGCATTCGCCGCCCGGCCGCTCGACTGGGCACCGGGAAGCGTGCCGCCCTATATCGCGTAGTTGATGGCTTCGCACTCATAAGATTCGATCTCCTGATCGACAAGGTCCTGGAAGCTCGTCCCGTCGAAGACGTCCATCATCGCCTGGTGAGCCTTCTGCCACATCGGCAGCAGCACGCAGCCCGCCTGGAGCGCGCAGGCGGCCTCTCCCGCGGCGCCGGCGCAATCGATCTCGGACACCGCTCCCTGGACAAGCCGTACCACCTCGCCCACCGAGATGTCCTGGGGCGCCCGGCTGAGCCGGTAGCCGCCCTCTTTGCCCCGCACCGATTCTATTATCCCCGCTTGGCGGAGCTGATTGAGGATGTTCTCGAGGAAGCGAACGGGGACGTACTGGGCCTCCGCCACCTGCGCGGCTTTGACCGGCACGGAGCCGTGCCGCTTGGCCAGTTCGAAGACCGCCCGTACCGCGTATTGAGACTTCTGCGAGAGGACCACCGGCGGAGCTCCGCCTTTCTGGCTCCCGGTGGGCTCTCCACGCCACCGGCCACCTTAAGTACACTAACTTGGTCGGCATAGTAGACTAACTGGACCATCCTGTCAAGAGGTGCCTGCGAGACCATACTCCAGTAGTTCGAATGGTAGATAATGGCCCAGATGTCTTGGGTGCGATAGCTCAAGACGAACGAAGCTCGCGAAACATGGAGGTGCAGCCGTGGCAGAGTTGGCCAAGTGGCCTGAGTTGGAACGCCTCGACAATCCGCTCGACCCCGAGGCGGCCGCTTTGGCGCCGGTCGAGATCAGGTTTCAGGTGAAGCCGGGACCTGGAGAGAAATGGGACGCAGAACTGGCCGCCGAGTGCTCGGTAGCCGATCGACCCGCTCCAAGTCCGGGCGCCGTCACCAGTTTCGGGGCATGGGAAAAAGATGAGACGCCCACCCTCTACTGCTATGCCCTTGCCCGCAACGTGCGCGACGGCGACACCGTGAAGCTGAAAGTGCATCCGCGGGACAAACACCATCGGGAGACGGCCGAGGTTCTCTGGGAGAAGGAGTTCCGGGTCCGAGCGGACGGCGACAAGCTCAAGCTGGAGTAGCCGTTTGGTCGGCCACGCGCCGGGCCGGATTGCGGTCTCTAGACCCCGTCGCGATACTGCCCGGCGATCCGCTTCTCCTCGGCGGTCAGCGCCGAGTTCTGCACCCGACGTACGAAACTCCAGTGATCGCCCACCGGACAGCGCTGCAGCCTCGTCCACCCCAGGCTGATCTCCCTTGAGGACAGCTTGCGGTTCCAGGCCGTAGTGAAGAGGTGCCCGCGACCGCAACGCGCCACGACCTCGCCTACCTGGTGGTAGCCGCGGCGCTTGGCAAGGACGGCCCCGGCCGCGAACGCCAAGAGGGCGGCGATGACAACGATGATGATGGGGACTACTGACGACACGCGGTCAGTATAGTCTCCCACGCCGACAGCCGGCAGGGCCAGACAGGTCTCCGGGGACGCGGGACAACTGGGCAAGCCAGAGGGGGCTCTAGCCGCATAGCTCCCAGAGTGGCTCCGACTGCAAACGTGCGCCGCGACTCCGTCTCCCGGCTCCTCAAGGCCCGGCGCGGTCCTGGCGATAGGGACAGAGAAGACGCGAGAGAGCTCCTGGCGGCAGGTGAGATGCTGTGAACCTCGACCTGGGTACCATCCTCTTGGGAGGCTTCATCGGCCTCATGTGGCCTGGCTCTGGTGTCCTACGGGCGGAAGGGGCTTCGTATCCCCCACATCGTCGTCGGCCTGATACTGCTCGTCTATCCGTACTTCGTCGGGAACTCGATCGCGATCGTCGTCATCGCGGTAGCCCTCGTCGCAGGCCTGACTCTCGTATCCCGTCTCGGCTACTGACCGGGCTAAGCCGTCAGCGCCTCCAGCAGCGCCGGAAGATCGGCGAGTGTCACGAGCACGTGGTCGGGAAGGTCGGCACTCCCCTCCGCGCGCGCCCGCTCCAGGTCGGCGGAGCTGGTGACGCCGGTGAGCACGAGCGCGGTTATCATGCCCGCCCGCCGGCCCATCCCGATGTCGGTGCTCATGCGGTCCCCGACAAAGAGAGTCTGAGCTCGCGGGCACCCCGGTCACGGCGGCGAGCACCTCGGCCAGGCCGAGACCGGGCTTGCCCATGAAGACCGGTTCTTTCTGGGCGGCGGTCGCGACCGCCGCCACCACCGATCCCGCTCCGGGCAGGAGACCGCTGGGAGTCGGGAAGGTGGCATCGGGATTGGTGCCGACGAAGAGAGCGCCGGCGATGATCGCTGCCTGGGCCTGGGCGAGAGCCGCAAAGGTGAAGCCGCGGTCCATCCCGACTACGACGGCCTGGTAGGATGCGGCGCGCGGCCGCGGCGGCGCGGCAGCCGCCGCGCCGTCCGGCCTGGGCGCCGCCGGCTCCCCGCCCGCGCGAACGGGCGCCAGCCCGGCTTCCGCCAACTCCCTCAGCAGCCCCGCTTCGCCGACGACCAGCACGGGAGCGCCCTCAGGCAGCCTTTGCCGAAGCCACCGGGCGGTCACATAGCCGGAGGTAAGTACCCGATCGACGCCGGCCGGCAGGCCGGCGGCAGCCAGGCGCTCGGAGACCGCCTCCCGGTGGGCCGTGGAGTTGTTGCTGACATAGCGAAGGTCGAAGCCGCGCTCGACGACGGTGGTGAGGGCTTGAACAGCATTCGGAAGGATGGTCCCGCCCAGCCAGACGACCCCGTCGAGATCGACGGCGACAAGCCGCACCGGGCGGACCTCACTACGGGGCGCGCCTGCCGCGGGGGATCCGGTTCCATCACACCAGCCCAAAGCCGTGGACCAACCGGCCCATTCCGGTGAACTGCAGCTCGATGGCCGCGTTGGGACAGACCTCGTGGCAGCAGTAGCAGCGGATGCATTTGTCGTCGTCGACCTTCGCCACCCGGGCCTTCTTGTCCATGACGATGGCCACCCCGGGACAGGCCTGTTCGCAGGAGCCGCATAGCGTGCAAGGGCCGGCCTGGGGACGGGGCCTGGGGCTGAAGCCGCTACGAAGCAGCGCGCGCCCGATCCCGCCGATCACCGACGAGTCCAACCCGTTGCTGGCGACGCCCTTGGACGGAGGCTGGAAGTCTTTGAGCACGAGTTCCGCTACCGGCACTCCGATGGTCGGCAGGTCGGCGGCGCGACCACTCCACAGCCCTCGGTCGCGGGCCACCGATAGTAACGGGACTGGCCGCCGCGTCGAACCCCGCGATGCGGCAGCACACCGCGTCCATGGCGACCGTATCGGCGCCGGCCATGAGCAGGCCGAGCTGCCTGGGCGTGCCTCCCGTGCCCGGGCCCTTCCCCTCCATGGCGACGATGGCATCCATGATGCTCAGCCGCGGACGGATCAGCGAGGCCACGTCGAGGAGCATGCCCGCGAACCGCTCCCGCTGGGCGAACTTGCCGTGATACCCGACCTTGGTGAGCCCCGGGATCACACCGAACACGTTCTTGGTGGCTCCGGTGAAGATCATGAAGGCGTGGGTCTTGAATTTGGGGAGGTTGATGATGCCGTCGACCTGCAAGACCGGCTTGATCACCTCGACCCGTTTGACCACCTGGCCGTCCGGGTGCGCGACCCCCTCCCACTCCGTGTCCAGGCTCAGCTCGAAGCCGTACCGGTCGGCCACGTCGCGGTATCCGGTCTTGCGGAAGAGGCGCTCCAGCATCCTCTTGGAAGGCAGGATCCCCGACCCCGGGCTTTCCACCAGCACCGGCGTCGCCCCCGCCTCCTTCACGGCAAGGGCCGCCGCGGCCAATACCGCGGGATGGGTGACGATGGCCTGGGCCGGATCCGACCCGAGCAAGAGGTTCGGTTTGAGCCCAATGCGCTCTCCCGGCTTGACGAAGGCGCTCATGCCCCCCAGGGGAGCGAGGGCCTCCCGTAGCGCCGCCCGCACTCCTTCGAGCTCGTAGTCGTTGCAGCGCACTATCGAAACGGGCCCTGGGGCGGGCCCGACCCGGATCTCCGTTGTATGCGGCATGCCACCTCCTGTCTAACGCGGCTGCTATTCTATCCCGATAGAGCCGCACGACACGCCGCTCACCCCTGACATGCCGTCCACGGGAGGCCGACGTTCCATGCCAGCCACGACATTCACGAGCAATCTACTCGAGAAGATCCCGCGTAGCAGCGATACCACCAGCTATCGCTTTTCGCGGCCTCCCGACTACACCTTCAAGGCGGGGCAGTGGTACACCATAACCATCCCTTCCCCCGAAGGCCCGCTCGACCATCACTTCAGCCACGCGGACTCGCCTACCGAGTCGCAGATCGAGCTGACCACCAGGCTGACCGGCTCCCCCTTCAAGAAGACGCTCGACGCGCTGCCGCTAGGGGCTCAGGTCGAGATCCAGGGCGCGTACGGCGCCTTCCTCTTCGGGTACGACAAACCCAAGATCGCCTTCCTCACCGGAGGTATAGGAGTCACTCCGGTGCGCAGCATGCTGCGGTATCTGGCCGATACGAAGGGAGCGGGCAGGGTAGCAGGGCAAGAATTGACCGTTTTTTACGGGAGCATGACCGAGGACGGTATCGTCTACAAAGCCGAGTTCGACGAGTTCGAGCGCGTGATCCCCGGGCTCCGGGTGGTCCACGTCATCACCAACCCCACCGCGGACTGGAAGGGATACGGCGGGTTCATCACGGCCGGCATCGTCCGGGCCGAGCTCTCCGACCCCCAGGCCTGGACCTACTACGTGGTCGGCCCGCCGCCGATGATCACCGCCATGGACAAGTTGCTCGCGCAGTTGGAGATCACTCAGGGTCAGATCGTGGTCGAGAGTTTCGCGGGCTATACCTCCTAGCCGGCCGGCCGGCCGGTACTCGGGCAGGCCAGGACACGTGCAAGAGCCCCGAAGACTGACGCTTCCCCAGGGAGCCGGCACAGCGATCTTTGCCGGGGGCGGCGCGTGGCTCCCCGGGAATGAGGCCGTCCTGTTGAGCGACCCCTCCCGGATCCTGGTGGCGACCGACGCTGCCGAGTTGCCGGCGCTCCTTGCCGAGATAGAGGCCGAACAATCCCGGGGGCAGTACGTCGCGGGATATCTCGCCTATGAGGCCGGGGCGGCCTTCCGGTTGACCGTCCGAGACGGTCCGGCCCATCCCCTTCCCGCCGAAGCCCTGGCTTGCGACTCGGTCCCGCTGGCCTGGATGGCGGTCTATCCCCCGGAGTCGGCGGTCCTCGTCCCGGCGCAGGAATGGGCAGGCTATCTGGACGGCTTCGACGTCTCCCGCGCGGCCCGGCTGCTCGCAAGCATAAAGCTCGACCTGAACGTGAGCAAAGACGACTACCGTCCGGCGATCGCCAGGGTGCGCGACTACATCGCCGCGGGCGATACCTACCAGGTCAACTACACGGTAAGGGGCCGCTTCGCACTGCCCGGCTTCGGGCCGGCCGAGGGAGCCGGCGCCGAGGCCCTCGGCCCCCTCGACTACTTCCTCGCGCTCGTGGTGCGGCAGCCCGTGCCCTACGCGGCCTTCCTCGACCTCGGCGACACTCAGGTGATCAGCCTGTCCCCCGAGCTGTTCCTGCGCCGGGACGGCGAGCGTCTGGAAAGCCGGCCCATGAAGGGCACCAGCCCCCGCGGCGCGACCCATCCGGCCGACGTGGCCCTCGCCTACGAACTCGCGGACACTCAGAAGGAGCGGGCGGAGAACCTGATGATCGTCGACATGGTCCGGAACGACCTGGGACGGGTGTGCCGCACGGGCAGTGTCCACGTGCCGACGCTCTTCGCCCTCGAGCCGTACCGGACGGTATGGCAGATGACCAGCACCGTCCAGGGGCTCCTGCAGCCGGGCACCTCGCTGGTCGACATCATGCGCGCCGTGTTCCCGGGAGCTTCCATCACCGGAGCTCCCAAGCATCACACCATGGAGATCATCGCCGAGGTGGAGACGGAGCCCCGGGGCGTCTATACCGGCACCGTGGGGCTGTTCTCGCCGGGCGGGGACTTCACCGGCAACATCGCGATCCGCACCATCCTTCACCGCGACGGACGGTGCACGCTCGGCGTCGGCTCGGGGATCGTGTGGGACGCCACGGCGCCGGCAGAATACGAGGAGACGCTGGCGAAGGCGCAGTTCGCTCTGGCGCCGGCGAATGACGAGTGGCGGCCGGCTCGGGCGCCCGCCGCGGGGGCCGACCTCCATCTCTTCGAGACCATCTTGCTCGAGGGCGACGGGAGCTATCGCTACCTCGACGACCACCTGGCCCGCATGGCCGCATCCGCCCGGGCGCTCGGCTTCCCCTTCGCCGCCTCGGCCGCCGCGGAATCCCTTGACGATCTCGCCCGGTCCATCTCGGGGCCCCTCGTCGCCCGCCTCGATCTCGACGCCACCGGCGCCATGGAGATCTCCACCCGCGATGCGCCCCCGCCTCAGCCGGAGCCTGTCACCCTTTTGGTGTCCCCCTTCCGCACCGACCCCGACGATCCGCTGCTTCTCCACAAGACGAACCACCGCGGTTTCTACGACCGCGAGCACCGGCGGGCGGTCGCCGACGGTTGCTTCGACGCCTTGTTCGTCAATCGTCTGGACCGGGTCACGGAGGGCGCCATCACAAACATCTTCGCCCGCTTCGGCGACATGTGGGTCACACCGCCTCTCGAGGACGGGCTGCTGCCCGGCATCTGGCGCTCCCACTACCTGCTGGAGACCGGCGCGGTCGAGCGTTCGCTCGCCCTGGCCGATCTCCTGGCGGCCGATGAGATCGTCGCCGGCAACTCGGTGCGCGGTCCGGTCCGCGTGGAGCGGCTGGCGGCCGACCCGCTCACGTTCTAGGTCCGGCGCCGGCGCAGCGCCGGTCAGCCTATCGTCGGCGGGCGAATGCCCACGATTATCAAGATCAGCACGAGCGCCCCCAGGGCGAAGCGGTACCAGACGAACCCCCGCAAGGAGTGCGACCGCACGTAGCCCGAGCAGGAACTTAGCGGCGAGATACCCGCTGATCAAAGCAGTCACCGTCCCGATCAGGAATGCTCCCTCCGTGTCCGGCGGCAACCCACCCTGGGCGATGACCTTCACACCCTTGTACACTGCGCTCCCTCCGATGATCGGGATGGTGAGCAAGAACGCGTACCGGACCGCTTCTTCCCGGTTGATGCGAAGCCCGCGAAGGGCACTCAGGGTCACGCCCGAACGGGAGACGCCCGGGGCGAGCGCGGCCGCCTGGGCGACGCCCACGAACAGCGCGTGATACCAGCGGAGCGAGGCCAGGTTCTTGCTGCGGGGAGAAAGCGAGTCGGCCGCCCACATGATGGCGCCGAACACGATCAGAAGGATGGCGATCAGCCAGGGCTGGCCCAGCTTCTCCTCGATGAAGCTCTCGAAAGCGACGCCTATCAGGCCGGCCGGGATGGTGCTGATGAGCAGCAGCCACGCGAGCTTCTCTTCGCGCGTCTCGATCTTGAAGCCGCCGGATGCTCCCGAAGAAGGCCTTGAGCAGCCGCCACACGTCGGCGCGCATCAGCACCAACACCGCGACGAACGTGCCCAGGTGCAGGGCGACGTCGAAGGTCTTCTCGAGGTCGAGCGACATGGTGAGCTGCCAGTCGAACAGCCACGGCACAAGGATCAGGTGAGCCGAGCTGGATATGGGGAAGAACTCGGTGATGCCCTGGACCAGTCCCAGGATGATGGCCTGGATCGACGTCATGGTGCTACAGTGCGCAACTCGTGTCGTCCAGCTTGAGCCGCAGCACCCGGGGCAGCACACCCCCGTGGGCGTAGTACTCCACGTCGACACGTCGAGTCCAGCCGTGCCCGGCAGAGCAACCTTGACGTCCTCTCCGGTCGATCGATGGATGGCCACCAGAACGTCGGCTCCCGGGGTCGAGCCTCGCCGACTCCGACGGCGTCGATGACCTCCGACCCGTCCAGGCCCAGGCTTTCCACGGTCACGCCGCGCTGCAGCTCGAGCGGCAAGATCCCCATGCCCACCAGGTTGCTGCGGTGGATGCGCTCGAAGCTCTCGGCGATGACCACCTTGACACCCAGAAGGGCCGGCCCCTTGGCCGCCCAGTCGCGGGAGCTGCCGCTGCCGTACTCCTTGCCCGCGAACACCACCAGCGGCACGCCTTCTTGCTGGTAGCGCATGGCGGCGTCGAAGATGGACAGCACGTCGCCCGAGGGATGGTGGATGGTCCAGCCGCCCTCGCGGCCGCCGGCCATGTGATTCTTGAGGCGGACGTTGGCAAAGGTGCCGCGCATGAGCACCTCGTGGTTGCCGCGCCGCGCGCCGTAGGTGTTGAAGTCGGCCTGCTGCACGCCGTGCTCCAGCAGGTACCGCCCGGCCGGACGTGTCGACGCCGATGGAGCCCGCCGGGGAGATGTGGTCGGTGGTGACCGAGTCGCCCAGGATGGCGAGGATGCGGGCGCCGACCACCACGCTCGCGCCGGCTCGCCAGCGGGCTGTCGCCGCCGCCGAAGCCCGCGAAGAACGGCGGTTCCTGCACGTAGGTGGAGTCCGCGTCCCACTGATAGAGGGCGCCCGCCGGCACTTCGAGCAGCCGCCAGGCCTCGGTGCCTTCGAGGGCCGCGGCGTATTCCTCGCGGAACAGCTCGGGCCGCAGCGCCGCCGCGGCCAGGGCGGCCACCTCGTCGGCCGACGGCCACAGGTCGCTCAGGTACACCGGCCGCCCGTCGGCCCGCGTGCCCAGCGGGTCGTTCGCCAGGTCGATGTCGACGGTCCCGGCGAGGGCGAACGCCACCACCAGCGGCGGCGAGGCCAGATAGTTGGCCCGCACCAGCGGGTGGATGCGCGCCTCGAAGTTGCGGTTGCCGCTCAGGACCGCCGCCACGACCAGCCGGTCGTCCTTGATGGCCCGGGACAGGTCGTCGGGCAGCGGCCCGCTGTTGCCGATGCAGGTGGCGCAGCCGTAGCCGACCGTGGCGAAGCCGAGGGCTTCGAGCGGCTCGAGCAGGCCCGCGTCGGCCAGATAGCCGGTGACCGCCCGCGAGCCCGGCGCCAGGCTGGTGCGCACCCAGCGGTTTGGGCGTCAGACCCAGCGCCGCCGCGTTCCGGGCCAGCAGCCCGGCCGCCAGCATGAGCGCCGGGTTGGACGTGTTGGTGCAACTGGTGATGGAGGCGATCACCACGTCGCCGTCGTGGATGAACTCGCGCTTGCCGTCGACCTCGACCTTGGCCTTGGTGACGTCCGCCCTGCCCTGAGCCAGGGCGGGCAAGTTCTGGTGGAATCTCTTGGGCATGTCTTCGAGCAGCACCCGTTCTTGCGGGCGCCGGGGACCGGCCAGGCTGGGCCGGACGTCGGCCAGGTCGAGCTCCACCACCCAGGAGTACTCGGGATCGGCTGAGTCTTGTCTCCCGGAACAAGGATTGCTCCCGGCAGTAGGCTTCCACCCGGTCGCAGAGATCGTCGGAGCGCCCGGTCTGGCGGAGGTAGGCCACGGTCTCGCCGTCCACCGGGAAGAAGCCGCAGGTGGCCCCGTATTCGGGGGACATGTTGGCGACCGTCGCCCGGTCGGCGACGGTGAGGCCCTCGGCGCCGGGGCCGAAGTACTCGACGAAGCGGTTGACCACGCCGATCGATCGCAGCAGTTCGGTGACGGTGAGCACCAGGTCGGTGGCGGTGGCGGTCGGCGCCAGCCTGCCGACGAGGCGGACCCCCACCACCTGCGGCACGCAGCATGAAGTAGGGCTGCCCGAGCATGACCGCCTCGGCCTCGATGCCGCCCACCCCCCAGCCCAGCACGCCCAGGCCGTTGATCATGGTGGTGTGGGAGTCGGTGCCGATGACCGTGTCGGGGTAGGCCCAGGGAACCGCGGCGGCGACTGCGCGCGCCGCGCCTGGCGGCCGGCGGACGCCGGGTCGGCCGCGGCGCCGGCGCCTCCGCGGCGCCGTCCCGCCGCACCACCTCGAGCCAGGTACTCCAGGTTCACCTGATGGCAGATGCCCGCGCCCGGCGGGATGCACCCGCAGGTTGCCGAACTCACCTTGAGCCCAACGCAGCAGCGCGTAGCGCTCGCCGTTGCGCTCCATCTCCTTTTCCATGTTGAGGCGGCAGGCCTCGGGCACGCCGGCGTAGTCCACCTGCACCGAGTGGTCGATCACCAGGTCGACCGGCACACTCGCGTCGATGATCGCGGGGTCTCCCCCAGCGCGGGCCACCGCCGAGCGCATGGCCGCCAGGTCGACCACGCAGGGCACGCCGGTGAAGTCCTGCAGCAGCACCCGGGCCGGCATGAAGGCGAACTCGGGGCGTTCGGCAGCGGTGGGGTCCCAGTCGAGGAGGGCCAGCACGTCCTTTTCTTCCACGACGCCCTGTCCGCAGTGGCGCAGGCCGTTCTCCAGCAGCACGCGGATGGAGTACGGCAACCGGTCCAGGTCACGCCCGGTGGCCGCGGCCAGCTCGCGCAGCCCGGCCACCCGGGACGCGCCCCCGGGCAGGTCGACGGTCTTCCAGGCCCCGAAGCGGCTTGCACGGCGCCGCCGGCCGCCGGGCCGGCGTGTACGCTCATCACTGCCATCGCGTCAGCCGCACGCTCCTACTAGGTAAACCCGGTCGCCCCGGGCGCCGCCGGCCTCGCGCTTGCGGGCGACGTTGTTGAGCGCCCGCACGTAGGCCTTGGCCGACGCTTCGAGCACGTCGATGGACACCGCCTGGCCGGCGTAGCGCTTGCCGTCCACCTCCACCACCACGCGCACCTCGCCCAGCGAGTCCTTGCCCGAGGTGATCGAGCGCACCTGGTAGTCCATGAGCTTGCCGCTGACGCCCACCGCGTCGTCGATGGCCAGGAAGATCGACTCCACCGACCCGCCGGAGAAGGCTCTTGCCCGCGCGCGGCTCGCCCTGCTTGCGCACGCCCACCTGTCCGGACGAGATGATCTCCGACCCGGCCGAGACGTAGAAGTGGTCGAGGGAGTAGACGTCCTCCCGCTCCCGGATCTCCTCACCCACGAGGGCTTCGAGGTCGGCGGAGGTGACTTCCTTCTTCTTGTCGGCGATCTCTTTGAAGCGGCGGAAGGCTTCGTCCAGCTCGGCGCCCTCCAGATGGATGCCGAGTTCGGCCAGGTGCGTGCGCAGAGCGTGGCGCCCGGAGTGCTTGCCCAGCACGATGTCGGACTCGGTCAGCCCGATGTCCTTGGCGTGCATGATCTCGAAGGTGGTGCGCTCCTTCAGCAGCCCGTCCTGGTGGATGCCGGATTCGTGAGCGAACGCATTCTTGCCCACGATCGCCTTGTTCGCCTGCACCATCTGCCCGGTGTAGCTCGATACCATGCGGCTGGTGCGGAAGATCTCGGCGGTGACGATGTTCACCGGCCTCTGCAGGATGTCGGCTCGGGTGACCAGGGCCATGGCCACTTCTTCCAGGGCGGCGTTGCCGGCCCGTTCTCCCAGACCGTTGACGGCCACCTCCACCTGGGTGGCGCCCCGCTCCACCGCGGCCAGGGAGTTGGCCACCGCCAGCCCCAGGTCGTTGTGGCAGTGCACGCTCAGCACCACGTTGCTCCAGGCCGGGGACCTTCTCGTAGAGGCTGTCCATGAGCGCGGCGTACTCGGTGGGCAGGGTGTAGCCCACCGTGTCGGGCACGTTGATGGTGGTGGCCCCGGCGTCGATGGCGGTCCGCAGCACCTCGGCCAGGAAGTCCACGTCGGAGCGGGTGGCGTCCATGGCCGAGAACTCGACGTCGGCCGGGCACAGCGACACCGACAGTTCCACCATGCGCCGGGTGAGGTCGATCACTTCCGCGCGGGTGGCCCGCATCTGGTGCTCCAGGTGGATGTCGGAGGTGGAGACGAAGGTGTGGATGCGCGGCCGCTCGGCGTCCTTGATGGCGTCCCAGCAGGTGCGGATGTCGCTCTCTACGCAGCGCGCCAGCCCGCAGATGACCGGCCCCTTGACCTCACGGGCGATAGCCTGCACCGCCTCGAAGTCGCCGGGACTGCTGGCCGGAAAGCCGGCCTCGATGACGTCCACTCCCAGCCGGGCGAGCTGGTGCGCGATCTCCAGCTTCTCCGACGCGTTGAGGCTACTGCCCGGCGACTGCTCGCCGTCGCGCAGGTGGTGTCGAAGAAGACGACCGGCTTTCCTACGCGTGTGGCGCGTCCGGTTCGTGGACATAGCTGTACCTCCTGAATCTGCCACTCATGATAACCGCTGATGTGCCGGTGAGCGCCGGCCGCGCGAATATCTCCCCCTAAAGGGGGAGGAGCAGGAGGAGAGCGAATGTCCTTCGGGTCTCCATGAGGTCGCCAGTGTAGCATCCGGCTTCACATCTGGTTGCCCGGCTGCCATAGTAGGTGTCCCTCAGACAATCCAAAAGGAAGGCAACCGTGAACGCTGAGGAACGCGAAAAGACCGGCGAGGCACCGGTCATGGCGGGCGTCTGCGGACTGTTCTGCTCGGCGTGCACGTTCTATATCGGGACCCATGAGGATCCCCAGCGGCTTGCGACCCTGGCCGGTCGCTTCGGCATGACCGAGGAGAAGCTCCGTTGCGACGGCTGCAGGTCGGATCGGCGCCTCTTCTACTGCAGCGACTGCCACATGTTCGCCTGCGCGGCCGAACGAGGCCTGGAATACTGTGGCGAATGTCCGGACTGGCCCTGTCCGGAGCTGGAGGCGTTCGTCGCGGAGCGGCCGCATCGGGCCGACATCCACCAGGACCTCGCCCGCATCGCCGAGATCGGCGGAGAGGCCTGGATCGCGGAGGCTACCGTCCGCTACACCTGCCCCGATTGCGGAACGCTCAACTCCGCGTACGACATCGCGTGCCGGAAGTGCGGCCGTGATCCCTCGACCCCCTACGTGGCCGCTCACCGCGCAGAGATCCTGGCGCGCTTGATGGTGGATACGACCGAGCAGGCCTGAACCTTAGCGCTCGAACAAGGAGACACACCGTGCTCAAGGAATACCCGAAGTTCACCGCGGCCGCCGTTCAGATACTCCCCCGTGTACCACGACAAGCCCGTCTACTTCGACATGCCGGCGACGCTCGACGAACGCGGTCAATGCGATCAAGGAAGCGGCGTCGAACGGCGCATCGCTGGTCGTCTTCCCCGAACTGCACATCCCCGGCTACTGCCACTTCGCGCTCGAGCTGGAACGAGGCCCGGAATACACGAGCATCTGGGCCGAATACCTGCGCCACGGCATCGAGGTGCCCAGCGAGGAGACCGACATCCTCTGCCGGGCGGCGCGCGAGAACAAGGTCAACCTGGTCATGGGCATCAACGAGCGGGTGGCCAAGTACGGCGGCCGCCAGCACAACTCGGCCGTGTTCATCAACAAACAGGGCGAGATCGTCCATGTCCACCGCAAGATCAACATCACGGTGCAGGAACTGCTCATCCACACCCGGGGCAACGGGGGCACGAACCTCTCGGTCCCCGAGTTCGACTTCGGCAAGGTGAGCGCCCTCATCTGCGGCGAGCACAACCAGCCGATGCTCTGGAACAACTACGTCATCCAGGGCACCAAGGTGAACTGCTCCATGTGGCCGGGATATCTGGGCGGCGCGGAAGAGTTGCCCTGGGTGACACCGGCCATGACCACGGCGGTCGCCTCCACCGGCGCCTGCTGGTGCATCCTGGCGGCGGAGTACATCCCGCCGGAGAAGAGGCCCAAGGATTTCTACCCCAACACCAGCTTCTACCAGAGCTTTGGCGGCAGCGCGATCATCAGCCCGTTTGGGGAGATCGTGTCCGGGCCGCGTCCGCGACGAGGAGGGCATCGTCTATGGCGATATCGACCTCAAGGTCAACGAGATGGCGCGGGCCATCATCAATATCACCGGGCTCTACAGCCGTTGGGACATCCTGAGCCTCCGGGTGCGGCAGGAGGACTACGAGCCGATGGTGCCTATGGAGGCGATGGAAGCGCCGGCTGGGGCGCGGCTGCGCCGGCGGTGGCCGGCCTCGCGGCGGTGGCGGCGCCGCCACCCAGCCCCGCCCAGCGTGCCGCCGACGCGAGCGCGGCGGACATCGCCGAACTACGACAGAAGATCGCCGAGCTCGAGCGGCGGCTGACCGAGGCTGAGGACAAGGAGAAGTAGGCCCCAAACGCCGCCCCGCGATGCGGGGGGCGCCGTCGGCCACAAGACCATGCGCTTCTTCGACGCCCACTGCGACACCATAGGCGCCATCTGGGAGGACGGGGCAGACTTCCTGGCCGAGCCCGGGCTGGGCGCTGGCCGCGGCCGGCGCCCGGGGCGCGGCGCCGGGCGCCGCGCCCATCCCCCACGTCACCCTGCCGGGATTGAAGGCGGGCCGCATCGGCGCCCAGGTCTTCGCCAGTTGGGTGTGGAGCGGCAAGTACAAGGGGCGCGAGTTCGACGTGGGTATGGCGAAGGTGGAGGCGGTCCGCCGGCTCTGCGCCGAGTATCCGGAAGACCTGGCCCTGGCGTCCAGCGGCGCGGACCTTGCCGGGGCCTTCTTCGCCAGCCCGCGCCGTGCCGGCCCGTGTGGCGGTCCTCCCCAGCCTGGAGGGGGCCGATCCGCTCCTCGGCGACGTGGACAACCTCTTCCCCTTCTACGACGCCGGCGTCCGCCTGCTGACCCTGGCCTGGGGGGACAATCCCTTCTGCGGGTCCACCTACGGAGAGGGGACGGGACTGACCAAGAAGGGTGCGGACCTCGTCGCCGCCTGCGAATCGCTGGGGGTCGTGGTCGACGTATCCCACCTTTCCGACAAGGGGTTCGCGGACCTCTGCCTGATCGCCGAACGGCCGTTCGTCGCCAGCCACAGCAACTGCCGCTCTCTGTGCCCGAGCAGCCGCAACCTGACCGACGAGATGATCAGGGCCCTCGCCGAGAGAGGCGGGGTCATGGGCATCACCCTCGCTCCCGGCTTCCTCTCGCCCGACTACTACGAGAAGGAGCGGATCGTCCTCGGCCGTTCGTTCCAGACCGTCCTCTCCGGCGAGGAGACCTTCGACGAGGCCCAGGTCCACGGAGCCGCCGCCATGGCCGGCGTCCCGCGGCCGCCGCTCTCCACCGTCCTCGACCACGTCAGGTGGGCCATCAACCTGGGCGGAGAGGACTCGGTGGGATTGGGAGGCGACCTCGACGGCGTGGACTATCTGCCCGCGGGGTTTGAAGGGGCGGCCGACTATCCTCGCATCGAGGAGCTACTGCGGGACTGGCGGGATGGCATCGCGGCAGATAGACAAGGTCTGCCACGAAAACTTCCTGCGCGTGTTCCAGGACGTGCTGGGCTAGGGGCGGGAGCCCGGCGCCGCCCTCAGGCGATCGCCTTCTTCCTCACGGGCCACCTCATCCGCGAAGACAACCGTTTCAGCCGCGGCTTCTCTCCCCACCCGATGATGAGCACGGTCCCAAGCAGGATCATGATCTTCTGCAGCAGCGGCATCGGCGTCCAGTGGTAGCCCACACGCACCTTGATGATGGACCACAAAGGGATCCGGGAGGGCAGCTTCGCCAGCCAGCCTTTCCCGTCATCGGCGACAAAGGACGTAGCCGGGTCTTCCATTGCGGGCGGGAGCTTGCCGGGATAGTCGACCCACACATGGTCGAAGGAGTAGCGGAGGGTGTAGGGCATGCCCTTCGCCTCAAAGATACTGGCAGCGAGAAGCGCCCGCGCCTGGCAGTCGCCGGCGTGGTCCCGCAGGACTTCCTGGATGGTCGGGAAGTACCAGGGAAGCCCGTAGACGCTCCAGGCCGAACGGTAGTCGACGTAGTCGAGGGAGAAGTCCTCTATGAGCTTGTAGTTATTGGGCAAGGTAGCTGCAATCCCGGCGACAGCCGGCGCATCCACCGGTGGGGTCCTGAGGCGGGCAATCGAGGTAACCAGCGGGCGGGGGTTCGGATATACCACGGCGCCGATCCACAGTCCTATGAAGAGGAATACCAGGACGTACCGCAAGAATCCGCGGCGCCAACTGCGGCGCCGCCGCGTCGGCGCGATCTTGAGGGACGGGCCCGCCGGCTCGGCTGTCGTCTGCTCAGAAGCCGCCGGGGTCCCCACCCACGACCTTCACTTCAACCAGCTCCTTTGGATCCGCGCGTCTGCGGTGCGCGGATTCTATCGCATCTGTCCCGCCTGCACGCGCTCCGCTCTTGCCTTATGGCGCTCCGCGACCTAAGCTTCCACTTTGCATGCCCAACGCCTATTACACCTGCAATCTCCTGCCCCTCGAGCTCGTCGCTCGCGCCGGCTACTCGCCTCGCTGGCTTGGCGACCACCTGCAGGATCCGAGCGCCCCGGCCCGCCGGGACGCCCTCAGCATCCACCCCATGACCTGCCCCTACGTCACCCGGCTGGTGGCCGCGGCCGACGCCCTCTTCGACGACGCCTCGCGAGGGCGACGTGCTCCTGGTGCCGGGCGGCTGCGACGCGATGCGGCGGCTGGGCGACCTGCTCGCCGCGACCTACCCCGGCCGGGTGTTCGTGCTGTCGCTCGCCCGCTCGTCGGGGGAAGAAGTCGTGCAGGGACTTGCGGCCGACCTCGCGCGACTCGGGCGCTGGCTCGAACAGAAAGCCGGGGAGAGCCGATCTGAGCCCGCCGCCGACGCGGGCCTCACGAGCGGCCCGGAGGCGGCCGGCGCCGAGGCCGCGGAGCCGGTCAAGCAGTCGTCGCTTCTCGACTACCCCATGCCACCCACGCCGGGCGGCGTCTTCGTGGTGGCGGGGCCGCTCACCGACGATTCCCTTCTGCGGCTTATCGGGCAGCTCGGCGCTTCGGTCTCCGGACTCGAGTCCTGCACTTCGCCAGATCGCTGGAAGCCCTTGTCGACTGCTGGGGCCCGGCCGGAGGCGGAGGCGGGCGGCGGTAGCGGCCCCGCTGCCGGCGCGGACGCCGATGCCACGGGCTCCGACGACGCCTACTACCTCACCCTGGCCCGCGACGTTCTCTCCCTGGGGATGTGTCCCCGTCGTTCCACCGGGGAGCGGCGCGACTATCTGGTCCGGCGGCTCGACGAGAGCCGTCCCTCCTCGGTCATCTACGCCCGCCAGAGCTTCTGCGACCCGGGCGCCTATGACGCGGTGCTCGTCGCCCAACTCGCCGAGGAGCGCGGGCTCCCCTACCTCGATATCGAGGTCGGGATTCCCCTTCGAGGCGAGCGGTCCCGCTTCGCACGCGTGTCGAGGCCTTCCTGGAGGCCCAACTCCTCGACGACGACCTGCTGGACGAGGAGTGACGCGGATGCCCGGCATGGCCGACGTCACCGGCAACTCCCTGAGGGCATCCCTCCTCAGGGGAACCTTCCTCACCGCCACTCGGCTGAAGGCGATGCAGACCCGCACCGCACGCGGCTACCTTCAACTGCACGCCCTCGGGGCTTCGCTGGACATGTTCAAGACCGGGGCCATAGTGCCCTGGGTGTCGTACCTCTTCCCCACCGAGATCCTCAGCTCCTACGGCATCACTCCCATGATCCCCGAGATCGGCTCGGCGACCATCACCGGCACCGACCTGCGCGACGACGTCGAAGCGGCAGCCGCCCGCATGCCCTTGGCGCGGGACGTCTGCAGCTATCACCGCATCGCTCTGGCAGCCGCGGAGAACGACCTGCTGCCGGCGCCCACCATGTGCCTCGGCACCACTCCCCTTTGTCTGGGCAAAGAGATGCTCCTGGAGATGCTCGCCATCAAACACAACGTGCCGTTCCGCGAGATCCGGGTGCCCGTTGCCCCCCGACGAAGGCGCCACGCCGGCTGAAGTCGTCGCCGACGTCGCGGAGCAGATCCGCGTTCTCCACGAGGATATCGGCCGCTGGACGGGCCGCTCTCCCGAGCTGCGGAAGGCGATCGACCTTTCCAACCGGGCCTCCAAAGCCTGGGGCGAGCTCAACGCCGCCCGCCTGTCAGGGAAACTGGAGATGGACGGCCGAAAGACCTTCGCCCTCGTGTTCCTGGGCCAGCTCCTCTGGGGCACCGAAGCTGGAGCGAAGGATTTCGAGCGGATGCTGACCGAGCGTGGCCGGCGGGATCTCATGGCCCCCGTGCTACCGGAAGGCCGGAAGCTCAAGCGGCTGCTCTGGCTGCATACGGTCCCCCATCACGACCGCGAGCTCTTCGACATGCTCGAGAAGCGCGGAGCGGTGGTCATCTTCGAGGAGATGGGCCAGATGCACCTCGAGACCGTCGATCCGGACGATCCCTTCCCGGGTCTGGCCCGGCGCCTGACGGACCACGCTCTCTGGGGCACCTCATCCCGCCGGGCCCGGCTGAACGTCGCCCTGGCCAAGCAACTCAAGGTGGACGGAGCGGTGCATTTCAATCATTGGGGCTGCCGACACGGGCTGGGCTCGGTCCCGGTGGTCCGCTCGGCGTTCATGGAAGCAGGCATCCCGTTCCTGGCCATAGACGGAGACGCCCTGGCCCGCGGCGGGCCGAACCAGGAGAAGTCTCTACAGCAGATGGAGAGTTTCCTGGAGCTGCTCTAGCACGGCCACCGTCTGATCGGCGATGAGTCTCTCTTCATCCGTCGGCACCACCAGGACCCGCACCCTCGCACCCGGGGCGCCGATGTCCGCCTCCACCCCCCGGGCATTCGAGTTGGAGTCGGCGTCGATCTCGATGCCGAGAAAGCCCAGCCCCTCGCAGGCCGCCGCCCGTATTTCGGGGCTGTTCTCTCCAACGCCGGCCGTGAATATGAGGACGTCCAGCCCCCCCATCGCGGCCGCGAACGCGCCCACATACTTCTTCAGGCGGTACGAGTACAGGTCGAGTGCCAGCCGGCAGCGCTCGTCCCCGGTGGCTGCGCGCGCGGCGACGTCTCGCATGTCGTTGCCGACCCCCGAGACCCCGAGTAGGCCGCTCTCCTGGTTGAGCACGCGATCGAGATCATCCGCCGTCAATCCAAGTTCTCTCATCAAGTGCAGGAGCACACCCGGATCCACATCCCCGCCTCGCGTCCCCATAACCAGTCCCTCGAGCGGCGTCAGCCCCATGCTGGTATCCACAGACCTACCCCGATCGACCGCGGTGATGCTCGCCCCGTTTCCAAGATGAGCGACAGCGACTTTGAGCGCCGAGAGCCTGCCCCCGAGCATGACATCGGCCCTCTGGTAGACCGACTGGAAAGAGATACCGTGAAAGCCGTAGCGCCGTACACCGTGATCCCGGTAGTACTCGTACGGGAGGGCGTACACGTGTGCCTTGGCGGGGATACTCGCGTGGAACGCCGTGTCGAAGACGGCGACTTGGGGAGTTTGGGGGAGGATCCGGAGCGACTCCCGGATGCCGAGAAGGGCGGGCGGGTTGTGCAGAGGCGCCAGAGGGGTGCATTCCTCGATGCTGGCAATGACGTCCGGGGTCAGCAAAGCGGGGGCGCTGAAGAAGCTCCCCCCGTGCACCACGCGGTGGCCCACCGCCGACACCTCGGACAGATCCTTCACCACTCCGGTCCGCGGATCCAGCAGCGATTCCAGGATCAACTCTAGTCCCCGGCCGTGACCGGGGATAGCTGTCTGCCGGCTCTGCTCATGGGTCCCGTCTGCGACTCGATGCGGGCACCATCGTCTCCTATGCGGCTGACCAAGCCCCGGGCCAGCGCGGACTGGCCGACCGCGTCGTGGAGCTGATACTTGATGGACGAGCTGCCGCAATTGAGCACAAGGACTTTCATGTATTCCGCTCGACCCCGCTCAAGCCGCTCAAGTACGGTCTTCCAGGGGCTCCAGGCCGGCCCGCTTCTCGAGGTCGAGCACGATGGCCGAATAGTCCTGCCACTCACGGCCCGCGGCCATACTCCGATCGTAGAGGTCGCGGACCTTCTGGGTGGCGGGGAGCTCCACGCCCACCCCTGCCGCCGCTTCCAGCGCGAGGTCGAGGTCTTTGGCGATGTTGTGCATGCTCATGGCCGGGTTTTCGTAGTCGCGGGCGGCGAGGGTGGGGATCTTGCCTTTGACCGCGCCTGACGCGACCGCGCTATTGCCGATGACGTCGAGCATGACCTGCCAATCCAGCCCCGCCTTCTCCCCCATCACCAATCCCTCCGCCCACACCTGCATGTTGGCGGCGATCATCATCTGGTGTATGAGCTTCAGATAGCGCGACTTCTCACCCGAGCCCACGTAGTACTGGGTCTGGCTGAGCACGGCCAACACCGGCGCGGCCGCTTCAGAGACGGCCCGCTCGCCCGATACGATCAGCGTCAACCGGCCGGCTTCCGCCACGGTGGTGGTGCCGCTGACGGGCGCGCGAAGGAAGGCGACGCCGGACGATTCGAGAACGCCCGCGATCTCCGCGGATTCAGATGGAGCGATGGTCGCGAAGTCGACCAGCATGCGGGGGAGCGGATCTGCGTTGAGCACGCCCCCGGGCCCCTGCACCACGTGTTTGAGGGCTGCCCCGTCGGTCAGATTGCAGAGCACCATGTCTTTTCCCGCCGCCGCTTCGGCCGGAGAGGCCGCGACCGCCGCACCGGCTTCGGCAAGTGGGCGCGTCTTTTCCGGCGTCCGGTTCCACACCGTCACGCCGTACCCGGCGTTCAAGAGGCGGACCGTCATGCGGGAGCCCATGGCTCCCGTCCCAAGGAAACCTATAGTCGTCATATACGCCAATATACGTCAAGTCGTGGGCGAGCGCGGTAACGTCCCTTCATAGCGGGAGGGCCCGAGGCGACGGAGCGTCGCTCCATCGCCTCGGGCCCCCGAAGACCTCAGATGGGTCGCCGGTTGCTGTGCGCTGAACCCCCTACGCGCCCGAACCCGGCAGAGGCAGAAGCGTGCTGGTAATCGGGATCATCGGCCAGCCTTTGTTGCTGCACTGGATCAGGTCGTAGGTCCACTTGTCGGACGGACGCCATTGACCACCGGAGAGCGGCGTGCGCACCACGTTCGGCACCGGACGGGTGCCGCCTTCGGCCCCGACCGGCTGCGTAAAGTCGAGCGGACCATCGATCGTCTGCATGTTGGTCTTGCTGACGGCGTCGATGATCACGTTCTTGTCATCGACGTTGGTGGTGCGCTTGAGCACGTCGACAGCCCACTCGAAGACCAAGAAGTGCAACAGCGGCTGGGTCCACTGTTTGCCCGTCGCGGTAGTGTAGTTGTCGGCGAACTGCTGGCAGGTCTCGCCGGTCAGCGGCGAGGTGAAGGGATAGGTCGGGTGCCACCACACCGTGGTGCAGAGATTCTCCCCGATTGCGCCGAGAGCGTCCCCGGTCTGCGGGAAGAGCAGGGCTTTGCCCACGCCAGCGATCTTCGGCGTGTAGCCCTGCTGCTTGCACTGGCTCCAGAAGTTCGTGAAGTCGGGCGGGCTCATGACCCCGGAGATGATCTCTGCGCCGCCTTTCTTGAACTTGTCGATGATGGAGGTGTAGTCCTCGGTCCCGTCCTGGAACGAGCCCCCATCGATGATGGTGTAGCCGGCTGCCTTGACTGGATCCGGCCACTTGGCGCGGTAGTTGTTGCCGTCGGCGTCGTTGGGCCACATCACCCCGACGATCTTGTTGTTCGGCACCTGCGACCACAGGTCGAAGTAGATGCCGAAGTTGTCTTCCTGGCCCCAGAAGGCGTGGTAGGTCCACTTGAAGCCGACCTTGGGATCGCCGTTGCGGCCCATGAACCAGGCCTGCCACGGCGTGTCGCAGCTGATACATGGGACTTCGAACGCCTCGGCCTGGTCGGACACCGGGATCACGTTGTCCGCGCTGGAAGCGGCCATGAGGATATCGACCTTGGTGTTCTGGATGAGGTCGCCGGCGACCTGGCTGGAACGGTTCGAGCTGGACTGGCTATCCTCGATCACGGTGGTGATCTTGTGCATCTTGCCGTCGCCGCATACCACCCCTTCCCCGATCACTTCGTTGAAATGATCGAGGCAATACTTGTCGGCCGCCCCAAAGGAGGCCAGCGGCCCGGTCAACGGCCCCACAAACCCGAGCTTGATCTCGCGGCCCTGTTCTGCCGCGGCGCTGACTGTGGTAGTGCTTCCCGGCGCGGCGCCGGTGGTAGTGGTCGCGGCGCCCGCGGTGGTAGTGGTCGCGGCCGCCCCGGTCGTGGTGGTCGCCTCTTCCCCGCCGCATGCGGCGACAAGGCCGCCAAGGCCCGCGCCGAGGCCGATCGTGGCCCCCGCCACCCCTGCGATCTTCAGAAAGTCTCTACGGCTTACTGCTTCGGACATGCTTCCCCTCCCTAACGAATGATTAAAGCTTCTCGAACATGCCATCCCGTGCGCTGGTCCGCGAGACCCTTGCGTCGACCGGCATCACCCCCTCATCTCGGCGGCAACACTGCATAGGGTACCTCTCAGGGGTACGGAACCGCATATCTCCTCCCAGGGCGGGCCCATGTCGAGAACGGCGTTGACGTTCGACTCAAAACAGCCGTGCTCGGTGCCCGGCCGCTCTGGGAACCACCAGCCGTAAGCGGCGCTGACCACCCGGGGATCGATGCCGTCGGAGAGCCTGGCCTTGAGCCTGACTCTCTCCCCTGGCTTGCGCGGAGTCTCCAACCATACCCAGTCGCCCTCTCGTATCCGCAGACCGGCCGCGGTCCGCGGGTGCATCTCGATCTCCGGGTCCGGACGCCGGCCGCGTAGTCCCGGCACCTGCCGGCCCTCGGAGGTCATGAACTCGATCTGCCTGGCCCCGCTGATCAGGATGAGCGGGTATCTGGCCAGCAGTTCCGGGCTGCTCACCGGGCTCTCCGAAGGCTCCACGTAGGCGGGGAGCGGATCGTAGCCCAGGGCCGCGAAGCGGCCTGCCGCGAGCTCGACCTTTCCGGAGGGCGTGTCGAACCCGTTCTGCTCGTACTTGCGGTAGCGGCGTGGCTCCTGGTAGTAGCCCACCTTCTTGAGTTCGTCGAAGGTCAGGCCCATGCCCGGCCACCATCCAGTCGTAGCACTCCGCCGGGCTGTCCCACGGGATCCTGGCCCTGTCGGCCCACGGGATCCGCCCGACCAGATCCATGACGATCGCGAGGTCATCCCGGGCCTCACCCTGAGGTTCGACGGCCTTCTGCCGGGCGGCGATGTAGTCGGTATAGCCGTCGTCGCAGAGCTCGTCGCGCTCCAGCCAGGTGGTGGCCGGCAGTACGTAGTCGGCGATTTCGGCGGTGGGTGTCATGAAGTAGTCGGCAACCACGAGCAGGTCGAGATTGAGCATCGCGTCGCGGAACCGGCGGACGTCCATGGTGGTGACGACAGGATTGCCGCCCGAACAGTACATGGCTTTGAGGGGGTGGGCGGCTTTGCCCTCCATCGCCTCCATGCCTACATGAGCATGCACGAACATGAGGGTGGGGCCGCCGCAGAAGCGCCCGCGAGGGCTGGCGGTGAGCGGGAACCGCTCGGCACCCAGCCGCCGCTCCTCGACCTCGGGCGGCGGCGCGCACACGGCTCCTCCGGAGAGGATGCCGCTACGGTAGTAGCCGGGGATCTTCGGAGGCAGCAGGTTGCCGCCCTCCACGTCGAGGTTGCCGGTGATGGCGACCAGATCGATCATCGCCCGGCTCGATTGAGTGGAGCAGAGGTTCTGGTCCATCGCGACCCGGTGATGGAGCACCGCCGGCTTGGTGGTGGCGTAGAGCCGGGCGGCCTCGCGGATCTTCTCCGCGGGTAGCCATGTGATCTCCGCCACGCGCTCGACGGGGTACTCCGCCGCCCTCGCCGACAACTCCGCGAAGCCCACGCACCATCGCTCGACGAACTCCTTGTCGTACAGCCCCTGCTCTATCACTAGGTTGATGAGGCCCAGGACGAGGGCCGCGTCGGTGCCCGGCCGGATCTGCAGCCACAGATCCGCTTTGCCGGCCAGGTAGGTACGGCGCGGGTCGACGACGATGAGCTTGGCCCCGTTGTTGACCCTCCCCCGCATGACGTCCCTGCCCCGAGGAGGATGGGAGACCATCGGGTTGGCGCCGAAGATCAGGATGCAGCGCGCGTTCTCGTAGTCCGGTCCTCGTTCCATGAGGACCGACGTTCCGATAGTCACATTCTCGGCAATGAGGGACGGCGCGTAGCAGATGTGCAGATCGCTACTGATGGCATTGGGGCTACCGAGTGCGTAGGGCACCAGGTTGGAGACGCCGCCGGCGCGGGGGCCCGTCCCCCGCATGCCGCAGATGGCGTCGGCGCCATACCGGTCCCGCACCGCCGTAAGGCCTGCGGCAATACCGTCAAGCGCCTCGTCCCAGGCGACCTGCTGCCACCTACCCTCGCCGCGGGCGCCGACCCGCTTGAGCGGGTGCAGCAGACGGTCGGGATGGTAGAGGCGCTGAGGCTCGGCCTTGCCCTTGATGCAGATGTAACCCTTGTTGTTCGGGTGATCGGGATCGCCTTGCAGCCGGACGACGCGTCCGTTCTCGACGTGAGCGAGCACACCGCATTCGCTATGGCACGACTGGCAGACGGTCCTGACTACTTCGGACACTCGCCCCCCTACGCCCACATGTTCATGCCGCAGGCCGCGACGATCGTCTGGCCGGTGATGGCGCTCGATTCGTCGCAGGCCAGGAACACCGCGGTCTGACCGAGTTCGTACTCTTCGGTGGGACGGCCCAGGGAGTACTGCTTCATCTCGAGCTTGATCTGCTCGTCGAGGGAGATGCCCTTGACGTCGGCCCGGCCCTGCATGACGCGGACAAAGCGGGGGCCCTTGACGGCGCCGGCGGAGATGCAGTTGACCCGGATGCCGTGGGGTCCGCACTCGCGGGCCAGGGTCTCGGTCAGCCCGAAGACGCCCATCTTGGCGCAGCAGTAGCCGGCCCGCATGGGATACCCCGAGCGGCCATCGCCGGAGCGTCCGCCTTCGGCGCCGATGTTGATGATGATCCCGCCCTTGGCGGCCGGCACCATGTGCTTGAGCACTTCGCGCGCGGCCAGCATGCTGCCGGTAAGGTCCACCCCGATGATCTCGTTCCAGTCGTCCAGGCTGAGGTCCCACACATACGCGGTGGGGCCGCCGATGCCGGAGTTGTTCACCAGGATATCGATGTGCCCGTAGGCATCGATGGCGGTCTTGACGGCGTCGATGACGTCCTGCTCTTTGAGGATGTCCATGGGGATGGCAAGCGCTCTGCCCCCCATCGCCTCGAACTCCTTGACGGTGTTGTCCATGTTCTCCTGGTTGCGGGCGGCCAGACACACGATCGCCCCTTCTTCGACGAAGCTCTTGGCGATGGCCTTGCCGATGCCGGAGCCGCCGCCGGTGATGAAGGCGACCTTGTCTTGCAGTCTGCCGTAACCCATGATCCTGACGCTCCTTTGTCCGTGTTGTTTACAGGTGAGCGATGACGTCTTCGGTGGTCGTCACCAGGGAGATGGCCGGCAGCATGGCCTTGAAGATGACCTCATGCAGTTCCTTGTTGCCGTCGGTGGAAGTGTCGGAGGGGACGATGATGTTGTAGAAACGGTCGGCCAGGGCGAAGGCGGCCACGCCCACCGCCATCCCGGTAGCTACCCCGGCCAGGACGATCGTCTCGACCCCCTGATCGGCCAGGTACTTCTCCATGTCGTTGCCCTGGAAGATGCCGAAGGGAAAGTTGTAGAACAGCGGCTCTCCCGGCAGCGGAGCCAGTTCGTCGATCACCTCGACGTCGGGCGTGCCCTTGTAGTTCACGCGATGCTTGGACAAAGAGGGCCAGAACCGCCCATAGACCGGCAATTTGGCGTCCTCAGGGGTGTAGGCGTTGACGAAGACCACCGGCAGGCCTTTCGCCCGGAACGCCTTCAACAACTCCTGCATCTTGGGGATGATCTGGTCTTCCTCGGTGGCTCGGATGTGGCCGAGGGGCTCCAACACGCTTGGGGCCTTGACGATCGCGTTCTGCATGTGGACGAAGAGCAGTGCGGTCTTGCCCACCAGTTGCCATTCGCCTGCCGTTTCAGCCATGCCTGTCCCCCTATCGTCTCGTGAGTGGTGTCGCTGTCCGGGCCGCGCCTCAGACCACGATAAGATCTTGCGGATACTCGTGGATCTTGTAGGAGCCGTTCGGCCCGACGATGTAGTTGTCGCAGGCTATGCACCACACCCGGCCCGGCTTCACGAACACCGGATGCACCGCGATGTTCATGCCTTCCACGATCTGCCAGGGCTCGTCGGGCCGGATGCTCGGGCGCTCAACGAGGGAGTAACCCTGCCCGTGGGCAAAGGACCGGCTCGGCGGAGCGTAGCCGTGGTCCACCATGAAGTTGCGGGCAAGGGTGTAGAGATCCGCGCAACTCGCTCCGGGTACCATCCGCTCGGCCAGCAAGTGCTGGCACTCCACCGCGTACTTCCAGGCGTCGCTCAGTTCCTGGTCGGGCTCGCAGCCCACGCAGAAGCTGCGGCAGAGCTCGGTGTACATGCCGCCGGGCCCGTTGGTCTCGTTCAGCACCGTCAACTGGTCACCCTTCTCGATGACCTTGCCCTGAAGGTGATAGGCCTCGAAGGGTGCGAACGTCCCCATGGGCCCCGACTTGACCAGCACCAGACCGCGGCCGCTGCCATGGGAAGACATGTAGTGATGCATGGCGGCATACATGTCGTAGTCGTGCATGCCGGGCTTGATGAGGCCTTTGATGTAGTCGAAGCTGTCGTCCTGGATCTTCGCGGTCTTCCTGGCGATCTCCACCTCGTAGGGGCTCTTCTTGGCCCTGAGGACGTCGATGTGCTCGGTGGCGTCGATGAAGGTCGCCCCGGGAAGGTTCGCCTTGAGATAGTCCGCGAAGGTCATCGGGATGGTGGTCGGCTCCACCCAGCCGATCGTCGCATTCGGCTTGTCTTTGAGGGCGTCGAGGGCGAGCTTGCCGTCGTAGTACTTCGAGAAGCTATGGGTGGTGAAGTAGACGTCCCCCCAGTTGTTCTTGATGCCCCGAGCGCCCCATTTGGGCGGGAAGCCCTGCGGAAGGGGCGGTTCGTTGCCGCAGTTGATCACCGTCATGTCCTCGTCCAGGGCGAAGATGACCGTCATGGGGAACTGGTGCCGGGCGGTCCAGTCCGAGAACCAGCGGAGCGTCCCCCCCATGAACTCTTCCTGGTTCTGCATCACCAGGTAGTCGATCTTGTTCTCACGCATGACCGCGCGGACGGCGTCCCAACGGCGCTGCATCTCCTCGTCCGGAGTGGGATCGAGGAAAGCGCCCATCGGATTCTCCACAGCAGAACCTCCTTGTGCGAGCCCCAACAGCGTTCCACTATTTGAAACCGCTGGTGCTATTATTGGAACTCACCGTACCATCGGCCCGAAGGGTATGTCAACGAAACCCGCGGCGCGGGAGGCCGAGCGTGAGCACCGGCGACGGCACAAACGAGAGCGACGTGAGCCGGGGCGACAACAACGCGAGCCCGAGCGGCTCCCCGTCCCGCACGCTGGAAAAGGGGCTGCAGGTTCTCAGCCTGTTCGACGTCAGCCACTCCGGAATGGACCCTCAAAGACATCCGGGCAAAAGCGGGCCTGCCGAAGGCCACCGGCTTCCGGTTGGTGAAGACCCTGGAGAACCTGAGGTACCTGGCCTACGACGCCAAGTCGGGCACCTACCATCTGGGTTCGGCCATGATGAAGGCCGCCTACTTGACCCTGTCGCACTCGGGCCTGGTGCGCGCTGGCCGGGCCCTACGTGCAGGCTCTGGCCGATGCGACCACCGAGACGGTCGACCTGTCGGTATGGACCGACCAGGGTTCGATGATCGTGCACACTGTCTACACCCCGCGGCCCTTCCGGCCCTACAACCCGCCGGGCATGGTCATGAGCGGGTTGACGAACGTCCACTCAAAGATCTTCGTGGCTTTCGGCCCGGAGAGCGCTTGGGACAGGGCCATCGCCGAGAACGTCGCGCGAACGCCCTACAGCATCACCGACCCTGACCGCCTGCGAGAGGAGCTTCGGAAGGTACGTCGGGAAGCGGGTCGCACTCGGGATCGAGGAGCACAACCTTGGCATGTGCGCGGTCGGGGCCCCGGTCTTCGATGGCACCGGCGAGGTGCGAGCCATCCTCGCGGTGGTAGTACCCAGCGAGCGCTTCGGTCCGCCGGAGAGAACGGCCTATGGTCGGGCGGCAACGGACGTAGCGGCCCACCTATCCCAGGAGCTGGGCTACAGGCCGGCGGACTCTTAGCCCGCCAGCCCCGGCGGTCCCAGAGCTGCGGACCGGCGGTGTTCCACCCGCTCATTTCCGCCTCGCATTCCACGTGGATACTCACGAAGCCCTCGCCTTCACGAGGGGCATATAGGTGCCCGCCGAGTTCATGCAGTATTTGTAGGCGAGATCCCCCAAGAGTGAAGTTATCCCGGCCACCAGCAATCCTGCGACCCCGATGGAAGCCGGATAGCTGGCTATCACCAACGCCGCGGGGATGATGACTCCCAGCACCAACACCCCTCCGAAGAAGACCCAGGACAGCCGGCCGCGGGTCAGCGTGCCCAGGGAATGCCAGACAGTGCTGTCGCTGCGGCCCATGGACAGCTCGATGATGAACAAGAAGATCATGGCCGCCGTGGCTGCCAGCCACCATGTCTGGGCGGCGTGACTATCCGTGTCCGGAGACACGAAGGCCAGGCTGACGAGAGCCAGGGCGGCGCCCCCGCGCAGACCGACGGCGATGTAGGTGACCGGCAGTAACGGTGAATGCCACAGGGGGATCGCCCGAGAGGTCGCATATACGAAACCCTTGTAGAGGAAGATCCCGGCCATCCCTAGTAGCGAAAACACCAGCATGACAATCGAGAAGGCCGAGCTCGTGCTCCAGGCCCCGTACGTCCCCGCGAGATAGAGCGCGGCGCTCGGGACGAACACGAGCATCGACCACAGGCCGCGGCTGATCCAAGAGCTCTGAGGCCGCCTCATCATCTTCCAGGCCCTCTCCGGGTGGCCGAGGAAGGCCAGGTGGACGACACCTCCGACTACCACGAAGGCAAGCCCCAGAGTCAGCGTGAGCCGTAGATCGAGTAGGAGCCCGAGCAGCCATGCCCCTGCGCCCGCGCCGGAGAAGAAGTGGGCAAGGACCAGGGCGAAGGCCCGACCCTCAGCCCAGACCCGCTCCGGCCTGTATACGGCCTCCAAGTCTGAATAGATGGTAAGCGTGGATTCGCTCATCGAGACTCCTTGGATGGCCTTTCGGCGGGCAGATAATAGACCGAAGGGTCGTTACCCAGTTCGGACAGCAGCTGAAATCCGGCGTCTCTCCGGATCAACACCCTTGCTTCGCTGTCCGGATCGTCAAGATCGCCGAAGATGCGAGCGACGGCGGGACAGTTGGCCACGCAGGCCGGCTCCTGCCCGCGCTCCAAGCGCTCGGCGCAGAAGTCGCACTTCTCGACTGTCCTCTCGCTGTGCTCCGCGTATCCCGCCTGCTCGTAGGGGGTGAGACCCTGGCCCGGGTAGTACTCCCGGATCCGGTCGAGGTAGTAGCGGGCGTGGTAGGGGCACGCGGTCATGCAGGCCTTGCAGCCCACGCACTTGTCCGCGTCGATGGCGACGATCCCGTCCTCCTCGCGCTTGTGCGTGGCGCCCGTGGGGCAAACCTCCACACAACTCGGTTCGGCGCAGTGATTGCAGAGCATGGGCAGGTACACCTGCCGGGTGTTTGGGAACTCCCCCTGTTCCACCCGAAAGGCCCAGGCGTAGAGCACGCCCGGTGGTGTGGCGTTCTCGGACTTGCAGGCTACTTGGCACGCGTAGCAGCTGACGCACCGTTTGAGATCTATCACCATTCCGTAACGCATGAGAGCCCTCCTATGGCCCTGCCACCTTTGCCACCTTGACCTTCACGCACAGGTCGAGGTTCAAGGAGAGGGTGTCCATGTGGTCGAAATCCTGTTTGAGCAGACGATTGAAGTTGACCCCCATGCCCGGCTTGCTCGCCAGAGGGAGCCCCTTGGCCCAGTGTCCCCCGTGACCGGACATCGCCACCACCGCGGGGTGAACGGCCTGGGTGAGATGCGCCCGTCCCCGCACCGTCTTCCCGTTGGCCGCGGACTCGAGCTCGATCCAATCGCCATCCTTGATACCCTTCGCCGCCGCGGTATCGGCATTGATGTTGATGCCGTTCGCGTATGCATCGATAGCCGCCACTTCATGGAGCCAGGCATTGTCGCCTGTCATCGTGAACGACTGGAACGGGACTCGGAAGTAGATCGCGGTGAGATCGAACTCGGGCCTCGACTCGGTGTGGGAGGTACACGGCCGCCAATCCGGATACGGCTGGTAGTCCTCCAGATCTAGTTCCGAGAACAGCCCGGTCTCCCTCTGGATCTCCTCGAGCGTCTCCCGGAACGTAAGGAAGTGCTCGAAGTAGATGGGGATCCGTGTATCCACGAACGAGTGCCAGTAGACCTCCTCGGCCTTCTTGGGCCAGGCGAGGATGCCGTGCGCCTTCATCCACTCGAGGCCGAACTGGTCTCCGAACCAGGACTTGTAGCGCCTGTCGACAAGCTCGTCGACCGTGTACCTCTCTTCCGACTCCAGGAGATGCGGCTCGCGTAGAGCGAACGACACGTTTATCACCGCGTTGATATCGGGGGTGATGCCGACCCGTTCGGCCAGGTCGAGGATGACGGCGCTGGCCGAGCGGCGTTCGGCGACAGGCCCTACGACCGGCTGACGCAGCGGGTACGACCAGAAGTCGGTCGCGCAGCCGTTGGCCATCCAGTCGGCGTTTATGTCGAGCCTCTCCAGGTAGCTGGCGTCGGGCAGGACGATATCGGACAGCTCCGCCGACTCGTCGAGGAAGATGTTGAAGTTGACGGTGAACACATCCTTGAAGAACCCCTCGACCTTCTCAGGATCCGAAAGGCTCATCGCGAAGTTGGTGGCCACCATGAGGTGGATGGCGGGCTTGTAGTCGATGCCGTACTTCTCCGGCTCCTGAGCTACCAGCGGCAGCATGGGAGTGTTGCCGTGGGAGGGCGGGATGAGCTGGGCCAGGCCGAGATCCATGGGTTTCTTTGGGTACACGGGAGGCCAGGGTTGCGACGGCGGCACCACCCACCTGCCGGTGACGAGTAGCCCGTCCGGGCCGTCCGTCGGAGACCATTTGGGAAAGCCTGTCTCAGGGTGACCTACCGAGCGGGCATTGATGCCGATGTAGCTCCCCGGCACCGACCTCACGCCGACCACCGCGCTCAGGAGTTCCAGAGCGGTGGAGGTAAGAGCCGAGTGACGATGCGCCTGCGCGCCTTTGAAATAGGCAAGCGCCACAGGACGGTAGGGGAGCTCGTGCCCCTCGATGGTGATGGTGTCGCCGATGCGGGCCGCTTCGCCGAACTCGCGGGCGAGCCTGCGGATGGTGCCCGCCGGCACGTCGCTGATCTCCGCGGCGAACTCGGGCGTGTACTTTGTCACGTGCTCTTTGATGACCGAGAACGCGCTCCGGACACGCCGCCCGTCGATCGTCTCGTCCACCTCGAGGGCCACCTTCTGGAAGGAGGCATCGTAGGCCTTCGCGCGGTGCTCAACTGCGTCCCACATCTGCGGCTTGCCCTCTGCGTCGCGGACATAGTGGCCATCTTCGCCCACCAGATAGGGAGCGTTGGTCTCTTGCTCCAGGTAGTGATGATCGTAGAGGCGATACTCGTTGAGGAGCAGGTTCACCATTGCCAGAGCCACAGCCGCATCCGTGCCGGGGATGATGGGGACCCATTCGTCGGCGCTTTGCGCCGGCATGCCCATCCAAGGGTCGAGCACCACATGCTTCATGCCCCGAGCCCGGGCTTCGGCCATCTTGCGAACGGTGGTGTTGACTCCGTAGTACGCCCCGGTGCCGACCGGGACCCCGAAATTCAGGAAGTAGTTGCAGTAGTTGTAGTCGGGCTGCGATACCCAGGCCGCGTGTGTCAGGCCTCCGATGAAATGCTTGCCGCTCGCGCAGTGATTCCCCGCGCCGCCCACGAAGATGTTGGGCGTGCCGTAGGCCACCGCGAAGGCCTCGAGCATGTACGACTGCGGTCCGCCGTTGACCCCAAAGCTGGCGACCAGCTTCCGGGGATCGTCGGCCCGCACCTCTCGCAGCTTCGCCGAGATGGTATCGAGGGCTTCCTCCCAACTGATACGCTCCCATTTCGGATCGATGCCCCGTCCCTTTTCCGGATTGGTCCTTTTGAGCGGGTAGTCAAGCCGATTGGGATCGTAAAGGACATTGACGCCGCTCAGGCCGCGGGCGCAGATGCGCCCCTGGGTGAGGGGATCGTCGGGGTTGCCCTCGATCTTGGTGATCACCCCATTCACACGGTGCGCTTTGATCGGGCAGAAAGAGAAACAGTTGGCGCACACCGTGGGGATCCATAGATCTTCTTCGATGCGTTCAGCTCCCATATGACTTCCTCCGTGCGGCCGAATTCAAGAGTGCGCGAACTGAGGAAGGGGGTCTACCCACCACCCGCGGCAGCAAAGACGATGATCCTCACTACCGCATCGTCGCCGGCCGGCAAAGGCTGGCCCAGATCTTCGACCGGCTTTCCGCCGGAATACACCTTCACGTGGCTCAGCAGGCCCTGTCTCCCGAACAGACGGTCTCTGAAGGCAGGACCATGCCGTTCCGCCAACTCCTCCAAGACATCTCCAAACGAGGCCCCATCTCGGTCGGGTAGGTGAATCTCCATGTTCGTTTCCTTGACAAGATCGCGGACCACCCCATAGAGCTCGACCTTGACCGTCACCTGCTCGCGTTCGGCAATGATGCCGCTCACGGAAGCAGGCTCCTGCGGGTCCCTGGACTTCGATCTGCGGAGCCATATTGTTGCTGACGACCTCCTATCACTGTGCTTTCACCGCCCGATGACCCACTGCTAGTCTACCGACACGAAGACGTCCCACCCTCTCGCCGGCTCGCCGGCGAGAGGGTGGGACAAACTCGAAGTGAGGCCTACCGAAGCGCGAAGCGAGACTGCGGCGCCTACGATCCCCACTCTATGACGAACGGTGGAACGAGATCGGCGTCGGTCACTCCCGGCGCGTCGACCGCGGCCACCATTGGACCCTCGACCGGCCACTTCGTGCCTTTCTGCAGCTGACCGAGTGAGATCGGCTGCTTCCAGATATTGGGCGTGACGTGCAGGCTGGTCGGATCGACCGGCGTCGTGAAATCCATCGGGCCGGTGATCAGCTCGAGCTTCGTGCTCTTGATGGCCTCGAGGATGCTCTCTTTGTCGTCGAGATTCTTGGTTCTCTTGAGCACGTCCATCACCCAGCCATTGCGCATGTACCCGGTGATGAACTGGTCCCACGGCTGGTTGAAGTCCTTCTCGTACCGGTCGGCCAACTCGGCGTTCGTCATACCGCTGATGTTGTCGTGATACGGCCAAGACTTGTGCCAGGTGAAGATCTGGATGATGCCGAAGGCGGCATCGCCCATGGCCAACTGGTCCGAGTAGGCCCCCAGTCCGATCATCTCGTTGCAGACCTTCGGGTTGTAGCCCTGCTGCGCGCACTGGGTCCAGAAGTTCGGGAAGTCCTTGCCCGGGTTGGAGCCGATGTTGATCTCGCAGCCCGCCTTCTTGTACTCGCTGATCATGGCGGTGAAGTCTTCGGTCCCCAGGTTGAAGTAGCCGGGATTCACCACCGTGTACCCGGCCGCCTTGAGACTGTCCTCAAAGCCGATGCCCGGAGTCTGCCACGCCTGAGTGTCGAGGGTGTTCCCGAGGAACAGTCCCGCCACCTTGTTGGTGGGGATCTTGCCCAGGACTTGCACCAGAGCGGCGGTGGCCTGCTCTATGCCGAAGAGGCTGCCGAAGACCCACTTGTCCGGGCAGTCCGCCGGGTTCTTCAGGTCGGGATACCGGCCGAAGACGATCGCCTGCCACGGGCAGTTGCTGCACAGTATGGGAGTCCCATTGGTCTCGGCCTGAACGGCGGCAGGGACCGCCGTCGTGGGGCTGCCGCCCACGCTCAGGATGTCGACCTTGTCGTTGAGGATCAGGTCCGCGGTCACCTGGGAGGCCCGGCTGTCGTCGGACTGAGTGTCTCGGAGCAGCCAGCTCACCTTGTGGAGCTTGCCGTCCCCGAGCACCATCTCATCGCCCAGGAATTCTTTGACCAGGTCGATGCCCCACTTGTCGGCGATTGCGAAGATGGCGATGGGGCCGGTGAGGGGCGAGACCACCCCCACCTTGATCTCCCGTCCGGCCTCGGCGCCGGCGGTGGTGGTGGTTGCGCCGGGGCGGCCGTGGTGGTGGTCGCGGGTGCCGCAGTGGTCGTGGGGCCGGCTGTAGTGGTGGTGGTCTCTTCCGCGCCGCAAGCGGCGATCAGGCCGCCCAGACCCGCCCCTGCGCCGACAGCCGCTCCGGCGACTCCGGCGATCTTCAGGAACCCACGACGGCTGACGGACTTCCCTTCGAGAAGGCCCTCCGGGCTTTCACGGTCGATTGGCTCTTGCCTGTCGTCTCTCATTCCGTTTTCCCCCCGTTTCGCGTGGACCGTTACCTCGACGACCGATCAGTCTCTCACCAGTAGCACGACCCTCCGTCCCTGTCAATACCGCAGTCCCGGCCGCCCGGGGTACTCGGCCGCGACGGCTTTGACCGCCGGATGATCCAGCGCAGTCAAACGCCCCTCATCGTGGACGAGAACGTCGCCCACCTTGAGGGTGGCCGTCCTGATGTCACCGGTGATATGCACCCAGTACGGGTATCCACTGGTGAGCTGCGGCACGCCGATATGAACGTGTATGTTCGAAGTGTGGGCATGCTCGATCAGACGCCGGTAAAGGATGTTTGGACACTCATGTTCGTCAACGGAGGCGTTCGGGTGGACCCCGAAGTGCAGCGCGTTGAAGTTGCGGGCGTCTTTGCCGGTGCGCTTCTCCAGAGCCGCCAGGAAGCCGCGAAGCGCTTCCGCCTCTCTGCCGCCCTCGATCGCGAGTATCCGGTTGTCTTCGATCTTGAGCTGCACCGGCTTCTCGAAATAGGGTGAGATACCCAGGTAACGCGACCACCAGCTCAGCATGCGGTCGAAGATGAAGACACCGGAAGTGCCGCTCAGATTGATGGGCGGGTGTATCCACTCGGGCCAGGGATGGTAGTAGCCGACCTCTTCCCGTCTCACGGCGTAAGTCGTGAACCAGGGATGATCGGGGTGGTACGCCGGCAGTATCGTCCCCTCCAGACGCGTACCGTTGGCATCCGTCAACCGGAAGCCCGCCCCGATCTCGATCAGCTGGGCAGCCTGGTAGCGGATCTCGTTGACAAGCCGCAAAGGGGTCCGGGCCCAAGCGGTCTGCAGAAGCGGCGCCGTCGTGGCAAAGTTGCGCACGAACAGTTTCTTCTCGGTCCACGTGAAGCTCTTGAACTCCGTCAGTTCTTCGAACGACAGGTCCAGCGTGTTGTTGATCATGACGTCGCTGGCCGCGAAGGCAGCCTTGACGATCGGCGGAAACCTCCACTCGTGGACCCTCGAGCGTTCGTTCGCCCACAGGACCGAGGCGTTCGCACCGCGCGTCTCGACGCCGGCCTCGATCCAGGCGATCGCATCCTCATCCACGAAGTTGTCTCCCCCGTGCAGCCCGTCCCTGTACGCGAGGATGAGGACTTCCTGCCCGGGCCGGATGCCCGCGCACTCGTCCAGCATGTCGCCGATGGCGACGGCCGCAGCTTCAGGAGCTACTCGTACCATTCTGGCGCCGACCGATAGATCAGCGAGTCGCCCGGGGGGTGTCCCCAGAAGATCTCGGCCCCGTACGTGTCGCGGATCTCCTTCACGCGGAGCAGCGACTTGTAGCCGGCAACGGGATCCATGTGGAACGTCGGCACGATCATCTCCTCGATGTGCCGAGGCAGGTGGCAGCTGTCGGACGGGAAGAACATCGGCTTCCGCCCTTCAAGCTCCACAAGCAGGGCCACCTGGCCGGCCGAGTGGCCCGGCGTCTCGAAGAGCCGGAGGCCTTTGGCCACCTCGATGTCCCCACTGAACAATCGGTACCTGGGCGACTTCTGGACTGGGGGCACTTCTTCTGCCGTTCCCGCCCGCTTCAATATGTCCCGAGCCCCTATGAAGTTGAGCTTGTGCAGCTCGGGGTCGAAACTCAGATCCGAGTAACTCTGATACTCGAAGGGGTTCGGGTTCTTGGCGGCTTCGTATTCCTTCTCGTGGACGATGATCGTTGCGTCGGGGAAATGCCTGTGCCCGCCGACGTGATCTATGTGGAGGTGGGAGTTGATGATGTACTTGACGTCCGACGGTGCGTACCCCGCTTTGGCCAGTTGGGCCACCACCGCTTGGTCATCCGCCTGGATCGGGTGGTCTTGCTGCGTCCATTTGTACATGAAGTCCCGATCGAAGCCGGTGTCGTAGAGAAACAAGCCGTCCTCGTGATCGATCAGCACGCTGTAACAGGCAAACCGTATCAGCTCACATTTACCCCGCCCCCAGAAGAGTTTGTAGTCCTCGAGAGCCAGCGTGCCACCATCCAGAAGCGAGACCCTTGTCTTTTTCATGTCGCATCCTCCCCGTGCCGGCACTTGGTCGCAGTGTTCACTGTACTACCCGATCACCATCTCCCCATCCGGCCTGCTAGACTGCGCGGCCGCTCGTGAAGCCCGCGGCTATCGCGTCGATGATGAGGCCCGGCTGCCTGCAATCGCCCAGCATCTGAACGTCGGGCGCCCTATCCTTCAGTGACTCGTAGAGAGCGTGGTTCGGCTGCAACGCCGTCGCAACGAGGATGGTATCCGCTTCTAGCAGGCGAGCCCGTCCGTCTTTGTCGGTGATCGTCAGCCCCTTATCGTCGATGCCCTCGTAGCTGACCTCGGTCAGTATCTGTGCGCCCTTCTTGGCCAGCCAGGGCAGGAGCAGGATCCGCTGGAGTAACGGGATTTCCATGCCGACTCTGTCCGTGGTCTCAGCTATGGTCACCTTCCGTCCCCGCTTCACGAGGAACTCCGCGGTCTCACAGCCCTGTATTCCGCCTCCGAGCACGACCACGTTCCCACCCACCGGCAGCCACATCTTCGTCATGCGGCCCAGCGACCGAGGCCCAACAAGCCTGAGCGCAAGTCTCGCCTTTTCGCGCAGGGCGGTGCTTGAGAGCACGATTCTCGTTGTCAATGCCAGGGATATCGAGTGTACCGGGCAACCCTCCCGCGGCGATGAGGATGGCGTCCGGGTTGATCGAGCTCGCCAGAACGGGAGTGAACTCCTCGCCCAGCTTGACCTTCACTCCGAGTTCGTCAAGTTGTCCCCGAAAGTAGTCCACCAAATCGGTCAGTGAGAAGATATCGGTTCCCTTCACAAGTGCCGCCATGTTCAGCAGTCCGCCGAGGTAGGCCTCTTTCTCGTAGAGCGTGACGTCGTGGCCTTTCATAGCCGCGACCCTTGCCGCTTCCATCCCGGCCGGGCCGCCCCCCACCACTACAACCTTCTTTCGGGTCTCGGCCTGCCCTGGATGGCTCCTGCAGCCCCTGCCGATGGAGGCGTTCACCTGGCAGGCTAGACCTTCGTAGTCGACCATACGGCTCTCACAGGTGATGCAGCCCGTGCACGGTCTGATCTCAGCCTGCTTCCCCTTGGCCACCTTTGCCGGATACTCCATGTCGGCCAGTAGTCTCCGGCCCATGATGATGAAGTCCGCCTGGCCGGCTTCAAGGATCTTCTCTCCCAGTTTGGCGTCAAGCCTGCCGACCACACCGACTGGGACCGAAACCGCCTGCTTGATGGCCGCCCCGAGAGGAGCGACCCAGGTGCCCGGCTCTGACGTGTTCCTGAACTCCTTTGCCAGCGGGCTCGGCGGTTCCGGATACAGCATCTGCTCGGCGGTCGCCACCCGCCAGTAGTCGTTGTAGCCGTCGGCCGTCACATTGAAGTAGTCGGCCCCGGCTGCCTCGATCATCTTGGCGAATTCCCGGGCTTCCTCGGTGGTCGTGCCCAGCGGGTCGCCGAATTCCGCTCCTTTGAGTTTCATCCCGCAGATGAAGTCGTCACCTACGCGTTCCCGGCAGGCCTGCATGACCTCCACCACGAACCGGGCTCTGTCCCTTACGCTACCGCAGCCATATTCGTCATCCCGGTGGTTGTAGACCCGCGACAGGAAGGAGTTGATGAGGTAGTAGTGATCCCCGTGCAACTCGATCCCGTCAAAACCAGCCTTCTTCGCGCGTTCGGCCGCGTCGGCGAACCGGACGACTATGGCTTTGATCTCCGGCGCCGTGAGCGGCCTTACCTTCCAGGGGAAGCCGAGGAACAGCTTCTTCATCTCGTCGTCGCTCAGCGCGGAGGGCACCCTGGCTTCGTACCCGGGGTGTCTTCCATTGGGGGGAAAGAACGCGTTCGGCCCCAGATGGTTGAGCTGCATGATGACCGGGCAGTCATGCTCGTGCACCGCGTCCGCCAGCTCCGCCATCCCCGGGATGAACCGGTCGTCGAACACCGCGATCGTGCCTTCCCGGTATCCCTCCGGATCGACTATGGATTGCTCGACGATGATCCCGCCTACGCCACCTCTGGCCAGCTCGCCGTAGAAATCTATGTAGTTCTGGGTGATGGTGCCATCTTCAAAATCCGCGAAATTCATGTCCTGCGGCGTCTTGACGATCCGATTCTTGAAGGTGACGTCGCGGATTTGCAGGGGAGCGAGTATATGCTTCGGGCGGCCGTCGGTCATCTCGATCCCCCGGACCCTCGTGATGCGTGCCGCCTCACTCTAGCAGGAGGCGGAAGCCGGGTCGCCGCCTCGTAGTCGTCGGGCGTGTCGATATCCACGGCCAGCCGAGAGTCGTCCAGAGGGACCAGTTCCAGCTCGTTTCGATGCCTCCGAACGACCTCACGGCCACCTACGTCGCCCTCTTGTTCGAGAATCTCAGGGAAGAGTCCGGCCGCCATGAGTATCGGATGAACCTCGCGACCGTTGATGACCGGGCGGACGACAAGCGCCCTCGTAGCGGCAAATCGGGCAATAAGCATGTCCACAACGGCCGGCGTGACGAATGGTTGATCTCCCAGCAGGAAGACGACCGCCTCGCAGTCGGACCTCGCCGCTGTCAGACCGGCTCGGAGCGAGGTGCTCATACCTTGCGCGAAGTCCGAGTTCTCGACAACGCGCACGGAGAGTTCGCGCAAGGTACCGGCAATGCTCTCAGCATGCAGACCCTACGACGACGATGACTTCAGCCGCCGCCGACCCAGTCGCCGCGTCGACGACTCGCCCGAGCATAGACCGATCTCCGACCGGCAGAAGCAGCTTATGACCCCCCATCCGGGTCGCGCGGCCCGCGGCGAGGATGATCGCGGAAACGATCGGCGGCCGGTGGGAGAGTCCCTCCATCTAGCCTGTCCCCACCTGGTCGTCGCTCCCATCCGGCGAGCCGCCCGAAGCGGCGTTCTCGGACGCTCCCGACGATCACGCAGTGGGGAGGAGCGGCGGCCCCGTCATCCCCCGAGAAGGTGAGAAGTTCCCGGGCCACGCTCAACGCGGCAGCTCGGACATCGGCCTCTTCCGCTTTGTTGAGCAGCGTGACGCGGCGCGCTGCCGGCCAGCGCTCGCGCAAGAGCGCGCAGCTGAGCTCCGAGCGCCTTCGCCACAAGACCAGACGTGACCGTCGACCCAACGGGCACGCCGAGCAGCTCGGCGAGGAGTTGCGCGCGATGGACGTGGGGTTCGGAGAGGGGCATTCCGAGTACGTCCATCCCCGCAACCAGGACTATCAGGGCTGCCGTCGACGGCACTTGGGGCTCGTGAGGGGCAAAGGCCTTGAGAGGGGCTCCCCTGCTCCCATCGGCCTCGACAACCAGTTGGTCCACAGCCCCGTGGCCCATAGCTCATCGACCCACTCGACCGGGAGACCCGCCACCTTCCCATCCGGGTCGATCGCTCGAGCCGCGCTCGCCGACCGGCTACTCGCCAGCCATTCCTCCAGCTCCGCCTTGAGACGCGGCAACAGGGGTTGAACGACCGCGAGGCGCAACTCCTTGGAGCTCGGTGAGGAGCATGGCGGTGGTGGTCGTGGCAAGCACTCGACGCTCGTCGCCCGCTGCCAGACATTCCTCGACGAGCAATTGAAGTGCGGCTGTCTTCCCTCCGCCCCCCACCAGGGCGACGACATCGCCGGGGCCGACCTCGAGAGCGGCCACAAGTGAACCATGCTCCGTCGCTGCCTGCACGGCGCCCCGCCTACCCTTTCGTCGTGTTCCTATCCGGCCGCGACAGTGGCGGGCCGACAACGAGCCCGCCGCCCGCAGCACCCCGCTTCCTATCGCGAAGGCCTTGTCCGAAACCAGATAGCAGTCGCGCAGGGTCGCCTCCGGGTCGACGTCGCCGAGCTTGAACCCGATGGTGACTCGAAGCCCTTCGCGCAGCATCCCGCGAATGACGCCATCGAGCCGCGAGACCACGGGTGAGTCGCCCACGAGGCCCACCATCTCGCCCTTCTGCACCCGATCCCCGATCTGCCGCAGCGGGACGAATACCCCCTCACGGGGAGAGCGAAGGACGCGCTCCATGCCGAATCCGCTCCGTTCGGCCGGTATTCCCGTGTTGGGAAGCGCCTCGCCCCGCATTATGACCTGGCCGAGCGTCGGGCCCCTCATGGTCTCTATCACCGCGTGTGCGTCCCTTCCGGCGAGGAAGCCTGGACCGAGGGCAACGACCGCGGGAGCGTCTGTGACGCGCGTTCCGAGATTTCGCTTCGCCATGATGGCGTCCACTAGAAGATCGGGGTTCAGTTGGTGGAGTATCCGCGCGTCTGGGTCGACGATGACCGGCAAGAGACCTCGGGAAAGAAGCTCGGCAACACTTTCCTGGTCGTTAGCAAGGACGCCGTCGACGCCTTCGACCCGCGCACATCCTTCGTAGACCGCGTCGGCGAACGCGACCGTCCGCCGAACCACAGTTGGGCGAGCAGTCTCGGTCATAGCCACAGAGTATCCCGCTCGGATCAAACAGAGAGCCACGCCGGAGGCTAGATCTCCCGCTCCCTTGATCAGGGCCAGCGGACGATTCTCCATGCACGGGCGCTCCAGCGCCCTAAGAGTTACAGACCGGCGTTCCATTGACTCAGCTCGGCTACTTTTTCCAGACAGGCCTTGATGCCCACCGAGCGCATGGCTTGACCGGTCGCCGCGCGGTCACCGTCCTTCATCAGGTTCTTCATCCGTAGTTCCAACGGGTCCATGCCCAGTTTTTCGGCGATGATGTCCATCATCACTTCTACCGCGAAAGTGGGTTGCGACATCCCGAAGCCGCGGAACGCCGCGCTCCGGCACTTGTTCGTGTACACCACCAGGGTGTTCGCCCGGTGGTTGGGCACGTTGTACGGGCCCGCGCCAATGAGGGTGCACTTGCTCATGGTGATCATCGTCGTAGAGGCGTAGGCGCCGGTGTTGCTTATGGCGTCACGACTCATAGCCATGAGGGTCCCGTCCGATCTCACTCCAACCTTGTAGGTGAAGTAGACGGGGATCTTGGTGGAGGTGAACAGGAAATCCTCGTGGGTCGTAAGCGCCCATTTGACCGGCCTGCCCGTCTTCATGGCAAGCACGGCCACGTTCGGTTCGATGGTGAGGTCGTTCTTCTGTCCGAAGGCGCCGCCAATGGGCGTGGAACAGACCCTCACCCGATTGAGCGGCAGCCGCAGAGCTTTCGCGATCCCCGGCTGGTGCCAGAAGGGCATCTGGGTGTTGCCGATGATAGTGATGGAGTCTGGACCTTCCGGCTTGGCGATGAAGGCATGGGGTTCGATGGGGGCACAGCGCTGGGCTGAGGTGCCGAATGTGCGCTCCACGATAAGGTCGGATTCACCGAAACCCTCCTCCACGTCGCCGTGCGACAGGAAGAACGACTCGTGGCCGTGGGGCAGGACCTGGTTGCCCCTGCACCATTTTCCTTGGCCATGCTCGTGGAGGATCGGGGCATCCGGCTTGAGCGCCTCACGAGGATCGAACACTGCCGGCAGCCGCTCGTATTTGACCTTGATGAGCTCCGCCGCCGTCCGGGCGATCTCCTCGGTGTCGGCGGCCACCAAAGCGACCACCTCCCCCCTGTACCGCACCTTGTCATCGGCGAAGACCGGCTGGTCCGGGACGATGAGGCCGTTGACGTTGTCGGGAGCGTCCTTGGCCGTCGCCACCCCTCTCACGCCGGGCAACCGTTCGGCCGCGCTCGTGTCCAGATCGATGATGCGAGCATGGTGCTCAGTGCTCAGCAGCGGCTTGGCATAGAGCATATCGCGCAGGTAGAGGTCGTTTGCGTACTCCACCTTGCCCGTCACCTGCTGATAGGCATCGATCCTAGGGCGGCTCTTTCCGATTTCTGCGTAATCCATGGTCAGAACTCCCCTCAGCGCTTCGACGCCGTGTCGCGCAACTCCTGGGCCGCGGCGAGCACCGCTTCCACAGGCTTGACGTACCCCGTGCACCGGCACAGGTTGCCCGACAGCCCTTCCTTGACCTCGTCATACGTGGGGTCGGGATTGGCATCGAGCAGGGCTTTGGCAGCCATTATCATGCCTGGGGTGCAGTAGCCGCATTGACTTGCCGAAAGGTCCTTGAAGTACTTCTGCAAGGGGTGCAGCCCGGCATTGCCGAGACCATCGACGGTCTCGACCGCCTTGCCGTCGATGGAGGCGGCCAGCACCAGGCAGGCATTCACGGCCTTGCCGCCGAGTATCACCGTGCAGGCTCCACACTCCCCTTGCTCGCAAGAGCGTTTGGGACTGGTCACCCTCAGGCGGTCGCGCAGAAGCTCGAGCAGGGTAGTGCTGGACTCCACCGTCAGTGCTTTGTCCTCGCCGTTGAGGACGAACCGTATGTCGTGCTTCATGTGTGCCCTCTCCCTATTCCGCCGCCGAAGCGGTCTCGGCTTGCGCTTTCTGCTGCAGGGCCCACAGGATCTTCTCCGGTGAGGCAGGCATGTCCAGGAGACGCACGCCCACGGCGTCGTAGATAGCGTTGAAAACGGCCGGCGCCCCGCTGTTGGCGCAGATCTCGCCGGCAGCCTTGGCACCGAAGGGCCCTTCGGGATCGTGCACCTCCACGTAGGCCCCGTGCATCTCGGGCAGGTCCATGGAGGTGGCTATGGCGTAGCTCTCCAGATCGACGGGCATGAAGTCGGGGTTGTAGTTCTCGGGCGGCCCACTCGCATCGGTGAGACCGGGGTGGCCGTCTTCGCGCAAGGCCCACCCGACTGCCTGTAGCGCGCCGCCGTGCACCTGGCCCTCGACTGCCATGGGGTTGATCGCCTTGCCACAGTCGACCGCCGCGTAGAGCTTGGTCACCTCGGCAACACCGGTCTGGGTGTCGACTTCGACCTCGGCGACGGTAGCGTGGTAGTAGAAGGCGGCGATGCTGTCGCCCTGCATGTTCTCGCCCGCCGCGGTGCTCTTCGGGTAGAAATAGGCGGTGCCGATGGGGAGCTTCTTCAGCGCGAAATGGGCGAACCGGGCGGCCGCCCCGATAGGCATGCGCCGCTCGGAATCGTAGACGTCTTTGATGAAGCCGGGCTCCAGCGCCAGGTTCTCGACGTCGACGCCCAGGTGCACCGCCGCCGCTTGGAACAGGACCTGCCTCACCTGCGCCGCGGCCTTGATGAGCGCGTTACCGCCCACGAACGTACCTCGCGAGCTCACGGTGCCGAAATCGTAGGGCGTGGTGCCGGTGTCGGCGGTGTAGACAGTCACGTGCTCGTAGGGGACGGCCAATGCCTCGGCAGTCATCTGGGTGATGACAGTGGTGGAGCCCTGGCCCATGTCGACCACGCCGATCTGCACGACGACAGTACCGTCTTCGCGCATCTGCAGGTTCACCGCGCAGGGATTGGGAAAGCCTGGAGGAGTCATGGAGTAGATGGCGCCCGCGACGCCCTTGCCCGTCTTCTTCTTGGCCGCCCGATGTGCCGAGAGATCCTGGCCGGTAGCGCGCGCGAGCGCGTCTTCGACGGCTCGCGCCGCCAGCACTGCCGCTACTTCGCACCGGTACCACGCGCTCGCGCGCCGAGCTCGGGGGCTCGGACAGGCATCGCCGCCCGCGAGGTAGCACACCTTGTCGATCTCGGCCAAGTCCGCCGGCTTGCCTCGGAGTGCTTCTTCAAAGCTCGTGGAATGGATGACCGTGGCACCGAGCGATCCCAGGACCACGCTGACGTTCTCAAAAGTCTTGCCGTCGGCACTCAACGACCACCGACGCCGCGGCCGAGGCGGTGGAGATGGTCATCGCCTTACGCCTGCCCAGCTTCTGAAATCCGGAGCCGCTCCTGCCCGCCGGCACGGGGATCAGCACCTCGATGATCAACTCGTCCGGCGCGAGCGAGGTCTGCTGCGGCCCGATGAGGAATTCATCCAGGGCCAACTGGCGCTCGCCCTGTGGTCCGCGCACCCTGACCTTGCCGTCAAGCGCAGCTACGGCCAGAATGAGGTCGCCGGCCGGCGTGGCCGTGGCCAGGTTGCCTCCGATGGTGGCCAGGTTGCGCACCGGCGGCCCGGCGCAACTGCGGGCTGCCAGGGCAAGCGCGGTGGCCTTCTCGTAAACGAGTCGCGACGCGGCCAGTTCGGCCTGAGTGGCAGAGAGCGCCGATGCGCAGGTATCCGCCGTCCTCGCGGATGTAACGCAGCTCGTCGAGACCACCGAGGTGCACCACGTACTCGGGGCTGATCTCCTCCGGTTCATCCACACCAGGACGTCGGTGCCCCCGGCCATGACGATGGCCTTTGCGCCGTGCTGTCCCAGCAGCTTCCAGGGCCTCGGCGACGCTCTCTGGCGCCACATAGTCGAAATCTCTCATAGAGCCCGTACCTCCGCAAAGACGTTTGACAGCGGGATCGAGTAAGCTCATTGTTCGGTATCACCCTGCATAGGGTCCCTCTGAGGGGAACGGACCCACAGATCTCCTCCCACGGGGGATCCATGGTCAAGACCACGTTGACGTTGGAATCGAAGCAGCCGTGCTCGGGGCCGGGCCGTTCGGGGAACCACCAGCCATAGGCCGCGCTCACCACCCGAGGGTCTATACCGTCGGTGAGCTTGGCCTTGAGCCTCACCCTCTCGCCCGGCTTGCGCGGAGTCTCCAGCCCCACCCAATCGCCCCCGGCGATCCCCAAGGAGGCCGCTGTCAGGGGATGGATCTCGATCTCGGGGTCGGGGTTTTGCGCCCGCAACTCCGGCACCTGCCGCCCTTCGGAGGTCATGTATTCGATCTGCCGGGAGCCGGTGATCAGGATCAGGGGATACTCGGCCAGGAGCTCCGGCGAACTCACCGGGCTCTCAGGGGGCTCGGTGTATGCGGGGAGCGGATCGTAGCCCAGCAGAGCGAAACGGCTTGCCGCCAGCTCCACTTTGCCGGACGGAGTGTCGAAGCCCACTTGCTCGTACTTGCGGTATCTACGGGGCTCACTGTAGTAGCCCCTCCGTTTGAGATCCGCGAAGCGTCAGCCCCATCCCGGCGACCATCCAGTCGTAGCACTCTTCCGGGCTCTCCCAGGGGATGCGCGCGCGGTCGGCCCAGGGGATGCGCTTCGTAAGTTCGATGACGATCTTGAGGTCGTCCCAGGCCTCGCCCTGCGGCTCGACGGCCTTCTGACGGGCGGCGATGTAATCGGTGTAGCCATCATCGCAAAGCTCGTCGCGCTCCAGCCACGTGGTCGCGGGAAGTACGTAGTCAGCTATCTCGGCCGTCGGGGTCATGAAGTAGTCGGCCACCACGAGCAGGTCGAGGTTGAGCAGGGCGTCCCGGAAGCGGCGCACGTCCATGGTGTTGACGAGGGGATTGCCACCCGAGCAGTACATGGCCTTGAGCGGATAGGGGCCGCTACCCTCCATGGCCCGCATGGCCAGGGCCGGGTGCACGAACATCAGCGTCGGGCCCCCGCAGAACCGGCCTTTCGGGCTGGAGATGAGCGGGAACTGTTCCGCTCCCAGGCGTCGCTCTTCGACCTCCGGGGGCGGCGCGCACACGGCGCCCCCGGACAGGATGCCCGTGCGGAAGTAGCCATCGATCTTGGGCGGCAGCAGGTTGCCACCCTCGACGTCCAGATTGCCCGGTGATCGCGACCAGGTCGATCATGGCCCGGCTGGTCTGGGTGGAGGTGATGTTCTGATCCATGGCCACCCGGTGGTGCAGAACCGCCGGCTTGGTGGTGGCATAGAGAAGGGCCGCCTCGCGGATTCTTCTCGGCCGGCAGCCAGGTGATCTCAGCTACCCGGTCGAGCGGGTATTCCGCCGCCCGGGCCGCCAACTCCTCGAACCCCACACACCACCGTTCGACGAATTCCCGGTCGTACAGCCCTTGTTCGACGATCAGGTTGATCATCCCCAAGACCAGCGCCGCGTCGGTGCCGGGCCGGATCTGCAGCCACAGGTCGGCCTTCTCGGCGAGGTAGGTGCGGCGCGGGTCGACGACGATCAGCTTCGCTCCGTTGTTGAGCCTCCCCCGCAGGAGGTCCCTGCCCCGCGGGGGGTGGGAGATCAGAGGGTTCGCGCCGAGGACCGTGATGCACCGGGACGTTCTCGTAGTCCGGCCCGCGCTCCATAAGCGTAGAGGTGCCGACGGTCACGTTCTCGGCGATGAGCGACGGCGCGTAGCAGATATGTAGGTCGACGCTGACGGCGTTGGGACTGCCGAGGCGTAGGGGACGAGATTCGACGACGCCGCCCGCCCGCGGACCGGTGCCGCGCATCCCGCAGATGGCTGCGGCGCCGTAGCGGTCCCTTAACCGCGGTGAGCCCTTCGGCGATGTCGCCAAGAGCATCGTCCCAGCGATACCCGCTGCCACCGCCCTTCGCCCCGCGCGCCCACACGCTTGAGCGGGTGAAGCAGCCGATCGGGATGGTAAAGACGGCCGGGCTCGGCCTTGCCCTTGGTGCAGATGTAGCCCTTGTTGTTCGGGTGGTCGGGGTCCCCCTGAAGGCGCACTACCCGCCCGGACTCGACATGCGCGAGCACGCCGCACTCGCTGTGGCACGACTGGCAGACAGTCCTGACTACACTCACGAGTTCACCACCTGGACAAGCCCTATCGGATTACCCGAAGTATCCCTTATGAAGAAACGACCAGCGCCGAGCGCGGACTCCGTGGCCACGATATCCACTCCAGCCCTCTCCAGCAACCTCAATCCTACCGCTGCATCTTTGATTGCCAAAGAGAAGTACTTGTTGCCAAGAGTCTGGACGTCGGTACGAGGATCACGCCTCTCGACCGGGAACCGGTGCCGACCCGGCCTTGCAGTGAAGCTCGAGCCAGAACCCCGGCGCCTGCATCATGGCCGACTGGAGGCCTATGGACGGGATCTCGAACGAGGTGGCCAAGGAGAAGCCGAGGACATCCGAGTACCACCGGACGGCTTCGTCTCGATCCGGCACGCAGAGCGCAATGTGATGCAACTTCGAAATACTCACCGGTGGCGGGCTCGATCCTGCCGTCGATCGTTCCGCAGAGGTGCGATGCGCGGTCGACCGGGTCACCCTGGGGCAGTTCGATGAGGCCCCCGGTGTTGTCGGCTATGAAGACGGCGACGAATTCCCCGATCCCCTCCAGAGTCGACTGCTTGAAACTCAGAACGCTCTCTCCGAGGGTCTCGAGTTCCCTGACTGCCGCGGCCACATCGGCATGGAGAAGCGCGAAGTGTTTGTGTCCACACACGGTGAGATCCGTGTCCGGCTCCGGTCCGGCCGCATAGGAAGGGAGCGGCTTGGGATCCTGGACCTCGAGGATCTCGAGCCGAAGACCAGGGCCCTGCATGTAGGCCACTCTCCCCCACGGGTGGAGCACTGTTCTGGAGCGTCGGTCTGAACGCCAGCACGCGCGAATACCAGGCGACCGTTTCGTCGAGACTGGCTACGCTGAGCGTGTAGTGGTGAAGACCCTGGACGTCAACGAACTCCCTGCCGGGGGCGCTACTCTTGCCCAGATTTGTCATCGCGTTGGCTCCGTGTTGCCTGGTCGTTGGCGGCGCGGTCCCCGCCCGCCGGGATTGGGAGGGGACCGCGCCGCGTCACGGGGTCTCGACTATCGGCTACACGTAGTGCTGCTCGATGGTCTGGTAGGTCGGAAGGTCGGGAAGGAAGCTCGTCCCCACGACGTTGCAGTCGTACGGGAACTTGGTGTTGGGGGTCGGCTTGAGCGTCAGCGCCCTTCACGTTCTGGATGCACGTGGTCACCGCCTTGTAGACGTTCGGGAACGGGTGACGCCCGGCCAGCCCTACCGGCTCCGTGAAGTCGATCGGGCCGTAGATCGTCTCCATCTTCGTCGCCTTGATGGCATCGACGATGGTCTGTTTGTCGTCGGGGTTCGTAGCGCGTTTCAGACACGTCGACGGCCCAGCTGCGCGCGGCCTGCACACCGACGTTCTCGCTCCACTGACCGCCGGTGTCGGCCTCGTACTGGTCGCAGAGTTGGGCGACCGTCATGCCCGTGAGCGAATCCGTGAACGTGAAAGTCTTGTGCAGCAGCCAGTTGGCCATGAACCCGACAGAGCGTGTCACCGACAGCATTCGGGAAAGAGAAGTCGCTGAAGCACTTGCCGCCGATGAACACCAGCCTCGGCTTGTATCCCTGCTGCTGGGCCTGGTTCCAGAAGTTGGTGAAGTCGTTCGGGTAGTGAGTGCCCGTGAGTATCTCGCAGCCCGCCTTCTTGAAGGCGGCGATCTGCACGGTGAAGTCCTCAGTCCCGGCTGGTACTGCTGAGGGAAGGTCACGTTGTAGCCCTCGGCCTTGAAACCCATCAACGATGATGGACGCCCACGTGTTTCCATCGACCTCGTTGGCAAGCAGGATGCCCATGTTCTTGTTGGTCTGGACCTTGTCGAAGGCCATGGGTTGCGTGATCAGCTCCTGGTCCACCCCAAACAGCAGGCCGTAGGGATACGTCTGCACTGTGTCCGGCTTCATGCCCCGGCCGAAGATGAAGGCCTCCATGGGGTTGTTGGTGCACACCATCGGGCAGCCCAGTGCCTCGGCTTGGTCGGCCGCGGGATTGACGGTGTCCGGCGTGCCGGACGAGATGAGCATGTCCACCTTCTCGTTGGTGATCATGTCCCCGGCCACCTGGGACGCCCGCATCGGAGTCGGACTGCGTGTCGCGTCTGGAGTATGGAGATCTTGTGCATCTTGCCGTCGCCAAGCACGATCCCGTCACCCAGCGTCTTGTCGCTGAGTTCGTCGGCCCACTTCTCGTAGGCGCCGAAGCTGGCCAGCACGCCGGTCATCGGGAGCGGGTTGCCGATCTTGATCTCGCGGCCCGCTTCCGGCCCCGCGCTGACCGTGGTGGTGCTCGCCGACGCCGCCGTGGTGGTGTGGCGCCGGCGGTAGTAGTGGTGGCGCCGGCTGCAGCGGTCGGTGGTGCTTTCCTCGGTCCCTCCGCAGGCGGCGATCACGCCGCCCAGACCGCCGCCAACGCCGACGGTCGCGCCGGCGATCCCGGCGATCTTCAGGAATTCGCGGCGGCTCAGCCGACTTTCTTCAGTTCCTCAGACATGTGCTCTCTCCCTCTCTAGACTGTGGTTTCAGTCGGCGTCTTGACGGCCATGAGATACTCCTGCGTGATGACGACCACCTGCTCCTCGGAGTGGTCGCAGAAGTTCTCCTCGTCTGCGTACATGATCGAGCGCTGCTCGCCCTGCACGTCCTTCTTCATGTCCTCGATGCTGTCGAAATAGAGCTCCACCATCCCGTCGAAGGGCGGTTCCGGGCAGGGAATCGTCGTCGACGGCGAAGCTCGCCACGATCTTTCGCACCCAGTTGTTCTCTGCGTTCTCCTTCTCCAGCTTCGAGTGCTGCGTGAGCCAGTACTCCTTGAACTGCTCGCGCGTCAGGTCCTTTCGCCGCTTCAAAAAGATGACCGCTTTAATCAAGTCTCAGCCGCCTCTCCTGTTAGCCCCACATGTTCATGCCGCAGGCGGCGACGATCGTCTGGCCGGTGATGGCACTGGATTCGTCGATCGCCAGGAAGACCGCGGTCTGTCCCAGTTCGTACTCTTCGGTAGGACGCCCGAGGGAGTACTGCTTCATCTCGAGCTTGATCTGCTCTTCGAGGCCGATGCCTTTGGCGTCGGCCCGGCCCTGCATCACGCGGACGAAGCGGGGTCCGCGGACGGCGCCGGCCGAGAGGCAGTTGACCCGGATGCCGTGAGGCCCGCCCTCGCGGGCGAGGGTCTCGGTCAGGCCGATGACGCCCATCTTGGCGCAGCAGTAGCCGGCCCGCATGGGATAGCCCGAGCGGCCGTCTCCCGAGCGGCCACCTTCGGCCCCGATATTGATGATGATCCCGCCGTTACCGGCCGGGACCATGTACTTGAGCACCTCGCGCGCCGCCAGCATGCTGCCGGTCAGGTCCACCCCGATGATCTCGTTCCACTCGTCGAGTTTGAGATCCCACACATAGGCGGTCGGGCCGCCGATGCCGGAGTTGTTGACGAGGATGTCGATATGCCCGTAGGCGTCGATGGCCGTCTTCACCGCGTCGATGACGTCTTGCTCCTCCAGGATGTCCATCGGGATGGCGAGCGCCTTGCCGCCCATGCCTTCGAACTCCTTGACCGTCCCGTCCAGGTTCTCCTGGTTGCGGGCGGCCAGGCACACGATCGCGCCCTTCTTCGACGAAGCTCTTGGCGATGGCCTTGCCGATGCCGGAGCCGCCGCCGGTGATGAACGCCACTTTGTCTTTCAGTCTGTCGTATCCCATGCTGCCGAAGCTCCTTACTCGGTTGTGTTGTGGACGGCCGGTGTCTTGCGACTAGAGGTGGGCGATGACGTCGTCGGTGGTGGTGACGAGCGCCATCGCCGGGATGACGGTGTTCATGGCCATGTCGTGGAGGGCCTGGTTCGCGTCGATGGAGGCGTCGCTGGGGACGATGACCTTGTAGAACATGTCGGCGCACTGGATGACCGCCGTCATGACCGCCATGCCGGTGGCCACGCCGCACAGCACCAGGGCGTCGGCTCCGGCGTCGGCCAGCACCTGCTTGAGGTCCCGACCGGTGTTGTTGGAGAAGATGCCGAACATGAAGTTGCCCAGCACCGGCTCACCAGGCTGAGGCGCGACGGCGGAGAGTACCTCCACGTCCTTGGTGCCCACCTCGTTCATCCTGTTCTTGCGGATGACGTCGTAGAAGCCGCCGTAGGGCGACATCAGCTCGACCGCGTTCACCGGGTGCATCGAGTTGACGTAGACCACCGGCAGGCCTTTCTCGCGGAAGGCCTTCGAGCAGCGCCTGCTGCTTGGGGATGATCCCGGAGTCCCAGGTCGCCTTGGCGTGCAGGAACGCCACCCGGCCCTCAGGGTCGGTGATGGCGTGCTGCATGTGGATGAGGATGAGGGCGGGCTTGCCCTGCATGACCCATTCTTCCATCTCGTCCCCTCAGACCCGGATGATCTCGTGCGGATACTGGTGCAGCTTCTCGAGGCCGTCCGCACGGACGATGAAGTTGTCGCAGACGACCGACCAGGTGGGCGGCTTCACGGCCTGCGGATGCAGGGCGAGGTTCATGCCTTCCTTGACGGCCCAGGTCTCGTCGGGCCGGAAGTTCGGGCGCTCCACCAAGGGCGTGCCTTGGCCGTGGCCGATCGACCGCACCGGCGGAACGCAGCCCTGCTCGACAAGGAAGTCCTTGGCGGCCGCGAAGATGTCCCGTATGTAGGTGCCCGGCTTCATCATCGAGCACATGAGGTCCTGGGTCTTGCAGGCCACATCGAAGGCGCTCGAGGAGTTCCGGCGACGGCTCGACGCCCACGGTGAAGATGCGCATCAACTTCGGCGTAGTAGCCGCCGGGACCGTTCACCTCGATGAGGACCGACACCTGGTCGCCGTTCTGGATGATCCGGTTCTGGAAGCGCGGCACGTCGAACGGCACCATGGTGCCGAGCGGACCGGAGTTGACCTGGACGATGCCGCGCTCGCTGCGGTTCTTCTTGAAGAAACCAGTGGGCCTCCGCGTACATCTCGTAGTCATGCAGGCCGGGCTTGATGAACTCGGCCAGGTGGTCGATGCAGGCGTCCTGGATGGCCGCCGTGCCCCGAGGAGTTCGATCTCCTCCTCGCTCTTGGGCACCTTGATCTCGTCCACCCACTCGGTGGCGTCCACCCAGGTGACGCCGGGCAGGTTCTCGCGCAGGTAGTCGGCGAAGGTCATGGGGATGAAGGTCGGCTCCACCCAGGCGATGGTGGCCTTGGGCTTCGCCTTGAGCACGTCCACCGCCAGCTTGGCGTCGTAGGTGGCGGTGTAGGGCAGGGTGGCGAAGTAGACGTCGCCCAGCCGGTCCTTGATGCCCCGGGCGAACAAGGCCGGCGGAAAGACCTGGCCTGCCGGCGGGGCGGCGCCGCAGTTGATGACGGTCATGTCGTCGTCCACCGGGAAGATGACCGTCATGGGGAACTGGTGACGGGCGGTGTAGTCGGTGAACCAGCGGAGCATGCCGCCCATGTACTCTTCGCTGTTCTGCATCACCAGGTAGTCGATGCCGCGCTCCCGCATCCCGGCGCGCACGGCGTCCCAGCGCCGCTGGCAGCTCCTGGTCGGAGACGCTGGTGCTCAGCCTTTCTCTTGGGTCTTCCACGCTATCCCTCTCGGTGCTAGACTGTTCACTATGTGAACAGCATCGTTCTAATGTTGGTCACATCGACGTATCACCGGCGGCAGGCCTTGTCAATCGGGTCGACGAGGCGGTGCAGCTTGACAGGCGCCTGGAGATGCGAGACTGTCGGGGCATGAGCGCGAGTCAGGGACATCGACCAGGAGAAGCGGCAGCGACAGCGACGGCGGCCGAATCCGGGGTCGCAGCCAGCGCGCTGACCCTCAAGAAGGGGCTCTCGATCCTCAGCCTCTTCGACTCCGACCATCCGGAATGGACCTTCACCGACATCTGGAAGAGGCGCGGGGCTTTCGCGACCCACGGCGTTCCGCCTCGTCAAGACGCTGGAGGAGGCGAAGTTCCTCTCCTTCGACGCGTCGAAAGGCACCTATCACCTGGGCGTCAGCATCCTCAAGGGCAGCTATCTGATGCTGTCGCCCGTCGGAACTGGCCCGCACCGCTCGTCCGTATCTGGACCGGCTGACCGAGATCACCACCGAGACGTCGATCCTGACGGTAGAGGCCGACCACGTGGCCATCATCGCGGCCCGGGTGCTGACCCCCCGGCCCTTCAAGCCCGACAACCCGGTCGGGCCTGCCCATGCCCGGCTTCGCCAACGTGCACACCCGCATCTTCCTGGCGTACCGTCCAGAGAGCGAGTGGCGGGCGGCTCTGAGCGGCTCCGATCGAGAAGCGCACGCCTTACACCGCGACCGATCCGGAGGAACTGGCCGCCGAGTTGGCGAAGATACGGCGCGAGGGAGTGGCCTTCGGGATGCAGGAGTGGAACCTCGGCATGTGCGCCGTCGCCGCGCCGGTCTTCGACGCCGGCGGCCAGGTCCGGGCGAGCCTGGCGATAGTCGCGCCCGACGAGCGTTTCGGCCCGGCGGAGAGGGAATCCCACGCGACTGCGGTCATTGAGAACGCCCGGCTGCTTTCGAGCGCCCTCGGATATCACAACCGGCGGGCGAACGAAAGCTAGCGGGCCGGGCGAGGCGCGAGGTCACACGGCGTGTAGACGGGACGCGATGGTCTCGGCCATGGCCACCCGGTTCCGCCCGCTCCTCTTGGCACGGTAGAGGGCCTGGTCGGCTGCTCGGATCAGTTCGTCTGCCGGCGTTCCGCGCGCGCATGCACCGCCGGCGCTTAGTGTGACCGCTATGGAACGGCCGTCGGCCTGCGATCGGGGAATCACTCACGGCGCGCCGGATCCTCTCCAGCACAAGCCGGACCTCGGCGGCATCGGCCCTCGGCAGGATGACAAGGAACTCCTCGCCGCCGAAGCGACCCAGAAGGTCGTAGGGTCTGATAGACGTGGAGAGCCGGGCGGCGATAGCGTTCAGCACTGCGTCTCCCATCACGTGGCCGTAGCGGTCATTGACCTTCTTGAAGCGATCCACATCGATGACGCCGATACCCAGGTAGGTACCCTCACGCTCTGCCCGGGTCTCCTCCTCGCGAAGCCGGGAAAGCACCGCCCACCGGTTCATCGCGCCGGTCAACGGATCGGTCCTCGCCTGGTACATCAGGATCTCCTGCGCGTCGCGAAGGAACCGATTGAGCTCCTGCGAGTCTTCTTCACCTCTTGCTCGAGCTTCTCGTTGGCCCGCTCGAGCGCCTCCTTGGCGTCGACCAACTCTCTCTCCTGGCGCCGGCGTTCGGAGACATCCCTAGCGAAGGCGAAGTTGTACTCTGTGCCACCCGACTCTACAAAGTTCGCCGTCACCTCCACCGGGAAGAGGTCTCCCTCGCGGGTCCGGTGAACCGATTCCATGGCCGCTGTGCCGTGCTGCTTTATCGCTCGCCAGTGTTCCTGCCAGGAATCTGGGTTCTGTAGCGGGTCGAGGTCGAAGATGGTCATGCGCATCAGCTCGTCCCGGGTGTAGCCGTGCCGGGCGCAGACCGAATCGCTGACGTAGAGCAGCCTCCCCTCCGAATCGACCCAATGGATGAGGTCGGCGGCCTTGTCGACCGAGAGCTTTGTCAGGTGGAGGGTCTCTTCCTGCCTCTTTCGTTCCGTGGCATCCCGCACGAAGGCCACGTTGTATTCCTTGCCCTCGTGTACGAAGTAGTTCGCGGCCACCTCAACGGGGAAGATTTCACCGTGCTTGGTCCTGTGAACTACCTCGACCTTCAATGCCCCGCGGCTCTTCATCTTCTGCCACCGGGCCGCCCATCGCTCCTCCGTCAGCCCAAGCGTGATGTCTCGCACGGTGAGGCCGAGCATCTCGTCACGTGTGTACCCGTAGCGGACGCAGCCGGCATCGTTCACGAACAGGATGTTGCCCGAGGGACTCAGCCAGTAGACGGGATCAGGCCAGCGGTCCATCGAGGCCTGGCTCAGGCTGAGGGTCTTTTCAAACTCTTTTCGTTCGGTCAGATCGCTTATCAGGATCAGGCGGACGAGGTCCGTGTCGGTCTGTACCCAGGATTGCCGTACGCGGAGCCAACGCTCCCCGCCCGCCGGCCCGTCGAAGGCGCCCTCCCAACTCGTCGCTTGGCCGACCGCGAGGTCCAGACCGGCGTGGTGGCAGGAGAGTAGATCGCCCCGGGAGACGCCGAGTAGTTCGGCAGCGGCCTCGTTGGCGAACAAGCAACGGCCATCGGCAGCATAGGCCACGACACCGTCGGGGAGGGACGCCAGAAGGACGCCGTCCAGGACGGCGGTCCCGCTCTCTGGCTCGAGATCCCCCATGTTTCGCTCCCGCCGGTAGAAAGGTCATCTGCCGCCGTTCATCGGCAGATTCGATGGGCGGCATGAGGTCCGCGGCCGCCGCCGGCAGCGCCGCCGGCGGCCGTGCCGGCGAAGCCCCGTGGCCATCCGCGACGACAGGAATAAGGGAATCGTGCAAGAATTCGATTAGCAGAGCACATCCCTGGTGCGTTTCTGAGGAAGGAGCACCGCAGACATATGGCAGAAACTGAGCGTACTCTCGCCGTCTTCATCGACTTCGAGAACCTGGCCATCGGCTTCAAGCACCGGCAGACCGAGCGAGTTCGAGATCCACAAGATCCTCGACCGTCTGGTGGAAAAGGGCAAGGTGATCGTCAAGAAGGCGTACGCCGACTGGAGCCGTTACAAGCAGTACACCAGGCCGCTCCACGAGGCCGCCATCGAGCTGATCGAGATCCCTCGCCGGCAGATGACCGGCAAGAACTCCGCCGATATCCGGCTGGTGGTCGACGCGATGGACCTGGCCTGGTCCAAGGAACACATCGACACGTTCGTGATCGTCTCGGGAGACTCCGACTTCTCCCCGCTGGTCTCCAAGCTCAAGGAGAACGGCAAGCACGTCATCGGGATCGGCATGAAGGACTCGACCTCCAGACCTGCTGTCGGACAACTGCGACGAGTTCATCTACTACGAGGACCTGGAGAAACAGCCAGCCACCGGCGCCCCCAGGCCCGCAGGCGGTGGATATCCGACGGACAAGAAAGAGGTCTTCGAGCTGCTGCTCGACTCCATCGGCGCCCTCATCGAGAGAACAAGGACCCGATCTTCGCCTCCATGGTCAAGGACACCATGAAGCGCAAGAAGCCGTCGTTCAACGAGTCGGCCTACGGCTACCGCAGCTTCAGCAATCTGTTGATCGACGCCGAGAAGCAAGGGTTGATCAAGCTGCACCGCGACAAGAAGGCGGGCTGGACCTACGTTGTGGAGGGGTTTGTAGAGTAGGGAGCCCCGCCTCAATCGAGGGTGGCCGCGAATTCGGCCGGCGTCAGCACCTGGCACCACCCGGCGACCGCCTCGGCCAAGCGGCGGTCGCCGGTGATCAGCATGGCCCCCGGCTGTGCTTTCAGTAGCGCGCCAATGTGCTCGTCACCCGGCGTCCGCTCGTCGGTTTCACCCGTTCCTGGCTGCGGCATCGCCGACACCTTCGCCTCGCGGATGCCGGCGTTTAGGAGAAGGGCCTTGAGGAGTTGGTCCACCTTGGTCTCCGGCAGACCGTGTCGCATCACGATATGGGGATACAACAGCACGCGCCGGTATTCGAAGACCAGTTCCTGCGAAACCAGGAAGCGCAGCGCGCCCGATAGCATCGCGTCGACGATCCTCTGTGGAGCGGAACGGGCCCGCCCGCCGACCACGCCGCTGATGAGGACGTTCGTGTCGACGACGACCCAGCGTTTCAATGCCGCTCTGCCCGCACCGCCGCTGTGACCTCGAGTGCCAGAGCCATCGCTTCTTCTTCGCTAAGCCCTGAGTTGACCCTGGCTCGCTCCAAAATGTCTTCGGCACTTTCTTCAATCCCGATCCCAGCTAGTTCGAGGCTTTCATCGATGAGGGCGGTAATGCTCACGCCCCTCCTGGCAGCCGCTTCCTTGAGCGCCCTTTGTCGCGCCTGGCTCAGAGTAATAGTCATCCTGGGCATCTTATCCTCGGTGCATTGGTGTTGCGGTGTGTAATTCATACTAGCACCAATCCTGGCTCGGACGACCAAACGGAAACAAACTGCTGCCGCTCGGCCGACACGGTAGATGAACGACGAAGGGGATCGCTACAACTTCTGATGCAGATTGGCGATAGCCCCCCCGGCCGCGCAAGCTCTCGCTCGGCCGCGGCCTAGCACTCACTCCAGGCTGGCGGCAATCTCGACAGCATGAGCGCCCAGCAGAGCTATTCGGCGGCAGGTCCGACTTTCGCGTGCGCCTGACGACCCGGATGCTGCTTCTGGTGCTCTTCCCAATCCGGCACCGGCTCGCCGACCATGGCCAGGAAGAAGTAGACCGTCGAGTCACCCAGAAAGCTGAAGTCGTGCTTGAGGACCGCGGCCGTCTTCTCGTAGTCCCCATGCGCGCGCAGATACTTGTCGAAGCCGCCATACGACTCGTCCAGTTCCGCGATCTTGCCGGCATTGTCGATGATGGCCTCGATCTTCCGCTGGTTCCGTATGACCCGTGGGTCGGTCATGAGACGCTCTACGTCCTGCGGGGTCATGTCCGCGACCTTCTCCAGGTCGAAGCCGGCAAACGCGTCCCGGATGCCCTCCCATTTGGCGTCGACGACCTGCCAGTTGATCCCGGAAGTCAGGATCACCCGAGTCATGGCCTCAAGGTATCCGGAGGCCGAGGTAGGCTTCGTAAAATGCCCGTGCTGCATCGCTGCGCCTCCTGACGTGCGGGAGATGTGTGGCGTCGGAGCCGTAGTCTACCCAACAAGACGCCCGTTCAGTCAGGGCGGGGGGCGAGGGGGAGGCGAAGCCGATCCCCAAAGAAGAAGGCCCCGCTCCGGCGAAGACCTGGAGCGGGGCCACCCATCCCCCTAGTGCCGCCTGAGGCCTATTGGCCCTCGAAGGAAGAGTCGTGAAACGCAGCTGGGACGAGGGCCAATAGGCCTCAGGCCCTACCTATGACCACCTTCAGGGGGTCCACCTCAGCGCGCAGGATCCGCAACTCTTCGGCGGTGGGCGCCTCGGTTCGGCCGATCTCTTTGGGGATGACCAGCTCGAAGCCGGTGTTTTCTTTCACCTGGTCCAGTTCCACGCCGGGGTTGAGCGACTCGACCATCATGGCCTTGGTCTCGGGATGGAAGCCCATGACCGCCAGGTCGGTGATGATCTTGTATGGGCCGCCCTCGGGCAGGCCGGCCGCTTCGCGGGCGCCCGCGCCGGTAAGGAACCCTGGCGAGGTGATGAAGTCGCACTTCTCGGCGAAACGGTCCTTGGTGTGGACGGTCATGATCATCGTCCGCCAGCAGAGGGAGGCGAAGTCGTTCGCCCCGCCGCTCCCCGGAAAGCGCACCTTCGGCTTGTAGTAGTCGCCGATCATCGTCGAGTTGATGTTGCCGTACTTGTCGATCTGGGCGCCACCCAGGAACGCGTAGTCCACCTGGCCGCGAGCGCAGGTGGTCATCATCTCGGACATGCCGGCGGCCATGACGGCCTTGTGGAACGTCCGGGAGTCGCCGACGGAGATCGGCATCATCGGCAGCAGGGGAGCCACGCCGCCGGCTTCGAACAGGATGACCAGGTTGGGCGAGCAGGTCTTCTGCGAGAGCATCGCGGCGGCGCAAGGGGCGCCTGTGCCTACGGCTACCGTCTTGCCATCTTCCAGTTGCCGCGCGGCCACGCAGATCATCAATTCCATGGTGTTGTATTCGGGTGCCATATCTCTCAAGCTCCTTCTTATGGGAGGCTGCGTGTCCGCGGTCAGTCTTCGACGAGGTTCTCGAGCTTCTGCAGCTCCTCCATCCGCTTGAGGCCGCCGCATTTCTCGAGGTACTCCCCGAAGGTGGAGCAGCTATAGATGTAGTGATCGAGGAACTTCGCGAACTCTTCCGGATCTTTCTCCACCTTCATCCACTGGGCCAGGTGCACTTCGTCCGAGAAGTAGCAGTAGGCCATGTTGCCGGGGAAGCTGCCGTAGGGGGCTTCGACGACCGCGTCCACCAGATAGAAGGGGATGGACGTGTGGGTTGGGTCCTCGCGGATGATCGCGTTGGGGACGATCCTCTCGGTGCTGATGATGAGATGCTTGGCGGCCCGGGCGAGTTCGAGGTCGGCCACCGAGATGCCTCTGATGATCGAGTTGCCGTAGATGTCGGCCTCGTGCACATGGATGGCCACCACGTCGGGCCAGCAGGCCGGGACGGCCGCGTACTTCTTGCCGGTGAAGGGGCACTCGATGACTTTGGCCGCAGACATCTTGAAGGTGTCGGTACCTAGCAGGCTGCGGACGATGCCGAAGGAGACACCATCGGCGGCCGCCTTCAGGCGGGCGTCGAGCGCGTAGTTGCTCCATTCGGTCAGCTGCACCTCGCCGGACTGGATGTACTTGCGCGCGTTCGGCGAAAGGCCCCGGGCCTCAAGACCGACGATATAGGCGGCGTCGCAGCGGTTGAAGGCATTTGCCGGCGGCCAGCACCTGGAAGTCGTGAGTCGAGGTGTGCCCGAGGAACCCGAGGTTCTTCTTCCGCTGCCGGACGATCTCGTGCAGGATCGAGTTGGGGATCCTGTTGGCCCCGAATCCACCGGCCGCGAAGTAGTCGCCGTCGTGGACGAACTTCTCGACAGCTTCCTTCTCGGTCATGCGCTTGTCGACCATGGCCCGCGACTTCTGGCGGAAGAACTCGCGAGCCTTGTCCGGATCGGGATCCGTGAAGATCGGGTTAGCCCCCTGGTCTAGCACTTCCATATCCTTTCCTCGGTGGTCCAATTCGTCACTGCGCGCGACTCGCGCCGCCCCCAAACGAGCACCTGCCGCCGCGGCTGGTGATCGACCCAGCCAAACAGGGAGGCTATCACGAAAGACCGACCGCCCCAAAGCAGTGCGGGCGGCGAATGCCGCAGGGCGGCCCGGTGTTCCGCGCAGCGGCCCAGTGGTGCGGCCGACACGCGAGCCGCGCCACCAAGGCGGCCCCGAGCCTGGCTGGAAAATCCCTCCACTCCGGTCTTGACTCAGCGGGTGACGGCAACGAGAATGGAGGCCACGTCGTGGGTTGCGGGCGCGGGACACAAGCATCACCCACCGGGGGGGCATGTTCAGCAAGGAGAACAGTGCGGCCAGGAATTTCATGTTGACCGCCACCGCCTGGCTGGTCGGTGGGCGGTCTCATGGGAATAGTCCTGGCCCTGGAATTCGTGTTCCCCGACTGGATCCACGGCTTCGGTCCCCTGGTGTTCAGCCGACTGCGCCAGGCCCACGTGAATACGGTCATGTTCGCCTGGTTGTCGGGCGGGATGATAGGGCTCATGCTCTACATCGTGCCTCGGCTCACCGGCCGTCGGCTCTGGAGCGAGACCCTGGGCAACGTCACGATGGTTCTCTGGAACGGGGCCGTCCTCTTCGGCATCGTGGGGATCCTCACCGCGCACACGCAGAGCCGCGAGTACGCCGAGATGGTGTGGGGCGTCGACGTGGCCGTCGAGATCGTCCTCCTTCTCGGGGCGGCCAACGTGCTGATGACCATCCGCAACCGGGTGGAGCGGAAGATGTACGTGTCGCTGTGGTACATCACCGGCACGGTCATCTGGATGCCGCTGCTCTACTTCATCGGCAACGTCATGTGGGCTCCGCCCACCGGGGCGCTCACCGGCGTCAACGACACCATCTTCAACTGGTTCTACGGCCACAACGTGCTGGGGCTCTGGTTCACCACGGGGCTGCTCGCCGTGACCTACTACGTGGTCCCCAGGGAGACCCGCACTCCTCTCTACAGCCACTTCCTGTCGCTGATCGCCTTCTGGGGCATCATCTTCTTCTACACCGGCGTGGGAGCGCACCACCTGCTGTGGGCTCCGATCCCCTACTGGCTCAAGACCGTGGCGGTGGCCGACAGCATCGGCATGGTGCTGCCGGTGACGGCCTTCCTGGCCAACATCTTTCTGACCATGCGGGGCAACTGGAACCGCTTCTTCAGCAGCATCCCCGTGCGCTTCATGATCACCGGCTGGGCGGCCTATATCCTGGTGTCGTTCCAGGGCTCGCATGAGGCGCTCCGCAGCGTCAACCTGCTGACCCACTTCACCCAGTACGTGCCCGGCCATGCCCACCTGGCCCTGCTCTTCTTCGGCGCCTCGACGATCATGGGCGGCATGTACTACGTGATCCCCCGCATCTACGACTGCAAGATCTACAGCCGCACCATGGCCAACGTGCAGTACAGCATCTACGTGGTCGGGTTCTTGTTCTTCTTCCTGGGGTTCCTCATCTCCGGGCTGGTACAGGGATCCGGCTGGGTGCAGCAGGGGCTGCCGGTGTGGAGCGTGCTCCCCGGCCTGCGTTCGTATATGGCCATGAGGGCGGGCGGCGGCGCGCTGCTGGTCATCAGCTTCATACTCTTCGGCTACAACATGTTCGCGACCGTGATCAAACGTGAACCGGCGCAACATCCGGAGCAGGCGAGCGCGGCTCCGGCCGCTTCGGCCTTCGGCGGCCCGGCGCCGGCCGGCCGCGCCGATCCCGTACCGGCTCCGGCGCCCACCATGCTCGTGGGCGAGAATTGGGAGTGAGCCGGCCATGAGGATGACATTCCGGCTGATCATCATCGGGGGACTGATCATCTTCTTCGCGGTCGTGGCGGTCGTGGTGTTCATCCCCAAGATCGTGTGGAACCCGCCGCAGACGATCGTCGCCCAGGACCGCACCGGCCAGGAAGCCGAGGGCCGGAAGCTCTTCTACAGCAACGGGTGCAACTACTGCCACACCCAGTACGTGCGGGAGGAGGACACCGCCATGGGCGCGGTGTCGGAGGGCGGCGACTACACCTTCGACAATCCCATGATCCTCGGCTCCGAACGCACCGGCCCGGACCTCTCGTACGTGGGCCGCAAGCGGGGTGAGGCCTGGGAGATCGCCCACCTCAAGGACCCGCGCGCCTTCTCTCCCAACTCGATCATGCCCAAGTTCGACTTCCTCTCCGACGCACAACTCGGAGCCATGGCCGCGTACCTGTTCTCCCTGGGCGACCGGGTGGCCCAGAGCCGCATGATCACGCCACCGGCCCCGTACGCCGGCCTGACGAGCCCGCTCAAGGTCCCGACCGCCATCCCCGGAGGCGACACGCCCCACGGTTGGCCGAGCTGGACGGCCGCCGGTCTGCAAGAGGGCAAGGAGATCTACATCACCCGCTGCCAGACCTGCCACGGCTGCGCCGGTAACGGCCTGGGAACCTATGGCGGCACGATGAGCGTGACGCCGGCCGACTACAAGCAGGAGCCCTTCCGCTCCATGCCCGACGACCAGTTCTTCTGGCACGTGTCGGAGGGGCTGCCGGGTACCCTCATGCCCACCTGGAAGCTCACGCTTTCCGAGGATCAACGCTGGAAAGTGATCGCCTACGTCCAGCAGACCTTCTCCAAGCCCGTGATGCACGATCCCGACGAGGGCGATCTGCCGGCGGAGTATGCCGACCTGACCAATCCTGTCCCGCTCACGCTCGACACGCTCGAGCGGGGCAAGCAGATCTTCACCCGGGAGTGCCTGGTGTGCCACGGCGACAGCGGCAACGGGTGACGGCCCCTACGCGCGCCGGCCTGCAGCCGTTGCCGCCCGACTTCGACGACCCTGAGGCCTACGGCACCCTGGACAACCCCATCTTCAGCGACGCCGACTACTACTGGCGCATCAGTGAGGGCCTGCCCTGGAGCGCCATGCCGGTGTGGAAATCGCAGTACTCCGAGGCAGACCGCTGGGCCGTGGTCCACTACGTCCGCACGATCTTCACCCAGACCGAGACGCCACCCGAACTCCTTCCCGACGGTGAGGATTTCAACTTCCCCGACATCTACAAGACCCAGACGATCCCCGATACCGCATCCTATGCGAGAGGGCCAGCGCGTCTACCTGAACAACTGCGCCCAGTGTCACGGTCTGGCGGGTGACGGCAAGGGCTGGGACGGCCTCTATCTCAACCCCACTCCGGCCGACCTGCAGGAGGACGCGGGGGTGCCGCTGGAGGAGGGAGACGAAGGCAAGGCCCTCGCTCGAGTGACGTTCGGCATCAAGGGCACGTCCATGCCAAGTTGGGGCGAGTTCCTGCCGCTGGACCAGCGCTGGGACGCCATCAAGTACATCATCGAGTCGTTCCGCTGGGCAAGCCGGTCACCTCCAGCGTCGCCGGTGACGGCTCGGTGGCCGCCGAATTCGTCACCCTCAGTCCCGACAACTGGACGGCTGAGGGCAACGTGATCGACCTGTCGCGGGGCGCCGAGGTCTACGGGATCTATTGCGCCACGTGCCACGGCGCCGGCGGCCAGGGCGACGGCGACGGCACCGTGGCCAGCCCGAGCGGAAGTCCGGCGCCCTTGCCGGCCGGCGCTGTCGATCAACTACCTGTTCTGGCGCGTGTGGGACGGCGTGCCCGATAGCGTCATGCCTCCGTTCGCCCGCTTCCTCTCCGACGCGGACGTCTGGAACGTGGTGACGTACACCCAGGGATTGCTCCCGGGCCGCCCCGCCCCGGCGGCCGGCCGGCAGCCGACGACTCCCAGCCGGGAGGATAGTGATGCCGCTGGGACTGTGGATGCTGGTGGCCTGGATGATCCTGATGGCATGCATCGGGATCGGCTTCCTGGTGTGGGGCTGGCGGAGGGGGCAGTTCCACGACATCGAGGAGCCGAAGTACCGGATGCTCGAAGAGAAGGAGCCGGAGCCGTGGCCCGGCAGGAAGCCCCACGGCAAAGGAGGCGTGTCGTGACCCAGAACACGCTCCACGTAGGGCCGGAGATCATCGGCATCGTCGCGGGGATCGTCGTCCTCCTCATCTTTGCGCTCACGTTCGCCCTGCCTTCGCGCTCCCGCATCCTGCCGGGCAGTCGTGGGCACCGCGATGCCGACGAGGACGGGCATCATGAGGACGTGCGCCCCGACGGATACATCGACAGCTTCAACAAGGAGATCGAGGAGGCGGGAGGCGGGCTGCCCTGGGTGGTCTTTGTGGCCATCATCGCGGTGGTGATCGTATGGGTAGGCTACCTCGTGGTGCATTGGACACCGTGACCGGCGCCGGCCGCTAGTCGAAAGGAGAGCGAAGCGTGGCCTACGTCTATCAGGTGAGCTTCGACATACCTCCGGACCGGCAGGACCAACTCGAAGTGGGCTCGTCGCTGGAGCGAGTGTTGGGCTTCTTGCGGGTCATCCTCCCCGCCGAGCCGGGATTCACGACCGCCCGGGCCGTCTATTCGCTGGACATGCCTGGGCGCATCCGCATAGTCGTGGAGAGCGTCTGGGACCATTGGGAGGACCTCAATACGCACCGGCAGTCCACTCTGGCCGAAGACAAGATCCTCCGCGAGTTCGCCTACTTGACCCCCGAGATGCTCGACATTCACACGTTCCGCGAGGTCGACTGAGTTGCCGTGTCGTTTTCCGGGGCGCCGCGGTGCCGGAACGCTGCGCGCGGGAGGACGGGCCGGTCTGCTGGGCGCGCTGCTGATTCTGGGCGCTCTTCATGAGCGCTTCGTGCGGTTCGACGACGGGCGCGGCGACCGAGCAGGGCCGCTTCGTCCAGACGGGCTCGGCCATGTCGGTGGCGCTGCAGGTAGATCCGTTCCCTCCGCGCCCCATGCGAGAGGCCACTTTCAAGATCACCGTGACCGATCCGCAGGGTGCTCCCGCTCCAAGGAGCGACCGTCACCTGCGACATGACGATGCCGGCCATGATGATGCCGGTCAACCGGCCGGAGGCGGCGGAGGGCGAGCCCGGGGTCTACACGGCCAACGTGCTCTTCACCATGGCCGGCGACTGGGAAGCCGCGGTCAATGTGGCGCTGCCCGACGGACAGGCGCAGACCTTCACCTTCGCCATGAGCACCAGGTGAGGCCGCGCGGTCAGCCGTGCCGGTAGCAGCCGGGACCACCCTCGGAGCCCTGGCTCTGACCGGACTTCTGGGGGGACTTGGACACTGTGCAGGCATGTGCGGTCCCCTGGTGGCCCTTGCGGGCATCAAGTTGAGGGAGCGCAGCGCGGCCGCGCCCGCCCCGCGGGGCGCGGCCCGTCTTGGCCGCGCCCGCCTGTCGGTCGTGGGCAGCACCCTCGTCTACCACGGCGCCCGCGTGGGGGTCTACACGGCCCTCGGCGCCATTGTCGGGGCCGCCGGATCGCTGCTCGGGGCGGCTTCGGGCATCACGCGCGCTTGCGGCGGCCGTCAGTCTGGTGATCGGAGCGGCGGTCATCACGCTGGGCCTGGGATACGTTGGGCTTCTCCCCCCCGTCTTCCGGCAGCGGGGAGCCCGCTGGTGGGACAGTGCGGCCTCTTGGGCGTTGCGGCGGCCGGGCGGGTCCGGCGCCGCACTGTTGGGTGCTCTCAACGGCCTCTTGCCCTGCGGCCTCGTGTACGGCGCTCTGCTCGTCTCGGCCGGGACCGGCAGTGCGGCCGGCGGCGCGCTCTGCATGCTGGTGTTCGGCCTCGCGACGTTGCCCGCGCTGGTGGCCATCCAGACCGGGGCGGGCGCGTTCCTCGGTCCGGGCCGCAGGGCGTGGCTCGTCCGCGCCGCGGGGGTCATAGTCCTGCTCATCGGCATCCAGTTGCTGTTGCGCGGTCTCGCGGCCCTGGGCGTCGTGCCCTCCGTCCACCTCGGAGGACTCATGCTGTGGTAGAGACTTGCGCCTTGTGCGGACTACGCGCCCCCACAGCCGTTACCGACACCTTCGCCGGCGAGGAGAAGAGCTTCTGCTGCGCGGGTTGCGCGAGGGTGTACGGCCTGGCTTCGGAGAACGGGGTGCTGGACGAGGTGCTGGGGACGACGGCCGGGCGGTCCCGGCCGCGGCCGTCCCTGGCCGGACCGAGGGAGACGGCCTACTTCTCCCTTCAGGGGATGTGGTGCCCCGGATGCGCGACCGCGGCGGAGCGACTGCTTCGCCGCCAGCCGGGAGTGCGCAGCGCCGATATCAGCTACGCCGCCGAACGGGGCCGGGTGGCCTACGACCCCACCCAGGTGGACCCCGACCGTCTGCTGGCCAGGCTGAGCCGGCTGGGCTACCGCGCCAGGCTCCTCTCCGACCGCAAAGAGGCGGCGTTCGAGAAGCGGCTGGAAGGCATCCTCCTGCAACTCATCGTCGCGGCGGCCTTCGGGATGCAGGTGATGATGATCTACCTGGCGATGCTCTATCCCCGCTATGCGCAGGGCGACTACTCGAGCCCCGAGACGCGCGCCCTCCAGTACCTGGCCATGGGCCTGACCGTCCCCGTCCTTTTCGTCGGCGGGATCTCCTTCCTGCGCGGCGCCTGGCGATCCCTGCTGGCCCGCACGGCGACGATGGACACCCTGGTCGCCCTCGGAACGCTGTCCGCCTTCGGCTACAGCGCCTACGTCGCCGTCACCGGCAGCGGCGCCGCCTACTTCGACTCGGTCGCGATGATCACCACGTTTGTCATGACCGGGCGATATCTGGAATCGGTGGGTGGAAGCCGGGCTCGCCGAGATATCAACGCGCTTCTGACCCTGCAGCCGGACACGTGCTGGATCAGGCGCGACGGAGCCTGGGTCGCGGGAGAGGCCGCTGCGCTTGTCAAGGGCATGGAGATACTGATCAAACAGGGAGAGCGCGTGCCCGCAGACTCTGTTGTGCTGGAGGGATCGGCGGTGGTGGACGAATCGCTTCTTACCGGAGAATCCGCCCCGCTTCCGAAAGAGCCTGGCGACGTCCTCAACGCCGGCACGCTCGTCGCCGAAGGGTCTCTGATCTCTGTGGTGGCGGAGCCGGTGTCCGAGAGCAGGCTGTCTCGCATCTCGACGCTCATCGAGCAGACCTTGGCGGCCAAACCCCCCATCCAGCGACTGGCCGACAGAGTCTCCGCGTACTTCGCGTTTGCGGTCCTGGGGATCGCAGTGCTCTCGTTCGCGGTGCGGTTGCTGCTCGACCAGCCCGTGTCGGATTCTATCGTGGCCGCGGTCGCCGTCCTCGTCGTGGCCTGTCCCTGCGCCCTGGGACTGGCCACACCCCTCGCCCTGACGGTGTCCACTGGGTCTCGCCACCCGGCTGGGCATCATCGTTCGCAACCCGGCGGCGCTGGAGATGGGGGCGACGATCGACAGGATGGTGTTCGACAAGACCGGGACCATCACCCGCGGGCGGATGACGGTGGAAGAAGTGGTGGCGCTCGAGCCGGCAGGCGCAGGCCCGGCCGTCGAGGTGCTGCGCGCGGCGGCAGCGGTGGAGCAGTTCTCCGAGCATCCCGTGGCCCGGGCCATCGTGTCGGCGTACGAGAGCCCCCCGCCGGAGGCGGTCGACTTCGAGTCGCGGCGGGGCAGGGCGCCAGCGCCCGCCTGCCCGACCGAGGTGGAGAGCGGGTGCTGGTGGGATCGCCGTCTTACCTGGGCATCGACCCCGGAGGTACGGCTGGCCGCCTACGCGGACCGAGGCAGCACAGTGGTCTGGGTCGGCCGGGAGGGCGCCGCCGACGGCTTCATCGTCCTTCGCGACGAGCCCAACCCCTCTGCCGCTCAAGCCCTGAGCGACCTCCGCAGACAGGGCGTGACGACGGTCATCCTCTCCGGAGACGATCCCAGGACCGTGCACGCCATAGCCGAGGAGGTCGGCGCCGAGGACTGGGCCGGAGGACTCTCGCCCGAAGAAAAGTCCCTGCGCATCAAGCGGTGGCAGGATTCGGGCGAGCGCGTGGCCATGGCGGGCGACGGCGTGAACGACGCCCCGGCACTGGCGCAGGCCGATCTGGCGCTCGCCGTTGCCGAAGGCACCGACCTGGCAGGCGAGACCGCCGACGTGCTCCTCACCCGAGAGGACCTCACGACGGTGCCGAGATTCCTCAGGCTTTCGTCGCGCACCCGGCGGATCATCCGCGAGAATCTCTCCTGGGCTTTCGCCTACAACCTGGTGGCGGTGCCCCTCGCCGTGGCCGGGCTGATCAGCCCCATCATCGCTGCAGCGGCCATGGCTGCGAGCAGCGTGCTGGTGGTCGGCAACTCGCTGCGCCTGCGCAGAACGGTCCCGCCCCCGCCCGGCCGGTAGTCTGTTGCTCGAGAGCCTTCCTACAAGTCAGCCTCACCGGCCTTGCCGGACGGCCTCCGCCAACTCCTCCGAAAGACCCGCCACGACGATGGCCCGGGCTGTGGCCTCCACGTCGTACGCGACTCTCACCGGCTCCACCTCGACCACGGAGCCCGACCCGATCCGCGCGCCCGCCGACTCTCGCACGATCGTGTACATCGCCTGGGGATCACCATCCTTAGGCTTCCCGACCGATCCCACGGCCACGAACTCCACCCCGCCGTATTGGCGATGCCACTGCTCGTGCGTGTGGCCGAATACGAGGGCATCCGCCGTCTCCGTCTCGGCCAGCCGCACATAGGTCCGCTCGCTCCGTTCCTTCATGAGGTACTCGTTGATCCTTCGCGGACTTCCGTGCACCAGGTGCAGAGTCAAAGCGTCGAGGTCGACGAGCCGCTCCCGGGGTAACTCGCGCAAGAATGCCTTGTGGTCGGCAGTGACCACACGAACAGTGAACGCGTACGAGACCTCCCCGATCGCCCGCGCCTCCGGTGTCGCGTAGTAGCAGCCGCAGTCCCCTCTCTCCCAGCCCACGCCGTCGTCATAGTTTCCGGCGATGGTGGGGATACGCTCCGTCTGGATGAGATCGATGACACCGTTGGGATCGGGACCGTAGCCGACCAGATCGCCCAGACAGTAGACCCTCTCGAGGCCGCGACTCCTGACGTCATCCAGAACCGCCCGCAACGCCAAGCTATTCGCGTGGATATCTGAGATGAAGGCGATGCCTTCCATCACTCACCTCCGTCAGGCAGCTCGGAGCGTCTCGCCGCTACGCCGGCTTGACCGCCTGGATGGACGCCGACAACACGTAGTCCTCAAGCTTCTTGCCCGGTTCCCAGTCGCGGATGAACTCGCGGCTCTCCTCCTTGGGCCGGATGTCGATACCGGCGAAGCCGGCGGCGCAAAGCATCGCTTCGACCTCGTCCACCGTCGCCGCTCCGGAGATGCACGCCGACAGCAACTGCATGTCGGCCAGCCACTCCTCAGGCAATTCGGCCGTCGCCACCACGTCGCTCACTGCCAGGCGCCCGCCCGGCCTGAGCACGCGGAAGGCTTCGCGGAACACCGCCGGCTTGTCGGGAGAAAGGTTGATGACGCAGTTGGAGATGATCACGTCGACCGAGTTATCGGCCACCGGTAGGTGCTCGATCTCGCCCAGCCTGAACTCCACGTTCGCGAAGCCCGCATCCCGCGCGATCTCCCGGGACCGGGCCACCATCTCCGGGGTCATGTCGACGCCGATGACCCGACCCGTCTCGCCGACCGCGCGTACCGCCAGGAAGCAGTCGAAGCCCGCGCCGGCCCCCAGGTCGAGCACCACTTCGCCAGGCTTCAGGGCGGCAATGGCCTGCGGATTGCCGCAGCCCAGCCCCAGATTGGCGCCCCCGGGCACCGAGGCCAGTTCCTCCTCGCTATAGCCGAGGCACCGCGATATCTCGTCCTGGTCGGCGGCCGCCATCGGCGCCGCCGGCCCACAACAGGTCGAACTCGGCCCGCAACAACTCGCCGCGGCCCCCGCCAGTGTCGCCCCCGCCCCCGCCTGTCCGGTCCCTGTCTCCGCAAAGCCGGCATACCGAGACCGCACGGCCTCGCGGATGACTTCCTGATCTGACTCTTTCATCACTTCTCCTTATCTTTGACTGTTACGTGTTGAGGGATCATCGTGGGGCAGCCGAGATCGACGTCGCCGAGGCCGCCGGCCACCTGGGCCGCGGCCGCGGCCGGCGCCGGCCAGTACTTCCGCTGGAAGAACAAGGCCACGTTGACGAGCCCGATGAGCACCGGCACCTCCACCAACGGCCCGATGACCGTCGCGAACGCCTGGTCGGAATTCAACCCAAATACCGCGATAGCCACGGCAATGGCCAGTTCGAAGTTGTTGGAGGCAGCGGTGAACGACAGCGTAGCGCTTTTCGAGTAGTCCGCTCCCACTCGTTTGCCCATCCAGAAGCTCACAAAGAACATCACCACGAAGTAGATGAGCAGCGGTATCGCGATGCGCACGACGTCCAGGGGCAACTGCACGATGACCTCGCCCTTGAGCGAGAACATCACCACGATGGTGAACAGCAGCGCGATGAGCGTGATCGGACTGATGCGGGGGATGAACTCCCCGTGATACCACTCCTTGCTCTTGTAGCGGAGCAGCGTGAACCGGGTGATGATCCCCGCCGCGAAGGGGATCCCCAGGTAGATGGCGACGCTCTTGGCGATCTGGCCCATGCTCACTTCCACCGTGGCCTGTTCGAGCCCTAGCCAGCCGGGCAGCACCGTCAGGAACACGTAGGCATAGACCGAGTAGAAGAGCACTTGAAAGACAGAGTTGAGGGCGACCAGCCCGGCGGCATACTCGGTATCTCCCTTGGCCAGCTCGTTCCAGACGATCACCATCGCTATGCACCGGGCAAGCCCGATGAGGATGACCCCCTGCATGTACCCGGGCATGTCAAAGAGCAGGAGGACCGCGAGGAAGAACATGAGTATTGGGCCTATCACCCAGTTCTGCACCAGAGAGAGTCCCAGTACCCGCCAGTTGCGGAACACCTCCCCCAGCTCCTCGTACCGGACCTTGGCCAAGGGCGGGTACATCATCACGATGAGTCCGATGGCTATGGGGATGGAGGTGGTCCCGATGGAAGCGCTCTGAATGGCCTTGCCTATCTGGGGCCAGATGTATCCGGCCGCCACACCTACCGCCATCGCCAGGAAGATCCAGAGGGTCAGGTAACGATCCAAAAAGGACAGCCTTTTCATGGCGCCATCATAGACCGCCGGCCATTGATATTCAAGCATCCGTTTATACGGTTATAACCGCACCGCTGCTCCGTACGAGCAACGACGATGCTAAGATGAGCGGCATGACGGACGACGAAAGAGACACGGTCGACAAGGACGCGCCCTCAGACGAGGCGCCCGAGAACCCCCTTCACAAGAAGTTGGGCATCCGCCCCGGCTCGACCGGAGCCATAGTCGCCCCTCCCGAGGGAGACCTGCTCTCCCCTCTGCCGGAGTCTTTCGTGGTGCTGACGTCGGTCGACGACGTCGCGTCCGCGGACGGCGCCTTCGATTACCTGCACTTCTTCGCCCGCAACCGTGGGGATCTGGTAAAGGACTTCAACCGGCTACGGGATAAGCTGGCCCCCGGCGGAAGCCTGTGGATATCCTGGATAAAGCAGTCTTCGGTCCGCGGAGGCGGCGGGCTGCCGGGCGACCTGAACGAGAACACCATTCGCCGGTTGGCCCTGGCGGCCGGACTGGTGGACGTGAAGGTAGCGTCACTCGACGCGGAGTGGTCCGCTCTCAGACTGGTCTGGCGTAGACACTAGGAGGCCGGTCGGCCGAGGGCGCGGCCGCTCGTATCGCGCTTAGTTCTTGCTGCCCGAGAAACCGGGCGTGCCGCCCGCGAGTCCCAAGTTGTCCTTGACCAGCCGGTACAGTCCCCGCTCGGTGCTGGCGCGGATGGATACGTAGCACTGATCGCAAGCTCTCCCGCGTTGGCCTGAACCCTCTCGCCGCCTCCTTGCGCGAAGAGTACTGCGCGTCGGGGTACATCGAGCAGGCGTTGATAAGGCCGTCGGGGCGCACGACCATGAAGCGCCGCCCCGCCTGGCAGCCCTTCATCCCCCCTTCGGCGAAGAAGCGATAGGTCTGCTCCAGGATGTAGTCGGAGTTCATGACCGCCGAGGAAGTGCGCCGGTGCTCCTTGAGAAAGTCGAAGTGCCGGCGGAGCAGGGCGAGATCCTCGGGCGCCGTGATGCAGAGGCTCCGATCGCCGGTCCGCAACGGGCTGTAAGCGCTGAACGAGATCTGGGTGCCCCACTCCTCGGCCTGAGCCACCAGCCCGGGGATCTCGGCGAAGTTCTCGTGGGTCAACGCGGAATTGAGCACGATGTTCCCCCGCCCGTACTGCTTGATGAGGTAGGGGATGATCTCGCTCATCTTGGCGTACAGCCCTGGGACAAGCCGGAAATCGTCGTGCCGCTCGTCGGGGAAGTCGAGCGATATGGAAAAGAGCGACACCCCTGCCTTATTGAGCGCGAGATACCGTTGCTCGGTCATGAGCCACCAGTTGCTCACCAAGACGACCATGGGGAGACCACCCGGCCGCTTGACGGCGCGGACGATATCTTCCAAGTCGTCGCGCAGGAGGGGTTCGCCGCCGGACAACTGGCACACGCCCGGCCTGAACTCTTTGGAGTAGCGCGCGTAGTCGGCGGGCGTCATCAGCTTCGACTCGGACTTGATGCCGCCCTTATCGCAGTGCACGCAGTCGGCACAGCACGAGTGGGTTACTTCGAACGATAGGCAGACCGGCCAGCCTTTGGCCCGGTTCCATAGCGACCTGACGCCGATGTGGACCGATTCGGTGGTCTTCATGCTCGGGATGCTTCCATTTCGACGAGGCCCGCGGGCCGTTGGCTTCTCGCCCGACACTGTACCGCACGGGTCCCGGCCCGCCTAGCCCCGGGGCGAATGCGCGCCCGATGCCCGAGGAGGCTGCTGAGGTTCTTCCGCCAATGGTACGATTCTGCTGACCACGGCTGCTGACAACCAAGAGACCGGCAGGTGGTGCCGCTACGTGCTTGATCACATAGTCGATCTCCTCAATGCGTTAGGTATCGCGGCGCCCGGGCGCACGGGATGGATAACCGTGATCCTCACGTTCATCATCGCGGGGCTCGCGGCGTGGCGCTTCATACCTCGGCTCAGGGTCTTCTCGCTGAAGGTCGGCTGGGCCGACGAACCGAACCCGCGGCGCCTCAATAAGGAGCCCCTCCCCAATGCCGGCGGCCTGGCCATCTTCGCCGCGGTGACCGTGGCCCTGATCATCGCCACTCTGCTCCGCCCCATCGTCATCGAGCACGTACAGGTGGGCGTGCTGGCCATCCTGCTCGGCGGGTCATTCTTGATCATGGCCGGCTTCATAGACGACCAGTTCGGCCTGCCTCCCGTCTTCCGCCTGGGCGTGCAGTTGATGGCCGCGCTACTGCTGGTGAGCACGGGCATCCGTATCGATGTGGCCTTCGGCGGGAGCATGGCCGTGACCCTCTCGGTCGTCTTTACGGTCATCTGGGTGATGGCCATCACGAACGCGGTCAACTTGATCGACGGCGTGGATGGCCTTGCGGGGGGAGTGAGTTTCATCACCGCCATGAGCCTGCTTGCCGTGTCGGCTCAAGATCAGAGAAAAGCAGCCGCCACCCTCGTTCTCGCGGCCGTGGGTGGCGCGGCCCTGGGGTTCCTTCGCCACAACTTCCCGCCTTCTCGCATCATCATGGGAGACAGCGGCGCCTACTTCTTCGGCTTCGTGCTGGCGGCGACGAGCATCCTGGGGGGACTCAAGGTAACCACCCTCTTCTCTCTGTTCCCCACCGTGCTGTTCCTCTTCGTGCCTTTGCTCGACACGGTCATCGTCATATTCCGGCGCCTGCTCGAACGGAGAAACCCCATCTCCAGTCCCGGCACCGACCACATCCATCACCGGCTCCTCGCGCGGGGACTGTCGCCGGCCCGCACCGTCGTTCTGCTGCTGAGCGTCACCATGGTGGCGAACGTCGTGGCCATGGCCGTCCAGGGACTGTCGGCCTTGGTCATCGTCGTCACCACCCTAGGAATCCTGGGCCTGCTGGCTCTGGTCGCCTGGAGGCGCCGGCGCGCCTTCCGCCGCGCGGCGGCACGGCAGTCCGCGATGCCACTTGCCGCCGAACCGGGCGACGAAAAGCCTTTGGGATAGTCGCCGCGAGCCCTCGAAACCAAAGTCGCCCTTGCTCCGTCGTAGCGGCAACCGAAAAGACAAACGGGGTGTGAGTCTTTTGATTGGAGGGTGCGAGATGGGCAGATCCAGGAAACATCAGGGCATCGCGGCGATCGTCCTTATCCTCATCATCGTCGGGACGGCGATCGTGAGTGCGGGCTGTGGCAGCCAGTCCGGAGCAGCGGGGGGTCCGGTCAAACTGACCGAAGCCGATAACGGCAAGACGGTCACGGTCAAAGTCGGCGATACCGTCCAGGTGATCCTCCCCGGCAACCCGACCACCGGGTACTCCTGGTCGACCTCCCTCAGCGACAAGGACGCGGCCGTGCTACAGCAGCAGGGTGACGCGGCCTACACGCAGGAGTCCACCGACCCGAGCCTCGTGGGTGGCGGCGGCGCGTTCACCTTCACGTTCAAGGCCGCGGCTCCCGGGCAGGTGGTACTGAAGTTCGACTACGCCCGTCCGTTTGAGAGCGTGCAGCCTCTCCAGACCTACTCGGTGACGGTCACGGTCGAGTAGCGCCGTTCAGTCCGAAAGGAACCGCCCCGGATCGGCCATAAAGTCCCGATACAGCCGGTAGTGGGACGTATGCTCGTACGAAGTCTCGGCGATGGGCCCGTCGCCCAGCACGAACACCTGGGCCCCCTTCACCGCCATGATCACCGGTGAATGGGTGGCGATGACGAACTGGGCGTGCCCGCGCCGGCGGTATTCGGAGAGCAGACGCAGCAGTTCGAGCTGGCTTGCCGGCGAGAGCGCGGCCTCGGGCTCGTCGAGGAAGTACAGCCCCGGGATCTGATAGCGGCCGCGGAAGTAGGCGAGAAGGCCCTCCCCCCGGGAGCGGAGCGTCAGCTTCTCTCCTCCGTGGTATCGGGCCTGGCCGGGATCGACTTCGGTGACGTCGTCGATGAACTCCGCCCACTCCCTGAAGCTCTCGGCGCTGAAGACCCCACCCTTCACGGAGCCCCGCGCCAGAACGACCTCGACGTACTCACTGAGCGCCCACGCCGGGTAGCTCGCCGGCAGCCGCGATGGCGCTCCGACTTCCGCGCGGCTCCTCTTCGGCTGTGCCCAGATGTGAAAACCGCAGCGCCGTGCGATCGCCTCGATCAGCGTCGACTTTCCCGATCCGTTCTCGCCCACAAGGAAGGCCACGCTCTCGGTGAAGGCGGAGCTCCTGCCGTTGCTGGAACGCCGGGACGTTGAACGGGTAGACCGCTCGATCGGGGAACTCATCCCCCCGTATCCGCACGCCCTCCAGCCAGATAGCCTGGCCCCCGGCGCCGTCGCTCATCCGGCTCACTGCGTTGGTGGTCAGGCTCAGGTTCCCCAGGTTCATGTTCACGGTGATCGTGAGGAGCTTGCCCTGCGTCTTGGCACCCGCCGCGGGCGTCTGGTACGTCTTGCCCTCCGTCGTCCAACCTCCCTCATGGGTGATGTTGGTCAGATTGCCCTTGACGACCACTTCGGCCGCTGTGGTGGACGGGACGATGATGTGGACGCTGCCGACGCCCGCCGAGATGCTGACCGACCCGTCGCTCCGCAGATTCCCATCGAAATCGAGAGTGAACGAGCCTGCTCCGCCTTTGAACTCCATCTTCTTGAAGTTGGCGTCAGCCGAGCCCGCTGAGCGTGACACTGCGAGGCCCCCGTCTCGTAGCTGAGCAGATCCATCTGGCTCTGGTTGGCGGCGGAGAACTTCACCTGGCTCTTGGACGCCCCGTCCTTGATGCTGAGCCTCTGCAGCGAGAGGCCGCCGAACTCGTACGTTCCTTCGTAGGCGCCGGCCGTGATGGCCAACCGTACGGGAGTCCTGCCCAACTTCAGCTCCCAGTCGTTGACGATGTCGCCGCCCAGACCTGACAGCCCCTTGGTGCTCCCCTGCTTGATGCTGAGCGAGGAGTCGGTCCGGGTGACGTTGGGCTTCCAGCTCGCCACGTTGTAGCGGATGACGCCCGACGCCAGGCCTGTCGGCCCCCGCCTGGACGGAGAGCTTGCCCGCGCCCATGCTCAGGGTCACGTCGGTGACCGCGGCGCTGCCGAGGGGTTCGTCGATCACCAACTCCTGCGTGGGTCCCGTGGCGACACCGCACCCGGCCAGGAATAGCGTCGCCCCGAGGGCGAACGTCGACCACGACCACCTGTGATCATCGTCTTCCGATTCATGGTCGCCCCCTCTTCCTCGTCGTCTGCGTCCGCACGCCGGACGCGTCGCCCGCCTCTCATCTCAATATCACAGATCGGCGAGCAACGGGTCGAGTGTGCGGTCAGGATGTACGCGGCCACGCAAAGGATCACCACAAACACGACGGCCGCGACCCGCACCGCCTTCCGCGCAGGCGGACGAGGTGCGAACAGCCGCGAATCCTCCCTGCGAACGGACGAACATGGCGCAGGTACCTCCAGATGCCGGCCAGGAAGACCAACAGCCAGGCGCCACCCAGGACCCACCCGCCCAGCACGTCGGACAGCCAGTGGACACCCAGGTAGACCCGCGACACTCCGATGAGCCCGGCGATCACCGTGGCGACCACAAGGGCCACCCACGCCCGGCCGGCCGCTCCCCGGCGCCACCGGAACGCCACGTAGACGAGCAGGCCGAGGAAGACCAGCGTGGTCAGAGCGTGACCCGAGGGCATGCTTGCCGAGCTGGGCATCGCGATGAGGGCGTCGTCCACTGGCGGTCGCAGCCCGGCCGACCACGGCCTTCGCCACTTCGGACACCGCCCAGCCGATCAGCAATCCCACCGCGACGAGCACGGCCTGCGCCCGCCTACCCCACACGGCCAGCATCAGGACGGCGAGAATCCCAACGCTCCCAGCACGGGAGGGTTGCCGAGGAGAGTGATCGCCCAGAAGAACTGGCTGCGCCCCGGGGTGCGCCAGGCGATGAAAGCGTCGGAGATCCGACGGTCCCAGGCCGAGAGGGCGGAATCGGGACCGGAGGCCAAGGCGAGGGCGATGAAGATGGCGAGCAGCGCTGCCGCGACCAAGAGCGCAGCGGCGACGCCCGCGCGCGCGGCCCGCGGGCGGCCCCGGCGGTCCGGCGTCACCTGGTCTGGGACCGCGCTGTCGGTGCTCACCCGGCCGGCACGACCTGGTGGCGCAGCACCGTCTTCAGGTTCTCGGGCTTGGCCGTGCGCGGGTCGCCGAGGTAGATCTCGTGGTGGCGCCCGTGGAACCGGTACCCGTTCTGGTCGGCGAATTCGCCCATCCGCATGAGCGTGGCCGGCTCGTCGGCGTACGGGACCGATGTGCATCACCTGCACGCAGAGCCCCTCTTCGAAGCGCTCGAGCCGGAGCCGGTCGAGCGGCTGCGTGTCGGCCCCCTCCTTGGCGCGCTTCGTGCGCAACTGCTCCACCGCCTCGGCGAACATGTCCGCGGTTATGTGATCGGGCTGCATCATCATGAGCGTCCACAGCCACTGGTCGGACGCGGCGTAGTCGGCGCCTCCCTCCGGCGTCGTCCACAGACCCTCGAGAGCCATGACCGTGTAGTCGATCGGGTTCTCCGCCCGCTTCTTGGACGTGAACTTGAGGGTGTAGGAGATCCCATAGAGTGCCCCGATCGCGGCCGCGAAACCCGGAGAGTCGCCCGGCATCAGGCCGGGCTCTATCTGGCCGTCGATCATGACGAACTGCATCTCGGGCACCGTGACCAGTACGCACTCCTTGGCCGAGGGCAGATAGAGATGCTTGAGCTGTTTCTTGAGATCGAGTTTCGCGGGAGCATCGCTGGCCATGACCTACCTCCCCGAGATGAGACGCCTGCACACCATCATACTTGCGCTTATACTTCGTGACGAAACCGTCAACGTGAATCATCTGGCGACGGCCGGGACCAAGTAGCATCGACCGCGGTTCGCCCTCGCGAGCCGCCCCTTTCCGCCGCTCCGCACGACTTCGCGCTACCATGGCCAATGAGAAGACTATCCGAATGCTGCCCGCGTGCTGTTCCTCGCAACGAGGCGGGCACGACGAAACCAAGGAGGAGCCATGAAAGAAGTCCCCGGGCTCTACGCCGAATTCCGCGCGCAATTCCCCGAGATCCTCGAGAAGAACGAAGAACTGGGCCGCATGGTCCACGAGCAGGGTCCCCTGGACGAGAAGACCCGTTCCCTGGTGAAGATAGGGATCGCGGCGGCCAGCCTCCACCTGACCTCGGTAACCACCCAGGTCGCCCGGGCCCGGGAGGCCGGAGCCAACGAGGACGAGATACTTCACGCCCTCTTGCTCGTCATCCCCACGTGCGGATTCCCGACCTTCATGCAGGCCTACCGCGAGTACAAAGGCGAGTAAGCCATGTCGCCGGAGCGATCCAACGGGGACGATGCCGCCCGATCTGAGGGACTTGCCGGCGAGAGCGGAGCCGCGGCGAAGCTGCCACCGAGCGGAGCGGAGAGCGCAGCCGGTCGACGGGCTGGATGAGGAGGTCGAGCTCAAGGACGACCTGGATGGCCCGACGTGCCTTGGCGAATCGCCGAGTGGAGACCGGCCGACCCCGAGCTTCGCGTCCACGAGATCGGCATGCAGCTCTACGAGTCGACGGTCGAGCGCGGACCGGCCAAGGCGGCCGCCTCGTTCGTGACCGGGCGGGCCATGCAGCGCCGCATCCTCGCCCAGGCGATGGCGGATCCGGCCTTCAAGACCCAGCTCTTCCGCTTCGTCGACGTGTACCCCAGCATCCGCGACTCGGGCGATCTGCTCCGGCATCTCCGCAGCTACCTCGGCAGCGTGGACGTCGCCGCGTCCTCTCGACCGGCTGGTCGCGACCGACAAGAAGACGGCTGCCGAGTTGGGCGGTCACTCGTCTTACCGAGCGGGGCATGCAGCGCATGGCCGAGAGCCTCATCGCGGGCCGCGACGCCACCGACGCGCTGCCCACTTTGAAGCGGCTCCGCCGCCGGCACACCGGCTTCACCCTGGACCTCCTGGGCGAGACCTGCTTCAGCGACGCCGAGTCCGAAGACGTACGCCCGGCGCTACCACGACCTTCTGGACTACCTGCCGGGCAAGGTCGCCCGCTGGGGCGAGGATCGGGCTATCGACCAGTCGCCCTACGGCCCCGAGCCAAGGGTGAACGTCTCCTTGAAGGTCAGCTCTCTCTACTCCCAGATCGATCCGCTCGATTTCGACGGTTCGCGGCGGGCCCTGGTCTCGGCCTTGAAGCCCCTGTTTCTCAAAGCCCGGGACAACGGCGTCTTTCTTAGTATCGACGTAGAGCGTTTCGTCCACCGGGATCTCACCTATGCCGCGTTCGCCGACCTGTGCCGGGATCCCGAGCTCCGCGACTATCCGCATCTCGGGATAGCGGTCCAGGCCTACATGCGGGACAGCGCGGAGATCGTTCAAGGTCTGATCCATCTGGCCCGGGACCGCGGGACCCCGTTCACCGTGCGTCTGGTCAAGGGCGCTTACTGGGACTACGAGACCATCCTCACCGCCCAGGAGCATTGGCCTCCCCCGGTGTTCCTCCGCAAGGCGGAGACCGACGCTCAGTTCGAGCGACTCGCGAAGAAGATCATCGACAACTGGCAATGGACCCGTCCGGCTCTCGGCACCCACAACATCCGGAGCATAGCGGTCGGTATGGCAGCGGCCGAGGCGGCCGGATTGCCCGCGACCGCGGTCGAGATCCAGGTGCTGCACGGCATGGCCGATTCGATCCGCAGGGCCGCTGTGCGCCAGGGCTACCGGGTGCGCGAGTACGTGCCGGTGGGAGAGCTGATCCCCGGCATGGCCTACCTGGTCCGGCGCCTGCTCGAGAACACCGCGAACGAGTCCTTCTTGCGCCTGACCTTCGCCGAGCACGAGGACCCGGAGTCGCTGCTGGCGCCCGCCGGCGCTAAAGCAGGCGGCCGAAGACAGCGCCCGAGGGCGCCGCGCCGCCATCCGCCGAGGGCGAGAGCTCACGCGCCCGTTCCAGAACGAACCGCACGCCGACTTCTCGCGGGAAGCCAACCGGAAGCGCCATGGAGAAGGCTCTCGCGACCATCGCCGCGAGCGCCGGCCGCGACTACGCTCTCCTCATCGACGGCTCCCCGGTGCAGACCGGTGAGTGGCTCACCTCCGTCAACCCGGCCCATCCCACGCCAGGTCGTCGGCAGGGTGGCGGCGGCGAGCAAGGCCGAGGTCGACCGGGCGCTCGACAGCGCTGTGGGCGCCTTCCACTTCTGGCGCGACACTCCGGCCGCCGAACGGGCGGACATACTCTTCAAGGCCGCCGCCGCCATGCGGGCGCAGCGTTTCGAGTTGGCCGCGCTGGAGGTCATGGAGGCAGGCAAGCCCTGGCGGGAAGCCGACGCCGATGTCTGCGAAGCCATCGACTTCCTCGAGTACTACGGCCGGGAGATGCTGCGGCTCTCGGAAGTCCGGCAACTCAGCGACGTGCCGGGCGAGAGCGACCTCTACTTCTACGAGCCGCGGGGTGTGGCGGCCGTCATCGCCCCGTGGAACTTCCCGCTGGCCATCCCCACCGGCATGGTCGCGGCGGCTCTTGTCGCCGGCAACAGCGTGGTCTTCAAGCCCGCTACTCCCACGCCCGGTGCTCGGCTACGCGATGGTGCGCATCCTGCACGAGGCGGGCGTGCCCGGCGGGGTCCTCAGCTTCCTGCCCGGCTCGGGCGGCGAGATCGGCGACTACCTGGCGGCCGACCCGCGCGTGGACCTCATCGCCTTCACCGGGAGCCTCGAGGTGGGCCTCTCGATCATGGACAGAGCAAGCGGCGCCGCTCCGGGGCAACGCAGCATCAAGCGGGTCATCACCGAGATGGGCGGCAAGAACGCCATCATCGTCGACACCGACGCCGACCTGGACGCGGCCGTCGAGGGAGTGCTGGTCTCGGCCTTCGGCTATGCCGGGCAGAAGTGCTCGGCCTGCAGCCGCGTGGTGGTCCTCGACACCATCTACGACCAGTTCCTCCGCCGTCTCACGCAGGCGACCGACGAGCCTCAAGTCGGGCGACCCGGCCGACCCCGGCACCCGGATGGGCCCGGTCATAAGCGCCGATGCCCGCGACCGCATCCTCGGCTACATCGAGATGGGCAAGCGGGAGGCGACCCTGGTGGTGCCGGCGGCCGGAGGAGGCCGCCGGCTCGGCCCGCGGCGCGGGCGACTCCCCCGAACCGGAGACGGAGACCCGACCGGGACGCCCATAACCCCGCCGTTGCCGCTCAGATGGGCGATATCGACCTCCAGACCTTCGCCGGCGCCATGGAAAGCGACACCCGGGCTCGAGGCAACGGCTCAGGGCGATGTCGCCCAGAAAGCCGAAGAGACTGAGGAAGCCCCGGCGCCGGCTTCCCGCTGAGCAGAATCCCCCCGGCGATGCTCCGGAGGACGTGCCGCCGTCACGGGCAGCACCGGCGAAGCGGCCGACCGACCAAGCCGCGCCCGAGGAGCCGGGCTATTTCGTCCTGCCCCACATCTTCTCGGACGTACCTCCCGATTCGACCATCGCTCAGGAGGAGATCTTCGGCCCGGTGCTCGCCGTCATCCGGGCCAGCAACTTCGACGAAGCTCTGGAACAGGCGCTCGGCGTCCGCTACGGCCTCACGGGCGGCCTGTATTCCCGGAACCCGGCCCACATCATGCGGGCGGTCAGGGAGTTCCGGGTCGGCAATCTCTACATCAACCGGCCGATCACCGGCGCGATGGTGGGGCGCCAGCCGTTCGGCGGCTCCCGCATGAGCGGGGTGGGCTCCAAGGCGGGCGGGCCCGACTACCTGCTGCAGTTCATGGAGCCCCGCGTGGTGACCGAGAACACCATTAGAAGAGGATTCGCGCCGGACGGACGGGTCCAACGCACCGGCACCAGGTGCTCCACCTGCTTGAACTCGGGGTCGCCGGTCACGACCGTCGCGCCTTCATCCAGGGCGAGCGCCACCACGAAGGCGTCACCGAGCGAGATTGGATGCTGAGCCTTGACGCTCGCCGCCGCAGAGTATGGCCCGCCGGTCCAGGTCAGGATCAGCGCGGGCAGACTCTTCCAGAAGGGCGAGCGAGGCCGCGACCGCTTCGACCCCCTTGCGCCGCTCGACGATGTAGCAGATCTCGGCGACGCTCATGGCCGAGATCAGTACCCGGCAGTCGCCATCTCTCGCTGCGGAGAGTATCTCGTCCACGGCCGCCGCCCCCGGTTCATCGAGCAGGAACGACAAGATCGCGTGCGTGTCGAGAACAATAACGGGACTATTGGACGTCATCGCCTGCGAAAGCCCGGAGCTTCCGCTCTTCAGCCTCTACTGTCGCGCCGCCGCTCTTCTCGCAGGTCTTCGAGTAGGGGGCCGGCTCCTCTGAGCATCCCTCGGCCTTCCTGACAGAGTCCCTTAGCACGGGAACGAGCGTCAAGACACCTCCGTAGTCGATGACGTGGACGGCGTCCCCCGGCTTCAGCCCGTATTTCTTCCTAAGATCGGCAGGAATCACGACCCATCCTTTGCTCGAGATCGTCTGCGCCACTGCCTGCCTCCCGATGGTCGCCCCCGTTATACATCATCGCCATAAAGTATAACGCGCGCACTGGGCGACCGGGACGGCAACCATCAGGATGACCTGAGTGCGCGGATCGTCGGCTGCGACTTTGGGCTGAGCCAGAAGGCTAGAAGAAGAAGTCCGGCTGCTTCCGCTTCTCGAAGACAGCTCCGACGGTGTCGAGGATGAGCCGCACCCCGTGCAGGGCGGCGAGTTCGCCCGGGTCGTAGCGCGGAGAGACTTCCACCAGGTCCATCCCGATGACGTTGGCCCGCTCGGCCACCGCGCGTAGGAGGGCCCTCGCCTCGTAATAGCTGAAGCCCCCGGGTTCGGGCACGCCGGTACCCGGCGCGATGGCCGGGTCGAGGCAGTCGATGTCGAAGGTGATCCAGGTGTCGACGTCCGGTTCCACGGCCTCGATCAGGCGGCCCACTCCCCACTCCCGCATCTGCCGCTGCACAGGCTCGCACCAGTGGGTTATCACCCCTCGGTCTCGGGCGAGCTCCACGTTGTCGGCGGCGGTATGGAGACTCCTTATGCCGTACTGCACGACCTTGCCGGCCACTTCATCCTCGTGCGCGCGGATGATCGGGCTGGCGTGGGTGAAGAACTCTCCCCCGATGTCGTTCCAGTAGTCCATGTGGGCGTCGAAATGGACGAGTTGCACCGGTGGCGCATAGGTCCCTCTTACCCGCTCCACTCCGAGAAGAAGGGGATAGGTGATGGAGTGGTCTCCGCCCAAGACGACCGGGAAGAGTCCGGAGCGCAGCAACTCGGCCAGCCGGCTGCCGATGAGGGGAAAGCTCACCTCGGGGGACGCGGTCGGGGGGATGTAGACATCGCCGGTATCGACAAAACGCACTCCCTCAAGGATATCCAGCGACGCCTCCCCGTCCCAGAAGGCCTCCGTCTCTTCGCGGTACGCCCACTGACCGGAGATGGCGCGCAGCGCCTGCGGTCCCTCCCGCGCGCCCGCGCGTCCGGTCGTCCCCTCGTCGTAGGGGACGCCGACGACCGCCACATCGCCATCCGCGAGCGAGGGCTGGACGACGTACGGCGACCTGAGGAACGTGGCGAGACCCGCCATCTTCGTGATGCTTCCTCCCCTTGGCTGCCTGACGGCCGGGAACGGCAGACCTAGCTCTCTATCCTAGCGAGCGCGGCCTGTCTGCACAATCTATTTGGCCGTCATCGAGGTGCCCGCAGATCCCGGCCGTCGAGCCGCCACAGGCCGGCGGCCATCACTTCCTCCACCGCCACCCGGTGCTCGGCGACTGTCGGCGGACGAAGGATCCCTCGACAGCTGAGGGCTCTTCAGCGCTCCCTTCGCCGGCGCCGCGGCGGCCTCGCCGGCTCCCGCCGGGTCGCCTTGTAGGCCGGCCGGTACTGGTCCATGACGTTGATGTAGGTGTCGCGCGAGACCTCGTCGGCGAGAAAGCGGGCGACCTCTGCCGGTCCCGGCCAGCCCATCGGGCAAGACCAGGTGCCGTACCAGCAGCCCGCGCCGCGCCACTCCCCGCTCGTCCAGTTCCAAGGTCGCCCACCTGCCGGTGCATCTCGAGCACGGCCGCGCGGTTCCGGGTGACGTAGTCGCCCACCCCGGACAAGGGCTCGCCCACCCGGTCGTCGCTGTACTTCATGTCGGGCATGTAGATGTCGATCACGCCGTCGAGCAGCCGCAGCGTGTGCACCGCGTCGTAGCCGCCGGAGTTGTAGACGAGGGGAAGCCGCAGCCCACCGTCCGACGGCCAGCGCGACCGCCGCGAGGATCTGCGGCACCACGTGGCTGGGGCTGACGAAGTTGATGTTCTCGCACCCGGCCGCCTGCAGGCTCAACATCATCTCCGCGATCCGCTCCGGCGTCTGCCTCCCACTCGGAGTGGTGGCGGGTGGGCTGGCTGATGTCGTAGTTCTGGCAGAAGACGCAGGCCAGGTTGCAGCCGGCGAAGAAGATGGTCCCCGAGCCGCCCCGCCCTACCAGCGGCGCCTCCTCGCCGAAGTGCGGCGCGTAGCTCGCGACCTGCGCCAAGGCGCCGATGCGGCACACCCCCAGTTCGCCGGCGGTCCGATCGACCCGGCAGTTCCGAGGGCAGGTGACACAGCGATGCAGGAGGGCCTGGGTCCGGCGGGCCCGCTCCGCCAGTTCGCCGGATTCGTACAGGTCGAGATATGCCGGACGGCCGAGCTGCTCACGTCGCTCACCAGCCCTCCAGTCACCGAGGATTTGATGCCTCAGCATACCGCGCCGGCCCGCGGCACGGGCGCAGCGCGCCCCAGCCGGCCCGCGCCAAAGGAATCCCCTCCCCCGGCTCGTACATGTGACTAACCGACCCCGCAGTCCCGAGGGAGTCTCAGTCAAGGCCAGTGGAGGGATCATGTCCAGTCTCGCAGAGCTTGCTGCACGGTGGCGCTACCGACCAGAGCGAGGTCGCCCGCGTGCGCGACGTCCTCATGTTCGAGCCGCCGGATCTGCGCAAACGGCTCGTCCGCTTCGGCGCCCTCCTGATCCTGGCTTCGGCGATCGCCACCTACGGACTGCTGGGCGATTCGGTGGCCACCGTCATCGGGGCCATGATCGTCGCTCCTCTCATGCTCCCCATCATGGGACTGGCTTTCGCGGTCAGCATCGGCGACCGCAAGGCGATAGTCGGCTCCATCCTCGTCGGGGTCGCCGGCATGGTGACGGCCGTAGCGGTAGGCTTCATCCTGGGGCAGACCACGAGGCTCCGCCTTCGACCCAACCAACAACGCCCAGATCATGGCCCGCACAGCCCCGCGGCTGGTCGACCTCGCCGCTGCCCTCGCCACCGGACTCGCGGGCGCCTTTGCCATCGGCCGCAAGGACGTCTCGGACACCCTCCCGGGAGTCGCCATCGCCATCTCGCTGGTGCCGCCCCTGACGAACGCCGGCATCCTGCTGTCCGCCGGCCGAGCCGATCTGGCCTGGGGAAGCCTGCTCCTCTTCGTGACCAACTATTTCGCGATCCTGATCACCGGCACATTGGTCTTCGCGCTGATGGGATATCCCGGCGTCTCGATGGTACCGAAGTCGATCCGCGGCCGGCGGGTGGCCGTCGCGCTCATCGTGCGTCATGGTCATCCTGATCGCCATCCCCCTGGGGCTCACCGGCGGGGGGTGGGCCGAGGCAACCTGGCCGAGAGCCGGGCGGCCCAGGCCACCAAGGCGTGGGTCGCGGGAACGGGCTACAAGTACGTGTCCGCGCAGACAGGGAGCAGACGGTGAACATAGTGATCACCGGGACGGGCGACCTGCCGTCAGAGCAGGACCTCTGGAGCAGAGCCTGGCCGGCCAGCTCTTACGGGATGGAGGTGCAGGTCCACGCGGTGCCGTCGCAGAGCTCTGGAGTTCCAGACCGCGGCAAGCGGGGGCTGAGCGGGCCGGGGAAAGGAGCGCGGGTTCAAGGAGCGATAGCCGTTCCCCTGCCACCCTTCGAGCTCGTGAGGACAAGCACGTCGACCGCCGCTACCGCGGCGCTCAGATCAGCCACGCGCGCGAGGACGGTCAAGACCTTCGCGGTGGCGTAGGCCGAGGGCTCTCTTCTTCTGCCCGAAGGACGACTCCTCAAAGCCTTGATAGCAGGAGCGCGGTGTCACGGTGCCGGTGGCCGGATCGACGTTGTAGGCAACGAGGCAGGCGGCGAGTTCCGCGATCGCTCGGACGTCCTCGGCCTTGGAGTCTGAGGACGTCCACAACTGCGGATACCGGCCGACGGCGTCGAGCACCGCCAGCGAGCTGTACCAGGTGGCGGGCCACTTTACCCGCTTGAACTGTCTGCCGTGTCCGAACATGTACGGTTTCTCGGTTCCCCGCTCGATCCAAGCTCTGAGCGACACCCGAGCCACATCGACCAGCCAGGCCGGCCGATCTGTCGGGGGCAGGAACGAAAACGCCCGCAAAGCCTGAAGCGTGACCATGGGACAGAAGTCGCCCTTGCGGCCCGGTCCCCGGAAGCCCCACGCCGAGTCGACCAGACATGGCCACGCCCGTCCCTGGGCGAGGTCGGCAAGGTCCACCTCCATCCTTTCGAGCGCCCGTCCGACTCGGGGATCCTCGCCGCGTCCGAACCTCAGCAGTTGTTCGACGATCGCGTGGTTGTCGCATAGCAGCGAGTGCCAGCCGGGCCGGCGCCGACCGCAGGCGGCCAAAGCTCTGGAAGCGGCCGTCCTCGTCCTGATGGGAGAGCATTGAATCGAGGAGCCGATCGAGACGCGCGTCATCGGCGGCGGTCACGCCCATGTCGGCCAGCAGTCCGAGCAGATTCGGAGCATACAGGGGCCGGTCGTGTCCGGAGATCTCATTGTCGGCTTCCCAGTCGGGGACCTTGGCGAGCAGTCCGCGGATGCCAGGATCGGCGAGTGCAGCCGCATGGGCTGCCATCACGTCCGGGTCATGTGCCGGCCTGCCCAGCGCCCCGGTGAGCGTGAGCCAGCGGGCTCCAGGCTCTCCGCAAGCGAGTAGCCACTCCACCGGGTCCGCGCCCAGTAGCCTGGTGCGTGTCGCAGCGTCTATGGTCGTCTTCATCTTGCCGACCATATTAGACCCGGCCGCGCTCCTTGCTATCCGAACATTTGTTTGTTTTAATCTGTGTCTTACAAACATATGTTCGCTAGCAAGCTACGACAAGAGCCGGCGACCTAGACCTACCACTTCTATTTCTTTTTTTAATAATGCAACGTTTATTGCAATGAAAGAGCGCGACCCCCAGAAGTCCGAGACAACGCCGTTTCCCGGCTCAGCGGATCCCGCCCAGCCACGACTACATCCGCCGGGACGGAGCCGGACCGAAAGACGGCTGGGCAAAAGGACCGGGCGATCCCAGGCGGGCACCTGAGCAGGTGACGGCACCCCAGGCCGAGGAACCGCCCGACACCTCTCCCCCCTTCGTCCACCTGCATGTCCACTCGAACTTCTCGTTCCTGGATGGCGGCAGCCGCATTGAGGAACTGGTCACCCGGGCAGCCGAACTGGGGCAGCCCGCTCTGGCCCTCACCGACCACGACGGTCTGTACGGCGCCGTCCGCTTCGCCAAAGCCTGCGCCAAGCGAGATATCAAGCCGATCTTCGGCGCCGAAGTGCGGGTGGAGTCGCTGCTGGCCGGCGGCGACCCGGGCCAGGCCGACCCCGGCTCCGGCGCCGCCGATGATCCTCATCACCTCGTCCTTCTCGCCGAGACCCGCGAGGGCTATGCCAACCTCTGCCGCCTCCTCTCCGCCGCCCACCTGGCCGATCCCGAGCGCGAGCGGCCTCCGCTCGTCACCGTCGAGTCGCTCCGCACCCACGCCGAAGGAGTCATCTGCCTCACCGGCTGCCGCCACGGCGAAGTGGGCTACCTGGTCGACGCCGGTCGCGACAGTCAGGCCGAGACCGCTCTCCTTCGGCTCCGCGACATCTTCGGCCCCGATCATCTCTATGTGGAACTGCAGTACTTCGGCTACGAGCCTCACCAGGAGGCGCATCGCCGGCCAGCACGGTGCCGCCGTCTTCAAAAAGCTGCCGGCCATCGGCAACCGCTTGCGCCACCAGCAGGTGCCCGCGGGTACGCCAGTCACCGCCGATTCTCCCTCAATGCGTAATCATTGCATTGCAACCAAAGTTGCAACTTGGCAAGCAGCCTTGCCCGCACACGTCACAGCCACCCTCAGTCCCTCCGACTACGATGTAGGCTTCCATCGAGACGACCGGCCCTGGCGGCTGTCCTGTCTCACCTATTGTCTGCAACTCGCCGCGCTCGCGCGACGCCTGCGGCCTGCCTACCGTCCTCACTACAAACGCCCACTACGCTCGGGAATCGGACAGAGCCATTCATCTGATCTGCCGAGCAGCCGGCCATGACAAGCCGCTCTCCGGCTACCCGGATCCGGTCCCCGGCGTCCGTTGCCTCAAGACTAAAGTCGAAATAGAGGCTTTGGCGGCGCCTTTGCTGGAACTGATCGGCTCCCCTGGCCCGTGGAGGGCGACGCACCCCAGTCCGTTCTAATGCATGATGATTGTAATGCAACTTATATTGCATTATATGGAGCGCCGCCCGACGATGGGTGCGAATGATGGGACGGTAGTAATATGCAGAAACATTGCAGTGCAATAGATATTGCAACGGCCAGCACCGAGGGAGCGGCGCCAGGCCAGGATGACCTCCCCTGCCGATCACACTCTCCCGTGCGCCTTATGAATGTGTCAGATCTGACACAAACCATAGGACCGCGCCGAGTAGTTACCACTCCTCGATTTTTGGCACCCGACGAGGCCGCCTGGCCGTCGCCCCTCGAAAACACGACCGCGCACATCGCCGCCCGCTGCAACGTCGATCTCGACCTCGGCACCTACCACTTCCCCAAGGTCGACGTCCCCAAAGGCGAGACGGCCTACTCGCTCCTGGCCAAGCGCTGCTTTCGGGGCATCGCCCGCGTACAAGCCCGTGCCACCCCGGGCCGTGGAGCTTCTGGAGAAGGAGCTCCGCATGATCCAGCAGATGGGATTCGCCCATTATTTCTTGGTGGTGCACGACATCGTCAGGTGGGCGCGCGCCAAGGGGGTCGCCTGCTCGGGGCGGGGCAGCGCCGGCAATTCCATCGTCTGTCACGCGCTCGATATCACCGCCAGCGAGCCTATCCGCCACAACCTGCTGTTCGAGCGGTTCCTCAACCCCAACCGCCGGGAGATGCCCGACATCGACGTGGACTTCTGTTCCTCGCGCCGGGACGAGGTGATCGAACACATCTACCAGACTTTCGGAAACGAAAACGTGGCTGTGGTGGCCAATATCAACACCATGAGCCCCCGCTCGGCGGTCCGGATCGTGGCCGAGGCCCTGGGATACGCCCCCACCGAGATCAACGCCCTCGCCAAGCACGTGCCCCGGCACGGAGACGCGGCGCGCATACGGGAGTATCTGGCCGGCGCCTGGCCGGAGCTGCGCGACTCGCCGCTACAGGACTCGGCCCCCGCGGTGCCGGCGGCCGACGGCGCCCCGGGGCGCCCGGAAGGAAGGTATGCCAAGCTCCTCGACCTGGTCGAGCGCCTCGACTCCTTCCCCATGCACCTGGGCACCCACCTGGGGGGCTTCGTCATCACCGACCGGCCCATCACCTACTACGCCCCGCTCCAGTGGGCGGCCAAAGGCGTGGTGGTCATCCAGTTCAACAAGGACGACGTCGCCGCCCTGGGCCTGGTCAAGATGGACATCCTCGGCCTCCGCACCCACTCGGCCGTCTCGGAGACCGTCCACCTCATCCGGCAGCGCACCGGGCGCCGCATCCGCCCCTACGACCTGCCCCCCGACGACCCCGCCGCCTACGAGATCGTCTCCAACGGCGGCTCCATCGGGCTGTTCCAGCTGGAGTCGGCCGGCCAGCGCAACCTCGCCTCCCGTCTGCAGGAGCGGGATTTCGACGACGTTATCGCCGCCATCGCCCTCTACCGGCCCGGTCCGCTGGAGGCCGAGATGATCGGTCCCTTCATCGACCGCCGCTGGGGCATCGAGCCCGTCGTCCTCCCCCACCCCGCCATGGCCGAGGCGGTGGCCGACACCTACGGGGTGATCCTCTACCAGGAGCAGGTGCTCCGCATAGCCCAGTCGGTGGCCGGGTTCGACCTGGCCGACGCCGACTCCCTCCGCCGAGCCATGACCCGCGACCGCAGCCGGGAGGAGATGGCCAAGATCGGCGAGACCTTCATCGGCGGCGCCATCGCCCGGGGCGTGCCGGAGGAGGCCGCCCGCGAGGTCTTCCGCCAACTGGAGGGCTTCGCCGCCTACGGGTTCAACAAGAGCCACTCGGTGTGCTTCGCCGTCATCGCCTACGCCACCGCCTAGCTCAAGGCCTACTACCCGGCCGAGTTCCTGTGCTCCATCCTCAACAACTACCCCATGGGCTTCTATACGCCGCGGACGGTGCTGAACGACGCGCGGCGGTTCGGGCTGGAGGTGCGGCCGCTGGATATCAATCTGTCGGGGCGGGGGTGCACGGTGGAGGATGAGGTGCCGCCGGACGTCTGGGGCGGCGACTGAGGGCGAGCCACCTGTCGGGCGCCGCGGCGCCGGCGCCTCGAGGCGCAAGCGCCTACAACCCCTTCGCCCAGGCCTGGACCGCCGAGCACGGCTGGGGCCTGACCGACGCCGATCTGGCCGAGCTGGCCGGCCGAGCAGGAGGGGAGCAGGCCTATGCCGAGGCCCTGCAGGCGGCGCTGGAGCACCGGGCTGCGGGCGAGGACGCTGTCATGTCCACTTCCCGCGCACCTATGGGATGTGGCAAATCGACACACGAGACGAGGCGGTCCCGCGGACCAGCAGACGCCCTCCGGCCCCCGCCACCCCGGCGACCTCCTCCTCCCCCGCGCCCCGCGCGCCCGCGGCGGCGTGGAGCCCGGCGCCTGCCTCGCCCCCAGCACCGGCATCGCCCCGGATGCCGGCCGGGCCCTGCGCGTCGGCCTCTCCTACCTCAAGCAGATGGGCGACCGCACCCTCGACCGCATCGAGGAGGAACGCCGCCACGGCCCCTTCACCAGCTTCGAGGACTTCTACCTGCGCACCCGCATCGACTCCGCGGTGGCCGAGAACCTCATCCGGGTGGGCGCCTTCGACTCTCTCGAGCCCGACCGCACCGAACTGCTCTGGCGCCTGCCCCTGCTGCACGATCGCCTGGAGGCCCTTGCCGGGTCTTCCGGACAGAGGCGCGGCCAACTGCGGGCCTTCTTCAGCCCGCCCAGCCGCGCCGGACTCGAGCGCTCCTGGAGCCTCGAGGACAAAGTCCGCTCCGAACTCGAACTCCTGGGACTCACCGTGAGCTGCCATCCCCTGCAGCTCTACGAGGAGGAACTCCGCCGGATGGGCGTGCGCATGAGCTACGAGCTCCCCGCCATGGGAGACGAGGTCCCGGTGACGGTGGCCGGCGTCTACGAGCGGGCCCAGAACCCCTGGATGCGTTCGGGGAAAAGGACGATGTTCCTGACCCTAGAGGACGCCTACGGGCTGTTTGAGTGTGTGTGCTTTGAGATCGAAGCTGGCCAGGATCGCCCCGGTGGTCGCCCGGGCCAGCTACTTCCTGGTGCGGGGGCGGCTGCAGAACAACCACAAGCGGGGGCTGGCTATCGTGGCCGAGGAGGTGTCGGATCTGGAGGAGGTGTTGGCGCGGAGGCGGGCCAGCAAGCAAGGCCGCCGCGGCGCGGGTGGCCTCGAAACCGGGCAGCCCCGACCGCGAGATGCCGCCTATTCCCGACGCCATCGACCTGCGGGTGCGGCCGGAGATCGAGACCTACGGGGATGGGACCGCATCAGCCAAGAAGCGGCCGCCGGGGGCGGGGACTGGGGCTATTCCCAAGAAAGGAAGGTGGCAGCGGTAAGACAATGATCCTCGGCGCATACTGATCTTCGCTAATCCGCCGGGCGGCAAGGCTATTGACCCGCCGGGTACGTAAGGACTAGCATGATAGGTAAGTATTCGTTGCCTGTTAAGGGAAGCAGCTATGTTAAGGACAAGGATAACAAGTAAGGGACAGGTTACCGTCCCCATCGAGGTTCGCCGGGAACTGGACCTGCAGCCCGGCGATGATCTCGTCTTCGAAATCCGTGACGGGGAGCTATGCGCCAGGGGATTGAAGCGGCGCCAGCTCAGCGACCTACGGGGAGCGCTGCAGGCAACAAGGCCGTTTCCCGGCCGTGACACGATCCGCGAGGAAACAGGCCGGCGGCTTGGCGAACAGCTTGATGCTCAGACGGCGTCCACGAGAGCCAAGTCGGGAGCTCGCGAAAGTTGAAACCAGTCTGGGTAGACGCAAACGTTCTGCTGCGTTTGCTGACAAATGACCCACCTGACATGGCCGAAAAGGCCGCGGCTATTGCGGAGCGCGCAGAGCGCGGCGAGTATCTCCTTCGTGTCGCTCCTGTGGTTGTTGCTGAGATCGTCTGGGTGCTGCAGTCCTTCTACGGGCATGAGAAACGGCAGATTGCCGACGCACTCACCGCGGTGCTCCTGGCAGAGGGAGTGGATGCCGGCGATCGCGACGCGGTTGTTTCCGCCCTCGAGATGATGGCCACCAGCAATGTAGACTTTGTCGATGCCTATCTGGCCCAGATGTCGCGCGCGACTCAAGAGGCCGTTTGTTCGTTCGACGAGGATTTCCGGCGCCTGGGAGTGGAACTGATAACCCCCACCTGATACCAGCCCGCGGCGCCCAGTCGGGGCTGACCTCTTCGCTCCTTCTGCCACCGTCTCGGCGAGCACCTCGTGGGCCCTTGAAGCCGGTTCCTGTTACCCTGGGCTCCGTCGACCACCCCATCTCCACAAGGATGACCCATGTCTCCCGACCCACGCCGCAAACTGAAGATCATCTTCGGGGCGGCAGCATGAGCGCCACGACCGGCGCTAGCGGCAAGATCGGCGGAGCGAGCGCCGGCAGGCAGGCCTGGCGCAGCCGCAACTTCGTGGTCATCTGGATGGTGAACTTCATGTTCACCGTTGTCTTTCTGCTGCTCATGATCGTCATGGCGAAGGTCGCCACCGACCGCTTCGGCGTGTCGCCCGCGATGGCCGGTCTGTCGGCAAGCATGTTCATCATCGGCTCGTTCGCCGTCCGTCCGTTTCTTGGCGACGCGGATCCATCAGATCGGCCAGGTCAGGATCTTGTACATCGGAACCTAGTCTCAGCCTGGCGTTGACCCTGGCCTACTTCTGGGCCAACAGCACCGGCCTGCTCATGCTGGTCCGGTTCCTCCACGGCGCCGCTCACGGTGCAGCTCTTCTGGCCATAGGGACTATCATCGCCGGCGTGATACCGCGGCATCAGTACGGTGAGGGCCTGGCCTATTTCACGCTTGGCCAGACGGTCTCTACCGCGATCGCCCCGTTCGTGGGTCTACTGCTGATCAACCGTGGCGGCTTCGATCCCATCATCATCACCTGCTCTGTCCTCATGCTGCTCTCTCTTGCGGTCCTCCCACTCTTGCGGGTAAAAGACCCGGAGTTGACCGCGGCGCAACTGGCCGAGACCAAGGGGCTCAGGCTCAGCAACTTCATCGAGCGGCGGGCGGTACCCGTGGGATTGACGCTGATGCTTGGCTTCCTCTGTTACTCGAGCGTTTCCACGTTCCTCGCGCTCTACACCGAGGAGATCGGGCTTACGACCGCGGCGGGCGTCTTCTTCGTCGTCTATGCGGTCGTGATCTTCTTTACGAGGCCGCTGGTCGGCCGGCGGTTCGACGCACTAGGTGAGAATTCGGTGATGTACGCGGCCATCGTCATTTTCGCTGTTGGCCTGGTCATTTTGGCGGTGACGACCCGCGGGTCCGTGCTTCTGATTGCCGCGGCCGCTCTGGGCCTAGGCTTTGGGAGCCTCCAGGCGTGCGGGCGTGCGGTGACGGTCAAAGTCACGCCCCCGCACCGGATGGGGCAGGCCACCTCGACCTTCTACACGTTCTGCGACCTAGGGCTGGGCGTCGGTCCGCTGCTCTGTGGTCTCCTCATCCCGCTGACCGGCTACCGGGGCATGTACGGGATCATGGCCGCCATCACGGCGGCGTCGGTGGTCCTATACCACCTGTGGCACGGGAGACACGCGGGCGAGCCCGCGGTCCAGTACGTGGCCGGGTCGCAGGGCTGAGGCGGCAGAGGGGAGCCTCAGAGCCCTTCTAGTCCTGCAGCAGCCCGCACACCTTCCAGATCCCGCGGTGGAAGCTGTGGACCGACTGCACCGGCTGCGCGTACATCAGAACGCACGCCTTGTGGATGACCGGGACGCCCTTCTCTTCGCACAGGGCGAGGGCTTCTTTGGAATCGGATCCGGCCTGCAGCCACAGGCGCGGAATGCCGGCGTCGATGGCTTCCCTGACGGCCGCCACGCACTCGCTTCTGGGAACGGAGATTATGGCTCCCTCGACCACGTCCTTCACGCTGTCGATGGTCGGGTCGGTCTCCCCGGCGTTGAGATAGACGACGGGGACTTCGTAGCCCTTCGCGACCAGTTCCTTCTTCATGTCGCCCATCACCTGGGTCTGCGCGGAGAGACGGACCAGCGCGAGCTTCTTGTGGCTCAGGAACTCAGCGGTTGTCATCGTGGCGGCCATTGGAGGACACTCCTTTGTGATCGGCATTCTCTGCGAGCATCTTGGCCTCAGTATAAGGGCGTGACGGCGGCCCAACCGCCGTTTGGCGTGTTTCCAGACCGGTCAGATGGCCAGTTCCCACCCGTATGAGTTGTAGGATGAGAAGTCGGCAGCGAACTGATGCATCCTGGCAGATAGGAGAAGGCCGTGAACCTCGGTGAACTTGCCCTTACCTGCTTCGCATACGGCGCCATGACCTACGACGACTCTCTGAGCCAGTTCTCGCGCCGAGTGGAGGGCAATACCGACCTCTCGAACCAGGAACATCGTCTGGCGTTGCTCCATTGGCTCAATCAGTGGCAGTGCCGCCAATTCTCCCTGGCGTATCACGACCTGGCGTCAGCAGGGCTGCTCGAGTGGCACCTCGAGTTCGGCGGGTTTCTGCCACCGAAGGCGAAGCATCTGTGGGAAGTCCCGGAGGCCACAGTAGAGGAGTACGCGGGGGTCTTCGATGCTTTGGCCAAGAAGGTGGCGTGCTATCGCGAGCCCGGTCGGCGGAGAGGACGGCGGCAAGAAGATGACGGTGACCTTCGGCCCGACGGCCGCCGCAAAGATCCTGTTCGTTCTGCGTCCGAACGTGTTCGTCGCCTGGGACGAGCCCATCCGGGCCGGGCTGAGGTACGACGGCTCGGGCCACTCGTACGTGAACTTCCTCACTCGTCTGCGAGAAGAGCTTCTGGAACTGAAGGACCAGTGCCGGGCTGTCAACCTCGACTGGCGAACCTCCCCGAGGCAGTCGGCCGGCCGCTGTCCACGCCCGCCCAGCTGATGGACGAGTTCTACTGGGCCACGGTCACCCGAAGCGTGGTCGCGCCGACCCGGCAGCAGCTCACTCGCTGGCTGGACTGGTACACGCCGCCGGACCTCGACGCGACTGCGACGGGCGAGCGACCTACACTCCAGACCGTGCCGCCACCCAGGACCTAGCGCCTACCTGCCTCCCCAGATGCGGGCGAGGCTAGGCCCCGCCGAGCCGCAGAGCGCAGTACCTCGATGACCCTCGTCGAGGGAGTCGGACTCCTGGGCCCCCGTATCAGAAGCGACTCTCATTCGTTCGCCCGTCCGACGGGCGGTCGGAATCCTGACCAGGCCTCATCTAGCAGAGCCGCAAGGTGTCGGACGCCGTGGTGCGCCAACCGCCGCGGGTCCGCCCGCCGCGGAGCCTACCCAGGCGCGTCGAATTCGCTGATCGGCTCCCAAGCACCCGAGTCGGCCGACCACGTCGATGCGGCCCTACGCGATCTCGCGGCAGCACGCAGCTGCTCCCTTAGGAAGGAGACCACGTCGCTCATCGCGTCCGGGCCCAGCACCATGTGTATCACGCCTTCGTAGCAGCGGTACGTCATCGGCACGCCGGCGGCGCTCAACCTGTCGGCGTAGGCCCGGCCCTCGTCACGCAGCGGATCGTACTCCGCCGTTTGGACCAAGGCGGGAGGCAGTCGCGAAAGGTCCGAGGCGCGCAGAGGCGAGGCGTAGGGATCGGCGCCGTCGTCGGGGGTGGTCAGGTAGTGCTCCCAGAACCACTGCATCTCGGCCTTGGTGAGCACGTAGCCCTCACCGTTCTGGTCATACGACTCGGTGTCGAAGTTGTAGTCGGTCACCGGCACGCTCAGCACCTGGCAGGCAAGTGGCGGCCCACCACGGTCGCGAGCCATCAGGGCGACCGCGGCGGCAAGGTTTCCTCCCGCACTCGAGCCGCCCACAGCGATCACGCCGTTTCCTCCCAGGCGAACGCTGTTCTCCGCGACCCAGCACGTGGCGTGATAGGCGTCTTCGGCGGGCACGGGGAACTTGTGCTCGGGGGCGAGACGATAGCCCACGGACACGACGACGCACCCCACGGCGTTGACGATCGTCCGGAAGTCCGCATCCTGGTCCTCCAGGCCGCCAAGGACCCAGCCGCCTCCGTGCAAGTACACCAAGACGGGAAAGGAGCCCTCTCCTTCGGGCGTGTAGACGCGAATCGGGATGTCATGGCCAGGGCCGGGGATGCACGTGTCTTCGACCCTCGCCACCGGATCACCGGGGGGCACGGAGGCGAACATCTCGGCAGACACCCGCCGGGCCTCTTCCACCGACATCGAACAGACGGGCTGGGCCCCGGCAGCGACATATTCCTCGAGAAAGGCCTGGGCAAGGGGATGAAGGGGCACCTGGTTCCTCCTATCTTCTGGTCGAGCGTCGCCGCCGCCGGCGTCACGGCGTCACGCTCCGCGCGCGGCTCACCGAGGCTGGCAATCTTCCTCGCTCCGCATTATCCTTGCCAGTATCTACTCTACTGAATGCTGTTCACAACACGCCTCGGGGGGACACATGAAGGACTTCAAAGACAAGATCCTGTTCGTCACGGGCGGAGCCTCGGGTGCCGGCTTCGGGCAGGCAAAGGTGTTCTCCGAGGCCGGCTGCAAAGTCGTGATCGCGGATATCCGCCAGGATCATCTGGACCAGGCGATGGAGTATTTCCGCGAGAAGAACGCTCCTGCCCACGCCATCAAGCTCGATATCACCGACCGCGCGGCCTACGCGGCCGCCGCGGACGAAGTCGAGAGGTGTTCGGGGGTCCGCCGCAGATTCTCATCAACACCGCGGGCGTCAATACGTTCGGCCCTCCCGAGGCGTCCACGTACGAGGACTATGACTGGGTCATGGGAGTGTGCCTCGGAGGGGTCATCAACGGCATGGTCACCTTCGTCCCGCGCATGATCAAAGCCGGCAAGGGCGGCTACATCGCCACGACCGCGTCCATGGGAGGTTTCTGGGGCAGTCCCATGACAGGTCCCTATTCTGCAGCCAAGGCCGCGGTCATCAACCTCATGGAGAGCTATCACATCTCGCTCGCTAAGTACGGCATAGGCGTGTCGGTGCTGTGCCCGGCGTCCATCAACAGCAATATCCACAATGCCGGGGATACGCGTCCCGCCCATCTGGCGAACACGGGGTATCTCGTCGACGAGAAGGCGATCGACACTCTCAGGTACATCTACGAGAGAGGCATGGATCCGGTCGATCTTGCCACGTGGCTCAAGAAGGGCATCGAAGACGAGCAGCTCTACATCATCCCCTATCCCGAAGAGCGCGAGGCTCTCGAGAAGCACTTCAAGAAGATCGTCGACTCGGTGCTCCCGATGGAAGCCGACCCGGAAGGGGCGAAGAGGCGCGTAGAAGCCTTCAGGGCCATCGGCGAGCGCGCCATGGAGGAGGCCAAGAAGGATCCGTCCAAGCCTGTGGGTGTGGGGTTCGGGAACGCCCGGCCCGAACTGGACTGGGTCAAGCCCGCGCCGATGCGTCCGATGGGGACGCCGGAGGAATAGCGGCTCCAGGGAATTCGCCCGGAATTAGGGAGGCCGTGGCGTCTGGTGCCGGGCCGCCTAGGACCAAAGTCGCAGGCACACGCCCGGCTCGCCGTGGAAAGCTTGACGGCGTACATGTGCGCCCGGGTTTACCTTGTGATTTGATATGGGATAAGATATGTGACTAAGCATGGGATTGAGCCTGCCGGCGACGGTCATGAGGGTGGCGGCTGCCCGGTCGGGAAGTAGCAGGGAGGAGAGCTCCATGGCTGTTCGAGTCGATCGGCAGCAAAGCATTACTCGTCACGGCACGGGCGACGTCAGCAGCGACGTGGGAGCGCATCGCACTGCTATGAAGGGGTCTATCGCCGCGGTCACGCGGCAACTCACGGACATCCTTGGCGCGCAGCTTGTCGCCTACATGGGCTCGGTCAAGGAGACACGGGCCGTCCGGGAATGGATCGCCGGAACGCGGGTGCCGCGAGGTGACGCGTCACAGCGCCTCCGTTTCGCGTATCGGGTGGCGAAATGCATAGCCGACTCTGACGGCGTCGAGACAGCGCAAGCGTGGTTTCAGGGCCTGAACCCGATGCTGGGCAACGTGTCCCCCGCTCAGCTCATTCGCACGGGCGACTTGAACACCGACGGCCCGAGGATCATCAAGGCCGAAGAACACTTTCTGGCAATCTGAGTCGGTTGCGTCATAGCCCCTTGGATTCGTCGTTCGACACGCAGCCGGCACCCGACACCCTGTTTCGCGTGGGACGCAAACCGAGGGTCTGGGCATGGACCGAGCTGAAGTATTCCGGGCAGGGACGGTGGGACGACCCAGAGCGCTGCTACGCGGTCCTTTACGCTAGTGGTGACGCTTTCGGCGCCTATCTCGAGTCCCTTTCCCAGTTCCAGCCAGATCTCGAACTCGTTGCTCAGCTCAAACAGATCAAGAAGAACGCGGCAGGGCTGAGAGCGACAGCGTCTCCCGGGCGAGTTCCCGCGAACTGGCGCAGCCTTCATGTGCTCGGCCAAGGCGTGCCCGATGGGATCGGCGAGCCGTTTGTCGCCGTCGGCAGAGCCGGCACGCTGGCCATCCTGCGTCGAGAACTCGCTTCTGTTGCCCGAGACCTGGAGATCGAGGAGGTCGACGCCGGCGTGATCCGCCTCGACTACTCGCCGAAGTTCCGGGCGTTCACGCAGGCGGTATCACGCTTCGTCTACCAGCAGCCGGAATTCTACGCAGGGATCTTCTATCTGGGGCAGCACGGCGACGAGGTGGAGAACTACGCCCTGTTCCAACGCGATGCAGCATTGCCCCGTCACCGAGCGAACGCCGTTCAGAGATCGACCAGAACGACGAGGACTTCCAGCGGGCCTGCCGGCTTCTGAGCCATTGAACCGGCCTAGGTCTTACTTCTCCGGGCAGCGTAGCGACGAAGTCGCGCGCCTGCTCCAGCCAATCCTCCAGGCTGGCGTCATCGAGTCCGTCGGGACCGACCATGACCCAGCCGGACATCGGGTTCTTGCTGATATCGAACGGTCGCACGTTAGGCTGCCGAAGGGCGGCTGCCCCGTCCTCCGGACTGAGGCGGAGGAACACGCTGTCGCCGGACACTCCGGCCGTCATCTTGCCGTCCAGCAAGTAGCAGGTGCCGCCGAACATCTTCTTTCGGCTGAGGCCCCATGCTCCGAGCACCTCTTCCACGCGGGCGTCGAGTTCCTCGTCGTAGGCCATCGCTTGCCCTAGTCCTCCAGCTCGTCCAGCCAGCGCAGGTTCTCCCGGATGAGGTCCGGGATGGGCAGCTCGTACGGGCAGCGGGTCATGCAGTCGCCGCACTCGGTGCAGGTCCTGCCCCGTTCGACGGCGGGCCAGAGCGGACCCTTCTGGAGAGTCTCCTTCCCCAGGCGCTTCACCAGGGCGCGGACGCCCAGCACCGTCTGGATGGAGATGCCTTCCGTGCAGGGCTGGCAGTAGTCGCAGCGGCGGCAGAAGACCTTGTCGTAGCTCCGCTGGAGCTCGGCGATCTGCGCCTGCTCCGCCTCGGTGAGGGAGGCGCCCTCCTGGAACACCCTCCAGTTCTCGTCGAACAGATCCGGACTCTCCACCCCGGCCAGGACCAGCACCCCGGGCTCGGCCAGGGCGTACTTGAGGGCCAGCCGGGCGTCTTCGATCACCCCGCCGGAGAAGGGCTTCATGGCGAGCACGCCGATGTTCTTCTCGAGCGCTTTAGGAATGATCTTCTCCCGGGCCTGGGGTTCGAGAAAGCTGAAGCAGACCATGATCACGTCGAAGAGGCCGTCGTCGAGGCAGCGGTCGAGCACCTCCAGGTTGTGGCTGGTGAGCCCGATGTGGCCGATGAGGCCCTCGTCCCTGGCCTTGAGCAGAGCCTCCAGCGCGCCTCCCGGGGAGATGACCGTCTGATAGTCGGCGTGGTTGCTCACGAAGTGGGCCTTGTAGATGTCGATGTAGTCGGTCTGGAGCTCCTTGAGGCTGGTCTCCAGGTGGGCCCGCATGGCGTCCGCCGTCTTGGCGTGCGACTTGGAGGCGAGGACCACCCGCCGGCCGGCGGCCCCACTGCCGGCGACCCGCACTGCCGGCGTCGCCCGGACGCCCGGTGCTGGCGCCCGCCTCCTTGAGAGCCAGACCGATGCGCCGCTCGCTGGTGGAGTAGGCCCGGGAGGTGTCGATGAAGTCGAGTCCGCCGCTCTATGGCGTGGCGGACGGTCTCCACCGCTTCGGCTTCGCTCACCCGTTGGATGGGGATGCCGCCGAAGCCGAGGCGGTAGACCTCAAGACCGGTTCTGCCCAGGATCATGCGCTGCATGGGGGCTATTGTAACGCTCAGGTCCGAAGCATCTTCACGATGTGCTTGGCCAGCGTGTCGGCGATCTCAGTGTGTCGAGGAACAGGTTGACTGACTTTGGTGGCCGGGTTCTGATACCAATCGTGATTGCCACCGTGCCGTATGAGCACACATCCCATCGACTCGAGCAGCCGAACGAGATCGGCGCGCTTCACGCGATGCTCAGTTCACCGACCTTGCGGACACACGGAATCTGCCCGGAGGTGACGTCCTTGTGGAGTTCGAGAAGATTCTCCCGCAGTTCATCCAGCGTCTGGCCCTGTGTGCGGTAGTCCGGATATTCCTCGAGCCAGCCGACGAACATCCCGTCGTCTTCGTAGTAGATGAACTTCTTGGTCTCCATGAGTCCATTGTAACGCCTGCTTGCGTGACTCACTGGGGCAGCCTCCTGGTCGCGGTCGGCCGCGCAATAGTGCCACTTGGGCCCTGACGTCAACATCAGACCAAGGACTGATCTTGGCGGCAGACCTCACCAGACTAGGCCGCGTCCCCGGGCGGTTGCGAGTCGCCGCGCCTTCTAGTCGCTCAGAACCAGCCCCTCGGCGATCTTCTGCAGTTCGGCGACCGGCAGGTTGGAGAGTATCTCCACCCGGGTGCCGTTCACGACCCAGGTCAGCGCGACGGCATCTTTGTAGGTGATGGAGGGCATGTCGGGCGGAGTGCCGCCGATCACCGTGGCCGAGCCGGCAGGCGCGCCACCGGATACCGAGATGCCGCTCTCATCGACGACCGAGCCGTCGCTCCCCACCACGACGGTGGCGGGCTGCTCGCCGGACGCCGGCAGGACCGGCCCCCCGCCTGCGCCGGGCGACCGGCACGACGGTCGCCCCGTCGGCCCCGGCCGGCGCGATTTGCGCGCTGCCGGATGCCGTCGCAACTCCTCCGCCCTCGGAGGGCACCGGCAGCCCATCCCACGAACCAGACAGTCCTGTGGTCAGCACCGCCGCCACACCGTTCACGTGCGGCCGCCTTGCCCTTCGGCAGCGGCTCGCCGCTGTCGTTGGACGTCTTCACGAGCAGGAACTGGTCGCCGTTCTGATAGAGAGTCTGCTCCTGATGCTGCGCGATCCTCACCTTGCGCGGCCGATGGACGCCGAGCCGGCCACCACGACCGGCCCCGACTCGAAGCCCACCGGCAGATAGCCGAGCTCCGCGGCCGGACCCGACTCGATATTGAAGACCCCGGCGAAGAAGTCTCCGGCCGCCGCCCGCGACGTGGGCACGGCGGCGATCACAGCCGCGGCGAGCACTACGGCGCCGGCGGTTCCGAGAGCGATCCTCCATCTGCGCTTCATCGGGCGATCTCCTTTTCGTAGGGAGTGTGTGGGTTTCGTGGCGCCGCCCGCGTCTTCCGCGAGTCTCGCCTGCAGGTGACTCCACGCCTGCGGAGACGGAGCGGCTTGTGCCGCCGTGGTCTTGAGGGAGTTCGTCACCTGTCCCCGGCTGGACCCCAGGGCCGAGAGTTCCCTTTCACAGGACTCACATCCGGCCAGGTGCGCCTCGATCAACGTGCGCTCCGACGGCATGACCTCGCCGTCCAGATAGGCGACGAGCGCCTTCTTCACTTCGCGGCATTTCATCTCACGCCTCCGTTACGGTGCGGGCTGTGCAGGGAAGGTCGGATTCCAGATCGTCACGCATCTGGTTCATGGCCAAGTTCAGGCGGGATTTGACGGTCCCCAGCGGGAGATCCATGATCTCGGCTATCTCGGCGTACGAGAGGTCCCAGTAGTGGCGCAGGATCACTACCACCCGCAACTTTCTGCTGAGCTTGTCGAGGGCGCGACGGACCGAGTCATCCTCTTCGTAGCAGTCGGCGTGGGAGCGGACGCTCACGGCTTCGTCGGCGGCGACGCCGTCCAGACTCTCGGTCTGCCGGCGACCCCTACGCCAGTTGAGACAGCGGTTGACGGTGATCCGGTAGAGCCAGGTGCTGAAAGCGCCACGGGCCGGGTCGTAGCTGTCGAGCGAGCGATGCACCTGGAGAAAGACTTCCTGAAGAATGTCCTCGGCGTCCGCTGCCGTACCCAAGCGTCAGATAGGTGGTCCGATAGACGAGGTTCTTGTACCGCTCGAACAGCAGCCCGAAGGCTTCTTCGTCTCCGGCCTGGGCGCGGCGTATGAGGACCTGGTCCACGGCGGCTCCTGCTAGGGGCTTCCTTGGACACGGTACACCGGGGGAGGCGAAAAGTTCAGTGGAACGGGCGTGCCCCGAAGGATCTCGCGCAGCCGAAGTGCTAGTCGCGCGATGGTGCTTCGTATGCGGCTTCCAGTAGTTGCGCCAGGTCGGTCGGGTCCTGAGGGACGGGCACATCGAGGCCGAGGCCTCTTTCCACCACCTCCGTGCGCAACTCGCACGAAGGAACCGAATCAACACCTTTGTCAGAAGCCAGAGTGACCCTGAACTCGAAATCCGCGCCGACCGCGTCGAAGTAGGCCACGACCGATTCGAGCGTGTGATCGTGATCGGCATGCTCCAGGCGAGAGACCCATCCTTGGGTGACCCCCAGCTTCTCCGCCACCTGTTCCTGGGTCATTCCAGCCCGCTTGCGAGCTTTCCCCATCTCCTCCGTAAGTAGCAGGCGAGCCCACTCCTGCTTTCCGGCGCGCCGAGTCTCGGGCGTCTCTGGCACCAGGTCTGCGAAGAACTCCAGGGCGTCTGACGCTCCTGAAAGATCACTTGCCTTTTTCAACCGAATGCTTCCTTTCTCTACAACCCCTGCTCGGTCTCGACCTTGTCGAGGATGTCACCTCGCTCGACCACGAGTTGCAGTCCCCGTTGCGCGAGGTACTGCATCCGCACCTCCAGCTGCTTCTTCTCGCCGTCCGTGAGGCCCGCGCCGAGAAAGAACTCCTTCACCGGTTCGTTCCCGCGCCAAGGGTCGCCATCTCCCGCCTGGCAATTATTACATATATGTAATGTTTATCAAGCTCCATCCGGTCTCTCCGGCTTCTTATGGGATCTCGTTCCGCCCAACACACGCGAAGAACGCTCAAAGTTCTTCGCCGCGAGCTACTGCCGGGCGATCATCGCAGCTTGTGACCGGCCGAACATATACGACCAAGGATGGAACTTGGCGTCCCCCAAGCCGAAGCGCCGGCGCGGGGCCGTGGCTCCTTACTCCTGCGGCTTGAGGAACCGCTCCACGAAGCCCAACGCCGTGTCGGCCACTTCGCGCCAGCCACTGTCGATGGTCAGCGCGTGGCCCCGCTTGGGCATGCTGACGAACTCCGTGACGCCTTTGTTATCCCTCTGCTTCTTGTACGAGGCCTCGACGATCGCCGGCGGGACGGTGTGATCCATCTCCCCCGACATCAGCAGCAGCGGCCCCCGGTGGGGGTTGTCGGTGTCCACTTTGGCCTCGGTCCACGGATTCAAGTTCGCGACCGCCGCCTGGAAGAGGGGTCTGCCCGCCGCCGGGACGGCGAACTGCTCGTACAGCACTTGAGCCTCACCCTCGCTCACGGCGTTCCCGAAGGCGTAGCGGAACTGTTCGTAGGTGAGCGGCACCGCCCGGTTGCGATTGCCCGGATGGCCCAGCACCGGCGAAGCCGACTTGAGCGCCGAGATGGGCAGAGGCAACACGCCGCGGAACGGCGCGGGATCGATGGCCACCGACACGGCGGCAAGTCCCCGCCCGGCGAGGATCTGGGTGATCAGCCCTCCGAACGAGTGCCCGATGATGGCCGGCTTCTGGTCCAACTGGGTGATGATGTCGGCGAAGTGGTCGGCCACCTGCTCGATGGTCACGTGGGCGTACACCTCCGGGTCGGCGTTCGCCGCATCCACGGTCTCCGGTTCGTCCGGCCAGCCGGGGGTGAGCACCGCGTAGCCCGCCTCTTCGAAGACCTCCGCCCACCTGTCCCAGCTACAGGGCAGCAGCCACAGGCCGTGGATGAACACCACCGGGGGACGTCCGGAGGCGTTGGCGGCGTTCACTTGCTTCGCTTCGTGTTCCATTATGGTGGTCATTGGTGGCCTCCTTGTTGGTCAAGCCGGGGGAGACTCGGCGCCGTGGCGGTGATGCGGCGCAGCGTGTCGATCTTCTTCAGGTCTTCGGGGAGGCTGTGCCCGGGAAGGGGGAAATGTAGTCGTGGGCACCCGGCAGCCACAAAACGTCCCGGGAGCCTAGGCGCACTGAGATCCATGAAGACTGTGACCGGTCGGCGGGACGCCGGTGCGGATCCGGTCGGACAACTCAATGGGCGGGCAGCATGTTGACGGGGGCTTCGGCGGCAACATGCCTCCCGCCCCCCTCGACGACGCCTTTCTAGAGCTCTCTCGCGCCCGAACGCCTCAAGGCTTGGTAGTCATCATCGAAGTCACGGCCGGCATCCGGTACGAACAGGACCGATCCGTCCCTCCCGCGAGTGAGTAGCACGCGGTAGCTGTTGAGCCGAAGCTGATGGGGATCTTCGCGTCGGAATGCCTCGGCGGGCGACTCCGCCAGCCTCTCCCATCCCAGTGAAGATCCACGCCCCAGCCCACGACGGGCAGGTCCAGCTCCAGGCCCTGACACTGGAACTCAGTGGCCGCCTCGTCGAATTGGCAGCACGACCTGGGCGACTGCGGGTCGTCGTAGTACCAGGGGCCGAGTCTCATGCGTCGCGTGCTGAAGTAGTCGGTTGGGATTCCGAACGAGTTCAGCCGCGCCTTGGATGAGCCGAGGAAGCCGTAGCGCTTGTCCTCTTCGAGCCGATAGCGCTCCCGCGCGTAGTCCGTCGCCCGCTGCAGATCGCGGGTGACGTACAAGCAGTAGCCCTGCTTGTCCATCTTCTCGGAGTAGGCCGCCGCGGAATCGAGCTGGCCGTCGAGCAAGGCACGCACCCAGTTCTGGACGTCCTCGGCGAGATGAGTGCGGAGGGAGACGTCGAGATTCAGCGAGTCGCTGGTCTCCATGTGACTCGCGGCCGAGAACAGGCCGGCGACCTTGCTCGGGCAGTGGACGGTCCAGCGCTCTCCGCTGTTCTTGATGGCGTCGTTCCACTGCACGAGTCCCGCTTCTTCGCCGACGTGGATCTCTTGGCCCTCTCCGATCAGCCCGATCATCAGAGCCCATGACTCCTTCCGCGCCCCAATTGACAGGAAGTCCTCGGGTTCGGAGAGATCGTGGTTACGCTTCTTGAAGACCTGCTTCGCGTCCCAGGCTCGCTGCGCCTCGTCGTACACCCAGACGTGCTCCTCGGGAGTTCGGCCACTCGTTCCGCCGTACTGCTTGAGGAAACCGTGGACGTCCTGGACGAAGATCCTGCTCTTGAGCGCGTACTGGAGCACGTCGACCAGCGGCCCGTTCCCGGACAGGAAGACGGCGGATCGCTGGCTGCCGGTGTCGCCAAAGTAGTTGTCATAGACGAACTGTAGACCGACTAGTGTCTTGCCCGAGCCGGGCACGCCGGTGACGAGGGCAAGATGCAGTTCCTGAGCATCGCGCGCCCGGGTTGCAGCCGCAACGAGCCGGCTGATCGTGTCGGGAATGCCCGCGCTCTGCGCCTTGCGAATCTGAGGGAGTGGTTCATGCTCGAAGATGCGCCGCGCGGCGGTCACGAGTGACGGCAGCGGGGAGTAGTCAGCGTTGATCCAGGCTTCGGCATCGACCGGTTCGTCGGGAGCCCGCTTCTCCAGCGCGGCGATTGCCTCCCGAAGACCCTCGGGGTTCACCACGGTGACGTCGCCCACCGCGCGCCACTGCTCCGCGCCACGAGTGAGAACCAGTACCGGATCGGTCAGCTTGTCGTGGGAGGCGGCGTGATACTCGCTCAGGTCGCGAGCGTAGGCTGCAACCTGGTCGACGTGCGCGCGAAGGAGAAGGCTCGACTCCTTGAACTCAAGCACCAGGACCTGCGAGCCGGTGAGAATGACGACGTCTGGACGGCGGCCGCGCTCTCGAGGCAGTTCGTACTCGAAGACCACGGCCCAGCGAGACGCGCGCGGAGTCGTGCGGGCGAGATCGGATAGAACCGCCGTCAGAATCCGGTATTCGCCGCGCCAGGCCTCGATCTGGCCACCGTCGGCGTGCATTCCCATGACCTTGAGATGGCGGGCCTGGAGAGCATCAAGAAGGCTGGCTTGATCCAGCGCGAGGAACTCGGAGACCGTGCCATACCAGCCGCAGGGGGTGTCTCCCTCCCGCGTGTATGCCTGACCCGCTTGTGAGTCGGTCGGCATCCCTCAGCCTCAAGTGAAAGTAGACGTTGCGAGCCCCTTCGCACTTGCTGCACTCCAGCCAGAGCCCGTACATCGTACAACGTTGATCGGGCACTGGGGAATAATTCAGTGAAGATGGAGATGGCAGCCAAGATCCAGTGCAGATTGGAAATAGGTCAGTGTATGCTTCCTCCTCATACGCGAAGTCACCTG
>CAVRJE010000009.1:0-52946 GCA_963721365.1 uncultured Actinomycetota bacterium
CTTCCGAGCCGAAGACGAACATGCCGTGCACCTTGATGCCGAAGTGGTGGAAATTGTTGACGCAGTCCTTGACGCCTTGCACGGTCTGGGACTTGTTATACGCCTTCAAGGTGGCGGGGTTGATGGATTCCAGCCCCACGAAGACCACGAAGCAGCCGCTCTTGGCCATGAGTTCCAGGAGTTCCGGGTCCTTGGCGGATTCCACCCGCACCTGGGCGCTCCATTCGAACTTCAGCCCTTCGGCGATGATGCGCTCGCACAATGCCTTGGTGCGCTTCCGGTCGGCGGTAAAATTGTCGTCGCAGAAAAAAATATGGCGGGCCTGGGAGCCGTTCTGGCGAATCTCCTCGATCACCCGGTCGATGGAAGTGACGCGGTGCTGCCGCCCGAACATCATGATCACCGAACAGAAGCTGCAGTTGAAGGGGCAGCCCCGGGAGGTGGCGATGGAGACCACACCCCGCCGGTTTCGGGCCTTCCAGCCGTGAATCAGCGTGTAATTGGGGATGGGCAGGGAATCCAGGTCCCCCAGGAAAGGACGCCAGGGGTTTTGGTGGATGGTGTCCCCGTCCCGATAGCACAGATTGTGGACCGCCGCCAGACTGCCGCCGTGGTTCAGGACCTTGACCAGCTCCGGCAGGGCCTCGTCACCCTCCCCGCAGATCACATAATCTGCGTGCTCCAACCCCTCCAGGGGCAGAAAACTCGGGTGAGCCCCGCCCAGGACCACCGGCAGACCCTGTTGCCGATAGTAGTCCGCCAGCTCGTAGGTCCGGGGAGCGGTGGAGGAGATGCTGGAGATACAGACCAGGTCAGGGTGAAAGTCCAGGGAGTCGATTTGGGAGTGGTCATCTCCTCGATCACCACCTTGACCTCTATACCCTGCTGCTCCAGGATGGTCCCCAACAGCGCGACCCCAGCCGGGGAATGGCCACCCGGCTAAAAATATGCTCCTGGGGAGACCGGGGTTCGATGAATAATACCTTCTGAATGGGCCGGTCCATCTGCCACTCCTCCTGGGAACTTCACTCCTGACCCCAGGGGCAAAATTCTCATAAGCAAACCACTCCCCCGGCATTTTCTGCCTGCCCGGTGAGCGTCTGGATGATATGGGAATTAATAATGTCCTGATTCTACTTTAGGAGCCGGCGCCACGAATGTCAAACTAATTCTCGTTGTGGGCCGCATGAGGAAAGCATGACAAAGCAGATTCCCTCGTTGCGAGGGAATCTGCTTTACCTGTCATCTTGTCTGATGAAACGGGAGAAATTGCTTTAGACGCAACCGGTGGGCTTCGCCAACCCTGCCATTTTGCAGGCGCCTTTCCCAGGTCCGGAGGGGAAGAGCTCGTAAATATGTTTCAGTTTGAAGCCGGTTACCTTGGAAAGGATCCGGACCATGGGGGCAATACCGTTCTTTTTGTAGTAGTCCTGGAGCATGTTGATGACTTTCCAGTGCTCGTCATTGAGCTCAGCGATGCCCTCGGAGTCCTTGACATAATCCACCCACTCCGTATTCCACTGATCCAGATTTTCCAGAAATCCGTCTTCATCTACCGTAAAGGTTTTACCTTTGAATTCCACGGTTGCCATGCAGAGATATCCTCCTTCAATATTTTGATCGCCGGGTTTTTTGTTTTCAAACGTATGTCATTGTGAAATTTTTGTCAAGCATAAAAAATTCCTTATGTCCGGTGTTCATCTATCTTTAACATGGAGATCCGTCGGCGTCAAGGGGCAATCACCGCCGTTGGGCGAGACCGGGAAATATCTTGCCCGGATTCATGATGTTGTGGGGATCAAAGGCCTGTTTGATCCGCCGCTGCAAAGCCATGGCCGCGGGGGACAACTCCATCCCCAGATAGGGGGCCTTGGTGAGACCGATGCCGTGCTCCCCCGACAGGGTGCCGTTAAGTTTCCGCACTTGGTAAAAATATCCTCCACCGCCAGGTTCACCATTTGCCGTTCCCCGGGGACCTGCCGATCGTAGAGCACATTGACGTGGATATTGCCGTCCCCGGCATGCCCGTAGCTGGGAATAATCAGCCCCCGCCAGCCGTGAAATATTTTGTAGCCCCGCGATCAACGCCGGAATGGCCCCCAGAGGGACGGCCACGTCCTCGCTCACCTTGTGGGGCTTTATCTTTAAGAGCGCCGGCGAAATCACCTTCCGGGCGGCCCAGAGGCCCTCGGCCTCCTCCCCGGTCTTGGCCCTGAGGACCGGCTGCGCCCCCTGCTCCCGGCAGAAGCTGGCCATGCGGGCCGCCCGGTCCTCCACATCCTGGGGATGGCCGTCCACCGCCATGAGCAGCAGGGCCGCGGTGCCCGCCGGCAGCTCAAAGGGCAGCAGCTCCTTGACGCAGGCCAGCGTCACGTGGTCCATGAACTCCAGGGCCGTGGGCGCCAGGCCCGATCTCAGGATCAGGCTCACCGCCTCGGCCGCCGCCTCCATCGTCGCGAATCCCGCCGCCAGGGTCTGGCGCGCCGCGGGTTTGGCCACCAGGCGCAGGGTGATCCGGGTGATCACCCCCAGGGTGCCTTCCGAGCCCAAAAACAGGCGGGTGAGATCATAGCCCACCACCCCTTTCATGGTCCGGGTCCCGGCGGTGATGATCTCCCCGGTGGGCAGCACCACTTCCAGGCCCAGGACATAATCCCGGGTGACCCCGTACTGCACCGCCACCGCCCGCCGGCGCACTCGGCGACGTTGCCGCCGATGGTGCAGAAATCGGCGCTGGCCGGGTCCGGGGGATAATACTAAACCTTCGCGCTCCACCGCCTGCTTCAGCCGGGTGAGGATGACCCCGGGCTCCACCACCGCCACCAGGTCAGGCCGGCTGATCTCGACAATTCGGTTCAACCGGGTCAGGACGATGACCACCCCGCCTTCAATCGGCACCGAGCCGCCGGAGCGCCCGGTCCCCGCCCCCCGGGGCACCACCGGAAACCGGTGCTCATTGGCCAGCCGCACAATCGCCGCCACCTCCGCCGCCGACCCGGGAAAGACCACCGCCTCCGGCATAGCCGCCCGGTCCGTAGCATCATAAGCATACCCCCAGCGCTCCTCGGGGGTGGTGAGGAGGTGGTTTAGGCCGACGATGGCAGCGAGTTCTTTAATTATCGCATCTTGCATGACTGGGGTTTTTCTTCGGTTCCCAAGCTCCCGCTTGGGAACCCCATTGCCCGCAAAGCTCTGCTTTGCTCATGAATCTATTCTTGACCAGGAAGCGCCATGAGAAATTAGTTTGCCAAAGCACAGCTTGGGCCACAATTGCGTTCCCAAGTAGAACTTGGGAACGAGGACTTCACAGAATGTGGCGCTGGCGCCCTCCCCTGCTCAGTTAAGGGCGGCCTGTGGCCGCCGCAAGTTATCAACGGTCAAGCATTGATTCTTTCTTCTGGTTCCCAAGCTGCACTTGGGAACCCATTTGGTTTGCAAAGCTTTGCTTTGTTAATAAAATCTAATCTTGACCATGAAGCGCCATTATAATTAGTCTGCCCAAGCACAGCTTGGGCCATAATTGCGTTCCCAAGTGCAACTTGGGAACGAGAAAAAAAGGCCCCGTCTTCCCCTGCCACCCTTATACGGGTTGGGGGACGGATTTGGGGAGGGGGCAGGGCCGTTGGCCCTGGCCTCCTCCCCAAAATCCTACAACATATTCTGTTCCGCCAAACTGAAATACCCGTGGCGGCCGATGATCAGGTGGTCGTGGACTGTCAGGTTGAGGGATTGCCCGGCCTTCACCAGGGCCCGGGTCAGTTCCTGGTCGGCGACGGAGGGTTTTAGGTGGCCGCTGGGGTGGTTGTGCACCAAAATGAGCCCGGTGGCCTTGTGTTTCAGGGCCAACTCCAGGACCTTCCGGGGATAGACCACCGTCTGGTTCACCGTGCCTTCCTGGACGATCTCCTCGGCAATGACTTCGTTCTGGCTGTTCAAAAAGATCACCCGGAACTGCTCGTCCAGCAGGCCCCCCATGGAGGCCCGGCAGTATTCCACCAGGTTGTCCAGGGACTTGATCGGCTGGCGCTTGAGGGCCTCGGACTTGAGGGCGTATTCGGAGCAGGCCTTCACCAGGCGGATGAGGATGGCGGCGTACTCCTTGATCCCCATGACCTCCATGAGGGCCTCGGGGCTGGCGTCCAGGACCTGGGTGAAGGAGCCGAAATGCTCGATTACCCGCTTGGCCAGGGGCTTGACGTCGGAGTAGGGGATGGCAAAGGCCGTGAGTCCCACCGACAGGAAATGCCCAAACAGCAACTGCTCCACCGACACCGTCCGCCCCTGCCCCCCCCACCGCGGCGTCAACAACGTCCGCAACGACAGCAGCAGCATCCCCAACGCCACCGTGGCCACCAGGAAGATCCCGATGGCCGAATCCTCCGAAACCTTCTTCTCCTGCGCAAAATACCCGATTAGCAACGCCGTCCCCAGGCAAAAAACGCCCGTGATCAGCTCCCGCCCCAGAAAGCTGTCCGCCCACGCAAACCAGACCCCCAGCAGCATCGCCAACCCAATCCCCCCAAACCCCGCGTGTGACACCCCCTCCGACAGCATCGCCATCCGCCGCAGCACCACGTACACGCTCAACGCCGCGCACGCCGCCCCGATCAGCGGCCCCACCACCAGCACCCACCGCGCCAGATACAACATGTGCAGCGTGTAATCCATAAACTCCCTTAAGCGCCATCTAGCGGTCGGCCTCGGGCCGACGCGTCGGGGTGCCACGGGTCCGCGCAGTTCGCGGACCCGTGCGGGGGGGAATCTCAACCGTCCTCTGTGCGTCCTCTGTGCCTCTGTGTCTGTGGTTAGCGTCTCTCCACGGCCCATCATCACTTTGCACGCGGCGGCTCCTCGCCGGAATGCGTCTCCGGATGGCAGCACGTCCCGTCCGCCGCCGGCGCATGCTGCTCCAGCACCGCATCCAGATCGCACTGAAACACCTTGAACAGCACATCCCGCGACAACGCCCCCGGCGTGTCGTGGTAGTGCAGCGTCCGGTTCAGGCACGCCACGCGGTCGCACGACGCAATCACCGCCCGCAAATCATGCGACACCAGGATCAGCGTCAATCCAAACTGCCGCTTCAGCCCGTCCAGCAACTCCGTGAACATCTCCTGCCCCCCGCGGTCGATCCCCGTCGTCGGCTCATCCAAAAACAAAATCTTCGGCTGGTTCACCAGCGCCCGCGCGATAAACACCCGCTGCTGCTGCCCGCCCGACAACCCCCCGATCGGCTGATCCGCCAGATGCAGCATGTCCACCGACGCCAGCGTCTCCTCCACCCGCCGCCGCGCCCGCCCGGAGAACGGCCGGAACAACCGCTTCGTCCCGATCAGCCCCAGCAACACCACCTGCCGCACCGACACCGGAAAAGTCCAGTCCAACTGCGTCCGCTGCGGCACATACCCCACCAGCGACCCGTCCGCGCACGCTTCCCGCGGCGACCGCCCCAGCACCGTAATCGCCCCCGCGTCCGGCGCCATCACCCCCAGCATCAGCTTCACCAGCGTCGACTTCCCCGACCCGTTCGGCCCGATCACCCCCAACGTCGATCCCGCCTTCACGTGCAACGTGATATCCGTCAGCGCCGCCCGCCCCTCGTACGCATACGACACATGATCCACGCAAATAACATCCTCCCCCCCATGCATCCCCAAATCAGAAGCCGTATGCACATGCGAGTGCGGCAACGGAATAAATCGCGTAAACGTCATACCCAAATCCTATCACCCCATCCCCCTCACGTTTGCCATTCCTCAATTCGCTGTTCCTCAGGCTTCATCATCCCTCAGGCCCGGAGGGCCGTCATATTGAGTAGCTCGGCCCGTCAGGGCCGAGAACGCAGAGAAAACGACCCTGAGGCCCGGAGGGCCGGCATATATTCCTGAGCCTATCGCAAGGCCTCCTTAAGGTTCGCCAGATTCTGCCTCATCAACCCGACATACGTGTCATCCAGACTATCATACGTCTCTAATGGTTGTAGGATGGCAGTCTTGACATTGGTTTCCCGGATAATCAGCCCCGCCGACCGCGCAGTCCGGCGCCGTCTCCATAAAGATCACCGGAATATGCTCCCGCTTGATGATCTGAATGATCTTGTCCGCCTGCGCCGGCGTCAGCCCCGTGCCGGGCACCTCCTCGATCGCCGCCACCTGCCGCAGCCCGTACCGGTGCGACAGGTAGTCGTACGCCGAGTGAAACCCAATGAAATCCTTGCGGGCAAAAGTCTTCGCCGCCGCCACAAAATCCTCATCCAACTGCCGCAACTCGCCCAGATACTTCTCCGCATTCCCCCGATACGTCTCCGCATTGGCCGGATCGAGCTTGATCAAGCACTCCCGAATTCGCCCCGCCGCCGCCATCTGCACGTGCGGGTCCAGCCAGATGTGCGGATTCCCAAACGCATGCTCATGCGGCGCCGCGGCCCGCGCCGTAGCTCCGGGCGGAAGCCCGGGGCCTTCGCCCCCCCTTGCCCCCCCCTTCGGCCCCTCATCCAACCCCATCTCCGCCGTGTGCAGCACCTCCGCCTCCCGCGACACATCAATGATCGTCGCCTTCGAATCGCTCGCCAACTTGTCCAGCCACGGATCGATCCCCAGCCCGTTCCGCACGATCAATATCGCATCCGACACATCCACCTTCGCCTGGAACGGCGGATCGTAATCGTGCGGCGACGTCCCCCGCGGCAGCAGCAGCACCGGCCGAATCCGGTCTCCCCCAATCGCCCGCACCGCATCGTAATAACAAAAAATCGTCGCCACCACCGTCGGCTTCCCGCCCCCCCCCTCCTGCCGACACCCCGGCATCAGCGCAGTCCACCCGACCATCGCCGCCAACCCCACCACCACCAACCCCAGCCATCGCCGCATAAAAACCTCAACTGCAGGCACCCATTGCCCGCAAAAAGACTCTAGCCCCCCATCCCCGAAATGCAAGTCACTTGCATCTACCCTGAATACGGCTGTTCCCCCAAAAAGTTCGCCCCTCTCAAGTGGTGCCGACGCCCCGTCGGCAAATGGGGCGGCGGCCACGTTCCGCGCCCGCCCGCAGGGCGGAGCTGTTGAGCCGTGTTTAGCCGGCCCGCTCGACGGGCCGTGTCGCGGAGGGGGATGGCCACGGAGTGGCCCAAGAATGTAGCCTATGGCGCAGTTGCGCAGCGACAAGCCATGGGACCGCGCCCCTTATCCGTCGCCAATGGGCCTGCGAGCCGCCGCAGCGGCGATGCAGGTCCATGCAGCGACGGATCCCGTGCTACGCGACAGCACCGTCCGCCAACTTTGGCTCGGTCGGAGGGGGGGGAAAATCAAAAATCCCCTCACCTCCCCGCCCCATACTCCCGCGTCGCCTCCACCATCGCCAGATAATTCTCCGGCGGCACACAATCAATAATCGAATGACTCGAACACACCACATACCCCCCCCGCCCCCCCAGCCGCTCAATATGCTCCTTCACGCTCGCCCGCACCTCCGCCGGCGTCCCGTACGTCAGCACCCCCGCCACATCAATGTTCCCCACCAGCGTCAACTTATCTCCATATTCCGCCTGCACCGCGTAAATATCGTTCGCGTTCGGCTGCAGCGGATGCACCGCGTTCACCCCCCACTCCACCAAATACGGCAATATCGCCGCCTGCTTCCCGCAGCAGTGGATCATCACCGGCCGCCCCGTCCTCTTCGCCGCCCGCACCAGCCGCCCCATCCGCCGCGCCCGCGGCTTCCCGCCATGTCCCCCGGGCTCATCATCAGCCCCGTCGTCGACGCCACATCGTCCCCAATGTAATAAAAGTGGTACGGCAAATCCTTGATCGCCTCGATCAACCGCAAATGGTAATCCGTGAACATATCCATCAACCGCTCCACCAGCCCGCGGTTGTCATACAACTGGTACATGAACGTTTCAATCTTCGTCGGCCCCGGCGCCAGGTACGTCAGCGTCATCGGCCCCGAAAACCGCGCACACACCCCGATCTTCGTCCCCTTCACCGCCTCCAAGTACCTCTGCATCTTCGCCCGCATCTCCCGCGGGTCTGGCACCACGATCTTGTCCGCATCCTCCTGCGTCAAAATCGTCTCCTCCGCCACCCCCCACGTCATCGAACACAAAATCGCATCCTGCCCCGTCAACCGGCACGCCCGCATCGCCTCTTCCGGCGACACCGACCACGTCGTCACCCGCTCCCCCTCCGCCGGCATCCCCAGAATGTGCCGCAAACACCGATTGTCCAGCAGAATCTCCCAATTCGGCACCCGATCCCCCCGCCGATGCTCCAGCGCCGCCACCAACCGCCCAATATCCGGCTCGCTCAAACTCACGTGCAGTCCCTCATTCAAAACACAACCAAGTCCCCTCATCCTATATAATCCCCTCATGCTCCACCACCTCCTCACCGCCCGCCGCCACGAATCCACCACCCGCTGCCTCACCCACCTCCCCTCCGCCAAAGACTGGCTCGCCCGCCTCCCCCAACGCCGCCAACTCTGGCTCAAATGCTCGGCCTCTCCCCACTCCCCGAACGCACCCCTCTCCACCCTACAATCACCGGCCTCCTCGAACGCCCCAACTACACCGTCGAAAAACTCCATTTCCAACCCCTCCCCAACTGCCGCATCGCTGCCAACCTCTGGCGTCCCCCCCACCCCCCCGCCGCCCCCCTCCCCGCCATCATCTTCGTCTGCGGCCATTCCCCCCGCGGCAAATGGTACTACCAGCCCCACGCCCGCTGGTTCGCCACCCACGGCTACGCCTGCCTCATCCTCGACGCCATCTGGCACGGCGAAAACGTCGGCCTCCACCACGGCGTCCACTCCCACGGCCGCTGGCACTGGCTCTCCCAGGGTTACACCCCCGCCGACGTCGAAGTCTGGGCCGCCCTCCGCGACCTGGATTACCTCGAAACCCGCCCGGACATCGACCCCACCCGCCTCGGCATCACCGGCAACTCCGGCGGCGGCGGCATCTCCTGGTTCGCCGGCGCCGCCGACCCGCGCTTCCGCGTCGTCGTCCCCTCCTGCCAAACCGGCTCCCTCTACCAGCACATCCGCGAACGCTCCGTCGACCACCACTGCGACTGCACCTACTGGTGCAACCTCCACGGCTGGGACATGGCCGACGTCGCCGCCACCATCGCCCCTCGCCCCCTCCTCATCGCCGCCCAGTCCCAGGACATGCTCTTCCGCGACTACGGCTACCACGCCGTCTTCAACTCCGCCGCCCGCGTCTACAAACTCCTCGACCACCCCGAAAACATCGCCCTCGCCGAAGACCACGCCGAACACGGCTACACCCCGAAAACCCGCAGGCCATCTTCTCCTGGTTCGAACGCCACCTCAAAAACAACCCCGCCCGCGTCACCGACGATATCGACACCGCCAACGAGCCCGACACCGCCCTCAGGGTCTACCCGGAAGGCAAACCCCCCGCCGACGACCAACTGATAAATATCGACCGCACCTTCATCCCCCTCCCAACCCTCCCATCATCAAAGACGCCCCCGCCTTCACCGCCTACGCCGCCCAAACCCTCGCCCGCCTCCGCGCCACCACCTTCCGCCAAACCGTCCCCACCGCCACCCCGCCCTTCACCGTCCACTCCGCCGGCGCCCACGAAGGCACCTCCTTCTGGCGCGCTGGAGTTCGAACCCGAACCCGGCCTCCCCCTCCGTATCCATCTCCATATCCCCCCCGCAGGCCGCGACTTCGGCCCTCTCCTCGTCGCCCCCATGTCCCCCGCCGCCCGCAGCGACCACTTCGCCGACTCCTTCGGCCCCGCCGTCTCCTCCCTCCGTTGCCCCCTCGCCCTCGTCGAAGTCCGCGCCACCGGCTCCTCTGCCATCGGCCCCGGCCTCGAATGGTTCCTCCGCCGCGCCTACCCCCTCCTCGGCCAAACCCTCCCCGAACGCCAACTCTTCGACCTCCTCTCCGCCCTCCGCATCCTCCGCGCCCACCTCCAAATCCCGCCCCATTTAACCCGCGGTGATGACACCGGGGGCTCAGGTGACCCCACCGCGGCCCCGACGCGAGTTTGCGACCCTGGAGCAAACGAGCCGTCCCCAACCTCCCTCCCCCTCTACGCCGCCAGCCCCCAAGCGCCTCTAGCGATCTACGCCGCCGGCCCCCAGGCCCCCCTCGCCATTTACGCCGTCCTCCTCGACCCCCTCGTCTCCGAAGTCCTCCTCGCCAATCCCCTCGAATCCCACTGGCAAGACTCCTCCGAATTCCTCGCCGTCCTCCAATCCGCCGACCTCCCCCAGACCCTCGCCCTGCTCTTCCCCCGCCCCATCACCTTCCTCGGCCCGATCCCCCCCGCCTACGCCTGGACCGCCGCCCTCTACCAAACCCTCGCCCCCCTCGCCCCCCCACCCACATCTACCCCCCCCACCCCCGCCACCCCTCCGACCCACCCCCCCGCACTCACCACCCTCCCCGACCTCGCCGCCTGGGCCCAACGAACCACCTGAACCGTCCCCCAGAGTACTCCCCACGACCCCTCCAGACGCGTCTACCCGCGTGTAGCCGTCGCCGCAGCGGCGACGCGTCCCCCGCTCACCCCGCCCCCTCGACAGGCCGTGTTCGCACCCGTCACATCGCGCCATCCAGAAGCTCCGGGCGGAAGCCCGGGGCCACTACCCCCGCACCTCCACCACCACTCCTCTCCGCAAGTTCCCTTAACGCAGTCTCTTGGCGCACGCACAGAACCCCTCCCGCTCCCCCACGATCACCCCCCCGAGCCCCCACCACCCGCCCCCTTCACGGCCTCGGGTCAAACCGCGCCCCACCCCCGCCCTCCCCCTTTTTCTCCCCCCATCATCCGCTACAATACCCCACTCATCCCAAGCTCTCGAGGCCCATGCCCTCCGCCCGCATCATCTTCATCTCCGCCGTCAGCCGCGAATTCCACGCCGCCCCCGCAGGCCAACGCCACCGCTTCGCCTCCTACCGCGATGTCCTCAAGGCCGCCTTCCGCATCCTCGCCCCCCACTACGAAGTCATCCTCCAGGAAGACCTCCCCCCGGGCCCCGGCGACCTCCTCGAAACCCTCGAGCACGAAGTCGACCGCAGCCTCCTCGTCATCCACCTCGTCGGCGACCTCGCCGGCACCGCCCCCGAACCCACCGCCGTCCAACGCCTCCTCCAGCGCTCCCCGACCTCACCGACCTCCTCGCTCTCGCCGACGGCCCCGCCCCCCTACCTACACCCAGTGGGAACTCTACCTCGCCCTCACTCGCGACCTCCATCGCCTCATCTTCGAAGCCTCCCCCGCCACCGCCCGCTCCCCCCTCGCCGCCCCGCCCACCGACTCCGACCGCGCCTCCCAGGCCGCCCACCGCCTGCGCATCAAGGCCACCGGTTCCCACCGCGGCCCCTTCCTCGACCAAGGCGATCTGGCCCGCAAAGCCATTCGCTCGTTCCTCCACTTCCACCTCGACCCCCTCGTCGACCCCGTCGAGCCCACCCCCGACGCCCTCGCCGCAGCCCGCGCCCACGCCGAACAGATCGTCGACGAGCTCGCCGCCGCCGTCCGCCAGCCCGACCCGAAGCAAGTCCCCGTCCGCGACCCTGCCAACGTCGCCGCCTTCGTCGCCGCCGTCCGCACCGTCGCCGACCGCTGGCACGTCAACCTCGGCACCATCGTCGACCTCGCCGCCACCCACCGCCAGCACCTCGCCGACCGTGCCGCCCGCGCCACCCCCAAGTCCCTCTACCATCAGGCCCTCGCCCTCCTCGCCGAAGGCGACTACACCGCCGCCGCCCAAACCGCCGCCCGCTCCGCCGCCCTCGCCCGCCGCGCCTCGCCTCCCGCCCCCCCGACTCCGCCCCCCCCCGCGATCCCGAAAAACCCCGCGAAGCCCTCATCAACGCCCTCCTCCTCCAGCACGACGCCCTCGCCGCCGCCCTCGATGTCCCCCGCGCCATCGACGCCTACGAAGAGGCCCTGGCCCACGTGGATAAGCACTCGGAACCCGTCAAGTGGGCCGATCTCGCCGAAACCCTGGCCGAAGACCTGAGCCGCCGCGCCCTATGGCCCCGCGCCCAGGCCCTGCTCGACGATCTCCTGGACATCCGCGAGGAACACCAGCCCGATTCCGCCCCCCTCGTCCGCGCCCTCATGCTCTGGGGTTTCATGCTCCATTATCAAGCGCGCTTCCGCGAGCTCGAAGCCGTCTGCGCTGGCGCGGAACGCATTGCCCTGGCCCTCCTCCCGCCCCAGCCCGATTTGCTCGCCGCGGCCCTCAACAACCGCGCGCTCTGGCTGCGCGAGGCCAATCGCCTCCTCGAATCCGAGCAGTTGCTCCGCCGCGCTCTCGACCTCGGCCAGCGCCGCCTTCGGCCCGGACCACCCCACCGTCGCCCTCCGCCTCGCCAATCTGGCCCAGGTCCTCATCGACCCCGCCGGTCCGCCGGAACACCTAGCCCGCCGCCGCGCCGAGGCCGAAGAACTGCTCACCCGGGCCTTGCGCCTCCCAGGAGCACGCCCTCGGCCCCGACCATCCCGAAGTCGCCCGCACCCTCAACGCCCTCGTCGTCCTGCGACGCAACACTCGCCGAATCGACGCGGCCCTTCCCCTCGCCGCCCGCGCCGTCCAGATCATCCAGCGGCACTATGGCGACGACAATCCGGCCTTCGCCGAAATGATCGGCAACCAGGCCCTCTTGCTCGCGGCCGACGGCCAGACCGGCCCGGCCGAGAAACTTCTCCGCCAGGCCCTGGACATCGATGAACGCGCCCATGCCCCGACCCATCCGACGGTCGCCCTCCGTCTCAACAACCTCGCGCAGTTGTTCCACCACACCGCCCGCCTCCACGAGGCCGAGCCCTTGGCCCGTCGGCCCTGTCCATCTTCATGCAATGCACCCGCGACTCGGGCTTTGAGCATCCCCGCCTGAAAGAAGAAATGAGCGTCTATCGCGCCGTCCCTCATGGACCTCGGCTGTTCCACCCACGAGGCCCTCGACAACATCCGCGCCCTGGCCCAGTCCATCCTGCCTGGCGCCAAGTCCAGTTCACACCGACCATGCCGGCCTGAACCACTCTTCGGTTCCAAACCTGTGCCAGCGCCATGCTGGCAGCAGATCCTGCATCTCCCCATCCTCCTCCTCCACCCCCCCCCTCCTTCTCATTGCCATTCCCCCACCGCCGCCGTACCATCTCCCCCGTCTTGCCTTCGCCCCCTCCCATCCGCCCCCGTGCCCGGCCAGCTTTCCCTGGAGGCCCCCATGACTTCCCTCTCCACCGCCGATTCCTCCCGCCCCTCCCGCCACTGCTTCGTCATCATGCCTTTCGCCCCCGAGTTCAACGACGTCTACATGGCCATCAAAAACGGCGTCCTCGACGCCGTCACCAACGACTACCACTGCACCGCCTCGACGAACACCGCCCCGCCGGACGCATCACCGACCGCCTCCTCACCCAGCTCCGCACCGCCTCCTTCTGCGTCGCCGACCTCACCGGCCTCCGCCCCAACGTCATGTGGGAAGTCGGCTTCGCCATGGCCCTCGACTGCCCCACCATCATCGTCTCCCAAACCCCCATCCGTGACCTCCCCTTCGACCTCCGCGACATGCAGAGCCTCCAGTACGACCGCCACAACCTCTTCGACTCCCTCTCCCAACCCCTGCAACGCCTCGTCCGCAATACCCTCCTCCACGCCCGTTCGCCCCGCCGCGAGCCCCCCGCTCCCGAGCCGGCCCTCGTGACCGAATTCCGTTCCGAAATCGCCAACCTCCGCAACATCGTCGCTCAACTCGTCCCCAACCTCAAACAACCCGCCCCGCCCACCGCTGCCTCTGCCTCCCACCTCCGCGACGAACTCGCCAACCTCCAGGGCGCCTGGCTTAACACCGAAAGCAACTCCCACGCCTACGCCAAACTCGTCGGCGACGACCTCATCGTCCCCTACTGCTTCGGCGGCAACGCCGAGCTCAACGGCGTCTACTACGCCTGGCGCAAAACCGGCCCCTATTGGTTCGCTCGCTACGCCTGGCCTGAAGCCCCCGATCTCTCCGGCTTCACCTTCCTCATCACCGAGTCCCCCGACCTGCTCCGTGGTGCCTGGTGGAGCGACGAGGACGGTTACCGCGACCCCAACGTCCCTCCGGACCTGCAGGGAATCTCTTCCACCTGGCACCGACTCCCCAAGACCACGTGTCCTCCCACCGGTTACCTTTGAGAGATGGGCCAAAATCGGAAGCAAATCTCTTTCTGGCCGCAGTTGCCGGGAATAGGCACCGTAGAGGTTTCCCAGCGCTGGCCCAAGACGAATCTTGCGATCAGCCGCCTTGGATACGTACCCTCGGCCAAGAAGTGTCTTCACCAGATGGTAGCAGGTGGACAGGTTCAAATTGAGCGACTGGCTGAGCTCCTTTACCGTTGCTCCGTCAGGCTGATGTGCCAGCACGTCGAGCAAGCCCAGTCCACGGTCAAGTGTGCGAAGTCCAGTCGAGGTCTGTTTCTCGCTATTTCGAATACTGCTCACTTATTGACAAAACCTCCCCTGGCGTGACTTGAATATGGCACTGCACCCTGAACAGGCACGACGTCAGTTTATCATTATCTGGAATACGTTGCGATATTGACAATTCCGGTCCCGTACATCACCATGTCGATAGGCAGACGCTCACGTTGGCGAGTCGTAGCTGACTGGGCCTGCCACTACGAGGCAAATCCAGAGCCTCAAGGAGCCCGCGGAATGAGCAAACCGGATGTGGTGCTTGAGAACATCACCAAGGTCTTTGGTCCTACCTTGGCCGTCGATAACGTGTCGCTGTCAATCGACGAAGGTGAGTTTCTCTCCATGATTGGGCCGAGCGGGTGTGGGAAGACGACGACCCTTCGCATTATTGCCGGCCTGGAAACCCCGACCAGCGGCACCGTCACTATCAAGGGCGAGCGCATGGAGCAGGTCCCAGCTCACAAGCGGAGTACGGGGATGGTCTTCCAGAGCTTCGCCCTGTTCCCGCACATGAACGTGCAGAAGAACGTGGAATTTGGGCTCAAGATGCGCGGCGAGAACGCGGGGACCAGAGCCGACAAGGCAAGGAAGGCGCTGGCTTCAGTGGGACTCGAGGTCCTCGGCTCTCGCAGCATCTCGCAGTTGAGCGGCGGCCAGAAGCAGAGAGTCGCGCTGGCACGGTCTCTCGTTACCGAGCCAAGCGTTCTGCTTCTTGACGAGCCGCTCGGATCACTGGATGCCAGCCTTCGCATCGTCATGCAAGGCGAACTGAAGGCGCTGCAGAAGCAGCTTGGCATCACTTTCATCCATGTCACCCACAATCAAAGCGAAGCTCTCGCAATGGCCGACCGGATAGCGGTGATGAATGAGGGCCGGATCGAGCAGGTAGGCACACCGTGGGAGATCTACGATGAGCCCGCCTCGAAGTTCGTGGCGCAGTTCGTAGGCAAGAACAACATCGTCGACGGCGTGGTCGAGTCGGTCGACGGGACTCTGACAACTGTTTCCAGTCCTCTGGGCAAGTTTCAGGCTCAATGCTCGGAAAACGAGCTGCCCCGAGGTGGGCAAAGAAGCGACCTATGTGGTGCGCGCCGACTGCTTGGTCATTGGGGAAGGAGGTAATGGCTTCGAGAACAAGGCAACCGGGACTCTGCAAGGAGAGGAACACGTCGGCAATATCGTGACCTATGTGCTGGCCTTGGAAAACGGCCAAGTGTTCAAAGTAGAAATGCACGAACGAGCGACGAGGGGCTGGAACCCTCAGTTCGGAGAGAAGCTTGGCGTTGCCTGGAAGACGGAGGATGCGCGCCTGCTTCTCTAGGACCGATTAGGCTACCAGAGCGCAAAGCGTTCCTGACGGATGCGTCCCACTCTTTGGGGGGAGGAAAAGAGCATGAGCGACGAGGTGCAGCAGAAGAAGAACCACGAGCTGTCCGAGCTAATGAAACGAATGAGCGACAACCAGATGTCCCGGCGCCAGTTCGTGGTACGGGCGGCGGCACTGGGCTTCGGCGTGACGACCATCGGAGCGGCGCTGGCCGCCTGCGGCAGCGCCGACCACCACGACCACGGCTGCGGGTGGGGCCACGACCACCACGGCAGCCGCCGCGACGACGACCACGGCTGCGGGTGGGGCCACGACCACCACGGCAGCCGACGCGACGACCACCACGGCAGCCGCGAATATCAAGGGTGTCACCCTCAACGTAATGGCGCAGGGGGTGATGCTAGCGGACACCATCGTCGCAAAAGCGCCAGGAAGACACAGGCTTGATTCTGAACTGCACGGCCACCACTGAGCCGGACATGATGACCAGAATGCTCACCGGCGGCGCCTCGCAGTACGACGTTGTCCAGGGCGCGACCTGCTACCTGGAGCCCATGTGGAACGCTGGCGTCCTGCAGCCCATTCCGCTGGAGAAGGTCCCCAACTGCAAGAACCTTCGTCCGCAGTTTACCGATCCCACGGCCATCGGCACGGGCGACCGACAAGTACCCGATCAATGTTTCCTGGCTCGACCCAGACAAGCAGACCACCTTCAAGATGGTTCCGGCACTGTGGAACATGGAGGGCTGGGGCTACCTGTCAACGAAGTGCCCGGAGCTCAATAAGAGTTCGGACCTTCCGTACAGCACCATGTGGGATCCCAAGTACAAGGGGCACGTGGGTATCTGGAACGACAGCGTTTGGGCGCCCGGCTGGACGGCGATGGCCATGGTTGCGAAGCAGCATGATGACGCTCTCAGGAAGCCCGTCGAAGCTGACGACGGATGAGATCGACAAGGTCATGGCCTGGCTGACCGAGCTCCGCAAGGCCGGTCAGTATCGAACCTACTGGAGCGACTACGGCGAGATCGTCAACCTGATGTCCAGCGCAGAGGTGTGGTGCGCAGACTGCTGGAACCCGATCGCTTCGGCCGTCAATCAGGTGACGCCTTGCACATTCGTCAACCCCACCGAGGGCGCGCGCGGGTGGATGCACGGTCTGGTTGTCTCGAAAGAAATGCAAGGTTCCTGACGCTGCCTTCGCCTACATCGACTGGTGCATGAATGGTTGGCGTATGGCGCAGATCGCGCCGATGGGCCTTTACGAGACCACGAACGGCAACGTCAAGCAGTACATGACGGCCGAAGACTACGCATTCTGGTATGAGGGCGTAGGGTCGCGACGTCGGTTCGATGGAACATCGGCTGCCCATGATCAACGCCTGGGTTGAGTACCCGGCTGAACCCCGAGTATCAGCTCAGCAAGTGGCTGCAATTTCCTGGCCTCGTAGTCCTCCCCTGTGTCGGAGTCGGTCGGTTCTCCTTTCTGTCAACCGACCGACTCCGGCCCGAACCGGCGCCGATGCAGTGACGGGGACCGGACAGCCGGTTCTTGGAGGTCGGCACTAAAGAGGTGATGATGCAAGAGCCAACGACGAAGACAGTCAGTTGGCCCGGCAAGGGAGCGGCAACCCGGTCTTAGCGATACGATTCTGGATACGATCCGGCGGCGGCCCGGTCTGGGCCGGTTCCTCCTGCTCTTGCCGGCCGTGCTCTACATGGGCTTCTTCATGGTGATTTCGGTCGGTGGATTGTTCGTCTTCAGTTTTATGAAGAACGACTCCGACCACCATGACAATGCAAGCCCATTTGGAACGTCGAGAATTGGCGACAGTTCTTCACCCAGTCCACCAACCTCCACACCCTGGCTCTTCACCAGTCAGGGAGACCGTGATCGTCCTGGTCATCTGCTTGCTTGTCAGCTATCCGATTGCCTACTTCACGGCTCGAATGGTAAAGGACTCGCGACTCCAAATCGCCATTCTGCTCCTGTCCATTATTCCCTTCTGGACCAGTTACACCGTCCGAATGACTGCCTGGCTCCCGATACTCGGGGAATCCGGACTTGTCAACAGCGCTCTCGTGGCACTTGGGATTCTGGACAAGCCTTCTCCGATCTTCATGTACACCGAGGGCGCGCAGGTCTTCGTGATGGTATTGACCTACGCCCTCTTCTGCGTCGCGCCCATATACTTCTCAATATCGCAGGTCAGCCAAGATCTGCTCGACGCCGCGGCCGACCTTGGGGCCAATGCCGTGGCGTACCTTCGTCCGCGTGATTCTGCCGCTGTCGGTCCCGGGAATGGTGATCGGATCGATCTTCGTGTCCGCGCTGGTTATGGGCGAGTTCGCTACGCCGAAGGTAATAGGGGGCAACCAGAACCCCCTCCTCGGCAACAATCTTGTCGCCCAGGCTCAGCTGCTGCAGTTTCCTCAGGCGTCGGTGACGTCGGCGGTGCTGGTCGTGACGGCCTTGGTCTTCGTGTTTCATCGTGACTCGCTTCGTGAAGATTCGAGCCCAGCTTTAGTTGGCGGTCTGTGATAACCGACAGCGGTTTGCACTGCCGTAGCGTCGCCCTAACGTGTAGGGGCATCCCTGCTAGGTGCCCTATTCTCACGTAGCCGACGCAACGCAGAGTGCAAACTGCCCTAGGGAAGTTCTTCGGAGGGCGACAGTATGTGTAGAGCAGTCAAATGGGCAATGGGGATCTTCACCGGTGTGTTTATCGGGATGTTGTATCTTCCCTTTATTTCGATGTTCATCCTATCCTTTCAGGACCCAATGGGTGGATCGACCTTCCCTATGAAAGGGTTCAGTCTCTACTTCTACCAACGGCTTTTCAACCTGACCGATTTGCGAGTGAAGTACGCTGAGGAGGGAACGCTGAACATCGGCTTCACGGCTCCGCTCCTGCGCTCCCTTGCGCTGGCGGTCGTGACCCTCTCGATCACCGTGGTCTTGGCAACCCTGGCCGCGCAGGGCTTCAGGAAGCCTTTCAAGGGATCGGGGGTCGTCTTCTACATGTTCCTCCTGGGAATCATTACCCCAGGGGTGAGTGTAGGACTCGGCCTGGCGCTGTTCTTCCAGCAGCTGGGTGTTGACAGATCTTGGTTGGGCACCACCCTCGTTGTCCACGTTCTGTGGACGCTCCCGTTCGCTTTCCTGATCATGCTGATCATGTTCAACCGGTTCGACGAAACGGTTGAGGAAGCAGCTCGGGTTCTGGGGGCCAACGAGTGGGCCACTTTCCGGACGGTCACCTTGCCCCTGATGCGGCCGGGGATCATGAGCGCGGCCCTTTTCTCGTTCACCCTGTCCTTCGACGAACTGGCGCGCAGCATGTTCCTTACGGGGCCTAAGCAGACCTTGCCTTTGACAACGTTGCAGGCCTTGACGCTCCGGATCACGCCAAAGCTCTACGCGTGGGGATCGGTTATCACCCTGATTTCACTGACCATTCTCGCAGTCTATCTGATCTACATCGCTCGATCGTTGCGCAGGCAGCGGAAAGGACCCGCGCCCGGGTAGGTAGCCCCGAGGCCGTGCCAGTCGCTGGGTGCTTGAGACTTTGAATTCAGAGAGAGGGGTGGAGACAACGAAAGTCGTGGATAGCAGGTTTCAGAGACTATTTGAACCCATCAATCTCGGGCCGGTTCGACTGAAGAATCGGATCGTCATGCCCGCGATGTTCACCAAGTATGCCACTGCCTTCGGAGAGATGACTCAGGAGTACATCGATTTCTACGTTGAGCGGGCCAAGAATGGCGTCGGACTGATAGTTGTCGAGAATACTTGCGTCGACTGGCCCGCCGGCAAGGTTGCTAGTAATCCGCTCCGGCTCGACGACGAGAAGTTCATCCAAGGACTCCACGAGCTGGCGGAGGCGGTGCATCCATACGGCGCGAAACTTGCCACCAATCTCCAGCACGCCGGACGTCAGTCCAACCCGATCTATACGGAGGGCCATGAACTGCAATCGGCCTCTTCGGTGCCCTGTGAGTCGACGGGCGGTCACATCCCGCACGCATTGACTTTGCCCGAAGTCGAAGAGATCGTCGAGAAGTTCGCTCAGGCTGTTCGACGTACCGCTGCGGCCGGATTCGACATCGCTCAGCTGCACGGGGCGCACGGCTACCTGATAAGTCAATTCCTGTCCCCGTTCACCAATAAACGCAGCGACAAGTACGGCGGAAGCTTCGAGAATCGCTTGCGATTTCCTCGAGAGATAGTCGCACGGGCCCGCGAGCTGGTTGGGAAGGATTTCCCAATAGAGCTTCGATTGAGCGGTGATGAACTATTGGAGGAGGGCTATACACTCAAGGATGGCGTCAGCATCGCTCGAGCCATGGTGGAGGCTGGCATTACGAGCGTAAGCGTATCTGCGGGGATTTACGAACGTCCAACCGCCTGTTTTCCGACGATGTCGATGCCGCGTGCCGTTTGGTCAGAGATTGGCGCGGCATTCAAACAAGCTTTGGACGTACCGGTCACGCTCGTAGGCAAGCTTGACGATCCGTTTGATGCCGTGAGAGTGCTGGAAGAGGGCAAGGCCGATCTGGTGGCTATCGGGCGCCAGCACCTTGCTGATCCCGAATGGGCCAGGAAGGTGGCAGAGGGCCGAGTCGACGATATACGCCCTTGCATCCACTGCAATGAGGGGTGCGCCGGGAACCTGGACAAGGACTGGAGGGTAGGCTGCGACGTTAATCCAGCGGTTGGCCACGAGGTCGCATACGCTATCAAGGAAGCTCCCAAACGCAAGAAGGTTCTCGTGGCCGGTGGGGGACCGGCTGGTATGGAAGCCGCCAGAGTGGCGTCCTTGCGCGGGCATCACGTCGTCCTCTTTGAGAAGTCGGACCAACTGGGAGGACTGCTCAACTACGCAGGGGTGCCTGACTTCAAGGACGACATACGCCGGTACAGACGGTATCTGGTTGGTCAACTGAAGAAGCAATGGGTGGAGACACGCCTCGGCCAAGAAGTGACTCCTGCACTCGTTCAGGAGTACAACCCTGATGTAGTCATAGTGGCGACGGGGGCGCAGCCGAAGGCTAATGCGATTCCTACCGCGCCCGGCGCCAAAGTGTTGCAGGCTGTCGAGGTGCTCGGTGCGCCGATCCCGGAAGGTCGGTCTGCCGTGGTTATTGGAGGCGGCCGGGTCGGAGTCGAGGTTGCGCTGTACCTCGCCGAAAAAGGGAAGAAGGTCGTGATTGTAGAGATGCTGCCAGATTGGGCCTGCGACACGGCGGGAGTCAACAAGGTCGAGATGATCGAGAAGCTGGAGGCGCTTGACGTGCCCGTCCTGACGAACACGACCGCAAAGGCAATTCGAACGGGCGGGGTAGAGGTCGTGACGAACGGTGAGGATAAGCTGCTTGCGGCAGACTTCGTCGTGACTGCTCTGGGCTTTAGCCCCCGACCCGACTTTGGCTCAGGAGTTGGAGGGGATAGTGCCCGAGGTGTACTCCATCGGGGATCTAAATGGTGGAACGCGAATCTGGGGGGCTACTCACGATGCGTGGAGGGTGGCAAGGACGATTTAGAACTCGGCGATATTGAGGTCGCAGACTCCGGTTCGGGCGGCCAGGTTGTCTCTGTGGCTGGCATGTGGAAGCTGGCTAGCGACAGGCTTGCTCTGCGAGGGGGACGACCTCCGGCCCCCGACCCTGGCGGATGGCGTGGGGCCAGCAGGAATCGCAGCTCGTGCTGCGCTCGCGCACCACAAAGCGTTGCGAAGATTGGGGGTGACAGAGGCTGGCGAACGGGGGCAAGGTAGTAGTGGCGGCTCAAGACTTAGTCGTGTGGTGAGGAGCAACGATGAGGCCGACGGTGACACTGGGTTCTGTGGGTCAGATCGGCGTGGTTGTGAGAGATCTACAGAAGACCATCGAGGAGTTCTGGAACACTCTTGGCATAGGTCCGTGGAGTATTTGGACGTATGACCCCACAGTCGTCACGGACATGACCTACCGAGGCGAGCCCGTTGAGTACGGGATCAAGATCGCGCTGGCCCAGGCTGGAGCGGTTCAATGGGAAATCATCGAGCCACTCTGGGGGGAGAGTATCTACACGGAGTTTCTTCGGGAGCGCGGAGAAGGTTTGCACCACGTAGCCTACTTCGTGGACGAAGAATGGAGGACCGCTGAAGACCTTGAGGCAGTTGGTTTGCACGCGATTCTAAGCGGCTTTGTGAAGGGGCGTTCGTTCATCTACTTCGACACACAGGAACGACTTGGGGTCCCCTTCGAGTTGATCGGCAGTCGGGGCACACACCTCCCTCCCGACGGGGTCTACCCGACGTGCCGAGTAGGTCAGAGCAGAAACGGCCACAGCAGCCGCCGTAAATTGAAGACGGTGAGGATTCTACTGCAAAGAAGGAGAGTGGATCATGGGTAGGGAAGAGAACATCGCCGTAGTCGCGAAGTACACCGAGGCAATCAACAAGCGTGATGCGGAAGGTTTCCTGTCGGTCTTTGACGCCGATTCAGTGTGGATCGATCCGATGGGTTACCCAGCGTGCGTTGGCCCGGAGCAGATCCTCCGCGGCATCCAGGGTTTCTGGGATGCTTTTCCCAGTCTCACCCTGACCCCTCTCAGAATCATCGCTGATGGAGATATCGTGGTCACCGAAGTCGCCTGCGACGTTGCCGACGCTGGGGGAAAGACAGCGCACATCGAGGCCGCTGACGTATTCGAGATACGAGACGGCAAGATCGTGAATTGCCACGCCTACTCCGACCCCGCCTGGATTAGCCGCCAATTGGCCGAGCAGTGAGTGGAAACGACTCTCGTCCAGATGTGTTCCGCCTGCCACTGGAATTGAGCGAGAGCTCGATGGACTTTGGCCATTAACGGGGAGGTAGACTGATCATGCCCAACGGTTACACCGGCAACATCCTTAGGGTTAACCTGACGCGGGGGACCTGGACAACGGAGCACCCGGAGGAGATCTTCTATCGCAAGTATCTGGGTGGTAGGGCGTTGGCTGCCTACTACCTGCTGAACGATGTTCCTGCTTTCGCCGATCCTCTTGGCCCCGAGAACGAGCTCGTTTTCGCTGTTAGCGTGACCACGGGCGCCCGGGTTCCGGGGCTCTCGCGCTACACGGTGGCAGCGAAGTCCCCTCTGACTGGTCTATATGGTGAGGCCGAGGCCAGCGGGTACTTTGGTGCCGAGATGAAATGGGCTGGCTATGACGCGATCATCTTCGAGGGATGTTCACCCCACCCAGTGTACCTTGCCATCGTCGATGGAAAGGCTGAGCTCCGTGATGCTGCCCACCTATGGGGCAAGGACACGGGGGATGTCCAGGCGGCCATCTGGGAGGAAATGGGCGACCGGAAGGTGCAGGTTGCTCAGATTGGACCCGCAGGTGAGAACCTCGTTCGGTTCGCGTGTGTACTGTCGGGGCCCGTCTTCAGTCACGTGAACGGGCGAGCTGGCATGGGTGCCGTCATGGGCTCGAAGAAGCTGCGCGCGGTGGCGGTCCGTGGCCACCAGAGGAACGCGGTTAAGGACGAGGAGACGCTCCGTAAGCTGGCCGTGTGGTTTGGACAGACCTGGAAGTCGAATCCTGACGATCAGTTACTGCGCGAGGTCGGCACCGCCGCTTACCTCTCGGCGCTGAATGGAGCAGGTATCTTGCCCACCCGCAACTTCAGCGAAGGGGTTTTCGAGGCTACCGACGCCGTCAGCGCCGAGGCCATGCGCCGGGAGCTCGACGTGGGCAGCGAAGGCTGTTACGCCTGTCCTGTGCGGTGCAAGCATCCTGTGAAGTCGGACGGTGTCTACAAGATAGATCCGCTGTACGGCGGTCCGGAGTACGAGAGTCTGGCAGCTTTCAGCTCATTCCAGGGTGTATCCGACGTGGCCGCAGCAGCCAAGGCGAATGAGCTGTGTAATCGCTGGGGCTTGGACACGATCGGGGCGGGAGTCACGATCGCCTTTGGGCAGGAGTGCCTCGAAAAGGGCATCATGAGTGAGGCGGAGGTCGGCGCCGAGTTGCGCTTCGGCAACGCTGAGGCAATGCTGACGATGCTCGAGCAGATCGCTTTCCGAAGAGGTTTCGGCGATATCCTGGCCGAGGGAACAAAGCGTGCGGCCGAGAAGATCGGCAAAGGTGCGGAGAAGCTGGCTATGCAGGTGAAGGGGCAGGAGTTGCCGCTGCACGACCCGCGAGGCAAGAAGGGCGTGGGGCTGGGTTACGCTGTATCGCCCACGGGCGCGGACCATCTGCAGATTGAGCACGACGGTGCCTTCGCTGCTCAGGGCCTTTTCCTAGACAAGATCAGACCTCTGGGGATCAACGAGCCCGTCGATGCCCTTTCTCTTGGACCCGAAAAGACGCGGCTCTTCACCTACTTGCAGATATGGTGGAGTCTGCTAAACAGCCTGGATTGGTGCTTCTTCACTGTCGCCCCTGTCCGCCACTTTGAAGTTGAACACGTGGCGCAGATCGTCGAGGCCTGCACAGGCTGGAACACCAGCATCTGGGAACTCATGAAGGTTGGAGAGCGGGCTCTGACGGAGTTGCGCCTGTTCAACCTGAAGCACGGCTGGAGCAGGAAGGACGATGCACTGCCTGATCGTCTGTACGAGCCGTTGCCAGGCGGTCCGATGAAGGGATTCAGGATGGATCGCGAGGAGGTGGAAGCGGCTATCGACGCCTACCACGGCATGATGGGATGGGATGAGCGCACGGGTGTGCCCACAAAGGCGAAGATGGAGGAACTGCAAGTGGGTGAGCTGAGGTTGACGGGCAGGATTGTGAGCCTGTGGGGGTCGCTCACAGCGTTGACCCACGGACGCAGACCATTGCTCGAAATGATGGAAAACGGAGTTTGAAACGGGAGGGAAGGGAACATGTCGACGGATTTGATCAGCCTCTTGTCAGACTTGAAGGAGCAAGAGGCCCTAGAACTGACTCGAGACAGGCTAGACCAGGGGGACGACCCGCTCGCTATTCTGAGCGATGCGAACAAGGGCTTGGAGATCGTTGGCGCGCGTTTTGAGGAAGGCACGTACTTCATCCCCGATTTGGTCTATTCGGGCGAAATAGTTCAGGAAATCGCAGCCATCGTCAAACCAAGGTTGACCGGTTCGGCTGGCGGCGAGAAGATCGGCAGGTTCATTCTGGGAACCGTTGCCGGCGATATTCACGATATCGGCAAGGATATCGTGAAGTTCATGTTGGATATCAACGGTTTTGAGGTCTATGACCTGGGCGTAGACGTCCCCGCCCAGAGATTCGTGGATGCAATTCGGGAGACTGAAGCGCCCATCGTCGGGCTGAGCGGGTTCTTGACCTTGGCCTTTGATTCGATGAAAGAGACGGTTGAAGCCATCACGCGAGCCGGCCTGAGAGACAAGGTGACGATCCTGCTTGGCGGCTTCCCGGTGGACGAGGAGGTCAGGGTCTATGCCGGTGCCGACGCCTTTGGGAAGAGCGCTACGCAGGCTGTGTCGCTTGCGAAGGCTTACCTCGGCAAATAGAGGTCTGGGAAACCGAATAGTGGGGGTTTCTGAAAATGGAAGACAAGACCAAGACCCAGGAGATGTTGGATCTGTGGTGCTCCGCGCCCGACATCGAATTCGTCGACTCCGAAGCTGAGGAGGCGTACAAGTCCAGGACCCGAAGGATCGCCGACGCGATCCAGCTCAAGACACCGGATAGAGTGCCCGTCACTCCCATGTGGGAATACTATTACGGCGTCTACTCGAAGGTCAGTTGTTACGACGGCCTCTACAATCCCGATATTGCCAGCTGGGCGGTCAAAAAGACCATCACCGAGTTGCAACCGGATGCGTTTGAGGCACCGTTCAACTTCATGATCGGACCCGTACTCGACGCTCTTGGCCAGAAGGACCTTATCTGGGCAGGCCATGGCGTATCCTACAATAGTGCTCACCAGTACCTCGAAGGGGAGCATCTCAAGGCAGACGAGTATGAGGCCCTCATCGAGGACCCCGGCGACGCCATGCTGAGGATAGTCCTGCCTCGCGTTTGCGGCAATCTGAAGGGCTTTGAGGCCCTGGCTCCTCTGCGTAACACCTTTCCCACCTACGCCATGTCCGGCCAGTTTGCTGGCTTCGGCACCCCGGAAGGCAAAGAAGCGCTGAGCGCCCTCATGAAGGCCGGAGAGGCTTCTCTGGCGTACGTGAACTGGGTCGCCGCGACGAGCCAAGCGATGTACGCCCAGGGCTTCCCGTGCTTTATCGGGGGCATCAGCTTCGCACCGTACGACGCCGTGGCCGACTCGTTGAGGGGGACTCACGGCACCATGATGGATATGTACCGTCGGCCGGAGGTCCTGAAAGCGGCCTGCGAGAAGTACCTCTGGGTGAACTTCAAACTGGCCATGGCCGCGACAGAAGCAGCGAAGAACCCGCTCGTCTTGATCCCGCTTCACAAGGGCACTGCCTCTACCCGAGATGGGAAAGGGGCCTTCATGTCCCCGGCCCAATTCGAGGAGTTCTACTGGCACTACCTGAGAAGACTGATGATGATGCTCATCGAGAACGGCCGGGTGCCCCACCTGCTCCTCGAGGGCGACTTCACGTCCCGGCTGGAGATCATCAAAGACGTGCCCCCGGGCACCTGCGTCTACCACTTTGAAGAGGTGGACATCCCGAAAGCCAAGGAAGTGCTTGGCGACCGAGTCTGTCTACGGGGCAAGGTACCGATCCAATTGATGTGGATGGGCACCCCTCAAGATGTCAAAGATTACTGCAAGAACTTGATCGATATCTGGGGCGAGGGCGGCGGCTTCATCATGGACCTGGTGATGGCGTCGGAACAGATCAAGCCGGAAAACATGAAGGCTATGATCGAATTCACAAAGGAATACGGCGTGTATCGGTAACGAAGAAGCCCAGACCGAGTGTAGTCCGGCGACCAAAGAGAGAAAGCATGCGCCTCATCGGCGAGAAGATAAATGGCACCCGCGCAAGCGTAGCTGACGCGATTCGAAACAGGGACAAGGGATTCATCGCGGATTTGGCACTGCGTCAGGTGAAGGCTGGAGCATCGTACCTTGATGTCCACGCGGGGACGCGCCCAGAGGATGAGCCGGCAGACATGGTGTGGCTGATCGATGCCATCCAGCAGGTCACTGACGTCACGCTCTGTCTTGACAGCGCAAACCCCCTGGCTCTGGCTGCCGGCCTAGACGCGGTGAAGCAGAAACCCATGATCAACTCCCTCAGCGGCGAAAAGAGTCGGGTGGAGAATGTTCTCCCGTGGGCGTGCAGGTACGAGACCGAGCTCGTTGTCTTGGCCATGGATGACCGGGGGATTCCCAAGTCCGTCGACGAGAGGCTGTCCATTGTCCGCTCCCTCGTGAAACTGACTCGCGATGGGAGACTGCCTGACGAGAAGCTCTACATTGATCCCCTGATCTCTGCTGTTGCCACCGACACGGGAAGCGGGAGCGTGGCGTTTGAGACGATGCGGCGCATCAAAGGGGAGTTCCCCGACGTCCATCTCACCTCCGGACTGAGCAATATTTCCTTTGGCCTGCCCGGCCAGGTCAATCATTAACCAGGCCTTTGCTGTTTTGGCCATCGAGGCTGGGCTGGACAGCGCTATCCTCGATCCTGAGAATGTTGAGCTGCGAGGCATCATGTACGCCGCCGAACTGGTGCTCGGCAGGGACAGACGCTGCCAGGGCTATACCAACGCCTATCGCGCCGGGCTCATAGGCAGGCAATACGGCTAGAACCTGGACCAGTGCCCTTGGACCGGATGCGAGATCGAGACCCTCCGACGGCCTCTTGTCGGCTGTAGCCCGGCCGGTTCCCCACCGGCGGCCCTTGGCTACCTCGGTAAAGAAGGTAAGGACGAACTCCTCCTGGTGCGTGTAGAGATCGAAAGGGATAGGCGCGGAAGAGGACGGGAGAGCGGAAGTGACGATGAATGCAGAACTCCGGTTCTTCAAGAAGTCGCTACAGGATCTATTTGAGCTCCGGAAGAAACGCATGGAGCAGATGATCAATGGAATGCCCGCAACGCAGCTCGTGGGTAAGTCACTCGTGGAACTGAATGGAATGGTGCAAGACTATTCTGACAACCACGTGAAACGAGATGCCGTTCTCGATCGACTTCGATCCAAGTCGCACGCGGGTTGTAGCTGAGCCGACGTTCGAGTCTGTTGGCGAAAGAACTTCATTTAGATTCCACCTACCGTACTCTGGTGATCCGGACGTTTTGGAGTACACGCCCGAGCATGTCGAACCAGTTCTCGTTGGGGTTTTGCAGGTCGGCGAGGACGAGGTTTGGCTCATCTACACTACTGAGCGGCTTGACGAGCGTGACCTCAGGGCCTGGTTTGCTGGAGATAGGGCACGACTCGAGGCAGTAGTTCGGGACCTCAATGGGTCGATTGGCAGAATCGACGCTGACGTCGACAAGGGAGCCTACGCGCTTGTCGAGGCCCGCAAGCAACGAGCGGAGAGAGAGTATCCAACTGGCCCGGAGCCTGGAAGAAGGACTTCGCAATCCATGATATGTCGGGCAGAGAAGGATACAACTAAGGTCGCATAGCCCGGGCCCTTGTCGCCGGCTAGCCTGATCGAGCGCCCTCCGTATTGGCTGCCGAGCCTTGCCAGCGGGGGCATCTGCGGCTTCGGCGCGCTTGACCCCTGAATCATGCTATCGCCGCTGCAGGACAGGTCCACTGCTATCGTCAAGCCTTCCGAGCGTCCGCGATACAAGCCAGCGTCGTCACTGTGGGTGCGTCCGGCAACACACCACCCGCAGAGCTTGAGATGACACTTCTATCGAAGGATAGTGCGCCTGCTGGGCCAGCCGCCCGCTTGAGGGGGGTCTCGGGCTCTTGACCTAACCTTCCCCGGGGTTCGCCCACTCGATCAAGTCCTCCGGCGCCCCGGCGGCCCGCAGTTGGGCCTGCACGGCTTCCCAGTCTAGGCCGGTGATCGTGTTCAGGATCGCCCAGCCGCCGGTCTCGTCGTTCAGGAGCACCAGATACACGTTCTCGTCTGCGGCCATGACGTAGGCGGCCGCGTAGTGGCCGAAGTTCTTATAGTCGTAGACCTGGAGTTGGTCCGGAGACCCCATCCCGAGCGACGACATTGCGTTCTTGATCTCCTCGAGCGTGATGGGGGCCGGCATCCCATCCGGGAAGGTCGACGTGGTACCGGCGTCAGGCGTCCCTGGGGCAGGGCCCGACGGTAGGGTGGCCCCTGAGTTTGGTGCCGACGTCGGGGTGGCGCGCGATGCCGGCGTAGATCCGGGCGTCGTGGCCGCGCCGGAGGCCGTGGTCGTGGTCTCGCCCGCGCTCGTGACCGCGGGCGTGGTCGTGGTGGCATCGGAGGCCGTGGTCGGCGGGCCGCCGGTGGTGCTGCCCGGGGTGGCGGTCCCCCCGCAGCCGGCCACCACTACCAGGCTGAGCAGCATCAGGGAGATCAGGAGCGGGCCAAGCGAGCGCTGGCGTCGCATGTCCACCTCCAAGCCGCGGGTGCACGACCCTCTTACCGTACCGCAGCCAAGAGGCGCGCCTCAAGGGGTGAGCTTCCGCGATTCTTGACGTCGGCCGCTCCGGCGATCTTGGGCATGAAGGGGTCGTCCATTTCGGCGTGCCCCAGGATGAAGCCGCCACCATGCATGTCCGTGAGGAGCGGGAGTGTCTCGGGCCCGTCCAGGTTGTATCGGAGGACCCGCACTCGCCCCGCGTCGGTGGCTGCTTCTTCGTGAGCGGCTGAGACCTTGTGCCGAAGTGGGCGGGAGCAGCGGCCTGGCCTCATACGTTGACCACGGCCGCGGCCGGTGATAGGTTACCGAGCGTCCAGCCGCGCGCGGGCTGTGACACAGCAGTGGCCGGGGTGGCGGTCCGCGAGGACTGAGGAGCCACTTACGCCGTAGAGAGTCGTGCAAGGGGAGGCCTGTGAAGAGGTACGGCGAGAACAACCGAATGGGCATCGAAGGCAAGGTGGCAGTGGTGACCGGGGCCGCCTCGGGCATCGGAAGGGGCGCTGCTATCGTGTTCGCCCGCGAAGGGGCGAAGGTGGTCGTCACCGATGGGATCAACATCGAAGGTGGGCACGAGACGGTCCGCCTCATCAGGGAAGCCGGAGGAGAAGCCACGTTCGTCAAGTGTGACGTCTCCAATGAGAGCGACGTCGAGGCGATGGTGACGAAGACGGTCGAGCTATATGGCTCGCTCGATTTCGCCTACAACAATGCCGGCGTGGGCCCGGACGCGGTACGCATCCCGATAGAACCCATCACAGAATCATCCACCGAGTTGTGGTTGCGGCACCTGGATGTGAACCTCACCGGCGTGTACCTCTGCCTGAAGTACGAGATGAGGCAGATGATCAAGCAGGGTAGGGGCGCCATCGTCAACTGCTCTTCGGCCCAAGCGTTCCGCCAGATCCCTGGATTCGCCGCCTACGGCTCCACCAAGACCGGCCTCGTGGCTCTCACCAAGGTGGCGGCCCTCGAAGGCGCCAAGTCCGGTATCCGGGTCAACTGCGTGTGCCCCGGCCCCATCGCGCACACCATGCTTTCCGACAACATCTGTTCGATCGAAGGCATGCGGGAGCGGATGACCGAACACGTTCCCCTGGGCAGGATGGGTGATCCCGAAGATGACATGGGCGAGGCCGTCCTGTGGCTTTGCTCCGATGCAGCCTCGTTCATCACCGGGGCCATCGTCCCCGTGGACGGGGGTCTGGCAATCTAGGATCATGGGCAACAGAACGCCACACCCCGCCCGTGGGTTGGTATCCTTCGGCTGCTTTGGTTCGCCTACTCTGATTCGCCACCGGGAGGCTCTCGATGTCCCAGCCCGCTGAGGTTCTCCGTCGTCAACCCCGAAGGCCGGCTCGTGCAGACGGTGGAGCCTGAGTCCGCCGGATCCGCCTCGGCTCCGCTCGCTCCCAGACTCGACACCCTGGACGGCAAGGTCGTCTATCTCGTAGACACCGGCTTCGGCGGCAGCTACCGATTCATGCAGGAACTGCAGAAGTGGATGAGCGAGCACATGCCGGCGGTCACCACCATAAGGAAGCGGAAGCCCGGGAACGTGTTCGCCGACGACACGGACGCTCTCTGGGACGAGATCAAGGCGAAAGGCGCCGACGCGGTCATCCTCGGCGTAGGTGGCTGACCCGGCTGCGCTGCGGCGGTCGCCGCAAGTAGCAGCAAGCTGGAGCGCACCTACGGGATCCCGACCGCTCCCCTCTCCACCTACGAGTACGCGGGTCACGTGCAGAGAGAGATGAGGTCGCTGGGGGTGAGGTCTGCCCTTCGTCTACACCCCGCACCCGGTCGTCAGCATGCCGCCCGAGACCCTGTACGGCTATCTCGAGGGTGACGATCCGCTTACGGGCCAGCGCGTCATCGACGAGATCGTCGATGCGCTCACCAAGACCCCGAGCGGGGCTGAGGCCGGCCATGTCGTCCTTCCGTCCGAAGAAGTCACCGGCTCGCGAGGCGCTGGTCGGACCGGACACCGAGGACAACCTCCAGCGCCTGTTCTACGAACGAGGCTGGACGGACGGGCTGCCGGTCGTCCTCCCCACCGAGGAGCGGGTGGAACACATGCTCGGCCGGTACCGGCCGATCCCGCGACGAGCTGGTCGGGCGAGATCTTCCTCCACGACACCAAGGAGATGCTCAGGTACACGGTCTCCGACATCGCGGTCGTGGCGGTCATGGCCGGGGCGCGGCCGGAGCACCTCCCGGTGATCCTGGCCATCGCGTCGACCAGGCACTCGGCCCTGACGCCCTCGACCACGCCCTTCGGCAGCATGCTTCTGGTCAACGGGCCCATCCGCAACGAGATCTCCATGAACTCCGGGGTCTGGCGGCCTTCAGTCCGGGCAATCTGGCCAATGCGGTCATCGGCAGGGCCTGGACCCTGATGTCGATCTGCTGGGGCTACGGCCGGCCGAAGGTGACCCTGTGGAGCTCGCAGGGCAACGGCTTCCTCTACAACAACATGTGCTTCGCCGAGAACGAGGAGCGCAGCGTCTGGACGCCGTTCCACGTGCAGAAGGGCTTCCAGCCCGACGAGAGCGTGGTCAGCGTCTTCAAGGGCTGGTTCGTCATGAACAGCCTCCACGCGGCCGCCAAGCGCACGGTGGGGGAGGAGATAGACCTGCAGCTCAGCGTCATCCCCGCCCTGCAACTCCAACGCGACCATCATGATGGACCCGCTGGTGGCCCGGCAGCTCAAAGAGGTCGACGGTTTCGAGACCAAAGAGGACTTCAGCCGCTGGATATCGGAGAACGCCCTGCATCCCGGCCGGGAGATACTGGGGCACCGACCCCATCGACATGCTGGTGGCTCCGCATGGCGGACGCCGGGGTGGAGCCGTTCGCTACGTGGAAGAAGGCGGCGGACGACGAGCTCATACCCCATTACCACGATCCGGAGAGGATCAACATCGTGGTGGTGGGGGGAGAGACGAGCCCGGTCTGGAAGACGAGCGACTACGCGTGCTGGGGCTCGGCGTCGGTCGACTACTGGCGGCCGCAAAGATCGGGAAGTGAGTGCGCGGACGGCGTCTGCGGCCTGCCCGATCCAGACGCCGAGTATGACGACTAGAGGAAGGGCACGATGGGGTCACGATACGAGCATGTGTTCGCGCCTATCAGGATCAGGGGGGTCGACTTCAAGAACCGCCTGGAACTGGCCCCGCCGTCCCCCAACCTCGCCGACCGCGAAGGCAGAGTGACCACGGAGTTCGTGGACTTCTTCAGGACGTTCGCCAGAGGCGGAGTGGCCGTCATCACCGTCGGCAATTCCGTCGTCGACATCAAAGAGGCAAGTGACGAGGAGCGTCAACTGGACCTCAGCAGCGACGAATGTCTCCTGCCCCTCTCCCGCTTCGCAGAGATGTGCGACGGCTACGGAACGCTCGCCTCCCTCGAGATCAACCACAACGGCAAGGACTCCGACCCCGGCAAGACGGGGAAAGCGGCATACAGCGCTTCGTCCCTCATACCGTCTCATGAGCTGTGGCGCGCGAAGCTGCAGGGTAGGGAGATGCTGCCTACCATAGAGATGGATCACGCGAAGATCACCCAGACCGTCGAGAAATACGCCGCCGCCGCCCACCGCTGCAAGAGGGTGGGCTTCAAGATGTGCATGATCCACGGCGGTCACGGGAACCTGATAGCCCAGTTCGCGAGCTCTCTCTACAACAAGCGCACGGACGACTACGGCGGTTCCCTCGAGAACAGGGCCCGCTTTGCCATCGAGGTTCTGGACCGGGTCCGGGAGCTGTGCGGCGAGGACTTCGTCATCGAATACCGCATCTCCGCCGACGAGATCCATCCCGACGGCATGCATCTCGACGAGACGCTTCGGTTCATCGAGCTGATACAGGACAAGGTCGACATCTTCCACGTCTCCGCCGGTCTGCACGGCGAGCTCCAGTACATGCGCAACTGGTGGCAGAACTACCTCATGGACAGGGAGTACAACGTCCACTACGCGGCGGACGTCAAGAAGGCGTTCCCGAACGCCGTGGTGTGCACGGTCGGCTCGATCATGGACATCGCGAGCGCCGAGGAGATCCTGGCTTCCGGCAAGGCCGACATGGTGGCCATGTGCCGCCCACTCCTGGCCGACCCCGAGATGCCGCGCAAGTATGCCCTCGGCAGAGAAGAGGATCGCCGTCCCTGCCTGCGCTGCCAGTACTGCGGCTTCCGCCTGATGGTCCCCGCGGTCATCAATTGCGCCGTGAATCCATTCCTGGGCAACGAGACCGAGTTCCCGGAGGCCAAGGTCAAGAAGGCCGATGTGAAGAAGAAGGTCGCGGTCGTCGGCGGAGGTCCCGCCGGTATCCAGGCCCTCCTGACGCTCTGCGAGCGCGGGCATGAGGTCACGCTCTACGAGAAGAGCGATCATCTGGGCGGGAACGTCGTTCCCGGAGCCGCGCTGCCGTTCAAGCAGGATGTGACGGACTACCTCGACTACTTGGTGCGTCAGGCGAACAAGGCTCCCGCTCGCATCCTCCTGAACACCGAGGCCACAAAGGAGATGCTCGACGCGGAAGGCTACGAGGCGCTCATCATCGCCGTCGGCTCAGAACCCATCGTCCCCAGGCTTCCCGGTATCGACAAGCCCCACGTCCACTGGGCGCCCGAAGCCGACACCGGCAGGGTGGTGCCGGGCAACAAGACGGTCGTCGTGGGCGCGGCAGCTGTCGGCGTAGAGTGCGCCATAGGGCTCAAACGCGCGGGCAAGGACGTGACCGTCGTCGAGATGGCGCCGGACATGAAGAACCTCAGCGCCTCTGCCGGCGGCGTCGCCATGGAGCTCATGGCGTTGGTCGAAGAGCTCCAGATACCCATCCATCTCAACTGCAGGCTCGAAGAAGTGACCGACTCCACCGTGGTCTGCCGCGACACGAGGACCTCTGAAAGGATCGAGTTCCCCGCCGACACGGTGCTTCTGGCCGTGGGCATGGCCGCGCGATACGACGTCGCCGACTCTCTGCGCCGCAGCGCCCCCGAGACAGAAGTGTTCGTCGTCGGCGACGCCTCGGAGGTGGGGAGTATCGCCACGGCCGTCCGGTCCGCCTTCAAGGCCGCCGCGTATATCTAGACCAGGTCGCCCATCGGGGGGCAGTCACCAGGTGTGGCAGTTGTCAACGAGAGGGCCGGAGCGCGACCCTCAGAAAGTGAGCCGATACAGATGAAGATGGGAGTGACCGGAGCCAGCGGGCAGCTGGGCCGCTTGGTCGTGCAGCAATTACTCGATAGGTGCCAGGCGACGGATGTCGTGGCCATCGTTCGTGACCCCGGCAAAGCGGCGGACCTCGCCGGCGCGGGTGTGGAGCTCAGGGTGGCGGACTACGACGATCGGCCGTCACTGGACGCGGCCGTCGCGGGGCTGGATAAGCTGCTGCTGATTTCCTCGAACGAGCTAGGCCGGCGTTTCGCGCAGCACAAGAACGTCATCGATGCCGCGAAAGCCGCGGGAGTCAAGCACGTCATCTACACGAGCGCACCCAAGGCGACCACTTCCGCGTTGATCCTCGCGCCCGAGCACAAGGCCACGGAAGAGTACCTGGCGTCATCGGGCCTGTCGTACACCGTCCTTCGCAACAACTGGTACACCGAGAACTACGCGCAGTCGATCCAGACCGCCCGCGAGACCGGGACCCTGGTCGCCGCGGCCGGCGAAGGCCGCGTGGCGAGCGCTTCGCGCGCCGACTATGCCGAGGCGGCGGCGGTCGTCCTGGTGGGCGAGGGCCACGAGGGCAAGGTGTACGAGCTTAGCGGCGATCACGCCTGGGACTACAACGAGCTCGCGGCCACCATCGCCGAGGTCACGGGCACGCCGTGCTCCTACAAAGCGGTGGAGCCCGCGGAGATCGCGGCGGCCATGACGGCGGCCGGCCTCGACGAGAACGTCGCGGGCTTCGTGGCCGCGCTCGATGGGAACATCGCCGAGGGCGCGCTCGCCGACGCTACCGACGATCTCGCGACGCTGACGGGGAGGCCCACCACTCCGCTCAAGGAGACGGTGAAGAAGCTGGTCGACTGACACGCTCGGGCGCCCCTGCTCCCATGGCTGGGGTGGGGGCGCCCCGCCACGAGCCCACCGTGTTGCGAAAGTGAATATCGTTCTGTAGAGTGGCAGGTGTCTGTCCCGCAGATCGTCGGCGCGCGAGGTGATGCGCTGCAACAGCCGCCTAAGAAACGTGTGCGAAAGTCCAAGTCCGTGCGGCGCCGCGAGATCGCGGAGGCAGCCCTACGGATCATGGCGACGCACGGCTACTACGGCACCTCGGTCGCCCGTATCGCCAGAGCGGTGGGTATCTCCAACAGCGCGCTCTATCAGCATTTCCGCAACCGCGAGGACGTGCTTGTGGCCGCCACCGAACTCCTGGGCGAGCGGGCGCAGGAGTGGATCGTCGCCCCAACGGGGGCGAATGCCATGGAGCGATTGGACAACATCGCGGAGAGTCACCTGGAGTGGTCCGCTTCCGCGCTGGAATCCTTCGTCCGCCCGATATTCGCCTTTGTGGGAGTCACGGAGCAAGCCCGCCTTGAGCCAAGCACGCCTCGTGGCGCGTTGCAGTCCTACGAACTCCTTCTCCCCATAGTTGAAGAGGGGCAACGCGAAGGCAGTATCCGCTCCGACGTCGAGCCGGGGGACCTCGCCTGGGCCGTCCTGATGTTCGCCTGGGCGGAAGATATGGCGCTCCTGGCGCGCGTGGACGCGGTGACCGACGCCGGCGCCTCCCGACGGAATTTCCGGCGATTGCTGTCGTTCTATGCCGCACCGGCGGCGGGGACCGGAGCGCCGAGCGTACCGGCCGAGTGAGGCTCCTCGACTGCCACCAAGGCCGCGTGATGCTGGTACACTGTCTAACTGAACAGGATTCAGCAAGTCCACGTTTCTAGGGGGGAAATTGGGCACACTTGCAGGGGATTTGTTCGGGGAGCGACCCAAACGGTTCGACGAGGCCGTCTAGCAGATGGTCACCTATATCATCCGGCGGTTGCTCTGGGGTGTAGTGGTCATCTTCTTGGTGTCGCTCATCGTGTTCTTCTCGGTCCGGCTGCTGCCGGGGGACCCAGTGCTCATCTACGTGTCTCAGCAGGCGGGTTCGGGAGGCGTGACCAAGGAGCAGCTGGACCTGCTGCGGCAGGAGTACGGGCTGGACAAGCCCATCCCGGTCCAATACGTGAACTGGGTCAAGGGGATCGCCACCGGGGACCTGGGTGAGTCGATCAAGTACCGGGCGGATGTGGGCGAGCTCCTAAAACAGCGCTTCCCGCCCACCCTATATCTGGGACTCATCGCCATCGTGGTGAGCACCGCCTTCGGGATCTTCTTCGGGCTCATGGCAGCGATCCGACGGGGTAAGTGGATCGACTCCGTCGTAACCTTCTGCTCCTATATAGGCCTGACTATTCCGGTCTTCCTCCTGGCCATCGTGCTGATCTACTTCTTCGGGCTCAGGCTGGGGTGGTTACCCATCGCCGGCTACACGTCGCCGCTCGACGACTTCTGGCTCTTTGCCAGGATGGCCGTGTTGCCCGTGATCTGTCTTGCCGTGGTTCCTCTGGCCATGACGGCTCGCCAGATGAGGTCGAGCGTGCTTGAGGTCAACAACATGGACTTCATCCGCACGGCGTGGTCCAAGGGTCTGAAAGAGAAGGTCGTTGTCACCCGGCACGTCCTCAAGAACAGCATGCTGCCGGTAGTCACGATGCTCGGGATCAGCGTGGGCCTCGTCCTCGGCGGGTCGGTGATCATCGAGAACATGTTCGCCATCCCCGGGGTCGGGAGCCTCCTGGTGCAGAGCGTGTTCGGCCAGGACTACGTGGTGATCCAGGGTACGACGCTGATCATCGCCACCATCATCGTGGTGATCAACCTGGTCGTGGATATCTCGTACGGCTGGCTTGACCCGAGGATCCGCTATGAGTGAGGTCGTGGATTTGAACGAAGCTTCAGCAGTCCAAGAGATCCGCGAGCTGGACTCCACGGCTCCGCCGCAGATGAGCGAGCGCAAGCGCTTCTTCCGCATCCTCTTCCAGCGCAAGCTGGTGGTGTTCGGGGTCGGCGTGCTCGTGATCCTCGTGATCGTTGCGATCTTCGCCCCGCTGATCGCAAACCACGACCCCTACAAGAACGACTTGGCCCAATCGCTCCAGGGGATCAGCCGGGATCACATCCTCGGCACCGACAGCCTCGGCCGCGACACCTTCAGCCGCCTGGTCTACGGGGCGAGAACGGCGCTCATTGTCGGCTTCGGCACGGTCGCCGTGGCCGCCATCGCCGGGATGATCCTGGGGCTGCTGGCCGGTTACCTGGGCGGGGCCACCAACACCGCCATCATGCGCGTCATGGATGCGCTGATGGGCTTCCCAATGCTCGTCCTGGCCTTGCTCCTGGCCGCGGTGCTGGGGGGCGGCATCCAGAATGTGATCATCGCCCTGGCCATCGCCACGCTGCCGGGCTACACGCGGCTGATGTGTGGCGAGACCCTGAGCGTCAAGGAGAACGAGTACATCGTGGCGCAGCGGGCCATGGGCGGAAAGAGCCTGCGCACCATGGCGAGGCACATCCTGCCCAACGCGTTCCAGCCCACCCTGGTGCTCATCACCGCGATGCTCGGTAACGTGATCCTGGCCGAAGCCGCCCTCAGCTTCCTGGGCATCGGCATCAAGCCGCCCGGGGTGGCGTGGGGCAGCATGGCTGCCGACGGTTACCGCTTCCTGGGGAATCATGCCCAGCTCTCCTTCGCCCCGGCCATTGCCATCATGGTGGTGGTGTTCGCCTTCAACATGGTGGGCGACGGCCTGCGTGATGCTCTCGACCCGAAGCTCCGAGGCGTGCTGTGAGTGCCCAGCAGACCGCTGTCCAGGAAGCGGCATGCGATCTGTCGCCGGCGGGCCGGATGCTGGAGGTCAAGGATCTGCGCGACGGAGTTCAAGATCGAGCAAGGCATCGTGCACGCGGTGAACGGCGTCTCCTACACGGTAGACGAGCGGGAGATCGTGGGCATGGTAGGCGAGAGCGGATGCGGGAAGTCGGTCTCCCAGCTTTCCGTGCTGCAGCTCGTGCGTCCCCCGGGTCGCATCGCGGGGGGCGAGGTGTGGTTCGAAGGCACCAACCTGCTCGAGTACCCCCCCAACGGCGACGAGATGCGCGCCATCCGAGGCGGGAGGATCAGCATGATCTTCCAGGAGCCCATGACCTCGCTCAACCCCACGCTGACCATCGGCCGTCAACTCACCGAGTCGCTGGAACTCCACTTGAAGATGAACAAGAAAGAGGCGCGGAGCCGGGCGATCGAGTTGCTCGAAATGGTGGGCATACCGAGCGCGGCAAGCCGCGTAGACGACTACCCTCACCAGTTCAGCGGCGGGATGAGGCAGCGGGTCATGATCGCCATAGGTGTGGCCTGTCAGCCCAAGCTGGTGATCGCCGACGAGCCCACCACAGCGCTGGACTGCACCACCCAGGCGCAATTGCTCGAGCTCATGCTGACCACCATCGACGGCTGCCGCGGGTCCCTGATGCTTGTGACCCACAACCTCGGGGTGGTCGCCCGCTACGCGCAGCGCATCTACATCATGTACGCGGGCAAGATCGTCGAGGAGGGCCTCTGCCGCGACATCTTCTACCGCCCCAGTCATCCCTATACTATCGCGCTGCTCAAGAGCGTCCCCCGAGTTGGACGAGGTCCGAGGCCAACGCTTGGTCCCTATCTTCGGCACCCCGCCCAATCTCATCGGCCTGCCCCAAGACGTGCGCCTTCTTGCCTCGCTGTACCGAGCGGAGCGAGCGCTGCTTCACTGAGCCCTGGCCGGAGTTGCAGCCCGTCGATGGCGACGGGCACAGGGTGCGGTGCTATATGCGGGGGCAGGGGGCAATAGCATGACGGACATCCCGGGCACTATCGGCGCTCCCGAGACGAGCGTTCCCTCCGAGGCGCCACTTGCTCCTGAGGGGCGGCGGCTCTCGAATCTGCGGTCCCTCGGGTAGCGCCCGAGGGCGACGTAATCCTCGAGGTCGACTCCCTCAAGATGTACTTTCCTATCACCCGCGGGCTGCTCAAGAAGAAGGTGGGCGAGATCAAGGCCGTCGACGGCGTGTCGTTCAAGATGCGGATAGGGGAGACCCTCGGCCTCGTCGGTGAGAGCGGCTGCGGCAAGACCACCGTGGGCCGCTGCCTGTGCCGGATATACAAGCCGACAGGGGGACGCATCTGGTTCGATCACAAAGAGATCGCCTCGATGCCGGAGAACGAGTTCAGGCCTCTCCGCCGCGAGATCGCCGTCATCTTCCAGGACCCCTACGCCTCGCTCGATCCCCGGCAGACGGCCGGCAGCATCGTGGGCGAGCCGCTCAAGATCCACCAGATGGTGGAAAGCAAGTCCGACTACGACCAGCGAGTGGACGGTCTCTTCAGAAAAGTAGGCCTGGATCCCGACCTCATGTCGCGCTATCCCCATGAGTTCAGCGGGGGTCAGCGACAACGCATAGGGATCGCGCGGGCGCTGGCCGGCGATCCGAAACTGATCATCTGTGATGAGCCGGTATCGGCGCTCGATGTGTCCATCCAGGCCCAGATCATCAACCTGCTCATGGATCTGCGCGAAGGGGTGGCTGGACTCACGTACATCTTCATCGCGCACGACCTCTCGGTGGTCCAACACATCAGCGACCGGATCGCGGTGATGTACCTGGGACGCATCCTGGAGATCACCACACCCGCCGAGCTCTACGCCAATCCCGTCCACCCGTACACGCGCGCCTTGCTCTCGGCGGTCTGCGTGCCGGACCCGGACATCGAGGCCAGCCGCGAGCGCATCGTGTTGGAAGGCGAGGTGCCGAGCCCCGTGAATCCGCCCAGCGGCTGCAACTTTCACACACGGTGCCCCGACGCCACGCCGGCGTGCCGCACCACCGTGCCCGAACTCGCGGAACTCGGTGACGACCACGAGGTCGCCTGCCTCGCCGCGGGCTCGCCCGGCAGGATGGAGGCGGCGTGACCGAGCAGCAAGTGGGCGAAGGACGTCGGACGAGGGGAGGAGTACGTTTGGGAGGTGGTAGATAGAAGTGTGTGGGTTAAGGTTTTGAGAAAAGGTCAGCGAAAAATGGGGGAGGGCAACGTGATGACAGATGAACCTCGGGAAACCAAAGACGAGAGCATTGCCAAGAAGCCGGTCAGCCGGCGAGAGTTTCTGAAGTACGCAGGTGTGGCAGGCGGCGCGATCGCCGTGAGCGGCGGCCTCGGGGGCCTGATCGCGGCGTGCGGAGGCGAGACCACGACCACCACGGCAGGCGGGGCGACCACGACTGCGGGTGGCGCGACCACCACGGCAGGCGGGGCGACCACGACGACGGCGGCACCCGCGACCACGACCACCATGGCCGCAGGGCCGGTCGTCGGCGGCATCGTGCGGCATATCGTGCCGGCGGGTCCGCAGAATGTCGGCTTCTGGCCCAAGATGGGGCCCACGGACGAGGGTCCGATATTCCCCTCGGTCGAGAGGATCAACGAGTACACGGTCGACCGGACGCTGGTCCCCCACCTCGCGAAGACGTTCACCGAGGAACCGGACAAGCTCACCATGACGTGCGAGCTGAAGCCGGGCATCATGTTCCATGACGGCACCGAGCTGACCGCTGATGTCGCAAAGTGGAACTACCAGCTGGGCATCGACGGCAAGAAGCTGCAGTTCGCCGACGCTCTAGCTTCCTTCGAAGTCACGGGCAAGTACACGTACGTGCTTCACCTGAACAGATGGGACAACCAGCTGATCCATTCCTTCGGCTGGGTGCCCATGTTCTCCCAGGCAGCCTTCGAGGCGAACGGCGGGGAAGCATGGGCCATGGATCACGCGTCGGCACCGGGCCGATGGTCATGAAGGAGTTCGTCCGCGACCAGTCCATCACGTGGGAGAAGTTCCCCGACTACTGGCAGAAGCCCCTGCCCAACCTGGATGGGATCGACTACAAGATCATCCCCGACGCTACTACCTCGTCCGCGCTGATGCAGGCGGGCCAGGCGGACATCTGGCAGAACGCCGATGCCCAGGCCCAGGACGAGATGAAGCAAAAGGGCTTCACCGACCAGTCCGGGTGGGCCTCGTTCCTGTACCATCTCATGCCCAACACCATGGATGCCGCTTCCCCGCTGAACAAGCAGCCAGTGCGCGAAGCGGTGGAGTACGCGCTCGACAAGGAAGCCATCTGCAAGGCTGTTGGCTACGGGATCTACAAGCCCATCTACGAAGTGGCACCTGAGGGAGAATGGGGCGCGGGTTCGTCCAAGGTCAAGCGGACGTATGATCCGGCGAAGGCCAAGCAGCTCCTGGTCGACGCCGGCTACGCGGATGGTTGCGCCATCGACCTTCTGGCGATCGCGGAAACAGGCGGTCGAAGTGTGGTCGGCGAGGCGTGCAAAGGCTATCTCGATGCCGCCGGGTTCAAGACCAACCTCGACATCGCCGATCCGGGCCGGTTCTACGGGTCGATGTTCGGCACCGGGTGGAAAGACCTGGGTCTCATGTTCAGCGGTGTAGACCCGAACTACCTTATCTCCTGCAACCGCTGGTGGTCGCCGACCCCGATGACCAACCTGGTGAGCTTCAAACGGCCGCCTGAGATGACGCAGATGTTCACGGACGCCAACAGCGCGGTTGACGCAGCGGCGCAGGAGAAGGCGACCGGACCCATCGTGGGCCTCATGGGCGACCAAGCTCTGATGATCCCTGTGTACAGCGCGCCGGCCGGTCTGATCATGGCCAAATACGTGCACACCGAGTATCCGTTGGCCGGCTTCATCCGTTGGGACTGGGCGAACTTCTGGATGGACAAGAAGTAGTAACTAGCACCTAGCGAATCGCAGCCGGAGCGCCGGCTGCCCTGCTCGGCCCGCCTCCAGGCTTCGGTCTGGGGCGGGCCGAGCTACGATGTCCCTCGAAGCGATGCTTCCTATAAGTCGTATCCGCTGCGGCTGAGCGCGGCCGCATGCCGCTTACGGCGCGCGGCCCGGCGCCGGATGGTCTGCTCATCCTCCTCATACACCCCGCTCGCGGGTCTCCACCTGTCGACCGACATGGTCTTGGTATGCCACATGTCGGTGGTGAGCCACATCGCCTGGGTCTCGCCGCCAACCACCACGACGTTGATCAGCTCAGGAGCAAAGTACGGCTTGATCATGCCGTCTCTGGGCAGCTTCAACCAGGAGGCGAACGGCTCTATCCCGTTGCGAGCGTTGGGCTCTACGAGCGAATAGACGACATCCGAACCCCAGAACTGTCCGGCCGTCATCTGGAAGTTCTCCGATAGGTAGCGGGAGAGCTGAGCCGGATCGTCGAACCCTTGTTCTTTCAGATGCTTGGCGGTAAGCGGATCCATCACCAAGGCGATGGCCCCCCTCAGGCAGGGGAAGGCCTGCATTATGATGAGCGTTTCCTCATGGGCTGGACGGCAGCATCCCGCGGCGCCCATGCTATTGATCACGCTCCACCCCTGGAAAAGGCTTACCGTGCTCTCTTCCTTCCTGAAGCCCATCCGGACATGGAACGGTTCCCAAACGCTCCGTTCCTCGTTCTCGGCGAAGGTCATGTTGTTGTAGTTCACGTTGTTGCCCGTCGAACCCATGAAGGTGTCACCAGGCCGCGCGTCGGCCAGATTGATGCTCATGAGCGTCCATGCGCGTCCGATCACGGAGTTGGCGTGGTTGAAGGGACTCAACGCGCCCAGCCCTGAGTTCATGCCGATCTCTTCACGGACGGGCCCGTTCACGACGGCCATTCTGGCGAACGACGTCGTCGAGCTCGGCAGGGAGGGTTCCTCGCTGGCCGCGAGAGCCAAGATGACCGGTAGATGCTGGGGGCCGGCGCCGGCCATGACGGCGTTAACCGCGACCTTCTCCACCGTATACTCAAGCTTCTCCTGGTGGATGGTGACGGTCATCCGGCCTACCACCTCGTCGGGCTTCGCCGCTGTGCCCGTCAGCATGTGGGCTACGCGCTCCTCTGTGGGTAGCACGATCGGTAGGCCATCCGTCCAGCCGTTCTCTAGGAAGAGCCGCTGTATGCCCCACTCGGCGTCTGGTTTCAGCAGTCTCGGCCTAGGGCCGCCGCGCTCCGCCTTTGGATTCTGCTCATCCGCGGTCAGTGGCCGCGTTAGGGCATCGACGATTTGTGGCATCAGGGGATTGCCCGTGACGGGATCGTTCCCTTCCACGTATCTGCGCAGAGCTTCGCGGGGCCTACCGACAAGTGGGTAGGGAGCGAAGCTGAAGCGCAGGCTCATGCCGTGATTCTGGGCGTCCATGGCCAGGTATTCGGCGAAACGCGCACTCGATATGGGCGCGGTCGGGATACCGTACCTGGACTCCAGTTCTCTACAGTGGGCGGCCACACTGGCCGCACAGCCGTCTCAGCCACCCACCCCGAAGATGACCGCGTCAGCGTTGGCCTTCGCGTCCGCCCACATCTGGGGCTCGTCGACGAACATGATGCCGCTCTTGTGCTTGAGCGTCGTCCGCACGCTGGACATGTTGCGGGCGAACCAGGCGGCAGCCTCTTCGAGGAACTCCCATCCACCGCCGAAGCCTATGTCAATGAGTTGTATGGTCTTTCCTTCGAGGCTGTCGAGCCGGGGCGCGAGGGGCACCGGCTGGACGACATTGGTGGGCTGGCCTCGGGGATCGAGGACGGTGCTGAGCAGGCCGGAAGAACGTATCGCCATGTCACTTCCTCTCCGCGGGATAATCCGTACGGTCGTACCTTCCAGTAGACCGTATCACGCCCGGATGTCTATGGATGAGTCTGAGTTCCCGCAGGCCGAAACCGCCTTGGGCGGCGAGGTCAAGGTCCAGATAAGAGCCGGGTGGTGGGACGTACTCGCGAGACAGCGTGTTGGCGGATAGAATCGGAAGCGGTTTCGACAAAGGCTAGATCTACGAGGTCCTACGACGGGCACCTACAGTATTGTCGCCGTTCTGATGGTCCTGGCCGCACTGTTCGCGTATGTGAACAGCAGGTTCCTAAAGCTTGCTCCCACGATCGGCTTGATGCTGCAGGCGTTCGTCGTCTCTCTGATCCTCATAGGACTGGATTTAGGCGGCGTTCCCGGAGTGGGTCCGGCCCGGAGCCTCGTCGCCGGCATCGACTTCAACGAGGTGCTGTTCAACGGCCTGCTGAGCTTCCTGCTGTTCGCGGGGGCGCTTCAAATCTGCCTCGCGTGTCTGGTTGCGGTGAGGGCCCACGTGCTCGTCCTTGCCACGGTGGGCGTCATCGTCGCCACTTTGATAGTCGGCTTTGCGAGCTACCTCTTGCTGAAAGCTGCCGGCCTCGGCGTTCCTCTCGGTTACTGCCTGCTCTTCGGCTCCTTGATCTCGCCCACCGATCCCATGGCCGTCCTTCCCGTGATCCGCCGGGCGAACGCACCCCGAATCTCCAGGCGCTGGTGGAGGGCGAAGCGCTGTTCAATGACGGTGTGGCGGTGGTCATCTTCGCGGTCTTGCTCGCTCTCGTGACCGGCGGTGGCTCGCTACCCTTGCCCGCGGAAGCGACGGTGCTCTTTCTGAGGGAAGCGCTCGGAGGCCTCGCGTTCGGATTGGCACTCGGGTACCTCGGCTACCGCGTGGTCAAGACCATCGATGACTACCCGGTCGAGATCCTCATCACTCTTGCGCTCGTCGCGGGTGGCTACGCGGCTGCCCAGGCGCTGGAGATCTCCGGACCGCTGGCGATGGTGGTCGCGGGGATCGTCATCGGGAATCACGGACGCGCCCGGGGGATGTCCGCGCGAACCTCCGAGAACCTCGATCGGTTCTGGGAGATGGTCGACATCATATTGAACGCCGTGCTGTTCGTGCTGATCGGGCTGGAGGCCTTTGCCCTTATCGCCGATTTCTCGCTCGTGAGCCTGTGGGTCGCGCTGGCCGCCATCCCGATCGTGCTGGTCGCCAGGCTGCTCTCGGTCGGCGTTCCGCTGGCCGTCTTCAGCTCGGTGCCGGGCGTGGGTGTCCGGTCCGCGCCTTTCCTTACCTGGGTGGGTCTACGAGGCGCCATCCCGATCGCCCTCGTGCTCTCGCTCCCTGAGGGGCAGAACCGCGACATACTCGTGACGATGACCTACGTCGTGGTCGTCTTCTCCATCCTCGTTCAGGGGACCACCGTCAAGTACTTCCTCCGACCCGCGCAGAGCAGGTGACCGGGGTGCCGTGGCGGTTACGGGATCGTCATCCCCGATTAACCGCCGCGTATCATGCCGCCTGCATACTGGCTCCATCGGTCCGTACCGATGTTAGGTAAGCGAGCAAGGAGAAGAAGGATGAAGTCAATCAAGACGAAGTGGGTCGTGCCCCTGGCGGCGCTGGTCCTCACCCTGTCTATCGGGGGCGCCGCATTCGCCGCGACCGGGTCGTCCACCGACACCACAGCGGCCGGCCCGGCGACGACGACCGGAAGCACGGCTCCCGCCGGCGCCGAGCAGCGCTGGGGACAGCAGCGGACCGACGAGACGCTGCTGACCGGCGATGTCCTCGCGAAGGTACAGGCCGCGGCCCTGGCCAAGATCGGCAGTGACGCGACGGTGGTCCGGGCCGAGACCGACGCCGACGGCAACGCCAAATACGAGGTCCACGCGGTGAAGGCCGACGGGACCCGGGTAGTGGTCTACGTCGACGCGTCATACAACGTGGTCAGCGTGCAGACCTGCACCGGCCCGGCGGGCCGCGGCGGCGGCATGATGGGCGGCCGCAGCGACGAGACGGCGCTGACCGGTGACATCCTGGCGCAAGTCCAGGCCGCGGCAGTTGCAGCGGCCGGGACGGGCTCCACGGTCATGCGCGCCGTCGTCGATGATGACGGGATCGCTAAGTACGAAGCTCACGTGGTGAAAGCAGACGGCACGCACGTCATCGTGTACCTGGACGAATCCTTCAAGGTCGTCAAGACCGAAACCGGCGGAATGGGCCGGGGCGGCATGACGGGCGGCCGCGGCGAAGGTGGCCGGGGCGGCGGCTGCATGCGCGGTACCTCCACGACCGGCGGGGCTTCCACGACCGGCGGGACCCTCATTAGCATCTAGTCTCTCCCAGGACGGTATCTCTCTCGATCGACACTGCCGCCGTCCTGGCAGCCGGCGCGGCCTTCCCCCAGGGACGGTCGCGCCGGCAACCTGCTTTACCCGCACCCGACAGGCCAACTGATAGGCTCACCACATGGCGCCAGATACCGACCGAGAGACGACCATCCTGCTTGTCGAGGACGACTCGGCCATCGCCGAGAGCGTCACCGAGGGCCTGGAAAGGGAGGGCTACTCCGTCCACTGGGAGTCAATGGGTGCGGCCGGCATAGCCTACGCCCGGGAGAAGCACCCCCGTCTCGTGGTTCTCGACGTCCGTCTGCCCGACATCTCCGGCTTCGACGTTTGCCGGGAGATGCGCCGCCTGGGTCTGCGGCAGCCCATCCTGATGCTCACCGTCCAGGGCGAAGAACTGGACAAAGTGCTTGGTCTGGAGATGGGCGCGGACGACTACATGACCAAGCCGTACAAGCTCCGTGAGCTGGTAGCGCGGATCCGTGCGCTCCTCCGAAGGGCGTATGGAGAGCTCTCCACCGCCGAAGCCGACCTCCTGTACGTCGCCGATCTGGTCATAGAGCGCACCAGCGCTCAAGTGACACGCGGGTCGACAAAGGTCGACCTGACGCCCATCGAGTTTCGCCTGCTCGTCTTTCTGGCCCAGCATCCCGGCCAGGTCTTCAGTCGCGGGCAGTTGCTCGAGCAGGTTTGGGGTTCCTCCGAAGCCTACTACGACGAGACCACGGTCAACGTCCACGTCCGCAGGCTGCGGGCCAAGATCGAGCTGGACCCGAGCGATCCAAGGCTCATCCTGACCGAACCCGGACTTGGCTATCGCTTGAACGGGTCGGTATGAGCGCCGGCTCATCCGTGCTTGGCCGGCTCCGCCGCATCTCCTTGCAGCGCAAGCTTCCTGCCGCTTTTGCCGGGGTGGCCCTCCTCACCATGATCGTGCTCGGAGCCATCCTCATCCCCCTCCTAAGCCAGCACTACGCCCGCTCGGAGGTCTCATATCTCAAGGCGGCGATCCAGCGAGCCGAGACTGGGCTGTCGACCATCGATTGGCAGGCGGTGGGGGCGGCGCGCGGAGACGCGGCAGGTTCCTCCTCGTCGGCAGCCGCCAATGCTCTCGTCCGCGCGCAGGTGATTGCGTTGTCGACCCAGGCGCGCGTCCGTGTCTACGACGCGGTGGGGCGGCTACTCGTCGATTCCGGTCCTGTTGACCAGATCGACGTGGTCTCTGTGGCGGAGACAGCGGGTTCCGGAGAGGTCGACGCCGGACGCGGCGGCATGGGGCATGGAATGGGCAAGGGGATGCATTCCCTTCCCAGCCCCGTGGGGGGAGGGCTGTTCGGCGGCTCCGGTGCTGAAGGCGGGTCCCGATCGGGCCGAACGATCGAAGCCTCGCTGACAAGTGGAAGCGCCGTGGTGGCGAAGGTCCTGCTCTCGGAGGGTCCCGCGTACGGGGCTACAGTCGTGCGGACCACCCTCGTCGCCTGGCTTGTGGCCGGTTGTGCCGCCCTCATCCTCGCCGCGCTCGCGGGGTGGCTCACAAGCCGGCGTTTGACCCGTCCGCTTCTCGCGATCGCCGCCGCCAGCAACGGCATGGCCCATGGCGACCTCGCGGTGCGGGCGCAGGTGGACCGTGCGGACGAGATCGGGCTCCTCGCGGATTCTTTCAACGCCATGGCCGACAAGAATCAGGCGACGGTGACCGCTCTGCGCCGATTCGTCGCCGATGCGGCGCACGAGATCGGAACTCCTCTGACCGCCTTGCAGGCCGATCTCGAACTGGCCAAGGATAGCCCGGACAAGGCCTCGCGGGAGCGGCTGATCGACCGGGCCATGGTCCAGGCCGACCGGATCCAGCGTCTATCCGGCGCGTTGCTCCGGCTTTCCGTCCTTGAGACAGGGTCGCCGAGCGAACTCGAACGTCTTGATTTGGCGCCCCTCGTCCGATCGGTGGCCGGCTCTTTCGCATCGCGAGCGGAACAGGCGGGTATCGGCTTCGCCGTCGAGGTCGTGCCAGGGGAACTGCCGGTCAATGGGTACGAAGCCGGACTTCGCGCCGCGATCGAGAATCTTGTCGATAACGCGCTGAAGTTCACGCCGAGCGGCGGATCGGTGACCTTGGGCGCGGCCGGCGAAGACCGGCAGGCGCTGGTATGGGTGGAGGACAGCGGCATCGGCATCCCGCCGGAGGACGTGGCCGCGCTGTTCTCGCGCTTTCACCGCGGCCGCAACGCGGCTGCCTATCCTGGGAGCGGGCTCGGGCTGGCCATCGTCGAGGCCACGATGGAACTGCACGGAGGAAAGGCATCGGTGAAGAGCTCGCCGGCCGGCTCCCGTTTCGAGCTCAGGCTGCCTCTCGCCTGAGAGGCGGTGACACCGCCGGGCCGCGCAGCGCACCCGCTGGGGCGCGCTGCGCGGCGGACACTACAAGTCTCGGTCTAGAACGGGACCGCCTGCGCGTTCGTGATGATCCCCACGTAGAAGTACTGGTTGACGTTTCCCGAGGAATCGGCGTACACCAGGGCCAGTTGGGTGCTCGCGTTGGCCCTCAGCACATCAAACGTGAAGGTGTAGATGCCCGGGCTCCCGGTCTTCGGTCCGGCTACCGGGGTGAACACTACATTGCCCGTCTGTCTGAGAACGGCCGTGTCGATCCTCTTGATCGACCACGTGTACGGCGAGGAGGCGTCTCCGCCCAGCGTCAGCACCACTTGAGCCCCGACCGTCGCGTAGACGACCTGCCCGTTGTTCCGCTCGTCCAGATAGGTATTGGCGGGGATGATTTCCGTGGGCGGCCGCTGGATGTACGAGGTGCTTGTGGTCGGCGGCAGCTTGATGGTCGTGGTCGTCGGCTGCGCCGTCGTCGTCGTGGTCGGCTTAGCCGTGGTTGTGGTGGTCGGCTTGGCCGTCGTCGTCGTTGGCTTCGCGGTGCTCGTCGTGGTCGACCCGCCGGTCGTCGTCGTGGTCGACGCCGCGGTGGTCGTGGTAGTCGAGTTGCTCGTCGTGGTCGACGCGGCCGTAGTCGTTGTGGTGGCTTCGGTGGTGGTCGTGGTGCTCTCCGCCGTCGTTGTAGTCTCCTCGACCGTTGTGGTCGTCGACGACGTAGGCGTGCTCGACACCACCTGGATGGTCAGCTTGTAGGACTTCTCCGTCTGCCCTTGCGGGCTCACGTAATCCGCCGAGACCTCCGTCGTGCCCAGCGCAAGCGCGAGGCCTGCGAAGAGGTAGGTACCGGGCGTGTCGCCCGAATCCGGCGTGATCTCGGGGCCGGGAAGGCCTTTGACCACCTCTGGGTCGGGCGGGACCACGTTCCACTGATACCCGAGGCTCGGGTATCCGGGCAGTTCCAGGATGAGCAGAAACCCCGGAGAAACGGTCACGGTCTTGCCGTTCGACGCCTCGGTGAGCCTCACAACCTGGGTACCGGGTGGGATCTGAGCCTGAGCGACAGTCGTAGTAGTCGTTTCTTCGTCGCCGGTGCAGGATGCCTGATACACGATGACCACCACCAGGACGACGATGACGGCCGCCAGGACTATCCAGATCCAGTTGATTTTTCGCTTCCCGTTTTCCGCCACGATGCCCTCCTCCTACGAAAGTCGTCCCTCGCCTGCGTGCGCCGAAGCTCTTGCAGGAACGAGATTACATAGAAGCCGGGGTTCCATTCGGAGCCCCGGCTGGTTCATTCTCGGTGTATTCCTGTCTGCGCGCTAGTAGGGCGTCACTTCGACGCCGGTGGTCACGATGCCCACGTAGAAGTATTGGTCGACGTTGCCATCAGGGTCGAGGTACACGAGCGCCAACTGCGTGCTGACGTCGGCTTTGAGAACGTCGAAGGTCCAGACGTAGACGCCGGAAGCGCCTACTGCCGTGGAGTCGGAGATGAACTCCGGCTCGCCCTCGGCCTTGATGACAGACTCGTCGATCTTCTTGATCTCCCAGCGGTAGCCGGTCGACGGGTTGCCGCCCAGGCTCAGCACTATCTTGCCGCCTACCGTGGCATTGACCAGGTCCCCGTTGTTCCGCTCATCAAGGTAGGTGTAGCCCGGCAGCTCCTCGTAGGGCGGCCGATCGATGAACGAGGTGGTCGTGGTGGGCGGCAAGGTGACCGTGGTCGTGGTCGGCTTGGCCGTGGTGGTCGTTGTCGGCTTCGCCGTTGTGGTGGTCGATTCTGCCGCAGTGGTGGTGGTCGTCGGCTTCGCGGTCGTCGTTGTGGTCGGGGCCGCGGTCGTTGTAGTCGTCGGGGCCGCCGTCGTGGTTGTCGGGGCCGCGGTCGTCGTCGTGGTCGACGCAGTCGTCGTCGTGCTTTCGGAGACGGTGGTCGTGGTCGGTATGTTCGACACTACCTGGAAGGTGCAGGTGAAAGTCCTCCCCACCTCACCTTTGCGGTTGACGTAGTCGGCGGTGAGCGTCGTCTCGCCAACGGCTCGCGCCAGCGCTGTGAAGGTGAAGGTACCCTGCAGGTTCGCCTGGTCGAAGAGCACGCGGGGACCGGGAAGAGCCAGTACGATCTTCGGATCGGGAGGCAGGACGTCCCAGTGGTAGCGCAGGCTAGGCTGCCCCTTCAATTCGAGCTCGATCACGTATCCCGGCGAGACGGTGACGATTCTCCCGTTCGAAAGCTCGTTGATCTTGACTCTTTGCAGGTTCTGTCCGAACTGCCGATCGGTAGTGGTCGTGGTCGTCAGCTCGGTTCGGCTGCACGCCCGCGACGAGCACCGCCATCCCCAGCACGGCCAACATCGCGACGCCAAGCACCGCTATCCGGCTGCACCAGTATCTGTTTTGTCCTCGCCTGCTTGACACAATGTCCTCCTCTGCGGGTTCCCCCGCCCATATACCGTCCGTATGAGAGAAATATCGGTAGAAACGAGCGTACAGAATAGAGGGTTCTCTTTTATCCGTTTCAATCCTCTTCGCCGTGGTGGCGCAAAAAGGGCGCGCCGAAGCTGTCGTCCCGGCGGATACCGAATGATGCGGGGTCTGCTAGTCTCTGGGGCGCACGCTCCCCAGCGCCGTCCCAGGCTCACCTGCCCTGTTCGTGCGCCGGTCTGAAAGGCACCCGATGCGCCTGATCTTGTTCGCCGGTTTCCTGGGTTCGGGAAAGACCACTCTCATACTCGCGCTGGCGAAGCGCGCCGCGCTCGAGCGCTCGCGGGTCTGCGTGCTGGTGAACGAAGTGGGAGAGGTGGGGATAGACGGCGAGGTGTTGCGGCTGGGCGACATGGAGGTCGTCGAGATCACCGGTGGTTGCATCTGCTGCCAGATAGGGGTGGACCTCGTACGTGCGCTCCGGGATCTGGAGCAGGAATTCAAGCCCGACCTGGTGATGATCGAGGCCAGCGGCATCGCGACGCCCGAGGGGGTGCTCGACTCGATACGGCGCTATCCTCCCAAGACGCTGACCTCCGTCCATACGGTCACGGTGGTCGACCCAGTGCGTTTCGAGGCGCTCCGCGAGGTGCTCACGCCGCTGATCGAAGCCCAGATACTGGGGGCCGACTACATCGTGATCACGAAAGCGGACGAGGCGGCCGCCGGGGAGGTCGAGGCGGCCGTGGGCGGCGCCGGCGAGCTGGCGCCGGGGGTGCCGGTCTTCGTTGTGGACGCCAAGCGCGACGGGACCCTGGTGGAATTCTTGGCCTCGCTCGCCTTGCCCGGCGGCGCGGCGGGCGCGGAGGCGGGGCTGTGAACGAGGACCGGCCGCAGGCCGGGGACGGCGCGGGCAAAGGGTGCCCGGATGGCGGTCCCGCCACCCGCCCCGCCATCCGCGTACCGCCCTCGGCGGGCGGCCAGCTCGAACCATATGGCGCCCGGGTCGTCGTCCGCCCCGCATCCCGGGCGCTCGAACCGGAGTCGTTTGTTACGGTGCTTCTGGAGGACCTCGCCGCTTCGTGCGTCGCCTCGGGGGCTTCGGTCATCGGCCACCTCAAGTGCCTGCTCTACACGCCGGGTGGTGTGCTTGCGTGCAATCTCACTTCCGTCGGTTCCGCGGCCCAATGCACCGCGCGGGATGAGGATGCGACGAAGGTGCTGGGACCAGGTGATAGCGCTCGTCTCGATCTGGTCGTGCTGGTCTACGGACTGGCGGCGGCGACGATCGACGCGCTGCTCCGGCGAGCTCTCACCTGCCTCCTGGAGCCGCTCGAGGTCGCGTGGTCGATAGGCGGGGTAGGCGAGGCGCTGCACGAGGCGACCTAGCGGCCCGGTCCATGCGACCGTGATTCACCTACGACGTGTACCAGGTCTTGTAAGGAGAGGCAGGAGAACACATGCTCAAGTTCATGCTCGCGGCCAGGCGGAGGCCGGACACCCCCCAGCAGCGCTATTTCTACGAGTGGGGCATCATCCACGTATCCCTGATGCTGCAGACGCCCTCTGTGATGGACAGCTTTCGCCGCTACGTCCAGCACTACTCCATCAGCGGGATCGACAACGAGATGCTCGTCTACCCGCTTTCTGCGATGGCCTGGGACAACATGGCCGACCATGTGGTCGACGACTATGAGGCCATAGGCCTTCCTTTCAAGGACCAGGACTACCCGAACAGGATGCAGCCCCACAAGTTCGGCGACGACGCTTTCGCCGTCGAACTGCTCGACTGG
>CAVRJE010000010.1:0-33619 GCA_963721365.1 uncultured Actinomycetota bacterium
GTCGGCGGCCGGTCGATCACAAGAGAGCAATTCGATCAGAGGGTCGTCGGCTTCGAAGCGCAGTATCCCGGCCGGGTCCCCGACAAGAAGAGCGCCCCCGACCGCTACAAGCTGTTCCAGCAGGACGTCCTGGAGTACATGATCACCTACGAGCTGGCGACCCAGAAGGCCGAGCAGCTCAACATCATGGTGACCGACCAGGACGTGCAGACGCAGATCGACTTGATCCTCACTACCTCCTTCAGCGGGGATCAGGCCAAGTTCGATGCCGCTCTCGAACAGCAGGGCCTCACGATGGACCAGTTCAGGCAGACCTACAAGGAATCAACGCTGTTCGAGAAGGTCTATAACGAAGTGACGAAGGACGTCACCACCGTCCCCGGTAGTGGCACCCTGCTGGATGCCAAGAAGAAGGAGGCGTGGCAGTCGTGGATCGACCAGGCGAAAGCAGCGTCGGGGGTGACATACGCCCGCGGCCTGGAACCGGCGGCAACCACCGCGGTTCCACTTCCATGATCGGACCTGAACCTGCGAACGAGGGCTAGGGCTGGGAAGCCCCCGGCCCGCCGAGGAGACTGAACGCCTCGGTCAGCTTGTCGAATGTCTGCTCGAGCGACTCGGGGATCACCCGCACGTCGCCGACGACCGGCATGAAGTTGGTGTCGCCCACCCAGCGGGGCACCAGGTGCAGGTGCAGATGGTCTTTGATGCCGGCGCCGGCCGCAGCGCCAAGGTTGAAGCCCAGGTTGAGGCCGTCCGGGTTGAAGCTGCTCTTGAGCGCCCGAGTCGCGAGTTGAGCGAGGTCCATCATCTCGTGGAGCGTGCCGGGCGGTAGCTCCTCCAGATCGGCGATATGGGCGTAGGGCGCCACCATGATGTGGCCGTTGTTATAGGGGAAAGCGTTAAGCATCACGTAGGCAAGGACGCCTCGGTGGATGATGTAGGCCGCGCGGTCGTCCCCGGCGAGGGGCTTGTCGCAGAAGATGCAGACTTCACTCTTCTCTTTGGCCACGTATTGCAGCCGCCACGGTGCCCACAGCCGTTCCATGCACCCTCCTCCTTTGGCCGGTGACTGGATTGTACCGAAAATGCAGGGCTGCCCGGGGCGCGGTGGCGGACTTCGCAACTCTTCGACAGAAAGTGGGCTGAGCAGAGGATTGTTGGATGCGGCTCCCGTGTTGCCCTCCGACCCCGCTCTCCGGGCGAGCAGGGAGCTTTCTCGCCGAGGCAGGTCCCCCGAAAAAACCGGGGCCCGGTTGTTGACCGGGCCCCGGTGCTTGGCCTACAGATGAGTCAGAGTGTTTGCCGACAGGCCATCGCCCGCTAGGGCGTAATCGCCTCCCTCATAACCGTGTAGATGTCGATGTTATCGATGTACGGGCCCCTGACCAGGTCCGTTTTTGTGGTCAAAGCGTCGAAACCACCGATGCCGGCACCGTTCGCCCACAGCGGGACAAGGGAGTTGGTGTGCCAGAACTTGAAGTGGTCATCCACGAAGTTCCAGGTGAAGCCCGGCAGGGCCTTCTTGCCGTTGTTGATGATCGGTCTCCACCAGTTCGGATCGGGCACTCCACTCGCGGGAGCGGCGACTACTGAGGGGCCGCCGCCGAGCCCGTATCCGGACCCGGGTCCCCAAATGTATCCGGTCTCATGGTCAGCGGTGACGATCAGGAGGTTCTTGTCCCAGCCTCCATTATTGTCGATCCAGTCCATGACCGTCTTGACAGAGTCGTTGAAAGCGCCGAACTCCTCGATGATCCGGCCCGGGTATCCCTCGTGGGAGGAGTCATCGATAGCGCCGCCTTCAATCATGACGACAAACCCGTCGGGGTCGTTGTCCAGCACGTTGAGGGCGCCTTTGGTCATCTCGACGAGGGTGGGCACGTTCTGGTTGAACGGGACCGCATAGGGATTGGCGAGCACGTCACCGCCGCGAAGCGCTTGGGTCGTCTTGGCGGACTGGGTCAGGCCGAACACCCGTGCTGGGGTGTCGCCTTTGGCCAGATTCTGGAAATCAGTGCGCGACTGGATCAGCGTCCAGGGGTTCGCGCCGCCGGCCGTGCCTGCCGCGAGGCTTGTATACGTAGACTCGCGCAGGTAGATACTGGGCTTCGATGGGTTTTCGTCGTCTGTCCCGTTCCCAGGATTGGTAACGTCGTAGACGGACCAATTAGGTGTAACCGGTTGCCCGCTGTTGTTGAAGTACGGGTTACCGGAACCCATGATCACGTCGACCGCGCTCAAGTTGATCATCTGGTCGGCGATGGTCCAGAGGAGGTCGCGGTTGTTAAGGTGGGCCGTGAAACCGGCGGGAGTCGCGTCGTCAAAGAATTTGGTGGTTACCACCCCGGTTGACTTGCCGAGCGTCTCGGCATACTCCAGAATGCTCTGCCGATCAGAGCCTTGGGCGTAGCCCACGCCCTTTGCGGTCTTGTATCCCGTGGCCATGGCTGTAGCGGCCATGTCCGATTCGGTGATGGAAGGGCCAGTCTTGGCGTAGGTGGCTCCCGACACATATGTGAAGCTTGCCCAGGCCAGGGCGGGATCGTATGACCCTCCGAACGGGAAGGTCGAGACGCCGAAGTGAACGGGGAACTTCTCGTACGGCTGCTTGCCCGTCTGGCCGTTCTCGTAGTAGTCGGCCAGAAGATACTGGTTGAAGCCGGAACCGTCAGCGATCATGATGATCACGTTCTTGGCGTTCTCCGGCGGAGGGTTGCTTCCGAGTGCGGCGGCGGTCGTGGCAAAGGCGGCGATCAGCACGACCACTACGATTAGCGCGGGAACAAATAGGCGGCTACGCAAAGACACTTTCAGCAGCTTCATCATTTCCTCCAATGGTTTCCTCTCAACGACGCACCCCTAGAAAGGTGCCCACGGCCAGAGGATTGTGGCTGCGATCCGGTCACCCCCTTTCTCGTGAAGACTGGCGCGGTTTCGCCGCGCCCCTCGCACGACAACCCCCCATATCCCTAGCGCCTTCGCGCTGGCTCCGCCCCTCGGGACCCATGGTCACGAGACAGCAAGGGTGCTCTATCTTGCGTTAAGCTACCGCACGGTAGTTGCACCGAGCACCACCTGTATCACGCTCGTTGTAGAATGTCTAGACCCCGCCTATCCGGAGCTCGCGCTAGCCTAGAGACGCAGACTGAAGGACGGAACCATGGACGAACGTGAATCAACTGCCTATGGCGAGGCCGGTCGGGCAGTGGCCTGCTACGCGCTTCACCGACCTCTCAAGCGGGCAACGATCATTCCGGATACCGCTGCCGAGGACGACCAAGGCTATTTTGCCTGGCACGCCCCGGTCCCCCGTTGGACGTTCGACCCCTTCGTGAACGTAGATGCCTTGTCCTGGGACCACGCGCTGATGGCACTCGCGGGCCCAGCGGCTCACTGTCGCCACGACCACCAAGAGGAAGGGAATTGGCGGAGGCGGCTAGACGACTATCTGGTTCTCCACCCTGCCGCGGACGATCAGGCGACCAACTATCTGCGGTTGCACAGTATGGAGAGACAACTGCTCGGGTTCGAGGGCGTTCCCGCGAGCCTCTTCTCCCTGTGTCTGCAAACGGCCGCCGCCCTGGTCGATGAGTATGGGGACCTCGTCGACGCCGTCGCTCAGGCGCTTCTCCAGCGAGACACACTTGGCGCCGCAGAGATCTGGGCGCTTGCGAAGGAGCACTGCGAACGGGATGCCAGCCCGCGCCCGTACCACTAAGTCCACTGCGATCGTGGTCAAGCCGGCACCTGGGCACGCCCTGTCGTAGGCCTCGCGACGCTCATTCACCGCACTTCTACAAGATCGTCAGTTTGCAGTGCCTTTCGGGCGGTTGGTGGAGAAGCGCGCGATGAGGCGGACTTCGCAATTCTGCGTCAATACGTGGACCTAACTGGAGTTCCGTAGCGGGAGTATGTGCGATTCACTACAGTGCGAATGAACCAGCAGGACTCGAACCTGCGACCGGCCGACCAGGGGTCAGTCCCAACCCAATCCGAGACCCGTCAAGAGATCCACATCATCGCCTCACCCAGAACCGTCCACCGGCCGGTCATCTTCTTCATGAGCACCATATTCCCCTCGCCGGCCACCCAGTGACTCTGGTTGCCCGCGTAGAGAACGGCCGTGTCCTTCGCCTCATTGAACCCGACACGCGAAAGGGTGAGGATGCCTTGCGAGCCGGGGTACTTCGCGTAGAAGTCATCCCAGCCACTGGCGTTCTTGGAGAAGATCGATTCGATCTCCTGTCTGCTAGTGAACTCGTACCTCACACTGAGGGTGAATCTGCGCTCCAGGACCGACGGCTTCTCATTCTTGGTCTGGAAATCGCTCCAGATCTCGTCGCCAAGCTCCGGATAGTAATTCCGCATGAAACGGACGGCATCGGGCGGCGAAAAAAGGCCCGAGTCAGGCTGTGCTGTAGTGTCCTCGATGACGATCAGCGCGTTGTTGTACACGCTTTGGATAAGCGCGCTATAGACCTCGTATTCCTCAGCGAGGCTGTCCTCGGGCCCAGCCGCCCGAAAAAGGTCGTGCGCGGTCGCTAGGGCACCCTCGAGGTCCTGGACCTCATAGGCGATGGTCGCCAGCATCGCGAGGTCCTCGGCATACACCTTCGACGCGATGAGATATCCCCAGTGCCAACCGAGATACTCGGTCACCTCGCGGCCCTCGCCACCATAAGCGTCCGTGAAAGCTTTGATCAACTGGTCCCATGCAGGCCCGGCTTTGGTAGCGAAAAGGATCACAGTGTCGCCGTTCGCCAACTGGAACCCCTGCGCGCCCGTGACGGAGTCGGGCACCATGTCCTTGAAGACCGGGGCCAGTTGGTCCGCGCCGAGAACGGAGTACGGTAGAGTGCTCGGAACCTCCAACATGTCGAGCAGACGGCCGTAGTGATCGATCAACATCGGGAACGGCGTTGCTCCTGCCGCAGTCGGCGGCGTACTCGTCGGCGTAAAGGCCCAGATGGGCAACTGACTGATCGAGGTGCTTGTCGTATTGGGAGCCAAGGTCGTCGTGGTGGGCACGGCGGACCTTGTCGTCGTCGTGGCCTTGCCGCTGCAAGAGAACACGGACCAGGCAAGCACGACCAAGAGGATGGTCAGGGACACCAGCGCCGCTTGAGCGCCTTTGGATGGCTTCTTCATGGCCCGCCTCCTCGTAGCCGGTTGGCCCTGTTGCCCCATTATGACGAACGGAAGCACCTACCGGGTCCGAGCGCCACTGTCACGCGAGAAGAGAGGATCGGAGATCGGAATGAGGCGGAGTTCGCAATTCTGCGTCTACGAAAAGGCACTATTGGGTGGCCTTGGACCGGACAGCTCCATCTCTGCCTGGCGTCCAGCCTGGCGAAATTCGTTTTTACCCCCGGGGGTCGGCCACACGTCCCATGAACAAGATCGCCCCGGTCGGGATATCTCTGACAACGAACAGGAAGGGGTGGTCGAGCATCATCTCCCTCAGGCTGCCTCCTCCCACCTGGGCGATAATGGACGATGAAGCCGCCTCGGTGCCTTCTTCATCCACGCTGATCATCGAGGACTGGTAACCGTTGTCGATCCAGATGCCCGACGGGGCTCCTCCCTTGTACATCCGGCTGAAGTTCGCGCTCTCGGGATCAAACGCGTCCCTCATCCCTAACGCTTCGCAGATTTCCTTGAACTGCCAACTGGAGTCGAAAGCGAACCGCGGCATGGTCAGCGAAACGACGTCGGATGCATCCAGACTCTCGACGAGCGCGATAAGCCCCTCGGCCGTCAGATCAGCGACAGCTTCGTCCAGGGTCTTGTCCTTGGGAAGCAGGCAGACCATCGAGCAATCACCCCGCTGGTGCGCGGTAGTCTCGTACGGGATCTCCACCACCTGCCAACTCTCGTCCTCCGCGTAGCCGTAGTCCATCGAATGGTGCATCAGCGGCACCTGCACGCTGGTCCCGTCGACCAAGTGGAAGGAGCCGAGCTTTGTGGCTTCAGGGATGAAGGGAGTAGTCCAACGTCCACTGAAGGTGAGCGCGTTCACGAGGACCATCGCGGTCTGTCCTTGGGGCAACGAGTTTGGGGGGAGAGCTTCTGTGACCCGGCCGCTAGTGGCGTCACTCACCCACGAGTTGATCATCCGGACGGCGTCGTTGACATTCTCGGGCGGGATGACGATCGAGGCGCGGTAGTCATGGGAGACAAGATCGAGAAACGCGGGGATAAGGCGCTCTCTTCCCATGGCGAACGGCCAGACCGAGCTCGCCACGTTGATCTTGACCCCCTCGCGCTCGGCAAGTTCGAGGTCGAGAGCGCCGAAGGCGGGATGGAGACGCTCCTGAGGGAGCTCAAAATGAAGGGTATCCGCCATCTGACCCTCTGTCTCGCCGCCCGAACCGGCGTAGGTCATAGCCAGGACCAGAGAGGCCCCGTACGGCGAAAAGACGACGTTCCTGGAGCCGTCCCGATTCTGTGCGCAGAGGGTTCGGAAGAGATCGACAGCGAAGGCCGTGTTGCCCTCGACAAGAAAGGGGATGTCGGCCACCGCTGCCGCGGATGCCACCACCTGCTGCTTTTCGGTCGGGACGAGGACCACTCCGGCTTGGCGGCTGCCGCCGCATGCTGAGAGAAGTAGGGCGGCGCCGAGTAAGAAATATGTGAGGAGCAGGGAGGCACCGGTGAAGAAGCCCTTCGAGTGCGGGCAAGGACTTTGCCTCATCTCAGCCCCCAATAACTCATCGTGCTTCCTACGCCAAAGATGTCCGACAACAACAAGTCTATGACAAACGGGTCTAGGATGTGAACCCGACGGCCTCCGATCCTACGGTCCTGTGTAGGCCGAAGATCGAAGGTCAGAACACCCCTATTTGCAGCGCGTTCCCGCCGATCGGTTGAGAAGACCGGAATGACGCGGACTTTGCATTTCTGCGTGATGATGGAGTTTCAGCGCAGGATTGTCGACCGGCTTGGCAGGACAGCCTGTGACCGCTCCGCTTGGTATGAACCGACTCATACCTGGTCATCCGACCAGCTTCAAGACCCATCAGTTGACTGTGGGATCTCGGTAGGAGCCAAAGTAGGATACACGTGGAGTCGCAGGGTCGGCTGAGATCACCCAGCCAGAATAGAGAGACGGCCATGACGGATAGCCACAGGTCCATCGCGAGGATCACAGGAGCACTGTTCATAATAGCGACGGTCACAGTCCTGGCGAGCACCGCCTTCTTGGGATCGGCCAGCAGTGAGAACTATCTGACGAGGATGGCTGATAACCAAGGCCAGGTGGCGACAGGTGCGCTTCTCCGCTTCATTGCTGCGTTCGCGTCTGCCGCAATAGCTATCTCGCTGTATCCCGTTTTGAGACGGTATCGTCAGGGCTTGGCCCTCGGCGCCGTCGGTTTCAGGGTCATCGAAGCGACCTTCTACACGCTTGGCGCGGTCAGTGTTCTGCTGCTGCTGACCCTCAGCCAGGAATTCGTTAAGACCGGCGCCGGCGATCCGGCGTATTTCAGTCAGTCGGGAACGCTTCTCAAGGCGCTCGACGATTGGGCAGGGCTCGCGGCAGTGTTCGCCTTCTACGTGGGTGGTCTGCTGTACTACCGCGTCTTCTATCAAACACGGCTCGTTCCTCGATGGTTGTCGGCCTGGGGTATTGGCGCAGTGATCCTGGGCGCGGTCGCGGCCCTGTTGATTCTCTTCGGCGCCGCCGAAACGATGTCGACGACCCAGATCGTTCTGAACATCCCGATAGGCCTGCAGGAAATGGTCTTGGCGGTTTGGCTCATAGCCAAGGGGTTCAACCCGGCGGTGCCGGCTTCCCGTACCGGCGTGCATGAGGCCCCCGCGGAGGCTGCGATCGCTTGATTGCCGGCGGCCAGAGGAGGATCGTCGTGAAAGCCATCGTCTGCCCGAAATACGGCCCACCGGAAGTCCTTCGGCTCGAGGACGTCGCGAAGCCTGTCCCGGCGAAGGATGAAGTCTGCATCAAGGTGCATGCCACGGCGGTGACGGCGAGCGACATATTCATTCGCGGCAGCCAGATACCCATCCGGTTCTTGATCCCCATGCGATTGATGCTCGGGCTGACGAAGCCGCGAAGATCCATCATCGGCTTGGTGCTGGCGGGAGAGATCGAATCGATTGGCGCCGACATCAGGAGATTCAAGCCCGGCGACCAAGTCTACGGTCTTACGGGCTTCGGGCTTGGCGCCTACGCCGAGTACAAGTGCATGAAAGAAACAGACTCCAAGCATGGATGCTTGGCACTGAAGCCCGCGAACCTCACCCACGAGGAGGCCACCGTGGCCGCCTATGGCGGGCTCTTGGCGCTGCAGTACATGGCGAAGGGGAACATCCAGCCCGGGCAGAGGGTACTCATCTACGGAGCTTCGGGCACATCGGGGACGACGGCCGTGCAGTATCGCCAAGTACCTGGGGGCGGAGGTCACCGGGGTCTGCAGCACGGCTAATCTGGAATTGGTGAAGTCGCTGGGGGCCGACCGGGTGATCGACTACACCAAGGAGGACTCGCCCGGGGCCGGGCGCTCCAGTTCGACTTCATGCTCGACGCGGTCGGCAAGAGCAAGACCTCAGAGCTGAAGGTGGAATGCAAGAAGGCGCTCGTCCCCGGGGGCGTATACGCTTCGATCGATGATGGCAATCTGTTGCTGGACTCCAGGCGACTGGACCTGATGAGGGAGTTGGTCGAAGCGGGCCACATCAGACCCGTCGTCGACCGATGCTATCCGTTCGAGGAGATCGTCGAGGCCCACAGGTACGTGGGGGCGGGGCACAAGAGGGGTGGGGTGGCGATCACGGTGGGGCACGTCGACCGCTAAGTCCGGCAGGGCGCTGCTCACGCACTCACCGCTCTTTCGGTGGTCGCGATCCCAGCCGTGGCAATATTGTCTCCGCGCTCGAGAACCGAGTTCGAAGAGACGTCCACGGGCTCGGAACAGGCGGCAACCCCCAGCAACAGCGCGACAGCCAGCGCCGTAAGCAAGAGTGCGAGCCGACTGCGAAAGGCTACTCGGGCCCTCAGGGGGACGTGCATGGCTGCCCCGACTCGAGGTTGAGGTATTCCTCCCCGACCTTCATGTAGATCCCTCGCACTTCCGAGAAATAGGCGTTTGGGTTCCAGGTGCCGTGTTCGCTGCGCCATTCCTCGTAGTACTCGGCAAAGACAAGCACCTCATCACCCGGGGCGAGCAGCTTGTCGTGGAACTCGACCATGATGGCAACGGGTGTTCCAAAGCGGGGAGTCCCCTTGATCTCGGTTGGCTCCACGTAGAAGGTGGTGTAAATCCTGGCAAACGCGCTGGCGTCGCTACGCGAATCACGCGGCTGCCCGTCCGGAGTGCTCCACCGCGCCGGGTCCACCTTCACCACTTTTCCGTATACGATCAGCTCTGCATTCCAGTCGGGCGCCGGCATCGACTTGTATTCGATGATGGCGTAACCGTGCTGTGCCAACTCCCGCGCTGCTCCGAACCGCGCCCACTGTTCGGCGATCGTGGGGTCGGAGACGCTTGGGGTAGCAGGAACGACTGCGGATGAGGTGCTGGTGATCGTCTCATCATCCTGGGATACGACGGTGGTCTCCTCGGCACCTCCGAAAGCGGCGATCAAACCGCCGGCCATGGCGGCGAGGAAGAGTACCGCGACGATGAGAACGATGATCTTCAAAGTCCTAGTCACGTCCGCATCCCCGCTGTCAGAACAGCACTGTGCGCCAAGACGCAGACGAGGTCTCCTATGTTCCGACTGCGTCTACGCCCCGGTCATCATTTGGCCGGCACCGCGGCGGAGTATGTGACAGAACGCAGACTAGGCGCCCCAGCCGTCCACTCGCCACTTGCCGTCAGCATCTCGCACCAGAAACCACATCCAGGGCAACTCCTCGCCGTTCGCGGTCGTCCCGTCGACGCCCGGCTTGTAGTACCAGGCAACCGATGCACGAAAGCAGCGGACATCATCTTTGGCTATGTCGCCGCGGTGCGAGGGGTAGGGGTTACCGTAGGTCGCCTCAAAGCGGTCGATGACGTCTGGAGCCGCCGTCACTGTCCCAAACTCGACACGGTCAAAACCCGCGAACGTCCAGTCACCCAACTTCATATCCTGTCTGCGACTCTCGGTTAGGAGCGCCTCGTAGGCAGCAAGGTCCTTGGCTTCCCACGCTCTGAAGAACGCCAGCAAGGTGGCCTCCGCCTGTGCGGTCCCCTCCTGATCAGAGGTTTCGGCCGACGCTAGGGGCTGCCCGGAGTCGATGTTGAGGTACTGCTCCCCGACCTTCATGTAGATCCCTCTGACCTCTTCAACCGAGAAGTACGCGTCCTGCTTCCAGGTACCGGGTCCCCACATCTCCCCGTACTCGGCAAAGACAAGTACCTCGTCACCCTCCGCCAGCAACTCGTCGTGGTAGGGGACCATGATGGCTATGGGTGTCCCGAAGCGGGGAGCGCCCTTTATCTCGGTCGGCTGGACATAGAAGGTGGTGTAGATCACCGGGTTGTCATCAGGACCGCGCGTAGGCTGGCGCCCGTCCGGAGTGTTCCATCGGGCCGGGTCCACCTTCACCACCGTCCCATACACGATCAACTCGGCATTCCAGTCCGGCGATTGAGGGGCCTTGTAGTCGATGGCGGCCCACCCGTAGTGCTGGGCGAGATTGCTTACCGCTGCGAACCTTTGCCGCTGCTCGGCGATTGTCCGCCGCGCTTCGGTGGTGAAAGAGTGAGTGGTAGCGGTGGTGCTAACGAAGGCACCTTCCGTGCTCTGGACTGGTTTCGCGGTGGCCGAGGTTGAAGAAGTGTCCGCAGCGACCTGGCACCCGACAACTGGCAGTCCCGAAGCGGAAAGGACAACGACAAACGCAAACAGCACCAAGGGCGTCACGCGTCTCATCTCGCCTCCTACGGAGAGGTTCGCCGCCGTCTCGCGTCATGTGACTCGGCGATTCGTCGCTCGGGTTGCTGAATCGAGAGGTAAGGCTAGTGTACTTCAACCGAAGAACTGCGCAGTCTGCAGCCACGCGCATGCTAAATCCGCGTTCGTGAGAACATGACCCGTTTGCAGCCCCTTCCCGATGATTGGTCGAGAAGACCGGAGTGAGGCGGACTTCTTCCGGATCAACGCGTAGAACTCCCGGGCCGAGGCGGCCGGTGACCATCTCGGCAGTGGCGCCCCAGACCCGGGTTGGGCCGCTGCCGGCGATGCGATATCATCGGACGGTTGAATCTACCCTCCCAAGGAGGCACCTGGTGGGAACGCCCCAACCGCCGGAAATGACAGTGCGCGAGCCCCTGCTGGCTCTCACCGACAGGTATAGCGGCCCATCGACCGAGCAGGTGCTGGCTCGCCTTCAGCAGCCCGACATGCAGGGGATCAAGGGCGTGGTGTCGTGGCGGGGCGCCTTTCTCACCGACGACGCCTGTCCGGTGGAGCTGGGCCTGGCGTATCTGAGGCTCCTACAGCAGGAGTCCTGCGGCCGCTGCGGGCCCTGCCGTATCGGCGTCGACATCATGATCGAGCTCATCGAGAAGCTCGTCGCCGGCAAGGCGGAGACTTTCAACGGGGAAGATCCGGTCGCCCGCATCCGCCGGCTGGCCGAGTCCATAGAAGACTCCGCCTGGTGCGGTATCGCGAACACCATAGGGCCGCCCATCGTGGCGCTGCTCGATCTGGCGCCCGAGCACTTCACCGCTCATGCCGAGGGGAGCACCTGCGAGCCCTCCACCAAGCACGGCTGGGTGACCGCTCCGTGCCGCTCCACCTGCCCGTCCACTGTGGACATCCCCTGGTACATCTTCCAGGGTATGGAGGAGCACCCCCACCTGGCCACCCGGATCGTCAAGGGCGACAACCCGCTGCCGGCCATCATCGGGCGCACCTGCCCGCATCCCTGCGAGGCCAACTGCAGCCTGGCGCCGATGGGCCAGCCCATAGCCATCAACAACATCAAGCGCTGGTGTGCCGACCGGGCCGAAGACCTGGCCACCGACCAGTGCGCGTCCGGCTGCCTGGCCGACCCCACCGGGGGCGCCACGGCCGAGGCGAAGGCCGACGGCGGCGCTCTGTCCGACGCCGCCGCTCTCATCGCGGGCGGCCCGCATGAAGTGACCGAACTGGTGACGGCGCAGCCCGGCCATTGGCCGCTCGGGTCGCCGATGGCCGCGTCGGCCGATCCGGCCGCGGCGCCGGCCGCCGGCAACGGCAATGGCGGCGCCCCCGCGGGCGCCGCGCGCAAGAAGGTGGCCATCATCGGCGCCGGGCCGGCCGGCCTGTCCGCCGCCTACTACTTGGCCCGCATGGGCTACGCGCCGACCATCTTCGAAGATCTGCCCGTGCCGGGCGGCATGGTGCACGTGGGCATCCCCGAGTACCGCCTGCCCCGCCACGTCATCCGCCGGGAGACGGAGCTCATCCAGCAGCAGGGCGTGGAGATCCGCTACAACACCCGCCTGGGCCGCGACATCCAGTTCGCCGACCTGAAGAAGGAAGGGTTCGAAGCCACCTTCGTCGCGGTCGGCGCTCATCTCGGGCGGCCGCTCGGTATCCCGGGAGAAGACCTTCCTGGTTCCATGGACGCCATCGAGTTCCTGAGGAAGGTCGCACTCGGCGAAAAGCTCGACATCGGCGACACGGTGCTCGTCCTGGGCGGCGGCAACTCGGCCATGGACGCGGCCCGGACCTCCGTGCGCCTGGGTGCCAAGAAGGTGCAGGTGGTCTACCGTCGCACCAAGAACGAGATGCCGGCCAACCCCTGGGAGATCGAGGAAGCCGAAGAAGAGGGAGTCGAGTTCCTTTACCTGGCGGCGCCGCTCGAGTGCCGGGGGACCGAAGAGGTCCAGGGGCTGGTCTGCCAGCAGATGGAATTGGGGGAGCCCGATGCGAGCGGCAGGCGGAAACCCGTCCCGACCGACATGGCCCCGTTCGTGCTCACCGCCGACAGCATCATCGCCGCGGTAGGACAGCAGCCGGATTTTGACCCCTTCAAAGGCGATGACGAGATCACGCTCAATCGCTGGGGCTACATGGAAGTGAACCCGTACACGCTCCAGACCACCAAGCCCGGCGTCTTCGTCGGCGGCGACGCGGTGAGCGGCGGGGGGACCATCATCGAGGCCATCAACGCCGGCAAGGTAGTGGCCAAGTACATGGACAAGTTCCTGCGGGGCGAACCGGTGGAGGAAGATCTCGAGGACCGGACCAAGAGGCTGGCCGTCTACCTGGGCGCCCAGGACAGCCGCGAGCCCCTGGCGGAGAACGTCGACTACGGCACGCGCGAGAAGATGCCCATGGTGGAGCCGGAGGTGCGCAAGCACAACTTCGAGCCCACCGAACTGGGCTACACGCTCGAGCAGTGCAAGAACGAAGCGGACCGCTGCCTGAGGTGCCATAGGCCGATCCTGGTCGCCGTCTGAGCGGCACGCGGTGGCGCTGACCTATCCGTTCCACGGCCCGCCGGCCCCCGGCGAGTCGCTGGAGATACTGCCCGGCATCCACTGGGTGCGGCTACCTCTGCCCCTCAAGCTCGACCACGTCAACGTGTGGGTCCTGGAGGACGGCGACGGCCTGACGGTCGTCGACACCGGGGTGGGGGATGGAGAGGACCCGCGCGCTGTTGGCGGAGACGCGCTCGGCGCTGCGCGCCGCGCGGCCGTTGAGCCGCATCCTCGTGACCCACCATCACCCCGACCACTGCGGGCTGGCCGACCAGCTTGCTGAGGAGCACGGGGCCGAGCTCTTGATGAGCAGCTCTGGCCCACGAGGCGGGGCTGGTGCTGCAGCGCCGGGAAAAGGGCACGGACGCGAGGTCCACGGCGGCCCGGCTCGCCGGGCACGGGCTGTCGCCGGAGGCACAGCAGTTCCTCGTCGCGAATGAGGCGCAGTTCGAGACCCTCAAGCCGGGGCTACCTCCCGACTTCACCCCTCTCGCCGAGGGCGACACTGTCGCGACGGGCGGCTACTCCTGGCGGGTGATCTTCGGGCAGGGTCACGCTCCCGACCATGTGTGCCTGTATTGCGCGGACCCGCCGGGTGGCGCGGAAGGCGCGCGGAGGCGCGCGGCGGCGCGCCCGGGGCGCGCCCGGGGATCCTGATCTCGGGAGACATGGTCCTTCCTCACATCTCCACCCATGTCGGGTCCCCGGCTGCCTGGCTGCCGGGCAATCCCGTGGCTATGTTCCAGGAATCCGTGCGCCGGCTGGCCGGCCTGCCGGCCGACACGGTCGTATTGCCTTCGCACGGCGAGCCCTTCGTGGGGTTGCGCGAGCGGGTGGCCGAGCTGGAGGTGCATCACGAAGAGAGGTGCCGGACGATCGCCGGGGTGCTCGGGGAGCCTCGGTCGGCAGCCGAACTGCTGCAGGTGGTCTTCCAGCGGGAACTGGATCCGCTGCAGTTGATGCTCGCCATGAACGAGGCCGTCGCGCACCTCGAGTACATGACCGACCGGGGAGAGCTCGAGCGGCTCGCGGGGGACGACGGCATCACGCGCTACGTGCGGAGGGACGCCTCATGACATCAGGGACATCGGTGCTCTTCGAACCGGCGACCATCCGCGGGATGGTCCTGCCCAATCGCTTCGTCCGGTCGGCCACCTGGGAAGGGTCTGGCCGGCCCGGAGGGCGGCGCCACCCCGGAGTTGGCCCGCCTCTACGAGCGGTTCGCGCGGGGCAGGGTAGGGCTGATCATCAGCAGTCATGCCTTCGTCAGCCCTGAGGGGAGAGCGGGCGGCCAGCAACTCGGCGTCCACGATGACTCGATGATCCCCGGGCTGCGGAACCTCGCGGCCGCGGTCCACGAGGCCGGCGGCAAGATGGCGCTGCAGATCGCGCACGCCGGGCTCTGGGCGTCGCCGGGACCGGCGCCTGGCGCCGAGGAGGGTGCCGGCGCAGCCGCCGATACGGCCGCCGAGGCGGCGCAGCCCCTCGGCCCGTCGGTGCGGCAGACCGACTCCGGCCCCCTTGGCCGGGAGATGTCGCTGGCCGACATCGCCGCGGTCACCGAGGCGTTTGCCGCGGCGGCCAGGCGGGCGAAGGCCGCGGGTTGCGACGCCGTGCAGATCCACGGCGCTCATGGCTACCTGCTGAGCGAGTTCCTGTCGCCCCTCTTCAACAAACGGGAGGACGAATACGGCGGCACCGTCGCCAACCGGACCCGATTGGTCGTCGAGGTGATCGGCGCGATACGCGCCGTCGTCGGCCCCGATTATCCGGTGCTCATCAAGATGAACTCCGAGGACTTCGTCCCCGGTGGGCTGAGCGTTGACGACATGCTGGAGAGCGCGGCGCTGATCGCCGAGGCGGGAGTGGATGCTATCGAGCTGAGCGGAGGGACGAGCCTTTCCGGGGACCTGGGCCCCATCCGCACCCGACGCGGCATCCCGCAGGATCACGAGGCCTACTACGAGGAGGCTGGTCTAAGGCTCAAGCAGAAGGTGAGCGTGCCGGTCATGCTGGTGGGCGGCATCAGGAGCCTCGAAGAGGCGGAAAGGCTCCTCGCCGGGGGATACACCGACTACATCGCCCTGTCGCGGCCGTTCATCTGCGAGCCCGACCTCGTCGCGCGGTGGGAGAGTGGCGACCGGGCGCCGTCCGGCTGCCGCTCGGACAACCGCTGTTTCTACAAGGGCCTGAAGGGCGAGGGCATGTCCTGCGTGCACGCGAAGCGCGCCGGGGTGGAGCGATGAAGGAGCCGCGGAAGCAACGGATCGCCGTCATCGGCGCGGGCATGATGGGCCAGGGATGCACCCAGGCCTTCGCCATGGCCGGGTACGAGGTCCGGCTGCAGAGCCTCGACGACGAGTTGTTTCGCGGGGTGCGCGACCGGATCCGGGGCGACCTGGCCTTTCTCGCCGAACGGGGCCTCGGCTCCGCGGACGAAGTGGAGCAGACCCTCTCGCTGATCACCACCACCACCCGGCTCGACGAGGCTCTCGAAGGGGCCGATTTCGTGCTCGAGTGCATCTTCGAGAACCTGGAGGCCAAGCGCGCCCTTTTCCAGCAGATGGAGGCGCTCGTCGGTCCGGACATCATCCTGGCGACCAACACGTCGGTCATCCGGATAACCGAGATCGCCGAGGCCTGCTCGCTTCCCGGCCGGGTCGTGGGCGCGCACTGGTGGAACCCCGCCTACCTCATCCCCATCGTCGAGATCATCCCCGGGGAGAAGACCACGGAAGAGACGGTCGAGCGGACCACCCGGCTGCTGAGCCAGGCCGGCAAGCTGCCGGTGTACGTCAAGAAGGACGCGCCCGGGTTCGTCGGGCAACCGCCTGCTTCACGCGCTCTACCGGGAAGCCATGTCCATCGTGGAGCAGGGGATCGCCGACGCCGACACCGTCGACCTGGTGCTCAAGTACGGGCCGGGTATGCGCTTCCAGGTGATGGCGCCGTTCGAGCATATGGACATGGTGGGCCTGGACCTCGGCCTCGCGGTGGAGAGCTATCTGTGGCCACACCTGGAGGACTCGCACGAAGTGCTGCCCATGCTCGCCGACAAGGTGGCCAAGGGCGAGTTGGGCTTCAAGACCGGCGGGGTCGGCTTCCGCAGTTGGACGCCCGAGGAGCAGAAGGCTCTTCGCGACAACCTCCTCGATCACCTGGCCAAGCAGGTGGCCGCGGTCAGCGCGATCTGCGGCCTTGCGACTCCAGACGCCCCACCACGATGAAGGCGACCAGTCCTAGCCCTGTTAGCAGAAGGACTACCAGGTTCACCACTCCGTAGTTCTGGTTCTGGACGGCGTCATAGATGAACAAGGGCAGCGTCTGCGTGCGCCCGGGGATGTTGCCTGCCACCATCAACGTGGCCCCGAATTCTCCAAGCGCCCGAGCGGCAGCCAATACGGTGCCGGCGATGAGCCCCCGTCGAGCAAGGGGGAGGGTGACCCGAAAGAAGACGCCGGCCTCTGAGGAGCCGAGTGTACGCGCGGCGTTCTCCAGCACGGGGTCGACCCCGCGGATGCCCGCCTTGGCCGCCATCACCATCAGCGGGAGCGCCACGACCGCGGACGCCAACACCGCAGCCACCCACGTGAAGACCACGTTGACCCCGAAAGCCGCCTCGACCGGGCCGCCGGTCCCCAGGAAGCGCAACAGGTAGTAACCGACCACGGTGGGCGGAAGGACCAGAGGCAGCATCAGGATGGCTTCGAACAACTGGACGCCGGGGAAGCGCACCCGCGCTATCACCAGTCCGGCCCCGGTTCCGGCGATCACGACTATGAGGGTCGCGACACCCGTGACTGCGAGCGAGATGAGGAAAGCGTGCCAGCCCACCCTAGTCCTTCCCAGGCATCACGAAGCCGTATTTGGTCAAGATCTCGCGCCCCTGGTCGCCGGTCAAGAAAGCGATGAATCGTTTGGCTTCGTCTTGGTGAGTACTGGAGGCGATTATCGCCAACTCCTGGTTTATCGGCTGGTGCAAGGTCTCGGGAACGAGCTCGTACGTCCCCGCGGCGGTCGCAACAAGCGACAACGCCACCAATCCGACGTCGACGTTGCCGGTCTGCGCATACTGAAACGCTTGGAGCACGTTCTCTCCCGGCACGAGCTTGGGCTGCAACTCGTCCCACAGGCCCGCCGATTGCAGAGCCTCTCGTGCCGCCTGCCCGTAGGGCGCGTGATCGGGATTGGCGATCGATACGCGGCGAATGTTGGACGAGGTGAGGTCCTGCAGCGTCTTGGGCGCGACTGAGCCACCCGACCGGACCCACATGGCCAGCCGGCCTCGCGCGTAGATCTGCGAAGCGCCGGGGACGAGTAGGTTCTTCTGGGCGAGCTGGTCGATGGCCGCCGTGCTCGCGGCCAGAAACACATCGACGCGGGCGCCTGATTCGATCTGCTGTCTGAGTTGACCCGTCGAACCCAGATTGACCTTCAGCACGAGGCCGGTCTGCTCCTCGAACAGCGGCGCGATTTCCGCTAGAACTGGAGAGAGATCGGCAGCGGCCGACACGATCGATCTCTACTTGCTGGGAGCCTGCGGACAAAGTGCCGTCGCTCGGAGCGGCAGCGTCACCGCACGACCACAGCGTTGTGCCAAACACCACCACCAGGACCGTGAGCATGGCCGGAAGCAAGGAATGACACCGGTGCTTCCCGTCTGATCCTCTACGACTTGAGGCCATTCGGCCCGCCTTGATGCGCCTTCGCATTCGTTCCTCGCGTCTCTCCGCCTATTTCACAGAAACGGCCAACGGTTATCCAGTGCGAAGTATAACGCTGTTTCCGCGGTCGTGGCTAGGCTCGGCCAACCGGGTTCTCGACGCCCCGGGCGCGTCAGGCCCCGTGATATCCGAGCGCCGACGACAGGGCGGCCGCAGTCCTCTTGACGGCAGCGGCGTAGCCCTGCATCTGCTCTTCGCTGCATCTCTCGGGTGGCGCGACCACCGAAAGCGACGCCCTCACCTGGCCGTTGCTGTCGAACACCGGGGCGGCCACGGCGGGTGCGGTCTCGTTCCACTCTCCCCAATCGAAAGCCACCCCTTCGTTTCTCACCCTCTCCCATTTCTGCCGCAGCAGATCGGGATCCACCACGGTGTGCGGCGTGCGCCGCTGCTGGGGGGTAGCGAGTACGGCTTCCTGGGTGTGCTTCGACCCGAATGCGATCAAGATCATGAGAATCGGCGCTGGCACTACCCTGAAGAAGCATGCCCGCGAACGTGACGGGCTTGAAGGCGCGGGCGGTCGGGACCGTGTCGAGGATCATCGCTCCCTGATCCGTCCACACGCAAAGGCTCGTCGACTCGGTCGTTTCCTCCGTCAGCTTGACGAGGAACGGATGCGCGGCCCGGACCAACTCCGAATGGGACATCGCCAGATAAAGCGCTCGAAGGGCGCTCGAGCCAAGATGGTATTTCCCGAATTCCCGGTCGTAGGCGACCCAATTCGCCGCTTCCAGCGTCTTCATCAGGTGTGTGGGGGCTCTCGCATTCCTGAGGTTCACCAGGGTCGACGTCGAAGAGCCAGCAGAAACAGCCCCTTCTCCAGGGTACGCGTGGGGGCGCTGCGGGGATCTCAGATTGAATCGTCTCCTTCGATCGAGCATGGCCAAGAGAGTCGTGGCAAACCAAATGTTGACAGGCCCGAGCTTCTGGTGCTAGGGTTGATTCATATTCTAGCACTAGTAGAGTCAAAAAATGAACCTTTCCAGATCTAGCTGGTCACAACAAGCGAAGACGGGTTCGTCCACCTATATTCACGCCGCGAGAAAGGAGCAGGGCGCAGAGCACGGAACCGGTCAAAGCAGAGTCGTTTCAGAATGAGGGGGTTTCGATGATCGACGAGAAGAAGAGTGTGAGCCGGCGTGAGTTCTGAAGATCGCGGGGATCGCGGGCGCGACGATCGGTGTCCAGCCGCCGGGTGGTGGCTTTGGGCAGTCCGGCCCGTTCCCGCAATTCCTTGAGGCTCCACTCAGGGTTGTCGACATCGAAGAGCCCTAGCAGGAACAGCCCCTTCTCCAGGGTGCGCGTGGGGGCGCTGCGGGGGATCTCCACGGGAGTATCAGAGTCGCTACTAGGCAAGCTGGCCATCCGAGTTCGAGGCACACCGAATGTTGACAGGTCCGAGCTTCTGGTGCTAGGGTTGATTCATATTTTAGCACCAGTAGAGTCAAAAAATGAACCTAGTCCAAAGCGGGCTGGTCACAACAAGCGAAGACGGGTTCCTCCACCACATTCCTGCCGCGAGAAAGGAGCAGGGCGCAGAGGGCGTCAACAGTTCAAAGCAGATTCTTTTCCAGAATGAGGGGGTTTCGATGATCGACGAGAGCAAGAGTGTGAGCCGGCGTGAGTTTCTGAAGATCGCCGGCATCGCCGGGGCGACGATCGGTGTGGGCGCAGGCCTGGGCGGGCTGGTAGCCGCTTGCGGCGGCGAAGAGACGACGACCACCACCGCGGCCGCTGCGACCACTACCTCGGCAGCCCCGGCGACCACCACCACCGCGGCTGCGAGCACCACCACCACCGCGGGTGTCGAAACGGGCCGTCCGGTCAAGGTCGGCTTCGTCGACCCGCTGACTGGGGTGCTCGCCGGGTTCGGGCTGGCCGGCGACTACTGCGCGGCCAAATGGAAAGCGGCGGTCGCCGACGGCCTGGTGCTGGGGGACGGCAAGAACCATCCCTTTGAGATCCAGGTGGTGGATAGCCAGTCCGACACCAACCGGGCTTCTCAGGTCACCGGTGACCTGATCAACAACTCCAAGGTCGACCTAGTTATGTGCGCGGCGACCGGAGACACGGTCAACCCGGTGGCCGATACGTGCGAGGCCAGCAGCATGCCTTGTCTATCCATCGACGTGCCCGTGGAAGTCTATGTGTTCCAGCGGGGCGGCGCTCCGGACAAGCCCTTCACCTGGACCTACAACCTCTTCTGGGGCCTCACCGAGGAGGCAGCGGTCGAGGTCGACATGTTCAATCAGGTCCCCTCCAACAAGAAGATCGGGGCGATCTGGCCGAACAACGCGCCGGGGAACGCCTACCGCATGATGTACGGGGGCGAAGGCACCGGGTGGCCCGACAAGAGCTACACATACATCGACTCCGGCCTTTATAACGAGCCGAGTGAGGACTTCACTCAGCAGATCAGCCTGTTCAAGAAAGAGGGCTGCGAGATCCTGCAGGGCGTACAGATCGACCCGGACTGGACTACCCTGACCAAGCAGTGCGCGCAGCAAGGCTTCAAGCCCATCATCATGGAGGGCATCAAGCCCACCCTGTTCCCGACCACGATGGAAGCCATCGGCCCACTCGCCGACGGTCAGTGCACGGTGGGGTGGTTCCACCCGACCTACCCGTTCAAGTCGTCTCTCACCGGGGAGACCTGTCAGCAGATGTGTGACGACTTCGAGAAGACCAAGAGCATGCAGTGGCAGCAGACCATCATGCACTACGCTGTGTTCGAATGGGCCGTCGACGCCTTCAAGCGCCAGACGAACCTGGACGACAAAGCGGAGTTCATCACGCGGGTGCAGGAAACCAAGATGGCCGACTCGCTCGCCGGTCCCATCGACTTCACCACACCGGTGCAGTGGGGAACCTCGCATCCCACGCTCAACTGTGTCACCACGCCGACCTACGGCGGCCAGTGGAAGCTCTCGAACGGCGGCAAGTACCAGTTCGACCTGGTTATCGTCAGCAACGTGACCTCGCCGGTCGTCACGGTGCAGGACAAGATGAAGCCGATGACCTGGGCCGGATAAGGAAGTACCCTCCGGGGCCGCGGCGCGCCGCGCCGCGGCCCCCCTTCGTGCCGGCATGGTCCAGGAAGTCGCCGCGCATACGCGAACAGTATGGAATCTAGAGCCGACTAGCTGGCATCATCGACCAACCACGGAACGATCGATGCCAGAGCGACTGCTTGTGCGTCAGAGAAGGGATTTCTGAATGGAAACGAGTTTTCCGCGCTTGTTCCAGCCGGGCCGGATCGGGAACGTCAGCCTAAAGAACCGCATCCTTAAGGCCCCGCAGCACACGGGCCTCGCCAATCCGGACGGTTCGATAACCGACCGGATGCTCCGCTACTACAAGGACGTCGCCCAGGGCGGGGCGGCTATGGTGATCGTGGAGTACGCCTGGGTGGACAACGACGCCAGTCAGGCATCGCCTTGCCAACTCGGCATCGCGCGGATGGAGCACATTCCCGGGCTGTCGCTGTTGGCCGACACGATCAAGGCGAACGGGGCTAAGGCCGGCATCCAGATCTCCCACGCCGGCAGGCAGCGCTTCACGCTCCAGCAACCCAAAGCCGCTTCCGACGTGCCGTGGCCGGAGATCACGGCGGCCGGGTGCCCCATCCCGGTCCCGCTCACCTTGGACGAGATCAAGGAGATCGTCAAAGCCTTCGGCCAGGCGGCCAGGCGGGCCCAGACCGCCGGCTTCGACATGGTGGAGATCCACGCCTGCCACGGCTATCTCATTTCCAACTTCTTCTCGCCCTACACCAACAAGCGTACCGACTGGTACGGGGGCCCGCTCGAGAACCGGATGCGCTTCCTGCTCGAGATCATCAAGGAGATCAAAGCTCAGGTCGATCCGGAGTACCCGATCTGCGTGCGTCTCAGCGGCACCGATTACGAGCCGGATGGGCACACCATCGAGGAGACCGTCGAGCTCTCCAAGCGCCTGGAAGCCAGGGGAGTGGCCGCCATCCACATGTCCGGCGGGAACCACCACACCACCATCCACGAGGTCAGTCCCATGGGGATGTCGCTGGCCCACAACGTCTGGGCGGCCGAAGCGGTGAAAAAGGTGGTCTCGATCCCGGTCGTCGCGTCCGGCTCCATCAACCTGCCGGGCCTCGCCGAAAGCATCCTGGTCGAAGGCAAGGGTGACTTCATCGGTCTGGGCAGGCCGCTCTGGGCCGACCCGCAGTGGCCGCGAAAGGCGAAGGAGGGCAGGCCCGAGGATATCCGCCCGTGCATACGCTGCAACGACGGCTGTCTCGCGCGCGGAGACCACATCGCCAACACCGTCTCCTGCACCGTCAACGTGGCCCTCTGCCGCGAAGAGGAGTTCAAGATCACACAGGCGCGGCACCCGATGAGGGTAGCGGTCGTCGGCGGCGGGCCGGCAGGAATGGAAGCGGCCCGGGTCTGCGAGCTCAAGGGGCACCAGGTGACCTTGTACGAGAAGCGGGAACTGGGTGGCGCTCTACTCGAGGCCTCGATACCCGATTTCAAGGCGCCCGACCTGGAGCCGCTCGTGAACTATCTGAAGACCCAGGTGAAGAAGCTGGGCATCCGGGTAGCGGCGAAGGAGGCCACGCTGGCCGACCTGACCGGCGGCGCCTATGATGCTGTCATCGTCGCCGCGGGCGCCACGCCTCTCGGTCTCGAGGATGTGCCCGGGATCACCGACCCGAAGGTGGTCGGCGCCGCCCAGGTGCTGCACGGCGAAGTGACCCTCGGCGATCGGGTGGCCGTCATCGGGGGAGGCATCGTGGGGACCGAGGTGGGGCTGGTGCTTGCCGAGCAGGGCAAAGAGGTGATATTCGTCGAGATGCTGGACGAGTTCATGTGCAATATCACGTTCGACGAGCGCCAGGTCTACGAAGAGCGCTTCGCGCCTCTGAACGTGACCATCAACACGGGCCAACGTCTCGTCGGCGTGACGGAAGGCGGTATCACGGTCGCCGACAGATCGGGCAAGCGAGACCGCCATCGCGGCAGATTCGGTCGTGTTGGCGGCGGGCTTCAGACCCAACCGCGAGCTGATCGTAGCGCCTCCAGAGCTATCCCGGCATCCGGGTGCCGAAGTGGGCGACTGCGTCCGTCCGCGCAAGATATTCGACGCCATACACGACGGGCATCTGGCAGCGAAGTTGCTGGACAGCGTCATCTGACGCAAGGAGGCAGGGCACCATGAGCGATTGGACATTGGCCGGCAAGCCGGCGCTGCTCATCGTCCACATGCAGAACGCGATCATCAAGACCCCGAGTCCCCTGGAGGCCATGGGTCACGGCCGGGCCGCCTGGGAGGAGGGTGTGGTCACGAACATCGAGCGCCTCATCTTCGCCTTCCGGAGCAAGGCTCTTCCGGTGGTCTACTGCGTGGCCCACACGCCACTCGACACCAAGTTCGCCGCCTACGGTGGTTTTTGGGCGGGGGCCGAGCAGGCCAAGGTCAACCACATGGGCACCTGGGACGTCGAGATCATCGACGAGTTGGCGCCCGTCTCCGGGGAGAAGGTCTTCTACAACTGGCCGTTCAACGTCTTCGAGGGGACGGGCCTCCACGAGTATCTCAAGAGCCAGGGGGTGGAGACGGTAGTCCTGACGGGCGTGGCCACGGGGATGTCTGTCGGCACCGCCGCCTGGGCCCTGGCGGAGCGCTTCTACAATCTGATCGTGCCCTCGGACGCGAGCACCGACGGGAACAGCCAGGTCCACAAGGTGGTCGTCGAGTCGATACTGCCGGCCATCGGCCTTGTCACCACGACGGAGGACGTCGTCGCCCATCTCTAAGCGAGGGAGTGAAGTCATGGTCGAACTGACGCACATGTTCGCGCCCCTGCGGATCCGCGATCTGACCATACGGAACCGGTTCATGGTGTCGCCGATGGTCATGAACTACTGCACGGCGGACGGGATGGTGACCGACACCTACCTCGCGTATCACGAGGCGCGGGCCAAGGGCGGCTGGGGCCTTATCGTGACCGAGGACTACGCCATCGACCCGGCCGGCAAGGGCTTCAAGTATCTGGCCGGGCTCTGGGACGACTCGCAGATAGCCGGCCAGGCGGAACTGACCAAGCGGGTGCACGCCCACGGGGCGGCCATCATCGCCCAGATCTATCACTCGGGCAGGCAGAGCAAGAGAGCCATCATCAACGCCGATACCGTCGCTCCGACCGCCATCACCTGTCCCTCCACCCTCGAGATGCCTCGGGAGCTGACGCTCCAGGAAGTGGAGCGGATCGTAGAGCAGTTCGGCGACGCGGCTCTGCGGGCCAAGAAGGCCGGTTTCGACGGCGTGGAGATCCACGGGGGACATGGCTATCTGGTCTCGGAGTTCATGTCCTCGTATTCCAACAAGCGCTTCGACAAGTACGGCGGCAGTCTCTGGAACCGGGCCCGGTTCCCGCTCGAGATCGTCCACAACGTCCGGGAGAAGTGCGGGGACGATTTCGTCATCCAGTTCCGTATCTCGGGCGACGAGTTGGTGACGGGCGGGAGGACGATCGAGGACACCAAGGCGATCGTCCGCCTGTTGGAGCAGGCCGGGGTCGACAGCTTCGACCTCACGGTGGGCACCGACGGCAGCCACTACACGCAGGTGCCGGCGCCGGCGATAGGGCACGGCTGGATCGCGGACTTCGCGGCGGAAGTCAAGAAGGTCGTCGACGTGCCGGTATTCACGGTGGGGCGGATCAACGATCCCTTGATAGCCGAGGCGATCGTGGCGAGCGGGAAAGCCGACGGCGTCGCCATGGGCCGGGGCTCGCTGGCCGATCCGGAGCTGCCCAACAAAGCGAGAGAGGGCAGGTTCGAGGACATCATCTACTGCACCGGCTGTATGCAGGGGTGCGTAGGCAGGGTGTCTGGCGCAGCTTCCGGTGAAGTGCGTGGTGAACCCCAGGACCGGACGAGAGAACGAGTTGGCCATAACACCGGCACCTGTGAAGAAGAAGGTGTTCGTAGCGGGAGGCGGTCCCGCGGGCATGGAGGCGGCCATAGTCGCGGCCGAGCGCGGCCACGAGGTGACGCTCTTTGAGAAGAGCGGGCGCCTCGGTGGCCAGTACTACCTGGCTTCTATCCCGCCGATGAAAGGGCGAGATCGCCGCCTTCCTCGCCTGGCAGGTGCACACGATGCACCGGCTGGGGGTGGAGGTCCATCTCGGCACGCCCCTGACGGCCGCCGCAGTGAAGGAACAGAGAGCCCGACGCAGTCATCGTGGCCACCGGAAGCAAGCCGTCGCCAACGGGGATCTGGGGATCCGGCCACAGTTTCGTGGTGGACGCCGCGGAAGTGCTTGAAGGGAAGGTGTCGGTGGGCGAGAGCGTGGCCGTCATCGGCGGAGGGATGGTGGGCTGCGAAACGGCGAACCACCTCGCGCATCACGGCAAGAGGCCGACGATCGTCGAGATGCTCTCCGACCTCGCACCTGAGGAACCGCGCGACATGAAGCGGTTTCTCATGGAATCGCTCGAGGAGCGGAAGGTCTCCATCTATACCGATTCCAAGGTGATGGCGATCGACGCGGATGGTCGTGTCAAGGTGTCTCGCGATGGCGACGTTATCCAGCTCGGACCGTTCGACAACGTGGTGTTGGCCGGCGGCATGCGGCCGGTGAACGGTCTCGCCGGCGAGCTCGAGGGCCTGGTGGGGAGCCTCAGCGTAGTGGGGGATGCGACCGCGGTCCGGACGGTGCTTGAAGCCATCGAAGAAGGGTACGAGGCGGCGTTGAGCATCTGAGAGGCTGGTGATCCGTTTGTACACTCTGAGGCTCTATCACGACTCCTACGCTCCCGACAGCCGGACGGCGGAAGATCTCGAAGCCCAGCACAGCATCGCCTACGTCCTGAAGGGCTCGGCGACGATCAACGGCGAGGCGGTAGGGCAAGACAAAGCCGTCTACTGCAAGGACGTCGCCTGCCGTCGAGGCCGGCCCGGACGGGGCCGTGGTGTGGCGCTGGGAACTGGTCCGGACGGAGGAACCGAACAACATCGCCTGGGGTGACGGCATCGCGTCGCGGTTGCGCATGTCGCGGCGCATCCGCATGTTCGAGCTCGTGCCCACGTCGAAGTGGCTCTTCCGGCTCGATTGCATCTACAACAACCGGGGGAGCACGGGGCTGCATTCGCATCCCGGCTCGGGCATCCGCTGTATGCTCGAGGGGCACCTGCGCGTGGAGTCCGACAAAGGGGAATCGTCCGACAACAGCCTCACCGGCGATTGCTGGTACGAGGAGGGCAGCTACCCGCTGATCTCCACGTCGGATCCGGGCGAGACCGCGGACTTCCTCCGCGGCATGGTGCTGCCTCCCGAGTACTCCCGGTATCCCGACACGGCCGTCTGGATCGAGGGCAAGAAGTCCTGCGAATCCGACTGGAAGAGCTACGTGCAGACTGTAGTGACCCTGCTGTAGGAGAGGAGCAGCCATGGCAGACAGCAAATGGGACGCGTACATCGTGACGGAACCCAAGTTCCTCACCGAGATGGCCCACCACGACTTCAAGGATGTCTCCGGGTTCACGTTCCCCGACGAGGTGTACCTCGACAAGGACCTCCTCAAGGAAGCGAACACCTGGCTCGACATCGTCTGGGTCTGGGACAAGACCGTCCCTCGGGAATTGCCCGGGCTACACTCCCACCCCTTCGCCGAGATCGTGCTGCTGATAGGCTCCGATCCCAAGAACCTGCGGGACCTGGGCGGAGAGGTGGAGTGGGGGATGGGGGCAGGCGACGACGCCAAGACCTACACGTTGACTTCGACCACCGCTATCTACGTGCCCGGCGGGCTACCGCACGGCCCGCTCGTCTACAACCGGGTGGATCGGCCCATCCTGAACATCGCGATCGGGCTGCAGGCCGGAGACTACGAGTGACCCAGCCGCCGTCGATCGAGGCTGCCGCCAACGAGACGATCAGATCCATCCACCGGCGCCACAGCGTGCGGCTGTTCACGCGACCGGCCGGTCGGTGACGAGGACCTCACGGGCCCTTCTCAAGGCGGCCAACCAGGCGCCCTCCGCCCACAATCAGCAGGCGTGGAGGTTCTACGTACTCCGGCAGGAGCCGAAGAAGGCGGAGCTTGCCGAGTTGATCAGCCGGCGGGCCGGTGACTTCCCCCGGCCCTCGTCCACCCTTCTGCGCATGGCCGCCCGGAGTATCGCCTCTGCCTCAGTGGTGGTCGGGGTGGCGAACACGGGCGAGCTGATACGGCATGGGGCAGACCTGTTCCAGGTCGACAGGGAAGCGGCTAGTGATTTCTTCCGCACCATGGAGATCCAGAGCTCGGCGGCCGCGGTGGAGAACCTTCTGCTCGCCGCCACCTCGTTGGATATCGGCTCGGTATGGCTGGGCATCCTGTTTCTCATCAAGCGGGAGGTGCGCGAGTTCCTGGGCGAGCCCGACGGAGAGTTCATGGCGGTAGTGGCCTTGGGATATCCGGCGAGGACTGCCACCGGCCCGAGGAAACGCGCGCTGGAAGCTGTCGTCCGGTATCTCGACTAGGTAGCTTCGCTGGAGACGGCTGCCCTGATCAGCTGCCGGTAGGCGCGGTCGCGGGCGGGTCGCCCGCACCGCTTCGGGACGGTCGCCCGCGACCGCCTCGAGCAGGAAGGCCTGCGGCCAGCGCCGCTGCTCGGACAGTTGGTCCCGCTCGACTAGCGATTCCTATCTGCCCGGCGATGGTCTCCAACAACCGGCGCGTGTCCGGCGACAGGAGGTAGTGCGTCGTCGGGAGTTCGACCGCGAGGACGCCCACGGTGCTCTGGGGGGTCGAAAGGGGCAGATAGATCGCCGGAGCGTCGGGCAGAGTCTCGGTGGCGTTTCCCGCCATCTGCCGGTGCTCGTATGCCCACGTCGCCACTGCCATCTGGTGAGGCGAGGCGGCCGGTTCCCCGGTGGTGGAGACGACCGGCTCCAGGATGGAACCGTGCGGCAGGTAGATCCTCACGGGTCGCCCGTAGACCGTCGCCACCTCCTGCTGGGCCGCCACCGCGAGTTGGTGAGACCCAGAGAGCCCCGACAGCGTGCGGCTGAGTCTGTTGAGGATCTCGAGGCGCTCTTCCCTCTGGCGGGAAGTCTGCACCTGGCGGCGCAGCCGGGCGGCGAGCGTTCCCACGAGAAGGGCCACGGCGGCGAGAACGAGGAGGGTGATGAAGTACTGCAGGTCTCTCACCGCGAACGTGTAGTAGGGCGGAACGAAGAAGAAGTCGAAGGCGAGCACCGAGGCTAGCGGCCGCCACGATGCCCGGCCCCAGGCCCCACCAGATCGCGGCTCCGATGACGGCGGGGATGAAGACGACCGCCTTGTTGGCTTCGGACAGTCCGGCCTTCTGGAGCAGGAAGGCCACCACGGAGGCGGCGGCGACAAGACCCAGGGCAGCAAGGTAGGGTGTCCACCGCCTACGAGGCCGGCTGGGCCGGGGCGTGGTCTGCGGCGCCTTCTCCCATCCCCTCGATCGCATAGATGTCGATGTCGCCGCTCTCGCGCAGCACTCTGTCGACCACGTTGGGCGCTACCACCGCCCGCCATCGGGGCTGCCGGGATTTCCCAATGACTATCCGGGTGACACCCTGGAGCCGGGCGTAGCTCACGATCTCATCGGCGATGTCGTCCCCGATGAGGGTGACGGTCTCAGCGCCGAGCTGCTCGGCAAGGCGCATGTTCTCCATGAGGGTCGCGCGCTGGGAGTCGCTTAGGCTGCGGGTCCGGGTGGTCTCGACGCTCGCGGCGATCCAGCGCGCGCTGATGGAGCTCGCCATCCGTCTGGAGACCCGGATCACCTTGGCCGAGGTCGGGCTCGGGCCGACGCACACGAGCAAGGTGTCGGATATCTTCCAGGTCTGCTCGCGGGTGCCGGAGGCCAGTCGGGCGGTCTCGATATGTGCATGCGTGCGATCCGCGGTACGGCGGAAGGTGATCTCGCGAAGCGCGCCTAGATTGGGGCCTCGGAAGAAGTTCTCCATGGCCTGCGCCGCCTTGTCGGGCACGTAGACCTTGCCTTGCCGGACCCGTTCTCGCAGCTCTCCGGGCGGCAGATCGACTACTTCCACCGAATCCGCCTCGTCGAAGATGCTATCGGGGACCGTCTCCCGTACCTGGACCCCGGTCGTCTCCCGGATCATGTCGTTCAGGCTCTCCAGATGCTGCACGTTGAGGGTCGTGTAGACGTTGATGCCGGCGTCGAGCAACTCCTCCACGTCTTCCCAGCGCTTGGGGTGGCGAAGCCCCGGAGCATTCGTGTGGGCGAGCTCGTCGACGAGGATGATGTTGGGGCGCCTGGCGAGGGCGGCGTCCAGGTCCAGTTCGCGGAGCGTTATCCCCCGGTACTCCACCGAGAGAGCGGGGAGGGCTTCGAGGCCCTCAAGCAAGGCATCGGTCTCCCGCCGGCCGTGCGTCTCGACGTATCCCACAACGAGGTCGATACCCGCGGCCGCCTGCCGCTGCGCAGCCTCGAGCATGGCGTACGTCTTGCCGACGCCCGCCACGTAGCCAAAGAAGATCTTGAGCGTGCCCCGGCGCGAGCGTCGCTCGTCTTCTTGCAGTTGCCTGAGAAGACTATCCGGGTCTGGACGCTCGAGCTCCCCCATGACCCCTCTCCCTGGTTGCCTTGGGCGTTACTTCGACAGCGCGTCGAGCGCGCGATTCAACTCGAGGACATTCACCCGCGGTTCGCCCAGAAAACCCAGTTGACGGCCGCTAGTGTACTTCTCGACGAGAGTTCTCACGATATCCACGGGTATCCCGCGGACTCGGGCGACCCTCGCCACCTGGTATTCTGCCGCCGCCGGACTGATGTGCGGGATCGAGCCCGCTGGCGGACGCCGTTACGAGGTCTATCGGCACCGGAGCGTCGTTGCCCGGGTCGGCGGCCCGGAGCGCCGCGATGCGGTCGGCGATGGCTGTGAGCAGAGCGGGGTTGGTGGGCCCGAGGTTCGAGCCGGTCGAGGCGCCCGCGTTGTAGGGCGACGGGGGAGGTGGCCGACGGCCGGGACCAGAAATAGCCGGGGTCGGTGAAGGGTTGTCCGATCAGCTCGGAGCCGGCGATCGTCCCGTTCTGGACGATCAGACTTCCCTCGGCCTTGTGGTGGAAGAAGGCTTGGCCGATGCCGGTGATGAAGAGCGGATAGATGACGCCCACAAGCACCGCGAGGGCGACCAGCAGCACCAATGATTGCCGGGCGTACGCCGCGACCCGGCCTCCGCGGGAGCGCGGCTCCCGGTCCACCTCGCCCTCCCGGGCCTCCGCGTTCTCGCCTCTAGCCAACATGGAGAGCCGTCAAGACGAGGTCGAGGATCTTGATCCCGACAAAGGGCACGAGGAGGCCGCCCAACCCGTAGATCGCCAGGTTGTTCCGCAGGAGGAGGCTCGCCGGCAGTGGGCGGTACTTCACGCCGCGAAGGGCCAGAGGGATGAGCGCCACGATGATGATGGCGTTGAAGATCACTGCCGAGAGAATGGCGCTCGTCGGCGAATGCAGCCGCATGATGTTGAGCGTGTTCAGTTGCGGATAGGTGGCCGCGAACGCGGCCGGGATGATGGCGAAGTACTTGGCGATGTCGTTCGCGATGCTGAACGTCGTCAGCGAGCCCCGAGTCATCAGGGTCTGCTTGCCGATGTGGACTATCTCGAGCAGCTTGGTGGGATTCGAGTCGAGGTCCACCATGTTGCCCGCCTCTTTGGCGGCCTGGGTGCCGGTGTTCATGGCCACGGCGACGTCGGCCTGCGCGAGGGCCGGCGCGTCGTTGGTCCCATCGCCCGTCATCGCGACGAGATGCCCTCTGCGTCTGGTAGTCGCGGATGAGGCTGAGCTTCGCTTCAGGCGTGGCCTCGGCAAGGAAGTCGTCCACGCCTGCCTCCGCGGCGATGGAAGCGGCCGTGACCGGGTTGTCGCCGGTGATCATCACCGTTCGGATGCCCATCCGTCTCAGGTCCTGGAAGCGTTCGCGGATGCCGCCCTTGACGATGTCTTTGAGGAAGATCACGCCGAGCACGCGGCTTCCGTCCGCGACTACGAGGGGAGTGCCTCCCTGCTTGGCCACGTTCTGCACCGCGGCCTGGACCGGCGGCGGGACCGAGCCGCCCCGCTGGCCCACAAATGCTTCCACCGCGTCGGCGGCTCCCTTGCGGATCTCGCGGCCGTCGAGGTCGGCCCCACTCATGCGGGTCTGCGCGGTGAAGGGGACGAAGGTCGCGTTCAACTCGCTCAGTTCTCGGCCTCTCAGGCCATACTGGTTCTTCGCCAGAACCACTATGCTTCGTCCTTCGGGGGTCTCATCGGCCAGAGAGGCAAGCTGAGCCGCGTCCGCCAACTCGGCCATGTCCACTCCCGGAGCGGGGACGAATTCGGCCGCCTGCCGATTGCCCAGGGTGATGGTGCCGGTCTTGTCGAGAAGGAGTACGTCCACGTCGCCGGCTGCTTCCACAGCCCGTCCCGACATCGCCACGACGTTCGCCTGGCTCAGCCGATTCATGCCGGCTATCCCTATGGCGGACAGGAGGGCCCCGATGGTGGTCGGCGCCAGGCAGACGAGCAGGGCGGCAAGCACGGCTATGGAAACCACGGTTCCCTTTCCCGCCACCTCGACACTGAAGCTGGACATCGGCCGAAGAGCGATCACCACGACGAGGAAGATGATGGTAAGGCTGGCCAGCAGGATGTTGAGTGCGATCTCGTTGGGCGTCTTCTGGCGCTTGGCCCCTTCGACCATGGCGATCATCCGGTCGAGGAAGGTCTCACCCGGCTCCGTGGTCACCCGCACGATCAGCCAGTCGGAAAGCACGCGGGTGCCGCCGGTCACGGCGCTGCGGTCGCCGCCGCTCTCGCGGATGACCGGCGCGCTCTCGCCTGTGATGGCGCTCTCGTCTACGGAAGCTGCGCCGACGATGACCTCGCCGTCGGCAGGGATCAACTCGCCGGCCTCCACCAGCACGATGTCGCCCCGCCTGAGGAGGCCGGAAACGACGCTCTCCGCGCCGGCACCGCGCTCAGGCGCCGACAGCTTGTGGGCCAGCACCTCCTGGCGCGCTTTCCGCAAGGTCTCGGCTTGCGCCCGTCCCCGCCCTTCGGCCAGGGCCTCGGCAAAATTGGCGAAGACGACCGTGAACCACAGAAGTAGGGATATGGCCAGGGTGAATCCCTTGGAGCCCTCCGCCATGCCGGCGAGAGACTCGAAGAACAGCACCAAGGTGAGGAAGGCGCCGACCCACACCACGAACATCACCGGATTGCGTACCTGCACCCGCGGGTCTAGCTTGCGGAACGAGTTCGCCACGGCCTCGACGATCATACGGCGGTCGTAGGACGGCCGCTTGGGCCCTCTCTGGTGGAGGTGCTCGGCTTCGCTCAGTATGGGCGTTGTCTCGTCCATCACTGCACCATCATGAGATGTTCGACGATCGGTCCCAGTGCGAGCGCCGGGAAGAAGCTGAGCGCACCGACGACGATGATCACGGCGATAAGCAGGCCTACGAAGATGGGGCGGTCCGTCCGAAGCGTGCCGGCGCTTTCTGGGATCAGCTTCTTCTTGGCCAGTGACCCGGCGATGGCCAGCGTGGGGAGGATGATCCAGAAGCGACCGATCAGCATGGCCAGACCCAGGGCGATGTTGTAGAAGCTGGTGTTGGCGCCCAGGCCGGCGAAGGCGCTGCCATTGTTGCCCGCGCCCGACGAGAACGCGTAGAGCACTTCGCTCAACCCGTGCGGCCCCGGATTGAGGATCGCGGACGTACCCGCTTGTGAAGACAGCGCCACGGCGGTGCCGAACAGGATCTCCACCACCGGGATGAGGATGATGAGCGCGGCCATCTTCATCTCGTACATCTCGATCTTCTTGCCCAGGTATTCGGGCGTTCGCCCCACCATGAGGCCGGCGATGAATACCGCGATGATGGCGAAGACGAGGATCCCGTAGAGACCTGATCCGACGCCTCCGAAGATGACCTCCCCCAACTCGATGAGTACCAGCGGGATCATGCCGCCAAGGGGAGTGTACGAATCGTGCATGGAGTCCACCGAGCCGCTGGAGGTGGCGGCGGTGGCGGCGGCCCAGGTGGCCGATACCCCTATGCCGAAGCGGGTCTCCTTGCCCTCCATGTTGCCGCCGGGCTGGGCGGTCTGGCCGGACGCGACCGCGTGGATATCGGCCCCCGCGGCCGCCTCTTGGGGCACACCCCTGGCCTCGAACGCGTACGCGGCGACGATCATGCCGACAAGGACGATCATCATGACGCCAAAGATGGCCCATCCCTGCCTCGTATTGCCGACCATCACGCCGAAGGTGTAGGTAAGTCCCGCGGGAATGAGCATGATCGCCAGCAGCTCCACGAAATTCGAGAACGGCGTCGGGTTCTCGAAAGGATGGGAGGAGTTGGCGTTGAAGAAGCCGCCGCCGTTGGTCCCCAGTTGCTTGATGGCCACCTGGGATGCCGCGGGCCCGAGGGCGATGCTCTGATTGGTCACTGACGCGC
>CAVRJE010000011.1:0-75922 GCA_963721365.1 uncultured Actinomycetota bacterium
GTCGAGGGCCTTCACGGGGAAGGGCGAGTTGTCGAAGGTCTTCTCCATCATCGCCTGGTGCCTCATCACACATGGGCACACAGCAGCAGCATGATGCGCGCGTGATGAGCATGCATCTGCACGTAGGAGGGCTGTTCTTCATCACGGCAAAGCGCGGGCCACGACGGGCAGCCCGATGAGCGGTGCCGCCGCCGCAACATTGCCGGACCGCCCACAACGCCAGCAGCAGCATCGGAACCGCGACGACGAGATCACGGCGTGTGACCCGGTGCCGGCCCCGTGAGAGCGCCACCGCGAACACGACGATCCAGATCCCGCGCGATTCCCCACATGTCGCGGAAGTCGGGCGACTTCCACTCGACGATGTGCGAGAGGATGTCGCCCCGCGGACGGCAACGCGATCGGGAAGGTCACGAGCTCGACGCCGTACGGGTTGACGACACCAGTTGAAGGCGATCACCGCGCCGGTCGAGCGGCCCGGCGTTCGCGCCCCATTCACGGGGGGCGCGCCGTCGAGCCACCGCCCGAGCAGGTGCAGACCGAGGTAGGCGAACCCGAGCTGGTACGTGCCATGGGTGTTGGCCCACAGCCACATGAGCGCGGGCACGACCACGAGCGGGTGGCGCCCGATCGAGGCTGTCGGGGCAGCCTCCGACGACGCATGAGCGAGCGCGAGCAGGCGCCGCGATCGCCGAGCAGGAGCGGCCGCTCGGACCAGACGGTGTCAGACAGCGGCGCCAGCGCCGGCGAGCGCGTGAGCGTGCCGCACGCGCACCTGATCCGGTCGCGGAGCCAGGCGCAGCGCGAGCGCGGTACGTCAGGATGCCGATGCACGAGCGCCGACGCGGGCCGCCGAAGAGCCGGATGACCAGACGCCGTCCGCCGCGTGCGGGTACGAGCGACGCGCGTACGATGAGCTCGGCGAGCCACGACTGGGCGACCCACTTCGCGTCCCGGGCGCGGTGTACGAGTACGGGTCGCTGGCGCGGGATGCCGTGATCGAGGATGTAGGCGCACCGGTGCGCAGGTGCCAGAGGAACGAGTTGTCGCTCAGCTTGCAGTGGGCCGGATCGCCGATGGCGAGCACGCCTGCTGATCGCGCGGAGCACCGACCCCAGGCCCTGAAGACGGTGCTGCACGCACGCGTGCGTGTTCCGCGATCGCGGGCGCGGACGCCGGCCGGGCGGCGTCGCGGGTGGGCGCCGTCGGTCATCGTCTGTCAGCGTCGGCGCAGAGCTTGTCGATCACCTGGACGTGGCCGAGGCATCACGACCACGACGAGCGTGGCCGGGAAGATGCAGAGCACGAGGGGGAAGAGCATGCGTGACCGGTGCCTTCTGCGCCTGCTCCTGCGCGGCGCAGGCGGCGCCGGGCCCGCATCTCGTCGGCCTGGGAGCGCAGGATGCCGGGCGATGGACACACCGAAGGTGTCGGCCTGCAGCATGGCGAGGATGAAGGTCCGCGGAGGTCCTCGGGCACGTCGGTGCGCTCGGCCGATGCGCCCGGAGCGCGTCGGCCCGGGTCGCGCCGATGCGGGTCTCGTGCAGCATGCGGCGGAATCTCGTCGGAGAGCGGGCCGGGCATCCGCGCGCGTGGTGCGGTCGAGGGCCTGCTCGAAGCCGAGGCCGGCCTCGACGGAGATGACGAGGGAGGTCGAGCGATGTCGGGCAGCTTGCGGGAGATCTCCTTCTGACGATCCTCGATCTTGCGGTTCAGCATGACGTCGGGGTACAGGAACGAGACGCCCCAGAGAACGCCGACACCGACCAACAACATCGGACCCGAGAGGCCCAGCGTCAGGGTCAGCGGAAGCCAGAGCACCACCGACACGAGGCCGAGGAGCTGCCACCGCGGTCGCCAGGTCGTTGAGGAAGGGCGCCATCTTCGTGGCCGACAGGTAGGGCACCAGGATCGAGACGCCGTCCTGGGTCTTGGAGGCGAAGTCCATGTACGCGATGATCTCTTCGGTATCGAGAGTCCAGGAGCGGTCGCCGTTGGTGAGTTGTATCGGCGAGCCTGTCATCGTCATCGCCTGCTTGAGCGCTTGGTCGTAGTCATCGGCCTGTACGGTGGGGTCTTTGACCGCCATCGGTACGGGGAGCTCGGTCGCATGGAGGGTGAGCAGCACGGCCTTGAGCTGGGAAGCGAGCGCCTCCCGGTCGACGACGCGTCCCTTTTGGCCCTTGACGATCTTGATCTTGGGCCCGTCGAACACCAGGCCTGCGTTGATGGGAGGGAGGTCCACGGATCGGGCCACATCGGCGGCGATCTGGTCGACCTTGGCGCTGTCTATCGTGCCTTCCAGAGGTATCTGCTTGTCCTTGAAATACATCGCGAACCCGCGGAACCGGTCGACTATGAAGTTGCTCTTTCGCGACGCGTCCATGGCCGTGCGCACCGTCGCCGCGGTGTCGACCTTGGTTCCGACGTCCTCGGGGGCGACCGTCCACTTCTTGTCCCCGCTCGTCAGCGTTATCCGGTTCTTCTGGGCTTCCTCCACACGCAGATCGAGCGCGGCCTTCGCCTCCTCTGGGGTCAGACCGCCGAGTTGGACGCCGGATACCGTGACCCCCGCATGGACTTTGCCGCGATACAGCGTGGAGTCGATCAGCAGCGCCAACAGTATGAGGATGACGACGGCGCCGACTGCCGCGAGGATGATCGTTCGCCGGCGACGGCGACGGCCTTTCTTAACCAGGGTCCTATTTGTCAAGGAGGATAGACTCCAGACTTCGAGCGACAACGGGCGTCAACAAGCTTCGACAGGCTTCAGGATAGCCCAAACCCCGCGGTGCGACGACCCTGGGGACCGCAAAACACGCCCTCGGCCGGCCGCGACGCGGGCCGAGGGACCGGCCGGGCGTTACTGCTTGCCGAAGAGGCCCCCAACGGCTCCCTCCACGGCACCGAGGTCGACGCCACCCGCGCCGCCGGAGCCACCCGCCACCACTTTGTCGAGCTGACCGGCGATGGGCTCGGGCAGTCTCTCCTTGAGAAAGCCGAGCACGGTGGTCACTGCCTTCTCGGCTTGTTCCGACGAAATGCCGACTTTTCCGGCCACCAGCTTCACGAGCTCGTCCATGAGTGCTCCCTCAGATCGCGTTCCTCTAGATCGCGTTGCCTATCTTCCACCCGGCCGAGGTGGCGTCCGGAATAAGGCCCGGCTCGTCGCAGTCGCCGATGGAGTAGACCTCGGGGACCTTACCCTGCAGGGCGTCCTCCAAATCGTGGTTGCCGGTGAACGGCAGCGCGCATATCACGCTGTCCGCCTCGATGGTCCGCAGCTCGCCCTCTTTGGTGGTGAGCGTCAGGCCCTTGTCGGTGATCTCGACGAGTTGCACCCCGGCCAACCTCTCCACGCCCTTCTTGTCGAACCAGTAGAAGAGCCGTGTCTTCCGTTCGGGATACATGCTCTTGCCCAGTTCTTCGTCGGTGTCGACTATGGTCACCTTGCGGCCCCGCTTGGTCAGGAACTCGCCCAACTGGCAGCCCTGGATGGCGCCGCCGATGATGACGGCTTTCTTGCCCACCGGCATCCACACGCTGGTGAGGTCCCGCAGCGTCTTGGGTCCCAACAACCGCAGGTAGAACTGGAGAGTGCCGTAGAGGTCGCTGCTCCTCACCACGTTCTTGCCGTAGACACCCGGCACATCGGGCAGGGTCGGCTTGCCTCCCGCGGCTATGATCACCACGTCGGGCTCGGCCGCTTCGATGGCGTCGGCGTCGATCTCCTTGCCCAACTGGACATCGACGCCGTACTTCTTGACCTGCCTCCGCAGGAACCAGATGACCTCGCGCACGTCCTCGACCTTGAAGCCTTTGACCATCGCCGCGAGCGACATCGATCCGCCGAGGTACTTGCCTTTCTCCCACAGGCTGACGTCGTGCCCGCGCATGGCCGCTACCCGGGCAGCCTGCATACCGGCCGGACCGCCGCCGATCACCAGGACCTTCTTCTTGATCGCGAGCGGGGTCAGGTCGTACGACTCGGTGCCGAAGCAGGCGTTGATACGGCAATGCCTGGGGACGTTGTACGTGCTGCTGCAGTGCCCGCACTTGGTGCAGGGCTGGACCTCGAGGGCTCGGCCGGTGCGCATCTTGTTGGGATACTCGGCATCGGCGAAGATGCGCCGGTTCATGCCCACGATGTCGCATTTCCCCTCGCGGATGGCTTCGTCGCCCGTCGGGACGTCGAATCCGCATACCGATAGGACGGGGATCGACACTACCTGCTTGATGGCGGTCGCCAGAGGCAGGTTGCAGCGGGCCCCGTAGTGGGTCCAGTCCATCTCTTTAGGGAACTCGCTCAACGGGATGTGCGGTTCGGGATAGAAAAGGGTGTCGCTGAGGTACGAGCCCTGGTGCATGCCCACCCAGTGAGAGCGGATGTGCAGGGAATCGACCCCAGCCTGCTCGCAGATCTGGGCCAGCTTCTTGTTCTCTTCGAGGCTGAGGCCCAGGTCGCCCACCCCGAACTCGATACCGTTCAGGAACGCCTGGATGGCGAAATCCGGTCCCACGCGCTTTCTGACCGCTTCGATGATCTGCAGGAGGAAGCGGGTGCGGTTCTCCCAGTTCTGAGCCCCGTACATGTCGTCACGCCGGTTCCAGAAACGGGACAGGAAGGTGTCGAGCAGATGATCGGCGCCCGCGTGGATCTCGACGCCGTCAAAGCCACAGTCGGCCAGGCGACCGGCCGAGGCGGCGTACCGCTCCACCAACTCCTCGATCTCCTCGATGGTCAGCGACGCCGGGGGCTCGTCTTCGTGCACGTCGAATATGGAGGGAAAGGTGACCGGCGACGCGGCCACCCGCTTGGCGATGTTGGCGTATATGCCACCCCAGGGGCCGCGATGGTAGAACTGCATGAAGCAGGGGATGCCCCCCTTGTGGATCTCCTTGGCGAGATCCTCGATGTCTTTGAGGTATTTGTCGTTGTCGACCCGGAGGCGGCGATCCCCCTCGTCGGCCAGCGGCCACTCCATGGCCGGCGTCTCGACGATGATCAGGCCCACCCCGCCCTTCGCCACGTTTCCGTAGAACGCTTTCGCGAGCGGCCCAAAGCGGCGGTCGCCCGAATCGAACAGGTAGGTCTGGGCCGCGGTCTTCGCGATCCGGTTCTTGAGCTGCACCTTGCCGATGTTGATCGGGGAGAACAGGTGCTCGTAGCGGGGTTCTGCCATTAACTGCCTCCTCAAACAGCGCTCTAGGGTAAGGGGATGTCTCCCAGGTTGATGTCTTGGGTGGTCGTATCCAGAGTGGAGAAGAGTTTAACCCTTCCTTCGCTCTCTATCTTGAGCTCGTACACGCCGTCGTCGATCCCTTCGAACCAGAAGTCGCCGTAGCTGTCGGTCTCGGTGGTGTAGGTGCGGCCGTCGGCCCCCTTCAAGGTGGCCGTGGCTCCGATGACCACCTCTTCTTCCACCGGCTCGTAGAGAGTGCCGGCGATGAACTTCTTGGGCAGGTTGAGGTAGTAGACCCGGGGCTTCACCTGGTCTTTGAGTTCCGGCTTCCACACCTGGCCCGGGCGATGAGCTCCTGGGCCTCATCCTCGTCCATCATGCGGATGGCCAGGGTGGGGCAGGCATCGGCGCAGCGGGGCTCGGCCCAGCCGTCGTCCAAGAGGTGGGCGCACCCGGTGCACTTCTGCGCCAGGTTGAGGTCCTCGTTGAAGAAGATGGCGTCGTAGGGGCAGGCGTCCACGCACAGTTCGTGCAGCCCGGTGCACTTGACCGGGTCGATGATGACCATGCCGTCTTCGCGCTGGTAGAGCGCGCCCTCGACGGGGCAGGACGCGATGCAGGGAGCGTTGTCGCAGTGCATGCAAAGATGCGGGCGATAGGCCACCTTCACCTTGGGCACCGTGCCCCGCACCCGCTCGGTGAGTTCGAGCCAGAACTGCCCGGTGTCGGGCTGCGGTTTGGCGATGGGGCTCCAGTCGTTGCCCACGTGCTCGTCTTTGCAGACGATCTGGCAGTTATGGCAGCCGTTGCACTTGGCGACGTCGATGACGAAGACCTTCTTGGCCATGGTTACCTCCCCTCCTCGACCCACGCGTTGAAGCGCAACCCCGACCCGGGGTCGTACTCGCGCGCAAAGGCCTCGGGATAGTCGGTCCTCCACCGCTCCCATTGCGCCATGGTGACCCGCTCGACTTCGGCCAGGAAGCCGCTCGTGGCCTGGCCGGCGGCGTGCTTGGAGGTCAGCCCCTCGGGAGCGATGGCGTTGATCGCCCCTCCCCGGTCGAGCTCACAGGGGATGATGAAGTCGGCGCGGGCTCCGTGGTCGATGGAGATGGCGCCCGGCATGATCCGCTCCCATACCAGGGCGCCGCAGAGCACTCCGCCTCTCTCGTTGAAAACGCGGACGACGTCGCCGTTCTTGATGCCTCGAGCCTCGGCGTCCTGCGGGTTGATCCAGCACGGCTCGTACTGATAGCCGTCGAACCCCTTCACCTTGCCCGTGACGGCCTCCTTGGTCCAGGGGATGTCGTCGCACTGCGCGTGCACCCGCCAGCGGCCATGGTTGGACATGACCAGCAGCGGATACGCCTTCGCCCGCTTGCTGGAGATGCGCTCGTCGTGGGTGATGCCCTTCTCGATCCACTTGGGGATAGGCGGCCGCTCCGTGTCGGTGGGGAAGGCCTTCTCCAGGCTCTCCGAGTAGAACTCGAGCTTGCCGGTGGGAGTGGGGATGGGATTGGCCTCCGGGTCTTTGTAGAAGTCGTACCAGCCGGCCGTATGCTTCTGCCAGTCCTTTTCGTACGGAACCACGAAGTAGTCCTTCTCCTGGAACTCTTCCCAGCTGACTATCTTGTCAAAGCCCATCCCGTCAAAGACGGCTTTGATCAGCTCGGCCTCGGTGAAGCCGTCGGTGACCTCGTCGAGCATGCCGAGCTTCTCGGCCACCGCGCACACGGCCTCGTAGTCGCTCTTGGATTCGCCCACCGGCTCGATGGCCGGCCGCATCCGCAGCACGCTCTGGAAGCTGTCCCCGTCGCGCAGGCAGAGCATGATGTCGTCGACCTCGAGGGTGGTGTTGGTCGGCAGGATGATGTCGGAGTAGAGGCAGTCGTTCTCCAGCCAGGGATGCTGGGCGACTATGAATTCGATCTTGGGGCTCCGCATGGCTTCGACGACGTCGTTGCCGCAGTTCCAGCAGGTGACGCGGCAAGGAGTGTCGGTCCACATCATGTGGAACTCCGTCCCGCCCTCTTCAGCCGGGATGGGGTAGGTGTACTTCTTGTACTGGTCGGAGGTCGGCTCCTCGTGGCCGCCGGTGCCCCAGAAGTCGACGGGCGGCCGGTGTATGGCCTCCTCGATCAGGGTCTTGGGTATGAGCTGTTTGCCCCAGGCCTGGGGCGTGCCCCTGTGCGGCTTCAGCAGCCGGTCGCCGGCGGGCGAGTCGGCCAGGTTGTTGAACATGTCCATGTACTGCCTGCCGGCGCCGAGGACGTTCCGGGGCATGCCCAGATAGGCGATCTGCGCCTGGTGGACGCCCGGTCTGCCGAGCCCCTGCATGCCCAGGAGGACGACCTCCAGCCGGGCCGGCTCGTGCGAGTAGGGGCCGCGGGCCATGCCGCCGGCGAAGTAGTGGCCGATGGTGACGATCTTCTTGGCCCAGTCACGAGCCAGCGCCTTGATGGTCCAGACCGGCACGCCGCACTTCTCCGACGCCCACCTCGGCGTCTTCGGCACGCCGTCTTCTTCGCCCGAGGACGTAGGCCTTGATCTTGTCGAAGCCGACCGTGTGGGTCTCGACGTACTCCTTGTCGTACGTGCCCTCTGTGATCCACATGTACATGACCGCCAACTGAAGGGCGGCGTCGGTGTTGGGGAGTATGGGGATCCACTTGTCGGCGTGGATGGCGACCGCGTAGTTGACGTCCGGGCAGATGTAGACCTGCTTGAGGCCGATCTCGGTCCAGAAGAAGAGTAGCCGGCTGGCGAACTGGCCCCGGAAGCCCCACGGCGTGGTCTCCGGATCGCCTCCCCAGACGACCACCATGTCGCTGTTCTGGACGATGTCGTTCACGATGTTGTCGGCCGGGTTCATCATGCCGACCAGGCCCTTGCCCCACACGTGCCTGGCCCCCCAGTACCAGCCTTCCCAGCTGTCGGGGTTGCGCACCTGCTGCGTGAAGCCGCCCATCTTGTCGAGGAGCAGCGTGGAGCAGCCGTGGGGCGCGTGGATGAACTTGCACTCCCCGTGCCCGTCGCCCTGGACGAGGATGGCCAGCGGACCGTACTCCTTGTGGATCCGCCTGATCTCAGCCGGCGATCAGGTCGGTCGCCTCGTCCCAGGAGATGCGCACGTACTTGCTCTTGCCCCGGTTCTGGGTATTCCTCTCGCCGTTCGGGTCCCAGTCCACCCGCTTGAGCGGGTACTTGACGCGGTTGGGCGAGTACGTGCGTTTCTTGTAGGCCAGGCTCCAGGGGGCAGGCGCCGCCTTGAGCAGCGGTTCCAGGGTCTTGCCGTTCTTCGTGATCTTCCAGGGGTTGAACGTATCGGGGTCGTACTTGGAGTCCCAGTGGAGCGGCCTGATGCGGATGACCTTTCCGTCCTTCACGTCCACGGCGCAAGGGACGGCGCCGTAGATGCCTCCGCTGAGGCCGAGCGACTTCAGGACGGTCTTCTGCACACCCTTGCCGGTGCCTTCCTTGTCGGCCATTGCCCCACCTTTCTAGAGTCGGTCGGGAGACTGGCTACATCATAGTCCGAGTTCTGCACTGGGAGGAACACTCGAAACGCGGCCGGCCACGCTCTTGTGGCAAGAGCGTGGCCGGCTGAATGCCTCAGTCAAACTGGCGAAACCTCCAACGCTGAAGGCAAGCGCCGCTACGTCAGCGGGATGTCTCCAAGGTTGATGTCGAGCTCGCTGGTGTCGAGACCGGTGAAGGCCTTGACCTTGGCGCCTTGCTTCAGCTCCAGGTCGTACACGCCGTCGTCGATCCCTTCGAACCAGAAGTCGCCGTAGCTGTCGGTCTCGGTGGTGTAGGTGCGGCCGTCGGCCCCCTTCAAGGTGGCCGTGGCTCCGATGACCACCTCTTCTTCCACCGGCTCGTAGAGAGTGCCGGCGATGAACTTCTTGGGCAGGTTGAGGTAGTAGACCCGGGGCTTCACCTGCGTCTTTGAGCTCCGGCTTCCACACCTGGCCCTGTGGCGATGAGCTCCTGGGCCTCGTCCTCGTCCATGATGCCGGATGGCCAGGGTGGGGCAGGCATCGGCGCAGCGGGGCTCGGCCCAGCCGTCGTCTAGGAGGTGGGCGCACCCGGTGCACTTCTGGGCCAGGTTGAGGTCCTCGTTGAAGAAGATGGCGTCGTAGGGGCAGGCGTCCACGCAGTTGCGTGCAGCCCGGTGCACTTGACCGCGTCGATGATGACCATGCCGTCTTCGCGCTGGTAGAGCGCGCCCTCGATGGGGCAGGACGCGATGCAGGGCGCGTTGTCGCAGTGCATGCAAAGATGCGGGCGATAGGCCACCTTCACCTTGGGCACCGTGCCCCGCACCCGCTCGGTGAGGTCGAGCCAGAACTGGCCGATGTCGGGCTGCGGTTTGGCGATGGGGCTCCAGTCGTTGCCCACGTGCTCGTCTTTGCAGACGATCTGGCAGTTATGGCAGCCGTTGCACTTGGCCACGTCGATGACGAAGACTTTCTTGGCCATGGTTACCTCCCCTCCTTGACCCAGCCGTTGAAGCGAAGGCCGGAGGCGGGATCGTACTCGCGCGCGAAGGCCTCGGGATACTCCCTCTTCCACTGTTCCATCTGTCCCATGTGACCTTCTCTACTTCGGCCAGATAGCCGCTCGTGGCCTGGCCGGCGGCATGTTTGGACGTCAGTCCTTCGGGCGCGATCACGTTGATGGCGCCACCCCGATCAGAGGCTGAAGCGGGATGATGAAGTCGGCGCGGGCTCCGTGGTCGATGGAGAGCACGCCGGGCATGATGCGTTCCCACACCAGGGCGCCGCAGAGCACGCCGCCGCGCTCGTTGTAGACCTTGACGATGTCGCCGTCCTTGATGCCTCTCGCCTCGGCCTCGCTCGGGTGCATCCAGCAGGGCTCGTACATGTAGCCGTCAAAGCCCTTCACCTTGCAGGTGAGCGCTTCCCGGGTCCAGGGGATGTCGTCGCACTGCGCGTGGGTCCTCCACCGGCCGTGGTTGGACATGACCAGGAGCGGGTAGGCGAGGGCCCTCTTGCTGTGGATCCGCTCGTCGTGGGTGATGCCCTTCTCGATCCACTTGGGGATGGCGAGGACGTTCCTCGTCGGTGGGGAAGGCTTTCTCCAGGCTCTCGGACCAGAACTCCAGCTTGCCGGTGGGAGTGGGGATGGGGTTGGCTACCGGGTCCTTCCAGAAGTCGTAGAGACCGGCGGGCCACTTCTCCCAGTCGGGAGCCACCGGGAGCACGCAGTACTGCTTCTCCTTGAACTCCTCCCAGGGGATGATCGTGTCGAACTTCATGCCCTCGTAGGTGCCCCTGATGAGCTCTTCCTCGGAGAAGCCGTCGGTGACCTCGTCGAGCATGCCGAGCTTCTCGGCCACCGCGCAGATCGCTTCGTAGTCGCTCTTCGATTCACCGACATGGGCGATCGCCTGGTTCATCAGGACGACGCTCTGGAAGCTGTCGCCCTCACGGATGCACGGAGAGATGTCGTCGACCTCGAGGGTGGTGGTGGTCGGCAGGATGATGTCGGCGGAGAGCGTGTCGTTCTCCAGCCACGGGTGCTGAGCGACGACGCACTCGATCTTGGGATTCCGCACGGCGTCCATGACGTCGTTGCCGCAGTTCCAGCAGGTGACCCGGCAGGGAGTGTCGGTCCACATCATGTGGATCTCGGTGCCGCCGTCTTCCTTAGCGATGGGGTACACATACTTCTTGTACTGGTCGGAGGTCGGCTCCTCGTGACCGCCGGTGCCCCAGAACTCGACCTTGCCGTTCTTGATGGCCTGCTTCGATCAGCGTCTTGGGGATCATCTGCTTGCCCCAGGCGGTGGGCGTGCCGCGGTGCGGCTTGAGCAGGCGCTCGCCGTAGGGCTGAGCTCATGAGGTTTCCGAAGGGGCCCATGTGGTCGGCGCCGCCGGTGATGATGTTCTTGGGCATGCCCGTGTAGGCGATCTGCGCCTGATGGACACCCGGTTTGCCGAGTCCCTGCATGCCCAGAAGGACGCACTCCAGCCGGGCCGGCTCGTGCGAGTACGGGCCGCGGGCCATGCCGCCGCCGAAGTAGTGGCCGATGGTGACGATCTTCTTGGCCCAGTCACGAGCCAGAGCTTTGATGGTCCAGACCGGGACGCCGCACTTGGGCGACGCCCACGTGGGAGTCTTGGGAACGCCGTCCTCTTCGCCGAGCACGTAGGCCTTCATCTTGTCGAAGCCGACCGTGTGGGTCTCGACGTATTCCTTGTCGTACGTGCCTTCGGTGATCCACACGTACATGATGGCCAACTGCAGGGCCGCGTCGGTGTTCGGCAGCACCGGGATCCACTTGTCGGCGTGGATGGCGGCCGCGTAGTTGAGGTCGGGGTTGATGTAGACCTGCTTGATGCCGATCTCGTTCCAGAAGTACAGCAGGCGGCTGGCGAACTGGCCCGCGGAAGCCCCAGGTGGTGGTCTCCGGGTCGCCGCCCCACACGACGACCATGTCGCTGTTCTCGGTGATGTCTTTGACGATGTTGTCGGCGGGCGCCATCATCCCGATGTAGCCCTTGCCCCACACGTGCTTGGAGCCCCAGTACCAGCCTTCCCAGCTGTCGGGGTTCCGGACCTGCTGCGTGAAGCCGCCCATCTTGTCGAAGAGCAGGGTGGAGCAGCCGTGGGGGGCGTGCACCATCTTGCATTCGCCGTGGCCGTCGCCCTGCACGAGGATGGCCAGCGGCCCGTACTCTCTCGTGGATCCGCTTGATCTCGCGGCGAGGATGTCGGTCGCTTCGTCCCAGGAGATGCGCACGTACTTGCTCTTGCCCCGGTTCTGGGGGTTCCGCTCGCCGTTCGGGTCCCAGTCCACCCGCTTCAGGGGGTACTTGACCCGGTTGGGGGAGTAGGCCCGTTTCTTGTAGGCCAGGCTCCAGGGAGCCGGCACCGACTTGAAGAGCGGTTCGAGGGTCTTGCCGTTCTTCTCGATCTTCCAGGGGTTGAAGGTCTCGGGGTCGTACGCCGAGTCCCAGTGGAGCGGCCTGATGCGGATGATCTTGCCGTCCTTCACGTCCACGGCGCACGGGGAGGCGCCGAAGATGCCGCCGCTCAGCCCCAGCGCCTTGTGGACCGTCTTGTCTGCTCCGGTCGCCTTCGCCGTGGGCGGCGTGTATTTTGTCTGCTGCCATTCGGTTCGCCTCCTCCGTCTCATGGACAAGCTTCTACTATACGCCGGGCAACTTGGCGGCTGAGATGCCTCTTAGCATAGTAATGCAGGCAAAAGCGGCAGGAGTCATTCGCGCCGAGATTTCATGATTGGCGGGAAGTATGACCGGGACGCATGGCTGGCCGCGAGTCGCGGAGCAGGAGCGCCGCGACCGCCGCGAGGACGAAGACGAAGGCGGACAGGAGGTAGGAGGGCGCCAGGGACGAGAAGTTGTCCTCCAGGGCTCCTCCCACGTATGGGCCGATGATCTGGCCCACGCCCACGAACACGGTGATGAATCCCAGCGAGGCGGCGGCCAGACGGGCGCCAAAGCGGTCGCCACATGCCGCCCCAAAGAGTCCTGGGACTCCCATGCCCGACAGTCCAAAGACGACCGATGCGGCGGCCAGAGCCGCCAGGTTGTGCAGGAGCGCGAAAGATAGAGCCGCCGCGGCCTCGAGCAAGAACACGATGGTCAGGGTCCGGCCGCGTCCTATGCTGTCCGATACACGCCCAGAGGTGACGCCGGCGGCCACCCCGACCGCACCCACTACAAGGAAGAGATTGCCGGCCGTCTCGCTGCTGTATCCGAGGTCGGCGGTCAGCCGCTTCTGGAAGAAGGTGAAGAACAGCAGGAAGGCAAAGCCGTATAGGAAGTAGATGGCTCCAAGAAGCCAGGCCCGTCGCGATTGCGCGATGTCCCGAAGGTCGGAGAACCTCAACTTCGCCACCGCCGTGCCGCGCTGGGCGTGCGGACGGTCTCGCTGGATGACGAGTACCGCGAGGGCTATCAGCAGAGTTATCGCTCCGAACAGGTACCAGGCGAGGCGCCACCCCTCGGTCCCCCCGGCCGCTATCAGCCGCGGGACGACAGGGCCGACAAGAACGAGTGCCAGCGAGCTGCCTGTCGGCACTATGCCAGACGCCATCCCCAACCTGCGCGGCTCGAACCACGCGGCCATCAAAGCGATGGAAGGTCCCATGGCCATGGCAGTACCGGCACCGGTGAGAAAGCGGGCGACGGAGGCGGCCGCGAGACCGTTGGTGAAACCCGTACCGAACATGGCGAATGCGGTGAGGAACAGCCCTATCGACACGATGATGCGGGCGCCGAAGCGGGATGCGAGGATCCCCCCTACCAGGGCCATGATCGTGTAGCCGACCGAGTTCCAGGAGGCGAGAGACCCGGCCTCGGCGCCCGAAAGCCCCAGTGCCTTCTGCATGGACGGAAGTATGGCGCTGTAGCCGAACCGTCCGAAACCGATCACGGCGAACACCGACAGGAAGGCCATGGTGACTACGACCCACCGGTAGCGGGGGTCGCGGGTCAGCCGCATCGAGCCACCCTGTTTCGGCGCCGGCGCACAGCGCCGAAACGCCGCGCTCTGGCCGCCCCGGGCGTCAGCGAACGCCTCGCCGCGTTGGCAGTCCGGGCAGAACGACCGCTGGGGCCTGGCCGGACTTCGAGCCTCGGGGCAGCAACAACGCGGCGCCGGAGGCGGCCACGAACACCACGCCGGAGAAGACGTACGAGGTCGCCAGCGACGAGAACGCGTCGTTCATGGCCCCGCCGATCAGCGGGCCGATGGCCTGCCCCGCGCCTACCAGGATCGTGATGAGCCCCAATGAGGCGGAAGCGAGCTTGGGCCCGAAATGGTCGGCGCAGGCGACGCCCATGAGGCCCGGGAACGCGAGCCCCGTCGACCCGAAGAGGATCGCCGAGAGAGCCAGACCGGGCAGGCCGAGCCCGGTCCCGAACAGGAGGCCGCCGATGCCTGCCAGGAACAGGGTGAGGGCGAGAGTGCGCTCGCGGCCGAAACGGTCCGATACCGATCCCCAGACCATCCCCCCCGCCAGACCGGCGATCCCCACGAGCATGAAGAGATAGCCGGCGGTCTGGCTGCTGTATCCCAGGTCCGTCGTCAGGCGCTTCTGAAAGAAGGTGAAGTAGAGGAGGAAGGCGATACCGTACAGCAGGTAGACGACGCCCAGATGCCAGGCGTATCCGGAGCGGATGACGCCACCCACGTGAAAGGAGGGCGGGCTGAGCCGGGCCCGGATGGCCGGTGGCGCCCACTTGTCGATGATTATCTCGTCGCTCTCGGTGACTGGGCTTCGCCGGCCGGTCGCGCTGGATGATCGCGCTGAGGAGAGCAAGGAAGATCGTGGCTCCGGCGAAGAAGAACCAGGCGAGCCGCCATCCGTCGGCTCCGCCGGCGCGCAGGAGGGGCGGCACCGCCAGGCCGACGACGACAAGGGTGAGGGACGAGCCGGTCGGCACGACGGCCGAGGCAAGACCCAGACGGCGGATCTCGAACCAGGCGGCCATGAGGCTGATGGAGGGGACCAGCACCAGCCCGTTTCCCATGCCGGTCAGCAGGCGCGCGGCGGACGCTCCCGCCAGCGTATGCGACAGGCCGGTGAAAAGCATCCCCGCCGCCGTCACCACGATGCCGATCGTGATGACCTTCCGCGGTCCCCACCGCGAGGCGAGCACGCCACCGACGGCCGACATGACCGTGTAGCCGACCAGGTTCCACGAGGCGAGCGACCCTGCCGCGGCGCTGCTGATGTCCAGGCCCTTCTGCATGGAGGGCAGGACCGCGCTGTAGCCGAAGCGGCCGAATCCCAGGGCCCCGAACACGCCCATGAAGGCCATGCCGAGCACCACCCAGCGATACGCAGGGCGCTGCGACCGGGACGGCTCTTGGGCGCGGCGCGTCGCAGCATCTCTCAGATGTTCATGCCGCCGTCTGCCATGAAGACGCTCCCGGTGGAGAAGCTGCTCTGGTCGGAGGCCAGGAACAGCACCATCCGGGCCACCTCCTGCGCCCGGCCGTGCCGGCCGAGCGGGATGATGCCGTTGAGGAACTCCGTCCCGTCCTGGCCGACGATCTCGGTGAGCCGCTCCTCTATCTGGGTCTGGAACTCGTTCTCGATGGGACCGGGGGCGAACACGTTCACCCTGATGTTGCGCGGCGCCGCTTCTTTGGCGACCACGCGGGCCAGGCCGATGAGCGCGTGCTTGGAGGTCGCGTAGGCGCAGACGCCCGGGTCGGCGCGGGTGCCCATGATGCTCGAGGTGATGATGATGCTGCCGCCGTCGTTCATGAGGGGCAGCCCGTACTTGCAGGCGAGGAACGAGCCCCGGATGTTCGTGGCGATGACGGCGTCGAAGACGTCTTCGGGGTACTCGGTGACCGGCTTGATGACGCCGGCGATGCCGGCGTGGCTGAAGATGACGTCGATGTTGCCCCAGTTGGCGACCGCCCGGTCCAGGTACTTGCGGGTCTCCGCGGCGTCGGCGACGTCGGCCGAGATGCTGTCGAGCACGTCCGCGCCGGCGTTCAGCGACGCCGCCGCCCAGGCCAGCTTGTCCGGGCGTCCGGCCCACCAGCAGTACCCGCGCTCCTTCTTCCAGCAGCGCCTGCGCGGCCGCCAGGCCGATGCTGCCTCCGCCGCCGGTGACCACACACACCTTCCCCTCCATGATGCCCATGCGTCCCCCTGATCCGTTTCATACACGTTCGCCGGCGCCCGTCGGGCCGGCGCCGCGATGTCGGCCAGTATCCGATCCAGCATCCGCGCAGACACGCCGTCGGTCACGAACTCCTCCATGCCCTCGAGGGCCGCGAGGTTCTCGATCCAGCTGAGCCCCATGAGGCTCCACGACACCACCTGTACGTCAATGTCGGGGCGGATGGTGCCCTGCGCCTGCCCCTCCTCGATGATGGACACGAACCGCTGGAGAGCGGCTCTCTGCCTCTGCGCCAATTGCCCGCTCAGGTGCGAGCGCGGCCCGGCCGCCGCGAACTCGAAGAGGGGAGCGATCACGCCCTCGTAGTCGGTGGCTATCGTCGAGGAATGTCTCGTGCCCAGCTCGCGCAGCCGCTCCAGGGCGTTGGGGTTCTTTGAGGAATCGAGCCAGGAGACGACGCGCACGAGCAGCAGGTCCATGGCGGCTTCGAGAATCTCCGACCGGTTGGAGAAGTGCTTGTAGAGTGCCGGCCCGGAGATGCCGACAGCATCGGCTATGCGCGCCGTGGTCGCTCCCTGCACCCCATATTCGCCGACGATCTTGAGCGCCGCGGCGGCGATCTCGGATCGTCTTTCTTCCCGGGTCTTTCGCATGCGGCCATGATACAGCCCTTGACTTGGGGGGGCCGCCAGGACTAAGTTAATAAATATTAACTACACCATACCAAGTCTGGAGCAAGGCGTGGCCAAGACCCGGATACTCGTCGCGAACGTGGCGGCCGCCGAGGAAGACAGTGAAACCGGCCACATCTTCAAGACTGTGGCGGTCGATATGTGGAAGCGCAGCTTCGGCCCCGCCATGCAGCCCGACACCGAGCTCACATTCCGCTTCCCCCGGCGCGGCCTGAGCAACCTCGAAGCCCAGCCCTACGCCTACATGCATGCCCTCGCCGACAGCGAGATCCTCTACATGATCATGCAGGCGGAGCGGGAAGGTTTCGACGGCGCCATCATCGCCTGTTACCACGACCCCACCCTGTGGGCGGCGCGGCAGGCGGTGGACATCCCGGTGGCCGGTTTCGGCGAGTCCTCGATGCTTCTGGCCATGACCATGGGGCGCAAGTTCGGCCTCTTCTGCCCATCGCCGCTGGGCGTGCCCGACTTCGAAGAACGGGTGGCGCTGTATGGGTTGAAGGACCGGTGCGTGGGCGTGGTCCCGGGCTACCTGCCTGCCGCGGAGCAGGAAGCGGCCATGATCGACGCGCACGCCGCTATCGAGGAGTTCACCGCCGTCGCCCGGGAGCTGATCGCCCGCGGGGCCGAGGTAATCATCCCCGGCTGCGGTCTTATCGCCCCGTGCGTGCGCTTCGCCCCCGGCTGCCGGGCGGACTACCCGAACGGCGTCTTTGAGGTGGACGGCGTGCCGATCATGGACCTCTACGGGGCCACGGTGAAGATGGCGGAGACCCTGATAGCCCTCAAGCGGGCCGGTTCGCCCTGGATAAGCCGCAAGGGGATCTACGCGCGGCCTTCGGCCGAAGCCCTGGAAGGCGGCCGGTCGGTGCTCGAGTACACAGGCCCGGGATTCTGGGATTGCCAGTAGGAATGGAGACAGAGATGCATACGGACGCGATCGCGGGCCGGCCCGCCGGGATCAAGCTGCCGGAACCGCGCACCACCGGGGGCATGCCGCTGATGGACGCGCTCAAGCAGCGGCATTCTACGAGGAAGTACAGCACCACTCCTATCTCGCTCCAGGAGTTGTCCGACGTGCTCTGGGCGGCCTTCGGGCTCACTCGCGAGTACGCGGGGACCGGCATCCACACGCCGGGAAGTCATTCCGCGCCCGCGGCTCATAACTGGCAGGAGGTGGACCTGTACGTGGCGGTGAAGGATGGGCTCTACCGCTACGACCCGCTGGAACATGGGCTGGAAGGCGTGCTGGCCGGCGACATCCGCCACTTCACGGCCCACGAGGAGCAGCCCTTCGTGCTGGACGTGCCGGTGATCCTCATCTACGTGGCCGATCTCTCCCGGATGCACGACTCGGACGAGTGGGATAGAGGCATCTTCCCCTGGGCAGACTCGGCCGTGATGGCGGAGAACGTCTACCTCTACTGCTCGTCGGCCGGCCTGGCCACCGTAGTCCGCGCCAAGTTCGAACGGCCGCCGCTCGCGGCCGCTATGGGCCTCAGCCCGGACCAACTCATAACCTTCACTCAACCACTGGGATACGCGGGATGACCACCAACTACCGGATCTCCGTCGACTGCGGCGGCACGTTCACCGACGGGATCCTTCTCAGCGACACGCACGAGGTCTGGGCGGCCAAGGCCGACAGCACTCCGGCGGATCCCAAAGTGGGAGTGGTGGAGTGCATCTCCCGGCTCGCGGCGCAGGTGGGACTGCCGTTGCCGGAACTTCTCGCCGCCACCAAGACCATAGTCTTGGGTACCACTCTGGCCACCAACATCGTGGCCACGCGGACGGGCGCCAAGACGGGCGCCATCACCACCAAGGGCTACCGTGACCGCCTTTCGTTCCTGCACGTGGCCAAGTCGGACCTCGGGGGCGACCGCAAGGCGACGGCGGCGGAGTTGTTCAGCTTCCGGAGCGAGTACCCGCGGCCGCTGGCGCCGCGGCACCTGGTGGCCGAGGTGGAGGAGCGCCTGGACTTCAAGGGCGAGGTGCTGATCCCGCTTCGCGACGATGACGTGCGGCAGGCAGTGGCCTACCTGAAGGGCAAGGGCGTGGAGGCCATCGCGGTCAACCTGCTCTTCTCCCATCTGAATCCGGCCCACGAACTGCGGGTGGAGCAGATCATCAAGGAGGACTACCCGGAAGCCTATGTGGCGCTGTCTTCCCGGGTGCTGCCGACCGTCGGCGAGGTGGGCAGGTGGAGCACCACGATGTTCAGCGCCTACGTCGCTCCCAAGACCACCGAGTTCGTCAAGGGGATCAGCGCCCTGCTGGCTGCCGACGGCTTCACCGGGGCCCTGGCCTTCATGCAGAGCAACGGCGGGGTGGCCACCGGCGAGGTGGTGTGTGAGAACCCGGCGGCGCTGCTCGTCTCCGGCCCGGCGGCCGGACCGGCTCTGGGAGTCAGCCTCGGCCGGGCCCGGGGCGTATCCGACCTGGTGACCGCCGACATGGGCGGCACGAGCTTCGACATCTCCATCATCCCCGACGGGCAGGTGAACGTCAGCCAGAAGAAGATCATCGACGGCAAGAAGTACGCTCTGCCGACCGTCGACGTGAACGCCGTCGGCGCAGGGGGCGGCAGCATCGCCTCCATCGACATGAGCGGCCGTCTGCAGGTGGGCCCCGCCAGCGCGGGCGCCGTGCCGGGTCCGGCCTGCTACGGGCTGGGTGGCGCCGAGCCGACCGTCACCGACGCGAACCTGGTGTTGGGCTACCTGAACCCCGACTACTTCCTGGGCGGCGACCGCCCGCTCCGCAAGGAATTGGCCGAGGCGGCCATCAAGGCGAAGGTGGCCGACCCTCTGGGGCTGACGGTGCCCGAGGCCGCCGCCGCCATCCACGACGTGGTGAACGCCAAGATGGCCGGCGCCATCGACGTCATGTTCAGCCAGCGAGGCTGCGACCCTCGGGACTTCACGCTCATCGCGGCGGGCGGCGCGGCTCCGGTGCATGTGGCCCGGCTCACGCGGGAGATCGGCATGAAGCACTTCATCTCCCCGCGGATGGCCCCGGTCTTCTGCGCCTTCGGCATGATGTACGCCGACCTCAAGCACAACTACACCCGGCCGTACTCCGCGCAGGCGGAGGCCGCCGATCTCGGCCGCGTCAACGTGCTCTACGAGGAGATGGAAGCCGAGGCCCGCCGCACGCTCGAGCGTGAAGGCGCGGCACCGGTGGACATCACGATCGAGCGCTCCATGGACATCCACTATTACGGGCAGGTGAGGGAGCAGAACGCCGTCGTGCCGGACGGCCCGGTGACCGCCGAGACCCTGGCCGTGACGGTCGACCGGTTCCACGACAAGCACCGCCGGGTCATCGGCTACTCGGAGCCCGGCTATCCCACGATGATCGTGCGGCTGCACTTGGCCGGCGTCGCCAAGATCGTGCCGCCGCCGCCGCGGGAGATCCCGCAGGGGACCGGAGACCTGGCGGCGGCGCTCAAGGAGCGCCGCCCCGCCTACTTCGCGGAGAGCGGCGGCTTCACCGAGGTGCCGGTGTACGACGGGGATAGGTTCGGCGCCGGCGACGTCATAAGCGGCCCGTGCATCATCGAGGAGCGGATGACCACCCTGGTCCTCCCTCCGGCCGAGACCGTGACCGTCGACTCCGACGGCAGCTAACGACCTGAGCGGCATGGCAGACACGACGATGACCGGCGCCGGCGCGGCGCCTGCGGCGGCCGGCGCCGCCCCCCGCGAAGCGGGACTCGACCCCACGACTCTCTCCGTAGTGTGGAACCGGCTGGAGAGCCTGCTGGACGAGTCGGGAGAGAAGGTGCTCCACGCGACGCAGTCCTACGTGCTCGCGCTGGTGCGCGACTTCGGGCTCTGCTGGCTGGATCCAAAGGGCGAGATCGTGGTAGCGGCCGCCTACATCGCGCGGCACATCTTCGCGGCGGGCCACGCGGCCGGCAAGATGATCGAGCCTTTCAATGGCGACTTCGCGCCGGGCGATCTGATCGTCGGCAACGACCCGTACCTGGTGCAGAGCGGCCACCTCTCCGACTGGGCCTTTCTGCGCCCGGTCTTCTACCGGGGCGAACTGTTCGGCTTCTTCCAGTTCCGCGGCCACATGGCCGACACAGGCGGCTTCCTGCCGGGCGGCTACGGTCCCAAGGCCTACGACATCATCGCGGAAGGCCTCAACATCCCGCCGCTCAAGGTGATCAAGGGCGGCGTGGTCGACAAGGACCTGTGGGCTCTGGTCTGCCGCAACGTGCGCAACTCCAAACAGGTGGACATGGACACCATGCTCATCAACGGGGCCCTCGCGCAGGCGGAGCAGCAGGTGGTCAAGCTCGTCGACAAGTACGGGCCGGAGACGGTGAAAGCGTGCATGCGCGAGATCCTGGCTTCCGGCGAGCGGGCAGCCCGCACCGAGATCGCGGCGATGCCGGACGGCACCTACCACGGCGAATCGGCCGGCGACTGGGACGGTATGACCGACAAGCCGGTGTGGGTGCGGGTGGACATGACGGTCAAGGGCGACGAGCTCACCTTCGACTTCCACGGCAGCGACCCGCAGGTGACCTTCGTCAACAGCCCCCTCGGCAACACCATCTCCGTCTGCATGGAGTCCTTCTACGCGTTCATCGACCCGATGGCGCCGAAGAACCAGGGCAGCTTCGCTCCGGTGCACGTGATCGCGCCCCTGGGGACGGTCGTGAACCCGAAGTACCCGGCGACGGTCGGCGCGGGGCAGATCAGCGTGGGCGAGCCCATCATGGAGGCCTGCAAGATCGCGCTGGCCCAGGCGTTGCCGGAGCGGGCGACCGGCGGCTTCTCGCGCCACGCGTGTCCCATAAACGTGGGGATGGACCTGGACGAGATCGACCCGCGCACCGGGTCGGTGAAGCAGTACATGGCCGAGACGTTCGCGTCCGACGGCAGCGGCGGGGCCATGAAGGGCTTCGACGGCTGGCCGGGCGTGGGCCCCGGATCGTTCCTGGGCAGCTTCGTGCGGCCGGACATCGAGCACTTCGAGTCTGAGGTGCCCTTCCGGGTGATGCGCTACGAGTTCATGACCGACGCGGAGGGCGCCGGGGAGTACCGGGGCGGCCCAGGCATCTTCGTGGAGATGGTGTCGGACGTGAAGCCCGGGCATCCGTCGTTTCTCATGACCGGCAACTGCGACGGGGCGGTGGTGCCGGCGATGGGCTCGACCGGGGTGCCGTTGGCCAAGCTGGAGATGTGGGTGGAAAGCCCGGATGGCAGCAGCCACGTCCTTCGCACCATGTCCAACGAGCCGGTCTTCGCCGATGAGGTAGTGTTGGCCAAGGCCCCGGGCGGCGGCGGTTGGGGCGACCCGCTCGACCGCGACTCGCGCGAAGGTGTGGGAGGACGTGGTCGATGGACTGATCACGCCCGAACGGGCGCGTGACGTGTATGGCGTGGTGCTGGGGCCCGAAGGGCGGCCGGCGGACGAACTCGAGCTTGACGAGGCCGCGACGGCGCAGTTGAGGAAGGAGCGCAAGGGATGAACATCGCCAAGAAGTTCGATGTGGACGTGCTGGTCTGCGGTGGCGGCGTGGCCGGCGCCGCGGCGGGCATAGCGGCGGCCAGGCTCGGGCGCCCGCACCCTGCTGGTGGAGGGCCGCGAGTCCCTGGGTGGGCTCTGCACCAACGGCTACATCAGCGGCATAGCCGGCGTGGTCGAAGGGCTCTGCGAGGAGTGGGTGGACCGGCTGGCGGCCAAGGGCGCGGCCCTCAAACGCCCGCACCTGCCCGTCATAGAGCCCGAGATGGGCAAGATGGAGCTGGAACAGATGCTGCTCCAGGCCGGCTGCCGCATCCTCTACGGGGTGCACGTGGCCGACTGCATCGTGGAGGACGGGAGCGATACGATCGGTCGTCGCCTATTCGAAGAGCGGCCGGATGGAGATCTCCGCGAAGGTATTCATCGACTGCACCGGCGACGCGGACCTGGCCTTTGCCGCCGGCGTGCCCTGCGAAGTGGGCAGCGCCGAGTACTGCGGGCTGAACCAGTCGGTCACCATGGGCTTCAGGCTCTCCTACGTGAACGTCAAGCAGTACGAAGAGGCTGAGGCGGCCTTCCAGGCGAGCCAGGGCCTGGAGACCCGCGTGCAACTCGTCGTGGCCAAGGAGCACGAGGCCATAGCCAACGGCGACCTGCCCTATCTCATCGTACCGGGGTTGCTGGTCTACCCGGTCCCCAGCGGCAACCCCGAGTGCTGCGACGTGACCCTGGATGCCACCCAGACCTACTACTGCCGCAACGACGACGTCGAAGACCTGACGCGGCAGATCGTCGACCAGCACCGCCAGGTGCAATGGTTCGCCGCCTTCCTCAAGAAGTACGTGCCCGGCTTTGAGAACTCCGCCATCTCGGCGGTCGCCAACATGAACGGCGTCCGCGATTCCCGGCGCATAGTGGGGGAGTACATCTTCACCGACGCCGACATGGGCGGAGGAGCCAAGTTCGACGACGGGATCGCCAGGAACCCCGAGTTCTTCGATGCTCACCACCCCACCTGCGGGGACTACGTGGCCGTCCGCCACATCCACCTGCGGCAGCCGGTGGACGGCGCCGTCTCCCGTCCCTCTCAGGACGACGGCAACTTCAGGATGCACCCCTTCGTCACCCCGGGTGGCTACGAAGTACGCACCAATCCCAGGGACTGGGCCGAGATACCCTACAGGAGCCTGGTCGCCACCAAGGTGACCAACCTCCTCGTGGCCGGCCGGAACGTTTCCGCCGAGTTCCACGCGCTGGGCACCATCCGCGTCATCGCCTGCTCCATGGTCATGGGCCAGGCGGCGGGTACCGCGGCGGCCATGTGCGCCAAAGAGGACGTCGTCCCCAGGGATCTGGACGGAGTGCGTGTCCGCCAGGCTCTGATCGAGCAGGGCGTCCCCCTCGACAAGGCCCCGGGCGGCATCTGGGAGCAGCTGCGAAACATGCCCGGCACCATCGAGGTGGCCGGCGCCGACTTTGCCGTCATCGTCAACGAGACCGGCCAGAGCCGGACGTTCTGAGGCCGCTCGAGCGTGCCGGCGATCGCGAGGAACCAGCCATGATCAAGATGATTATCCTGGCGCCGAGGCGCGCCGGCATGACGCACGCGGAGTTCCGGCGCTACGTGACCGAAGTCCACGGGCCTTTGGTGAGGAGCGTTCCCGAGGTAGCGGCCGACATCCGCCACTATCACTACAACTTCCCGATCCCGGGCCTCACCGACGTCGCGTTCGGACACCCCATGGCGAGTCACCCGGATATCGTCACCGAGGCCTGGTTCGACAGCGTGGAGTCCCAGAAACAGAACATGAAGTTGCCCAGGTACCTGGAGATCGTCCGGCCGGACGAGCACCGTTTCGCGGACGGGCAAAGGGCCGTGATGCACTACGCGCGGGAGGTCCCGGTTCTAGGCGGGGAGCGCTCGCTCGTCAAGGCCTTCTACTTCCGCCGCCGGCGCCCCGGGCTGTCACGCATCGAGTTCCAAGAGCGGTGGTTGGCACTCATTTGGGCAAGCTCTCGCGGAGAATCCCGGCTGCGGCCTCGCGATCACCGGCTATGTCCAGAACCACGTGGTCGGTGAAGCCGAACACCCTGACGGCGCGGATCCGAAGTACTTCGATGTGATAGACGAGTTGTTCCTTACGGATGTGGGGCGATTGGCCCTGCTGGGAGACCACGGCCCCTCGCTCGCGGCGATGCGCCGACTGGAGGAGGAACTGCTTGACCTTGCGGCCACCCGGGCTTTCATTGCCGAGACGGTGGTCAGCATTCCCTGACGAGTACGGCTTGGGCGGCCTCGGTGGCCGGCGCACCGGCTGTGCTACATTCGAGCGATGAAGATCGTTGAAGCACCGATCACTACGGAAGAACTCGCCGAGATGGCTCGGATCGGATTCGGGGATCTCGTCAAGGCGGTCGTGGACGTGAAGCGGGGCCTAATGGCAGTCGATGGCGAGCTTCACTCCGACGAGGAAGCCCTGCTACTGGACAACGGTTCAGCGCAGTCAGACCTGTGGGGCATCAATCTCTACCCTGATCTGCCGTCATTCCGAATGGATCGAGTTTGACTCGATGATCAACATCCGTCCCTCTCAAGGTAATCGTTCCCGAGGAGTAGAGGACCCAGCGATCCGAGCGCGCCTGGTGTCCATCGTCGAGTCCCTCGTCGTGGATGACTCCGCTGCACGCTGAGCTCGCGAGCGGCCGATGGCAGACGCTTTCGCTGGTCGAACAACTGGCCAACACCGGGAGCGAGGTGGAGCGGGCGACTCAACTGGTCGGCCAAGGGCAGACCGGACTACGCCAGAACGCACTCGAGCGCGCCCTGGAACTACTCGACCTGACCATCGCCGACCCAAAGCATCGCGGTCGGGCCGGGCGCCTCAAGGAGCTTACCCGGCTCCGGGAAGTCCTCCTGGATTACTTTGTCGGTGAGAACGAGTTCGGCTCGTCGGACGCGAGTTGGCGCAGCTACTTCCACCCGTTCGGGGTGGCGGTCGCGCTGCGAAAGGAGCGCGAGATTGCCTCGTGAAGCGGTGACGCGCTGCGCGTGGGTGGGCGAGAATCCCCTCTACGTCTCCTATCACGACAAGGAGTGGGGGGTGCCGGTGCACGACGACCGGCTGCTCTTTGAATTCCTCGTGCTCGAAGGCGCCCAGGCGGGGCTCAGCTGGCTCACCATCCTCCGCAAGCGCGAGGGCTACCGCCGCGCGTTCGCGGGCTTCGACCCGGTTGCCGTCGCGGCCTTCGGCCCCGAGGATATCGACCGTTTGCTTGCCGATCCCGGCATAGTCCGCAACCGCCTCAAGATAGGATCGGCCGTCGCCAACGCCCACGCCTTCCTGCGGGTGCAGGAGGAGTTCGGGAGTTTCGACGCCTACGTTTGGGGATTCGTCGGAGGCGAGACTATCCACAACGAATGGCGGACGATGGGGGAGATCCCCGCGAAGACTCCCGAGGCCGAGCGAGTGAGCGCCGACCTCAAGAAGCGGGGCTTCCGGTTCGTCGGCCCCACCATCTGTTATGCCCACATGCAGGCGACCGGCATGGTGAACGATCACACGGTCGACTGCTTTCGATACGAGGAATTGAGGACCGGCCACCCGGCCCAAGGAGGAAGTCCATGAGCATCCCAGCCCCGCTCGAGCAGCAGGCCCCGCTTGCTCCCCTGGAGCTCGAGCGGATGAACGCGTACTGGCGCGCGGCCAACTACCTGTCGGTCGGCCAGATCTATCTCAAGGACAACCCGCTCCTGCGCCGGCCGCTGACGAAGGACGACATCAAGGCCCGGCTGCTCGGCCACTGGGGCACCTGCCCGGGTCTGAACCTCGTCTACGTGCACCTCAACCGGGTCATCAAGGCCCGCGATCTGGACGTCATCTACGTGTGCGGCCCGGGGCACGGGGGGCCTGCCATGGTCGCCAACGTGTACCTGGAAGGCACCTATAGCGAGTACTACAACCACATCTCGCAGAACGAAGTGGGCATGCAGCGCCTCTTCAAGCAGTTCTCCTTCCCCGGAGGCATCCCCAGCCACGTGGCGCCCGAGACCCCCGGCTCAATCCACGAGGGAGGCGAGCTCGGCTATTCGTTGGCGCATGCTTATGGAGCCGCGTTCGACAACCCCGACCTGATCGTGGTCTGCGTCGTGGGCGACGGCGAGGCGGAGACCGGACCGTTGGCCGCGGGCTGGCAGTCCAACAAGTTCCTGAACCCGGCCGGCGACGGCGCCGTGCTGCCCATCCTCCACTTGAACGGGGCGAAGATCGCCAACCCCACGATCCTGGCGCGGATCGACCGGGAAGAGCTGGCCGATTACCTGCGGGGATGCGGCTACACCCCGTACTTCGTCGAGGGCGACGACCCGGCGGCGGTGCATCAGCTGATGGCGGCGGCCTTCGACGCCGTCTTCGACGAGATCCGGGAATACCAGCGCCGGGCGAGGGACGAGGGGATCGTCGAACGGCCGCGCTGGCCGATGATCGTCCTCGCCACGCCGAAGGGTTGGACCGGACCCAAAGTGGTCGACGGGAAGCAGGTGGAGGGGACGTTCCGCTCCCACCAGGTGCCGTTCTCCGACATGACCGACGAGCACATAAAGCTGCTCGAGGAATGGATGCGCAGCTACAAGCCCGAGGAACTGTTCGACGCAGCCGGCGCCTTGCGCCCGGAACTCGCCGCCCTCGCTCCCGAGGGCACACGACGGATGGGCGACAACCCGCATGCGAACGGCGGCCTGCTGCTGCACGACCTCGAACTGCCGGCCCTCGGAGACTTCGCCGTGGAAGTCCTCAGCCCCGGGGTCGTGACCGGGGAGTCGACGAGGGTGATGGGCCAATTCCTCGCCGAGACGATGCGGCGCAACCTCGACGCGAAGAACTTCCGGCTTTTCGGACCGGACGAGACCGCCTCCAACAGGCTGGACGCCGTTATCGACGTCACCCCGCGCACGTGGGAGGCGACCATCATGCCGTACGACGACCGGCTTTCACCCTCTGGGCGGGTGATGGAGATTCTTAGCGAGCACACCATCGAGGGGTGGATCGAGGGATATCTCCTTACCGGGCGCCATGGTCTCTTCTCGTGCTACGAAGCGTTCATCCACATCATCTCGTCCATGTTCAATCAACACGCGAAGTGGCTGGACGTCTGCGAGCATATCCCCTGGCGGCGCCCGGTCGCCTCCCTCAACTACCTGCTCACCTCCCACGTCTGGCGGCAGGACCACAACGGCTTCTCGCATCAGGACCCGGGTTTCATCGACCACGTCCTGACGAAGAAGGCCGAGGTCACCCGGGTCTACCTGCCTCCCGACGCCAACACGCTGTTGTGCGTCACCGACACCTGCCTGCGCAGCCGGGGACTCGTCAACGTCATCGTCGCGGGTAAGCAGCCGGAGCTCCAATGGCTGGATATGCAGGCCGCCATCCGGCATTGCGCCACCGGTATCGGGATCTGGGAGTGGGCGAGCAACGACCAGGGCTGCGAGCCCGACGTGGTCATGGCCTGCGCGGGCGACGTGCCGACCATGGAGACCCTGGCTGCCGTCGATTTCCTGCGCAAGTACATCCCGGGTCTCAGGATCAGGGTGGTCAACGTGGTCGACCTCATGACCCTGCAGCCCCATGAGGAGCATCCCAACGGGCTTTCGGGCGGTGAGTTCGACTCCCTCTTTACCACCGACAAGCCCATCATCTTCGCCTACCACGGTTATCCCTGGCTCATCCATCGCCTGACCTACCGCAGGAACGGCCACGACAACTTGCACGTGCGCGGCTACAAGGAGGAGGGGAGCACCACCACCCCGTTCGACATGACCGTGCGGAACGAGCTGGACCGGTTCAGCCTGGCCCGGGACGTCATCGACCGGGTGCCCGGGCTGGCCGAGCGGGCGGCCCACGTGAGGCAGATGCTGAGGGATGTGCACGTGGATCACGCCCAGTACATCCGGGAGACAGGGGACGACATGCCCCTGATCAAAGAATGGAAGTGGGGCTACTACAGCGGAGGAGCGGCATGAGCACCGAGGACAGACCACGCATCGAAGTCATCCACACCGCAAAGAACGACCCGAGCTACAACCTGCCCTACGCGCCTGCGATCGTGGTCAATAGCGGCCGGCTGCTGTTCACGGCTGCCATGGCAGCCCCGACCTACCATCACCACCCGCACCGTCCGGAGGAGTTCGACCATCTGCCGGAAGACACGGCCGAGCAGGCGCGGATGACGATGGAGCAGCTCAAGGAGATCCTGGCCGCGGCCGGCGGGACGCTGAACGACGTGGTGTTCCTGACCCGCTACATCAAGGATGTCGCCGCCAACCAAGATGCCATCAACCGGGTGCAGGGCGAGTATTTCGGCGCGCACCGCCCGTCGAGCTGCACGGTGGAGGTGGTCCGTCTCGCGACCGACCCCCGGCTCAAGTTCGAGATGAGCGTGATCGCCGTGGTCCCCGCGTAGGGCGTCAGCTGGTCTGCCATTGGAACAGGTGGAGCACCCCGTCGATGACGAACGCCACCCGGTGTGCGGACGTCGCGATGGGCGCCAGGAACCAGGGTGGCGAGCCAGGGTCCTTCAGAAGCACCTGCTCGTACGAGCCGGTAAGGCCTCGAGCCACGATCGCCCAGGTGGTGCCGTCGCCCGCGGGAGTCGGCTGGAAGTAAGCGATGTAGGTGGGGGCGGCGGTGGCAAAGTCGCCCGCGGGATCGATCTGCTGCGTCTGCCCGCTGGCGAACTCCGCGACCTCGATCCCGTTCCTGGTGAAGGTCACCCGGTTATTGTCGAGCGAAGGCCGCCAGGCCTCGCTGTCGATGAGCCAGGGCTGCATCTCGCCCAGATCCATCATGTAGCTCCCCGCGTCAAGGGCTCCCGCGGCGCTGTGCTGCTCCCAGGCCAGGAACGGACCTGAAAGGCTGTACGTCCAGGTCGAGTCGCCGATGACCGACGCTATTGCCGACTCGACCAGCGCCCCGGCTGCGCCGGTCGGCTGGCCGTGCTCGTCCACGGTCGCGCCCTTGATGGCGATGTCCCAGTACTCGTCCGGGCTGGCGGCCCAGGGCCCGCCCTCGGTCCAGGTGATTATCGACCCGGATACCTGGGGATACGCGACGCCGGTGCCCGACGCCACCTCGATCTTGGGACCGTCAGGGAGCAGGTAGGCGTAGATATGGGCCTCGGTCACGTTGTTGTCGGCGTCGTGGTTGGCCTCTCTCCAGACCGCCAGAAGGCCGTCGATGTCGACCGAGCCGGCGGTCTGCGCGTCCGTCGGCAGTTGGACGGTCTGGCCGGAATCGAAGGTGTAGGCGAATACCTGGTTTCCGGCAGGGCTGGATGTCTGAAAGAGGAGGGCGTCGTCGGACACGGCTACCTCGTTGACGGCCTGGTCCAGCCCGGAGATGTTCGTCTCGGCCCAAGCGCCGGCCGAATCGCCCGGTATGGCGCCGCCGGGCTCGCTGCTGGTGGTAGAGGTGGGCGCGGCAGTCGTCTCGGTCGTCGGCGCGGCGGAGGTCGTCGTCTGCTCGCTGGTCGGCGGTGTGGTGGCGAGTGTGGTGCTGGAGGCGGCGATCGTCTCGGTGGTGGTGTCGTTCGCCCGCAGGAAGATCAGCGGCAAGGCGATGGCGAGCGCGATAACGACGATGCCGATGGCGGCAAGTGCTATCCAGATGCCGCGACCGCCCGATCTCCCGCCGGCGGGTGGTGGAGGAGCGACCGGCCCCTTCCCCGGGGTGGAAGCGCCACATTCCTTACAGAAACGGGCGTCATCGGGTAGCTGGCTTCCGCAGTTCGAGCAGTACATCCACTCACCCCCTGAACGTTCCTGGTCCGTACGCTTGCCGGCCGGTGCAAGACCCCTACAGCGTACCGCTAATACGCCCGGGGAAGGAAGCCGGGGGCCTGGCCCGCGAGGTTCTGGGGCGCTGTGATAGCCTCTCCTCATGACGCATATCATCCTTCTGGCCATCGTCGGCTTCGTCGGGGGTGCGTTCGGGTCGATGGTCGGCCTGGGCGGGGGTGTGTTCATCATCCCGGCTCTGACGCTGTTCCTGGACGTGCCCATACATGCCGCCATCTCGGCCAGCCTCGTCGCCGTCGTCGCCACCTCCACCGCGGGTTCCATCGCATACGTACGGCAGGAACTCACCAACTTCCGGCTCGCCGTGAGCCTGGAGACCGCTCTGACGGTGGGAGCGCTCACCGGGGGCTTCGTGGGCGCGATGCTCAACAGGGAGGTGCTCAGCGCGGTCTTCGGCGGGGTCATGATCGCGGTCTCGGTCTACATGGCGACGAGTCGCAAGGCAGCGCCCGCCACCCCCGAGGAGGGGGCGGACCTGGGCCGTCTCGGCGCAGGCTACTACGATAGCCGGGCCGGCCATCCGGTCAGATACCGGGTCCACCGGTTGCCCATCGGTCTGGTGACCGGCCTCGTCGCGGGCAACGTCTCAGGGCTTCTGGGTGTGGGCGGCGGCTTCCTGACCGTGCCGACGATGCGGCTGGTGATGGGAGTGCCGATGCGGGCGGCCGTCGCGACCAGCAGCCTCATGCTCGGGGTCACGGCATGCGCCGGCGCGATCGTCTACTTCGCGCGCGGGCTGGTCGATCCCACTGTCGCCGTGCCGGTGGTGCTCGGAGTGACGGCGGGCGCCCTTCTTGGGTCGCGTCTGGCGCTGAGGGTCAGATCGTCGGTACTGGCCATCGTCCTCTCCATAGTGCTGTTCGCGCTCTCGGTACAGATGATCCTGTCGGCCGCGGGGATCAGGCTGCGGTGAGACCCACGCCGCAAGAGACGAGGGTCGGAGCGCCGGCCGATCCCCGGGTGGCCCGCGCGGTGTCCCGCCTGCTGCTGACGGGTCTGCTCGTCGCGATAGGGCTTATGCTCACCGGAGCCATTCTCGCCGCTGTCCGCGGTGCCGGGTCCGTGCAGGACTTGAGTTCCATCACCCGGCTGCCTCACCTCCTCGGTTCGCTCGACGCGGCCGGCTTCATCGATCTGGGGTTGCTGGTGCTGCTGGCTACTCCCGCCGCGCGGGTGGTCGCCCTCCTCATCGTGTTCGCGGCGCGGCGCCAATGGTTGTTCGCGGGGGTGAGCTTCGCGGTCATAGTCATCCTTGCCTTCAGCGCGTTCCTGGGCCTGACCCTGGCGTAGATCTGCCTGGCCTGGATCCGCTCGGCGTGGCCGGTTCGCTTCCCTTCGGCTAGAATCCCCACGATGTCTTTCTTCCTCCTCATAGTCGCCTTCGCCGTGATCCTGGCCGGCTGCGAGTTGTTCGTGAACGGCATCGAATGGTTCGGGCGGAAGCTGAACCTGGGCGAAGGAGCCGTGGGCAGCGTGCTCGCGGCAGTCGGGCACGGCGCTTCCGGAGACCATCATCCCGCTCATCGCGATCTTGATCACCGGCGGAGAGGGCGGCGACGCGATCGGCATCGGGGCCATCCTCGGCGCCCCCTTCATGCTCTCCACCCTGGCCATCTTCGTCTGCGGCGTCTCGGTGCTCATCTTCTCCTGGAGGAAGAGGCGGACGATCAAGATCAGCTTCAACCGGGAGATCATGCGCCGGGACCTGGGCTTCTTTCTCGTGGCCTATACCATTGCCGTGGCCGTGGGCGTCTTCGACATCGGCCGGTTCCGCTGGGCGGTGGCCGTCCTCCTGATCATCGGCTACGGGGTGTACGTGCGGCGCACCATGAGGAGCGAGGGCGACCTGCAGGGAGAATGCCGGGCCCTCTACTTCCACCGCACGGCCGAGTCTCCGGACTTGCCGCAGGGTGATCCTCCAGCTCATCGTGGCGCTCGCCGCCATCATCTTCGGGGCCGATCTGTTCGTGCAGCGAGCTGACCGCCGTCTCGGTGGCAGCGGGCGTGCCCACCCTGGTGATCTCTCTGCTCATCACTCCCGTGGCCACGGAACTTCCGGAGAAGTTCAACAGCGTCATGTGGATGCGGCAGAAGAAGGACACACTGGCTCTCGGGAACATCACCGGCGCCATGGTCTTCCAGAGCACGTTCCCTGTCGCGATCGGGCTGGCCTTCACCGATTGGCGTCTCTACGGCGCCGAACAGTGGTATGCGATGGTGGCCGCCGGCCTCGCCTTGCTGTCGGGAGCCATCCTTTACGGCCAACTGCGTTTCACCAAGAGAGGGTTCGGGGTGGGGTCGCTTCTCTTTGGGGGGGTGCTCTACGCCGCCTTCTTGGGCGTGACGCTCTGGGCGATCCTGTAGCACCCTTCAGCGCGGCGCGCCGCTCGGTCGGCGGCGCGCGCGCGAACGACCGGTCAGTCTCCTACGAGCCCCGGATTGGGGACGCTCACCTGGGCGCCGCGACGCCCAAGGACCCACTGCTCCAGCGCCTCGGCCACGCCATCGCGAAGATTGGACGACGTGATCACGTCGGCCGCCGCTTTGGCGCCGGGCGTCGCGTTGCCCATGGCCACGCCGACCCCGGCCCACTGCAGCAGGGCCGCGTCGCTGTCGTGGTCCCCGATGGCCATCACCTGTTCCGCCGGTATCTGCATCAGGCGGGCCAGTTGCTGCGCCATCGCGGCTTTCGAGGCGTCTATGGAGGTGAAGTCGAGGATGCCGGGGACGTTCTCGTACACGCTCGCCCTGCCCACGAAGGTGCGCTGAAGCGTCAACTGGGCGATCGCCGCCGCCCTGGTCGCCCAGGTCGCGCAGATCGATGAAGACCTTGTCGATCGGCTCGCCGGCCTTGATCACCTCGTCGATACGGCCCACCTCGTGCGGCTCGGACACCTCGTAGTTGAGGATCCCGTCGCGAACCAGGTCCACCGGCCGGTCCGTGAACCACTCGTCGTCGCTCTCCACGTTGGCCACGGCGCCCAGGTCGCGGCCGGCAACGACTATCTCGGCGGCCAGCGCCGCCGGGAGCGACACGCGTGAGGATCCGGCACCGGCCTGGACGTTCCACAGAAGTGCCCCGTCGCAGGCGATCATCGGGCGTCATCAGGCCGAGCTGCTGGTAGAAGGGGCGCATGGCCCGAGGAGGCCGGGACGAGACCAGGACCACCTCCACCCCGCCCTCGCGGACGTTGCCGATCGTGCGCTTGACCCGCTCCGAGATGTGCCGCGGCCCCGAGGCGAGCGTGCCGTTGAGGTCGATGAACACCAGGCGCATCATGCGGCCCGTCCCCGCCAGTTGGGCGAGCCCGCGGGCTACGTAGTCCAGATGTTGGCGCATCGCCTGACGGGCCTTCTGCTCGTCGCCGGCCCGGATAGCTCCGCGGATCGCCTCGTGCTGCTGATGGAGAGCGATCCCGCCGCCCGGCTCGGCGTAGTAGGCGTTCAGGATGGCCTCCATATGATCGTGGAGGAGCGCCACCGGCTCGCCGATGACCCGCTCGAACAACGGGTTGTGCGTCGCCTGCGCGATCGCGGCGTGGAACGCCACGTCGTCGTCGGAGGACAGCAGCTTGCTGGGGCCCGCGGCGAGGATCGACAGGCGGTGCAGGTCCTCGATGGTCGCCCTCCGGGCAGCAAGTCCCGCCGCCTCGATCTCCACCGCGCTCCGGATCTCCATGAGCTCCGCAATGCGCTCGGCGCCGGCTCCCAGAAGAGGAGCGAGCGGAGTGGTGAAGCTCGGTGAGGGCAGGTTGGCGACGTTGGTCCCCTGAGCGCCGCGGCCCACGACGAGAAGTCCCTGCGCTTTGAGCTCCCGTAGCGCTTCTCGCACCGCCGGCCGGCCGACGCCCAGGCGGCTGGCGAGCTCGCGCTCGGATGGTATGCGGTCGCCGGCCTTGTATTCGCCTGAGTTGATGAGCTGGCGGAGTTGCTCGGCGATCTGATCGGTGATGGTCCTCGGGACGACCGGCTTCAGAAGCGGCCCCCGCTTTTTGCCGCCGCCTTCCTGATCAGAATACGCGTCGTCCGTCATAGGCATGATGGTAACACCATCATCCTGACGCAAGCGCGAAGGGCCTGCTAGCTCCCGGCGCTGTCCGCCTTCGCGAGCGCAGGCTCGGACTCGGTCTCCGCCAACGCCGCCAGCTCGTGGCGCCGGATCTTGCGCTTCGACGCAAGCTTGGCCAACTGGATGCCGAACTCGTAGAGGATGATCAGGGGGACGAGCATGAGCATCATGCTGACCGGGTCTTGGCTCGGGGTAAGGACCATCGCGATGACCGCCATCACCAGGATGGCGTACTTGCGCCACTTGCGCATATTGATGTGGTTGACGAGCCCGGCCCAGGCGAGCAGCATCATGACGAGCGGTAACTCGAAGACCACGCCGAAGGCCAGGAGGAACATCGAGACGAAGCTGATGTACTTCTCTGCCTGCAGTAGCTGGTTGAACATGCCCCCACCGTAGCCGATCATGAAGCTGAGGCCGATCGGCAGCACGACGAAGTACCCGAACGTGATCCCCGCCAGGAACAGAAGGGTCGTGAGCGCCACGTAGGGGACCGTGCTCTTCTTCTCGTTCTCGTACAGGGCCGGCATGATGAAGGACCAGAACTGATAGAGGATGTACGGGAGGGCGCAGATAAGGCCCGCGTAGATGGATACCTTGAGGACCTGCATGAAGGCTTCTGTCACGCCCAGAGTGGTCAATTGGGTCACGCCGGTGTGCTCAAGTGGGCGCATGAGCACCTTGAAGACCCAATCTTTCTCTATGAAAGCGGCGATCACGAACACCACGAGCACGATCGCGATGTAGGTGAACCGCTTGCGCAACTCGCCGAGATGCCCCATCAGGGGCATCGTCCTGGTTGGATCTTTGCTCACGGGATCCTCAGCTTACGAAACCGCTCTACTCAAGAAATCTGATCCTCCAGGATCGTGTGGGGGAGAGTATAGCCCACACCCGGCGGCGCTATCCATCTACAGCCTCCCCTCACCGGGTTTGCAGGTTCAGCGGCAATTTGTTATGTTGCCGCGTGCATGCAGCGCTGAGGGGGACCGGTTCGGGAGTTGTTGAGAGCCGGAAAAGGAGCTTGCTTGGTCAGTCCGACTATCGACCTCGTCATCCAGTTCGCCATCATGTTCGCCATTGGCGCCGCGATGGCTATTCTGTTCGTCTTCATCTCCCACCTGCTCTCCCCCAAGAGCAGGAATCCCAACAAGGACCAGGCGTACGAATGCGGCGTGGTGCCGAAAGCCGACGCTCGGGCGCCTTTTAACGTCCACTACTATCTCGTGGCCGTGCTCTTTGTGCTGTTCGACCTCGAGGCCGTCTTCATCTATCCCTGGGCAGTGTCGCTGCGGTCGCTCGGCACCGGCGCCCTGGTCGAGATGTTCGTGTTCATAGCCATCCTTCTGGTCGGCTACTTCTACGCTTGGAAAAAGGGCGTGTTCGAATGGGAATGAGCGAAGATCGCCCCTTCCTCACGGTCCGGGAAGGCCTTCTGCAAATGGCGCCCCAGGAGGCTGCACAGCCGGCCGGACACCTCTGGCTCCCCGCGGAGGAGGCGCTCGAGGGCGAGCCCATGGGCGGCCCGGTGCACTTTCCCGGTGGCATAGCGATGCCGGTACAGATGGAGCGCGTCCTTGGTTTCGGCCGCAGCTTCTCCTTTTGGCCTCTGCTGTTCGGGCTCGCCTGCTGCGCCATCGAGATGATGGCTATGGGCGGCTCGCGCTTCGACATGTCCCGGTTCGGGATGGAGGCCATGCGGGCCTCCCCGCGCCAAGCCGACGGCATGATCATCGCCGGCTGGTGCAGCATCAAGATGGCTCCCCGGGTGGTCCGCCTCTACGAGCAGATACCCGATCCCAAGTGGGTGCTGGCGATGGGCTCCTGCGCCATCTCGGGGAACATCTGGGATACGTACAACATCGTCCAGGGCATCGACAGCCTTATCCCGGTCGACGTCTACGTGCCCGGCTGCCCGCCCCGTCCCGAGGCGCTCTGGCAGGGGCTGGAGATGATCCGGGACCGCATCAAGCAGAGCCACCACGCCTATGATGGCCTGCGGCGTATCCCCGCCCGCGATTTGCTCGCGGCGCAGGAGGCGGAGGAGAAAGCGTGACGTTGGGCGAGGACAGACTCCAGACCCCACCCGCGTCGCTGCTTGCCGCGGCCGACGCGCTGGCCTCTACGTTCGGAGAGCGGATCCGCGAGCGGGTCGAGTTCCGGGGCGAGTTGACTCTCAGCGTCGATCCCGCCGCCTGGCTGGACATCCTCACCTTTTGCCGGGACGATGCGTCGGCGGCGTTCGACCAGCTGGACAGCCTGCTTGGTGACCATCTGCCCGAGCGGGCGGATGCGCCGCTCGCCGTTGTGGCCCATCTGCTCTCCCACGCTCACGGGCATCGCCTGCGGGTGAAGGCTGCCTTGACCGAAGGGCAGACGCTGCCGTCGGCGACCGGCCTGTGGCCGTCCGCGGGCTTTGACGAACGGGAGACCTGGGAGATGTTCGGCATCGTCTTCACGGGTCATCCCGACCTGCGCCGACTCCTTACCACCGAAGACTTCGAAGGCTTCCCGTTGCGGAAGGACTTTCCGCTCCAAGGCACAGTCGGCGGGCGGGTGCGCACCGACCTGCGGGGCAAGATCTGATGAGCGACCACGGCGCAGCGGACGAGACCCCTCCCGTGACTTCCCGCCCCACCCCGGAGGCACTGGTGGCGCGCAAGGCCCGGACCCGCGTTCCGCCCGAGCGTACCGGCGACCTCATGACCATCAGCATGGGTCCCCAGCATCCCTCCATGCATGGGGTCTACCGGGCTGTGTTGGACCTCGACGGCGAAGTCATCGTGGCGGTGCGGCCGGAGATCGGCAACCTTCACCGGGGACTGGAAAAGCTCTGCGAGGAGCGGACGTATCACCAGATCATCCCGCTCACCGACCGCCTGGACTACATCAGCGCCTTCGCCATGAACCACGGATTCTGCGAGGCGGCCGAGAAGCTCATGCAGGTGGAGGTGCCTCCCCGCGCTCAGTACATAAGGACGATCGCGAGCGAGTTGTGCCGGCTCTCCAACCATATCCTGTGGCTGGGTGTCCACGTCATGGACCTGGGCACGCAGACCTTCTTCGTCATCTGCTTCCGCGACCGGGAGTACGTGCTCGACCTCTTCGAGATGCTCACCGGCGCCCGGCTCACCCACTCGTTCGCCCGCATCGGGGGCGTGGCCAAAGACCTGCCCGACGGTTTCGAGCATCGCTGCCGCAAGGTGATCGACTTCCTGCCCAAACGGGTGGCGGAGTACGAGCGGATCCTCAAGCACAACCGCATCTACTACAAGCGGGCCAAGGGCGTCGGCATCTTCACGGCCGAGGACTGCTACGCCTGGCGGGTGACCGGTCCGCCGCTCCGCTCCGCGGGAGTAGCGCGCGACCTGCGAAAAGACGAGCCCTACGCGGCCTACGCCGAGGTCGACTTCGAAGTGGCGGTGGAGTACAACGCCGATGTCTACGACCGGTTCCTGGTGCGCATGAAGGAGATCCGGGAATCGTGCAAGATCATCCGGCAGTGCCTCGATCAGATGCCGGACGGCGACTTCGTGGCCCGTGACGCCGCGCACACGCTGCCGCGCAAGCCGGACGTCCTCCGCGGGGCGCCGTCGATGATCCAGGACTTCAACCAGGTGTTCCGGGGACCGGACGCACCCAAGGGCGAGGTCTACCGGGCCATCGAGGTGCCCAAGGGCGAGATGGGCGTGTACATCCGCTCCGAGGGCGGCCCGCGGCCGGCCCGCGTCCGCTTCAGCACTCCCAGCTTCTATCACGGCCAGGCCGTGCCGCCGCTCGTGCAAGGGGAGATGATCGCCGACATGGTGGCGATCTTCGCCAGCGTCGACGTGGTGCTGGGGGACTGTGACCGGTGAGCGACCCCGTCGTCCAACTGATATTCCTCCTCGTCAAGGCGATCTTGATGTCGGTGCTCATCGTGACGATGGTCGCCTTCATCATCTTCTTCGAGCGCAAGTTCGCCGGCTTCTTCCAGGGGCGGGTGGGTCCCGACGTACCTGGGCCCCGGGGGCTCCTTCCAATCCTTCGGTGACATCCTGAAGCTGCTGTCCAAGGAGGATCTGGTGCCGGCCGGCGCCGACAAGCCCGTCTTCAGGCTGGCCCCGTACATCATCTTCATACCGGCCTTCCTGGTCATGGCGGTGCTGCCCTTCGGACCGGTGGGCGGCGAGGCGAACCTGTTCGGCCACCGCTTCGACTACGTCATCGCGAACTTCGACGCGGGGCTCGTGCTGTTCCTGGCCATGGGCGCCATCGCGGTGTACGGGATAGTGCTCGCCGGCTGGTCGTCAAACAACAACTTCTCGCTGCTCGGCGGCCTGCGCGCGGGGGCCCAGATGATCTCCTACGAGCTGGCCATGGGGTTCTCGGTCGTCGGCGTCATGTTGATGGCGAACTCGATGAACTTGACCAAGATCGTGGACGGGCAGGCGGGCAACTTCTGGGACTGGTACTTCATCCCGCAGATCGTGGGCGGGCTGATCTTCTTCATCGCCACCCTGGCCGAGCTCAACCGCACGCCCTTCGACCTGGCCGAGGCCGAGCAGGAGCTGGTCGCCGGCTACCTCACCGAGTATTCGGGCATGCGGTGGGGCGTGTTCATGTTCGCGGAGTACGTGAACCTGGTGGTGATCTCGGGCATCGTCGCCACGCTCTACCTTGGTGGCTGGCGTTCGCCCTTTGAAGCGCTCGCTTTCATCCCGGGGCCCATCTGGCTCTTTCTGAAGATATGCGTGCTCGTCTTCGTCTATATGTGGGTGCGCTGGACCATCTTCCGCTACCGCTACAACCAGCTGATGTCCATCGGCTGGAAAGTGCTCCTGCCTCTGTCGATCGTCAATCTGGCCGTCACGGCCATCGTCATAGCGATAGTGGGCTGATATGGGCCTCAAAGACATAGTCAAGAAGGCGGCCTTCGTCGACATCCTCCGGGGGATGTCGGTCACCGGCACCTACTTCGTGGTGGACAAGGTGACCGTCGAGTATCCCAAGGAGAAGTTGCGTACCTACCCGCGCTTCCGCGGCATCCACGCGCTCCTCGCCGATCCCGCCACCGGCGACGCCAAGTGCGTCGCCTGCATGCTGTGCCCCACCATCTGCCCTTCGCAGTGCATACATGTGGAGGGCGAGGAGACGCCGGACGGCCGCAGCCACGCGCGCCGCTTCGACCTTGATCTGGGCCGCTGTATCTTCTGCGGCCTCTGCGAAGAGGTCTGTCCGGTGGCCGCGATCGTCCTCACTCACTTCTACGAGGGCAGCACGTTCGACAAGCGCGACTTCCTGCTGACCAAAGAGATGCTGATGGCGAACCAGAGCTACGCGCACAAGGAAGTGTATGTGCAGCCGGCCGGCAAGCCGGCCGTGCCTGCGGGCCCGGTGCCGAGCAGCGACGGGAGCTCTGAGCCGCATGGCCGATAAGATCCTCTTCATCGTGTTCGGGGCCTTCGCGGTGATCGGCGCCCTGGGCACCATCACCCGGAAGAACATCATCCATGCGCTGCTGCTGCTGGTGTTCACCTTCCTCAATGTGGCTGCCATCTTCTTCCTCACCCAGGCCTACTTCGTGGCCATGATCCAGATCCTGGTCTACGCCGGGGCGATCATGGTGCTGTTCGTGTTCGTGATCATGTTCCTCAACCTGCGCACGTTCCAGGAGCAGGAGCAGACGCACCGGCGGCAGCGCTGGATAGCCCTGGTGCTTGCCGTGCTCGTGCTGGCCGAGTTCGTGGTCGTGCTGGCCGGCATCACCTTCACCTCGGCGAAGGGCGGGTTCTCTCCCGACGAAGTCGCGGCGGCCGGCGGCAATAGCAAGGCCTTCGGCGAGGCTCTGTTCAACAACATGCTGCTGCCCTTCGAGGTGGCTTCGGTGATCCTGCTCGTAGCCATGGTCGGCGCGATCATCCTGGTCAAGAAGGAGAAGGCCGCCCAGTCGGCCACCCGGGAGTGGGAGCCGGGCGCCGAGACGAGCCCCGACGCGATCGAGGAGGAGGTGTAGGCGCGATGAATACCGTTCCGGGAGGCGTCCCCATACCGGTCGACTGGTATCTCTACCTGTCCGCCGCCCTCTTCATGATCGGCGCGGTGGGGGTCCTCACTCGCCGCAATCTCTTCATCATCCTGTTCTCAATCGAGCTGATGATGAACGCGGTCAACATCAACCTGGTGGGCTTCAGCGGCTTCCACCAGAACATGACCGGACAGAACTTCGTGCTCTTTACCATGGCCGTGGCAGCGGCCGAGGCGGCGGTGGGGCTCGCGATCGCCACCTCCCTCTTCCGCAACCGGCAGACGCTGATGGTCGACCTCTTCGACACCATGAAGGGCTAGGGGAGGTACGTGGAGAGCTATATCTGGCTCATACCGGTCCTGCCGTTCGCGGCCTTCATCCTCACCCTGGTGCTCGGCAAGTGGTGGATCAAGGAGCAAGCCCACTGGCTGCCCATCCTGGCGATGGCGGCGTCGTTCGGCCTGTCCATCGCCGCTTTCGTCCAGATCCGCGGGGCCGAGGAGCCTGTCGTCGTGGACCTGTGGAACTGGTTCTCGGTGGGGAGCTTCCAGGTGCCCTTCGGATTCCAGGTCGATCAGCTGACGGCCGTCATGCTGCTGGTGGTCACCGGCGTGGGCCTGCTGATCTTCATCTACTCCAAGGGCTACATGCACGCCGACCCCGGCTACTACCGGTTCTTCGCCTACATGAGCCTGTTCGCCTTCAGCATGCTGATCCTGGTGTTGGCGAACAACTACCTGCTTCTCTACTTCGGCTGGGAAGCCGTCGGGCTTTGCTCGTACTACCTGATCGGCTACTTCTATCACAAGCCCGAAGCAGCGGCAGCCGGTAAGAAGGCCTTCATCGTCAACCGGATAGGCGACTTCGGCTTCGGCCTGGGCGTCATGCTCATCTTCGTCGTCTTCGGCACGCTGAACTACACCGGCGTGTTCGAGCAGATCGGCGCGGGGGTGGGCAGCGAGACGGCGCTGATAGGGATCGCCCTGCTGCTGTTCATGGGGGCCATGGGCAAGTCGGCCCAGTTCCCGTTGCACGTCTGGCTACCCGACGCCATGGAGGGCCCGACCCCGGTCTCAGCCCTCATCCACGCCGCCACCATGGTGACCGCCGGCGTCTACATGGTCGCCCGGAGCTCGGTCATCTTCGCGAGCGCGCCCGGGGTGCTGCTGTTCGTCGGGGCGGTCGGCGCCTTCACCGCCATATTCGCCGCGGTCATCGGCATCGCCCAGAAGGACATCAAGAAGGTCCTTGCCTACTCCACCGTCTCGCAATTGGGCTACATGTTCATGGCCCTGGGCGTGGGGGCCTGGTCGGCGGCCATCTTCCACCTGGTCGCCCACGCGTTCTTCAAGGCCCTCCTGTTCCTCGGGGCCGGGTCGGTCATCCACTCGATGAGCGGCGAGCAAGACATGGGCCGCATGGGCGGCCTCGCCCGGCGCATCCCGGTGACCTGGATCACCTTCATGGCCGGCGGCCTGGCCCTGGCCGGCGTATTCCCCTTCGCAGGCTTCTGGTCGAAGGACGAGATCCTGGGCAAGAACTTCCAGGCCGGCGTCTACGTCATCTGGGCCGTCGGGATCATCGCCGCGGGCATCACGGCCTTCTACACCTTCCGGATGATCTTCGTGACCTTCTGGGGCAAGGAGACCCGGTCCGACGCCGGCACGTGCAGCCACATCCACGAAAGCCCGCGCTCGATGACCGTGCCGCTCATCCTGCTGGGCGTAGCCTCGACGCTGGGCGGCTTCCTCGGCCTGCCGGGCGCCTGGGGATCTATCCAGAAGTTCCTGGAGCCGGTCTTCGTCCAGGCCAACGCTATCCTGGGGATCGAGGAGATGGCGGTAGAGCCGCTCGACATCTATCTGATGCTGGTGTCGTTGGTGGTGGCCCTGCTTGGGGTGGGACTCGCCTGGTACATCTACGTTCGCCGAGCGGCCGACCTTCCCGCCACCCTGGGCGCCCGGTTCGGCGCTACCTACCGGATCGTCTACAACAAGTTCTACATAGACGAGTTCTACCAGGCGACCTTCGTGCGGCTGGCGGTCGACGGCTCGCGCTGGGTGTGGCACCAGTTCGATGAGAGGGTCATCGACGGCTCGGTCAACGGCGTCGGCTGGCTGTGGCAGCGCCTCGGAGCGCTGGCCCGGCCCATCCAGACAGGCCGGGTGCAGAACTACCTGCTCGCCATCTTCATCGGGTTGTTCGTCGCGGTGACCCTGGTGGTGGTGCTCAGATGATGCTCACCATCCTCACCTTCCTGCCGGTGGCCGGCGCACTGCTCATGCTGATCTTCATGCGCGGCAGGCCGAGCGCCTACAAGCTCACGGCGCTGGTCACCACCATCGTCACCCTGGCTCTCGCCATCTACCTGGCCACCCAGTTCCAGACCGGCACGGCCGACTTCCAGTTCCAGGAGAACGTCTCGTGGATCCCGAACCTGGGGATCTCCTACCACCTGGGCATCGACGGCATCTCGCTCCTGCTGATCCTGCTGACGACGCTGCTGTCGGCGGTGGCCATGCTCGGCACCTGGAACTCCATCAAGGACCGCGGGCTGGCCTTCTTCATCAGCCTGCTGGTGCTCGAGACCGGCATGCTGGGCGTGTTCGTGTCCATGGATCTCTTCCTCTTCTACGTGTTCTGGGAGATCCAGCTCATCCCCATGTACTTCATCATCGGTCTGTGGGGCGGCGCGCGCAGGATCTACGCGGCCATCAAGTTCTTCCTGTTCACCTTCGCCGGCTCCGTGCTGATGCTGGTGGCCATCCTGGCCATCGTCTGGTGGTACGCAAGCAACGGCGGGACACTCACGTTCGACATCCTCACCCTGCAGCACGCGGGGTTCTCCGGCTCTATCGCGGTCTGGTCGTTCGCGGCGTTCTTCATCGCGTTCGCCATCAAGGTGCCCATGTTCCCGGTGCACACCTGGTTGCCCGACGCCCACACCGAGGCGCCTACCGCCGGCTCGGTCATCCTGGCCGGCGTGCTCCTCAAGATGGGCGTCTACGGGATGATCCGCTTCTGCGTGGGCTTCTTCCCGGAGGTCGCGGTGCAGGCGATGGTGCCCGTGGCGATACTGTCGGTCATCGCCATTGTCTACGGGGCCGCGATGTCGCTGGTGCAACCCGACATGAAACGGTTGGTGGCCTACTCCTCGGTGAGCCACATGGGGTTCGTCACCCTGGGGCTGTTCACTTTCAACATGCAGGGCGTACAGGGCTCCATCATCCAGATGGTCAGCCACGGCATCCTCACCGGGGCCCTGTTCATGATGGTCGGCTTCTTCTACGACCGCACCCACACCCGGCTCATCAAGGACTACGGCGGTCTGGCCAGGCCGATGCCGGTGGCCGCCGCGTTCTTCAGCCTCTTCGTCGTCGGCAGCCTCGGCCTGCCCGGCTTGAGCGGGTTCGTCGGCGAGTTCCTGGTTCTGGTGGGGACCTTCCAGTACGTGAAGGTGTTCGCCGTGGTGGCCTCCATAGCGATCATCATCGGTGCGGCCTACCTGCTCTGGATGTACCAGCGGACCATGTTCCAGCAGTCCAACGAGAAGTGGCTCTCGCTGAAGGACCTGGGGCTGCGCGAGATCGTCACGCTCGTGCCCCTGGTGGGCATGGCCGTCTGGATCGGCCTGTACCCGCATACCTTCCTGAACATGATCGACGCCCCCGCCCAGAACATCATCTCCCAGGTGCAGCCCTACCTGGCCGAGCACGGTAACGGGCTGCTCAAACTCACGGCCGCCTTGTTCGGGGGGAACTAGATGCAGGCTTCCGACATCATCGCGGTCCTCCCCGAACTGATCCTCCTGGCAGCTGCTCTTGCCATCCTGCTGGTGGAGCCTCTCCTCAAACCGAGGACGCGGTCGCCGCCGCCGCGAACGGCGACGCCGGCGGCGAGATGGCGGCGCCGCCCACTCCTCGCCCGATAGGACCCCGATCATAGCTATCGCCTTGACGGGGCTCGCCGCGTCCATAGCTGTGTCGCTGGTCCTCTCCGGGCAGACGCGGGTGGCCTTCGCCGGCATGCTGACCCTCGACCAGTGGGCGATCTTCTTCAAAGTCCTGTTCGGCATGACCGGCCTGGTCACGGTGCTGATGTCTTCCGGTTACCTGGAGGCGCACCGGCGACACCTGGGCGAGTACTATGCGTTGCTCCTCTTCGCGGTGATAGGCCTGGATCTCATGGCCGCGGCCCGCGATTTCATCCTGCTCTACGTCGCGTTCGAGCTCATGTCCATCAGCAGCTACCTGCTGGCCGCCTACTTCCGGCACAGGGTCCGCTCCAACGAATCCTCGCTCAAGTACTTCCTGACCGGCGCCTTCGCCTCGGCCATCATGCTGTACGGCATCTCGCTCGCCTACGGCGAAGCCGGCTCGACCAACTACACAGGCCATCGGGCAGGCGCTGGGCACCCAAGGGGGGACCGCGGGCGTGCTCTTCGCCGTTCTGCTCATCGGCATAGGCCTGGCCTTCAAGGTCTCGGCGGCGCCCTTCCACATGTGGACCCCGGATGTCTACCAGGGGTCGCCTACCCCGGTCACCGGTTTCTTCGCGGCGGGGCCCAAGACCGCGGCCTTCGCGGTGTTCATAGCGGCCTTCATCCTGGCGTTCCCAGGGGCTGCCCACGAATGGGGCGTCTTCTTCATCGTCCTTTCGGTGATCACCATGGTGGTGGGGAACGTCTTCGCCCTGGTGCAGACCAACGTCAAGCGGATGCTCGCCTACTCCTCGATCGCCCATGCCGGCTACATCCTCGGCGGGCTGGGAGCCATGGGATGGAGCACCAATACCTACCCGGGGATGGGCGTGCTGATCTACCTCACGGCCTACACGTTCATGAACCTGGGCGCGTTCGGTGTGCTGGCCTATCTCAAGGCCCAGAACCCAGACAAGTTCGACTACTCCCTGAAGCAGTTCGCGGGGCTCGGCAGACGTTCCCCTTGGGCCGCCGTGCTGCTGTCGCTGTTCCTGCTTTCGCTCACCGGGATCCCCGGCACCGCGGGGTTCATCGGCAAGTTCTACGTGTTTGGCGGGATGGTCCAGGCCGACCTCGTTTGGCTCGCCGTCGTCGGCGTCGTCCTCAGCGCGGTCTCCGCCTACTACTACCTACGGGTCATCGTCTACATGTTCTTCCGGGAGCCGGAAGAGGAACTGCCGCTGCGGGACCCGATCTCCGGAAGCATGGCCGCCGCCCTCACCATCACCGCGGTGGCGACACTTGCCATCGGCATCGTGCCGTCTCGCTTGTGGGACGCCGTGGCGAACGCCTTCGCAGCGCTACTTAGCTGATCCGCGGTGCCGCGGCGCCTCGGGCGCGTACCGGGCAGGAGGTGACGTGCTTCTTCTCGCCGACTGGGTGGTGCCCGTAAGCTCAGCGCCTTTGGCCGATGCGGGCGTGCGCGTGGCCGAGGGGAGGATCCTGGAAGTGGGGCCCGCCGCGGAGCTGCGGGCCCGGTGCGGGGACGAGGAGATAAGGTCGTTCCCCGGATGTGTCCTCCTGCCCGGCTTCGTCAACAGCCACACCCATCTCGAGTTGTCCGCCTTCCGCGGTTTCGCCCGGCCGTCGAGCTTCGGCCCCTGGATGCTTCGGCTGCTCCTCGCCCGCCGCAAGCTCGACACGGCCGACTACGAAGCCTCCGCGCTGTGGGGGGCCTACGAGTGCCTGCGGTGCGGCATCACCTCCTTGGCCGACACCGCCTATGACGGCGTGGCGGTGGCGCGCGCAGCCGGCGGGGCCGGGCTGCGCGCCCGCGTCTACCAGGAGGTCTTCGGGCTTGACGACGCCGTTCTCCCCGCGACCATGGAGCGCCTGGAGTCGGCCGTCGGCCGGCTGCAGGACGAAGTGGCCGCGGTGGGCCGGCCGGTCGAGGCCGGGGTCTCACCCCATGCCCCCTACACGGTGTCGGCCCGTCTCTATGGGGAGGCGGCGCGCTTCGCGCGCCGCGCCGGCCTCCGCCTCGCCACCCATGTGGCGGAATCGCCGGCCGAGGTGGAGTTGCTCGCGCGCGGCACCGGCGCGATCGCCCGCGCCTATCAGGCGGCGCAACTGTGGAACGGCGGCAGTTGGAGGCCGCCTCAGCTTCGCCCCATGGCCTATGTGGGCGCCGCCGGTGCCCTCACCCCGGAGACCCTTGTCATCCACGCCGTGCAGGTGGACGGGGAGGAGATCGAGCTCCTCGCTTCGAGCGGGGCCGCGGTGGCCCATTGTCCCCGCTCGAACGCGCGCCTGCGCTGCGGCGCCGCTCCGATCGCCGAGTTGCTGGCCGCCGGGGTCCCGGTCGGGCTGGGCACCGACAGCCTTGCGTCGAACGACTCTCTCGACATGTTCGCCGAGATGCGTGCGGCTCTCCGGCGCGAGCGAGCAGCGGGCGAGCGCCGCCGGTTCGTCCCCACTGACGGCCGAGCAAGCGCTCCGTCTGGCCACCCTGGAGGGAGCGCGTGCTCTCGGCTGGGGCGATCGAACCGGCAGCCTCGAACCGGGTAAGAGCGCCGACGTGATCGCCGTGCGCCTGCCGCGTGGCGCCGCCGCGCCGCCGCCCGATCCCACCGGCCTGACCGCTTCGCTCGTCCGTTTGGCAAGCTCGGACGATGTGCGGATGACCATGGCTGCCGGAAAGGTGCTGTTCGACGGAGGAACGCCGACTGACGCGGTCGCGTCAGGCTATCGGGCGGCGCGGAACAAACTGGGATGAGCTGGTTGCGGTTCTCCGATTAAGGCATAATCTGCCGGGCGACATGCCGTCCCGGGCTGCGGGCCGGCCCTTCTGGGCCGGGACTCGCGCCGGGCAAGATGAGGTGATCACAGTTGCTTCTCGATCGTAAGAAAATCAGAAGATGGGCGAAATGGATCGCCCTGTTCTTGGCGGTAGTCTTCGTGCTGAGCTTCCTGTTCCTGGGAGTGGGCTACGGCGGCGGCGCGGGCATGAACATATTCGACCTGTTCGGCAAGAAGAACTCCTCCGCCACCACGCTCAGCCCGGATCAGAGGATCGCGGCGCTCAACGCCCACGCTGGTGGCGAACCCGAAAGATGTGACGACCCTGCTCGCATTGGCCACCATCTACCAGGAGAACGGTCAGCTTGGCTCGGCGGCCACCTTCCTAGAGCAGGTCATCGCGGCCGACCCCAGCCAGAAGGCCGTGTACATCCGGCTGGCCAACATCTACATGGACCAGATATGGGCAACTACGCCGCGGCGGTGACCGTCCTCAACAAGGCTATCTCGGTGGACCCAGAGAATCCCGACGTGTACCTGAAGCTTGGAATCGCGCAGAACACCTTGGCAACACCGGGGCCGCCTTGCTGGCCTGGCAGAGATACCTGGCCCTTGCCCCGAACGGCGACATGGCCTCGGTGATCAGGGAGCAGGTGGACAAGCTGAGCAAACTGGCGACTACCACGACGACGACGCTGGGTCGACCAGCACGCACCACTGGGTCGACCCGCGAGCGCGGGTCACGACGACCACTACCGACGAAGCCGTAGTCTTTGCCGTCCCCGGCAGGAAGGTGAGCGTGTGAATCTCTCCATCACGACCGAGGCGCGAGAAGATCCTTTCGTGATGCACGTGAGCGGCGATCTCGACGTGTATACCGCTCCGCAGCTCAAGGAAGCCCTCGACAACGTGGGCTTGGCCGGCAAGACGATCCTGCTGGATCTGTCCGCGGTGCATTTCATCGATTCGACCGCTCTCGGGGTACTTGTCGCCACACTCCAGCAGAGCCGGGCCCACGAAGGCGAGCTCTGCCTGGTGATAGACGATCCTCACCTTCTCAAGATATTCCGCATCACCGGGTTCGACAGTCTCTTTTCGATATTCCCTCAGGTGGCTGACGCTCTAACGGAGCCTCCGTCTTGCGACTGATAATCACCGAGAAGAACGACGCCGCGAAGAAGATCGCCGGGATCCTGTCTGGCGAACGGGGTCCAGACGGAGTCGTACCTGAAAGTCCCGTACTATCTCTTCACCGACGGCGAAGGGGAGGAGTCCGCGACGGTGGGGCTCAAGGGCCACGTCGTCCAGGTCGATTTCCCGCCCCGAGTTCTCGGAGTGGCGCAAGGTCGAGCCCCGAGCGCTCATCGACGCTCCGCTGGTCAAGACCGAGACCGCCAAATCGGTGGTGCGGACGGTCAAGAAGTTGGCGGCCGACGCTTCGAGCCTCATCATCGCGACGGACTACGACCGCGAAGGGGAGCTCATCGGTCTCGAGGCCCTCAATCTGGCGGCCGAAGAGAACGTCAAGCTGGTGCGGACGGTGCGGCGGGCTCGCTTTTCGGCGCTGACTCCCGGGAGAGATCCAGCGAGCCTTCTCCCATCTCGATCACCTCTCGGAGCCTCTTGCCCGGGCGGGCGAAGCCCGGCAGGACATCGACCTGATCTGGGGCGCCACGCTCACCCGGTTCGTCTCCCTGGCCACGGGCCGGCTTGGCAGCCAGTTCCTCAGCGTGGGCCGGGTGCAGACGCCCACCCTTGTCCTGGTGGTGGAGCGGGAGAAGGAGCGGCGCGCGTTCGTCTCCGAGCCGTTCTGGGTGGTCAAGGTCGATCTCGATTCCCAGGGGCAGCGCTTCAGCGCGTTGCACAAGGAGGAGCGGTTCACCGACGAGGCCCGGGCCACCTCGGTGTTCGAGAAGCTGGCCGGTCCCGGCAAGGTGACCGCCATCAAGCAGACGTCGCGCAAGGTCCAGCGGCCGGCGCCCTTCAACACCACGAGCTTCACCATGGCCGCGACCTCGCTCGGCTACAGCGCCGCGGCGGCGATGCGCATCGCCGAAGACCTCTATATGTCGGGGCATCATCAGCTACCCCCGCACCGACAACACGGTCTATCCCACCTCGCTCGACCTGCGCGAAGCCCTGCAGATCCTCGCTCAGGGCGAGTTCGCGCAGGGAAGCCGCGACGCTGCTGGCCCTCCCGGCTCTGCACCCCAGCCGGGGCGACAAGCGCACTACGGACCACCCGCCTATCTATCCCACCGGCAGTCCCCGCAAGGGCGAGCTGGGCGACCGCGAATGGCGGCTGTACGAGCTGGTCGCCCGGCGTTTCATGGCCACCCTGGCCGACGACGCCGTCATGGAATCGAACCGGGTGGACGTGAGCCTGAGCGGCGAGCCGTTCGTGGCCCGGGGCAACCGGGTGGTCTCGGCCGGTTGGTTCGAGTACTACCCTTACAGCAGGCAGAAAGACCTCGAGTTGCCGTTGCTGCACGAGGGCGACCTGGTGCAGCTCGTCGACAAGCAGATCGACGCTCGCGAGACCCAGCCGCCGGCAAGGTACGGGCAGGGGCCGCTGATCGAGTTCATGGAGAAGCACAACCTGGGGACCAAGGCCACCCGCCACTCCATCATCCAGAATCTCTACGACCGGGGCTACGTCCACGGGAACCCGGTGGAGCCGACCGAGATGGGCATCAAGCTGGCCGAGGCACTGCAGGAGTACGCGCCGCGCATCGCTTCTCCAGAGATGACCGCCGAACTGGAGAAGGACATGGACCTTATCTCCGAGCGGGACCTGACCAAGGAGCAGGTGGTCACCATCTCCCGGGACCTGCTTCGCGAGGCGTACGGCTCGCTCGAGCAGAACCGGCAGCAGGTGGCGTCGAAGATCTACGAAGGCATCACCGACGACCGGATACTGGGAGACTGCCCCAAGTGCGGCACCAACAGGATCAGGGTCATCCGCTCCAAGGCGACCAAGAAGCGGTTCGTGGGCTGCGAGGGATACCCCGATTGCGACCAGACCTACCCGTTGCCCCAGCGGGGCGACATCATCGGGACCGGGGAGATCTGCCCCCAGTGCGGGAGCCCGAAGATAAAGGTTCTCGGCGGCCGACGGCCGTGGGTGCTGTGCCTGGACCCGTATTGCCCGACGAAGGCCGAGTACCGGGAGAAGAAGGCGGCTCGGGCGAGCAAGGCCGAAGCCGGCGGAGAAAGCCGCCGACGGCCACCGCCGAGAAGGGACGACCGCTCAAGAAGGCCTCGGCCGCGAAGAAGACCACGGTCAAGAAGCCGGCCGCCAAGAAGGCCGGCCGCCACGAAGACTCCGCCGCGAAGACGACGGCGGCGAAGAAGGACGACAAAGGTCGCCGTGCCGGCGACCGTGACGGCCGACGAGGAACCCCGTGGATCGACGTCCGGCGACGGCCGGCGCTGCCGCCTCCGAGGACGCCTCGCTCGACGACTCGGCGCTCGCCGGCCTGGGCTGCGGCCTCAAGGGGCTCTTCATCACGTTCGAGGGGCTGGACGGCTGCGGCAAATCCACGCAAATGGAACTCCTGGCCGGGGCTCTCGCCGGCCGGGGCTACGTGGTCGCCGTGACCCGGGAGCCGGGCGGTACTCCGCTGGGCGAGGCGATCAGGGACATGCTGCTGGACCCACATCACCACGGGCATGTCCGCGCGGGCGGAGGCCCTTGCTCTATGCAGCCGCCCGCGCCCACCTGGTCGAACAGGTCATCCGGCCGGCTCTGGAGGACGGGCAGATCGTTCTCTGCGACCGCTACATCGACTCGTCTCTGGCCTATCAGGGCTACGGCCGGGGGCTGGGCAGCGATTACATCATGCTGGTGAACGACTGGGGCACCAACGGCCTCTATCCCGACCTGACCCTGTTCCTCGACCTCGACGATTCGGTCCGCTCGACCCGCCTGGCCGCGGTGCCCGACCGCCTCGAAGCAGAGGACGACGAATTCCACCGGCGGGTGGCGCAGGGATACCGGGAATTGCTGTTGCTTCACCGCCATCGTATCCGCAGCGTGGACGCGACGGGAAGCGAGGCCGAGGTCCAGGAGCGGGTCCGGGCTATCATCGAGCAGGAACTGGAGCTTTTCAGTCACTAGTAGCTCGAAGGCGGAGCGCGTGCGGGGACTTTTCGCCGACATCATCGGCCAGGAGATGGCCGTTTCTCTTCTCACCCGGGCATTGGAGCAGGGAGCATCCCATGCGTACCTGTTCTCCGGTCCTCCTGGAGTGGGTAAGACCGAAGCCGCCTTGGCCTTTGCTGCCGGTCTGGCCTGTCCCGAAGGGGGCTGCGGCGTCTGCGCGACCTGCAGGCGGGTGCATGAAGGGCTCCATCCGGATGTGGAGATCGTAACGTCCGATGGCAACCAGTTCCTGATCGAGCAGATCAGGGAGATCGTCTCGCACGCGGCCTACCGTCCGTACGAGGTCGACACCCGGGCCAAGGTCTACATCTTCCTGGAAGCCGACAAGTTCAGCGCCGAGCACCCTCCCCCCGCCAACGCGTTTCTCAAGACGCTGGAGGAGCCTCCCGGGCACGTTCACTTCATCCTGGTGACCGACCGTCCCGAGCGCCTGCTGCCCACTATCGCCTCCCGTTGCCAACTCGTGGCCTTCTCGCCGGTGGCCGCGCCGGTGGTCGCGGCGGATCTCTCCGGCCGGTTCGGGCTGCGTCCGGAAGAGGCGTCGCTGCTTGCTCGAGTGGCGGGTGGGAATCTGAGCTACGCGCGGGAACTCGCCCTTTCGGATAGCGCCCGCCGGCAGCGGGACGTGCTCCTCGACCTGGCTCGGGATCTTCCCGCTGCCGGGCTGCTCGATACCGAGATCGCGCTCGACGAAGCGATGGTGAGCGTAGAGTCGCGAGAAGGGGAGGTGGTCCCCGAGATCAAGGCCGAGCTGAAGCGCGCGCTCGAGTGGGCCGGAGACGCGCGTACCCGCAAGTGGCTGGAGAAGCGGAGCGAGGACAAGATCAAGAGGCAGCAGCGTCGCCTGCGCACCCAGGGCCTGCAGACCCTCACTCGGGTGTTCGCCGGCTGGTACCGGGATCTGGCCCTGGTCTCGGTCGGAGCCGAGGACGCGGTGCTCAATCAGGACCGCCTGGGCGAGTTGCGCGCCGCCGCCGTACCCGGCAGCTTGGACGCCTATACCCGGGCGGTCGGGGCCGTGCAGAGGGCGGAGGGGCGGCTCCGGTATAATGTCGATGCCCGATGCGCGATCGGGGACATGTTTCGCTCTATCAAGGAGGCCCTGACCTAAGTGGCCGATGTCGTAGGGGTCATCTTCCCCAACGGAACCAAGACGTACTATTTCGATCCCGCCGGTCTCGACCTCGCTCGAGGCGACCGCGTGGTCGTGCAGACCGCCAACGGCCCGGAGATCGGCCAGGTGGTCGAGCCCAACCGCACCATAGAAGACTCGGAATTGCCGGCCCCCTTGAAGAAGGTCACCAGGCTGGCGACCGGGAAAGACCTGGAGGCGCAGGCCGCTTCCCAGAACCTGCGCAAGCAGGCTATGGCGACGTGCCGGGAGATGGTCGCAGCCCACGGGCTCGACATGAAGCTGGTGGGGGCCGACATCTCCTTCGGCGGAGAGAAGATCACATTCAGCTTCTACTCCGACGAGCGGGTGGATTTCCGCTCGCTGGTGGCCGATCTGGCCAAGGCTCTCAAGACCCGCATCGAGCTGCGGCAGGTGGGAGCCCGCGAGGAGGCCCGGATGGTCGGCGGACTGGGCCCGTGCGGCCGGGGCCTGTGCTGCACCCTGTTCCCGCCCGGTGATGAGCCGGTCTCGATCCGCATGGCCAAGGAACAGAACCTGCCCCTCAACCCGGCGAAGATCTCGGGATTGTGCGGGCGGCTGATGTGCTGCCTCAAGTACGAGCAGGAGCAGTACGTGCGCTTCCGCAAGGAAGCGCCGGCTAAGGGCACTCCGGTGTCCACTCCGGGCGGCGAGGGCGTGGTCGTCGGATACAACGTTCTCAAGGATGCGATCACGGTCCGCCTCGAGGATGGGCATTCCACCGACATCAAGATCTGCTCGTGCCAGTGCCAGGCCGACGGTTGTCTGCTCGTTGTTCCGGAACTGGGAGAGCCGGCGGAGCCGATCCCGTTCCCCGAGATCCTGGGGGGGATCGAGAGGCTCGTCGTGGCCGAGGCCGCGGCTGATGAAGAACTCACCATCGTCGAGGCCCAGGTCGTCCTTGGAGAGAATGGCGAGCCGGTGGAGGTCATCGTCGCCGAGACTTCGCGGCGTTCGCGGTCCAGGCGGGGCCGGGGCCGGCGGGGCGGCAGAAACCGGGCAAGGAATGCCGCCGAAGAAGGCGGAGAATCAGGCCTGGACGCCGGGGGGGCCGGGGTACCGGTCGCGGGCGCCACGGGCGCCGCCGGCGAAAGCGGAGCCGCCGGCGGAAGCGCGCGGCGCCACGGCCAGCATCCCCCTAGGCATCCGGAGCGCCACCGCGGCGGCACCGGCGGCGGCGGCGCGGAGGGCGGTAGCGCGAGCGCCGAGGGCGCCGGCGGCCAAGCGGCGAACGGCACCGGCTCGGGCAGCAGGCCCCGGCGCCGGCGAAAGTTGCGCCGCTACAACGTCGATGGGTCGGTGATGGAGAGCAGCGGCGGCCAGGCCGCGGACAGCCCCGCCGGTCAGCCCGGCGGCGGAGCCTCGAGTGGCTCGACCGGCCAGCCTGGCGGCGACCAGGCGGCGGCGCGGGCGAGTAGGGCCTTCCGGGCGCTTCCGCTACTCCTGACCGCCGGGGCTCCCCAGGTAGTCGTTGCGGACGTCCTGCAGCACCAGTCCGTCGCTGACTTCGATGATCCGGTCCGTCTGTTGGGCGATGGAACGGTCGTGGGTCACGATGACGAACGTTGTTCCCAACTCGTTGTGTATCCGGCGGAAGAGGTCGTAGACCATCGCCGAGTTGGTGGTGTCGAGGTTGCCGGTCGGCTCGTCGGCCAGCAGGATGTCGGGGGAGTTCATCAGGGCTCGCCCGATGGCGACACGCTGTTTCTGCCCCCCGGAGAGCTGGTCGGCGCTCTTGTCGGCAAGCCCCCCGAGGCCGAGGAACTCGAGGATCTCCTCGGCGTGCTGGCCCGCCTTTGCGCTGCGCTTGCCTGCCGACCGCCGTCCGTCCGATCCAGGTGGGGAGGAGAAGGTTCTCCCTCACGGAGAACTCGGGCAGCAGGTGGTGGAATTGGAACACGAACCCGAGATGGGCGTTACGGAACGCGGCGCGCTCCTTCTTGCCCAGTTTGCCGACGTCGGTGCCGAGCAGGCTTACCGTCCCGGCCGTGGGGCGATCCAGCAGGCCGAGCATGTTGAGGAGAGTCGACTTCCCGCTGCCGGACTGCCCGATTATGGAGAGGAACTCCTTCTCCGCGACCCGGAACGATACCCCGCCAAGCGCCAGGGTCTTGACCGCGGTGCCGTACTCCTTTGTCACGCCGTCGAGGGCGATGATGTCAGGCACCCTGGATCACCTCGATCGGGTCGAGGCGCGCTGTCTTGCGGTAGGGGATGATGGCGGAGATGAGGGCGATCGCTATCCCGATGCCCGCCGAGAAGAGTACGAATCCGGGCTGCGGTTGTATCGGGAACAGACCCGAATTGCTGCTGCTCGCTATGGCGCTGAACACCGCGATCAAGCCCAGGCTGATGGCGACGCCGAGGCCGGTGCCGATGACCCCGAGCACCCCGGCCTGCCAGAGGAAGACGAGGCCCGTCCGCCTGTCGGCCATCCCGAGGGCTTTGAGGATCCCGATCTGTCTGGTCTTCTGCACGGCGGAGATGGCCAGTGTCGAGGCGATGCCGAGCATGACGGCGATTATCACGAACACCTGGATCATGTAGGACGAGGTGCTTTGGCTCTGCAGGGCGGTGAGCAGCTCGGCGTTCTGGGCCTGCCACTCGGTGACGGTCTGCTGGGGAAACTTGGCCGCCACATCGGCGGCCACCTGCGGCGACGTGAACACGTCGGCTATCTGCGTCTCCACGGCGCTGACGTCGTCGGTCGGGCGGCCCGCGGCTGCGCTGGCCGCGTCCAGGCCGGCGAACACCGACTGCTGGTTGGCGGCCTGGGATCCCAGGTCGAACACGCCCTCCAACTGCGCGTCCACGGTCTTCCGATCGGCAAGAACGAGCTTGACAGCATCCCCAGGCTTGAGCCCGTATTGCTCCGCGAACTCCTTGCCCACGACGATGCGGTCGCCCTGCAGAGTGACCTCCCCCGCGATCATCTTGTCGGAAAGCTTGTAGATCGAGTCGATGTCCTGAAAGGTGCCGCCTTTGACCACCACGGGCGCGCTCGAGCCACCCACCGGGACCAGAGCGGAGATCACCTGTACGGGGGCGATCGCCGTGATGCGCGAGTCCGACGAGAGGTTCGTCCTATCGGCGGCGGTGAAGGTGAAGGACGCGTCGCCCGGCTGCCGGCTCCAGGGTCACGTGCGCGCTCGACCCCACGGTGCTGTCCAGCAGGGACTTCTGAAGGCTGGTGATGAGCGACCCCACGAAGATCTGCACCGCTATGCCCACGGCGATGCCGAGGATGATGAGGATGGACTGCCCCCTGCTGCGCCAGATGAACCGCCGGGCGATCTTGAGCTCAAGCATCGCGCCGACCCTGGGCGGCCAGTTCGTCCAGAAGGCCGTCGACCGAACCGACCGCGTACTCCTCCCACCCGGCCGCTCCATGGGCGAAGGCGGGGCCTCCTGCGATTATCCGCACTCCGGGAAGGCGCTCGCGCAAGCTGGCGATGACTTTGTGAAGAGCGCTCCGCTGAAAGTGCGTGGAGGCAGAGAGACAGATGGCGCTCACGTCCTCAGCCCGGACGCACTTCACCATCTCGTCGACCGGCGTGCCGGCCCCGATGTAGATCGTCCGAAAACCGCGCAGATCGAAGCGGTCGGCCAGCATGCGCAGCCCGACGTCGTGCGTCTCCTCGGGCGGGCAGAAGAAGGCCACAGTGACCGGTACCGCGGTCGATCTGGGCCTTGCGCTCCAAGCACCTTCGGGTAGAGTGCCTCGATGGCGGCGCGTACCGCGCCGACGATAAGGTGTTCCTCCCAGACTGCCGTCCGGCCTTCCTGCCATCCGCGTCCGACGGACGCGAGAAACGGCGAGAGGACGTCGGAGTAGAGATCCTCGATCGCCAGTCCCGTCTTCGACGGCCCCAAGGATGGCGCGGACCGCCCCCTCGCGGTCGTGTGCCCGCAGGCAACGCTCGAGATTCTCGGTCAGTGTGGCTGCCGCTGCGCTATCGCTCACGAGCCTGGAAACCTCCTCGGTCGCCGGACTTCACGAACGGGACGACTGATGAGTGACAGAGTACCCTGAGTCGCCGAACTTGTCAGCTTCGGCGCCAGCTTCTAAACTAAGGCGCTCGCGTGAGCGCCGGTGCCGACAGGCCGCCGGGGCCCCTTTCGCGCCGACGTAGCTCAGATGGCAGAGCGGCTCACTCGTAATGAGCAGGTCCGGGGTTCGATTCCCCGCGTCGGCTTTAGTGAATAGAAGCGGTAAATCCGCATTCTTAAGCCAAAAAAGCGCCTCTCCTTGCCTTCGCGCCTTTGTCCTCGTATACCACAGTCTGTGACCACTTGTCACGTGTGTTTGTGACCATAGCGTGACCACACAGGCGTCGCCGGTCTCCGGAGAGGGCTGCGGAGAGCGGCGTCGAGATGGACCTCATCGACTACGACGCGCGGTAGCGGCGGGGAGGCTCTGGTTTCGTCGCCGGACATTCAGCCGGTTGAAGGGAGAAGAATTGAGGGGTTCTGGGGACTCGCGGCTGAGCCAAAGAAGGCAAGAACTTGCCGTACGTTGTGGCTCTGCGTGACGAGAACGTGACCAAGCGAAGCTTGCATACCGTTTTTTGGCCTTTTCAGGCCTCTTCTTTGCCAACTGACTGCTCACTCGTAGTGAGCAGACCTTGAATTGGGCCTTCCGCACTACTCGTAACCGGCACGCGTTGAGCACCGGGCGGGCGGAGCGCTCGGAGTATCCTCGGGGTCCGTCGATGTGGTGGCCAGAGTCTTGGTCACCTCTCCTCACCTGTGACTTCTTTCCGGGACTGCTGTATGTACTCAGATTCGCTCCCTATCGATCCTAAGTAGAAGTCAATGTCTTCCTGGAGATCATGGAAATGAGAAACGAAACGGAACTCGACCAATGTGGCTGTCTTGGTGTTGCCTACTCCGTTTGTATCACCGGCAGCAGCAGGTGCGAGGGATACTCGGCATTGTGGAATACCTTGTGCAACACGGTCTTGCTCGAGCACACATGATTGGGGAGGTACTCGGCATAGGTTTCGCCGGCGACGCCCTCCGCCAAGTCCAGACACGTGATCTCCAGACAGATGTGATGCCCCCGCTCGAACAGGTTGGCGGTCGCGAGGATCTCGACCTGATAGTCGTTGATCTCGCCCGGCACCACCGGCTGGATGGTCTCAGGGCTCAGGGTGTGCCAGGGCTTCCAGGGCTTCGAGCGCTCCGGGTCAAGTCGGCGGCGGGAGGCTTTGAGCCAGCCACGTGAGAGCTCCCGCTCCGGTAGGTTGGCGGGGACGTCGCGCTCCCCGGGGCGCGCCGTTTGCACCGACACATCCGGACCCACGTCCTTGAGTATGACGATCCAGTTCGTATCCTCCTCATCGAGCGAGGCCCAGAAGGTCAGTGAGACGGGGCCGACCACGAGGGTGTCCTCGGCCAGGGGCTCGGTCAGGTAGCGCAGCCGCTCGATCTTGTTGGTCTGCGTGGGCGGCATCTGCACGAAGGCATCCGGCGGCTCATTGACGTAGGTGTGCGCAGCCGGCAGGTGGCTCTTGGTACTCAGTTTCTCCCAACTGTGCAGGTAGTACTTCGTCCACTGCGTCTCCGGGACCGGCCAGCCGTCGAAGGTGCGCCACTTGTTCTCGCCCTGGATCCACATTCTGACCGCCGGGTCGCGGTTGACCCCATTGTCGACACCTTTCAGCCAGTGGTCGTACCAGCGAATGATCTCGTCGTGCCATTCATGCAGCGGCCGCTCGGCGTGGGCCGGAGGAGTGGCGAACAGGTGCTTGTGCGGCTGGTCAATGCCGTAGAAGAAGTGCTGGGCTCCCTGCCAGTGCATTTTGTAGGTGTAGGCTCCCTCGAAGGCACCGGTGACGAAGGGGATCTTGATCTTCTTGAGTATCTCCTCTGTCTCCTCGATGGTCCCCGGGCGCTCGAAAGGGAAGAGGAGCGGATAGAAGATGCCCGCGTCCCGCTGCCCGCGGAGCGTGAGGATGTTGTAGAGATTCACGTACATCATGTAGTCGGGGTTCTGCATGGCGGCCTGCCAGGCTTCCTCCACCGGCGGCGGCAACTCCGGCGGCGTGCCGATGTTCGTGCGCAGGCTGTTGAAAAGGCCGATGTGGTAAGGCATGGTCTGGATGACCCCGCCCGGGTGCTGGTCGCGGAACCCCTCGAGACCGCCGTAGCAGCCGCCGGCGTCGAACGGGAAGATGGCCTTTAAGGCTGGGTGCCCCTGGGCCGCCGCTTTCCACTGCTCGGCAGCGAACGCGGAGATGCCGACCATGCCGACGTTGCCATCGCACCAGGGCTGCTGGGTGATCCACTCGATGGTGTCGTAATGGTCCCACTCGTCGTTCACGCCCACTTGCCCTTCAGATTTGTGGCCGCCGCGCACTTGGCCGATGACGTGAACATAGCCGTTGGCCACAAGTCGTTTGGAGTCGCCGCCCTCGAGCACCCCGTACCACTGGGTGGACCAGGCGGGTTGTCCGACCTTGAGGTTCTCAGCCACCTCGACGCGCTGCAGGTCCTTGTTGTGCATGGCGCAGGTGTAGAGCACGGGGAAGGCGCCGGGCGCGTCCGGGCGGTAGACATCCACCCGGAGGTTGATGCCGTCGCGCATGGGCACCGCGAGGTCGTATTCCTTGATCATCGCGCCGTAATACTGACGGTCTTCGGGCATGGTGTCCTCCGAGCGAGTTAGGGCTGGAACGGGTAATCGTGAACGGGGACGTCTTCGGTCGAGACGAGCATCTTGCCGTCATTGTCTTGGAGCAGGATCCATTTGAGCCAGCGCGAGTCATCCCGCCCGGGGAAGTCCTCGCGCAGATGCCAGCCGCGCGATTCGGTGCGCGCGAGTGAGGCTCGATAGAACATCTCAGCGCAAAGGACCATGGCCCGCGCCTCGTTGGCGGCGGCCAGCTGGTGCGGGTCCTCGGCCGTCAGCTCGGGGATGCGCTCCTGCGCCTGCAGCGCGAGCCTCAGGGCTTCCTCCAGCCGCTCCTTCTTCTTGTAGATCGAGTATCCGACCGGGGCCACCGCCGCCTGGACTTCTCGCACCAACTCGATGGGCTTGAGGCCTGAGGCCCGCCCGAACGGCGCGAAGATCTGGCTTCTGAAAGCAGCCGCGGCATCCGCGTCGGGCTCCCCGACGGCGACTTGCTGCGCGTACTCCACGGCCGCGGCTCCCGCCCGGATTCCCATCCACGTCGATGAGGTCAAAGCTTTCCCGCGAACCCGGCCGGGCGACGCCGGAACGGCGCCCGCCATCGCGCACCCGCTGGTGGCGGTGTTGCCGACGGCATAAAGCCCGGGCACCGACGTCGCCATCTGGTGGTCCACCTTCACCGGCGACAGTTCGCCGAGCACCCCCGGGAAAACCTCGGACACCGGACTGCGCCCATCGGCCTCGGCCGTCTTGGAGAGGAGCCGGCCCCAGAACGCCTCTGCCTTTGGGCGGTTCCACAACACGGGCGCGTCATCACCGTGTCCGCCCTTCTCCGTGTGCTTGGTCGTGTGCTGCAGCAGCCAGTTCTCGTCGTTGTGAGTGAACACGGGACCGTTGCCCGCCATCATCTCCCGGTACCAGACGGCACCGGCCATGGAGTCGACGTCGGGCTCGAACTTTCCGCGCCACGTCGATAGGAACTCGCCTTTGGCGTTGTACAGGGCATCTTCGGCGCCGAGCAACGGCTCCTTGCTCCGCTTGTTCACGAGTTGCATGAAGGAGCCGAACTCCGCGTTTCGCATTTGGGCGCCGGCTCGGTAGGCGGCCGCTATCCCGTCCCCCCGGGCACCACTCCACATCGACAGTAGCCGGTAGCTCTGCCCACCGGTCGCAAGGATCACGGCTTTCGAGCGAAACAGCCGGCACGAGCCGTCGAGCACACTGAACCCGATGGCTCCTGCAGCGCGCTCCCCCTCCTTGAGTAGGTCCACCACCGCGGTCTTCTCGAGGAATTCGACACCTATGCGCTTGGCGTGACGCTGAACTTTCATCTGCGTGTCCAACTCGGCGGCGGCCAGCCGCCAGGGAAGGCCGGGCTTGAAAGTATCGGTGGCGAGGCTTGCGTCGGCATGGCGGCAGAACGTGTGGCACCACGAGTCGAGCTTCTCGATGACAGCCCGGGATTCGGCCGCGAACTCTCCAAGAAGGAGCTGGTCCTCGAGGAACATCCCAATGTTGCGGGTGTGGTAGTCCAGGAACTGGTCGATCGGGTCGTCCGGGCCCAGGAACATGAACACGCCGGCGCCCTTGTTCGCCTGCCCTGCCCATCCGCTGAAGTTCTTGTCCACGACGAGCACGCGGGTCTCCGGTGACTTCTCCTTAGTGGCGATTGCTGCCGCCAGCCCCGCTACCCCTCCACCGATGATGAGGACATCGGTCTCGCGGATAGTGCCTAGTCTGTCTAAGGTACTCATGCCGGGTACCTCGGGCCGCGCTCAAGAACCGAGGGAAAGGGCTTGTCCCAATCGACGAGCACGCGGATCGCGTCCGTGGGGCAATTGAGCTCACAGAGGTTGCACTGTACGCAATCCTCCGGGTACGCCACCGCCGGCCGCCTTCCGGCCTCGTCCCAGCGGAACACGTCCACGAAACACGCTTTGTAGCAGATTCTGCAGCCGTTGCACCGGTCCAAATCGACGTGAATTGAGTTCACGGCACTTTCCACTCTTCCTCTCGTCTGGCAGCCCACAAACGCTCCGGCAAGTACTTCCCGGCCTCAAGTTGGAGGGCCACCATCACGGGAGCCAGACCACCACTCACGAAAGCCACCTGGTGTGGGGGTCATGTACCGCCCTTTGGCTACTGGTGCCCCGACGTTCCCAGCGGCGGGCTCAAGCCATCTCGCTCACAATTAACTAAACTCATTAGCGACGTTCCTAAGACTTGCTTACTAAAGTTAGTTAGTATCACCTGGCTGTTATCATGTCAATCGAAGCGCAGCGGACGGCGTACGGGGACGGCATGCAGACAGTGAGCGCCAGGACACCGGCTCGGCGTGGGCGATGGACGCAGGAAGAGCGCCGCGCTCAGGTCGCGGCCCTCACTCTGGAGATAATCGCCCGCGAAGGGGTCCGGGCGGCGACTCTTACCCGTATCGCCGAGGCTGCCGGCATCGCGACGCCTTCTCTGTACAACCATTTCTCCGGTCGTACGCAGATCCTCGAAGCTGCCTCGGACCTGCTTCTTGAGCGCGTCCTTGCCTGGCTCGACTCCTCATCCAATCCGAACATGCTCGAACGTCTCCGCGAACTGGGCGGCGCCGTCCACGAGAGCCGGATAGCCCCCAGCAACGACTGGGTGATTAGACCGCTCTTCGAACTAGCGGTGGCGGCACGTTCGGAAGGCCTGACGGATCGGATGAGATCCAACCAGATGGCGGTTCTCCAGCGTTTCATCGACATCGTCGAAGAAGGCAAGAAGCAAGGCACCATCCGCGAAGATGCGGACCCCCGAGTCGTGGGGTGGAGCGTGATGGGTCTTGGGTGGACCAAAGATTTCGCCCTTCTCGAGGGGCTCGATCAGTTCATCTCAGACGGTACGGCGGACAGGATCCTCGAGAACGTACTCGAGAGGATAGCCGTCGGGAGTTAGCCGCGAGCCAGTAACGCTGTCACCCGCTACTGGACCGGTCATCATGGTCTCGGCGCGTGGAAAAGGATCGTTGAGCGCTCACCGACGTTGTCGGCTGCGGCAAATCCTCCTGGTAGCTCCTGCCCGTCGTCATTTCGTCCTGCCGACCACCTTGGTCATCTCCACCTGGTCGTTTCAGGCCGACCGTTCCCCTCGATGGTCCGCGCGGGGAAGGCCGGGAGCGAGAACTCCCCTCTTGACATTTGGGTGAGATATATTTAATAATGTAGTTCTTAATAGTGTTCCAGCCGGGGGCCCAGTCCATGCGTCTGCTGCGGATATCGGAGCTCGAGGAACTCAGTGGGGTGCCACGCCAGGTCATCTACTTCTACGTTCGGCGTGGATTGCTGCCCGTCGCCCAGAAGGCTAGCGCCACCCGCGCCATCTACACGGACGAGCATCTGGCGCTGTTGCAGCAGATCACGGCCCTGAAGGAAGAAGGGCTGAGCATCAAGCAGATCAAGCGTCGACTCGCCGTGCAGATCCAACAAGCGGGCACGAGCGATGTCGATCTGGCCGCCGAGCAGTTGCAGCAGCGCCGGGAGGCGATTCTTCACGAAGCCGCCAGGCAGTTCGCGGAGAAGGGCTACGACCGCACGCGTATCGGCGACATAGTCCAGGCCTTCGGGATAGCCCCGCAGGCGCTGTACGACTTCTTCCCGACGAAACATCACCTCTTCGTCGCCTGTTACAACGTCTACGTAGATTGGATGAGAGAGCAGATCGAACCGCACGCGCAGGCCGAGACCGATCTCGCGGCCAAGGCGCGCGTGGCGCATGTACGCCAACCTTGGAATCAGGGCTCTCAGCCCTGAGCTACAGGCCCTCGCTCAGATCGAGTCCCTGCGTGAAAAGGGGGACGAACTCCGCACGTTGATCCGCGATACATGGCTGTCTGTCTTGGCGCCGATGATTCAGGACCTCGCCACCGTCCGCTCTCAGGACGAGACTCCGGCGTTTCTCTCGGACGAGCTCGTCGCATTCGGGCTCGTAGGTGCTTTCGGCACGATGCTGATGCGTGCGAGTTGGGATGACAAGTACACGGCCAAAGATGCCATGCAGAACATGATGGCGATCGACATGGCGATAGAGGCTGTCTACGAAGGCCGGCTAGACATATCTCAGTCGATGGCCGGCGTAGCCGGGTTGATCGACCACCTCAGCAAGTTGCCACCGCCGGGGTTACCGCCCCGACCCGCTTCGTCCGGCACGGCCTGCCGACGAAGGGACCGCCGACGACGTAGAAGACCACGGTCAAGTGCTCTGAAATCGAACAGGAGAGCTTCATGCACACGATAACGATCGATCTTGAGAAATGCACCGGATGCAGGAAGTGCTATCAGGCGTGTTTCGTCGACGTCATCCGCTTCGACGAAAAGAGCAAGAAGGCTTACGCCAAGTATCCCGAGGAGTGCGCCCTCTGCTGCTGGTGTGAGCTCCGGTGTCCGTCAGGCGCTATCAAAGTGGTAGCCAACAATCCAGTAAGGATCCCAGAGCCATTTCCCGCGACTGAGTACCCCAAGACGTACGTACGAGACCTGTAGCTGCCTACAAGAAGGAAGTCCAGATCATGTCCAACCTGGAATCTATCGGCGAGGTCTTGGCCGGCGATGTACTGGTCATCGGCGGAGGCATAGCCGGTCTCATAGCCGCAAACCGCATCAAGGAAAGCAATCCGCAACTGCAGGTCCGGATTGTGGAGAAGTCCACGACTGGATGGGCCGGCGGAAAGGCGAACAAGGGCGGCGGCATTCTTCAGGTCGTCGTCGAAGAAGACCAGGTAGAAGCGTATCAGGACTACCACGTGAAGAACGTGGGGCTCTTCCTGAACGACCAAGAGCTTCTCGAGAAATACGTCAAGGGTCACAAGCCTTTCATGGAGCAGTTGGAGGCTTGGGGCATCGAATGCCTCGGCCTCGGAGGGGACACCAAGAAGTACCCACGACTCGGCGATTTCCCGTGGTCCATTGCGGCAGTCGATTTCACCCTGATGAACAAGCTCCGCCGGCAGGCGGTAAAGAACAAGATCCAGATCACGGACAAGACCCAGATAGTAGAGTTGTTGACGACGGACGGCACGGTTACCGGCGCTGTCGGCTTCAACATCGTGGACGGGTCGTTCAAGATCTTCCCGGCAAAGGCCGTGGTGATCGCCGCCGGGTCATGTGGATGGATGACAGCGGGCATGTGGTTCTGCGGCAGGGGCAACGGGATCGCCGCCGCTTACAGAGCCGGCGCTCAGTTGAGGAACGCCGAGTATTCCAACTTCACAGTTCTCGGACTCAGAGGCGGTCAGGGAGATCTCGTCGGCTGCATGTACGCGACCTACAACGACCTGGGCGAAAAGTTCGACGAGAAATACGTCGGGCCAAGGGAGCCAGACTTCAGCGCCGAGCTGTTCCTCGGCATGGAGAAAGAAGTCGCAGAGGGCAGAGGCCCGATACGTTACGAGGCCAGCGAGTTCTTCTACCGGAGCGATCTCGGCATGCAGGGGATTCTCTACGCCTTCAATCGCCCCGAGGCAGAGGCGTGGTGGCACCATCAGGAGTGGCTTGGTGACGTCTACATGGCCGACCGCGCTCATCGCCCCGAAGCGATTCCGCAGTTCATCGGTGAGATGTCCTGCACGAGAGTCGACGGCGACATGAGAACGACCGTCCCGGGTCTCTGGGCCATCGGCGACGCCAGCTACAGCGGTTCGAGCTGGGCGGGAGCGGTGCCAGCCCCTCCCGGAAGGATGAGAGGATCGGGCCTCATGAACGCCGGCATCTCCGCCATGTTTTGCGCCCCCAGCGTTGCCGCGTACGCCTCGGGAACAGGCAGCCTGCGGTGGACGATTCGCCAGGTGGACGCTTTCAAGGACGAGATTTATGCGCCGATGGCGCGGGAGAAGGGTCTGAATCCGAGGGACGTCATCTACGATCTCCAGACCGTCATCACACCTCCACGGTTCGCACTGAACAAGAACGCAGATCGCATCGATGACGCGCTGGGTGTGATCGATATCTGCAGGGCGAAGCTTGCGGACGTCAGTCCCACCAAGGATTACCACATGTTAGGTCTCTATCACGACCTACGTCAGATGATCACCTGCGCTGAGATCTACTACAACGCAGCTCTCTTCAGAACGGAAAGCCGCGGATATCACCACAGAGAAGACTTTCCCACGCGGGATGACGACAACTGGCTTAAATGGACGATCGTGCAGGAAGTAGACGGCGACATGCAGTTATCTACTGAGAATGTACCTATAACACGCTACAAGTACAAACCATAGAGCGGCATACGATCTTCTGACAAGTCTTCAAAGGAGATTAGGTCACATGTACTACCAACGAAAAGATCTGAGTGCCGCCGAGAAAGCCAAGCCCTATGCCAAGTACTACTACCGGGAACCCAAGGCTCCGGCGCCCGAGAAACTGGCTGCCATGGCGAAGCCCATCGATCCTTCGCAGGCGCTCAGGATCGAGGATCGCAACGATCTTCTGAACCCGGGTTACCTGGAGACCGAAGCCGGTTGGTGCGTCATGCCGGACGGCTCCGCCTACGTGGCGAACCACACGGAAATGCCGGGTGTCACCATCGACATGTTCCTCTGGTGGTTCGCGTGGCACGCCTTAGAGCCGATGCGATACAAGATCTGGTATCGCCCGTCGCACTACCATGTCCAGCCCACGTCCGGCTTCTCGCCAGCGGCTTCTCGACGACAACCTCCCCATCAAAGAGCGTGTGCACGACGTTTCTCACTACGTGGTCGAGGATATCGGCGGCGGCCCGGAGCTGATCTGGCTGGACTTCATCTCGGCCGAGGAGATGGGCTTCGACATGGCGCGGTTCAAAGCGCCGAACGTCGCCGGCCTCATCGCCTCGAGGGGCCAATCCAAGATGGCCAACATCCCGGCCGGGGAGTTCAACCCGAAGGGCTGCGCCACCATGTGCCACTTCCTCAGGGAACTCCCCGGTGGTCTCGAGCTGCGCACCCGGTTCTGGATGGGGAAGAAGATCTTCAAGGGCGTGGCATACCACCTACTCCCCGAGGGCGTCGCACTTCCCCCCTTCGTGCCGCAGGGATTGGCGATCCACAACGTGCATGAGTTCACCAACCTTGCGAGCTTTCTGCCGGAGATCTACCGGGAAAACGAAGGGGCGGTGTTCGAGTAGGCATGCCGGCACGACTCGATCGCAGCCTGGTGGTTCGGAGGAGATAGCCGTGAGCAAGGTCATCACCGCACAGCAGGCCGCCGGTCTGATCAAGGACGATGCCACGCTCGGCATCGCCACAATCGGGCTCACCGGCTGGCCGGACGAAATCGCCGAGGCCATCCAGAACCGATTTCTGGAAACCGGGCATCCCAGGGACATGTTCCTCGTACAGGGCTGTTCCGCGGGAGACTGGAAGGAACGCAGCACCAACCGCTGGGCCATTGACGGGCTGCTCACCAAGTGGATGGGGGCGCACATCGGTTCGGTCCCGCTCATCCAGAAGATGATCATGGAGGACCGCGATCCAGGCCTACAACATGCCGCAGGGGGTGATGATCAACCTCTGGCGAGAGATCGCCGCCGGCCGGCCCGGTTTGATCACGAAGGTTGGTCTCGGCACCTTTGTCGACCCCCGCGTCGAGGGCGGCAAGATGAACGCCGCTACTACCGACGACTACGTCAAGGTAGTCGAGTTCGAGGGCGAAGAGTACCTCTTCTACAAGTCGTTCCCGGTGGATGTGGCGCTGATCAGGGGGACCGTCGCCGACGAGGACGGCAACCTGACGGTCGACAAGGAGAGCATCCACGTAGAGAGCCTGGCTCTCGCCGAGGCTGCCAAGAACTCCGGCGGTATCGTGATCGTCTCAGGCCGAGTTCTTGGCCAAGGCGAAGACGCTGCATCCCAAGAAGGTGATGGTTCCCGGCCTTCTGGTCGACCACGTCGTTATCGCCACCCGGATGGACTCCTGCTGCCAGACAGAAGGCACGTACTACGAGCCTTCGTTCGCCGGTGACCTACGTATCCCGCTGCAGCAGATTCCCATCCTCGAGTTGGGCGAAAGGAAGATCATCGCCAGACGAGCCGCTATGGAACTGAAGCCGAAGGCAATCCTCAACTTCGGGATCGGGATGCCCTCCGATGTCGCTACGGTGGCAGCCGAGGAAGGCGTGAGCGACCAGCTCATGATGACTTGTGAAAGCGGTTCGGTAGGAGGTGTCCCGTCTCCGCTGCCACATTTCGGCTCCGCCTACAACGTCGAAGCCATCATGCGTCACAACGACATCTTCGACTACTACGATGGCGGCGGACTCGACATGACGTTCCTCGGTCTGGCCCAGGTGGACGAGCACGGGAATGTCAACGTGAGCAAGTTCAGCGGTCGCCCCGTGGGGTGCGGCGGCTTCATCAACATCACCCAGACCACGCGGAACGTCTTCTTCGTGGGCGCCTTCACCGCGGGTGGACTGAAGGTCGCGATCAGGGATGGGAGGCTGGTGATCGTCGAGGAGGGCAAGTATCGGAAGTTCCTCAGGAACGTCGAGCAGATCACCTTCAGCGGAGAGTACTCCTCCAAGATCGACCAGAATGTCCTGTACATCACCGAGAGAGCGGTCTTTGCGTTGGAGAATGGGGAGATGATCCTCAAGGAGATTGCGCCCGGCGTCGATCTCGACAAGGACATCCGTGCACACATGGAGTTCGAACCGATCATCTCTCCTGATCTGCGCCAGATGGACCCCGCCTTGTTCCGTGAACATTGGGGCGGCCTGCAAGGCATCATGGAGAATCAGTGAGCATGGCCCGCTGGATCCAGCTTCTGGTGACGGGCATCACCGTCGGCAGCATCTACTCGCTGATCGCTCTCGGCTACGTCACCATCTACCGGACCTCGCGCATCGTGAACATGGCGCAGGGCGCCTTCGTCATGTTCGGCGGTTTCTTCGCCTACTCGCTCCTCTCGGAGATCGGTCTCCCCTACTGGCTGTCGGCCATCCTCGCCATCGTCGGCGGTCGCGATCCTCTCGGCGCTTGATGTACCTGCGTGGTGCTGCGGCCGCTTGTCAAGGTCTCCCTGGTCTCGATCATCCTCGCCACCATGGCGCTGAGCATCCTCTTCGAGAACTTCGCGCTGATCCGCTGGGGCGGCTACGGCAAGAGCGTACCGGCGTTCAGCGGGGACAAGGCGCTGTTTGTCGGCAAGGTGGCCGTCTTCCCCCAGAGTCTGTGGGTGATCGGTCTCATGATCGTGGTGCTGATCGGCCTCTGGGCCCTCACCAATCGCACCCGTGTCGGCAAGCAGATGACGGCTACGGCCAACGATCCTGGCGCCGCCAGTCTGTCGGGGGTCAACACCGGGAGGATGATCATCCTGGCCTTCGCCATCTCCGCGGCCATCGGGGCGCTTGGCGGCATCGCCGTCGCGCCCATCAACTCCACGAACTACCTGTCCGGGGGCATCTACGCGCTCTCGGGGTTCGTCGCCGCCATCCTCGGCGGCTGGGGTTCGAGCACCGGGGCGGTTGTCGGCGGACTTGCGCTCGGCATCATCCAGTCGCTCGCCACCGGCTTTCTGCCGGCCGGCTACCAGGACGCCGTCGCCTACGCCATCCTCATCCTGGTCCTTTACTTCCGGCCCGGGCGGTCTGCTGGGCATGCCCTCGAGCGAGGGGGAGGCGTGATGAAGGCGCCGAGGCCAGAGCGCAGGCCGGCAGTCGGTCTTTCTGGGTGCGCGAAGGGCGTTCATCTTCAAGGCCCTGCTGCTCGTCATCCTGGTCGTCTGGCCGCTTCTCTACTCGAACGGCTACACCATGAGGATCATGACGACCGGCGGCCTCTACACCATGCTCACGGTGGCCGTTGTCGTGATCCTCGGCCAGGCCGGCCAACTCTCGTTTGCTCACTCAGCCTTCTACGGTATCGGCGCCTATACCGCTGCGCTTCTCGCCATGAAGGCCTCCGTCCCCACGTTCGCGGCTCTCATCATCGGGGCGCTGGTCGCCGGGGGTCATCGCGCTGGTCGTCGGCAGGCCGGTGCTCAAGCTGCGCTACTTCTATCTGGCGCTGGCCACCATCGGCCTGGGCCAGATCTTCCTGGTTCTCGTGATCCAGTTGCGCACCGTGACCGGATCGACGATGGGCCTGGCCCCCATCCCCTATCTCAAGATCTTCGGCTTCACCTTCGGCACGAACCTGCGCCAGTACTACTTGATCTGGGTGATCGCCGTGCTCGTGATCCTGTTCGTGGACCGCGCTCTCAAGTACCGCATGGGCCGGGCTCTGCGCGGCATCGCTACCAGCGAGATCGCCTCGTCGACTCTCGGGGTGCGGACGGCGAACTGGAAACTCCTCGCCTTTGTGACCAGCGCCGTCATCTGCGGTCTGGCCGGCGGCCTGTTCGCGTTCATCACTCTGGCCATCACCCCGTCATCGTTCGCCTTCAGCACCGCCATCCTCCCTATCGTGATGATGATGCTGGGCGGCGGCTCCGTCTGGGGCGGAGTGGTCGGGGCCATCATCATGACCTGGGTCGTCAACGGGTTCACGAGCATCCAGCAGTACACGGGAGTCGTCTACTCCATCATCATGATTCTCCTCCTGATCTTCCTGCCCGCCGGGCTTGCGCTTCGAGCCCGATCAGCGGGCCCGTCTCAAGGCTCTGTTCAGGAGGGAGAAGCTGCAGGAAGTCGCCCTCGCGGGTGTCTCTTCCGCGATTCGGACCGCCTCGGGGGGCAGCCGGCGCCTGTGATCTCACCCGTGCAGGATCGGGGCGGGTCCGGTTCCACCGGCGAGATCCTCTTGCAGGTCGAGGACCTCTCGGTCCACTTTGGTGGTCTGAAAGCCGTCGATGAGGTCTCGCTTCAGGTGCCCGCCGGAGGGATAGTCGCACTCATCGGCCCGAACGGGGCCGGCAAGACGACGTTCTTCAACGCGATCATCCGTCTCCAGAAGCTGACCACGGGTACCGTTCGGTTCGCCGGCAGGGATGTCACTCATCTCTCGACGGCGGATACCGCCCGCCTCGGTATGGCCCGCACCTTCCAGAACCTGCGCATCTACCCCAACATGACCGTGCTCGAGAACGTCCTCGTCGGCTGCCATCGGCACGAGCGCTCCGGACTCTGGGCCGGCGGATTCGGTCTGCCGCATCAGCGGAGAGAAGAGAAGCGGTCGCGGGAACGGGCCAAGCAGGCCCTCGCCTCTGTCGGGCTGGATACTTTGGCGCATCTGCCCGCCGCCAGTCTTCCCTATGGCTCTCAACGTTTGGTGGAGATCGCCCGCGCCTTGGCGTCCGAACCGCGGCTGCTGCTACTCGACGAGCCCGCCGCCGGTATGAACGCCTCCGAGCGTGCCGACCTCATCCAGCGCATCCGCAACATCAACGCTGCCGGGATCACCGTGCTTCTCGTCGAGCACGACATCGAGCTGGTGATGGGCATCTCCGAGAAGGTCTTCGTTCTCGACTACGGACGTCTGATCGCGCAAGGGCCGGCCCGAGGACGTTCAGAAGGATCCAGGGAGTCATCGAGGCCTATCTGGGAGTCAAGCGGGAGCGCGGCGTGGACCTCTGCCAGACGCGCGACCTGGCCTCGGGCGCGTGCCCCGAACCCGAGAACCTGCTGACGATCGAAGGCCTGACGACGGCCTACGGCGCCATCGAAGCGCTCCACGGCGTCTCCTTCGTTGTCCCGAAGGGCGAGGTCGTGGCTGTGCTCGGAGCTAACGGCGCCGGCAAGACGACGCTCCTCCACACCGTGTCCGGGCTGCTTCGCGCGAAAGCCGGACACGTCACCTACCAGGGCGCCGATATCACCCGGCTTGCCCCGGACAAGATCGCGGCCCGCGGGCTGTGCCAGGTGCCGGAAGGGCGGCGGCTCTTCCGCGAGCTCTCGGTGCAGGACAACCTGGTGGTGGGCAGTTCCGGACGCAAGGATTGGCGCGGCAAGCTGGACGACGATATCGCCTACGTCTACGAGCTGTTCCCGATCCTCGGTGAGCGGCGCAAGCAGCCGGCCGGCACCCTTTCGGGAGGAGAGCAGCAGATGCTGGCCATCGGCCGCGCCCTCGTCGGGCGGCCGCAACTGCTTCTCCTCGACGAGCCTTCTATGGGTCTCGCCCCTCTCGTTGTGGAGCGGATCTTCGAGGCCCTGGCAAAGCTGAACAAGGACGGGCTGACGATGCTGATGGTGGAGCAGAGCGCGGAGATGGCGCTCTCGCTGGCCCATCGGGGCGTGGTGCTTCAGACCGGCTCGGTGGTCGTCTCCGGGCTGGCCGAGGAGCTGAGATCGGATGATCGCGTGCGGGCGAGCTATCTGGGGGCTGCTCTATAGCCGTTCGCCACGCTTTCAGGCAGGGAAAGGGACATGGTTCGGGATACGCGAGAAAGCAAGAAAGAGAGGAAGGGACACATGAGAAGACGCTACATCGCGGGAGGACTGCTCGTGGTGCTGCTGGTCGTCGCGCTTGCGGTGGCCGCCTGCGGCAGCACAGACGGAGACGACCACCACCGCCGCCCCGAGCACCGAAACGACGGCTGCTCCGAGCACAGATACGACCGCGGGGCCGACGGAGACGACTGCGGCGCCCAGCACCGACACGACAGCGGCCGCCGGCCCGGCCACGGGTGAACCGATCAAGATCGGTCTTTCCATCAGCCTGACGGGCGCCGGTGCGGCTCCGGGCGCGTCGTTTGACAACGGGATCAAAGCTGCAGATCGAATACGTGAACCAGAACGGCGGCATCAACGGCCGGCCGCTTCGAGCTCGTCGAATACGACGACAAATCGGACGTCCCCACGCTCATCGCGAACCTCAACAAGCTGATCCAGCAAGACAAAGTGTTCGCCACGGTCGGCCCCTTCGTCCAGTACGGGCAGGAGCCCGCCCGGCAGGTCGCCGAGCAGAACAAAGTGCCCATGGTCGGAGACGGCCCGGCTACGCTCGACCAGCTCAAGGGCACCCAGTATCAGTGGAGTGTCATGGCCCCTGCCGCTGCGCCGCCGCAGGCCGACGCTGTCGACAAGGTCATCAAAGCCAGCGGATGGAAGAACATCCTTGGCTTGGCCGACGTTCTCACCATCGACCAGGAGACTCTCGATCTTGTAGCCCAGGCCGCCCCGGCCGGGGGCTACAAGTTCACCAAGATGGCGGACTCCTTCGGGTTCGATCAGCAGGACTTCCAGCCCATCCTCAACAAGATGCTGGAGCAGATCGACACCCTGAAAGCCGACGCCATCATCCTCTACGTCAACCCCATCGCCTTCCCGGTGATCTACAAGGGTCTGCGCGGCCTCAACGTCACGCTCCCCATCCTCGCCGGCGCGGCCTGCGCGCACCCGGCGATCTTCGCCCAGGGCCCACAGGCGGTCGAAGGGGTCTACGTCATGGACTCGGGCGGCAACGTCAACGCGGCCGCGATGCCGGATAGCTGGCCCAGCAAGCCGCTTCAGCTCGAGTTCGCTCAGCGCTACCAGGCCAAGTACAACACGGCTCCCGACTTCTTTGCCGCCAGCGGCGCCGACGTGGTGACGGTCCTCGTGGCTGCCATGAAGCAGGCCGGCGAGTTGGACCAGGCCAAGGTGGCCCAAGCCCTGATCAACCTCAAAGACCTGCCCACCCTTCAAGGCCCTGTGAACTTCAGCCCCACAAACACGGCCCAGGGAATCACGGGAGGCTTTGTGGAATGGCAGGTGAAGGGCGGCCAGTTCACCGACCCGAAGATCATCAACTAGACATGTCCGCTCGGCTCACCTGAGCCGAGCACCGGCAAGACAGAGCGGCCGGCAGTCTGGCGATGCCGGCCGCTCTCTACACAATCGGGCGCTGCTGCTTGAACGAAGCCGTGGCCGAATAACGGAGGTAGCTCGTTGATCGAAACAAGACTGACAAAGCTTCTGGGAGTCCAGCACCCGATTGTGTGCGGGACAATGCATCTCGCCACCGGCCCGGAGATGGTCGCTGCAGTAGCGAACGCCGGGGCGCTAGGAATCCTCTACACGACGGGCTACGAGACAAGCGGGCAGCTTCGGGACGGTCTGCGCAAGGTCAAGTCCCTGACCGACAGACCCTTCGGCGCGAACATCAACCTGTTCCCCGGCACCCGGCCAACCGATGTCGACCGGTTCATCGAAACCCTGCACGCCGAAGGCGTCCGCGTCATTGAGACGTCGGGTCGTAGCCCCAAAGACCATGTCGCACGGATCAAGGATGCCGGCAGCATCTTCATGCACAAGGTCGCCCGAGTCCGAGACGGCGTGACAGCGTCACGTTTGGGTGCGGACGCCATCGAGATCGTTGGGTACGAAAGCGGAGGTCATCCTGGCGAGGACGATATCAGCCTCATGATCCAAACACAGCTGCTTGTACGGGAGGTCGAAGTCCCGGTCGTGCCCGCGGGTGGCGTAGTGGACGGTCACGGCCTGCTGGCGATGCTCGCCTTGGGCGCCGAGGGCGTCTGCATGGGTACGCGCTTCATGGCCACCAAGGAATGCTTGATCCACGACAACGCGAAGAACTGGATCCTCAAGGCGCTGGCCGGGGATACCGTCATCGTCGAGCGCAGTCTGGGGAACTCTATGCGTGTGGCAAGGACTTCGGAGGCACTGCGGCTTCTCGATATGGAAAAGGACGGAGCAGGCCTTGAGGAGTTACTAGCGATAGCGGGCGGCGCCCAGGGCCGCAAGGCCCTCATGGCAGGCGAGCTGGCAACGACGGGGCTTGTGTGCGTGGGCGAGACAGTCGGGCTCATCAACGACGTGCCGACTGTCAGAGAACTCATCGAGAGAACCATCGAGGAAGCTGAGGCGTTAGTGGGCCGTCTATGTTCGCTGCGTACGACAGTGAAGGAAGGACATGCAAGACCAACCAAGTGGGCTCTACGCTGAGCGCGAGAAGCGCTTCCAGGATATCGTCGCGCTTAAGAAGCCAGACCGGGTGCCGGTCATCCCGCTCGTCACCCACTACTTTCCCACCAAGATCAAAGGGGTGTCGAATCGTGACGCCGGCTACGATGCGGAAACGCGGTACCGGTGCATGATGGAAGCCGATCTCGAGTTCGGGTGGGACTTCGCGGCACCGAACGGGCTCTTCTCGTCGACCGGCCTTGATGCTCTGGGAATCAAGCAGATCCGCTGGCCGGGCGGCGACCTGCCTGATGACGCTCCGTTCCAGTTCGTCGAGGACGAATACCTGCGCGAAGACGAGTACGACGCGTTCCTCGCCGATCCGAACGGGTTCACGGTGCGGACCATCATTCCCCGGGTCGCTGAAAACCTGGCTGGACTGGGACAGATACCGTTGCCTCCGGCCTATTGGTTCTCCAACTCCTACAACCTGGTGGGGGCGTTGGCGCCCATGCTGTCGGCCCCTCCTCTGCGGAGGGCGCTCCAGGCCCTTCTCGACCTGGCCGACGCGGGGCAGGCTCACAATGCAGCGTTGGGCGCCCATATCGGCCGGATGGCCGCTCTCGGCTATCCTTTCGGCTACATGTCGGTCACCGTGCCGGCATTCGATGAGGTCTCCGACTTCTTCAGAGGACTGCGGGGCGGCAGCCTGGACATCTATCGCAACCCCGACAAACTGCTCGCGGCCGTCGATCTCATGCAGCCCTCGGTCATAGCGCTCGCCGTCGCCACCGCCAAGATCACCGGCAATCCCCGAGTCTTCATTCCCATGCACCGGGGAGCGGACAACTTCATGAGTGAAGAGGCCTTCGAGAAGTTCTACTGGCCCACCTTCCGCGCCCTGGTCGAGGCCCTCATCGCCGAGGGGCTGACGCCGATGCCCCTCTTCGAGGGCGGCTACGACTCGCGGCTCAAGTATCTGGCCCAATTGCCCCCCGGAAAGATAGCTGCGCACTTCGATCACATCGACCGCAGGAAGTTCAAGGAGATGTGCGGCGACGTGATGTGTTTCTGGGGGAACGTTCCGGCGTCGCTGCTCTGCACCGGCACCCCGCAGCAGGTGAAGGACGACGTCAAGGAGCTCGTCGATCTTTTCGGCGATACCGGCGCCCTCATCATCGACGGCAATCAGGGCATCCCGGACGAAGCCAAGCCGGAGAATGTCATGGCCTTACGTGAAGCTGCAGATGAATATGGTGTGTTCTGAGCTGGACAAGCACCCAAGACCCAAGAACGGAAGGAGCCCCAATGGCCCACGAACTCGTAGAAGCCATGGCGAACATGAAGGAAAAGGAAGCCCTTCAGATCGTCGACGACCTGCTCGCCAAAGGCGAAGACCCCAACAAGATCCTGGACCTGTCCTCGAGAGCCATGCAGGTGGTGGGTCAGAGATATCAGGAAGGCACCTACTTCCTGCCCGGAACTCATCATGAGCGGCGAGATGCTGCGTAAGATCGGCGAGACCCTCAAACCGCTGCTCGCCGCCCAGTCCGGCGTCACCAAGAAGCTGGGCAAAGTGGTCTTGGGCACCGTGCACGGCGACATCCACGACATCGGCAAAGACATCGTGGGCTTCATGCTAGAAGTCAACGGCTTCGAGGTCTTCGACTTGGGTATCGATCAGCCCGAGGAGACCTTCGTCAAAGCGGTGGCCGAGCACAAACCCCAGGTGCTGGCCCTCTCCGGGTTCCTCAGCGTGGCTTTCGACTCCATGAAGTCCACCATCGAGCAGGTGGAAGCCGCCGGTCTTCGCAAAGACCTGAAGGTCATCATCGGCGGCGGCCAGATGGACGACACCGTGCGCAAGTACACCGGCGCCGACGCCTACGGCGACGACGCCATGGCGGCAGTGGCCTTTGCCAAAGAAACGGTGGGGGTGGCCTGACATGGACTCGTTCGAAAAGCTGCAGCGAGCGATAGCCCTCCGGCCCACGCCGGAGATTCCGGTCTACCCGCACATCGTCACCTTCGCAGGCCGCTGCGCCGGCATCACCCAGCAGCAGCTCTTCAGCAGCAACCAGGCCTGGCTGAACGCCTGCGACAAGACCTTCGCGCAGGTGGGCAAGCCGGATGTCGTCTTTCCGCTGAATCCCTTCGACACGGATCGCCGTCATGCGTTGGCGCGAGACCATTGGCTCCCCGGCGGCGGCCCACCGACCGGGCTCTGGTGAGCTCTATCGAACACACCGTGGAGATGTGCGCATGAACACTACACAGCGCCACCTGGAAGAAATGCGGTCGCGCGTGGCCGATGCCGACGTGCCCGGCGGCCCCGCCGACCGTGAGCTCACCGAGATGAAGCAACGGCTCATCGTCGAGCGGGCCAGCGCCGGGCTCTTCGAAAATGGGTTCCACGGCACCTCCATCCGTGACATCGCCGCGGCCTGCGACATGTCGATGGGCCAGCTCTACCACTACATCTCTTCCAAGGACGACATCCTGTTCCTGATGCACCTCTACAGCCAGGATAAA
>CAVRJE010000012.1:0-63264 GCA_963721365.1 uncultured Actinomycetota bacterium
TCCCGGAACGCGTTCTTCGACGCCAGCGACGAGTACAACCTTTCGGCTGAGGGCAAGTCCTACATCGCCGGCCTCCTCGCCCACATCAAGGAGATCGCCCTGGTGACCAACCAGTGGATCAACTCCTACAAACGGCTCGTCCCCGGTTACGAGGCCCCGGTCTACATCTGCTGGTCGCGCCGCAACCGGTCAGCCATGGTGCGGGTGCCGCTTTACAAGCCGGGCAAAGAGAACGCCACCCGGGTCGAACTCCGTAACCCCGACCCGGCCTGCAACCCGTATCTTGCCTTCGCCGCGATGCTGGCCGCCGGCCTGGACGGGATCGAGAAGGGCCTGACCCTACCGCCCGAGGCGAGCAACAACATCTACGAGATGACCGAAGCCGAGCGTGATGAGGCGGGCATCGGCTCGCTGCCCGAAGACCTGTACAACGCCATCCAGGAGTTCGAGAAGTCGAGCTTCGTACGCGAGGCGCTGGGCGATCACGTCTGCGATTTTCTGGTGCGGAACAAGTGGGCTGAGTGGGACGACTACAAGACCCTCATCACTCCCTACGAGATCTCGCGCTACCTTTCCATCCTCTAGACAGCGCCACCCTGCTGTGTGCCCGGCGGCCGAAAGGCCGCCGGGCTTCCTTTTGCCCTGAGTGCAGGGAGAGGGCCCACGTACCCGCTCCGGCTGCGTTTCACGACTCCTCCCCCGGGCACATGGGCCCTCTCCCTATACCTCAACGTGAGCCCCCGCCTGGCGTCCTGTCGGCCGAACACGAGGTCGGCGAGAGGGGCACGGTCGCTATCCGCTCCGGCTGCGTTTCACGGCTCCTCCCCCGGGCACATGGGCCCATCGCACCCCTGGATCCGAGGATAGCCCAGGCCCGCGGACTTGCGCCTTGGGAAAGAGCCGGCATGAGCCCACCTACCCGCTAAGGACGCGGATCCAGCCGCGCTCGCAGGCCGGTTGGAAGTTGCTGGGCGTTCCGCCCGTCCGCGGTGCCGGGCATCAAGATGGCCAGAGATCCCGCTTGGCGACCGGAATAGAGCCGGCTGGTTCTCTACTTCAAGGTCCCGGTCACGTCTATGGCGTCGACGTTGATGTTGGTGCCGGTCGCACCTTTGCTCTTGGTCCCGGCCCATTCGATCTTGACGGTATGTGCCCCCATGTCGAGAATGCCGGTGCTCCAGACACGTTGCTGCCAGCCGACCTTGGAGCTGTAGAGATCCACCGTGGTGGGTGCTCCCCCGTCCACGGTCACCGTGGCCTGACCGTATGCGGGCCCTTTCTTCGCGATCCAGGCCAGGTCGAGGCCGAAGAAATTGATCGTCACCGAGGCTCCCGAGGCATCGACGTAGTCGAAGCTCCCGCCCGAGGCCGACTTGCTCGAGGTGGTGCCCCAGGTGCCCTCGTACACGAGCTTGGCGTTGTCTTGCTGGTGGCGGCCGGTCACCACCCCAGCGATCGAGATGGCGTCGACATTGATGTTGGTGTCGGTGGCTGCCGTGTTCTTCTTGCCCGTCCAGGCGATGGTGACGGTGTGAGCGTCCTTGCTGAGTGTGTCGGTCTCCCAGACGGTCTGCTTCCACAGCGTCTTGGCGTTATAGAGATCCACGGTCTGAGCGCTGCCCCCGTCCACCGTCACCTTGGCCTGGCCGTAGGCCGGCGATTGCTTGGCGATCCAGGCGAAATGGGTGCCGATGAAGCTGATGGTCACCGAGCAGCCCGAAGCGTTGGCGTAGGCGAGGCTCTTTCCGGAGGCCCCAGTAGCAGACACGGTCTTCCAAGTGCCGGAGTAGACGAACCGGGCATCGCTCTGCTGACGGATGATCGTTTCATTACCGGTGGGCGGCGCGGTAGTGGTGGTAGTCGCCTCGGTGGTCGGAGTCGTGCTGGTCGTAGTCTGGACGGCGACGGTGGTAGTGACCGCGAGCGAGGTCGTGGTGGTGGCCGGGCTGCCACACGCGGATGCGGCCCAGAGGACGCCGATTAGCAGAACGACCACCAGCGGCAAGATGCGCTTTGTGACGCGCCTCTCCTTGCGTCCCATGATCCCACGCCCCTTTCTAGTCACCTGGCCCTGCTCCCATCATACCGCGGGACAATCTCTACCGAGACCACGGTGATAGCCTGTGGATCGAACTCTCTGCCATGTTTTCCTCGCACTGCGCGTCTATCGGACGTAGACTAGAAAGTACTGCTGCGTCGCCTGTGTGCGGGGGCTGTTGGTGAGACTGTCGCCCGAAGCGCACATCCTCGTCGTCGCGACTAGAGATCTCCAGAAGCCTATCGGGGAGAGCTTGAGGCACGGCGGCTACGGTCTCTCCTACGCTCATAGCTGCCTGGACGCGATCCAGGCTCTCGCCCACTCCCCTCCCGATATGGTGGTCCTTCACGCTCCCCTATCGGGCGGTCGCGCAGCCGCGAGCCTGGCCGAGGCGGCTGAGTTGCGCGGCATCCCCGTCCTGACCGTGGGCCGCCCTGACGGCCATGACGAGCCGGCACCTCTGCGCCGTGATTTGAACAGGGTCAACGCCCTGGTGGCCTTGCATCTGGCCACCGGCTCCCAGTCGGAGCAGTTGGTGGTGGGAGAGGTGACGGTCGACACCCCGCAGCACGTCGCATGTGTGGGTGACAAGCCCCTGGACCTCACCCAGAAGGAGTTCGAACTACTTCGCCATCTCATGCGCCGCCCAGGCTGGGCCTGGACTCGACAGCAACTCCTCGAGCAGGTCTGGGGGTACGATCTTACCGATCCCCGCGTGGTCACCGTTCACATCGGCAACCTTCGCAAGAAGCTCTGGGATGCGGTCTCCGAGTCCCGCACGACTGCCGGCGCGCAACCTGTCCCTCGACAGGCCTTCATCCAGACGGTAAGGGGAGTAGGCTATCGTTTTGCGAGACCCGAGCGGACCGGTGACGCCCGGGAAGAGGGGACGACCGTGGCGGAGTCCCGCCTCCCGGTAGGGCACTCGCACCGGTCGCCTTTCGTGGGCCGAGAGCCCGAGATGGCAGTCCTGCGAGAGAGCCTCGAAGAGGCGTTAGGGGGACACGTCCAAACGGCGGTCCTCGTGGGCGACGCCGGCATCGGCAAGACCAGGCTGGCAGAAGAGTTCTCTTCTCACGCCTGCCGACTGGGCGTGACGGTGCATTGGGGCAGGTGCCACGACAGGCCGGTCGGGCCGGCCTACTGGCCATGGATGGAGATTATCCACCAATGGGAGCGCGAGAGTCCTGCAGACAATCTCGCCGGACTCTTTTCACAACGGGCAGCCGAGTCCGGCCTGACACACAGAAGAGGACAGCGGGCACGCTTCCTGTTTCTCGAGAAGCTCACGGCGGGCGTACAGGCTCGGACCGAGAAGGCGCCGACGTGCCTCGTCCTCGAGAACCTTCATTGGGCCGACACCTCGACGTTGCTCGCGCTCCAGCATGTAGTCCGTCACCTGCGAGAGGTCCCCTTGATGCTGGTCCTGACGTATCGCCCGTTCGAAGGCGGCGCCCATCCCCTCCTGACCGACATCGTCGCTGAGATCGCCTCCAACGAATCGGGATCGATCATCGCCCTTTCCCCTCTCACCGGACCGGAGGTGGAGCGGTTCGTCCGCGAGTTCGGACAGGCAAGTGCGATCGCCCGCGATATCGACGGCCTATCCCCCGACATCTATGAGCTGACCGAGGGCAATCCCCTGTTCCTGACCCAGCTCATGCGCCTGCTCTTGCTCCGGCCGGAACACTCCGAAGTCCGCATCGCTGATCTGGATCTGGGCCGAGAAGAGGGAGTGCGCAGCGTCATCCTTCAGCGCTTGTCCCGTATCTCTTCGGCCTGCCGGGAGTGGCTCGATATGGCGGCGGTGTTCGGCCGGGAGTTCACCGGGAGCCTGGTGGGCGAATCGATCGGTCTGTCGCCAGAGTTGCTGCCGGGAATCGTGACGGAGGCCGCCGAAGCGCGCTTGGTCTCGGCGCGGGATGACGCCCCCGAGCGCTACCGCTTCTCCCACACCCTGATTCGCGAAGTCCTCTACGACGAGCTCCTGTCGGAGCGGCGGGCCAGCCTGCATTCCCGGGCCGGTGCGGCGCTCGAGCACCAGTTCGCCGACGAGCTCGACCTCCATTCGAGCGCACTGGCCCATCACTATTCGTCGGCCGCTTCCACCGGGTCCGTTCAGAAAGCCGTCGAATACTGTGTGCGCGCCGGGCGGGTGGCCGCCTCGCAGTACGCTTGGGAGGAAGCCTGCGCCCACTGGCAGCGAGGTCTAGCAATGCTGGAGCTCTTGCCGGTCGATGCCGCCGAGCGGTGCCCTCCCTTTGTCGGGCGCATCTACGAGGATCTGGGTGATGGCTACGGCCTGATAGGAGACGCCGACCGGGCGATCGAGGCGTACGAGCACGCTGCTCGCCATCTCCCGCGTGAGGACAATGTCTGTCTCGCTCGGGTAACGCGGAAGCAGGTGGACCATCTCTACAATCGCGTCACGCACGGCCAGGCGTTGGCGGTTGTCTCACAGGCGAATGCGCTGCTGGGGACACCTAGCGAAGGTGCGGGACATGACTGGTGGCAGGAGTGGATCGAGGTCCAACTGAGTCGCGCCAGGCTCCACTTCTGGTCGGGGGAGACCGACGAAGCGCGGATGCTCGTCGAGGCGATGGAGCCATCGGTGGCATCGCAGGGGACCCAGACGCAACACGCCGATTGCGCACTGCTGAAGTGGCTGGTCCATTTGAGGCAGCGCCGCTTTGTCGCCGACGCTCAGACCGTCAAGTCGGCTGAGGTCTGCGCCGAACGCTTCGTCGCACTCGGCTCTACGACCGACCTTCAGGACGCGCAGATGGTCCTGGGCGTCTGCTACCTCCACTCGCCGGCGCGGCGAGGACGCGCTCGCGAACACCTGGTCTGCTATTTGGAGCTGGCCCGGCAGAATCACGACGTGCTGAATCAGATCACGGCATTGGAAGCGCTGTCGGTCTGGCATCGGTGGCGCGGGGAGGTGGAGCAGGTCCGTAGCTATGCCTCGGGCGTGCTGGCGTTGGCCAAGGACAGGCAGATCGTGCGCCATCTGCCGGAGGCTCGGGGGGATCTCGCCTGGGCGGCTTGGAGGACCGGTCAGGCCGATGAGGCAAGAGCACTGGCTACGGCTGGCCTGGAAGAACTCGAGAGAGCATTCCCGCGAAGTGCGTTCGAGTGGAGAGTGCGCTGGCCGCTGTTTGGTCTATCCCATGTCGCGGGAGACCTCGACGAAGCGGCGCTCCAGGCCCGGGCGATCCGGGATCCGCTCCAGTCCAAGATGCCCCATGACCTCGACGCCTTGTCGGGGCGCTTTGTCGAACAGCATTCGAGGGGACTTCCTGAGACCGAAGGGACGGCCCACGCGCTGGCAAGCGCCGCTCGGGCCCTCGGATACCTCTGATGCTCCGCGAAGCGGGCGCTGCTGCGGCCCGCTGACATTCTTTGCCTAAGCATGCTCAAAGCTTGTCTCTTTCTTGCCTTTAGCCTCAGAGAATAGGGTGGTGAGGATTTCCCAGCAGTTCCCAAGCTCGTCGTTACCAAGCGAGGAGTGGAGAGGAGAGGAGAGGAGAGGAGAGAGGGTGAAGACCGTCGTCACAGTACTGATGCTTCTCGTGTTCACGCTCGCGGTCGCGTGCGGCGGAACCACCGCGACGGTGACCTCTGAGGGACAGTCACCTACCACAGTGATGGGCATCCAGACCGGCCCGAGTATCCCGCACAACATCCCTTACAATTGATGCGCGCGGGGTATTGCCCCGGCGCGCCTTGCCGAGAAGCCCGCCGATGAACGGCGGGCTTCTACCTGCCGGGAGGGTGGGCGGTCGCGTCGATATAGCCGCCGAAGTCGGCAGTCCAGTAGTACTCGAACGGCGATCCTTCTACCCGGACCAAGGAAACACCGACTACGGTGTACTTGGGTTCCAGCATGACGGCATTGTGTGCAGGGGAGTTCTTCCAACCAGCCAGTACATCGGCCGCAGTGCGATATCCGGCCGCAACGTTCTCACCCTTCACCGTCTTGTAGGAGTAGCCGCTCGCGGCCATGCGATCCCAGGGGGAGGCTCCGACATCGAACCAGGCGGAACCGCCCGTGGAGTAGTGGTCAACAAAGCGATACGCGCCCATGTCCGAACTGTGCCTATCGCAGGCCTTCGAAATCGCGTCCGAGACGAGCAAAGGCCGCAGACCCTGGCTCACCCGGTACTCGTTGATCAATCCGACTAGGGCTGTCTCCTCCGGACCGTAGCTCACCGCCGCCTGAGCAGACTGCGGAGAAGAGGCGACAAGGAATGTGGCGACCGCGCCGACGACGATCACAAAGACCAGAACGACGGCGCGCATTAGCCGGGCCCTGCCACCTAGTGCGGGCCGCATCAAGCCTGGATCACCGGACCACCGCCCCCGTCGGGCCGTGCGTCATTGCAGGGTCGATAGAGGGTGGAGGCGGTTGTCGTCTTCAGACCGATGCTCCTTCTTCCGGGCTGGGAGACAGTTCGCGGCATTATAGACGTTCAGGGCGCGACGGTCCATATCGCAGGCGACTGGTGATGATCACTCCCGGCTTATCTCTAGCAACGCGAGAAGCCGTTCGGGAGGATCGTTCCTGCTGACGAACCCGTCGCAGCCGGCCCGCAGTGACTCGAGGCGCGACTCTGACCTGCCGCTCATGGCGATGACCCGGCAAGCCCCGCACCTTCGCCTGAGCTGCTCGACCAACAATGCGGGACGAGCTTGCGCGGGTGGGCCGTCGTGGCTGCGCGAGCCTCCCTCCGGAAGCTCCCAGTCGAGAAGGATCACGTCCACGGGGCCCTGTCCCAGCACGAAAAGGAGCTGTCTCCCATCGGCCGCTTCGACGATGTCACGCTCACCAAGCTCCTCGAGGAGCAGGCGAAGGGCTGCCCTTATCTCCGCGTTGTCGTCTGCAAGAAGTATTCGCATGCCTCCACTGTGCCTTGGACCGGCCAACCGGACCAGCGGCAAGTGGACGGTTGTGCACCTAGCCGGCTGGCTAGTCGCGCGACTCCTGGGCCGTGTCCTTGGAACTGCTAGGCGACCACAGGGCCGATACGGTGGTCCCCTGGCCAGGCGCGGAGGTGATAGTCAAGCTCGCCCCGATCGCTTCGGCCCGCTCCCTCATGATGCCCAGGCCAAGCCGTCCGGTCTCTGCCTCGGCGGGATCGAAACCCGTCCCGTCGTCTTGTATCACCAGACGGAACCCTCCCCTGGGCTCGTCCAGCGGCGACAAGGACACCGTCGCCGTTGCGGCCCCGGAGTGCTTGGCCACGTTGTTCAGAGCCTCTTGAGCTATTCGGTAGAGGGCCACGCGGACCTCGGTGGGCAACGCGTCGGTGTCCTCGGTCCTCACCTCAACCGGGATGCGGGCCCGGCCGGTCACCGCCTCACCCAACTGCTTGAGCAAGTCGCCCAAGTTCGCCTCGGCCAGCGCCGCCGGGCGCAGTTCCAACAGAAGGGTGCGCATCTCGGCCAACGCTCCTCGGGTCAGCTGGCGCAGCTCGTCCAGCCGTTGCGCCCCCTGGACCGGATCTCTCGCGTAGATCCGGGGCAGGACCTCGGCGATCAGGCTCACGGAGAAGAGGGTCTGACTGACGGCGTCATGCAGGTCGCGGGCCAGGCGGTTCCTTTCCGCTGCGGCGGCAGACTCTTCAGCGTGTTCGTAGAGACGAGCGTTGTCGACGGCCATTCCGATCTGATTGCCCAGGGCGGCGAGCGAGGACAGCTGTTCGGGAGAAGAATCCGGTTCCCGGCGGGTGAGGAGCATCAGAGCTCCAAAGACCGTCCCCTTCGCGTTCACCGGGATCTGGATCATAGAGCGCCAGCCGGCCGGCTCCAGCAGACCGCGGAGTTCTTCGGAAATGGAGCCCATCGGGAGGGGCGCCGGCTGGCCCTCGAGCGCTGTCAGCCGCTGTTGTAGGTATTCAGGGGAACGGGTGCGGATGCTGGCGAGCACGTCGGCGGGTAGGTTTCGCGACGCGACCAGACGGACCTCGCCTCCCCGTCCATCTCTCTCGGGGAGCATGAAGGCCACTCCCGCCTCGAAGCCCAGGTCGGCCATTATTTCGCCGAGCGCATCGTCGAGGATCTGTTCCAGGTCGAGGGACTGGCTGACGACGGCCGCGACAGCGTTGAGCGTGGCGAGTTCCTGGGTTCGGGCGGCCACCCGCTTATCCAGCTCGGCGTACGAGTCGCGAAGTTGCAGGGACATGATGTTGAACTGCTCTGCGAGCTCCTGCAGCTCATCATGCGTGGTGATGCTCACTGAATGCTCGAAGTCGCCCGCCGCCACCTTTCGGGCGGCTCCCGTGAGCGCCTGCACCGGGCGCGTCACCCGGCGGACGCCGAACCACACCACCAGCGATGGGACCAACAGCCCGAGAACAAGCAGCACAAGGAGAAAGGTGCGGTATGTCTGGAATGGGCGAATGAGGGTGGACCAATCTTCTATCGCGATGAGGCCCCAGTTTGTCCCGGGGACGGGGGCATAGGCGGCGACGACGTCCCCCTGGTTGAGATCGCGAGTGCGCTGAGCGCCCGTCTGGCCGGATACCACGTCCTGGACGATCTTCTGAGACATCAAGTCCGTGCCTACCAGAGCCGCATCTGGGTGTTGGATCACTCGGCCGTTTCCATCGACGACGTATACGTCTCCACTCACGCCCACACGGAGTTTGGCGATATCGCCGTAGAGCGCGCTCACCGAGGTCGCTCCCACACGGAACATGCCCGCCAGGACGCCGTTGAACTCTCCCCCGGGTCCGGTGATAGGCACAGCGACAGTCACCACCCGCGCGCCCTCCGCTCCGTCGGAGCCGATGTCCGAGTAGACCGGTCGTGACGAGCGCAACAACTGGGCGAAGTAGGGGCGGGACGACCAGTCTTGACCAACGTTACCGAGCCGGGCGGGCCAGGCGGCGATGAATGTTCCGTGGGAATCGAGGATGACCGTCCCGGCATCGAAGATAGAGAGCTTGTTTGAGGCGGCGGCCAGCCCCTTCTGCTGTTGCGCCGGTTGATTCCCCGCGATATCCGATTGCCGGGTCAGGCTTCCGAGGTCCAGGGCGAACTGGTTGATCTCGGCGGCCAGGTTCGCAGCCGACAGCCGGGCGAGTTCCTGGTTGCGCTGTATGGCCTGCTGCTCTGTCACGCGGCCATACGCGTAGACCGCGACGACCGCCACGGCAAAGAGGATGACCGCGGTCGGGACAAAGGACCAGGCGAGGATCCTTCTTCTCAGGCGGCTGGGTGTGAAGAAAGTTCCCAATGCGGCGACCCCGGCCGGCGCCTTAGTGTCCGGCGTTCGTCTGAGCCGCTTCGATCTGTCGGCTCACGTCGTGCAAGATGTCGACCGGAGCCTGACCGAGGGTGAAGATCTTTGTAAAGGCATCGCCGAGCAGGCGAGTGGCTTCGTCCATGTTGCTGGGGAAGACCTCCTGGACGACCGAGTAGCCTTCGCGGTGCGCGGCGGCGAACACGTCGAGATCGATGTCCTTGGCCTTCTCCGGGTACTGCTCCTTCACGAATCGCTGCCAGTCTGCCACAAGCGACAGCCGGGCCGGCTGCAGCAGGTTCGCCTCCGCCATGGCCAGCCCGTACTCCTTGCTCACGAGGAACTTGACCAACTCCCAGGCCTCTTGCGGATGCCGCGTCCCGGAGTAGATTCCGAAGCCGTCGGTCGTGCTCAGTGTCACCCGCTGCGCCGGCCCCGCCGGGATGGGCGCCACGCCGATACGGAAGGCCGCGTTTTCCAGGATGTTCTTGAGCCCCCAGGAGCCATCTTCGACCATCGCCAGCTTGCCCCCGTAGAAAGCTGCCTGGGTCCCCACGTTGTTCACATCCGTGAACGTGGCCATGACCTTGTCGTCCCACATGCGGGCGCGGACCCACTCGAGAGCCGCCAGCGCCTCGGGGCTATTGATGACGCATTTGGACGGATCGCTGGGATCCACGATGTGGGCGCCCCAGGCATTGATGTGGACCTGCAGCCGGTCCCACCCGATATCGATCATGCTGCCCCAGATGTCGGTCTCGCCGTCGCCGCTCGTATCACGAGTCAGCTTCTTCATGGCCGCGAGGTAGTCGTCGTGGGTCCAGGAGGCGTCGGGATAGGCGACCCCGTACTTGTCGAAGATGTCCTTGTTGTAGTAGAGGACGAGGGTGCCCTGGTACTTCGGCACGCCAAACTGGCGCCCACTCGCGTCGAAAAAGGCCTTGTACTGGGCGGGGTCCCAGTCGGCGACGATGGCTTGGTCCAGGTCGGTTTCCACGTACTTGCGCAGGTCGAGCACGTAGCCTTTCTCATTCCATGCGGGGAAGAACTCGCAGCACCCCTGGAAGACGTCGGCTGCGTTACCGGCCTGCATGTCGAGGGGCATCTGGTCGGCGAGGTTCTCCGGGTCCGGAGTGTAGAAGACGCTGAGGTTCGGGTGCTCCTTCTGGAAGATCGTCAGCTCTTTCTGAGCCATAGGAGGGAACCACTCGGTCCTCCAGTCCTGGTACGCGAGTTGCACCCTCTGCTCCGTCGAGGACGACTCGGAAGGGCTGCTACCGCACCCCGCCACGACGAGGCCGGTCGTCACGAATGCGCAGGCGAGCAGGGCTGCCCCCGCCAAGGCAGGACGGCGCGCGAGCCATCGCACCGAGCGTCTGCGGGACCCGGCCGACCTCATTTGACCAACCGCCCGTGGATGGCCATCGACGCGGCCTCGGTGCGGCTGGCGGCCCCGAGCTTCATCAAGATGTTGCTGACGTGGAACTTCACCGTCGACCGGCTCACGAACAGCTTCTTGGCTATCTCGGGGTTGCTCAGGCCGTCCACCATCAACTGGAGTATCTCGAGCTCGCGCTCGGTGAGGCCCGGGTCGGGCTCGGCGGGATGGGTCGTGGCCCGTATCAGTACCTCGGCAGCCTCCGGCGCCAGCGTCGGCCGGCCGGCGTACGCAGCCCGGATGGCGTTGGCCAGTTCGTCCGCCGAGACGTTCTTCAGCAGGTAGCCGATGGCGCCGGCTTTGAGCGCCCCCTGTACGAGCTCCTCTTCCTTGTAGCTGGTGAGTGCGATGACCTGCACGTGCGGACAGGCCTGACGGATAAGCCGGGTGGCCTCGGAACCATCAACCTCGGGCATCACCAGGTCCATCAGCACCACGTCGGGCCGCAGGTCCGGGCACTTGCGCACCGCCTCCAGGCCGCCGCTCGCGTCGCCCACGAACTCGAGGTCATCGTATGCCATCAAGAACGTGGACAACCCGCTCCGCACCACCGCGTGGTCGTCGACGATCATCACCCGAACGGCGTTCTGTTCCATCGCTCTCCTCCCGCTCCCCGAGCAACGTTCAGTCCTAAGCGTAGCGTGCCGGGCGCGGTTATATAAGCCCATCGGCAGAAACCCCTCCATCCGGCCAGGTATAAGACCGGCCAGGCAGACGGCCTAAGACTCTCCTCCCGCCTGATTCGGTCGGCCCCACAACCGCCGAACATGGAGACAGCATATAACGCAAAGACCGGAGGCGGAGCGATGAGGGTCTTCAGGAACGTGTTTCGCAGGAAGTTGAGGGCTTTCTTGACCATACTCGGCATCACCATCGGGGTGTTCGCCCTGGTCGTGATGGGCAGCATGGCCGAGAAGATCAACCTGATGGTGTCCGGCGGCGCCCGGTACTACAGCGACAAGGTGGTCATCTCCGACGCCTCTACCCCCGCCGGCGGCTACAGCACCACGCCCATCGCGGTGAGCCGCATCCAGGAGATCGAGGACGTTCCCGGTGTGGCGCGGGCGAGCGCCAGTATCTACATGTTGCTGGACGAGGAAGGCGGCATGTCCATGAACGGCATCGTCGGCAGCGACATGCGGAACCTGGGCTATGAGACGTTCGAGCTCCGTATGGCGGAGGGCCGCGACCTGACCGCTGCAGACGGTGGCAAGGCGGTCGTGGGTTGCGACATCGCAAAAGCGCTGGACGCGAAAGTCGGAGGGACCATCGACCTGAGGGGCAAGCCCTTCGAGGTGGTGGGCATCTACGACAAGACCCTCACCGCCCCCGACAACACGGCGGTCATAAGCCTCCACGACGTCCAGCAACTCCTCTACGTACAACTGCCCGCCATGGTGCAGCAGCAGGTGGACCCGGACCAATTGGCGACCTCCATCACGGCCTATCCGGATCCCGGTGTGGACCCCGACCAGCTCGCCTCGACGATCGAGGGGACGGTCCCGGGCGTGACCGCGTCCGGTCCCCAGGCCTTCATCGACCAGTTCAAGAGCGCGACCAAGATCTTCAACAGCATCATCTTCGGCGTGGCGCTCATCTCCCTGCTGGTGGGAGGCTTGTCGGTGGTGAATACCATGACCATGGCGGTGCTCGAGCGGACCCGGGAGATCGGCATCCGCAAGGCGATCGGCGCATCGCACCGGCAGATCGTGGGCCAGTTCCTGACCGAGTCGGCTGCCATCGGCTTCCTCGGCGGAGCCACCGGCCTCCTCCTGGGCTGGATCGCCGCGACCGTGGTGAACGCCCTGATGGAGCAGAGCGGCACCGTTCTTTTCCTGGTAACCCCGCGGCTGGCGATCGGCGCCGTGGCCTTCGCGGTCGTCCTCGGTGTGGCCAGCGGCTTCTATCCGTCCTTCCACGCGGCGCGGCTCAAGCCGGTCCTCGCCCTCAGGTACGAGTGACGGCCCGGCCCGTGAGAACCGAAGCGACCAGCACCGACGTGACCCACAAGAAAAGAGAAGGGACGAAGACAATGAGGACCATCGTAAGCGTACGCGGACTCGAGAAGCGTTATCAACTGGGCAAAGACAACTACGTCGACGCTCTGCGCGGCGCCTCCGTGAACGTCGGGGCCGGCGAGATGGTGGCCATCATGGGACCGTCGGGATGCGGGAAGTCGACGATGCTCCACATGATGGGATGCCTGGACGAGCCCGATTCCGGCGAAGTGTGGCTGAACGGCCGCCGGGTCGACGACCTGAGCACGCGGGCGACGACCAAGCTCCTTCGTGAGGAGATCGGCTTCATCTTCCAGGGCTTCAACCTGGTGTCGTCCATGACAGCCCTCGACAACGTCGCCCTTGCCTCGCAGTACGCAGGCAAGTCGCGGCGCGAGGCGCAGAATGTGGCGCTCAAAGCCCTCGAGGCCGTGGGCCTGGCCGATCGGGCCGGCCACCGGCCGTCGGAGCTTTCCGGAGGCCAGCAGCAGCGGGTGGCCATCGCCCGGGCTCTGGTCAACCGACCGGCGGTCATCATGGGCGACGAGCCGACCGGCAATCTGGACAGCACCAGTTCGACCGAAGTCATCGACATGATGCGCGAGATCAACCTGCTCACGGGCACCACGTTCATCCTGGTGACTCACGATCCCGATGTGGCCGAGGCCTGCGACCGGGTGATCCACATGCGCGACGGCGTCGTCGCCGATGAGATCGCCTCCTGCACTGCGCTCGACCGCGCGCCCGAGGGCACGGACCGCGAGCTCGCGGAAGTGGCCTGACCGCCATGAACAGCTTCGACCATTCCATACGGGGGTTCTGCCAGGATCTGGCGCGCATCAGTAGTCGCGACCCCGGACTGGCACTTCATTTTGCCCGCACCGCCCTTCGCCAGCGCGAAGCGGCAGGGCGGCGGCGCCGGGCCGCCAAGCAGGGGGTCCAGGTTCCTCCCCTCATGATCCTGAGCGTCACGCGCCGGTGCAACCTCCGCTGCGCCGCCTGCTTCGTCCAGGCCCAGGGCCGGCCCGCGGCGAGCGAGTTGAACGTCGCCGAACTCCGCGGCGTCCTGCACGACGCGCGTGACCTGGGCGTCTCGATGGTGGCGCTGGCCGGAGGGGAGCCGCTCACGCGGCCGGAGATCCTCGACATCGCGGGCGATTTCCCCGAGTTGCTCTTCCCCCTGGTTACCAACGGCTCGCTGCTCGATGACGCCATGCTCTCCAGGTTGGGGAACCTTCGGAACGTGATCCCGGTGATCAGCCTCGAGGGCCTCGAATGCGAGACGGACGGGCGCCGGGGCGCCGGAGTCTACCAGAGGGCTCTCGAGGCCATGGACCGGATGCACGAGCGCCGGATGTTCTTCGGGACGTCGATCATGATCACCCGGCGCAACTTCGGTCTGGTTACCAGCCGCCGCTTCGTGCGCAATCTGGTGGACCGTGGCTCCCGGCTCTTCTTCTACGTCGACTACGTTCCCATCAAGCCCGGGACGGAGCATCTCCTCCCCAGCCAGACGCAGCGGGGTCTCGAACCGTTCACGATGATGCTCCTCCGCTCCGAGTTCCGGGCCTTGTTCGTGGCCTCCGCCGCGAGCGAGGCGGCGTTCGGCGGCTGCATGGCAGCCGGCGAAGGTTTCGTACACGTCAGCGCTGAAGGGGATCTGGAACCATGTCCGTTCTCTCCCTTCTCCGACACCAACCTCCGCGAGGTGCCGCTCCGGGTGGCTCTGCAATCGCGGCTCCTGAGGAACATCAGGGAAAGCGGCGTGCACCTGAGCGAAGCCGAGGGAGGGTGCGCGTTGTGGAACAAGCGCGACTGGGTGCAGTCGATGGTCGCGGCGCCCGGTGACCGGCCCCCGACTGCGGACCCCCCGCGGCCCGACGGAGACCTGCGCAGGGCCGCCTGAGGCGCCGGCGGCTCATTGTGACTGCTTGGCCACCACGAAGTACTCCGAGGTGCTGTGAACCAGCTCCTCGATGTCGATGGTGACCAAACCCGCGGCATCCATGGACTCCCGCAACTCCCCGACCGTGCAGCGCCACACGTAGGGGATCAGTCCCAGCCTGCTGGCTATGCTCACAAGAAGCATCACGCTCCTGACCGGCAAGGTCCCCTTCTCCCCCAAGCAGGGCGTCACCGATATGAGCAAGCCTCCCGGTTTCAGCAGTTCGCCTATCCTCCGCAGAGCCTTCGGCGCGTCTTCCAGCAGGTGGAATATGTTGAAGGCCAGGACTGCGTCGAATGACTCACGCTCGAGGCTTTCGTCGAATATCGTGGCTCTTCGCGAAGGACACGTTGGCCACCCTGCGCGCCTCTGCCGCTTCTCGCGCAGCGGCGATCATCGTGGACGAGATGTCGATACCGTGGATCGCCTTGACGGCAGCGGCAAGCTTCAGGTCTACGCTGCCCTTCGCGCACCCGTAGTCCAGGACAGTATCCGTGGCTTTGAGATACGGCCTGGTCTTGGCCAGGACCTTGGTGTCGGTCTGCTCGGACTCCTCGGTCGGTTTGTCCCAGGTGACGGGCGAGTCTGTCCCAGAACTTCTCCGCCTTGCTCCTTCTTGACTCCGATGCGGCCGCTGAAGTCATGGTCCCTCCGTCTGACAGGCGTGCTCACCTACGGTGATGACGACCTTCCCGCGCACGTGCCCCTGGGCTGCGTAGCCCATGGCCGCCGGGGTCTCGCTCAGCGGGTAGGTCCGGTCGATGACCGGGGTGATCTTCCCAGATTCAAGCAGTCCCTTGAGAAAGACCAGGTCCTCGGTGGTCGGCGCCCCCGAGAACATCTTCCCGACCTGACGGCCGCGCGCCGACAGCAGGGACGCCCTGAGGAGGTAGCCCATGCCGGCATGGCCGGTGTTGGGTAGGACGATCCCCTGGGGCGTGAGAACACGCCGGTAGGCCGAGAACGAGTGGGTGCCTATGTTGTCGAGGATGAGATCGTAGCGCTGCCCACTTCGCGTGAAGTCCTCTTTGGTGTAGTCGAAGACATGGTCCGCACCGATCGATCGGACCATCTCCACGTTCCTTGTGCTACAGACGCCGGTCACTTCCGCCCCGAGAGCCTTCGCGATCTGCACGGCGAACGTGCCCACGCCTCCCGACGCGTTGTTGATCAAGACCTTCTGCCCGGGCCGCAGCTTCCCCGCGTCGCGGAGACCGTGAAGCGCCGTGACGGCGGCCATGGGGACAGCCGCGGCTTGCTCGAACGTGAGGTTGGCCGGCTTGGGCGCCAGCCGGTCTGCTGGGACGCACGCATACTCGGCGAAGGAGCCGTCACAGGCGGTCTCGCATGCCCCGAATACTTCTTCACCTGGTCGGAATCGAGTCTCGTTCTTGCCGACCTCCTCGACGCGGCCGGCCAGATCCCATCCCGGAACCTTGTACCTCGGCTTGCGCAGCCCCAGCATCACGCGCACCGGGAACGGCTTGCCTCTCATCATGAAACAGTCACCGGCGTTGACGGCGGCGGCGTGAACACGTACGAGCACGTCGCCGTCGCCCGCCACCGGCTTGTCGACCTCCTTGAGCTTCAGCACAGTGGGCGGGCCGTACGCCTCCTGCACGATGGCCTTCATGCCGTGGAGCCCTCAACGTGCGCGGCCCGATCGGCAGTCACCGCCGAAGTGTTGAACCCCTTGACTATCAACCACACGGCCAAGACCATCTCCTGGACACCTATCGGGATGTTGAGCACGGTATTGACCGTCGAGAAGCCGAACTCCTGGGTGAAGCCGGCGTACACGGTCGCCACCAAACACAACCCGGCTCCAACGAGGCCCCAACCCGACAGCCATCGGGGGACGAGCCGTGATCTGTACAGCAAGTAGTAGTACATGAGAGCACCGAGGGCAAACGGGAGGGATCGCGATGAACCCATGCGCCCAATCCCGGACCGCAAGCAACGCGTCTGCCGACGGCCTGAAACGAGGATGAGCCGGCAGAACCTGCCGCCACGGATTCCTGGCTCAAAGTCGAGCAGCGCCAGGAGGCTGAGAGTGCCGACAAGAACGAATACACCCTCGACGACCCTGGCGGCGACCGATCCAAGGGCCAGGGCTCGGTTGTGCTTTCTCAAGACGGGATAGAGTGCTATGGCGATGCCCGCGGCGGTAGCGGCCCAGACGAACTCGATGAGCGCCGTCAGTATCACCCGGTTGTCGTTCGCCGCCAGCCTGGCGAGATCGACCGGGGCGTCGAGCATCGAGCCCAACGGAACCATACTCAGTATGCTTGCGGCCGAGCAGGCGATGAAGAGTACGCCCACTGCGATCGCGTTTCTTCTGTAAGAGGGCATTCCGTATCTCCTTCCGCTATTCGGAGAGAGGCTGAACGGCGGGTACTGGTCGGTGACCAGCAGGACGGCGTACGCCGAGACCCGCAGCGACCAGCGCTGCACGCCGACCACGTAGTCGAAGAGACTCTTGTGGGTACCTGCCGGTGAAGAGGATGGCGAACCAGGCAATGATGATGCAGACCACGGCTCCTATCCACAGGAAGAAGAGCACGATCGCAGTGAGGGATGGCCAGGAACCATTTGACCAGCGGAAGCCCGCGACTGAGCTGCTTGGCGTCGGGATACGGGAAATCGAGATGGACCGCCTGCTCCTCGTCGGTAGAGGGGTAGTCATCGCGGAGTAGCGCGGCGTAGACCCAGACTCGCGCCAGGAACCGCGTGAGCTGAAGGTTCCAGTCGAACCACCAGCGCGGGTACTTCTTGCGGAACAGGATCATGAGCAGAAGGGGCGGAACAGTATGACCACCGTCGCCCACGACCAGGAGTAGTCGGTTCCCTGATGCTGAGACTGTCCCGAAGTGACCGAACGGGCGATGACGAGGATCGGGATGATCCACAGGAAGCGGAAGAAGGTGGTGAGCCTATTGAGAGGCTTGTCCGGATAGTCGACGCGGAAGGTCAAGGGATACCTGGTCGCGGTTGGATAAGGCAGCATTGGTGTTTGCATGAGCCCTCCTGTTCGGGTGCGGGCGGGTGCCCTTTCTCTTAGTCTGCCCTTCCAGCGTACCGAGCGACAGGAGCAAGAGAAACGGGCGGATGCAGGGAATGATGGCCCGCTACATGGCGAGTCTTTCGCTGGCCGATTGGGGGGGACGACGATCTCGAGGTGCTGGAGGCGATGTAGGGCGCCCACGTCGCCGCTTCCGTCCTGCCGCCCCTGTCCTACTGGCCAGGGAGAATCCCGTCCTTCGGCGTAGCCCCGATTCCCGACTGGTGCCCGGTCCGCGCGAGCTCTACGCAGCCTACCCTTGTGACATGCAGAAAGCCGGTGACGCGATCCGGCCGCGCTGCGGGGAACGACTGCGAAGAGAGTGGGGTGCCTGATGAAGAAGTTCGGTCTTGAGTCCATCGCCCGGGCGTGCGCCCGCCATCCCTGGATGACGCTGAGCGCTTGGGCCGTGTTGCTGGTCTGCGCCGCGGCGGTCACCGTCCTCTACCTGGGCGGCGCCCTCAGCAACCAGCAGCATTTCACCAACGACCCCGAGTCTTCGCGGGCCACCGCCCTCATCAATGACAAGTTCCCCGGCAACGACCAGTCGCGAGAGTTGGTCATCGTCCGGTCGCCCGGGTTCAGCGTCGATGATCCCCAGTTCCGCGAGCAAGTGCAGGCGGTGACATCCCGGGTCCTGGCCCTCGGGCCCAATGTGGTGCAGTCGGGCATCGACTACACCACCGATCCCTCCCCGGTACTCGTCTCCACCGACCGACACGCCGCGCTCCTGGTCTTCAGCATGGCTCAGTCACGCGGACTCCGCTCCCGACGACGCGAAAGCGCTCACCGCCGCGGCCCGCGAGGCGGCCGCCTCCTCGGACTTTGAGGTGCTCGTCACCGGCGAGGCGAGCATCAACAGCGACTTCGGCGCCACCGCTGAGAGCGACCTCCGCAAAGGCGAGATGTTCGGCGTGGGGATAGCGCTCGTCATCCTGGTCCTGGTCTTCGGGGCCATCGTCACTGCTGCCGTCCCGCTGATCATGGCACTCGCCTCCATCCTCCTCGCCATGGGTATCACCGCCATGGTCGGCCAGGTGACCGATCTATCGTTCTTCATCACCAATATGATCACCATGATCGGCCTCGCGATGGGGATCGACTACTCGCTGTTCGTGGTCTCCCGCTATCGGGAAGAGAGGGCGGCCGGGCGAGATAAGATCGACGCCATCGGCAGGTCGGCCTCGACAGCCAGCCGCTCGGTGCTCTTCAGCGCCCTGGCCGTCATCCTCGCGCTGGGTGGGCTGTTCCTGGTTCCCTCCACCTTGTTCCAAAGCATGGCCCTGGGCGCCATCATCGCCGTCTTCACCGCCCTGCTGGCCGCGCTCACCCTGCTCCCAGCTCTTCTGGGCGCTATGGGTGACCGGGTCAACGCCCTCCGGGTGCCCTTCCTTCGCAAGACCGGGGGAACCGGCCGTCCGGGAGGCTTCTGGGATCGCGTGAGCAATGGCGTCATGCGCAGACCCGCAATGAGCCTCATCGTGGCGGGCGGGATGCTGCTGCTGATGGCCTCCCTGTACTTCTCCATCGATCTGGGCTCGGCCGGGGTCGAGACCTTGCCCGCCTCCATGGCGTCTCGCCAGGGCTTCGAAGTCCTGCAGAACGGATTCCCCGGCGCCTCGATCCAGCCGGTCGAAGTGACCATCGCCGGCGGCCCCGCGTCTCCGGCGTCACGCAGGGCATCGAGAACCTGCGCACCGCGCTGGCCGGCGACCCGGCGTTCGTGGGCCCCGGCACGACGCGGACGAGCCCCGACGGCCAACTCACCGTGCTCTCTCTGGTCGTCATGGGCGAGCCGAACGGTGGGGCGGCACAGGCGGCCGTCAGGACCCTGCGCTCCGAGTACCTGCCCGCGGCCTTCACCGGCACGGGACTCGTCGCCGGGACCGACGTCCTCACCACCGGCCAGACCTCCCTCACCATCGACTATCTCGACACCATCAACGGAGCCACCGGCTGGGTCTTCCTGTTCATCCTCGGCCTGTCGTTCGTGCTCCTGCTGGTCGTGTTCCGCTCGATCGTGGTGCCGCTCAAAGCCATCCTCATGAACCTGCTCTCCGTGGGGGCCGCCTACGGCCTCATGGTGGCGGTGTTCCAGAAGGGATGGGGAGCGGACCTTCTTGGACTACAGAAGGTGGACTTCGTCGAAGCCTGGGTGCCCCTCTTCCTGTTCGCGGTGCTGTTCGGCACCTCGATGGACTACCACGTGTTCCTGCTTAGCCGGATCCGCGAGCGCTTCGACCAGACCGGCGACAACCGGGAGGCGGTGGCGTTCGGCCTGCGCCGGACGGGCGGCATCATCACCGGCGCGGCCCTCATCATGGTCGCGGTCTTCGGCGGGTTCGCGGCCGGCGACCTGGTGATGTTCCAGCAACTGGGCTTCGGACTGGCGGTTGCCGTGTTCCTCGATGCCACCGTCGTCCGCTGCGTCCTGGTGCCGGCTGCCATGCGCCTGCTGGGGACCGCCAACTGGTGGTTCCCGCGGTGGCTGAACTGGCTGCCCGACCTGCGGGTGGAGGCGGGCGAGCCGGCAGGCCGGGGCACGTCGACCGGCGCCGGCCAGGGTGCGGGCACGCGGATGAGGGAGCGGGCGCGGGCAGACCCGCCGCCCCGCGGCCGGCAGCCGCCCCGGCGCTGATGGCAGCGACTGAGACCGAGTAGGCGAAGTAGGCGACCGGCCACACGCTGTCGCAGTGGTACTTGGTGCTACAGTGCGAGCAGGGGCGCCGCAACCGGCAACAAGGAGGCTCGGTGGACTATCGGATGACCACTACCGCTCTGACCATTCCCGGCTACCGGGTGGTGCACAATCTCGGCGTGGTGCGCGGCGTGACCGTCCGCGCGCGCTGGATCGGCAGCCAGATAACCGCCTCGCTACGGACTCTGGGAGGCGGGCAGATCCCTGAATACATCAAGCTCTGCGAGCAGACCAGGGCGGAAGCCTTCGACTGGATGGCCCAGCACGCCGACCAGATGGGCGCCAACGCCATCATCGCGATCAAGTACGACGCGACCGACCTGGGCAGCAACATGACGGAGGTGCTGGCGTACGGGACCGCCGTGATCGTGGAGCCCGAGTCGTAGAGCGGAGTGGCTTTCCGGCGACGCCGGCGGTCAGCGGCCTACACCCGGTGCTCTTTGCGCACCACCTTACGCGCTCCCGCGTGCCAGGAGGTGCTCCAGTCCTTCGGCGGGACGACCTCGTCCAGCCGGTCGAGCTGGTCGATGTTCTTGAGCCGGGTGTAGATCAGCTGCCAGGCGCACGGGCGATCGGGGTCGACCTCACACTGGGTCTCGGTCGAGCCGCCGCAGGGGCCGTTGAGTAGCCGCTTCGCGCAGCGCGTCACCGGGCAGATGCCTCCGAACTGAGCCAGCATGCAGTCGCCGCAGCCCAGGCACTTCTCGGTCCAGACCGCCTGCTCCTCGAGAAGACCCATGAAGTCGGTGTTCAACCCCGCGTAGACCGGCAGGTCCGGGAATCTCTCGGCGATGGCCTGCACGCCCACCCCGCAGCCGAAGGAGACGATGGCGTCGACTTCGGCGGCCGGCCCGGCCAGGTCCTTGATGAACTCGTTCTCGCACTGGCGCTCGATGGTGATCTGGGTCAGCTCCAGGGGCTCGCCCTCCAGCTTGCGTGCCATGCGGACGGCGTAGGAGGCGATACCCACTTCGCGCTCGCCGCCCGCCAGGCACACCGTGACGCAGGTGCCACAGCCGGCGAACAGCACCTTCTCGTGCCGGGCGATGAGGTTCTTCAACTCGGTGATCGATTTGGGCGAAGCGACGATCATGCTGTTCCTTCACTTTCCGGCTGCCGGGATCCCCTGAGCGGGGTCGGTCCCAGCGTCCTCACCGTATTCACCATCTCCTGCACGCTCTCCACAAAAGTCGGAGCCATGGCGGCAGAAAGGTTGACCATCTTCAGCCGCTCGCCGCCCACGCCGATCTCGGCCAGCATCTCGCGGATGCGGTCCGTGCGTTTGCGCGCGCGCAGATTACCCTCCAGGAAGTGGCACCCGCCTTCCAGACAGCCGGCCACCAGAATGCCGTCGATGCCCTTGAGGAACGCGTCGAGGATGTGCTCCATCTCGATCTTGCCCGTGCAGGGCGTGTGGATGACGCGCACGTTCGTCGGGTACTGCATGCGCTTCGAGCCAGCCAGGTCGGCGGCGGCGTAGGCGCAGTAGTTGCAGCAGAAGGCGATGATCTGGGGCTCCCAGTGTCGGCGGATATCGGCGCCGCCGCGGCCTAGCCTCGGGTCATACGCCCACCTCGTCAACCAGCAGTTCGTCCAGCATCGCCACCAGCGCCTGGTCCTCCTGGTGCAGAAGGGTGATCGTCCTTGCCGGGCAGGACGCCGCGCAGCTGCCGCAGCCCATGCACATGGCGCCCTGTATCTCGGCCTTGGACGAGCTCGTTGATCATGGGAGCGCCATAGGGGCAGACCTTCACGCACGTGGCGCAGGCGACGCAGTTCTCGGGATCGACCTCAGCCACCTGTCCGGGGATCTGCAGGTGCGTCTTGGAGAGGACGGTGGTCGCCCTCCCCACCGTGGCCAGGGCGTGGGCGATGGTCTCGTCCATGAATCGCGGCGAGTGGGCCAGGCCGCAGAGGAACTCGCCTTCGTTGGCCAGGTCCACCGGGCGCAGCTTGGGATGCGCCTCCAGGAAGAAGCCGTCAGACGTGAGCGCGCTGCGGAGCAGCCCGGACAACACCGGGTTGGTCGCCGCCGGAGCGATACCGGTGGAGAGCACCAGCAGGTCGGGCCGCAGCAGCAGCTCGCGGTTGCTCGAGGCGTCGTGCACTCTCACCTCGAGCCGTCCGTCTTGCTCGGTCACAAGCGGGTCGCCCTTCTCGGGATGGCGGACGAACAGGACGCCCTCTTCCCGCGCCTTCTGGAAGAACAGTTCCCGGAATCCGTACGTGCGGATATCCCGCCCCAGCACGGCCACGTTGGCGTCCGGCAACCGGCGCTTGATCTCGAGCGCGTTCTTGACCGCCTCCGAGCAGCAGACGCGGCTGCAATACGGGTGCTCTTCGTTGCGGCTCTCCACGCACTGGATCATGACGACCGTCGGGTTCTTCTTGCCCTCAAGCTCTGGTGGAAGCTCACCCTTGGCCAGCAGCGGCCTCGAGCTTGCTCTGCGTGGTCACGTGAGGATTCTTGCCGTGCAGGTACAGCTCGGTCGGCCTCTCCTGGCCGCCCGTGGCGATGACGACCACTCCATGGCTGATCGCCACCTCGTCGCCGCGGCCTCAGCCCCGCCCCGTCCGCCGGCGCACCTTGATGACGCTCTTGAAGTTGCCTATGTGGCCGGTGATGCTCGCCGGCGTCGCGTTCAGGTAGACGTCGATGCCAGGATGATCCTGGACCTTTTGGACCAGGTCGCGGAGGTGCGCCCCCACGTCGGCCCCTTCGAGAGTGCTGTGAACATCGCGCAGCAGGCCGCCCAGAGCCGGTTCCTTCTCCACCAGGTGAACCTGGAAGCCCTGGTCGGCGATGCCCAGCGCCGCGGTCATGCCGGCCAGACCTCCGCCGAGGATCAGCGCGGACGCCGTCACCGGCAGTTGGCCGGTCTGCAGCCCCTTCAAGTGGCGGGCCCTGGCCACGGCCATGGCCATCAGGTCGCACGGCCTTCTCGGTGGCGGCCACCGGGTCGTCCTTGTGGACCCAGGAACCCTGGTCGCGGATGTTGGCCATCGCGAACAGGTACTGGTTCAGCCCGCTGTCGCGCAGCGTCTCCTGGAAGAGCACCTCGTGCGTGCGCGGCGAGCACGAGGCCACCACCAGCCGGTTGAGATGGTGCTTCTTGATCGCATCCTTGACGTGCTGCAGGTTGGTGTCGGAACAGGTGTAGAGGCTGGTCTCGGCAAGGCACCACGTTGGGCAGCAACGCGGCCTTGTCGGCCACCCGCTGCACGTCGATCACGGACGAGATGTTCGTGGCCACAGTGGCAGATGAACACGCCTATCCGCGGCGCCTCGTCGGTGACGTCGCGTTCCCAGGGATACTCCTGCCGCTTGATCAGCGAGCCCCGGGCCTGAGCCAGTTGGTCCATCGCACAGGCGGCGGCGGCCGAGGCCTGGGCCACCGACTCGGGGATGTCCTTGGGCTCCTGGAAAGCACCGGCCACGTAGAGGCCGGGCCTGGAGGTCGCGAGCGGAGCGAGCCGTTCCGTCTGGGCGAAGCCGAACTCGTTGAGGTCCAACCCCAGCCGGCCGGCCGTCTCCCGCACGCTCTCGCGGCACCTGCAGCCCCACGCTGAGCACCACCAGGTCGAACTCCTGCTGCTGCTCGACGCCGTCCTGGTCGAAGTAGCGCACGCGCGGGTTCTTGCGTGCCCGGCATCTCCACCACCCTCGAGGGGATGGCCCTGATGTACTTGACGCCGTGCTCGTCGCGGGCGCGGTTCACGTAGCTGTCGAACTCCTTGCCGAAGGCGCGCACGTCCATGCAGAAGATGGAGACGTCCAATTGCTTGCCGTGAGCGTGCTCCAGGGCGACCATGGCCTCTTTGGTGGCGCTCATGCAGCAGATGGACGAGCAATACCCGTTGCCCACGGGCGACGTCGCGGCTGCCGACGCACTGGATGAAGGCGATGCGTTCCACTTCGCCGCCGTCCGACGGCCGTTCCACATGCCCCGCGGTGGGACCGGCGGCCGACAGCATGCGCTCGAACTGCACGCTCGATAGCACGTTCGCGTAGCGGCCGTGGCCGAACTCGCCGCGCAACGAGCCCCGGAATTCCTCGAAGCCGGGGGTCAGGATCACGCTGCCCGCGTCGATCTCGATCTCCTCGGGAAGCTGCTCGTGCCACACCGCGCCGGCCGTGCAGGCCTTGACGCACTGCATGCACTCGCTGCACAGGCCGCAGGCCAGACAGCGCTTGGCCTCCGCGATCGCCTCCTCCGCGCTGTAACCCTGGTCGATCTCGGTGAAGCCGCGCACTCGCCCGGCCGGGTCGGCTTGGGGCATCTTGACCCGGTCCTGCTTGGGCGCGTCAGGCTGGGGGTTCGGCGCCATTTGGACCAGCGACTCGCCACCGTTCCCGGCCGCGCTCCCGGCGCCCGCGGTCGTGCCGCAGCCCTGGGGTAGCTTGACTTTGCGCACGTATGCGTCGATAGCCTCGGCGGCCTTGTGACCTTGGGCCATCGCATCGACCATGGCGGCAGGACCCAGCACCGCGTCGCCACCGGCGAAGATCCCAGGGATGCTCGTCGCGAGGGTGTCGCCGTCCGCCACGATCCGCCCGCCGGGGCCGGTCGCGACGCCCAGCCCTGCCGCGTCGATACCCTGGCCGATCGTGACGATCACCGTGTCCGCCGCCAGGACGGTCGTCTTCGAGTCGTCGAACCGGGGGGCGAACCGCCCCTGCTCGTCGAACACGCTGGTGCAGGCGCGAAAGGCGACACCGGTCACCCTATCGCCGGCGGTCTCGATCGCGGTGGGCCCCAGGCTGGTGTGGAAGACCACGCCCTCCTCGAGGGCTTCGGCCGCCTCCCAGGAGTGGGCCGGCATCTCCGCCCGGCTTTCGAGGCAGGCCAGATGGACCGAGGACACGCCCGGCAGCCTGCGCGCGCAGCGCGCAGCGTCCATGGCCACGTCTCCCCCACCGATGACCAGCACGTTCTGCCCAAGGGCGGGCGTCTCGCCGCTGTTGACCCGGCGAAGGAATTCGATGCCCTCCCACACGCCGGGGCTTTCCTCACCGGCGATGCCCAGTTTGCGGCTGACCCAGGCGCCGGGCGCGGCGAACACGGCCTTGAAGCCGGATTCGAGGAGCCTCGCCGGGTCGGCGACCCGCGTGTCCGTCTTCGCCTCCACGCCCAGGTCCAGGATGTGCTGGATCTCCTTGTCGAGCACGTCGTTCGGCAGCCGGTAGCTGGGGATGCCGTAGCGCAGCATGCCGCCCAGACCGGGCTGAGCTTCGAAGACCGTGACCCCGTAGCCCAGCATCGCCAGGTCGTAGGCCGCGGTCAGACCGGCCGGACCGCCTCCGATAATCGCCACGCTCGCGTCCAGCTTGGCGGCCGCGGGCTTGGCCGGCGGGTACTGCTCCGGGTTCGCCTCGATGAAGTCGCCGACAAACCGCTTGAGATCGCGCACCGCGATCGGCTGGTCCACCTCGCCCCGGTTGCAGTCGTCCTCGCAGGGATGCTGGCACACCCGCCCACAGGCGGACGGGAGCGGGCAGCGCTCGCGCACCAGCTCGTAGGCCTCCCCGAACTTGCCGGCCGCGACCAGTGCCACGTAGCCCTGGGCGTTGACACCCGCGGGGCAGGACGACTTGCAGGGCGCGCGTCCCTCGGCCTTCGAGATGCCGAAGACGTTGGGGATCGCCTGCGGGTATGGACGGAAGATGGCCTTGCGGGTGCCCAACCGGCGGTCGAACTCGCTGGGGAGATCGACCGGACAGGCCTCGGTGCAGTCACCGCAGGCGTTGCACTTGTTCAGATCCACATAGCGCGGGTTCTGCCGAAGCTTCACCTTGAAGTTGCCGGGCTCGCCCGAGATGCCCTGAACGTCGGCAAGCGTGATGATCTCGATGTTCTTGTTGCGCGCGCACTCCACCAGCTTGGGCGAGAGGATGCACATGGCGCAGTCACCAGTGGGGAACGTTTTGTCCAGTTGGGCCATCCTCCCGCCGATAGCGGGTGACGAATCCACCAGGTAGACCTTGAAGCCGCTCTCGGCCAGGTCCAGGGAGGCCTGGATGCCGGTGATGCCCGCTCCGCAGACCATGACGGCGCCGACCGGCTCGAGGGCGACCGACCCGTTCCCGTCGGGCCCGTGCCCGTTCCCGTTGGGCCCGCTCACGACCGCACCTCGGCCACCCGCAGCGCCCCGGCCCCGCCGAGACCCTTGGAGCGCAGCAGCGGCCGCGGGTCGACGAAGAGACTGCCGAGCGACAACTCGCTCTCTGAGCAGCCCATGGCCAGCCCCAGCAGTTGGGTGAAGTAGAAGACGGGCAGATCGTACCGGTGCCCGCGCTTGGCCTCGATGTCCTTCTGCCGCATGTCCAGATTCAGCTGGCAGAGCGGGCACGCAGTGGCGACGCAGTCCACGCCGGCGGCGCGGGCCATGGCCAGGATCTGATCGGTGAGGTCCAGGATGATGCTCGGGTCGGTGATGGAGAAGCTCGCCCCACAGCATTCTGTCTTGTGCGGCCAATCGACGGCTGTCGCCCCGGCCGTCTCGAGCAGCCGGTCCATAAGCGTGGGGTTCTCGGCGTCGTCGAAGTGAGTGACTTCCGGCGGACGGGAGAGCAGACACCCGTAGTAGCAGGCCACTTTCAGACCGCTCAGCGGGCGGCGCACGGCGGCCGCCACCTCCGCCCCCATGTCCTCGCCCAGTATCTCCAGCAGGTGCCGGACCGGCGTCAGCCCGTCGTAGTCGCTGCCCACCACCTGGGCGACCCGGGCACGCACGGCAGGATCGCCGGCGATGTGGTGATTGGCCATCTTCAAGCGGCTGTAGCAGGCCGCACAGGCGACCGCGACAGTCCGGCCACCGGCCGCCTGCAGGTTGCGGGCCGGCAGGGCGTCGGCCAGAAGGGCATCGGTATTGTGAGCAGCCGTGGAGCCGCAGCAGATCCAGTCTTCGATCTCGGGCATGTCCAGGCCCACCTTGGAAGCCACAGCAAGCGTGGAGCGATGGAAGTCCTTGGCCGTGCCTTCCAGTGAGCAGCCCGGATAGAACGTGTAGCTCATGAGTCACCGTCCTGCTCCGCGGCGGCAGCCGCTACAGCCCTGCGGAACAGCTCCTCTCGGTCTTTCCGCCCGCCCACGCGGGAACCGCGCAGCGGCAGCTTGCCCTTGGCTAACATGCTGGGCGCCTTATCGACGTCGTCGAACAGCCGCCTGCTGCGCAGCTTGAAGGCGGCCATCAGGCCGAGCTCGTGCACCCGCCCGCGCTTGCGGACGCTCTTCAGGAACACCTCGTTGAACACCGGCACGACCGTGCCTGTCACGGCCACTCCCTCGCTCAGGCTCAGCGCCCGCAGGGCGTCGTTCATCGCGGGGATATCCACCTGCTGCGGGCAGCGGGTGATGCACGTATGGCACGACGTGCACTCCCAGATGAAGCGGCTGGTGAGGACGACGCCGCGCTGGTCGGTCTGCACCAGCCGGACGAGCTCGTGCGGCTTGAGGTCGCCCCGGTTGGCCACTGGGCAGCCGCTGGAGCACTTGGCGCATTGGTAGCAGACTCATGGGCGAAGCCCCACTTGAGGCTTTCACCTCACCGGCGAGGCCGCCGCCTATCTCGAGGATCTCTATGGTCACTCGGGCCGCCCCGGCGCTTCCGCCCGGCGCGCCCGTGGCGCTGGTCACAGCCGTCATTTCTTCTCCTCCGACCCGGACAGCACCGAGAGCTTCACGGCGCTGACCTTGCGGTATACGTCTTGCGGGCTCCGAAGCTCGCCGTCCACGGTGAGCAGGTCCTCCACCCGGATGCCGAACAGCCGCTCGTTCTCCTCCAGATAGCCGCGGATGAGCCGCCAGTCCTTGTCGCCGATCGCGGAGAACACCCCGCCGTTGAGCTGGCTCTCGACCACCTTGTGGTAGGGGTCGCGCAGGTAGATGGCGCCCCCACTGGCCAGTGAGAACAGGTTGCTCCCCGGGTAGGGCGACGCCTGCGGCACGATGCCGCCGTCCGCGTCGAACTCGATGCCGTTGAGGATGACGAACCCGCCGCCCGCGAGCGGGTCTCCGGCCATGAAAGATTCCGCCAGGAAGTCCAGGCAGGTGCCGTTGATGACCACGCGGGGCCGCCCCACCGCGTTGATGAGCGGCCGGCCCGCCCCGTTGCCCATGACGAACACCTCGCCGCCCTTGGCGCCGTACATGAAGGTCTGTCCCACATCGCCGTAGATGACCAGTTTCCCGCGCTTGGCGATCTGCGCCACCTGGTCCTGGGCGTTGCCGTGGATGTGCATCTCCAGGCCGTCCATGCCGCTGGCCGTGTAGTCGCCGTTGGAGCCGTAGAGATCGATGCGCACCCCGTCGGTCGCGGCGCCCAGCCCCACTCCGTGGAAGCGTTGCCCGCGCAGACGATAGACGACGAACCGCTTCCACCCCGCCTGGTAGGCCTTGCGCAAGAGGACGGCGTCGCACTCGTCACCCTCGGGCGGGAAGCCCTCGGCGTCGATGCAGAGCAGTTCCTCCCCGGCCTGCGGCGGTGCCAGGAGGTCCCGCGTGGACCAGTCGATCCGGCGCCAGAAACGGTCGGCGGGCTCGCCGAACAGCGGCGCGGTGTCGAAGAGCTCGTCCAGCGTCTCCTCGATCACCTGGATGACCGTGGCCCGGGACTTGTCGCCGGTGGGGAAGTGCCGGTCGTGAACGCGCGTGAGCAACTCGATGGCCGCCCCGATCGCCCTGCCGCCGTCCGCCCCGGCAAGCACACCCCGGCAGAACCGCCGCAGCTGCCCGGCCGGCCAGGAGGCGATGTCTTGCACCTCGGCGAAGAGGGCGTCGATGTCGCCACGGCGCAGCGTCTCCTGGACCTCGTCGACGCTCAGCGTGTCGGCGGGGCAGGCGGCACCCGAGGCGTCCGCCAATTCGATCTCGGGCAGGTCGCAGCGGACGCAGCCCCTCTCCACCTTGACCTCCCGGCCGAACTTGTCGGTGCAGGAAAGGCGCATCTCCCCGCCGTGGCCGTTGCTGCCGGGCGCCACGGTGAAGATGAAGGCGCCGCCGTCGGTGGAGGAGCCCCCGCGAGCATTCCAGTATCTGTCGGCCACCGGCGAGAAGCGCTTGTCCTCTTCGGCCAGGCTGCGCAGCGTGGCGTCGATGGCCTGCTTCTCGGAGCAGATCAGACCGATCTGGACTTCCCCCGTGTCGGAGAGGGCGAACACCTGGGGACGCAACATCGCCGTGTCGGTGATGCCCAGCAACTGGAAGTGGTCTCCCTTGCTGCGGGCGATGATGAAGAACCAGGGGCCGTCGGGCGATGCGTGTATGTGCGTGGCCTGGATCTGCCGGTAGATGACTTGCTTTTCCGGCGGCAGCAGGTCGAAATCGTGCTCGGTGGTCGGCGCCAGCGCCTCGATGATGTACTCGAGCGGGTACCCGTAGACCCGGTCCCACAGGTCGAAGAGCTGCACCGAGACCTCGGTGTCGGTGAGGAACTGCTGGCGGATGTTGCGCTGCCGCAGGTATTCGCTCACCGAGTGGTAGTTGGCGAAGTCCCCGTTGTGGACCAGGGCCTCGTTCATGCCTATGAAGGGGTGCGCTCCCCCGGGGTGCCACACCCGGCCCCTGGTGGGATAGCGTTGGTGGGCGATCCATACGTGGGCCTTGAAATCCTGGAGTTGGTAGTACTCCACGTTCTGCTCGGCGTATCCCACGATCTTGAAGATCAGCAGGTTGCGAGTATGCGAGAGCACGAAGGCGCGCTTCTCCCCCAGAGAGGCGTAGAAGGCGTCGTTGAGCCTGTAGGAGTTGCGCCACACGAACTCGTCCTCCAGCGCGCGCGGCTCGAGGTCCCCCAGTCCCGCGCTTTCGGCGAAGGCCTTCAGCACGTCCGGCTTGACGCGGACCACGTAGCGGTGCACGTCGGGCGGGCAGACTTCCAGCCCGGGAATGTCCCGATAGTCGTCGATGTGGGGCTGCCGGGTCGACAGCGCTACGTCGAAGCTGGGGAGGATGAAGTCCCGCTCGAGCTCGGCGTGACAGTTGTTATCGAGCAAGGCGATCTGGAGCAGGTAGTGGCTTTCGAGCATCTCGTCGGAGATGCCCAGTTGCTCGGCCACCAGCCCGGCAGCCGCAATACCGCCCCCCTTGCCGTTGCCCCGGTTCTGCATCTGCTTGGAAGGCTCGTAGATGAACCGGCCCTTCACCGGGACGGTACAGGCGAAGCCGGTGACGCCGCAGCCGCCCTCCGCCGTCTGGGCCAGGATCGGCTGGTCCGGGCCCGAATAGACCTGCGACCGGCCGGCGAGCAGACGTTCGGCCAGGTCGGCCGCCGGGACGCCTCCGCGGCTCATCGGACCGCCCCGCCGGCGAGGGCCGGCGCGCCCGCGGCGGCCGGTGCCTCTGCCGCCACCGGCTCGTCTGCGGCCGGCTCGTCGCTGATATAGCACAGCAGGTCCCTGCGGCCGCGCAGCTCGCGGATGGACGTCATCCCCAGGCGGGCGAGCACGTCCACCATCTGCTCCCGCCAGGCGTTGTGGAGGTTTATCAGGCGCTGAGTGGCCCATTCGAGGCTCATCTGCATCATCAGTTCGGGATCCGTCGTGGCGATGCCGCGCGGGCAACCCCGGCCACTTTCGCAGCAGGCGCAGCGCACGCAGCCCAGCGCCACCATCTCGGCCGTACCGATCACCACCCCATCGGCGCCCAGGGCGATGGCCTTCAGCGCGTCGTACGCCGTGCGGATCCCGCCCGACGTGATCAGGGTGATGTGATCCCGGATACCCTCGGCTACCAGGAACTTGTGCACCTTGGGGATGGCGTACTCGATGGGCATCGCGATGTTCTTCTTGGCGATGTCGGGCGCTGCCCCGGTGCCCCCGTAACTGCCGTCGAGGTGGACGATATGCGCCCCGGCGTAGTAGCTGCCCACCGCCACCATGTCCACGTCGGTAGGGGTGGAGACCTTCACGCTCACCAGGCAGTCGGGGTTCATCTCCTTGATCCAGTCGACATGCTTCTTGTGGTCTTCCACGCTGTAGACGCTGTGGAAGGGGAACGGGCTGAACAAGGCGTTGCCGGCGACCGCTTCGCGCATGCGGGCGACCGGCGGGGTGTTCTTGTCGCCCAGCAGGTGACCGCCCAGGCCGGGCTTGGCACCCTGCGCGTACTTGAACTCCACGATGCGCACCCGCTGTATGGTCTCCTCGCGGACGCCGAACAGCCCCGTCGCCACCTGGGTGATCACGTGATCGTCGTACGGTCTGAGGCGATCGTGATATCCGCCTTCACCGGTGCAGGTGAAGCTGTTCCAGGCAGTGGCCGCGCGGGCCTTGGCGAGGATGGTGTGGATGCTCACCGAGCCGAAGCTCATCCCCCCGCCGTACACCGGGATGTCGATGTGGACCTGTGGGCGGCCGTCCGCACGGCGGTTGAGGTCCAGACCGGTGTCGACCTGGTCCGCGGCGAGCGCCGCGGCGGCATCTTCAGCGGAGGGCGCGCCGGCCGGGCCGGCCGCCACCTCTCCCCCGGGCGCCCCGGCCCCTTCGAGCGCCGGCACTTCGAACTTGAAGCGCAGCCGGTCGAACCCGCCGCCGGAAGCGCCGTGCCGGTATTCGAGATGGGGCGGAGGAACATGACCCGTTTCCGCCTCATGCCAGGTAGATAGTATGAGGTCGCTCGACCATCGTGGATCGCCCATGCAGTCCGCGTTGGGGTTGCGCCGCATGACGAGCGCCTTCTCGGGGCACTGGGCGATGCACGATCCGTCGGTCTCCGCGCAGTCGGGGCCGATGCATAGGTGGTCCTGCGGGCGCAGAGTGAAGGCGTAGCCCTTGGGCTTGATGTGCACGCCATACCGACAGACCTCGACGCAGCGGCCGCAGGATCTGCAGGCGGCCAGACGGTCGATCTTGTACTTACCGAGTACGTTCCGGTACCGGTCGGGCGCCGGGCGGACCTCCCGGTCGACCTGCTCCTGCGGCCAATCGCTGCTCATGACCGCACCTCCGCCTCAGACACACGGTCCAGGTCGCCGAATGCTTCCTTTTCGATGTCCTCCATGAAGATCGCCCGGCCCACTTCGCCACGCAGGCGTCGGGCCTCGCGAATGCCCATGGCCCCCAGTACTTCGAGCAACTGGCTGTGCCAGGCACCCATGAGATTCACCATGCGCTGGGCCGCGTAGGCGGGCTCGACCGAAGCGATGTCGCACGGACAGGCGTTCGGTGAGCAGCACCGGCTCTTGTCGCGGCAGACGCGGCAGCCGAGAGCCACCAGAAGCGGCGTGTCGAGGGCCACCAGGTCGGCCCCGCAGATGATGGCCTTGGCCATGTGCTCCGCCAGAGCGATGCCGCCGGAGACGATCAACGTGACCTCGTCCCGCATGCCTTGCTCCACCAGCCGGCCATGAACGTCGCGCAGGGCGTCTTTGATGTGGCGGCCCGGTCGTCCGTCGTCAAGACGCTCGCGCCCGTGCCGGTCGGCGCGGAGCTGGAAGACCTTGACGCCCGCCTGCCCCAGTTCGACGATCCGGCCGGCAACTCCGGGGGCCAGTGGCATACGCACGGAGAGGACGATATCGGGGTACTCGGCACGTATCTTTTCCACCAGCCCAAAGGCTTCGGGTCCATGCGCTACTTGAGCCATGCGGACGGCCGGAAGAACCTCCCGCAATGCGTCGATATCGGCATCGCGGGCGGAGTCGCCAAAAAGTGGCACAACGAAGGGGAGTTGTTCTGCCGCCAGGTCCGATGCCTCTTCGGCCGGGATCACGGCGACGGTGTCGAGCTTCATCGCCGCCTCCGCCCGGGCAGCGGCCAGATGCTGGCACTCCACCGGCCAGCCCGGTACGTCAAGGATCGCCGGGAGCTGTACCTCGAAAAGGGACGAGGGCGGGGTGAGCAGCTTGCCGTCGGGCGTGAACCGCAGCCGCATGTGCTTGGGGCCGATGTCCACCGATGTGGATATGTATTCGCGTCCGTGAATGCCGTCCCGGGTGGGACGAACGATCTCCGACATGTCGGTCCAGATGGAATCGAAGCCGGGGCCGTAGAACCGCCCGCGATAGCCGGCTCCCGATACCGGGATCTTGCCGGCGTCGCTCTGGTTCCAGGTGCTGAGCAGGATCTCGGGCTTCCAGTACTCGTCGCCCATGTCCAGGAACCCCGGGTTGACCGACAGGCTCAGCAGGCCCTTGGTGCAGCCCTGGACACAGGAGAGGCAGGCCTTGCATTCGTCGAGCGTGACGACCAGCGCATCCGGGTCCCGGTTGTACGCCCCCTCGTTCCGGTACACGTTGTAGAGACATCGCGGCTTGACGCAATTGGAGCAGCGCGAGCAGTCCTCGCGCCAGTCGACGTTGCCGAACTTGCCCAACCGGTGGAACCGTGGAGGGGCGGGGACGACGTGAACGTGGTAGCGATCCGGCATGCCAGTCTCGTCTCTACGCCAGTCCGGCCGCTTGGATCACCTGGCCGGCGAGTTCTTCGCATCCGCCGCAAAGGATGTGGATGCCGCGAACACCCGGGAGCGCTTTGAGCTGGGCGGCGGTGGCGGCGGCCATCGCCAGCCCCTCCTTGGCGGGGTCCGGAGCCCCGGCCATTCGGGCCACCAGGGCCTCGTCGAGCGGTCCGTACGTATTCCGTTGCCGCAGGGTCTCGGCCTGCACGGCGCTCGTCAGCGGGAGCACGCTCGCGATGATCGCCGCGCGCTGGTCCAGTCCGGTCGCCCGGACGGCATCCATCCAGCGAGTGAAGGCGGCCAGATCGAACACCGGCTGCGTCAGCAGGAAGTCCGCCCCCGCCGCGATCTTCTTCTTGAGCCGGAGCAGATTCAGCTCGAGAGGCTGCTGGTGAGGATGGGCCACAGCTCCGATCGCCAGCCCGGCGAGTTCCAGACCCTTCAGAACCTGCTCCAGCTGGATGGAGTCGATGTCGTTGACGCCGGCCGCCTCGGGACACACGCCGAGCGACTGATGGTTGCCGCTCAGGCAGAGGATCCCGCCGATGCCGAGCGCGGAGGCGCCCAGGGCATCGCTCTCCAGGGCGATGCGGTTGCGGTCTCTGGTCACCATCGACAAGACCGCTTGGCGGCCTTCGCGAGCCAGGATAGCCGCGCACGCCAGGGACGAGCCGTGGATCTCGTCGGGGTTGTCCGCCACGACCACGGCGTCCAAAGTCGACGGGAGGATGGCCGCGAGTCGCTTGACCGCCTCCGGGTCGCCGCTGTGGGGCGGGACGCACTCGGCCGTCAGCACCGGCCGTCCGGAAGTGAGTGCGTCGGCGAAACTAGTCTTCGTTGTCGTCATAGCTCGTATCCACTTGTTGGTAGGGGTCCTCGGCCGCTTCGGTGACGTCGCTATCGAGAGGAGTGGGGGTCAGCGTCTCCAGGGCCCGCAAAACGGCTTCGCGGATGACGGCTATCTCCGCCTGAGCGGCTTCGGCAGAGTAGGCGGCAAGGGGCATTCCCGCGCTGAGCGCCATGTCTTCGGCCGCCGTCCCGGGCAGATGGAAGAGCATCAAACGCTCGGCTCCCAGCCCGACCTCGTCGAGGATGCCGCGCACGTACTCGACCCGGCGGGCGCAGCGCTTGCTGCCCTCGATGTGGTGGCAGTTGTCCTCCCGGCACGCGAAGGTGCAGACCAACCGAGCGCCCGACTCGAAGGCCTTGAGGACGTGCTCGGGTTGCAGCCGCCCCGTGCACGACACCAGGACTTCCTGGACCGGGAAGGGCCAGTCGAAGCTGGGGAGTTCTGGACGAGACCGGTTTGCGTACTCCGGCGTCTTGCTCCCGCGCGCGCAATTGGCACACACGAAGACGGTGACGTACGGGGCGGCGACCGCCGCGGCGCTCGGATGTCCGAGGTCACACAGCGCAGTCGGGGAAGCCATTAGAGACGATGCCCTTGTGTGTCTTCCATGAGCCGCTCCTTCACTCCGCCGGCCGCGCAGGCGCGCGATACTAGGACGAATGAGGGTAGCAGGAGCAACTCTCCGCGGGTTTATCCAGAGGGCCAGGTTGCGGGGCCTGCAAGTTGTACTTTTGGACGTACACGAGCAACGCGGGGGTCGCCAGCGGGCTCGATCCTCGCCTGAGGCCTGCGCTGCTTGTCACGCCAGGGCCGACACCCCCGTCTCGCCCGTCCGGATGCGGAGACACTCCTCCATCTCGAGGACGAAGATCTTGCCGTCTCCGATATTCCCGGTGCGGGCGCCCCGGGTGATGGCGTCGACCGCCTGCCAGACGTTGTTGTTGCTGACCGCCAGCTCGATCTTGAGCTTGTGCAGCAGTCCGCCCCGCTCCACGTGGCTTCGGTAGACCTCGGCCACGCCCTTCTGCCGGCCGCGGCCCATCACGTCCGAGACTGTCAGCAGGATGATCTCTTCCTCCTCCAAAGCGGCGATCACTTCGTCCAGCCGGTCGGGTTGGATTATGGCGATGATGTACTTCATGATCCTGGCTCCTTGCTTACCGCCTACCCCACGACAGTGTAGGCGGATTCCCGGTGCTGGGTAAGGTCGAGGCCGATATTCTCCTGGTCGGGCTTGACTCGGAGGCCGACCACCCTGTCGACCAGCTTGAGCAGGCCGAACGAGACCACGAACGAAAAGGCTGCGCAGACGACCACCGCGATGAACTGGACGAGCAGTTGCCGGGGGTTGCCGTAGGCGAGCCCGTTGGCGCCATTCGGGTTGATGGCCGTCGTCGCCAGGATCCCGGTCAGCAGCACCCCGAGCATCCCTCCCACGCCGTGCACGCCGAAAGCGTCCAGCGAGTCATCGTAGCCCAGTCTGCTCTTGACGAGTACGACCGAGCCGTAGCACACGATCCCCGTCAAGGCGCCTATCCCGATCGCGCCCATCGGCGTGACGTATCCGGCTGCCGGGGTGACCGTCGCCAGACCGGCGACGGCGCCGGAGATGAGTCCCAGGGCGGTGGGACGGCGACTGGAGATCCACTCGAGTATCGCCCACGCGACTGCCGCGGCCGCCGCCGCCATCTGCGTGGAGACGAAGGCGGAGACGGCGAGCGCGCCGGAGGTCAGGGCGCTCCCGGCGTTGAAACCGAACCATCCGAACCACAGCAGAGCGGCGCCGAGGATGGCAAAGGGCAGATTATGCGGAGGAGATATGTCCGGATATCCCCGCCGCCTTCCCACCACCAGCGCCGCGGCGAGGGCGCCCGTCCCCGCGCTGATATGCACCACGATGCCTCCGGCGAAATCCAGAGCGCCGAACTCCCGGAGGAACCCGCCCACCCCCCAGACCCAGTGCGCCAGAGGGTCATACACGATAGTCGCCCAGAGCACCGAGAACAGCAGGAAGGCGCTGAACTTCATGCGCTCGGCGAACGCCCCGATGATGAGGGCGGGAGTGATGACCGCGAACATCATCTGGTAGATCATGAAGAGTTGGTGCGGGATGGTCGCGGCGTAGTCGGGGTTCGGCTCCAGCCCGACCCCGTGGAGGCCGACCCAGTCCAACCCGCCGATGACACCACCATGGTCGGGCCCGAACGCAAGGCTGTAGCCGAACAGCACCCACTGCAGGCTGACGACGGCGACCAACATCAGGCACTGCATCATGATGGAGAGCACGTTCTTGCGCCGCACCAGACCGCCGTAGAAGAAGGCCAGTCCAGGCGTCATCAGCATGACGAGAGCGGTGCTGATAAGCATCCAACCGGTATCGCCCGAGTCTATGCTCGCCACGTCTACTCCTTCGTCCTGGGGCCCCTCCCAAGAGTGTAGGCGGCGAAAGCGAGCGGTATTATCGCCCAACGTACAAGCGTTGGGGCGCAAACTTGGCCAATTGGAGCAACCCGGGCCGGAGCGGACACCCTAGGCCAGAGCGGACACCCCCGTCTCCCCCGTGCGGATACGGAGGCACTCCTCCAGATCGAGCACGAAGATCTTGCCGTCGCCGATGTTCCCGGTCCGGGCTCCGCGGGCGATGGCGTCCACGGCGAGCCAGACCTTGTCGTCGCTCACGGCCAGTTCGACCTTGATCTTGTGCAGCAGTCCGCCCCGCTCCACGTGGCTCCGGTAGACCTCGGCCACGCCCTTCTGCCGGCCGCGGCCCATGACCTCGGATACCGTCAGGAGAATGATCTCCTCCTCTTCGAGCGCCGCGATGACTTCGTCGAGCCGGTCGGGTTGGATGATGGCGATGACGTATTTCATCTGAAAGCTCCTTGCCCGAGACTAGCCGACGACTGTGTAGGCGGATTCGCTGTGCTGGGTGAGGTCCAGTCCGATGTTCTCGTTGTCAGCGCTCACCCGCAGGCCGATGAACTTGTCCACCAGCTTCAGCAGGCCGAAGGACACGATGAAGGAGTAGGCGAACGATCCGACTACGGCGATGAACTGATAGAGCAGCAGCTTGGATCCCCCGTGGAACAGGCCGTTCGCGCCGGCCGGGTTGATCGCGACGGTGGCCCAGAGCCCGGTGCACAGAGCGCCGAGCATCCCTCCTATGCCGTGCACGCCGAAGGCGTCGAGTGAGTCGTCGTAGCCGAGCTTGCCCTTCATGAACATCACCGAGCCGTAGCAGGCAAGGCCGGCCAGGATGCCGATCGCGATGGCCGCCAACGGCGTGACGTAGCCCGATGCCGGGGTGATGGCCACCAGGCCCGCCACCGCACCGGAGATGATACCGAGAGCGGTCGGGCGCCGCGTCCGGATCCAGTCGAGCGCCGCCCAGGTCACGGCCGCGGCCGCGGCAGCCATGTGCGTGGAGGCGAAGGCGGAAGCCGCGAGACCGCCGGAACTGAGCGCGCTGCCCGCGTTGAAGCCGAACCAACCGAACCAGAGCAAGGCTGCACCGAGGATCGCGAACGGGAGGTTGTGCGGCGGCGACGTGTCCGGGTAGCCCTTGCGCTTGCCTATGACGAGCGCGGTGGCGAGCGCCGCCGCACCGGCGTTGATGTGCACCACGGTCCCGCCTGCGAAGTCGAGGGCCCCCAGCTCGCGCAGCCATCCGCCCACTCCCCAGACCCAGTGCGCCATGGGGTCGTAGACGATGGTCGCCCACAGGAGGGAGAAGACGAGGAACGCGCTGAACTTCATGCGCTCCGCGAACGCCCCGATGATGAGGGCCGGCGTGATGACGGCGAACATCATCTGGAAGAGCATGAACAGCACCTGGGGTATCGTCGCCGCGTAGTCGGCGTTGGGCTCGACGCCCACCCCGTTGAGTCCCACCTAGCTGAGCCCGCCGATGAACCCGCCGTGACCGGGCCCAAAGGCCAGGCTATAGCCGAACAGCACCCACTGGATGCTGATGACCCCGATCAGTATGAAGCACTGCATCATGATGGAGAGCACGTTCTTGCGGCGCACCAGCCCGCCATAGAAGAAGGCCAGTCCGGGAGTCATCAGCAGCACCAGCGCCGTGCTGATGAGCATCCATGCGGTGTCACCTGTGTCTATGTTCGCCACACCCGCTCCCTTCGTTCGAGGTCGGAGGGAATCTACCGTAGAGGCGAGCGTGGTATTATCGCCGGACGTATAGAACTACCGGGGTTCTCTTGTACATTTGGACTAGAGCGTCGGCACGAGACCGGCGGCGCGGGACAGCGGACGCGGGCACCCGACCGGGCCGGTCAGGCGGTGAGCAGGCTTCGGGCCTTGAGGCCCAGGCCGAGGCGCTCCTTGTGTTCGGTCTCGAAGACGCTCAGCCCGCTGATCTCGCCGATCTTCTCCAGCCGGTAGCGGATGGTGTGCCGGTGGGCGTACAGTTCGGCGGCTGTCTGGGTGAGACTCTCGTCGTGCCTGAAGAAGACGGCGAGGGTCTGGACCAGTTGGGTGCCGTTGGCCTGGTCGTACCGGTCGACGGGCCCGATGGTCTCGTCGTAGAGGGAGCGGATCTGCTCGGGGTCTCTCTCCCAGATGTCCAGAAGCAGCCGGTACGTGCCAACGTCGTGGAAGTGGAGCAGCGCGCCCGGGCCGTGCAGTTTGCGGCCCACCTTGAGGGCCACGAGCGCCTCCTGGTAGCCACGGTCCATCTGAACGGGATCGGTGACGAAGCCGCTGATGCCCGCCGAGACGCTGAGCTCACCGGCCGACCGGCCCAGTTCCTGTATCACCAGGCCCAGCCTCCGCAGGGCGTCGGGGTCGCGGGCGGTCTTGCCGCAGACGAAGATCACGATCTGTCCCGACTTCAGGCTCGCGAGGGAGGACGGCTCCTTGGCCGAGACATAGCGGGAGACTTGGGTGAAGAAGCGTTCGATCGCCGCCTCGAGCTCTTCCTGCCCGAGGTTCTTGCGCGCTACCGTCCCTCCGAACTCGTCCACACCGAGGAGCAGGACCGCGGATCCCTGGCTGAGGTCGCACCCCAGGAAGGCTCCGCGCCGCAGAAGCGAGTCGCCCGCCCGCTCCCCGCCGGTGATGACGTCGTCCACGAAGTCGCCCTTGAGCCGCACCTCGGTCTCGAACCGCACCCGGTCCTGAGCCATCTCGAGAGCGGCGATCGTGGCGGAGTGCTCGAGCACCAGCATCTCCATGGCCGAGGGCTCTGCGGCATCGGTGACCGCGCAGAGATAGCCCAGACGCTTGTGGCTGGCCACGATGGGCAGCGCGAACATCGGCGGCAGCCCTTCCTCGTCCAGGCGGAACAGCTTCTCCCCCAGCGCCGAGGGACGCGAACAGCGACCGGATCTCGGGCCGCTGCAGGTGCTCCACGAGCGCCGGCGCCGGCAGCGGCAAGCCCGACGAGGCGGCGAGCAACTCCAGGGAGACGTCGACGACGAAGACCGGTCCTTCCAGCAACCGGGAGGCCTCCTCGACCAGGTCCTGCCAGCCCCCGCCGCGGATGACCACGCCCAGAAGGCTGCGGTGGATGGCCTGGGACTGCTCGAGCTGAGAAGCCTGCCGGTTGATGATCACCTCGGTGACATCCTGCATGAGCCTGGTCCAGCGCAGGCTCTGCGGCACCTCGACGATGGGGAACTTGCGCTTGCCGGCAAGCTCGATGATGTCGGCGGGCATGTTCTCGACGAAGCGCGTGGTCTTGACGAACAGGGCGGCGGCGCCGGCCATCATCACCCGGCGACAGAAGTCGCGCTGCCGTTCGAGATCGCCTTTGACCGCGAACATGGTCGAGAGGACCATCTCCCCCCCGGATAGCCAGTCGGCGATATCGGGGACCTCCCCGACGGTCACCGAGGTCACCCTGCGGTCGAGCCCCTCCTCGCCGGCGAGGAGCCGGGCATCCTTGAGAACGGGCAACTGGAGTATCTGGCCGACGGTGACAGGCATGAGGGGCCAACGATATCACCGCTTTGGCCATTGGTACAAGGTCGCGGCCGCCAGGATTGAACAAATCCACTAAGCCGAAGGATATCCGAGCGGCGGCCCCGTTAGGCATTACGCCTTTTGTATAACTTCCCGCCCGCACATTCTCGCCTGAGGGCGGATGCCGTGGCGCGGACTCCGCCCGTACCATCACGGGCAACGTAACCGCTCGCGAAAGGAGAGGCCATGTGGAAGTCCGCCCCCACGTGGAAGCCCGTACCCTGGGCCTGGTCGCCGCTGGCCAAGAGGGTTCTCATCGTTGTCGCTCTGACCGGCTTGCTCTTGGTCCTCATCACCGGATTGGCGCTGGGCAACGACCCGACCGGAGCAGCGACCGGGACTGCCAACGACGTGGCCGCGCAGACCGCGGGAAGCCCGACGGCGGCCGAGATCGCGGCCGACCTCGGGCACGTGAAGATCTCCCTCAACTTGTTCTTCTTGATCTTCGGCGGCGCCCTGGTCTTCTTCATGCAGGCCGGTTTTGCCATGGTCGAGACCGGCTTCTCGCGCTCTAAGAACGCCGTACACGTGATCATGACCAACTTCGTCATCTTCGCCATCGGTTGCCTCGCCTACTGGGCGGTGGGCTTCGCCTTTCAGTTCGGAGGCGCGGGCACCTTCGCCACGCTTGGCGGGACCCAGGCTCTTAGCGGCGCCACCTCGGTGGCTTCGGGCTGGAGCGTCATCGGCCACCAGGGGTTCTTCTTGGCCGGCCACAGCTACGACGTCGCCATCATCGCCATGTTCTTCTTCCAGCTCGTCTTCATGGACACGACTGCCACGATCCCGACGGGAGCCATGGCCGAACGGTGGAAATTCTCCGCGTTCGTCGTTTACGGGGTCTTCATCGCCGCGATCCTCTACCCCATCTACGGGAACTGGGTCTGGGGAGGAGGCTGGCTTTCGGCGCTCGGTCGTAACCTGGGACTCGGCCACGGCACCGTGGACTTCGCCGGCTCGAGCGTCGTGCACGCTGTCGGTGGTTTTGCCGCCTTGGCCGGCGCTGTAGTCCTCGGGCCGCGCATCGGTAAGTTCGGCAAGGACGGCAAGGCCCGCGCGATCTTCGGGCACAACATCCCCCTCGCCATCTTGGGGTGCATCGTCCTGGTGTTCGGCTGGATCGGGTTCAACGGGGCCTCCACCTTGGCGGCTACCGACCTTCGCTTCCCGATAGTGATCGTCAACACCTTCCTCGCGTCGGCGACGGGCTGCCTGGCGGCCATGTTCCTCGTCTGGAAAGTGTGGGGCAAACCCGACCCATCCATGACCGCCAACGGTATGCTGGCCGGGTTGGTCGCGATCACCGCGCCCTGCGCCTTCGTGACCCCGATCGGCGCGGCCATCATCGGCATCGTAGCGGGCATCCTTGTCGTCGGCGGTATCGTCTTCGTCGAGCGCTACCTCAAAGTCGACGACCCGGTGGGCGCGGTCTCCGTGCACGGGCTCAACGGCCTGTGGGGTCTCCTGGCCGTGGGACTGTTCGCCGACGGCAGCTACGGGGAAGGATTCAACGGAGTGGCGGGCACGGTGCGGGGCCTGTTCTACGGAGGCGGATGGAGCCAAATGGCCGCTCAAGCCATCGCCGCCGTGGTGGTGGTCGCATGGTCGTTCGGCCTCATGTACGCCTTCTTCAAAGTGCAGAAGAGAGTCCAGGGCATCCGCGTGACCCGCGAGGAGGAGATGATCGGCCTCGACATCCCCGAGATGGGCGTCCCGGCCTACCCGGCGTCGCCCCACCTGTGCAGAAGGAGGAGGAAATGAAGTACATCATCGCGATAATCCAGCCGGACCGGCTCGACGAAGTGGTCGAGGCCCTCACCGAAGCGGAGATCAACCTCATGACCGTGTCGGACGTCATGGGCCGCGGCCGGCAGAAGGGCGTGGCCGAGATCTACCGAAGCCACGTGGAACCCGGAGGGCTGCTGCGCAAAGTCAAGCTCGAGATCGTCGTGAACGACGAGTTCGTGCCGGCGACCATCGAAGCGCTCATCAAGGGCGCCCGCACCGGCAACATCGGCGACGGCAAGATCTTCGTCCTGGACCTCGAGGAGTGCGTGCGCATCCGCACCGGGTGAGACCGGCGGCTGGCCATCGGGTGACTCTCGCTCCCGGCTCGTCCCCGGCGTGGATGACGGGCGGACGGAGGGGGCCCGAGGGACCGGTCTGATGCGGCGGTCCCTGGGCCCCTCCTCGTGGTAATCTATCGAGGCTATAAGCCAGGATGAATCAGCGGTCAGGCCGCGCCGGGCTGCTCTTTCGAGCCTTGACCACCGGTGCGGTTCCCCCGCTATATATGCGGAGGATTTGCACACCCAATGGCGACGCTCGGCATCGATATCGGCTGCATCAGTGTGAAGATCGCGGTCGTCGGCGACCCCGAGGACCGCGATTCGTTCGAGGCTCTATTGAAAGCCTCTCCCCTCTTCTACACCCCCGGAGACGACGACAAGGTCCTCCCCCATCCCGACGCCCCCCCGGTGCTGGCCACGGCGTACCGGCGGATCAAGGGCAGCCCGGCAGAGGCCATCCGGGAGTTGCTGGCGCAGGTGGTGGCTTCGCTACCTGAAGAGTCGATAACCGCCGTGCGCGTCACGGGCACGGGCGGCCGCCTGGTGGGGCGCATGTTGGGCGTGCCCTACGAGAACGAGTTCAAGGCTATCGCCCGGGCCATCGGCGCCCTCCACCCCGACGTGACCACGGTGTTCGAGATGGGCGGGGAGACATCCAAGTTCATCCATCTGGAGACAGATCGGGCGTCCGGCCGCGTGGGCATTGCGGACTACGGCACCAACGGCGACTGCGCGGCAGGCACCGGCTCCTTCATGGACCAGCAGGCCAACCGCCTGCTCTACGACATCGAGGACGTGGGCGACATCGTACGCGAAGCCGGAAAGGCGGCGTCCATTGCCGGCCGTTGCTCGGTCTTCGCCAAGTCCGACATGATCCACGCCCAGCAGAAGGGCTATCAGCCGCCGGAGGTGCTCAAGGGCCTCTGCAACGCGGTGGTGAGGAACTACCGGGGCACCATCACCAAGGGCAAGGAGATCGGCGAGCGGGTGGCCTTCATAGGCGGCGTGGCCGCCAACACCGGAGCGGTCGAGGCCATGCGGGAAGCCTTCGAGACCGACGGCGACCAGTTGATGGTCCCGGCCTACTACGCCTGGATGGGAGCCATCGGCAGCGCTCTGACGGCCGCCGACGAGCAGGCGGGCGTCGATATGGTCTCCCTGGAGCTATCGCGCCTCGATCAAGGCAACTCCGGCGACTTCCAGACCGCCGATGCCCTCTCCATGGAGCGGGTCATCCTGCTGCGCGACCGGGTGAAGCCCTACGAATTCCCGTCCGAGGGCAAGATCGGCGCCTACCTGGGAGTGGACATCGGCTCGGTGTCGACCAACCTCGTCGTGCTCGACGAGAAGGGCGAGATGGTCAAGGAGATCTACGTCAAGACCGATGGCCGCCCGGTCGAGGTCGTGAACAAGGGCCTGGCCGATATCTGGAACGAGTTGGGCGACCGGCTGGAAATCCTGGGGGTGGCGACCACCGGTTCCGGCCGGGAGCTCATCGGCGAGCTCGTCGGGGCCGACACCGTGAACGACGAGATAACCGCGCACAAGACCGGGGCGACCTTCATCGGCCGCAAGCTGATCGACCGCGTCCCCGATACCATCTTCGAGATCGGCGGCCAGGACTCCAAGTTCATTAGTCTCGAGGACGGCGTCGTGGTCGACTTCGCCATGAACGAGGCCTGCGCCGCCGGGACCGGCTCCTTCCTCGAGGAGCAGGCCGAGAAGCTGGGCATCAACATCATCGGCGAGTTCGCCGAGTTGGCGCTGTCCTCCGAAGCGCCGGTACGCCTGGGCGAACGCTGCACGGTGTTCATGGAACGCGACGTCAACTCGTATCTGCAGCGCGGAGCCGACAAGCAAGGCTCTCGTGGCCGGGCTGGCCTACTCGATCGCCTACAACTACCTCAACCGGCTCGTGGGCCAGAGGCATATCGGCGACACCGTCTACTTCCAGGGCGGCACCGCCTACAACGACTCGGTGGCCGCGGCCTTCAGCATGATCCTGGACAAGGACATCATCGTCCCGCCCTACAACGGCGTGGTGGGGGCCATCGGCGCCGCGCTGTTGGCCCGCGAGAAGATGTCGGCCACCGCGACTCCCTCCCGCTTCCGGGGATGGGACCTGGAGCAGGTGGAATACAGCGTGCGGGAATTCACCTGCAAGGGCTGCACCAACGAGTGTGACATCAGGCAGTTCACTATCGGCGACGAGAAGACCTACTGGGGCGACAAGTGCTCCGACCGCTACCGCAAGCGGGCCAAGGTGGACAAGGAGCCCGTCATCCGCGACCTGGTGGAGCTGCGCAACGCCCTCTGCTACTCCTACGTGACCGAGGGCGAGGACTACACGACGTTGCTCCGCGAGCGGCAGCGACGCCCCGCTGGGGACCATCGGCATCCCCCGGGCGATGTACACCTACGACCGGCTGCCCTTCTGGGCCACCTTGTTCAAGTCGTGCGGTTTCGACGTGGTGCTTTCTCGCCAGACCGACAAGAACATCCGGGAGATGGGCATCGACGGCTCGGTGGCCGAGCCCTGCTTCCCCATCCGGGTGGCTCACGGGCACGTGGCCGAACTGCTCGAGGCGGGCGTGGACTACGTCTTCATCCCCGCCCAGCTCAACGAAGAGACGGATCACCCGGAGATCGAGTCCCATGCCTGTCCGTGGGGTCAGACCCTTCCCCATGTCATTCGGCTCGCCCCGCGGTTCGAGGGCCATGAAGACAAGTTCCTCGCTCCGATAATCCACTTCCGCCGCGGTCCCGAGTACGTCCGCGACACCCTGCGCTCGGCTCTCAAACCGCTGGGCGTCCCCTCCCGGGTCGTCGACCAGGCGGTCAAGGAGGCCTACGAGGCGCAGTCCGAGTTCCGCGCCCGGTTGATGGAGGCGGGTGCGAACGCCCTCTCCACGCTCGCGGAGCACGAAGAGCTGGGGATCGTGCTGGTCGGCCGGCCGTACAACATCTACGACGCCGGCGTCAACATGGACATCCCGGCCAAGCTGCGGCGCTACTACGGGGTGAACATCATCCCCATCGACTTCCTGCCCCTGTGGGGCAAGGACACGCGCGAGGTGACGCCCAACATGTTCTGGAACTACGGGCGGAAGATCCTGCAGGCAGCCAAGGTGGTGGCGGAGCACCCGAACCTCCACATCATCTACATCACCAACTTCAAGTGCGGCCCCGACTCCTACGTGAAGCACTTCATCCACGCGGCGTCGCCGGACCCGTTCCTGGTGCTGCAGTTCGACGAGCATACGAACGACGCGGGCGCGATGACCAGATGCGAGGCCTACCTCGACAGCAAGGGCTTCCTGCGCTGGTGGGCCCGCGGGGACAAGACCAAGCAGCCGGTCGGGGAGCGTTGATGGGCACCGAGGGTACTGAGAGCGCCCGGCACGGCGACCAAGAGCGGCAACGGCGCAGGGGCCAAGGAGGCGGCCGAGAAGGCGCTGGGCTCCCTCCCCACGCCGGCCGCCGCTCGCAGCGCCGATACCAGCCCCATGGTGGTCGGCCGCGACACCGACGTCGCCGGCCGCACCATGTGGCTGTGCCGCATGCCGTATGGCGGGTCGCGCATGCTGGCGGGCGCCTTCCGTTCGATCGGCTGGGACACGCACGTGACGCCCGACGAGGATGCCCGCACGCTGGAACTAGGCGCGAAGTACACCTCGGGCGACGAGTGCTACCCGCAGCGCATCGTCTTGGGCGACTACCTCAAGCTGATCGAGGATGAGAAGCTCGACCCCAAGAAGACGGCCTTCCTCCTGCCCACCGCGAACGGTCCCTGCCGCTTCGGTCAGTACGCGGGGCTGCTTCGCAGGGTGCTCGACGACCACGGACTACCAGGACGTGCTCATCCTTTCCATCACTTCCGCCGACGGCTACGCCGGTATCGGCGAAAAGGCGGGGGAACTGATCAGGACGGCCTGGCGGGCGGTAGTCGTGCAGGACATCCTCCTGAAGCTGCTCCTGATGATCCGGCCGTACGAGATCGAACCGGGGAATACGGACAGGGTCTACCTGGAGAGCCTCGATCTGATGGGCGACATCATCGCCCGTCAGGGGATCGACAACAAGGAGCGGATGGCCGATCTCAAGGCCGGCCTCGCCCGGGTGAAGAAGGCCTTCCTTGCCATCCCGGTGAAGCAGGAGGACCGCCCCCTTATCGGCGTGGTCGGGGAGATCTTCTGCCGCCTGAACACGTTCGCCAACAACGAGGTCATACGGCACATCGAGGCCCAGGGCGGCGAGTGCTGGCTGGCCGGCGTGGCCGAGTGGGTGTGGTACACCAACGACGAGGCCTTCCGCCGGTTGCGCGAGGAGAAGCGCCGCCTGAGCAAGGACTGGCTGAAGAACTTCCTCACGGCGCGGGTGATGCGCAGCGACGAGAACGCGCTCATGGAGCAGTTCGAAGACGTCTTCGAGAGCCATCGGGACCCACACGTCCACGAGATCTTGGAGTACGGGCATCCTTACCTGCCCCGCGAGGGGGCTCTGGGCGAGATGGTGCATCTCGACCGGCGGGGCCATCTACCTCTACCACCAGGGCGCCGACGGCATCGTGGATATCAGCCCGTTCACCTGCATGAACGGCATCGTGACCGAGGCCATCTACCCCCGGGTGAGCAGGGAGCACGACAACATCCCCATCCGGGTCTTCTACTTCGACGGCACCCACAGCGACCTCGACCGGGACGTGGGCATCTTCCTCGAACTGGCCCAGACGTACAAGCGGCGCAAGAAGATCGCGCGGACGTAGCCCACGGTGACGGCCCCGTACGAACACGGCAGTCCCGAGCTCTGAGCAGGAGATGTTCTCCCGTCTAGGCTCGTTCGCCGTCCGCTTCCGCTGGTTCATCATCGCCGCCTGGTTCCTGGTGGCCATCGTGCTCACGGTCGTCGCGCCCAACATCAACGATGTGGCCGTGAGCGACCAGCGCGCCTTCCTGCCCGCCTCCGCCCCCAGCCTGGACGCGAACGAGGTGGTCAAGAAGTACTTCCCCGACCGGGTGTCGCCCTCCAGCGCGGTGGTGGTTGTCGATGCCGGGGCAGGGAATCGTGCGGACCAGGGCGCGGCGGCCGAGTTCGTCAACGGGCTCACCGCGTGGCTCACCGGGCCGGACAAGCCCGCGGGCGTGGACCGGGTATTGTCGCCCGCGCTGGGAGACGAGCAGACCAAGACCGGCCTGACCAGCCCCGACAAGCAGGTCGCCCTCGTTCTGACCCGCTTCGCGGCCGTGGGCACCGAAGAGCAGACGAAGGTGGCCATAGCCGCGATCCACGACGCGGCTGAAAGAGGCGCCCCCGGGCGTCAAGGTCTATCTGACCGGCGGCGGCCCCATCCTCTCCGCCTACAACAGCGAGTCGCAGAGGAGCCTCGACTCGACCACCTGGATCACGATCCTGCTCGTGGTGGCGATCCTGCTCATCATCTATCGATCTCCGGTGAGTCCCATCATCCCGCTCGCGACCATCGGGCTGGCCTACGTCATCTCTCGGGCGGTCATCGCGTTCCTCGGCTCCGGCCCTCTCACCATATCGATGTACACCAACGTCTTCCTGATCGTGGTCCTGTTCGGCGCGGGCACCGACTACTGCCTGTTCCTCATCAGCCGCTTCAGGGAGGAGATGTCCGGGGCCGGCACCGCGGCACCTGCCGTCAAGACGACCGTGCGGACCATCGGTGAGACGATCGCATCGAGCGCGGGGACGGTGATCGTGGGTCTCGCGATGATGGCCTTTGCCGAGCTAGGCCTCTACAACACGACCGGACCGGCCATCGCCATCGGCGTCGCGATCGCTCTGCTTGCCGGCCTGACGTTCACTCCCGCCCTCCTCACCGTCCTGGGCCACTACGCCTTCTGGCCCCGCAAGCCGGAGCACATCGGGGAGCGCGGCCTGTGGCACGCCTGGGCGGGCAAGGTCGTCGGCCGCCCGATCGTCGCGCTGCTCGTGCCGGTGATCATCCTCGTGCCGCTCGCCATCTACGGCGCCGGCCTGGTCCGCGATTTCGACCTGCTCGGCGACCTACCCAAGAGCGACGAGACCAGGCAGGGGTTCGACGTCCTGGCCGAGCACTTCGGCCCCGGGCCAGATGCAGCCGCTCAACGTGGTCGCCGTCGATCCGGCCGGTTTCGACACGCCCCAGGGGCTTGCCAACGTGGAGAAGCTGCAGGCACTGCTCCAGTCGGTGCCGCACGTGACGACCGTCCGCAGCTTCACCGGGTCGCTGCCCGACAAGAAGACGCTGAGCGTGGCCGACCAACTGGCCACCCAGGCGAAGGCTGTTCGCGAGGGGACCGCTCAATTGGCAGGCGGGACTCGGCAGCGGCGGCGGCTCCGGCGCGGACCTGCAGACGGCGGCCGCCGGCCTCACCGACGTGTACGGCTATCTGGTCGAACTCGCCCAGGGATACCCGGAGGTCGCGGGCGACCCCGGCTACCAGAAGGCGCTCGCCGCGCTGTCGGAGCTTGCGAAGGTCGCGTCGTCGTTCCAGTCGGCGGCCGACGGCGCCCAGCGGGCCGCCGTCGCCCAACAGGCCCTCACGCAGCTTCAGGCCCTCGCCGACGGGCTCGACTCTCTCCAGCAGACGTTCGCGGCCCGGCCCGATGCGATCCTGCTCCCCCAGCTCTATCTCAAGAGCAATGAGGGACTCAAGGCTCTGCGCGACGCTTACATCTCCGGTGACGGCACCGCTGCGCGCCTCCAGGTGGTCCTCGACGCCGGTCCCTACAGCCCCGAGGCGATCGACACCACCAAGGCTATCCGGGCGGCGCTTGGCGCCGCGGGCTTCCAGGCCGCGGTGGAGGGCGACTCGGCCGTACTGCTCGACCTGCAGGATGCCTCCAACCGCGACATGACCCGGGCGATGATCTACGTGCTCGGCGGGGTGTTCGTCGTCCTCGTCCTCCTGCTGCGGGCCCTGGTCTCGCCCATCTACCTGATACTCACGATCCTGCTGTCGTACGGAGCGACGCTCGGCGTGGTACGACTGCTCTTCGTCGACATCCTCGGCGCCGCGGGCATCGTGTGGTGGGTCCCGATGTTCATGTTCGTCATGCTGGTCGCCCTGGGCATGGACTACAACATCTTCCTCATAGGGCGGGTGAAGGAAGAGGTGGCGGTCAACGGCACCCGGGTCGGGCACCCGGCATGCGCTCGCCAGGACCGGGGGGATAATCACGTCGGCCGGCATCATCATGGCAGGGACGTTCGCCAGCATGATGAGCGCCAGCCTGCTCGGCCTGCTCCAGATAGGATTCGCCGTCGCGTTCGGCGTGCTGCTCGATACCTTCGTGGTCCGGACCACGCTGGTCCCGGCGATCATCGTGCTGCTGGGACGGTGGAGTTGGTGGCCGCGGCGGGGGCCGCGAGGCAAGCCGGTGCCGGTGGTCGAGCCGGCGTCCGAGCCGACGAACGAGTAGCCGAGTTGCCGAGAACACGGCGGCCCTCGCCGGCGAGGGTGGGGGCAGCCGCGAGCGACGGCGTCACACGATGAAGCGGGGCCCCTCTCCGGGCCGGTAGGCCGTGGGCCTCTCCGGCCGCCCTTCGGCTGTGGACTGAAATGACTTTCTTCTGGGAAGATTGTGCGTCACCGGAATCCCCAGGGTCATCCCGGACGGATGAAGGGGTTCCTCGAAACGGAAAAGGGGGAAGGATGCCAGCCACGCCGGCCGCCACCGCGCATGAGAAGCCGCGCCGTCGTCTGCCCATCTTGCAGGGCATCCTGCCCATCGACAGATCGCGGATCTCGATAGAAGTCGTCGCCGGTATCACTCTGGCCGCGCTGGCCATTCCCGAGGTCATGGGGTACACCAAGATAGCCGGGATGCCGGTGGTCACCGGGCTCTATACCATCCTGATCCCCATCGCCCTGTTCGCCATCTTCGGATCGTCCCGCCATCTGGTAGTGGGAGCCGATTCGGCCACGGCAGCCATCATGGCGGCGGGATTGACTGGGCTGGCTGCCACTGCCTCGCCGCAATACGTCGCGTATGCGGGCATCCTGGCTCTTATGGCGGCCGGCATCCTGATCGTAGCCCGCATCGTCCGGCTCGGCTTCATCGCGGACTTCCTCTCCCGTACCGTCTTGATCGGCTTCCTGACCGGCGTCGGCATCCAGGTGGCGATCGGGCAGATATCGGGCATGCTGGGAGTTCCGGGGGTGGGTCGGGCCCGGTCCAGAAGCTGGTAAACGACGTCAAACAGCTCGGCCAGATCAGTTGGTCCACCGTAGCGGTGTCGGTCGTCGTGCTGGTGGTCATCGTCGGCTCCAGGAAGATCAGCAAGAAGATTCCCGGCGCCTTGATCGCGGTCATCGGCGCCATCGTGGTGAGCTACGTCGTGGACCTCTCCGGTCAGGGCGTGGCGGTGCTGGGCACAGTCCCGGGTGGTCTGCCGCACTTCGGCATACCGACAGGCGTGACTCTCGACTGGAGCGTCGCCCAGGACAGCTGTTGCCTGTCGCCTTCTCGATGTTCATCGTCATCCTGGCTCAGAGCGCGGCCACCTCGCGGGCGTACGCGGCCCGTTATAGCGAGAAGTTCAGCGAGAACGTCGACCTGGTGGGGCTCGGGCTGGCCAACATCGGCGCCGGCCTGAGCGGCACGTTCGTGGTGAACGGCAGCCCTACCAAGACCCAGATGGTCGACAGCGCGGGCGGCCGCACCCAACTGCCGATGCTCACCACTGCCGTCGTCGTGCTGATCGTTCTCCTGTTCTTGACCAAACCGCTGGCCTACATGCCGGAAGCCGTGCTCGCGTCGGTCGTCTTCCTGATCGGTATCGAGTTGGTCGACGCCAAAGGGATGCGCAAGATCTACGCCGAGCGCCCGCTCGAGTTCTGCGTGGCACTGGCCACCGCCCTGGTTGTGATCTTCGTCGGCGTCGAACAGGGCATCTTGCTGGCCATCGTCCTGTCCATCCTGATCCATACCCGCCACGGTTACAAGCCGAGAAACGCTGTGGTGGACATCGATGAAGCGGGTAGGGAGCACATGCTCCCGGTGAGCAGCCATGCCCAGAGTCGTCCCCGGCTTGATGCTCTATCGCTTCAATCACGGCATGTACTACGCGAACGCGGAACTCTTCTCCGAGCAGGCGACCGAGCTGCGGACACCGCCCACCTCCCCTCGCCTGGTTCGTCTGGATATGACCGCCGTGGATGACGTCGACTTCACCGCGGCAGCCACTCTACGAGAGGTCCACGGCCTGTTCAAGGAGAAGGGCATCCGGCTGGCGCTGGCCGGGGTCGAGGCAGAGGTCAGCAAGCAACTGGGACTGTCCGGGCTCACCGAGCTGATCGGGAAGGATTTCATCTTCGATACCCTTCCCGACGCGGAAGCCGCGTATCGGGCGTGGCGCCGCCGAACCGGAGTCCGGAGCCTCCTAGACGTAGAAGGGCGGTACCTGCCTGAGCCAGTCGTCCGCTCGGCCGCTCGAGGATGAACGTGCTGGCGAAGTCCACGCCGGGCTCGAGGAACGGGTAGCGGTCGACCGTGGCCCACGGCGGCCTCGTGTACCGCGGCGGTGACGAGACGACCGAATCGACCCAGCCGTTGCTGTTCTCGTACCACTGCTCCGAGATCCGGTGCCAGTTGGAGGACACCTGGGACCGCGGGTGCAGGAACGCCGGCACTACTTTGTCCCATAACCTCGGGGGGAGCGATGACCCGGTAGCTGAAGAAGCGGGTGCAGCCCCGGCTGCTGCATGACTTCCTGGCGTGCACGTTGACATACCAGTCGTCTCCCTCCTCGACGCCGACGCCCTCCGGATAGCGGAACGCGATCAGCCAGCGGAGGATGGTCCTCTCTTCGAAGGAGGTGCCTTTGCCGAGAAGATCCTCCGTGGGGACCGCGGGGACGTTCACCATGATGACCTTGAGCGGCACCACCTCCTTGGTCATGGCGGTGAGACCGAGAGGCTTCTCCCCTTCGCCCCGGTTCAGGTTCTCGTGCACCTTGTAGTTGTAGTAGCCGTAGTCCTCGGCCCCGGGCGGCGGGGGGACGGCGCGATAGCTCACGTAGCTCACCGGGTGATTCCGCAGCACCTCGGGGATGTGGTAGCGGTAGAACCAACGCTCCGCGGCAGGGAGGTCGTTCACGTCGAGGAGATGGTGAAGGATGATGGTCTTGATCATGCTGCACCCATGGTATCAGCACTTGCCGCACGGTCAGGCCCTCTTGCTCGCGGCGCGTATGCGCGGCTGCCCGATGCCCAGCCACAGCCCTCCACTCAATAATCCGACGGCAAGGGTGAGGACGCCCAGGATCTCGACGCGGCCGCCCAAGAAGGGTAGCGAGACGATCACCATCCCGATGCTCCCCATCACCATGTGAGACGAGCTCATAGCGCTCGAGACCGATCCTGCATCGGCCTCGTGTTGGTCCAGCATCAGGTAGACGGCCGGGGGACGCATACAGCTCAGGGCGATGCTGCTCGGGAGCACCGCGAGGATGTAGGCCCAGGGTCCCCGCGCGCCCACGAGCAGGATGAGGATCCCCCAGGGCGATCACGGCGAAGCAGCCGGTGATGATCGAGGTGCGCCTCCAACTCCGCGAGAGCCTTATGTAGATGACCGGGCCGATCGCCAGACCCACGGCGAAGATGGCAAAGAAGAAACTGAAGACCTGGCTGCTCACGCCGAAGGTCTCCTGGTACACGTAGGAGGAAGAAGAGACGAACGCCATGGCGAAGATGCTCACCGGGGAAAAGATGAGCAGCAGGTAGGCAAACGTCCGGTGTTTGAGCACAACGCCCAGACGCCGCAGAGAGGCGAAGGGCGAGCCGGCATTCTTCTTGGAGGGTCTCCTCGAAAGCGATCGTCATGGCCACAACCAGCACGCCCAGTCCTCCCTGCGCCCAGAAGGTCCCCCGCCAAGGAGGTGAGGTTCAGTAGGAGCGCACCTATCATCGGCGCCACCGCCGGGGAGATCACGGTCATCGACTGGATGACCGCGAGGGTGACTCGCGTCTTCTGCCCCGATAGACGTCCTTGACGATTGCCGTAGCCACGGCGGAGGCCGCGCCCGCTCCCACGGCCTGCATGATGCGGAAGAGCATGAGCAGGTAGATGTTGGGCGCGATAGCGCAAAGCGCTCCGGCCACCGTGTAGCAGGAGAGGCCGACCAGCAGAATGGGCCTGCGTCCGGTCACCGGTCGCTCAGGGGGCCCCACACGAGGATAGCAACGGCATAGAAGACGAAGAACAAGGTGAGCGTTAGGTTCGTCTGGTACTCGGGCACGCCGAAGTCCTTGGTCATGCTCGGCAGTGCGGGCAGGTATATGTCCGTCGACAAAGCGACGAATGCGCTGAGTACGGTAAGGAACGCGACCAGGCCCTTGTTGCCCAGCCACTTCTGTCGCACCAGATCGTCGCCTGCGCGGACCGCCTGGGTCATGCGGGCCGGCCGCCTGTCCTCTCCTCGTGCGCCCGCAGCGCGGCCTCGGCCCGCTCCAGCGAGGCGTAGCCGTAGCTCGCCATCGTATGCTCCAGGATCACTTCGGCCGGGTTCATCCCGCCGCGACCATCTGCAGATAGTGGTCTTCCAGGAGCCGCAGGGTCTTGAGCTGTAGGTGGCCAACTCCCCCCGGTTGTAGGTCTCGAACGAGGTCGTGTACCTGGTGTCGTCCCACGCGCGGATGGGGCGGCCCTGCGCGCCCGACATGCGGGTACTTCGCCGCCAACTCCTCCATCCAGCGGACGGACAGTCCGCGACAGCCGCTCGACGAGGGGCACGGCGGCGCCCGTCCAGCGCGGGCAGATCCGGCGCGATCCGCCGGAACTCGCACGGCGACGTGTACTCCATCATGCGCGCGTACTTCTCGGTCATGAGGTTGCGCCGCCCGCCTGCGCCCGGCTCAGGTCGTCCAGGTAGCTCTCGGCGATCTCCTGGTTCCAGGCCTGGAGCTGGCTCGAGCGCATGACCTCGAACGTCTTGCGGTCCTGCTGGCAGGCCGCGGGGCCGTCGATGCCCTGCACTCGTGGAACATCTCCCACTCCAGGTCGAGGATGTCTCTCATCACCTGTCGTCTATGGCTCGTCGTCACGTCCATCTTCGTTCGTCCATGTCGCTATTCCGTCATCACGGGCAGGCTTCGGAGCGCCTGGCTCCTCGATCCTGGCCTGCACCGCGTGGGCGTGGTCGAGGAGGAAGTCGCTCTCGGAGTCGCTCAGCCCCTCCGAGGTGAGATGCGCGATGATGAGAGCGCTGACCTCTTCGACGATCCGCCTCCGCCGGGCGACGGCGGGCCTCGGCCTGTCCGGCGACAGGCCCGGTCGGCCAGGTCCGGCTCGGCGCACAGATCGGCGAGCAGCCCGTGGCACGGCCTCGCCCAGGATCGGGCAGTTCCTTCATGCCCCGGTGCATCCACTTGTAGAAGGGCCGGTACCGCTTGTTCAGCAGGTAGACGATGGAGATGACGGCCTCGATGAACTCGCTCAGAGCGCAGTGGGCCGCTACCAGCTCGCCCCGGGCGACGCACCTGCCGTAGTTGTACTGCCCCGCCTGGCCCGGCCGCGGCGCAGCGCGCGGCCAGCTTCTTCAGCCGCACGTCCTCCGGGTAGAAGGCCAGTAGCCCGTCGCGGAACGCCGTGAACTCCCCCAGGGGATCGGCGAACACCTTGCCGTTGGTGGCCGTCGCCAGGTAGGTCTCCGGGAGCGACCTCCACTCGGCCAGGGTCGCCGGGACGTGGTCGTAGCGGATGAACCTGCGGATAGAAGTCCGTGATCTCGAAGACCCCGGTGCGCTTGCCGGCGTGAGGGCCCTCGGTCCGTGCGCTCGAAACCGGCGAAGCTCCTCGGCAGCGCGTCGTAGCGCTCCTGGAGCTCCGCTCCGATGTCGGCATCGTCACCCGACGTCAGCCACAGGCAGAAGCCGGGTCCCCAATCGTGGTCGCGCGAGAGTTCGTCGTCGAACCCGTAGCACTCCGAACCCTCCCCCACCAGACCGGCGGCGATCCTGTCCTGGTAGGCCGCGAAGCGTTCGGCCACCAGAGGGCGGCCGTATTCCTCGTAGTATCGCTCGGCGAGCTCCAGACCCTTCATCCCGGCTCAGTCCTTCTCGCCGTCCCTGCAGGCCCCTCGGCCGCCTGCAGCTTCTCCCTGGTCCGCGCCAGGTTCCTGCTGGTCTTGGCCCAGTCCGGATGGTCCGTCCCCAAGACTCTCCCGATGAGTCGCCAGGGCCTCCGCGAAATGCCGCTCGGCCTGCACGTAGTCGCCGTCCATGTAGCAGACGGCCGCGAGGTTGTTGAGCCCGGTCAGGTAGAGCACCGATTCCTTGCCGTCTGTCTGCTCGTAGAGGGCAAGCGACTCCCGCAAGTACCGCTCTGCTTCCTGGTAGCGTCCGGTGGCCATCGCGACCGAGGCCAGATTGTTGAGCGTGGTCGCGAAGGCGGCGTTGCGCTTGCCGCTCCGTTCGAGAACGGCCAGCGCCCTGCGGTGCAGGCGCTCGGCCTCGTCGTACCTCTGGAGATCCTGGTACACCAGGCCCAGGTTGTTCAGAGCGCTGAGGTACACGAAGTGCTCCGACCCAGTCTCGCTCTCGTAGATCTCGATCGCCTCCACGAACAGCGCCTCGGCAGTCTCGTAGTCGCCTTTGAGACGGTAGGTACCGGCGAGGTTGTTGATGCAGGTGGCGTAGTCGGGGTTCTGCATGCCCCGAGTCCTGGCCTCGATCTGGGCGGCCTTGCGAAAGATGGCCTCGGACTCGTCGAGTTCCTTGAGCGTCCGCAGCAGCGAGCCCAGCTCGTTGAGAGCGGCCACATACGCGGACGACTCGGCGCCGGCCTCCAGTCGGGTGAGCTCGACGACTCTCGCGCAGAAGCGGAAGCGTCTCCCGAAGCCTATGCTCGGCCTGCAACGCGGCTATTTCCGCGTTGACCTCGCTTAGTCGTTCGCTCACGCCTTCCAGAGCTCGACGTCGCCCACGTTCTGGTCGGCCGCGGTCGCGTCGATGGGCCCCAGCTTCTTGGCCAGGTAGCCCGGCTTCTCGATGAGCAGGGTGTAGGAGCCGTCCTCGAGGTTCTTGAGCCAGAAGTCCCCGTAGTTGTCGGTCGTGCACGGTCAGGGTCTCGCCCGTCTCCCGGTTGGTGGCGGTGACGGTCGCCCCTTCCAGGCACTCGTCGGCCTGCGGGTCGAAGACCGCGCCGGCGATCCACTTCTTGGGCAGGTTGAGGTAGTAGACCCGGGGCCGGGTGGGAAGCTCGGGCTTGAGGAATTCGGCCTGGGCGATCTTCGTCCTTGATGGCGGGGTCGTCTTCGTCGCCGAAGGTGAAGGCGCCGGTGGGGCAGGCGTCGGAGCAGCGGGTCTCGGTCCAGCCCCGGTCGATGAGATGGGCGCAGAAGGTGCACTTCTGGGCGATGTTCAGGTCGTCGTTGAAGTAGATGACGTTCTCGTAGGGGCAGGCCTCCAGGCAGAGCTGGTTGCCCCGGCACTTCTCCGGGTCGATGATGACGATGCCGTCGGGGCGGCGGTAGATGGCGTTCGCGTTGCAGGCCGTCGATGCAGGGGGCGTCCTCGCAGTGCTGGCAGATGGTGTGGTGGTAGGTCACCTGGACCTTGGGCACCGTGCCCCGCTCCAGGTCGATCACCTTGTTCCAGAACTGGCCGGTGTCGGGCTGGGGCTTGGCGATCGGGGTCCAGTCGTTGCCCACGTGCTCGTCCTTGCAGCTGATCTGGCAGTTGTGGCAGCCGTTGCAGATGGCCAGATCGATGACCATGACCTTGCCCATCAGGCACCCCCCTCGGTAAAGCCGGCCAGGCACGGTCCGGCGGTGATGTGACACTCTCGGGCGAAGGCCTCCGGATACTTGGCCTGCAGCGCTTCCAGATCGGCCTTCTCCACCTCGGCGAGGAAGCCGCTGACGGCATGGCCGCAGGCGTTCTTGGACGTGACGTTACGCGGGACGATGGTGTTGATGGCGCCGCCCCGGTCGATGACCCCCACTTCGATGGGGTCGAACTTGGCGCCGTGGTCGATGCCGACGGCCCCGGCCATGATGCGCTGGGTAACGTAGGCCCCGGCCAGCACCGTCCCCCGCTCGTTGAAGATGGCCACGACGTCGCCGCTCTTGATGCCCCGCGCGGCCGCGTCCACCGGGTTCATCCACAGCGGCTGGTACTGATAGCCGTCCGGTCCCTTGACCTTGCAGGTCTCGATCTCCCGGAACCAGGTGATGTCGTCGTGCTGCGAGTGCACTCCCCAGCGCGGGTGGTTGCTCATGACCAGCAGCGGATACTTCTTGCTCCGCTCCGTCCCGATGGTCTCCTCGTGAGACACGCCCTTGGGGATCCACTTGGGCACCGGCGGCCGCTCCTCGTCGTCGGGGAAGTGCTCGGCGAGGCCGGTGGCGTAGAACTCGATCTTGCCGGTGGGCGTGGAGAGCGGGTGCTTCTCGGGATCCTCGTAGAATTCGATCAGGCCGGCCGGGATGTCCTCCCAGCCCGGCATGGGCGGGACCACGTAGTAGCCCTTGCGGCGCAGGTCCTCCCAGCTGATACTGTCGGCCGCCCGGGAGGTCTCGTAGCCGATCTTGATGAGCTCAGGGATGGTCTTGCCGCCGGTGTACTCCTCCAGCAGTCCCAGCCGTTCCGCGATGAGGACGACCGCCTCGTAGTCGCTCACCGATTCGCCCAGCGGCTCGATGCACCTCTCCTCGGGGAACAGCAGGTTCATCTGCCCGCTGAAGAGGTCGCTGCCGATGTCGTCCTCCTCGAGCTTGGTGTTGATCGGCAGGATGATGTCGGCGAACAGACAGTCGTTCTCCAGCCAGGGATGCTGGGCGAGCATGAACTCGATGTCGGGCTGCCGCACCGCCTTGACGATAGTCGTTGCCGGCGTTCCAGCAGGTGATCCACGAGGGCGAGTCGGTCCAGATCATGTGGATCTTGGAGCAACCTTCGGCCGGGTAGGTGTAGTGGACGAACTGGTCCGTGCGGTGAGCCATCTCGTGCTCGTTGCCGAACCACTCGACATGACCTTCGAGCAGAGCCTTAGGGATGAGGCTCTTGGGGATGAACGAGGGGTGGCAGGTCTCCATCGGCGTGCTGCCCCGGTGTAGGCGTCGTACAGGTTGGTCATGATCGACGGGGCCGGCGGCGACACCTGCTCGTAGTCGTCGAGCAGACCCCACTCGATCATCTTGGACTGATTGCAGCCCGGCTTGCCCAGCCCCTGCATGGCGAGGCAGAGGACCTGCAGGCGGGCCGGCTCGGTGGCGTAGGGCCCGCGGATGCCGGGGCCGCCGTTGCCGATGAGGATGGTCGTGCGTTTGGACGCCCACTCCTTGGCGAGCGCCTTGATGATCCGAGCGGGGACGCCGGTTATCGGCGAGGCCCACTCCGGGACTCTTGGGCTGCCCGTCCTCGCGGCCCATGACGTAGTCCTCGAACTTGTCGACGCCGTAGGCGTGGGTCTGCGAGGTACTCCTTGTCGTAGGTGCCGTTCTCTGAACCACTCGTGGGCGATGGCCAGATAGAGGGCGGCGTCGGTGTTCGGCAGGATGGGGATCCACTTGTCGGCGTGGATGGCATTGGCGTAGTTCACGTCGGGCGCGATGAAGATCTGCTTGATCCCCAGGTCGCTCCACCAGAAGCTCAGGCGGCTGGTGAGCTGGCCCTGCCAGCCCCAGACCGTCGTCTCCAGGTCGCAGCCCCAGTGAAGGAGCAGTTCGGTGTTCTTGGCGATGTCGTAGATGATGTTCTTCTGCGGCATCTGCTGGCCCACCGGCTCGCAACCCCAGACGTGCTTGGCACCCCACCACCAGCCTTCCCAGCTGTCGGGGTCGCGGACCTGCAGGGTGTAGCCGCCGAACAGCTTGAGCAGGTTGCGCATGCAGCCGTGCGGGCCCGTGCACGCATTTGTTCTCGCCGTGCTGGTCGGACTGGTTGAGGATGGCGGTCGGGCCGTACGTCTCTTTGATCCGCACCATCTCGCTCGCGATGATGTCCAGGGCCTCGTCCCAGCTGATGCGCTCGTACTTGCTCACGCCGCGGTTCTGCGGATTACGCTCGCCCTTGGGGTCGAAGTCCACCCGCTTCATGGGGTAGCGGATGCGGCCGGGCGAGAACACCCGCTTCTTGTAGGCCAGGCTGAGCGGGGGGATGAGACTCTTGTCGCTCGGCTCGAAGGTCTTGCCCCGGGCATGCATCACCCAGGGCTTGACTTCCTCCCGGGTGTACTGGTCGTAGTAGCGGGCGGGACGGATGCGGATGATCTTGCCATCCTTCACATCCACCATCGAGGCGTTCGCACCGTTGAAGACCCCGCACCAACTCAGGTCCCGGACGAGCGTCTTCTCGCCGGCTTCGTTGGGGGCGCGCGTTATCAACTCATCCACAATAGTCTTCCTCCTGAGCAGCTTCATGCGAGCGTCATTTGGATCCACCTGCCGAGAGACGAAACCGTCTCGCTCCAGCCGGTCGATCAGGCGGGACGCAGGTGGGGACCGTTATCGAAAGTAGCTTTCAGCGGGATAGGATCGGATCGGAGGATCAAGCCCAGAACCTCCCGCTCCAATTACCTAGCACGCCAGTGCCTAGCATACTAGGTAGCGGCCCACGAGAAGTCAAACCCCACGGCGACGGCCCGCGCGGCGCAATCAGCTCATGAACGGCATGACCACGCCCTTGATGTAGCCGGGCGTCGGCCGAGGTTGGCTTCGAAGGCCTGGCCGATGTCCTCCAGCTTGTATTTGTGGGTGACCAGCTTGTCCATCGGGAAGATGCCCTTCTCCAGCGCCCACATGGCCCGTTCCAACTCGCTCTGGTAGTTGGTGGACATGCCGATCCCCTGCGGGCTGTAGATGATGGGGCACTTGATCCAGTTGAACAACTCATAGGTGTTCGGCGCCTGGTGCCAACCCACGAGGATGACCTTGCCCCGGTTGGTCTTGATCACGTCGCCGGTCATCTTGATACCTATCGGGTGGCCGACCACCTCGATGGCGACGTCCACCCCCCGGCCCCCGGTGATCTTCATGACTTCCGCGACCACGTCCACTTTGGAGGGGTTCAGGGTGATGGTGGCGCCCAGTTCCCTGGCCAGCTCGAGACGCTGTCGTCAAGGTCGGCGACGATGTACTCGCGCAGCTTGGGAGAAGAGACTCCGGCGATGATCCCCAGGCCCATGAAGCCGGCGCCTATCTGGAAGACGAAATCTCCGAACTCCGGCGTGGTCGTCCGGGCGATGGACATGCAGCTCATCAGGGGCTCGCCAAGCGCATATTCGAAGGGGACGCCGTCCGGGATCTTCTCGATGATCATGCCGTGCGCGCGGTGGGCGGCGAATCTGGTGGGGTCGACGGCCACGTACTCGCAGTAGGCGTCGTCGGCGAAATAGCCGGTGATCCGGTCGCCGACTGGAAGCCCTTCACCAGCTTGCCGACCTCCACCACCGTCCCGGCCGGCTCGTGTCCGGCGCGCCGCGGGAAGGGATTGGCCGCCTTCATCTCCGCGCCCCACGAGTCCTTGTACCCGGACATGTCGCTGGAGCAGACTCCGCAGGCTTCTATCTTGACCAGCATCTCGCCGTCGGTGATCTTCGGAGTGGGGATCTCGCGGATCTCGAAGTTTCTGGGCGCCACGATAAAGGCCGCTCTCATAGAGAGTCCCTCCTCGATCATTATTCAGGTGATGCAGTCTGTTCCCAGTGTACATTCTGCTACCAGTCGGCTGGGCCGCCGGCCGGGGCTAAACGAGCCGCACGAGGTCACTGTACTCAAACAACGCGGCATCTGCCGTGCGGGCCCAGTCCTTCCTCATCCTCACCTGACCGCCGCTCAGGCCAAAGACACGTTAGCTTCATAACGCTTGACGTATGACGTGCGGCGTTATATCATGCCCTCATGATCACGTCGTTTGCCGATGCCGAGACGCAAAAGGTGTTCAATCGGCAGTTTTCGCGGAAGTTGCCGCTCGACATCCAATCGGCTGCGCTGCGCAAGTTGCGGATGCTCAACAACGCCCATGCGGTCAAAGACCTCGCCAGTTCGCCCGCGAATTGACTGGAGAAGCTGAGCGGAAACCGCGAGGGCCAGTACAGCATTCGCATCAATGCCACCAACTGCCGGCGCCGTCCGCTCGTCCATCTGGGACGACGGTACGCGCGCCAACGTGGAGATTGTGGATTATCGGTGACAAGGAGACCTGCCGTGACCACAAACAAGCTTGCGCCGGTGCATCCCGGCGAGGTACTGCTCGAAGAGTTCTTGAAGCCGCTGGCCTTGAGCCAGAACCGTTTGGCGCTCGATATCGGAGTTTCTCCGCGTCGCATCAACGAGATTGTGCTCGGCAAGCGCCGCATCACCGCTGAGACCGCGCTTCGCCTGGCTCGCTACTTCGTTACCACGCCTCAGTTTTGGCTCGGCTTACAGTCTGACTACGATCTTGACATCGCGTCGGATGAGCTGGGGGCTCGTCTGGATCGCGAGGTTCGGACGCACGCCACAGCGGTGTAGTGAAGCTCCGTGCGGTGAGTAGTTCTCGAGCCAGGGCCCGAAGCCCCGGTCGACTATCTCGTCGGTTCCGGGTGATAGGGGACGCCGTCTTCGTCGGCGAACAAAGGCTGGGCCTCGTCCCACGATACCCCGCCCACCATGGAATTCAGGCCTGGCTGGGGTTTTGGCACCCCACACGCGCGATGGCCCACATACAACGTCACCCAGGTGCCAGAATCGGGCCGGTGCTTGTTGAGCTTGCTCAGCGCGTGGAGTCGTGCGCGAGCGAGGAAAGACCCTTGCGGAAAACAACCCAAACATGCGCCCGGAAGGACTCGAACCTTCAACCTTGGGATTAAGAGTCCCCTGCTCTGCCAAATTGAGCTACGGGCGCGTGCCGGGGCATCTTACACCACAACCGTTGCGGGCGGAAAAGTGACCCGTACCGGATTCGAACCGGTGATCTCCGCCGTGAGAGGGCGACGTCCTAACCGCTAGACGAACGGGCCAAGGTGCTGTGCGCGAATGCGTACTCTACTTATGGCGCTCAGGGCTGTCAACCTACCAGGTGCTGAAGAATGACGCCTCGCCGCCGGAGCGCGAATAGCAGTCTGCTAAGGCCATCAGGGCGTGGCTACCGACTGTGCCGCTTTCAGGCGGGCCAGGGCCACTTCGCGCCCGATAAGCGTGATCGACTCGAACAGGGGCAGAGAGACCGTGGCTCCCGCGATCGCCACCCGAGCAGCCTGAAACACCGCCTTGGACTTCATGTTCAGCACCTCGGGAACCGTCCGGAGCGCCCCCTCGATCACCCCAGGCGTCCACTCATCAAGCGAAACAAGAGCGTCGCGAATGGCGTCCAGCGCGAGTCCCGCCCCTTCCTTCGCCAGGGTACTCTCAGCCGCCGCCGGATCGATGACGATGTCCTTGACGAACAGGAACCGTACCATTGGCCCGATCTCGGTCATGCGCTTGATGCGCTCCGAGACCAGGGGGGCGAGTGCCAGAAGCCATTCGTGCCGGGTCTCGAGGTCGCGCGCGGAGGCGAGCCCCGCCCCTTCGATCCAGGGAAGCATCCTGGCCACGAATCCATCCGAGT
>CAVRJE010000013.1:0-16486 GCA_963721365.1 uncultured Actinomycetota bacterium
TCAAGATAGTCGTGGGTGGATACGATGACGGGCAGGCCCTGAAGTGAAGGGCGCTTCAGCAACTCGTCGGCCCACGCCAGTTCCGCCGCACTGACCCATACTTGGAAGCCGATATGCAGGAACCAAGCCTCCTGCACCTTGAACATCTGCGCCTGGCACAGGCCGGAGGGGGAGGCCGCGACAAACCAGGGCTTGCTCTGCATGAGCGGCAACGGCAGGTTCTTCAGGAAGTAGCCGGGATCGTCGTGGTTGCCGCGGACGATCGAGAACGGCAGCCAGTCCTGGCCGAGCAAGGGATCAAGGGCGTTTCTTGCGTTCGCCCATTCTCGGTCGTCGGTGCCGTTGACCACGAGGTCGCCAACCTGCGTGACGAAGACGATGTTCTTATCGGCCGCGTTGGCGAGCAGCCACTCGATCTGTTTGGCGAAACCAGGTCGGCCCAGTCCCGCGGCCCCCGTGTACCCTTGAGTGTCAGGAAGGACGGCGATGACGAAGGGTGCGGTGAGCTCCCGGACCCGCTCGGCGTTCTCCATCATCGGCTCGTAGAGGCCGGTGACGCTCTGGGCCGCGTTGGCTGGGCCGGTCACGAGCACACCCAGGACGACCGCGACAAACACGAACACCGCCACCAGAGAGATCACGAGCCTCGGGATGCCCCGATAGCGGACGGATGCGCTCGCTCTGGTCACTCGGCCGCGCCTCCCTTCAACGCACGCGCGGAACACTCAACCCTGCTATCAGAATCTCGGCATAAGGCGGGGAAGAGACAAGCCCCCTTGGCCGGCAGGGGCTGGTAGCAGCTAACCCGAGGCACACGCTCAGGCTAGACGATGTCGGCGGAACGCCGAACAAGACCTTAGTCGCACTCCGCGCTCGCCTGCCGTCGGCTGATCATGCCGCGAGTGCCAAAGAGCCGCAATTGGCCGGCGATCTGGGGCGAGGGTGCACGGATTAGCTGAGCATCTCCCGGTCTTGGTGCTCTTTTGCCTGCCGCCCTGCCCAAGCCAAAGGCAAGTATGAGCCCGGGGATGACGACAAGAAGAACGACGGGCAGGGCGATAGTGAGGGCTAGCACGGGATGCCGCCGCCTGCGATTCCCATTCCTTTCACATTCCTCCTCAGCGACCAAACGCCCTCCACTCGTTTGGTCAGGGGCACCTTACCATCATTCAACGAAACTTTCCACGCAAGGCGTACGGAAAGACCGCGCCGGCCGGCAAGGCTTGGCGCCGGCCAATTGACCATCTCTTGAGACTTCTTGAGGGTCATGGTGAGGCGCGATCTTGCCGATAGGCATGCCGGATAGGTCTAGTAGGTCCGCCGGCGCTCGGCACCGGCCTTGGGAGGCAGGTCCCATGCTAGCGGTAGGCGACAAGGTGACGGTCCTGTTCAGCGAGTGCAAGGGCTTCGGGGCAGAGAAGGTCGGCCAGTGCGGTACGGTGACCCAGGTGGAAGAGCTCGGCGAGCTGGTGGGGATCTACCGGGTCGAGTTCCCGGACGGAGCCTGGGAGTATCTCGATCGGGAAGTCGGTAAGGCGGCGTCGATGCAACGGCCACCGGAGCCTGCTCCGACTCTCCGGCTGGCAAGGCTTGGTAGCACGCAATAGGTGGCCTGCTGAGGAGTCCACTGCGCGCGCCATCTGTCGTATCGGTAGGCGTACTAGAAGGCGGGGAGAAACTGGCCCCGAACGACCCTGATGACCGAGGCCCCGGCACTGCGATAGTGCCGGGGCCTCGTTGACTCGCTGGCGCTCATTGAGAAAGAGGTGGGCCAGCACCATCGTCTTCTTCCGCGAGGGCTACTTGATCGCGAGAATCGGCATTCCCACGCCTTCGAAGAGGATCTTCGTCGGATCCCAAGCTACAAAGGCGGAGCCGGACAGTTGGTCACTGGGTACAAGCCAGATCTTGGCGCCCGGGGTGACCGGGTCGGCGGGGGTCTCGCTCACAAGCGGTACCATGGTCGTTCCTTTGATGAACACCTTGCCGGAACCGTTGGTGACGCCGGTGCCCAGGATGTTGACATTCGGCCAGCCCGTATAGTTAACGAGCGCGTAGCTGGTACCCTTCGGGCCGAGACCATATCCCTTGAACTTGAACGTAAACTTGTACGTGGAATAGTCGGGACTGGTACTGAGCTGAAAATCCATCTTGCCCGACGGTCCCGCCTTTATCTTCCAGTGCTGCTCGTTGCCTGCTTTGGTTCCCTTGACGATCGGCCACGGACCTTCACCCGGGGCTAGGGGAGTCTTGGCGTAGAGATAGAGTTCTCCTTTCATCACCGGTGTGCTCAAGGAATGCGCGACTACCGGCGTTACGACGGCCAGGACCAGCAGGACTGCTAGCGCCAAGACCGTCAAGAAGCGTGCTCTCCCTTTCATGGGAATCTCCTGACTTGCGGGTGTTAGGACTTCGTGACTATGACTCGAAAGTTGGATCGCGCTCAGGACTCACACAACGTGTGAACGTGCGTAGGGATCTGGGCCTCCCGACTCGGCAAATCGCGCCAAGGGGACGATGCCGCGCAACCCCAGACACAACGTCCACAGCGTCACGGCACCATGCATCACCTCCCCTTCTGACCCCGCGGTGACTGTCTATCAGTCGGCTTGAGTCACTGCAAAAACCGCGCGCGATCCCGACTCACTTCGCTCGGCTGGCGACGCACGATTCTCTTGTCACTATCGGCCGTCGAGCGGCACGAGTTGAGCCCAATTTGTCGTCGGCGTGCAATATTGCTGTTTGGGTGGAGTAAGCGGAAGAGCCCCGTGCTCGTTCCCCTTCCGGCCCACGCCTCGGTACGGTTTGGCAGGAGCGCCCATATTCGGCGTGGCATGACGAGATACATTCTCAATAGGACACTGTGAGCCGGGGTAGGCGAGCCCCCCGGCTGGCCGAGCATATAGCTCCCAGCGGGGCGTGAGTCCCAGACAAGAACGGAGGCCCCGCAGGGACCTCCGTCTGTCTGTCTGTTGTCGCTGGGCCGGCTAAGAGACCATGTGGAACACGGTGCACACACGCGCCCATGAAGCAGTTGTCAGTCCCCCACGTGAACCTGGATGTTGCCTGTCTGAATAGGAAGCGTCCAGATGGTCGGCCACCAGGGGGTCGTCGGATCACCAACGAATAGCCAATTGAGCATCAGGTCGGCTTTCCCAGTCTTACCGAAGTCGATGAACATGAACCTATGGGGAATACTTGGTGTTCCAGGCGCGAGGCCCCGCCTTTACGGCCAGCCCGAGCTATAGATGGGGAGTGCCACTTGCTCTCCCTCCAGCACGACCATAGACCCTTCCTGCTCTGCGTCAACAGGCAGAAGCGCCCACACCGGCAAGGCTTGGTAGCCACGCCTCTAGACGTGAATCACGTGCTTGTGCCTCGTGTGCTGTCTTGGTTCTGTGACATGGCGACTCACGCCCACCGCCAAGTCATGCCGCTTGATCCGCGCGGCGTCCGCGGTTCGCACCAGGCCGAAGAAGAGGAGCCCGACGACCAGCCCGGCAATAAAGAGAGAAGCTTGGATGATAGTGGACGTGGCCTGGGCGGTAGTGGGCGCGGCCTGGGCAGTGGGCGCGGCCTGGGCGGCAGTGGGCGCGGCCTGGGCGATAGTGGTCAAAACGGGCGTTGAGTTCGCGAGTGCCCCTGGCGCGATTGCCAGGGCGAGGACAGATGCGAGGAGCACGATCACAAGGACTAGCTTCTTGGATTTCATGGGACGCGCGCCTCCTCCTCGGGCGGACGGGGTCCGAAAGCGGGCGACATGCGAGCCGAGACTCGTACGAGACCCCGTCTTCACGGCCTCCCCGAGCTGAGTGGGGAGAATTACTTACTCCCCGTATGAATCCACTATAGGCCGATTCCGCGCGCGGTCAATCGGAAAAAGAGCCCCTCCGGCTGGCAAGGCTTGGCAGCAGCCAGAAGGGCCCAAATGTGCAGGCAAGAGCGGGGGTCGCGCAACCTTGACTAGTTGACGCCACTTCCCTGCCGCACCTCAATCAGTAGCCTCGGAGCTGTTCACCGACTCCCGGTCGGTGTCACGATTCAGTCAAGGTCAGCCGGACTTGCAGGCGTTCACTGCCGCCTGGATGCGAGCCACCAACCGAGGCAGGAGCAGCGCTATCAGCGCCAGAACAGCAATGAGCACGAGAGGGGCGACGAGCTTGATCTTCACCAGAGCCCCACCTCCTTCGTGGGCCGGAAGGCACCTTCCCTCGCCAGTAACCCGAGTATAGGCCGCTTCGTCCCGTAGTCAACAGAGAGCCCCGGCTGGCAGGGCTTGGTAGCCAACGGCCAAGCCAGGGACAGACAAGAACGGAGGCCGCGAAGGACCTCCGTCAGTGTCGAGGTGATTCAGGACAGAATCGTCTCCTCCGGCCACGGGTCTCGCCTCGACGCACCCCACAGCGTGCCGACGTAGTCGATGGACAGCAGGTCCTCACACGCATGCAGCCAGAAGGCGCCGCCATCCGAGAGCGTGATGCGCTCACCGTCGTCCTTTAGGAGGCCGAGCCAGCACCCGGTCTCAGGTAGCGGCCGTACGCCGTGTCGAGATCCTCGCCGAACCGCTCGCGATAGTCGGCCTTGCGGAAGCTGGTCTCGTAGATCCGCCAGTACAGCCAGCCGGCACGCTGCATCTTCTCCGTCAGATCGACCGACAGCGCGATCGCCATCCGGCCGTCGTCCAGCGCCTCGATGTACTCGGCCACGCCGAAGGTGTTCAGATAGAACACGTCCCTCAGGTACGAGCCGCCGCTGGCCCCCAGGCCCAGATACAGCGGCACCGTCACCGAGCAGTACCTGGGGACGCCCCGCTTCGTGAACGCCCACGTCGAGGTCCTCTCGTATCCGCCTTGATAGAAGATCCGCTCGAGAATGCTCATCATCCTTCGCCTCTTGAGGCTTTGAAGGACGAGGTGCCCTCTCCCGGCGCCGGTCCTTCCCATCGGCGTGTAAGGGAACAGGAACAGCGGGTAGGCCGCGACCTGGTCCACACCCAACTTCACGAGCTCGTGCCCGGTTTCTGCGATCTCCTCGGTACGTCTGGCCCGGCAGGGCGAACATCACGTCCACGTTCACGCACGTCGAACCCATGCGAAAGCGCCCGTTCCACGGTCTCTTTGACCTGGCCCGCGGTATACGGCCGGCACAGGGTCTTCAGATGCCGGTCGACCAGCGCCTCCACACCGATGCTCAGGTGCCGGACTCCCAGCGACTGATTGCGCAGAGGTTCTCAGCGCTCAGGTGATTGGGATGGCTCTCCATGTGGATGTCGCATCGCAGATCGAACGTCTCGCCGCACGTGCCCGATGATGTCGGCCAGGCCGCTATGGAGCATCGTCGTGGGGGTCCCTCCGCCGATGTAGAAGGAGGTGACGGGCTTGCCGCCCACGATGTCGGCGTAGAGGTCGATCTCCTTCTTGACGGCCCTGACGTAGCTATCGGCCAGGTCGTCGCTGTATAGCTCCTTGTTGTAGGGGCAGTACGGGCAGATCCGCTCGCAGAACGGGATATGAACGTAGAGTCCGAGCGTGTCGATGCCCTTGAACTTCTCGCGCAGCTCGTCGGGAGAGGGAACCGTTCTCGTCAAGCGGATCTCGCGCTCTCCCGTGAGCAGCCTCAGAAGAAGGTGCCGCACGAGCTGTTCCATCGCCGGTGCCACCTCCTCCTCGACCAAGCTCCGGCTCGGAAGGGGCGCTGCGCGTGAACTCACGTAGGGCCCCTCTTCGGAGGCCTTCCGGAGCTGTCAATGAGGGAGCTACTCACTCCCCGCGCAGTTTCACTATAGACGAACCCTGTTGGGCGTCAATGAGCAAAAGACGCGTCCCGGCCGGCAAGGCTTGGCAGCAGCCGGCACGGACGTAGCGGGGCAGGATTTGAACCCGCAACCGTCGCGTTGTGAGCCCGCCGGCCGTGCAAGGACGGATCCCGCGTTAGCCGACCCCGATGACTCCCTTCTGGACCGTGATGGTCCATTTCTGCAGGGTCAACGGAATCGGGTAAGACCAAGACCAAAATAGCCAAGGCGCGTGACGTCGGTTTGGGGGCTGGCAACTCTTGCCGCCGCCTGCCACAGCAAAGGAACACCCGCCGGCAGATTGCCTGCTACCGGCGGGGCCGTATCCTGTATCGGCCATCATCGGTCACTGCGTTAGGGGAAGCGGCCCCAGCCCCCCGGGCTGGACTTGGCAGCAGCCGATTTGGGGGGCGCAGGGTCAGGCTGATCGGGTGCATTAGCCGGGGCTGCCAAACCTTGGTTCTGTCCTCAGTCTACAGCTGGATAGCTCGGCGCGAAAACGGGAATAGTCTCATCAGGGCCATGCGAGGTACTATCCGAAAACGGGGACCGCCGTGAAGCTCTTTGACTCGCTCAGTTTCAAACCTTGGAACAACCGCCGAAAAGCTCTCGACACGAAGCAGCGCGAGACTGAGCGTCAGGCTCTCGCAGTTGATGCACAGCTGCGCCTGCTCGAGAGCGAGGAGGAGAGATCTGACTCCCACTGGCGGCTGCTCAAGAGGAAAGCCCCGAGGAGATTGTGACACCCCCGCATTGCGTCAGGTTAGGGGTGGGTCTTCGCGGTGAGCCTGCGGAGCCTACGCCGAGAGAAACCCCGCCGCGCGCAGGAGCGATTCCGCCTCTACTGCGTCGTCGGGGCAGGAAGCGGTGCTGAAACTCATCTCCAGGGCTAGGCCATCCGGGCCGAGTATGAACCTGGTGTTCTCCGCTTCGGCGGCGAGACGCTCGGCGACCGTGTGCGCGCCTTGTCCATCCGTCTCGTCCATGACGACGATTAACTGATCCCGCGTACACAGGAACCACGCGTCCACCTCGCGTATGTTCGCGGCGATGAGGTCTGCCAGATCCCCCAGGGCGGAGTTTCCGGCCGCCTGCCCGAAGGTATCGTCGACCCAGGCCATATTGTGGATGTCAATCACGAGCAGAGCAAACGGGCGCCGGTGGCGGCTATAGCGCTTGAAATGGCGTTCGACCTCGCGCAGCACATACCCGGGGTTATAGAGGGCGAGAAGCGCTTCTCGACCAAGACCTACGTGCGTCATGTCACGTCTCCCTTAGCAACTATCGACCGCAGTGCAATGCTTGGAGTCCCCCGATGCTGGAAGTCCCACGATTCCTATCGACAGGCTCCAGACACGCCTTGATTGCCAGGCAGGTATTGACTTCCCCTTGGTTCAGAGCAGGAACTTCGGCGCGCGCCCCCGGCTGGCAAGGCTTGGGAGGGCAGCCAATCCGGGGAGCGCAGGATCAGACTGAACGGCCGCGAGCGGCTGCGACGCAACCTCAGTCGTACGTCTTCGGAGGGTGGTCTCCTGAGGTCTCTCTCATCTGCCGCCAGGCAACCCCCAGCTGGTCTTCTATTCCCCACTCGTCGCAGAGGTCCTGATAGGGGATGACAAACTGCCAAATCTCGTGTCCATACACCCTGAGAAGAGCTTGCCACGTCTGCTCGATCATCCGAGGCTCTACGAAGCACGTCATCTCCTCGCGACGTCGCACGACTTCTTCGTAGACGTCGGGGCTGGTCGCTACTCCGAGATCCCATATTGCCCGGAGTTCCATCAGCCTAGCCTTCAACTCCTTCCGGCGAACCAGGTTGATACCCAACTCACGCGCGGTTTCGTCGGGTAGTTCGTAGAGCCTTCCCAGTTCATCCAGCGTCCAATGCACCAACCCTCTACTATCGAGCAGCTTTTCGTGGATGCCGATGCAGGCGGGATGCCAATATCCGAGACCGCCTACCAGCATGCCGACTCTCACGAGCAGCCATAACTCAGGTTCCCGCAGGTTGCCTGTCTCAAGTGCCTCGGCGAGGTCTTGGCCTGCGGCCTGCCCCATCACGCGTTCCACGTCGCCCTCCTTCCATCCTAGGCTGCCGAAGTATTCGCAGCCCGGTCAAGAAAACCTCTTGGAGGTCAATGGAGGAGGGAGTCGGCTCCCCGGCCGGCAAGGCTTGGTAGCAGCCGATACGGACGGGGCACCAAAGGAGCTTTTCAGATGGGCCCAGCAGGACTCGAACCTGCGACCGGCCGATTATGAGTCGGCAGCTCTAACCAACTGAGCTATGGGCCCCGGGCGAGTGCTCATTCTACCTCAAGGTCTTCAGGCCGGGCGCCCCGCTTTGGCTCTCCGACCTTCTCCAGGACGAATACGCCGTAGGCGGCGCGAAGGTTCGGCCAGAAGCGCAGAGGGCGCTTCTCCCCCACGTAAAAGTGGCGGACGATCCTGATCCCCTGCTCGCGAGTGAAGGCCCGGAAGTCTTTGATCGTCAACGAGTGGATGTTCGGGGTGTTGTACCACTGGTAGGGAAGCGAGCCGGTCACAGGAGCCTTTCCGGTGACCAGAAGTTGCAGCCGCGCCTTCCAGTGGCCGAAGTTCGGGTAACTCGCGACGACGAAGTGACCCACCCGCAAGGCCTCCTGAAGAACCCCCACCGTTTCCCGGGCCTCCTGCAGGGTTTGGCTGAGGATGACGTAGTCGAAGCTGTTATCCGGGTAGTACGACAGACCCTCATCGAAGTCGCCGTGGTAGACGGTCACCCCTTTGGCGACCGCATCGTACACCTTGTCTTCTACTATCTCGATCCCGGTCCCGCGCACGTTCTTGGCATCGATAAGCATCTTCAGAAGGATCCCCTTGCCACAGCCCAGGTCGAGCACGCGTGCACCGGGCGGGACCACGTCCACGATGAACAGGTGGTCCCACCGGACCCCTTTCGCGTTCCGTGCGACGCCGCTAGGCAAAGCGCAGCCCTTGCTGCCGGGCAGTGGTCTCGAGAAAGTGCCAGACCACCCGGGTGAGATCTTTGTTCTCGAGAAGGAAGGCGTCGTGCCCGTGCGAGGAGCGCATCTCCAGGTACGAGCAGTCCAGCCCGTTACCCTTCAAGGCGTGAACGATCTCCTTTGACTGATACGGCGGGTACAGCCAGTCGCTACTGAAGGCGATGATCAAGAAGCGCATGTCGTCGGGGAGTTCCCGAAACGCCTCTACCAGCACGCCGCGGCCGTCCGCCAGATCGAAGTAGTCGAGAGCCTTGGTGATGTAGAGATACGTGTTGGCGTCGAAGCGGCGCGTGAACACCTCGCCCTGGTAGCGGAGGTAGCTCTCCACCTCGAAATCGAGGCTCAGATCGTAGTCCGGCGCCTTCTTCTCGCGCATGCGGCGCCCGAACTTCTCGTGCATCGATTCGTCGGACAGGTAGGTTATGTGCCCGATCATCCGCGCGACCGCCAGGCCGTTGTCGGGCGACTCGCCCTGGTAGTAGTCGCCACCCTTCCAGTTCGGGTCGGCCATGATCGCTTCGCGGCCCACTTCGTTGAAGGCTATCTGCATGGGCGAATGGCGCCGCGTCGACGCTATCGAGATACACGACGAGACCGTCTCGGGGTAGGCCACCGCCCACTCCAGAGCCTGCATCCCGCCCATCGACCCGCCCGTGACCGCGAGCAGCTTCGGAATCCTGAGATGGTCGATGAGAAGCTTCTGGGCGCGCACCATGTCACCCACGGTGACCATCGGAAAGGTGACCCCGTATTCCTTACCGGTCTCCGGGTTGATGCTGCTGGGACCGCTGCTGCCTTTGCAGCCGCCGAGGACGTTGGAGCAGATGACGCAGTACCTGTCGGTGTCGAACCCCTTGCCCGGGCCGATCATCGTCTCCCACCAACCCGGCTTGGTCTCGCCCTGGGTAGTAGCCGGCGGCGTGAGCGTCGCCAGACAGGGCGTGCAGGACCAGAACAGCATTGGTCCGCTCCTCGTTCAGGGCGCCATACATCTCGTAGGCGATGGTGACGGGCTCCAGCACACGACCGGAGTCAAGGGCGAGCGACGGGAAGGTCACGCTTTGCAGTTCGACCTCGCCGACCGAAACGCCCAGGGCCTGCTGATTGTGGATGTAGTCGCTCATTGCGGCTGGATTATACGTCCATCGCGGGGACTATCCCCGATAGCGGTTCGTGATCGGAAGGCGCCGGTCCTTGCCGAACGCCTTCGGGGTGATCCGAACTCCCGGCGCCGCCTGGCGGCGCTTGTACTCGTTTCCGTCGATCATCGCCACCACCCGCTGGACTTCGGCCCGGTCGATACCTGACGCGACGATCTCGTCCACGCTGTCGTCGTTGACCACGTACGACTCGATGATCCGGTCGAGCAGGTCGTATGGCGGCAGAGTGTCCTGGTCGGTCTGGTCGGCCGCGAGCTCCGCGGACGGGGCGCGATCGATGGTCGCCCGCGGGATCGGGCCGTCGCCCGGGCCAAGGGAGTTGCGATACTCGGCAAGCCGGTAGACAAGGGTCTTGGGGACATCCTTCAAAACGGCGAACCCGCCCGCCATGTCACCGTAGAGCGTCGCGTAGCCAACGGCCATCTCGCTCTTGTTGCCGGTGGTGAGGACCAGATAGCCGAACTTGTTGGAGAGCGCCATCAGCAGATTCCCGCGGATGCGGGCCTGGATGTTCTGCTCGGTGACGCCCGGCGGAGCGTCGCCGAAATGCGGGGCCAGGGTGTGCAGGTAGGAGCCGTAGATGCCCTCAATGGCTATCTCGTAGAAATGCACCCCCAGCCGCTCGGCAGTCTCTCGGGCGTCATCCTTCGTTCCCGTGCTCGAGTAGCGAGAGGGCATGGAAACGGCGTTGACCTTGTCTTTTCCCGAGGGCGTCCGCAGCGATGCAGGCGGTCAGCGCGGAGTCGATACCCCCACTGATGCCCATCACCACTTGCTCGAAGCGGTTCTTTCGCACGTAGTCTCTCGCCCCCAGGCACAGCGCCGCGTAGATCTCGGCCTCGACGCTCAGGCACTCCGCGATCGAAGCGCCCGCGCCCACCGGTTCTGCGGCTTGGGCCGGCTTCTCCACCGTGATGATCTCTATCCCCCAGCGAGGAGGTTCGCTCTCGCAGTCGCAGTCGCCGGAGCCTGACGATGCCTCGGGCGCCGCGCCGGGCCCGGCCCGGGCCGACGAACGGGGTGGCTGGACATCGAGGTCCACGAACAGCAATTGCTCCTCGAACTGTCGGGCCCGGGCGATGAGCTCGCCATCCGGCCCAAAGACAAGGCTCTGCCCGTCGAACACCAGCTCGTCCTGCCCCCCGACGCCGTTGACGTAGCACACATACGCCCCGGAGTCGCGTGCCCGCTGAGCCAGCATGGCCTCTCGCTGCTTGCCCTTGCCCACGTGATAGGGGGACATGGAGAGGTTGATGACCAGACCCGCATGGCCCTCCCTGGCGGCGACCACCGTCGGCCCGCGGGGCTCCCAGATGTCCTCGCAGATGTTGACTCCGATGCGAGTACCGCCAACATCCAAGACACCGGTGCGATCGCCGGGGGTGAAGTAGCGCTTCTCGTCGAACACCGCGTAGTTGGGCAGGCAGATCTTCCGGTACGCGCCGGCGACCCGGCCACCGGCCACGATCGCGGCTGAGTTGTAGATGGCGGTCCCTTGCGCGACAGGCACACCCACGAGAGCGCAGATGCCGGAGTTCTCAGCGGCGACCTCTAGCAAGGCGCTCCAGCATCCGGCCCGAAAGTAGTCCTTCAACAACAGGTCCTCCGGCGGATAACCGGAGATGACCAGCTCGGGGAACGCCACGACATCCGCGCCCGCGGCCTCCGCCGCGCGCATCCACTCGATCACGAGGGCGGCGTTGGCTTCCAACGCTCCTACCGTCGGGTTGACCTGAGCGAGGGCTATCCTCACCGGGCGGACTCCAGCACGGCAATCAACTCGGCGGTCTTCTTCTGCAGCAGGTCTTTGTCGGCACGGGTCTCTACGTTCAGCCTGACCACCGGCTCGGTGTTGGACATGCGGACATTGAAGCGCCACGACGGATATTCGATACTCAGGCCGTCCGTCTCGTCCACTGCCAGGGAGTCGCCCGCATAGCGCTCGCGCGACGGCCTCCATCGCCCGGCCGGGATCGCTCAGCGTCAGGTTGATCTCGCCGCTCACCGGGAACCGGGCGATACGTTCAGCCAGCATCTCTGAGAGCGGGCGCCCGGACTCGCAGATCGCCTCCACGACCTGCAGCCAGGGGATCATGCCCGAGTCGCAGTACGAGAACTCCCGGAAGTAGTGGTGGGCCGACATCTCGCCGCCGTACGCGGCATCGACCACCCGCATCTTCTCCTTTATGAAGGCGTGTCCGCTCTTGCAGAGAACGGGTGTGCCGCCTGCCTGCCGCACGAGTTCCTCGGTGTTCCACACCAGTCGCGGGTCGTGGATGATGTTGGCGCCCGGGTGCCGCTTGAGCGCCCGTTGGGCGAGCAGCCCCACCAGATAGTAGCCATCGACGAACTCGCCCTTTTCGTCAAAGAAGAAGCAGCGATCGAAGTCTCCGTCCCAGGCGATGCCCACGTCCGCCCCCGCCTCGCGCACCGCCCGAGAGGTCGCCGCCTGGTTCTCGGGTAGCAAGGGATTCGGCACTCCAAGCGGGAACGTCCCGTCCGGCCGTTCGTTTATCTTTACGAACTGTAAAGGCAGGTGCGGCTCCAGCATGTCTATCACCGGCCCCGCCCCGCCGTTGCCCGGATTGACCAGGACTCTCAGCGGGCGCAAGGCTCCAGGGTCGAGATACGTGAGAAGGTGCTCCACGAAGGCCGGACGCATGTCGAGGTGCTCGATCCTGCCCGGTCTTCGCCGCCGCCGGCCCCGATGCCACCGCCTCCCAGCTACCGGCCTTCATCGCGCTCCGCACCATCTTCTCGATGTCGAACAACCCGGTGTCGGAGCTGATAGGACGCGCCTGCTCGCGTGTGAACTTCATGCCGTTGTACTCGCGGGGATTGTGGCTCGCGGTGACCATGATGCCGCCGCCGACCCCCAGCGCGAAGGTAGCGTGGTACACCTCCTCAGTGCCGACGAGGCCGATGTTGATGACGTCCGCACCCGACGCCACCAGTCCGGCGCACAGGGCGTCGGTGATCTCCTGGCTGGTAAGACGGACGTCGTGCCCAACCACAACCCGGGACGGATGCACCAACTCCGCGTAGGCGCGGCCGATCAATTCGGCCATGCCGCTGTTCAGTTGCTCCGGGACTCTGCCACGGACGTCATACGCTTTGAAGCTTTCTAGCCGCACCGGTTCTTCCATTAGGAGCATCCTCCAGGCCCTGGTAAGCCGATTGCATGGGACTACTCTATTGCCTATACTACGCGAGGTCCGCGGTCCTCGGTAGCTCAATGGTAGAGCACCTGACTGTTAATCAGGGTGTTGCAGGTTCGAGTCCTGCCCGAGGAGCCATTGTTGTACCCGCCATTCGAACCTCGCGTGGGTACGAACGGCTGCCAGGCTCGCCCGGGAGTAGGCGCCGCTGGAAAGCGCCGCTTGGAGCGCACTACGCCGCCGGGCTCAGCTCTCTCCGGCCCTCTTCCGCGTCCGGGCCCGTCTCTTCGGAGATCTCACAGCCGCAGGACGGGCAGACGATCGCTTCGGCGGCGAGCCGCAGGGCGGAAGAGCTCGAGTTCGCCACGGGCGGCTTTCGAACCCCGGTCGAGCCGACTGGAGAGTGCCTCCGCAACACGCACACGAATCGCCGGGTCTTATGTGAGCCAGGAAGGCGGCCAGCGATTCTTGTCGTCCCTGAGTGCAGCTCATGTCTTGAGTGCGGTTCATCAGATCACAACTTCCTCATGACGGCGATGACCTTGCCGGCAATAAGAGGGTCGCGGGTGAAGATGGGTTCCATGAGGTCGTTCTCGGGCTGCAACCGCACCTGGTCCGCTTCGCGGTAGAAGCGTTTCAAGGTGGCGTCATCGGAGAGCAGCGCGACGACTATGTCTCCGTCCTCGGCGGTCTCCTGCCGCTTGACCACCACGATGTCGCCATCGAAGATGCCCGCGTTGATCATCGAGGTGCCGGTCACCCGGAGCGCGAAACAGGTCTCGTCTCCACCAAGAAAGCCGGGGATGTCGAGACACTCTTCGATGTTCTCCTCCGCGAGCAGCGGGGCCCCCGCAGCCACCCGGCCGACCAGAGGAACGGGCCGCAGACCTCGATTGAGGCCACCAGTGGCTCCGCTCTTACCCGGGCGAATGACCTCGAGGGCGCGCCTTTTGGAAGCCCCTCGGCGGATGTAGCCATTGGCCTCGAGGGCTGCAAGGTGGCTTTGGACCGAGGCGGGAGAACACAGACCCACCGCCGAGCCGATCTCCCGAACGGTCGGCGGGTAGCCCTGCTCTCGTACGGCGTCCTCGATCACCTGGAGTATCAACCGCTGGCGCTCTGGCAGATCACCCATCTCCGGCTCCTCACTGAACATTCGTTCGGTGCGAAGCCAGTATAGAACAATTGTTCGGTCGCTTCAAGCTCACTCCTTCACGCGTTCCCGCCGACCTTCAGTTGACGCCCCCTGCCGCCAGGCTTATACTCACCCGGGTTTTCGCCCATGTCCGAGTGGCGGAATAGGCAGACGCGCTAGGTTGAGGGCCTAGTGAGTGAATAACTCATGGGGGTTCAAGTCCCCCCTCGGACACTCTCTTCCTGGCTTCCTGGCGGTTTCACAGGGTACTTTGTAGCGTGGCCCGTGCGCGGCGTGTGCGACTACCGACTCGACCGGAGGATCCAATGGCCAACCTGCCGGCAGAACTGGGAACCAACGAGGTCTACCGGGTTTGCGGCGCCCTCTCGCTTCGACACCACCGCCGACCTCCCCGACCTCTCCGAGATCATAGGCCAGGAGCGAGCGGTCTCCGCCGTGGAATTCGGCATGGGAATCGACAGCGAGGGCTACAACATCTTCGCGGTCGGCCCCCTGGGGACCGGCAAGACCACCACAGTCTACGAATTCCTCAAGCGGGCGGCCGCCTCTTTGCCGGCTCCTGACGACTGGATATACGTCTACAACTTCGCCAAGCCCTCCTCGCCCAACGCCATACGGATGCCGGGCGGTAAGGCGCAGGCCTTTCAGAAGGACATGGAGAAGCTTGTCGAGGATCTTCAGGCAGCCATCACCCAGGCCTTCGACGGCGAGGAGTACGAGAAGCAGAAGCGCACTATCGCGCAGCAGGTCGGAGAGCAGCAGGAAGCCAAGCTGAGCGGGCTGAACGAGAAGGCCGAGGCTCAGGGCTTCTCAATAGTGCGGACACCCTGCCGGGCTGGCCGTCGCGCCCAAGACTCCGGAAGGCGAGACGATGTCGCGCGAGGCCTACGAGGCGCTGCCGGCCGAGGAGCAGAAACGGATCGACGAGGGTCTCGAGGTGCTCAACGAAGAGCTGCAGCAGCTCATGCGGCTCGTCCGGCAGGACGAGCGCGCCGGCCGTGACGCTCTGCGAGAACTCGACCAGAAGGTCACCGACTTCGCGGCGCGGCATCTCGTAGACGAGACCTGCGAGCGCTGGTGCCACCTGCCTGAGATGTCCGACTACTTGCAGGCGCTGTTGAAAGACGTGGTGGAGAACGCCGAAGACTTCAAGAAGTCGGACGACGAAACGCCCATGATGTTCATGGGCATGCCTATCTCCCAGCGGCAGAAGCGCGAGAGCGCGTTCCAGAAATACCGCATCAACGTGGTGGTCGACAACTCCGACCTGCAGGGCGCGCCGGTGATCACCGAGACCAACCCGCTGCTGCAGAACCTGGTCGGCCGGGTGGAGCATCAGGCCCAGTTCGGCGCCCTGTTCACCGATTTCACCATGATCAAGGCCGGCGCCTTGCACAAGGCGAACGGCGGGTTCCTGGTGCTGGACGCCCGGGACGTCCTGCTCATGCCCTACGCCTGGGATGGTCTGAAGCGGACGCTCAAGACCGGCGAGATCCGGATAGAGGACATCACCCAGCAGATGGGGTTCGCGACTACCGCCTCGCTCGACCCCGAGCCTATCCCCTTCAAGGCGAAGATAGTGCTGATCGGCGAGTCCTCCGTGTACTACCTGCTATACAGCCAGGACCCGGACTTCCAGGAGTTGTTCAAGGTCAAGGCCGATTTCGACTCGGTCGCCGACCGCACCCCGGAGAACGAGCAGTTGTACGCCCGGTTCATCGGCCGGGTCGCCCGCGAGCACGACTTGCCCCCGTTCTCCGCCGACGCGGTGGCCCGCGTGATCGAGCAGACATCGCGGCTCGTCGAAGACCAGCGCAAGATGACGACCAAGTTCACCGACGTTCGCGACCTGCTGACGGAGTCGTCCTATTGGGCCCGGAAGGCCCGGCCGCGCGCAAAGAAGCTCGTGGTCAAGCGGGAAGATGTCCAGAAGGCCATCGACCAACGGGTCTACCGCTCTAACCTGGTCGAGGAGCGCGTCCGCGAGATGATCGCCGACGCTACGGTAATGCTGGATACCCAAGGAGCCGTGGTGGGCCAGATCAACGGCCTGTCCGTCTCGTCCATCGGCGACTACATGTTCGGACGGCCCAGCCGCATAACCGCGACCCACCGTCTGGGCGATGGCGAGGTGGTCGATATCGAGCGCGAGGTCGAGATGGGCGGTCCTATCCATTCCAAGGGCGTCCTCATCCTGGCCGGCTACCTTGGTTCGC
>CAVRJE010000014.1:0-75982 GCA_963721365.1 uncultured Actinomycetota bacterium
TTGTGGGGCTCGCGCGCCGGCTGCACGACAGCGCGTGCCCCGGCTGGTGGCCAGGCCTCACTGCGAAACCGTCACGCCTCTCAGCGTCAAGTACTGTCCGCTCTTTACCTTCACGGTGAACTGGCTCAGCGGATAATCGTTGGCGACGAGGGTCTGCCCGTTCGCGTCGCTCGAGACCTCCCAGTAGCCCATGCCGCCGTTGACGGTCCCGTTGTACCAGCCGACGGCGATGTCGTAGCCGACCCGGTAGGTTCCGTCGGTGATGTTGTTGGTCACGAGCGGGTCGGCGGCCGTGCTGCTCGCCTCCTCTATCGTGGCGCCGCTCAGCCTCAGGTACTGCCCGTACGTGACCTTGACGTAGAACGGGCCCGTGGGGTCGCCGCTCGCCACGAACCTCTCCCCGTTCGCGTCGCTCGAGATCTCCCAGTGCCCTTTGTCTCCGTTCACCGCGCCGTGGTACAAGCCCGAGTCGATGTCGGTGCCGACCAGGTAGATGCCGTCGGAGTAGGTGCCCTCGGCGGCGGTCGTGGTGGTGGTCGGGGCCTCCGTGGTCGTCGTCGAATCGGTGCTGGTGGAGGAAGCCGCGGTCGTCGTCGTGCTCGACCCTCCCGCCGGCGGCATCGCAGGTCCGCCTGTCGCCGAGCCGCTAGGGGCGCCGGTGGGCGGCCCGCTGGGGGCGCCGGTCGGGCCGGCAACGGCAGCGGTCGTGGTCGTGTTGGAGTTCGCCTGGGTATCGGAACCACAGCCGGTCGTAGAGGCGACGATCGTCACGACGAGCAAGACCATGCCTGCCAGGATCCAGATTCTGCTCCTGTTCCCGGGCCGTCGCCGCCACCCGGGCAAGTCGTGACACCGGGTGAGTCCCTGTCGCTCAGATCGAAGCATGGCTACGTCCTCCGTTTGCTCTCGCGACCCGTCTTCGTGCGTCTCCTGCTCAGCCACCATCGAGCATAGATGGGAGCGCATAAGCCCAGCGTCAAGAAATGGTCTATGCTGGAGCACCATCGGCATGCGGGGAGGTCATCGTGCAGTGGCGGGGTAGGCGCCAGAGCGGCAACATCGAGGACCGCCGGGGCATCGGCGGTCGCGGCCTGGCCATCGGTGGTGGCGGTATCACCACCATAGTCGTCGTCTTGCTCGTTCTCCTGCTGGGGGGCGACCCGGGTACGGTCATCGACCAGAACCCGCTCTCCCCCGGCCCGGCATCGACAGCGGCGTCGACGGGCAGCTCCCAGCAAGACCAGCTCACGGAGTTCGTCTCGGTCGTTCTGGCCACCACCGAAGACGTATGGACGGAGCAGTTCCGGCAGATGGGAGAGACCTACCAGGCGCCGCACCTCGTCCTCTACTCGGGGACCACTTCGACCCCCGCGGGGTTTGCCAGCGCCGCCTCAGGCCCCTTCTACTCCCCCCAGGACGAGAAAGTCTACCTGGACCTGAGCTTCTTTCAGGAGCTTGCCGATCGCTTCCGGGCCCCGGGAGATTTCGCGGATGCGTACGTGATCGCGCACGAGGTGGGACATCACGTCCAGAAGCTCTTGGGGATAATGGACCAGGTAGACGCGGCCCAGAGCCGGGCGAGCGAGGCCGAAAAGAACGACCTGTCCGTGCGTCTCGAGCTTCAGGCCGACTTCCTGGCCGGGGTATGGGCGCACTACGCCCAGACGTCGCTGGGGGTCGTGCAGGCGGGAGACATCGAGGAGGCGCTGGCGGCCGCCAGCGCGATCGGTGACGACAGGCTGCAGATGCAGGCGCAAGGTTACGTGACTCCCGACACCTTCACCCATGGGACTTCCGAGCAGCGGGTCCGCTGGTTCAAACTGGGATTCGAGACCGGGGATATCTCCCGGGGCGATACGTTCTCGGCGAGCCCTCTCTGATGGCCGAACTGCAGGGTAGTGACCATGTCTGTCCGGCCGAGCATGCGGGCTGGCTCACAAATCCGGTCCGAAAGCTCTTCAATAACCCCAGGCGGATCCTCGGCGAGACTTGTCAAGGAGGGCGACGTGGCGATCGACCTGGGCTGCGGACCCGGCTTCTTCACGCTGCCCCTGGCCGAGTTGGTCGGGGCAGACCGGCTCGGTCATCGCCGTGGACGTGCAGCAGGAGATGCTGGACAGACTGCGTGCCCGAGCCGAGAAGGCGGGCCTGCTCTCGCGGATCCGGTTCCATCACTCGGGTCTCGAGGGCCCCGGCGTCCTCGGTCCCGCCGATTTCGCCCTCGCCTTCTGGATGCTGCACGAGGTGCCCGAGAAGCCCACCTTTCTCCGACAGGTACACGACTCCCTGAAGGAGGGAGGCACGTTTCTGCTGGTCGAGCCGAGCGGCCACGTGTCGAAGGCTCGGTTCGCCGCGACGGTGGAACTCGTCCAACAGGCCGGCTTTGCCGCGGTCGCCCGTCCCCGCACCGGCTTCAGCCGGGCGGTGCTGTTCAGCCGGTTGTAGCGGCGGCAGCGTCGGATCAGGTGGCCGGCCGGTCGCTCGATCGAGATCGCTCAGCGCCCGAGCCGCCGTGGCAGCGACGACGCCTGGGTCGTTTCGCCCAAGCATCTCCACCACGGGCCTCACGACGTCCGCGAGCACGCCGTTACCCTTCGCGAGCTCGCCGAGGATGCGGTGGCTCATCTCGAGGTGTCCGCGCGGGACCGATGGATCGGTGAGCGACCGAAGGATCGGCCTGACGGAGCGAGGCCCGAGCACGATCAGGCCGCTTGCCGCGAGCCACCGTAGGTCGGAGCTTGGGTCGTCCAGGAGTTGCACGAAGGCGTCCACGCTGCCCGGGTCGATCACCGCCCCCAGCGCTTTCGCCGCCTCCCACCGCGCGCTCTTGTCGGAACTCGCGAGCAGTGCCTGCAGCCCAGGCACGGCCGGATCCCCGACCAGTACGAGGGTCTCTCTCGCCCGCTTCCGCGCCATGCCGTCGCCGCTGCTCAGTCCGCTCAGCAGTCCTTCCAGGTATTCGTCCATCGCCGGCCGTCTCCTCGTCGCGGTGTCTGTCACCATCGTACTCCGTCGGCGCGCTGCGGCGAGTTTGCTCCGATTTGCTCTGGGTACTGTTCGGTGGTAGGTTTCTGCGACACGACGTTGTCAGGAGGCAGATGTGCAGGATCCCGAGTCGTCATCGCCCGCGGAGATCGGAGCGGCAGTGGTGCCTAGCTCTGAGCCGGCGGAGATCGCTCCGCCCTGTGTCCTCGACATCTCCGAGACCTCCACGCTCGTGAACCGGGAGATCAGCCAGTTGCGCTTCTTCTTCCGGGTGCTCGAAGAAGCCCAGGACGAGAAGGTCCCCCTTCTGGAACGCGTCAAGTTCCTCAGCATCCTCGGCTCGATCATGTCCGAGTTCTTCATGGTCAGGGTCGCCGGCCTGAAGCAGCAGGTTTTGGCTGGTATCAGCGACCCATCGCCCGACGGCCTGAGCCCGGCCGAGCAACTGAAGGCTGCACGCCCCATGGTCCAGCAACTCATGGATGACTCTCGCAGGTGTTTTCGCGACGCGCTTCACCAACTCGCTGCTGCGGGCGTGCATATCGTCGACTACGAGAGACTTACGGACGAGCAGAAGGCGAGCGCCCGGTCGTACTTCGACAAAGTCGTCTTCCCGGTGCTGACGCCTCTTGCCTACGACCCCGCCCGGCCGTTCCCGTTCATCTCGAACATGAGTCTGAATCTGGCGGTCATACTCCGGCGAGACGATGGGACCGAGCACTTCGCCCGCGTCAAAGTGCCGAACACCCTTCCCAGGCTCATTCCGGTGCCGGCGGACGCACCAGCGACCGCTGGGGGAGATCTATCTCGTGTGGTTGGAGCAGGTGGTGACCGCACATCTTGCCGAACTCTTCCCGGGCGTGGATATAGTGGAGACCCACGCCTTCCGCGTGACCCGCGACGCCGACATCGCCATCCAGGAGCTCGAAGCGGAGGACCTGCTCGAGACCGTCGAGCATTTCGTACGTCGCCGGCGCTTCGGGTCGGTGGTCAGGCTCGTGGTCGATGCCGGCATGCCGGCCTACATCCGGTCCATCCTCACCAGGAATCTGGAGATCGGGCCGGACGACGTCTACCAGGTCGATCTCCCTCTTGCCATGAGCACTCTTGGCTGTCTATACGACAGCGACCGGCCCGACCTCAAGGACCCGTCGTTCGTCCCGTCGGAGCCGGCCGGCCTGGAAGGGATCGATGGACGCGCGGTCTTCGCCGCGATCCGGCAGCAGGATATCCTCCTGCATCACCCGTACGACTCTTTCGAGCCCGTGGTCGATCTTCCTCGAGACCGCCGCCCGCGATCCGGACGTGCTCGCGATCAAGCAGACCCTCTACAGGGTGGGCAAGAACTCGCCCGTGGTCGCCGCGCTTGCTCGAAGCCGCCCGCAATGGCAAAGAGGTGGCCGTCCTCGTGGAACTCAAGGCCCGCTTCGACGAGGAGAGCAACATCGAGTGGGCAAGGGCTCTGGAGCGCGAAGGGGTACACGTTGTCTACGGGCTGCTCGGCCTCAAGACGCACTGCAAGGTGCTGCTGGTCGTCCGGAGGGAGGGCGGAGCCATTCGCCGGTACGTCCATCTGTCGACCGGCAACTACAACACGGTCACCACGAAGCAATACACCGACCTGGGACTGTTCACGGCGAACGAGGCGTTCGGAGAGGACGCCAGCGATCTCTTCAACTACCTGACCGGCTATTCCAAAATGCAGGAGTACCGGAAGCTCAGCGTTGCCCCGATGAATCTGCGCGAAAGAGTGGAAGAGCTCATCCGCCGGGAGATGGCGTTGGCCAAGGACGGAGAGGAAGCTCACCTCATCTTCAAATTGAACTCTCTCATCGACAAGAAGATGATCAAGCTGCTTTACGAGGCTTCGCAGTTGGGCGTGAAGCAGGACTTGCTGATCCGGGGGATGTGCTGTCTTCGTCCCCAGGTGCCGGGGCTGAGCGACAACATCAAGGTGACGAGCATAGTCGGGCGATTCCTGGAGCACACCCGCATCTACCACTTCCACAACGGTGGCGCCGAGGAGTGCTACCTTAGCAGCGCGGACCTGATGCCCCGAAACCTCGATCGCAGGGTCGAGACTCTCTTTCCCGTGGAAGACCAGGCGCTGGCCCGCCGGGTGCGGTCGGAGATACTCGAGACCTACATGCGGGACAACGTCAAGGCCAGGCTCATGCAGCCGGATGGCAGCTACGTGAGGGCGCGGCCGGCCGCGGGCGAAGCCCTGTGCGACGCGCAGGAGAGCCTTCTCGCCGGACGGGCTGGGTGCTCCGAAAGGCGCCCCGCGTAGCACCGGGAAAGAACTCGAAGCCGGGGGCCGCGGCATTATTCCCAAGGAGGGGCAATGGAACTGTATTTTCTGAGGCACGGGGCTGCCGAGCCGTGGGCCGGCTGGGAAGGCGACGACTCGCAGCGGCCGTTGACCGAGCAGGGGCGGGAGGAAGTGGCGCGCATGGCCGGTCTCCTCGCCCGGTCGGCCCCCGCTCTCGATGCCATAGCCACCAGCCCGTACCTGCGTTCCAGCGAGACGGCGGAGATCGTCGCGCAACATCTCCATCTGCAGGATAAAGTGGTCACAGACGACAGGCTCGCGCCAGGGTTCGACGCGGGTCGTCTCGGCAAGCTGTTGAAGAAGTTCCCCGAGGCGAAGGCGCTGTTACTGGTCGGCCACGAGCCGGACTTCACAACTACTATCGGCGAGCTCACCGGCGCCCGGATCGTTCTCAAAAAGGGAGGGATGGGCTACGTTCAGACCGCTGATGCGTCGCTTAAGAGGGCTGTTCTCGTCTGGCTGGTCCAACCTAGTGTCATGGGGGCGTAGCGTGGAGATCGAGGCGAAGTTCCAAGCCCCCAACGCGGAAGTCCTGCGCGCGCTTCGGGAGGCGACTCATGTGGCCGGCTTCCCCCTCGGTCCTTCGTGGACCGAGGAGTTCGCAGACACCTATCTCGATACCGAAAACTGGCAGATCCTCGCCGGCGGCTACTTCTGCCGCCGCCGGTTGAGTGAGGGCCAGGTGCTCATCACCATCAAGCAAGTGGAAACGGCCGGCGACGCGTGCATCGCCGGGAGGAATTCGAGGTGGAGCTGGGCGGATACTCCCCGCCATCCCGCTGGCCGGAGAGCACCGCCCGGGAGAAGGTGCTGGAACTGAGCCAGGGAGCCCCGCTTCTCGCGATGTTGGAGTTGCGACAAGACCGGACCAAGCGCCTGGTGGGCGATGAGGAGAGTCCCATCGCCGAGCTCTGCCTCGATGTAGTGCGTCTCGGCGCGGGTGATGGGGCTGCCGGGCATGACGAGAAGGTGTACTTCGAGGTGGAGGTGGAACTCAAGGAGAACGGTTCGGAGGACGACCTGGCCGCCATCGTCGCGGAGATGCAGGCGACGTGGGCCTTGAAGCCCGAGCCCCGGTCCAAATTCCAGCGGGCTCTCGACGTTTCGAGGGAAGATCAGTCGGGCAGCGAAGGCGAGGCCGTTGAAGAGACGTTAGCGCCGGCGCCCCGGACGTGCCGGCCGCCCCGGAGGCGCCGGACGCCCCGGACGCCTCAGATGCCCCTGAGGAGGACTGGTCCGGGCGGGACGACAGGGCGGCCAAGCGCAAAGGCAAGCGCCGCAAGGAGCTGTTCCTCGGGGACGGCCTCGAGGTTCTCGAGAAGCCGGGGCTCAAGGCCGACGACACCATGGCCGAGGCGGCCAGAAAGACCCTGCTCTACCACCTCCAGCGGATGATGATGTACGAGCCGGGCACCCGCGAGGGAGAGGACCCGGAGGAGCTCCACGATATGAGGGTGGCCACGCGGCGCATGCGCGCAGCCATGCGCGTGTTCCAGGACTACCTTGCCATGCAGCAGTTCAAGCCTTTCCTCAAGACGATGCGCGAGACCGGGCGCGAGCTGGGAGCGGTGCGCGATCTGGACGTCTTCATGATCAAGACGCAGTGCTACATCGACTCGCTTCCTCCCGAAGAGCGATCTGGGCTCGACCCACTGGTGGAAGCCTGGAGGACGGAGAGGGAACGGGCTCGCGCGGAGTTGCTCGCCTTCCTCGACGGCGACCGCTACCAGCGCTTCAAAGAGAGGTTCGAGACCTTCCTGCGCGTCCCGGGCGCGGGAGCGGGCCGGGTGACCGGTGACGACGGAGAGCCGGCGCCGACCCGGGTGGGCGACGTCCTCCCCGGTGTGCTGTTCGACAGATTGGCTCTCGTCAAGGCCTACGACGGACCCATTTCTCAACCCGACGCGCCGCTGGCGGTGTTTCACCAGCTTCGCATCACGTCCAAGGGGCTGCGCTACACGCTCGAGTTCTTCCAGGAAGTCCTGGGAAGCGACAGCAAGCCGCTCATCGATCGCACCAAGCAGGTCCAGGACCACCTGGGAGACCTGCAGGACGCGGTGGTCACGTGCGACGTCCTGCTCGGGTTCCTTGGGTCGGGCACGTGGGGGCCGCCGCGGACCGACAAGAAGGGCGCCCGGACTCTCTTCCCGGTCAACGCCCCGGGAGTGGCCACGTACCTGGCGGTGAAGCAGAGTGAGATCGAGAGGCTGATGCGGACCTTCGGGCCGCTCTGGGTGCAGATGCACGGGTCCGAGTTCAGCCGGCCGCTCGCCAGCCTGGTCGCGGCTCTCTGAGCGCCGCTCGCTCGCCGGTTCCTATGGGTTGAGGGGCGTCGGGGCTGCGGCGGACTGCTCGCCGTTCGCCGAGGAGTCGGTCAGCTCGATCACCAGGTGTCGGCGCAGGGTCTTTCGGACGGCCTTCTCTCGCGCCCGCAGGCCCCAGAGCTCCAGCTGGGCATCCCCGTCGACGCACATGCGGAGCCGCAGCTCCTTGGGCGGGGAGGGGACAATGCACGCGTGCTTGACGACGTTCTGGTGGCTGCGGTCGAGGCTCTCGACAAGGCGCACGATCAAGCTGAGCAACTTGACCCGCGCCCGGTCTTCCCTGTCGAGGGCTTCAAAGTCCGGCTGATCGGTGGTCGGCAGTCCTCTCCGGTGGAAGAGCGCGGTGAGAGCCATCATCGTCATCTCGGCCTGGTGAAAACCAAGCAGGTCCGCGTTGTTGATGAGGTAGTGGGAATGCACGTGGTGGTTGCCGTAGGAGAGGAAGGCCCCGATGTCGTGCAGCAGGGCGGCGTGCGCCGAGGATCTCGCGCTCCCACTCCCCGTAGCTGTGCAGCCCGGCCTCCCGGGCGGTGTCGAAGAGCTCCAGCGCGAGTCTCTCGGCGCTGCGGGCGTGCGGTTCGTCGAAGTGGCAGGCCCGCCCGAGGTGCAGCACGCTCCGCTCCCGCACCGAGAGCCGGTGCAGGTCGTGCGAGTCCTGCGCCAGGTAGTCCATGAGAAGGCCCTCGCGCAGCCCGCCCACGGGCATCACCTGGATCTCCTGGAAGCCCAGTCCCTCCATGACCACGTCGAGGATGGCCGCTCCGCTCACGATGATGTCTGCCCGGTCGGGGTTGAGCCCCGGCACCTTTTGGCGCTCTTCGAGGGGCATAGCGCACAGCATCGCGGCCACCCGGCGCAGCTCGCTGCGCGTGAGGATGTCACCGTTCTCCGGTTCGGGCCCTCGCCGCGACGAGGACGCGATGGCCGCCAGGTTCCTGATGGTGCCCGCGGTCCCTACGAGCAGATCGGCGTGATGCTGGTTCACCTGGTAGACGGTATGGACGGCCGCATGGCGCGCATACTGCCGCAACTGCTCGTACCGCCTCGGCGAGACAGGTCCCGGCGTCCTGAGGCGAGAACATGAGGCTGGTCAGCCTCACCGCGCCGACTCCGATGGTGTCCAGGAACTCGTACCGTCTCTGCCCTCCCACGATCACCTCGGTGCTCCCGCCGCCGATGTCGAGGAAGACGGCCTTCCGGTGGCCAAGGTGGATGAAGCTGGACAGGCCCGCGTAGATGAGGCGGGCCTCTTCCCGGCCCGAGATCACCCGGACATGGAGTCCTGCCTCTTCGCGCAGCCGGTGCAGGAACTCCTCAGCGTTGAGGGCCTCTCTGGTCGCCGACGTAGCCACCGCCACGATCTCGTCGGCCCCGTGCCCCTGCGCCAACTCCACGAACTTCCGGCACACCAGCACCGCCTGCTCCATCGCCTCGGGCTGGAGCCTGCGATCGGGAAACTCGCCCTCGCCCAGACGAGCCGCCTCCCGCTGTTCGGTGACTGACCGTGTGCAGATGGCCCGGCACGATGCGGACGACGAGAAGACGGATCGCGTTCGTCCCGATGTCGATGAAGGCGACGACCCGGCCTCCCAGGCCGGCGGCAGGAGGCTGCATGGTCACCTCCGCAGTGCGCGAGGCAATCTCCCTTGCCGCCCGCGCGCCTCGTGGTCGCCTCAGCACGTGACGTGCAGGACGGCGAAAGCCTCCTTCTTCCTTACATCTTGCAGGAGCCGCAGCGCCTCCTCGAGGGGCGCCGCCACTACCTCGATGCCTCGCCGGTCCGCCTCCTGATAGACCTCGGCCATCACCGGTAGACCCCCGTCGATGCCTGTCCCGACGATCAGGCGTCCGGCCTCCCCAGGGGATATCCTCTGCGATCGACAGCGGCGTGTGGCCGTTCTCATCGCAGTAGGCTTTTGACGCCTTCTTCCTGCGCTTGCGTATCTTCCCGCCGTCGATCACCAGGTCGTCGCGATAGCGCTTGCCCTCCAGCGTGATCTCTCCAAAGCCTACAAGGCGACCCTTCATGCCCTTCGGCTTCGCCGACGGCAGTTCCGTCGTCTCATCGGGCGCTTCGGGCGCTTCGGACTTCGCCAGGAGGTCCGCTTCTACGGGGTCCGCCGCCAGCCTGGCCTCAAGCGCCTCGGCTTCCGTCGCATCCCCCGTCGTGGCCTCGCTCGCGGTCGCATCTTGGCCCCACTCCGCGCGGGCTGCTTCTTCGACCCTTCCGGTGCTTCCGCCTCGAGCGCAGCCTTCGCCTTGACGAGGCCTTGCTTGGCCTCGTCCGTCACCACCGGGAACTGGGGGTCGATCTTGGCGAGCGCGTCGACGATGACCGCGGCGGCTGCCACCCGCGCGAACCACTTGTGGTCGGCGGGGATCACATGCCACGGAGCCCATCTGGTGCTCGTGTGCGAGAGCATCTCCGAGAACGCCAACTGGTAATCGTCCCAGTGCTTCCGCTCGGCGGCGTCCGCGACCGAGAACTTCCAGTTCTTGTCCGGCTCCTCCAGCCGGTCGAGGAAGCGTCGGCGCTGCTCTTCCTTCGATACGTTGAGGAAGAGCTTCACGATGTGGAAGCCGTTGTCCACGAGGTACCGCTCCCAATTGTTTATCTCCCGGTAGCGGCGTCCCCAGATGTCGCCCTTCTTGCACGAATCGGGGATCCTCTCGCCGTCCAGGAACTCGGGATGCACGCGGACGACCAGGACTTCCTCGTAGTACGAGCGGTTGAAGATGGTGATGTCGCCCCGGGCGGGGAGGACCTTCGCGCAGCGCCACAAGTAGTCGTGGTCGAGTTCCTCCGTCGACGGCGACTTGAAGCTCTCGACGCTCACTCCCTGCGGGTTCACTCCGCTCATCACGTGGCTGATGGTCCCGTCTTTGCCCGCCGCGTCCAAAGCCTGGATGATCACGAGGAGACCGTAGGTGTTCTGCGCCGCCAGACGAGCCTGGTACTCCCGCAAGAGCACCACGCCCTCCTGCAGCAACTCGTCGCTTTGCTCCTTCTGCAAGTACTCCGCGGTGTAGCCGGGGTCGAAGTCCGTGCCGAGGGATACCGTCCTGCCGGGCTTGACCAGGAAGGGCTTGATGGCCTCCGCTATTCTGGTCGCTCTCTTTTCGTCCATATCCTCACTCCTCCGGGTGCGCTAGTCCACGTAGACGACGGTCCCCCTCGGTTCGCGCTCCATCCGGGCGAACTTCTTCTCGTCATCGGTGTAGCCGAAGACCAGACCACATTCCATCTGCGAACCCTCGGGGATGCCCGCCTCCCGGGCCAACGCAGCGTTTTCGGGCTTGTTGAGCGCGTACGATGGCGAGCGGAGGAAGCACGAGCCCAGTCCCAACTCGGTGGCCTGGAGGAGCATGTTCTCTACCGCCACGCCACAGTTCAGTTGGGTGATAGGCATGTCGGTGGGGCCGGACAGAAGCACCACCACCGGCCCGCCGTAGAGGGGCATGTAGCCGGGCAGCGCCGCCCGCTCCATGAGAAAGTCGTTGCCGGAGGCGCGCATCGCTTCGAGCGTCTTCTCGTTGATCCTCGCCATGAGGTCCTTGTTGCGGACGACCGACATGGTGTAGGCCCCGGCGTTTGGGGCCCATCGGCCGGCTTTGATCACCGTGGCGATGTCGTCCGCCGAAACCTCTTTGTCCTGGTACGACCGGACGCTCCTACGTTTCATGACCGCTTCGTCGACGTTCATTCCTGAGTTCCTTTCCGAGTTCTTCTCAGTGCCCGGCGGGCACGCTATTCCATGATCCCCGCTATGCACGGACCCGCGGCCACATGACATTCCCGGGCGAACGCCTCGGGATACTTGGCCCGCAGCGCTTCCAGGTCCGCCTTCTCCACCTCCACCAGAAAGCCGGAGACCGCCATGCCCACGGTGTTCTTCGACGTGCAGTTGCGCGGCACGATGGTGTTGATCACGCCGCCGCGGTCTATCTCACCGGGGACGATGGGGTCGTACTTGGCCCCGTGGTCTATTCCCACCGCTCCGGCCATGATCCGCTCCGTCACATACGCGCCGGCCAGGACCGTACCCCGTTCGTTGTAGATCGACACCACGTCGCCGTGCTTGATGCTCCGGGCGGCCGCGTCCTCGGCATTCATCCACAGCGGGTGGTACTGATAGCCGTCGGAGCCGCGGATCTTGCAGGTCTCGATCTCCCGGAACCAGGTGACGTCGTCGTGCTGGGAGTGCACGCCCCAGCGCGGGTGGTTGCTCATGACCAGGAGGGGATACTTCTTGCTCCGCTCCGTCCCGATGGTCTCCTGGTGCGACTCGCCCTGGGCCATCCAGTGCGGCACCGGCGGCCGCTCGGGGTCGTCGGGGAAGTGCTCGGCCAGCCCGGTGGAGTAGAACTCCAGCTTGCCGGTGGGCGTCGGAGAGCGGGTGCTTCTCCGGATCCTCGTAGAACTCGATGAGGCCGGCCGGGATGCTCTTCCCAGTCGGGGTCGGGCGAGATCACGTAGTAGCCCTTCTCGTTCAGCTCTTCCCAGCTGATCTTGTCTGCCGGAGCCGGAGTGCTCCCAGCCCGACTTGATGATCTCGGGGATGCTCTAGCCCCCCGGTGTATTCCTCCAGCAGCCCCAGCCGCTCGGCGATCTTGCAGACCACCTCGTAGTCGCTGCACGACTCGCCCAGGGACTCCATGCACCGCGGCTCCGGATAGAGCATGTCCATCTGCCCGCTGAAGACGTCGCTGCCGATGTCGTCTTCTTCCAGCTTGGTGTTGACCGGCAGGATGACGTCGGCGAACAGGGCGTCGTTCTCGATCCAGGGGTGCTGGCACATGACGAACTCGATGTCGGGATGGCGCAGCGCCCGGATGAAGTTGTTGCCGTCGTTCCAGCAGGTGATCCAGGAGGGCGAGTCGGTCCAGATCATGTGGATCTTGGAGCAGCCGTCGGCCGGATACTTGTACTGGACGAACTGGTCCGTCCCGGTCGCTGCGCATCCCGTACCGGTTGCCGTACCAGGTGCCCTCGCCGTCGAGGATGAGCTTGGGGACCAGCGTCTTGGGGATGCAGGGAGTCGCGGCCGTACTCGGACGGCACGTCCCCCCGGTAGGCGGCGTCCAGATCGGTGCAGCACGACGCGGCTTGGGCGCCGCCTGGTGCTCGGGATCGGCGAGCGAGGGCCCACTCGATCATCTTGGCCTGGTTGCAGCCCGGCTTGCCCAGGCCCTGCATGGCCAGGCACAGCACCTGCAGCCGCGCCGGCTCGGTGGAGTAGGGGCCGCGGATGGCCGGGCCGCCGTTGCCGATGACGACGGTCGTCCGCTTGGAGGCCCACTCGTCGGCCAGGGCCTTGATGATGCGGGCCGGCACCCCGGTGATGGGCGCCGCCCATTCCGGGCTCTTGGGCACGCCGTCTTCGTCGCCCATCACGTAGGCCTCGAACTTGTCGACCCCGTAGGCGTGGGTCTCCAGGTACTCCTTGTCGTAGGTGCCCTCGGTGAACCAGCGGTGGGCGATGGCCAGATAGAGGGCGGCGTCGGTGTTGGGCAGGATGGGGATCCACTTGTCGGCGTGCACGGCCGCGGCGTAGTTGCAGTCGGGGGCGATGTAGATCTGCTTGATGCCCAGCTCGCTCCACCAGTAGCTGAACCGGCTGACGAGCTGGCCGCCCCAGCCCCAGGTGGTGGTCTCCTGGTCGCAGCCCCAGAAGAGGAGGAGTTCGGCGTTCTTGGAGATGTCGTAGAGCAGGTTCTTCTGCGGCAACTGCTGGCCGATGCGACTCGCAGCCCCACACGTGCTTGGCTCCCCAGTACCAGCCTTCCCAGCTGTCGGCGTTGCGGACCTGGTGGGTGTAGCCGCCGAAGAGGTCGAGCAGCTTGCGGCCGCAGCCGTGCGGTCCGTGCACGGTCTTGTTCTCGCCGTGCTGGTCGTTCTGGTAGAGGATGGCGGTGGCGCCGTATGTCTCCTTGACGCGGTTCATCTCGCCGGTGACGATGTCCAGCGCCTCGTCCCAGCTGATGCGCACGTACTTGCTGACGCCCCGGTTCTGGATGTTGCGGCCGCCTGGCGCCGGTGGAGCCGGGAGCGCCGCTCGGGTCGAAGTCCACCCGCTTCATGGGGTAGCGGATGCGGGCCGGCGAGAAGACCCGCTTCTTGTAGGCGAGGCTGAGCGGAGGGGGCAGCGTCTTGTCGCCCGGGTCGAAGGTCTTGCCCCGGGCGTGCATGACCCAGGGCTTGACTTCTTCCTTGGTGTACTGGTCGTAGAAGCGGGCGGGGCGGATGCGGATGACCTTGCCGTCCTTCGACGTCGACCATGCAGGCGTTGCCGCCCCAACGGGACCCCGATGAAACACATGTCGCGGACGATGACCCGCTCTCCGGACTCGTTCACCGGACCCTTGAACTCGAACGATTCGCCCACGACCCTCTCCTCTCGACGCGTTGCGGTCTCCACGCAGACCTTGCGCCATCATAGTACGAGGCACGCCGGTAGGCGTAGCTCTCCACGATGTGCGCCCGCGGACCGCGCCGGAATTGACACGGCGGTGTCCCTTCCCATACCGTTGCAGACACCATGCACCCCGTACTGCTGAACTTTCACCTGGGCGGCACCGAGGTAGTGCTCGGGGCCTACAGCACCTTCTACGTCCTCGCGTGGGTGGTGGCGCTTGCGCTCGGCACGGTGATCGCCTGGCGCCGAGGCCTGTCGTGGCGGCGGGCTCTTCTGCTGTATCGGCGGGGCGCTCGTCGTCGGGATCGCGGGCGCCCGGCTTCTCGACATGGCGACCAACTGGGGGGTCTACGCCGCCGACCCGGCCCAGATCTTCGGCTTCCAGTTTCGCGGCTTCTCGCTCTACGGCGGGTTGATCCTGGCCCTCGCGGCCGGGGCGCTGCTGTCGTGGGCACTCCGCCTTCCGCTGTGGAGGCTCGCCGACAGCGCCGTCCCAGCCATGGTGGTCGGCATCGTGCTCATGCGGACCGGCTGCTTTCTCGAGGCTGTTGCTTCGGCACCGTGACGTCTCTGCCCTGGGGAGTCACGTTCCCGAGCGGGAGCCCCGCGTGGAACTAGCAGCTCGTCTCGGGGCAGAACGGGCTCCTGGGGTTCACCGGCCTCGTCCGCCCGGTCCATCCCACCCAGATCTACGAGATGATCGCCGCCCTCGTATTCGGCGGTCTCGCCGTGTGGTTGATGCTGCGGGCGTCGCTCGCTTCCGGAGCGGGGCGCTTCGCGCGTCGCCGCCGGAGTGCCCTTTCTCGTTTTCGCCCTGGGCTTCACCGTCTTCCGGGTGGCCGAATACTACCTGCGCCCCCGCTCCCTCACGGCGACGCAGCCCGGCTGGTTCTATCCGGTCCTCTATGCCGTTATCATCGTCGGGGTCGCCGCGCTACTGATCTGGAGGACGAGGCGGAGTCGAGCTGCTACTCGGCGGCCGGTAGCCGGACCGTGAAGGTGGAACCCGACCCGAGCGTGCTCGCGACCTCCACCTGGCCGCCGTGGCGCTCGGCCACGTGGCGCACGATGCTCAGGCCCGAGGCCGGTCCCGCCGGTCTCGCGCGACCGCGCCTTGTCGACCCGGTAGAAGCGTCTCGAAGATGCGGCGTTGCTCGGCCGCCGGGATGCCCACGCCGTCGTCCTGGACCGCGAGCACGACCGATCGCCGCCCGTTCGCTGCCGGTCTCGGTCCGGACCCTCACCGCGATGTGGCCCCCGGGCTCCGTGTAGCGGATGGCGTTGTCGAGGAGGTTTCGCATCAGCGTGCGGAGCGCGACCTCGTCTCCCAGGACGCTCGCGCCCGGGCGCGACGTCGACGGCCACCTCCTGGTTCTTCGCCTCCGCGAGCGGGCAGCAGTTCGGCCACAGTCTCCTCAGCCAAGCGCCCGAGGTCGGTGGCGGACGAAGGCGTTCTCAACCTCGCCATCCGGTTCCTCCAGCCGGGAAAGGGTCAGCAGGTCGTTCGTCAGATCGGTCAGACGGCCGATCTCGGCCGCCAGCCGATCGACGAACACCGCCGCCTGCTCCGGGATCCTCGTGGAGGGCGTGCTTCAGGGTATCGGCGAGAAGCGAGAGCCCGGCCAGCGGGGTCTTGAGTTCGTGGGAGACGTTGGTGGCGAAGTCGCGCCGGATGCGGTCGATGGCAAGGCGGGCGGTCTCGTCGCGGATGACGAAGAGGGTCTGGCCCGGCCGGCCGTCAGCGCCTTCAGCCTCATGCAGAGGGATCACCTCGACGGCCAGCGAATCGCTGGCCCGGCAATTCGACGATCTCTGCGATGGGGCCGCCGGCCTCGCGCGACTTCTCTGCGAGCGCACGCGCGGGGAAGGCCCGAGCGGCCACGACCAAGGGCATGCCCTCAGCGTCCTCGAGAGAGGCCTGCAGGATGCGTCCCGCGGCCGGGTTGGCGCGAACCAGACGGCCATCGGCATCTAGACTATGACGCCTTCACTCATGGCGGTCAGCACCTGGGCAGATCGCTCCTTCTCGGTGGCCAAGCTGGTCCACCTGGGTCTCCAGTTGCGAGGCCATGTCGTTGAGCGACCCGGCCAGGTCGCCCAGTTCGTCGTTACGGCGGACGCTGGTCCGGTAGCCGAGATCGCCCGCGGCGACCCGTCCGGTCATCTCCTCGAGCCGTTGCACCGGCCGGGTGATCGACCGGGTGAGGAGGTAGGAGACGGCGAGGGTGGGCAGGAGCAGGATCGCCCATACGATGAGCGGCACCCGCCAGGAAGCCGCCACCATGGCGTCGACGCGGCTGGCGGGCAAGGCCGTCCGCACCACCCCCTCGGACCAGGAGGCCTCGCTCCCGGGGAGCGGGATGGCGACATAGACCTCCTCTTGCTTCAGAGTGGCCGACTGCCGTCGCGCCCGGCCCTCGTGGCCGGCGAGCGCCTGGGCCACCTCGGGGCGGTTGGCGTGGTTGTCGAGGGTGGCGGGGTCGACCTGAGAGTCGGCCAGCACCGTGCCGTCATGGGCGATGAGGGTAAGGCGGAGGTCGCCGGCGTCGCCGGCCTTGTCGGTGAGCGCCTGCAGATAGGCGGCGTCGCCTCCCACCGAGGCAGAGGCCTCCTGCTCGAGGACCGCGGCGAACTGGCGGGCCTGCAGCGACATGTCGCTCTCGAGCCGGTCGAGGTACACGCCCCGCAGCAGCAAGCGCCGCGACCAGTGCGACGATCCCGGCGAAGACCAGGGTGGTGAGGGCGAAGGCTATGGGCAGCTTGTAGCGCAGGCGCATGACTCGACTCCTCAGGGCCGGGAGGCGGTCTGTCCGGCGCTCGGTGACGGGCGCCAGCCGGTAGCCGACGCCCCGCACCGTCTGCAGCTCGACGCCCGCTCCGACTCGCTCGAGCTTGGCGCGCAGGCGGCGGATGTGAACGTCCAGGCTGCGTGACGCCGGTGCGTAGCGTTGATGCCACACCCGCTCGACGATCTCCTCGCGGGGGAACAGGTGTCCGGGGCGGGAGAGCAGGAGTTCGAGCAGGTCGTGCTCTTTGGGATTGAGGGTCACCTCTCCCTGGGGTCCGACGCGCGTATGGGCGTCGCGGTCGAGGATCAGGTCGCCGGTGCCGAGGCTCCCTCCGCCAGGGCCGCCTGCCCGGCTGCGCCGGCGCCGACCGGCGATACCGGCGGGGGCTCGCCGCAGGCGCGCCTGGATGCGGGCCAGCAAGCACGTCGAGGTCGAAGGGCTTGGTGATGTAGTCGTCGGCGCCCACGTCGAAGCCCTCGAGCATGGTCTCGCGCTCGCTGCGCGCGGTGAGCATGATGATGGGGAGGGCCGGCTTTGCGCCGGACGATCTCCCGGCTCGCGGCCATGCCGTCGAGACCGGGAAGCATGAGGTCCATCAGGACCAGGTCGACCGATCGGGCGAGCGCTGTCTGCAGACCGGCCCGGCCGTTGTGCTCCTGAAGCACGTCGTAGCCGGCCCGCCTCAGGTTGTAGGCGACCAGGTCGGAGATGGTCGGATCGTCCTCGACCAGCAGGATGCACTTCTTGTCCGGCTCAGCCATCGCCCCTCGCCTGCGACGTCCTTTGCGGCAGCCCGGCCGCAGCGCCCCAACAATAGCAGCACCAGGGGCCGCAGAGAATTAACCCGCTTTAACCCAGCGTTAACAACGGTCCTCGCCCCTGCGGCTACCCTTCGCACCGGAACCACGAACAGGCCAAGAAGAAAGTCAAAAGAAGTGAAAGCGAGGAAGACAGGGATGACTTCGAAAAGCAAGCGCACCGGCCTGGTCGCCGTCCTGGCAGTGGCTGCTGATCGTGATCGCGACTCTCGGTGTGGTGGCGGCCGGGTGTGGCAGCAGCGAACTACCCAGCGCGGGCGGCAGTACTACCAGCGCCGGCGGCACCGCCACCACGGCGGCCGGCACCGGAACGTCGGCCGGCGACCTCTCCGCTTCCCTCAACGGCGCCGGCGCCACCTTCCCCAAGCCGCTCTACATCGAGTGGATCGGTGAGTTCCAGGCCGCCAATCCCGACGTCAAGATCAACTACCAGGGCATCGGCTCCGGCGGCGGTATCGAGCAGTTCACCAAGATGACGGTGGACTTCGGCGCCTCCGACGCGCCCATGACCGACGAGCAGATCGCCGCCGCCGAGACCGCGAGCGGCGCCAAAGTGCTGCACATCCCCACCGTCTTCGGTTCGGTCGTCCTCGCCTACAACCTGCCGGACGCCAAGGAACTGAAGCTCGACTCCGACACCCTGGCCGCCATCTTCCTGGGCGAGATCACCAACTGGAACGATCCCAAGATCGCCGCTCTCAACGCCGGACGTGACGCTGCCGGACAAGGCCATCCAGGTGGTGCACCGCTCCGACTCCTCCGGCACCACCAACATCTTCACGGGCTACCTGACCAGCGTGAACCAGGGCTGGGCCGACAAAGTCGGCAAAGGCAAGGAAGTGCAGTGGCCCGCCGGTGTTGGTGGCCAAGGTAACGACGGGGTGGCCGCGGTCGTCCAGCAGCAGCAAGGCTCCATCGGCTACGTCGAACTCTCCTACGCCATCGAGTCGAAGCTGACCATGGCTTCGCTCAAGAACCAGGCCGGCAACTTCATCGTCCCCAGCCTCGAGTCCACCTCGGCGGCGGCCAAGGGCGCCCAGTTCCCGGAAGACCTGCGCTTCTCGGTGGCCAACAGCCCCAACGCCGATGCCTACCCCATCGTGGGCGCCACCTGGATCCTCGCCTACGACAAGATGACCGACCCGGCCAAAGTCGCGGCCCTCAAAGCCTGGCTCACCTGGTCACTCAACGACGGCACTGCCATCGCCCAGGACCTCGGCTACGCTCCCCTGCCCGACGACCTGAAAGCCCTGGCCCTGGCCAAGGTAGATGCGATCGGCAACTAGCACAGCCTCCGAGCGCCTCCCTTGCCAAGTCGGGCGGCCGCCAGGGCCCCCGCACCGGGGGCCTGGCGGCGCACGGGGGTCGGCCGCTGGGCCGACCCCCTCTTCGCCACTCTCGCCGCTCTCTGCGGCGTGCTGGTGCTCCTGGTGCTGGCCTATATGGTCATCTCGACCACGGGTACGGCCCTGCCGGTCTTCAGCTCGCAGGGCATCTCGTTCGTCACCAGCACCGACTGGGATCCCAACCAGGGGCACTTCGGGGCGCTGTCCTTCATCTACGGGACAGTCGTCACCTCGGTGATCGCCCTGGTCATCGCCGTGCCGCTCAGCATCGGAGTGGCCCTCTTCTCCACCGAATACGCGCCGAAGCGCGTGCGGAGCCCCCTTACCTACGCGGTGGATCTGCTCGCGGCGGTCCCCAGCGTCATCTACGGCTTGTGGGGCGTCTTCGTGCTGCTTCCGCTCTTCCTGCAGCCGGTGGCCGATTTCCTTGCCATGTATCTGGGTTGGATCCCCATCTTCAAGGGGCCGGCGTCCGGCCTTTCCTACTTCGGGGCAGGCATCATTCTCGCCATCATGATCACCCCGATAATCACCGCGCTCACCCGGGAAGTCCTCGCCACGGTTCCCACCGCGGACCGTCACGCGGCCTTCGCTCTGGGGGCCACCCGGTGGGAGATGATCCGCGCGGCCGTCCTGCCAAGGAGCCGGGCGGGGATCGTGGGGGCTACCATGCTGGGTCTGGGAAGGGCGCTGGGCGAGACGATCGCCGTGGCACTGCTTGTCGGGTCGGTGGCCAAGGTTGACGCCTCGGTCGTACGTCCCGGCTACAGCATGGCGGCGGTCATCGCCAACACCTTCTCCGAAGCCACGGGAGAGCACATACGGGCGCTGGTCGGGATCGGCGTGGTCCTCTTTGTCATGACCGTCATCATCAACATGGCCGCCCGCGCCATCGTGTGGAGGTTCAACCGCATATGAGCGTGGTCGATCGCTGGCCTGAGGGCAGAGTGGGGCCGGGCGTGTCACTGCGCGATTGCCGGCCGGCCCGGCGCCGGGTCTGGAGGAACCGGCGCAACATGGCCCTCATCGTTCTCGCCACGTTGTTCGTTCTCATGACGGTGGGCATGATCCTCGTCTACATTGTGCTCAAGGGCTTCCAGACGATGAACTGGGAGTTCCTCACCAGTTCCCAGCCCTTCAGCCTTCGCCGGTCGGGAGGCGGCTTCCTGAACGGGCTCATCGGTACCGCCATCATGGTGGGTGTCGCCGCCGTCGTCTCCGTGCCGCTCGGCATCCTCGGGGCCGTCTATCTGGTGGAGTACGGCAAGGGCAACTGGCTGGCCAAGCTCATCCGCTTCTTCGCCGACGTCATGACCGGCGTCCCCTCGATCTTCGTCGGGCTGTTCGTGTATACCGCGATGGTGGTGAACTTCGGGTTCAGTGCCCTCATGGGCGCCGTCGCCCTCGCCATCATCATGATGCCCATCGTCCTGCGCTCGACCGAAGAGATGCTCAAGCTGGTCCCCTCGGAGTTGAAGGACGCCAGCTACGGCCTCGGGGCCGCCAAGTGGCAGACGGTCACCAAGGTCGATCATCCCGTCCGCCGCTCCCGGCATCACCACCGGAGTCATGCTCGCCATCGCCCGCGCGGCCGGCGAGACCGCGCCCTTGCTTCTCACTGCCCTGGGCTCGATCCAACTGACGGCCAAGCTGTGGGGTGAGCCCATCCAGGCGCTCTCCCTGGCCATCTTCGACGGGGCCCGCAACCCCTTCGCCGCCGGACAGGCGCGGGCATGGGCGGGAGCGCTCGAACTCATCATCATCATCCTGGTCCTGACCGTGCTGGCCAGGGTCATCACCTCAAGGAGCCGATTGTCCCGATGAACGAGAGCCCTGTCTTCAGCGTGCGGGACCTCAACATGCACTACGGCAGCAACCTGGCTCTCAAGGACGTCACCATGGACATCCGGCCAAAGAAGATCACCGCGATCATCGGCCCCTCCGGCTGCGGCAAGAGCACGCTCATCCGCTGCTTCAACCGGATGAACGAGCTCATTCCCAGCGCTAGGGTATCCGGCCAGGTCTTGTACCACGGCGAAGACATCTACGGTCCGGGCGTCGACCCTGTCATGGTCCGCCGGCATATCGGCATGGTCTTTCAGCGCCCCAATCCCTTCCCCAAGTCGATCTACGACAACGTCGCGTTCGGAGCGAAGATCAACGGATACAAGGGCGACATGGACGAACTGGTGGAGCGCTCGCTGCGCCGGGCCGCCCTCTGGGACGAGGTGAAGGGCAAGCTCAAAAAGAGCGCCCTCGATCTCTCCGGCGGACAGCAGCAGCGACTCTGCATAGCGCGGGCGATCGCGGTGGAGCCGGACGTGATACTCATGGACGAGCCCGCCTCGGCTCTGGACCCCATCGCCACGGTGCGCATAGAGGACCTGATGCAGGAACTCAAGCAGGACTATTCGATCATCATCGTGACTCACAATATGCAGCAGGCCGCGCGGGTCTCGGACGAGACCGCTTTTCTCTATACCGAGGTGGACGAGGCGACATCCGCGCGCTGGGGGATCCTGGTGGAGTTCGGCGAGACCGGCCAGATCTTCACCAAGCCGCGCGACAAACGTACGGAAGACTATGTTTCGGGCCGCTTTGGATAGGCGGACCGGAACGGGGAGGTCAGATCGATGAGAGAGGCGTTTCACAAAGAACTGGAGGCTATCGACCAGGAGATCGTGGCCATGGGCGCGGTCGTCGAGCGCAGCACCCGGGACGCGACGAGGGCGTTGGTCGAGTGCGACCGGGCGCTCGCCCAGAAAGTGCGGGAAGGAGACGACGAGATCGACCGGATGTTCCTGGACATCGAGAAGCGGTCGCTCGCTCTTCTCGCCCAGCAGGCGCCCGTCGCCGGGGATCTGCGGCTGATCGTCGCGATCCTGCGCGTCGTCAACGACCTGGAGCGGGTGGGTGACCTGGCCTACAACATCGCGAAGCTGGTGCAACTGGAGGACTTCTGCGAGCCGGGGCCCAAGGCTATCCACGCTCTCGTCGCCGACCTCGGTCAGGCAGCGGGACACCTTGTCGGCAAGGCGATCGACGCCTGGGCGGCCAAAGACGAGACGCTGGCGGCCGACCTTGCCCGTGAGGACGACCGGATCGACGAACTCCATGCGCAGCTCATAAAGAGGCTGCTCGAACTGAACGACCAGGCCAGCGTGGGACCGGCCATACGGCTGGCGATGGTGGGCCGCTACTTCGAGCGCATCGGCGATCACGCCGTCAACATGGGCGAGCGGGTGCGCTATTTCGTCACCGGCGACGAGGAGCACTTGGGCTAGCTTTCTGCTCTACATTGGTCTTCGCCGGCGAAGCGAGTCCCCGCGACCTAGACCTAGCGCTGGGCGCCGTTGGCCGGTCCGGCTCTCCGCGCGGCCGCGTGCAGAAGCGCGATCACCTCGTCGTCGGACGTCTGGGAGAAGTCGATATACCACTGACCGACGCCGAAGAACGGCTCGGGCGTCATCACGCAGACGGCCTCATCCACCTCTCGCTCAAGGTCCCGATAGGTGGAGAGGGGCGCCGTGGGCACCGCCATGGTGATCCAGCCTGGGTGGTGCGCTTCGAGCGCGCGGATAGCCGTCCGCATGCTTGCCCCGGTCGCCAAACCGTCGTCCACGAGGATGACCGTCTTGCCCGCCATCTCCAGAGGAGGGGAGTCTCCCCGGTAGGCGCGTTCCCGGCGCTCCAATTCGACTTGTTCGCGGACGGTGATCGCTTCGATCTTGGCCTCGTCCAATCCGACCGCTTGGACCACATCGGGGTTGAGGACCCTCACCCCACCGCTTGCTATCGCGCCGAAAGCAAGCTCCTCCTGCCCCGGCACTCCCAGCTTGCGGACCACGAACACGTCGAGGGGCGCGTCGAGCGCTTTGGCGACCTCGAAGGCCACCACCACCCCTCCCCGGGGCAGTCCCAGGACGATGACGTCGCCGCGGCGCTCGTATCCCGGCGAGGCTCTCGGCAAGCAGCCGTCCTGCGTCGACGACGGTCGGCGAATATGCGCATTGCCCGTCCCCCTCCCCTCACTTGGCGGCGAGAGCCTCCATGTCCTTGCGCCAGCCTTCCGGGCTCGCGTGGATCACCCGGCCCTCGAAACGGGCCCGCAGGCCCGACGAGAAAGCCCAGAAACTGAGCCGCTATGGCGAGATCGGCGCGTTCTCCGGTGAGCATCTCCGGCGGCCCGTAGAGGGCTTCTTTGGAGAACTGGGGAGCGCACAGCAGCCTGGATACCAGGGCCGGCATCTCGTCGCCGCCGGCGAAGTGATAGGTGGCGCGGTCCTCTCCGGTCAGGGCCTCGAGGAACCAGGCGCCGTTCTTGCCGGCCAGAAGCCAGAGCAGCCCCTCGCCCGCCTCGGTCGTCTCCCGGGAGCTGCCCAGCCAGGACGAGGCCGGCCCGGCCCAGTCGAGCAGGAACTGCCCCTCGTCTTTGCGCACGCAGCCGGCCAGCCAGGTGTCGCGGAAAGCCTGTTCGAACCCCGGGCAGATGGCGTTCAGCTCTTGGAGGGTGCGCAGCCGCCCGGGCGGCCAGTCCCCGGCCAGGATCCCGCGGTAGGCCGCTGGCAGCGCGGGTACGGAGGCGGCCAGGACGGTCCCGCTTCGTTCGCCAGCACTTCACGGTACTCGCGGAGCGAGTCGAGCAGATCCTGGGTCTGCTTGCCCGACTTGGAGAAGACGATCTCGCGCCCCGGCCACTCCGAGACGCGGATGGCGTAGGCGCTCTCGTCGAAGGTCGATCGTCTCGGTGAGCGCGACGAAGAGCGGGTCCAGGTCGCGACCTTCGCGGGCGAACACCATGACGTCTTCGAAGAGCAGCGCCCTGAACGGCTCGGAAGCGCCCGGCTGCCCGGGGCCGCGCCGCACCGCAGCCGGGCCGGTCGCGTCCATGCCGGCCACCGTCCCGGAGAACGGCTTCCCCTCGCCCGACCCGCCGAGCCGCAGGGCCTTGGCCCGGGCGACCAGCCACGTGCGCCGGAGCGCGTCGAGCAGGGTGGGGCCTTCGGCGCCGAGCTTCGCCAGCGACAGGCGCGGACGAGGGCGGCTCCGGGTCGAGGGCTCGGCCGGTCGCCGCCGCGGGCGGCCGCGGTCCCGGCACCGTCAGCTCCAGGGTGTAGCCGTCCCCGGCGACGCCCGGCCAGTCTCCTGCACCGGGAACACCAAGGGGCTGCCCGCCGTCCGGCGCTGACGACGAGCGAGACCTCGTCGAACGACCACTCCGCGGTCCCGACCGGCCCGCGAACGCGAACTGGCAGGTGCGGCTCATCGAACGGCGCCGATCATGCGAGGGCCGCCGGCCATCACGTCGTCTTCAGGCCGCACTCGGGGCAGAACTTCGAACCGGCCTTGAACTTGGTGCCGCACTTGGGGCACTCGGTCTTGGGCAGCAGGGACTCGCCGCACTCGGCGCAGAACTTGCCTCCGTCGTTCTCGACGCCGCAGGAGGGGCAGATGACCACGGCCGCAGCCTTCAGGTCCAGTCCCTCGGTGAGGTCCTGTTGCCGCAGCTTCTCTCCGGCCTGGTCGATGGTTATCTGCGCCTGCAGGAACTGATCTCCCGCTGGGCCATCGGGGCGCAGTCCACGCACAGAGCCCCGCTCCTTGTTCCAGCAGACCTCCCGCACACCCACTGGCCGCAGCGCTTGCACTGGTGAACAGCGGCCGGATCTCGGCCACCGCCTCCTTGAGCGCGGAATCGTGGGCCGGGCCCTGCACCAGGTCGCTGCAGCTGGTCGGCGCCGTTCGAAGCGCTTCCCAGGAAGCCGCCGAGCATGCTGCCGGCGCCGCGCAGCAGCCCGGTGGCCATGCCGGCCTTGCTGGCCTTCCAGGTGGACATGTAGCCGTTGCCGCAGCGTTCGCAGTTGAACTTGAACTGGTAGCCGCTCTCGGTCGACAGGTCCTCGTAGTTGTCGGTGAACTCGATCGGTGCCACGTGTACCCCCTCGGGAGAGCCGTCGTGCAGGTCTCACTCCCTGCAAGCTAGCAGGCGACGACGAGCGGAGTCAAGGCGCCGGGACCTGCCGGAACGCGCGGACGGCGGCAGCAAGGCGTAGCGCCGGCGCCCGCGGAGACGGTAGAATCGCGAGTGAGCGCTCACTTGTTAGCGCTCGGCGGCGCGCGCCCGAGCCGCATCGGCGACGAGCCGGGGAGGTCGCGAGCGAATGGCGAGGCTCGGTACGGATGGCGCAGGCAGCAGGCGAGATCCGGAGACTCACCACCTGCACCAACGGGGGGCCATTGTTCGTGGACGTCCAGGACGGCCGCATCGTCCGCATGACGCCCATCGAGTTCGACGACAGCGACGCCGGCTCGTGGTCTATCGAGGCGCGAGGCCGCACGTTCACCCCGCCGCGCAAGACCACCAACTCCCCCTACACCGTCGCCTACCGCTCCCTGGTCTACTCGCCCAAGCGGATCCTCACCCCGCTCAAGCGCGTCGACTTCGACCCCACCGGTGCCCCGGGGTCCACCGGACCGGGCGGCCGCAATACCACAGAACCGCGGCGTCTCCGGCTACGAGCCGATCACCTGGGACGAGGCGCTCGACATCGTCGCCGCCGAGATCGTGCGGGTCAAACGGGAATGTGGCCCGGGAGCCATCCTCAGCACGCCCAGTTCCCACCACATGTGGGGGAACATAGGCTACCGCCACAGCACCTATTTCCGCTTCATGAACCTGGTCGGCTTCACCTACGGCGAGCACAACCCCGATAGCTGGGAAGGCTGGCACTGGGGCGCGACGCACATGTGGGGCCAGAGCCACCGTCTGGGCCTGCCCGAGCAGTACGACCTACTGGAGGACGCGCTCCAGAACAACCGAGATGGTTGTCTTCTGGTCCGCCGACCCTGAGGCCACCTGCGGGGGCATCTACGCCGCCTTTGAGAGCACGCCCCGCCGGCAGTGGCTCAAAGATCTCGGGGTAAAAATGATCGTTATCGATCCCTACTTCAACCACACCGCCGGCTTGGTCGCCGACAAGTGGCTGGCTCCGCGCCCGGGCACCGACGTGGCCGTGGCTCTCGCCATCGCCTACGTGTGGCTGACCGAGGGCACGTACGACAAGGAGTACGTGGCCGGCCGCACGGTGGGCTTCGACCAGTGGGAGGACTACGTCCTTGGGGTCCCGGACGGCACGCCCAAGACGCCCGAGTGGGCCGAGCGCCGAATCCGGCGTGCCCAGCGCGGGAGATCCGGGCCCTCGCCCGCGAGTGGGCCGCGAAAAGGACGATGCTCGCGCCGGGCAGCAACCACGGCATGGGCGGCGCCTGCCGATCGGCCACCGGGAACGAATGGACACGCGCCATGGTCGCCCTGGCGGCTATGCAGGGCATGGGCAAGCCGGGCAGCAACATCTGGGCGACGACCACCGGGCACGCCGGTCGACTGCTCCTTCGTCATGGACGGCTACGCCGAGGGCGGCATCTCCGGCGACGTGGACAACACCGCCGCCGGCTTCCGCTGGGTCTACCGGATGTTCCCGCAACGGCGGCGCCACTCGCACCGCCCACCACTCCACCGAGGGCCAGACCGTCGACCGCCTGCGCATCCCCGAGGCCCTCATGGGAGAGAGCCTCGAGTGGCGGGGCAAGGGCTTCTGCGGCAGTTCCATCGAGAGCCAGTTCAAGCTCTACAAGTACCCGGCGTCGGGATACTCGCCCATCGGCATGTACTACCGGTATGGCGGCTCCTATCTGGGCACCATGACCGAAAGCAACCGGCTGGCCCGGGCCTACCGGGAGGGCGACGTCCCCTTCGTCGTCAACCAGAACGTCTGGTTCGAGGGCGAGACCAGGTTCGCCGACATCATCCTGCCCGCCTGCACCAACCTGGAGCGCTGGGACATCGCGGAGTGGGCCAACTGCTCGGGCTACGTGACCGACTCCTACACCATGTGCAACCACCGGGTGATCGTGCTGCAGAAGAAGTGCATCGAGCCGCTCGGCGAGTCGAAGTCCGACTACCAGATATTCGCCGAACTGGCCAAGAGGCTCGGCATCTGGGCGATCTTCACCGACGGCGGCAAGACCGAGTACGACTGGGTCAAGCAGTCCTTCGCCGCCTCCGACCTGCCCAAGCACATCACCTGGGAGGAGTTCGAGAAGAAGGGCTACTTCGTGGTGCCGCCCCGGCCGGCCGGAGAAGACGTCCACTCCCGCCTTCCGCTGGTTCGCGGAGGACCGGGTGCGCGACACGCCCGACTGGGGCCCCCACCCGGCCGACACGGTCGCTCTCAAAGGGTCTGCAGACCACGTCGGGCAAGATCGAGTTCGTCTCCTCCAGCCTCACCCGCTTCGAGAAGACCGACGGCGCCGATCCCGAGCGCCCGGTCATGGGGCCGCAGTACCTGGAGAGCTGGGAGGGCCACCGCACCGCGGCGCTGGTCGAGAAGTACCCGCTGCAGATGATCTCCCCGCACCCGCGCTTCTCCTTCCACACCATGGGCGACGGCAAGCAGACCTGGATGAACGAGGTCAAGGACCACCGGGTGCTCAAGGAGGATGGGCACTACTACTGGATCATGCGGCTGAGCACGGCCGACGCGGCCGCCCGCGGCATCGCGGACGGCGACTTGATCCGGGCCTTCAACGACCGGGGCTCGGTGATCCTCGCCGCCCAGGTCACCGAACGCCTGGCGCCGGGCGTGGTGCACTCCTACGAAAGCTGTTCCGACTATCTGCCCCTGGGTGAGCCCGGCCGTTCCTCGGAGCGCGCCGGGTGCGTGAACACCTTGACGTCCAAGCGCTACATCACTCCGACGTCGACGGGAATGGCGCCCAACTCCTGCCTGGTCCAAGTCGAGAAATGGGAGGGCGAGCAGTGAGCGGCGCGGCGAGGCGGTCGGCGAGGCGGTCGGCAGGTGGCGGGCGGTCGCGCGCGCCAAGGAGGCGGCCATCAGCATGACTACCCAGGGACTTGTCCCCGCCTATGAAGTGTGTCAGATCTGACACACAGCACGGGTTCAAAGAGAAGTACTTCGAGTCAGCGGCGACCGAATTCAGGAGGCCACAGATGAAAAGGATCGATTTCGAGGTCCATTTCGCGACGCAAAGCTGGGTGGATGCTCTCACCGAAAACCCCGGCTACCCGCGGCTGGCCCACGACCCCGCCACCGGTAACCGCCGTCTCTACTACCAGGCCGACGCCGCCGAGCCCTATCCGGACGCCCTTCTCGACAAACTGCTCGACCTCGGCGCGGGGCGGATCGCCGCCATGGATGCGGCGGGAGTCGACGTGGCCGTCCTGTCCCTGACCGCTCCGGGCATCGAGCAACTTGAGCCGTCGTGGGCCACGAAGCTCGCTCGGGAGGCCAACGACGAGCTGGCCGCCGCTATCGCCAGGTATCCCGACCGCTTCATCGGCTACGCCGCCCTGTGCCCCAAGCAACCCGAACAAGCCATCCAGGAACTCGAGCGCTGCGTCAAGGAGCTCGGCTTCAAGGGGTGGAAGACGCACTGTAACTATGGCGACTCCTACATCGACGAGAAACAGTATTGGCCCATCCTGGCGAAGTGCGCCGAACTGGACGTGCCCATCTACCTGCACCCCACGGTGCCGATGATCAAGGAGTTCTGGACCTACGGGCTGGCTCTGGCGGGCCCCGGCTTTGGGTTCGGGGTGGAGACCTCGTTGGCCATGTTCCGGCTGGTGCTGAGCGGGGCCTTCGACGCATACCCGAACCTCAAGGTCGTCCTCGGCCACTACGGGGAGGGGCTGCCCTTCATCCTCGACCGCATCGACTTCGCCGCCAACTTCGCGCATGTCGCGGCCGACTCGGGCGCCTTCGTCCCCCTCAAGCGCAAGCCGAGCGAGTACCTGCGCGAGAACATGTGGGTGTCGACGAGCTGCAACTATCTGCCCGGCGCCTTCGCCTGCTCCTGGAACGACCTGGGCAAGGAGCACGTGGTCTTCGGCAGCGACTACCCGTATGGGAAGATGGACGAGTGCCTGGCCTTCCTCGAAGGCCGGGGTCTTTCGGATGCTGAGAAGGAGATGCTCTACGAGAAGAACGCGGCTGCGCTAGGAGTGGAGGTATGACCGTGAAACCGACTCGCGTGTCTCTGCTGGACGGCGGCTCGCTCGCCATCGACGGCTACAAGGTCTACTGGAACCGGGGCCCGAGCGGCGATATCCGCTTCCCCGTCTACTCGGTGCTCGTGGACCATGAGGATGGCCTGTTCGTCTACGACACGGGCTTCGATCTGCTCCACATGCAGACCTACATCCCCGGGGACCAGCCCCTTCAGACCCCGGACCAGACCCTGCCCGCTCAGCTGGCCAAGCTCGGGATCAAGCCATCCGCCGTGACCCACATCCTCAGCTCTCACCTGCACATCGACCACTGCGGCGGCCATGAGTTCTTCCCCAGGGCGCTGGTCTACTGCCACGCCGCCGAGTACGCGCAGGCCCAGAAGCCGGCGCTGTTCGAGCGGATGAGCTACTCCGACCTCAGCTTCGACCCGGCGCTGGGAGCGGCCCGCGATGGAATGGATCTCGGCAGCGAGGGCGATGGCGACCGGGGAGCGTCGCCCAAGTACGAACTGGTCCGGGGCGACGTGGAGGTGGCCAAAGGCGTGCACCTGATCGAGACCCCGGGGCATTCGGCCGGGCCACTACAGCCTGCTGGTGGAGTTCGGCGGCGAGGGTGCGCCGGGGCCGCCTCGCGCCGGCCGATGCTCTTCACCGGCGACGCAGCCATGACGCCGCGCAATCTGGAGATGATGGTCATCGGCGGCTTCCACCTCGACCCGGTCAAGGGCACCGAGTCCCTGCAGAAGATCAAGGACGTGGCGGCGCAGTATGGGGCCGAGATCTTCTGTTCTCACAGCATGCCCGACTTCGAGGGGTGGCTGAAGGCGCCGGAGTGGTACCAGTAGACCTGCCACGGCCACGTGCTCGGGCGGTAGAATCTGCCCATGACCCCCGACGCCCTCATCTTCGACCTGGACGGCACCCTCTGGGACGCGGCCGCCGCCTCTGCCTACGGCTGGAACCTGGCCCTCGATGAACTGGGACTGTCCCGGCGGGTGACAATCGATGGCATCCGCTCGGTCTCCGGCCGGCCGTTCCCTCAGTGCGTGGAGACCCTTCTTCCCGAGTTGTTCCCTGCCCCCGCGCCCACGCTCGAGTTGCTCGAGGCCAGGGAGCGGACCGGCATCGAACTCATGGCCGGAGTGCTCTACGACGGCGTCGCGGACGGCCTGTCCCGGCTTGACGGGCGGTACCCCTTGTTCCTGGTGAGCAACTGTCCGGGCTGGTACCTGGAGGAATTCTTCCGGGTCACCGGCCTACGGGACCGCTTCACCGGCTGGGACTGCCACGGTTCATCGGGGATCGCTAAATCCGGAATGCTCCTGAACCTGGCTGCGACTCACCGCCTGGAGCATGCCGTCTACGTGGGCGATACCCAGGGTGATCGGGAGTCCGCCGAACAGGCGGGCGTGGACTTCGCCTTCGTCCGGTACGGGTTCGGCCGGGTCGAGGGGGCGCCGCTATCGTTCGCCGGCTTCGGCGAGTTGGTCTCCCACTACCTGGCGTAGCCTCGCTGCCGCGGCGCGACTCACCGCTGGTCGGTGCGCTCGAGCTCGGAATAGGGGAACCAGGTTGCCCCCTTGTCCAGCTTGACCATGGCCCCGCCGGCGGTCGTCCAGAGTATCCTCCCGGTCCGGCCCAGGTACTGCTCCAACCATTCGGGCGGAGAGCGTATCCCCGAGACGCGGTCCTTGACGATCGTGACCTTGTCGCCGGCCTTGAGCGCCTCGCGGGGGGAGGGACGAACCGGCTCAGATCCACGGGCGTCGCCGCACCCGCCGCCTCGCGGTATCTCACGGACACCTCGATCACCGGGGGCGCGGGCTGGGGAAGCACGGTGCTCTCGACCGACAGGGTACCGAGCATGGGCTGGTCGTCGCCCACCGGCTCCTCCACGTAGTGGGTGCGGCCGTCCGCCTCCCCGAGAAGATACAGGTTGACCTTGAGACCCACCGTCATCCCCCTATCCGGCCGCCGTCGCTTCGATCTCGATCATCCACTCCGGCTCGGCCAGCCGGCTGATGCCCAGAAGGGTGGACGCCGGCTTGCAGCCACGCGGCCTTGAGCCGCTCACCCACTCCGGGGACCGCCTCCAGGAAGGCCGGCACGTCGGTGACGTAGTAGTTCAGCCGGACGATATCGGACAGTCTGAGGCCGGCCTTCCCGAGGACGATCTCGAGGTTATCCAGAGCCTGGTGGAACTGCGCGGCCATGTCGCCGGGATGCACGGTCGCTCCGTTTGCGTCCACCGACACCTGCCCGGCGCAGTAGACTACCCGTTCAGCGCCCCGTACCTCGATCGCCTGGGAGAAGTCGAACTGGTCCTGCCAGTCGCCCGGGTTTATCGCTCGCCTTTCCATGTTCGCTAGACCTTTCCCGTGAAGTCTCTGATCGCCTTGGCCACCTCGTCCGGCATGGAGTAGTGCGCCCCGTGGTTGCCGGGTATGACCGCGACGCTCGTCCCCAGCCGCTCGGCCAGCCAGGTGGCCGCCTCCATGAAGAAGGGCGGGCTCTCGGACCCACAGAGCACCTTGACCGGCGTGGACACCCGGGCCAGCTCCTCGTCGGAGGGCCGGTAGTACTCGAAGTTGTCGAACTCGATATCGATCCAGGTGCGGTCGGCTGCCAGCCGCTCCTTGTATCCCTCGGAGAAACCGTCGTAGATGATGTCGCCGGTGAGGGTCCTCAAGAAGGGTACCTTGCCGTTGGCGGTAGCCTGCTTCAGCCAGGCGAGCACCTGCCCCGAGTCGGTCATTCCCGTGAACAGCGGCGGCTCGTGCAGCATGGCCCCGCCGACGGCCTCCGGGTGGCGGAGGACCAGGCTGAGCCCGATGATGGCGCCTGAGCTGTTGCCCCAGATCGTGGCCGGGGCGAGACCGGTGGCCTCGAGGAGAGCGGCTGCGTCGTCGGCCTGCTCCTCCACGGTGGTGCCCGTGAAGCCTTCGGGCCGCGGGCTGCGCGAATAGCCTCGGCGGTCGTAAGAGAGGATGGTGAACTCGTCCTGCAGCAGTGCGGCCACGCGGGCGTACTCCTCCGCGTCGCCTTCGGCCCCTGGGATGAAAAGCAAGGCGGGGCCCGAGCCCCTCAGTTCGTAGTAGAGCTGGGTGCCGTTCGCGTCGACCAGGGTCGGCAGCGGCTTGGTCATGTTTCCTCCCGTGGACGAGTTCGCAGCTCCTCGAGCGGTCTTGCCTACTCCATTGAATGACCCCGAGCGCCGGAAGTCAAACCGTCGTCCTTGCTAAGCTGTGGAAATGAACGCTGAGCCCCACGACATAGCCATGATCGGCCTGGGGACGATGGGCCGGAACCTGGTGCTGAACATGGCGGACAAAGGTTTCGCCGTCGCCGCCTTCAACCGCACCGCATCGGTCACCGACGAGTTCGTCTCGGGCCTTCAGCCCGGCCAGCGGGTGCGGCCCTGCTACTCTCTGGAGGAACTGCTCGCCGCGGTCGAGCCGCCCCGCCGGGTCATGATGATGGTGGACGCGGGGAAGGCAGTGGACGCGGTGCTCGCCGGATTGGATCCGCTCCTGCAGGCCGGGGACATCGTCATCGACGGCGGGAACTCGCATTTCAAAGACACCGAGAGGCGGTCGGCGGCACTGGGCGCACGAGGGATCGACTACCTGGGCGTGGGCATCTCCGGGGGCGAGTCCGGGGCCAGGCACGGACCGAGCATGATGCCGGGCGGCGCGCGCGACGCTTACGACGCGGTGCGGGCCATCTTCGAGGCGGTCGCGGCCAAGGCGGATGGCGCTCCCTGCGTCGCCTACCTCGGCCCCGGCTCCGCCGGGCACTACGTCAAGATGGTGCACAACGGCATCGAGTACGGGCTGATGCAGTTGATCGCCGAGAGCTACGCCCTGCTCAAGCAGGGACTGGGGCTCGACAACGAGCGCTTGGCCGCGGTGTACGCCGACTGGCAGGCCGGCGAACTGGAATCGTATCTGCTCGAGATAACCGCGGCGATCTTCCGCCGGCGGGACGACAAGACGCCGGGCTTCCTGGTCGATCTGATACTGGGCGAGGCCGGGCAGCTCGGCACGGGCATGTGGACCTCTCAGAGCGCGATGGACCTTCACGTGCCGGTGCCGAACATCGACATCGCGGTGAGCATGCGCAATCTGTCGGCCCTGGACGACGAACGGGCGGCGGCGCGGCAGCTTCTCGGGCAGGCGGGGGCCGGGGGACGGCCTGGCGGCCGGGCGCGAAGAGGCGGGGGGCGGCCTCTCCGTCGACACGGTGCGCGATGCCCTCTTTGCCGGCATGATCATCACCTACGTGCAGGGCTTCGCGCAGCTCCAGCGCGCGTCCACCACTCAGGGCTACGGCCTGGCGCTGCGCGATGTCGCCTCGATCTGGCGAGGGGGCTGCATCATCCGCTCGGCTCTGCTCCGGGATATCCGGGCGGCCTTCGAGCGGCAGCCCGCATCTGCCGAATCTGCTGCTCGATCCTGAACTCAGCGGGCAGGTGGTGTCCAGGCGCTCCGCCCTCGAGGCGGCGGCTGGGGCAGGGATGGCTGCGAGGATACCCGTCCCGGGCCTTCTCACGTCCCTGGCCTACCTGGACGGCTATCTCGCCGAGTGGCTACCGACGAATCTGATCCAGGCCCAGCGCGACTACTTCGGCGCCCACACATACCGGCGTGTCGATCGGGAGGGCGTCTTCCATACCGACTGGTCGTTCTAGGATGCGGCCGCTCATGGACACGACCCCGACCGGATCGTCGGTGGCAGTGCTCCCTGACGCCCAGTCGCTGTCCGTCGCCGCGGCTGCCGTCATCGTGGCCGAGGCCCGGCGGGCGGTGAAGAGGACCGGCCGCTTCACCATCGCGCTGTCCGGCGGCGCCACGCCGCGGCCCGTCTATCGAGCTTCTCGCGAAACCGCCGTTCGCAGGACTCGTCCCTTGGGACGCGACGCACGTCTTCTGGGGAGACGAGCGGTGTGTAGAGCCGGCCGACCCCCGCAGCAACCAGCGGATGGCTCGCCTGGCCCTGCTCGACCACGTGCCGATCCCCGCCGGGCAGGTGTATCCGATGAGATGCGCGGGGCAGGGCCCCGCGGGCTCCGCCGGAGCCGCGCGCGACGAGGCTGAGGCCCGCCAGGCGGCTGACGATTATGATGGGCTGCTGGGAGACTTCTTCGGGGCCGGCCCGGGCGGCGCCGCGGGGCGGGGCGTCGAGGCCGACGCGGGCGGCGGCCATGGGGCCGCGCCGTCGGCAGGGGCGTCGCCGGACGCCGGTATCGACCTCGTCCTGCTCGGCATCGGGCGACGACGGCCACACAGCCTCGCTCTTCCCCGGGTCCGAAGCTGCTGCAGGAGCAGAAGCGCTGGGTGGTGGCGGCATACGAGGACCCGGACACCGGCGGCGGCCACGACGGGCGCCGGGGAGAGGCTGTGGCGGGTCACGCTGACCGCTCCGTTCATCAATCGGACTGCGCTGGCGCTCTTTGTGGTGAGCGGCGCTGCCAAGGCCGCGGTGGTGAAAGAGGCCATCGAAGGCGATCCAGATCCCCGCGCAACTGCCCGCACGGCTGATCCGGCCCGCGAGCGGCAGGCTCTGGTGGCTGCTCGACGAGGACGCTGCTTCGCTACTCGCGATGAACGCCGCGCCATGGAAGCGGCAGCAGAGGAGGGATGATGCAGGCGCCTCGGTCTGACGCGATCGTCGTTTTCGGTGTCACCGGCGACCTCGTCCACAAGGAGATCTTCCCGGCGCTCTATGGGCTCTTCCGGGACGAGCGACGTGTCGGTGCCGGTGATCGGAGTGGCCCGTTCCGACTGGAGCATGGACCAACTCGTGGCCCGGGCGAGGGACGCGGTGGAGAAGAACGCCGACTTCGACGAGACGGTCTTTGCCAGGCTCGCCGAGCATGCTGCGCTACGTTCGGGGTGACTACGGCGCGCCCGAGACCTACGACAAGATGTGCCAGGCGCTGCAGGGCACCGGCTCTCCTCTCTTCTACATGGCCATCCCTCCGAGCGTCTTCCCGGTGGTGACCAACTCGCTCGCCTCCTCCGGCTGCAGCCTCAGCGCCCGGGTGGTGATCGAGAAACCGTTCGGCCGCGATCTCCAGTCGGCCCGCGAGCTGAACAACACCCTGCGCCGGCACTATCCGGAATCCGCCATCTTCCGCATCGATCACTTCCTGGGCAAGGAGCCCGTGCAGAACATCACCTACACCCGCTTCGCCAACCCGCTCCTCGAGCCCATCTGGAATCGCGACCACGTGCGCAGCATCCAGATAACCATGGCCGAGGACTTCGGGGTCAAGGAGCGGGGCGGCTTCTACGAGGAGGCCGGCGCCATCCGCGACGTGATCCAGAACCACCTGCTGCAACTCCTCGCCGTGATCGCCATGGACCCGCCGGGCGGCGGGATCCCCGACGCCTACCGGGACGAGAAGGCCCGGGTCCTCATGGCCGTCCGGCCCCTCGACGCCCGCCACGTCGTGAGAGGCCAGTACAACGGCTACCGGTCGGCCCCCGGGCGTGGACCCGGACTCGACGGTGGAGACCTACGCCGCCATGAAGCTGATGATCGACAACTGGCGCTGGGCCGATGTGCCCGTCTACGTCCGTGCCGGCAAGCAGATGGCCGTCACTGCGACCGAGGTGTTCATCGAGCTGCGCCGGCCCCCTCGCGAGACCTTCGGCGAGCGGGTTCCCCTTTCCTCGGGGCACCTGCGCCTCCGCATCAGCCCGGACGTGGTGATAGCCCTCGGGCTGCGGGTCAAGGTGCCCGGAGATCACATGGTGGGCAGGGATGCGGAGCTCATGGTCACCTCCCGCCAGGGCGACCTGCGGCCTCCGTATCAGCGTCTGCTCACCGATGCGATGTACGGGAACCAGGAGTTGTTCGCGAGAGAAGACGGGGTGGAGGCGTCGTGGCGCATCGTGGAGCCCATCCTGGGGGACAAGGTCCCCGTCCGCATGTACGAGCCCGGAAGCTGGGGACCACCCGAGGCCGGGAAGTTGATCGGCAGGGACGGGCCCTGGATCGATCCGATCATCGGTCCGGCATAGTATTCAGAGGGCGGCGAAGATGCTCCACTAATGTAAGGGTAGACCAGCGTGGGCTCGGCCACCATTTCGCAAAGGCCGAGGGTCCGGTCGAGGCGCGATATGCCTTCCGGCTTCCCGAAGAGGAACTTCACCCCCACCGGCGGCTTCTCGAGCTCGAGCTTGTTGAAGACGGAGAGGTCGCGGGATAGCGGCGTAAGCTCACTCATCTTGGGCTCCTGGTCAGGCTTGGCCGGGGTCGTTAGACCGACTGGAAGGTCTTGCTGACGATCTTCCACTCGCCATCGACGTTGAGGAGGTGGAAGTAGTTGACGAAGCTGGCTACTCCGAAGAAGCCGGTCTCCTCCAGCCGGAGGCTGGCCGTCAGGCTCGAGGCATGGATGTCGAGGATGTCCGTCTTGTAGGGCGCGCCTGTCGATTCCATGGAGGGCCGCCCGCCGACGTCGGCCAGGAAGGGCTCCGGCGATCCGGCGAGCAGGTTGTCGCCCAGGTAGCCGCTCATGACCGCCGCAGGGTGGAACAGGTCTCTCAAGGTGTCCACGTCGGCCTTGAAGGCGGCCTCGACGTAACGCTCCATCACTGCACGCACGGCCGCGGCCGGGCCGGCCTCCTGGTCACTCATGGTTCCCCCTGTTTCGCTGTTACGAACAGCATCAGCTTACCGCGCGCCGAGGGCCGGGCGATATGCCCGGGTTAAGAATGGGTGGCCCGCTGTCGATAGAGAAAGCATCAGCATGGACCGGGGATAGGTTTCTTGATCGACACCACTTATAGCGACGCGGGCATTCTTGTCATCGACGCCGACGCCGACGCCCTCCGTTTCCTCGTGTGCACTTTGGAGGAGGCAGGCTACGGATGCGTACGCGCCTGCACGGACCCAGCCGTCCTCAACGCCTGGCTCGAAGAAAGGGTCCTCGATCTCATCGTGCTCGACACGGACGGGCGCGAACCGGAAGGCCTCGCTCTGCTGCAACACCTGCACGAGCAATTCCACCACGACGATTTCCTCCCGGTGATGGCCATCGGGACCGCGGCCGACGCGAGCTCGCGGGTCAGGGCCATACAGGCGGGAGCGAACGAGTATCTGGGGAGGCCGCTGGACACCGAGGAATTCCTCGTCCGCGTCGACTCCCTTCTCGAGACCCGCTTCATCAGCCGGAGGCTGCGGGAGGCCAAACAGGTGCTCGAGGAATCGCTTCGCCGGCGCACCCGTGAATCGCAGGAAAGCCACATGGAACTGCTCGAGCGCCTTGCTCGGGTGGCTGAGCTGAGGGACGACCCGAGCGGCGGACATCCCAGCCGGGTGGGCAGGCTGAGCGGTCTGATCGCCCAGGAATTGCTGCTGCCCGCCGAGGAGACGCGGCGCATCATGCGGGCCGCCCCGCTGCACGACCTCGGCAACGTGGGTATCCCCGACGACGTCGTGCGGCTGGAGGGGAACTACACCGAAGAACAGCGCGAGCAGATGCGCGAGCACACGTCGCTCGGCGCGTACCTGCTTCACGGGGCCGAGAGCGACGTGCTGCAGACCGCCGAGCAGATCGCCCTGACCCACCACGAGCGCTGGGACGGGCTCGGCTATCCTCACGGCCTGTCGCACATCGATATACCCATGGCGGCGCGAATCGTAGCGGTGGCCGACGCCCTTCGATGCCATGACCCACACTCGGCTCTACAAAGAGCCCTACTCCGTCCCGGTGGCCTTGGACGAGATCCGGCGAGAGAGCGGTTGGCAGTTCGACCCCGAGGTGGTGGCCGCCCTCGTCCGCGTCTACGAGCGGCAGCCGGGAATGCTGACCATCACGCCCAGGGCTCCAAAAAGGACGGCCTGCTGAACTGGTAGACCGGCAGCAGTCTGCTGGACGGCCATCGAACGGGTAGAATCCCCGAGAAGACAAGAAGCGGGGAGAGCGTGTGTCTGCCGACGAGGCCTACTACCGAGGATTCGAGCAAGGACCCATCCGGCCGCCCAGCGAGGCGCGCAGCCTGCTCATCCGGGTCACCCGCAACTGTCCCTGGAATCGGTGCCGCTTCTGCCCGGTGTACAAGGACACCGACTTCAGCCGGCGACCGCTGGCCCACGTCCTCACCGACATAGAGGCAGTGGCCGCCTGGGTGGAGACCTTCGCCCCCGGGGACGTGCGGCGCCCTCAGGCGCAAGACGCGACAGCACCCGCGGCCGTCTCTGGCCAGCCCATCCCCTCCGGCCCGCCTCTGGACCCTGGGGCCGAGAGCGCCGCCTGGAACTGGTACCGGTCGGGGATGAAGTCCGTCTTCCTGCAGGACGCGAATCCTCTCGCAGTTCCCCCGGCGGAGATGATCGCCATCCTCAGCCTGCTCAAGGAGCGGTTCCCCGGCATCGAGCGGATAACCACGTACGCCCGCTCGCGCACGGTGGCGCGCATCGAGCCCGACGATCTGACGAAGATGCGGGTCGCCGGGCTGGACCGGGTCCACATCGGGTTCGAGACCGGGTCGGACGAGATACTTCGCTTCATGGACAAAGGCGTGACCAAGGCTCTTCAGATCGAAGGCGGAAGGAAGATCAAGGCGGCCGGGATGCAGCTGTCCGCCTACTACATGCCGGGTCTGGGCGGCCGCCGGCTGTGGCGGGAGAACGCTCTGGAGACGGCCGACCTCATGAACCAGGTGGATCCGGACTTCATCCGGCTCCGGACCCTGGCCATACCCGACCATCTGGTCCTTGCCGAGGACGTGGCTGAGGGCAGGTTCGAGAAGGCGAGCGATATCGAGACCGCCCAGGAGATCCTGCTGTTCCTGGAGAGCCTGGAGGGGATCACGAGCACGGTCGTGAGCGACCACATCCTGAATCTGTTTGAGGACGTCGGCGGGAAGCTGCCGGACGACCGGGACGCGATGACCGCCGAGGTGAAGGCCTTCCTCGCGCTCGCGCCCGACGCGCAGGTGCTCTACCGCATCGCCCGGCGCGCCGGCCTCGTTCGGGGGATGTCCGACCTGGACGATCCTCAGCGGTACGACCGGGCGCAGCGATTGGTGCGAGAGCTGAACGTGACCCCGGGAAACGTGGATGCGGTCACCGACCAGATGGTGAAGCGCTTCATCTAGGAACGGAGGTTGCGTTGAGCTTGGAGACGGTGTTCACGATAGAGGCCGCGAGCATCAAGTTCGGCAGCGGCGCCACGCGCGAGGTGGGCTACGACGTGAAGGCACTCGGCGCCCAGCGGGTGATGGTCGTCATCGACCCGCACCTCACCGAGAGCGAGACCGCTTCCATCGCCCTCGTGTCCCTTAAGGCCGAGGGCATCGATACCGTGGTGTACGACCAGGTGCGCGTGGAGCCGGACGACGTCTCTCTCAAAGAGGCCATCGCCTTCGCGCGCCGGCAGGTTCGACGGCTACGTCGCTATCGGCGGAGGCTCCACCATCGACACGGCGAAGGTGGCGGACCTCTACTCCACCTACCCGGCCGACTTCCTCGAATATGTGAACGCGCCTATCGGCAGGGCGACGCCCGTGCCGGGCCCACTCAAGCCCCTGGTCGCCATCCCCACCACCGCCGGCACCGGCAGCGAGACGACCGGCCGTCGCCATCTTCGACCTCTCCGAGATGCACGCCAAGACCGGGATCTCCCATCGGGCGCTGCGGCCCCGGCTGGGCATCGTCGATCCCGACAACACCCGGACCCTTCCCCGGATGGCCGTCGCCTGCACGGCGCTCGACGTCTTCTCTCACGCCATCGAGTCGCTCACGGCGCTGCCTTTCGAGCAGCGGGAAGCTCCGGAGAGTCCCCGCATCCGGCCCGCCTACCAGGGCGCCAACCCCATCAGCAGCATCTGGGCGGCCAAGGCCGCCGAGATCGGCTCCAAGTACGTGATCCGGGCGATGGAAGACCCGGACGACGTCGAGGCTCGCACCCACATGATCCTCGCTTCCACCATGGCCGGGGTGGGCTTCGGGTCCGCGGGGGTCACCCTTCCGCACGGCATGTCGTACCCCATCTCCGGACTCGTCCGCGACTACCGGCCCGAGGGCTATCTGAGCGACCACGCCCTGATCCCGCACGGGATGGCGGTGATCCTGGGAGCGCCGGCGGCTTTCCGCTTCATGGCGCCGGCCAACCCGGGCGCTTGCCTGCAGGCCGCGGCCTTGATCGGGGCGGACACCCGAGGCGCCGGACCGGAAGACGCGGGAGAGCTCCTCGCCCAGGCCGTCATCGAGATCATGAAGAAGGTGGGCATGCCCAACGGCCTCCGGGCCGTCGGCTACACCCCCGATGACGTGCCGGCACTGGTCGAAGGGGTGCTACCGCAGCACCGGGTGACCAAGCTGTCGCCGCGCCCGGCGAACGCCGAAGACTTCCGGCAGCTGTTCCTCGATTCGATGACCATCTGGTAGGGGCACGGGTTGCGCCGGAGCGGCCTGCGGCGCCGCCGGCGCCGCTACGGGGAGGTGTCCGGGAGCGGCGCAGGCTCTGCCTGGCGCTGGCCGGCCGGCACGTCGCCCCGTCGCCAGCGAGGCCACAACACTCAACGCGGCCAGCACTGCCATGATCGCGAAGGTCACGCGGATGGCTGTGAGCAGGTTCGGGTAGTCTGCAGAAGTGAACTCCTGGCGGCCGACGATCACGGCCACCACAAGCGTGGCCAGGGCGATGCTCAAGGCTTGTCCCACCACGCGCATGGTGCCGACGCCCGCCGACGCCACCCCCACGTTTTTCCGCTCCACGCTGCTCATGATGGCCGATTGGTTGGGACCCGAAAAGAACGCGTAGCCGAAGCCCAGCACGCAGAGGGCGATCAGGATCTGCCAATAGGGCGTATCGAAGCCCAGAAATGCCAGGCTCGCGAGACCGAGCGCGCATAGGCTCATGCCGCCGGAAACGACCCACCGCGGTTGCACCCGGTCGGCCAGCCGGCCTCCAAACGGCGACACCGCGGTCTGCAGGGCGACGCCGGTGATGAGCAGCAGTCCGGCGGTCTGGGGATCGAGGCCCCGGATGTACTGCAAATAGAGGCTCATGAGGAACGTCATAGCCCAGGCGGACGCATAGCTGATGAGAGCCGTCAAATTGGAGAGGGCGTAGAGCCGGTTGTGACGAAACAGCTTGACATCGAACACGGGGGATTCGGCCCGGGATTCCCACCATGCGAAGCCCGCCAGGCCGACGATGCCGACAAGGGCGAGCACGACGCCCCGGACCAGCGGGAGCCATGCCGTTCCCAACAGAAAAGCCGATAGAGCCAGGCCATAGACGACAGATCCTTGCCAGTCGAAGCGGGCCGAACGCGACTCCTTCCACTCCGCCCGCCGCAACAACCAGGCATCGAGAAAGAGGTTGACGGCTCCGTAGCAGGCGCCGACCACGAAGAGGCCGCGCCATCCGATGTTGTCGACGATAACGCCGCCGATGGGCGGGCCCATGGCTTGGCCGGCGTAGGCCGCCATGGCCATGACACCCATCGCGAAGCCGCGGCGCGCGCGGGGGTACGCGACGGTCACCGCCGCGGTCGAGCTGGCGAAGACCATGCCGCTTCCCACCCCCTGCATGACGCGGAAGACGATAAGCAGCACATACGAGTCGACGAAGATGGCGGCGGCGGTCCCGGCGAACATGATCGACAGGCCCGCGACGAAGATCAGCCGGCGGCCGGCAGTGTCGGCGATCCGGCCGAAAGGCATCAAGACGACGGCAGCCGCCAGGATGTAGCAGAGCGGGATCCATCCGAGGGCTACCGGACCGAGGTGGAACTCCTCCTTGAGGTACGGCAGCGCGATGTTGACGGAGGAGGTCAGGAAAGCCGCCATCCAGTTGGTCATCGACATGACCAGGAGGACGTGCCCCGGCTTGACAGTACCCGCTGCCTCGGTCCTGAAGAGCGTGCCCAGCGCACCTCCTCGGCGAAGCGTCATTTCTCAGCCGCCTGCTACGACAGGATGTCTTTGCGCCTGAACCTCCAATACCCGAGCGCGGTCGTCCCGACGATCCACACGGCGAAGTTGATGAGGGCCTTGATGATCGGCGTCCAATCGACCGGGGAGCTGAGGAAGTTGGTCCACTCGCTGAACTTGCTCGTGAACAGGTAGGGCTGCAAGAAGTCGAAGACCGAGAACGCCTGCAACGCCTCCATGATGATCACCAGGACGAGGGCAGCCGCGACCGCCGTCAGACTCGAGTTCGTGAGCGTGGAGAAGAGTGTGGCCAGCGACACGACGCACATCATGCCGACAAACACAAAGGCGTAGGAGGCCACGGTGAGACCGAGCGCGTGCCAGACGCCGATCTCCTGGCCGGTAAAAAGATTGACCGGGCCCAGACCGAACACGGCGCCCCCGGCTATCAAACTCGCGACGCCGAGGATGAGCAGGCAGATCGCTACGTAGAGGTTGGCGACGAACCACTTGGACATCAGGAAGGCCCCGCGCCTGACGGGCTGCATCAACATGGTGCGTAGCGTGCCGCTCTCGGCCTCGCCGGCGATGGTGTAACTGCCCGACATCGAGGCGAGGAGGGGCAGGAAGAACGTCGCCATGGCCATGAGGGCGGCCACCATCAGATACAGACCGTTGTCGCGTATCTGGCCGAAGATCAGCTCGCCCACGTCCGGTGGTCCCCCTTGGCCCCCGCCGGGCCCCCCGTTCGAGAAGCGGAACGCCAGCATGATGAGGAAGGGGATTATGAACAGGCCGCCCCAGCCTATGTAGGTCCGTTTTTGGAAGAGGGTCTTGACGAACTCGCGCCGGATGCTGCTCATCGCGTCCCTCCCGCAGCCGCGCCCATGTCTCCCGAAGTGAGCTCGAGGAACATGTCTTCCAGCCCCTGCTCGAGCGCTGGGACGACGGCCAGCACGTCCACGTCGCCTGCGACCAATCTCCGTACTATCTCTGGTACGAAGCCCTCGCCGGAATCCACCACGATGTAGCCCTCGTCCTCGCGGACACCCCCTGGAGGCGCCATCGCCCGGATGACCTCCAATGCGCGTCCCTGGTTGCCCGTCAGGATCTTCACGGCGTGGCTGGCGGGATGCAGGTCGGACACCGGTCCCTGGACGATGACCCGGCCCTTGCTGAGGATGACGGCCCGGTTGCAGACGAGCTCCACTTCATGGAGCAGGTGGGAGGAAAGGAAGACGGTCACGCCCTCGGTGCCGAGTTGGCGGATGAGTTCGCGGACGTCCTTCATGCCCTGCGGGTCGAGGCCGCTCGTAGGCTCGTCGAGGACGATCACGTCGGGCTTGTGGATAAGAGCCAGGCCGATCCCGAGGCGCTGCCGCATTCCGTGGGAGAAGCCGCCCACCTTGGAGCTGGTGCGGTCCGATAGGCCCACCATCTCGAGGACTTCGGATATGCGCTCCTCGGTCACCTCGCCGTTCATCTCCGCGAGCATCCGGAGGTTGCGGCGGGCCGTCATGTTGCCGTAGAAGATAGGATCGTCGACGAACCCACCCAGGTGGCGCAGGGCGCTCAGCCGGTCGTCGGGCACCTTGTGGTCGAGCACCTGGGCGTACCCGCTCGTGGGGTAGATCAGGCCGAATATGAGGCGGATGGTGGTCGTCTTCCCGCTCCCGTTGGGGCCCAGGAAACCGAACACGTCGCCTCTGCAGACGGAGATGTCGAGATTGTCGACGGCCCGCAGATTCTTGAAGTCTTTGGTCAGGCCGTGCGTGGACAGCACTACGGGCCGGCCTTCGCAGACCTCCAGCCGCCCGTCCTGAGCCGGGTTGAACTTCTCGGCGATCATCGGTTGTCCACCCTTACTTGGATGCTCATGACGGCTCCTTTGACTCTTTTGGCGCGCGACGCGCGGTTTCTTTAGCGGCTGGCGGCCTATCCCGAAATAACGGCGGGTAGGCGCGAGCAGTGTGAGAGTGACTATGGCCAGGCCGAGGATCCCCATGACGACCTGCATCCCAATGCCCGAACCCGGACAAGTACCCCAGCAGCGCGACCTCGGTGATGATCCAGATGACCAGCCCGCCTCCCGAGGCGAGCGAGAGCCACCAGGCGGGTTTCCACGTCGCAGCAGCCCCGCGAGAACGAGGAGAGCAAACAGCCCTACCACGACAAGCAGGATGAGCCCGGGAATCAAAGTAGTCCTTGAAGGGGCTCCCTTCAAGCATGCTGAGGGGCATGCCGATATTGTCGATCGGATCTCGAACCAATCCGATGCCTCCGGCGATAGCCCCTAGGGCCTGGATCGCGGTCAGTATCAGAAGAGCGACGACGGTTCCCGGCCGCTTGCTCTTTGCCGGCGTCCTGGCGCCGGTCTGCCCGGCCTGCCGCGGCTTGTTGAGCGCCCCGGTCTTCGTGGCTCTCCGGGCTCTCTTTTTGGACTTCGCTGGTATGGAGGTCTCCTGTAAGGGGCGCGGGTTACGGCTGCTGACGGGTCTTGGGGAATCTTACCGCGCCGCGCTTCCACAAAGACGGCGCAGAGGTGCGGAACCTTTCTTGCGCGAACGGGTATCATACAAGCCAGAACGGTGTTCGGAATGTCACGCATCGTTCTATTGAACATGTTGTGTTCGGAACAGCGATCGCAGCGAATGGGAGCCCGAATGGAAGAGACACTTGGCCTCTCGCGGCGTGACCGCCGCCGTCTCGCCACTCGGGTGGAGATACTCTCCGCCGCCCGGGAATTGCTGCTCGAGGTGGGCCCTGAGGGGCTCAGCCTTCGTCAGGTCGCCCGGCGGGCCGACTTCAGTCCGGCCGCGCTCTACACCTACTTTCCCAACAAGGATTCGCTCGTCGCCTCGTCTGTTCGGGGAATCGTTCGAACGCCTCGATGCCTACCTGCGCCGGGTGCCCGCCGATCTTCCCCCCGACCGCCGCGTGATCGAACTCGGGCTGGCCTACATGGAGTTCGCCCACGACAACCCTATGGACCTCCGCTGCATGATGCTGTCCACGTCTCTCGATCTCCCGCCCTCGAGCGGGAAGGCTCTCGGTCTGAGCGCGGCGCAGCTCATCGGCGAGACCTTCCGGCAGGGGGTCCAGGAGGGGGTCTTCAAACCCGACGGCCTGTGCTCGGCCCCCGAGATGGCCTTCGGCGCCTGGGCGCTCGTGCATGGGATGGTGTCCGTCGCGGGAATAGACCTCACCGAGGTCGCGGAAGAGGTATCGGCGGATCCCCGCCGCGTATCTGGAAACGTACGTCGCTCTGTTGAAGGCCCCGCGGTAGGGGCTTCACGTCAAGGATAGGTCGATGTTTCACGCCATAGGCAATTTCTGCTACCGGTTCCGCTGGATAGTCATCGCCCTCTGGATAGTGGTGTTCGGAGTGAGCGTCGCGGCTACCCCCTTCCTCGCCGACACTCTCACGGCCGGCTTCAGCCAATCCTCACGCTCCATCTCAGCAGTCGGCGGCGCTTATCCAGGAGACCTTCAAGCAGGGCGAGACCAACCTGCTCGTCGTGTTCCAGAGCGACAAGCTTCAGGCCGCGAGTGAGGAGTTCAAGGCCGCGGAGCAGCGGGCTCTGGACGGATTGACCGCTGCGAACATCCCTAACCTGGAGAGCATCCAGACCTACGCGAGCACGGGCAGCGATCTGCTGGTCTCCAAGGACGGCACGAGTTCCGTCGCGGTCCTCAACTTCTCGGCGCCCTCGCAGACGGTGCAGAAGGGGATGCAGGAGATCAAGACCGCGCTTGCCGGCGGCGAGCTCAAGACCTACGTCACCGGCGAGCCCGCGGTCAACGAGGAGCTTACCGACTTCTCCGTCAGGGACCTGCAGAAGGTGGAGATCTACGGTCTGCCGGTGGCGCTCATCGCTCTCATCTTCGTCTTCGGCAGCCTGGTCTCGGCGGCGCTGCCCGTCGTCACCGGCGGCATGGCGGTGACGGTCACGCTGGGCGGCATGTACCTGATAGCGCGGGTCACCAGCATGTCCATCTTCGCCATGAACACGGCCACACTGCTGGGGCTGGCGGTAGCCATCGACTACGCGCTCTTCATGGTGTCGCGCTTCCGCGAGGAGTTGCACAAGGGGGCGACTGTCAAAGAGGCGGTGGTGGTCACGACGGCCCGCGCCGGGCGCTCCGTCTTCTACAGCGGGGTGGCGGTCATGGTCGGCGTGGTCGGCCTCGTGTTCTTCCCCTCGCCCGGTCTGCGCTCGCTCGGCATCGGCGGCGCGCTGGTGGTGTTCTTCTCGGTGGCCGCGTCGGTCACCTTCATGCCGGCCCTGCTGGGTGTGCTCGGCCATCGGGTCGACAGGCTCCCGGTCATCAGGCTGCACGAAGCCCACGAAGGCCGGTTGTGGCGGCGCTGGGCGAACGTGTTGCTGAGGAGGCCGTGGGTCTCGATCCTCGTGGCGCTGGTGCTCATAGCTCTTGTTGCCTGGCCGGCCGCCACCATGAAGACCCAAATGAGCGCGGCCAGCACATTGCCGCCCCAGGCGGAGTCGCGGCAGGGCCTGGACATCCTCGACCAGGAGTTCGACCGGAAGGCGCTCTCCCCGCTCTCGGTGCTGCTCACTTGGGATGGCGGCGGCGGCATCGACGTGATGCGGGCCGCCGGCCTCTTCATCTATGGTCAGCAGCTGGCCGCGACTCCCGGGGTGGCCTCGGTCCTCAGCCCCTTCACGCTCGACGGCATGGGCGAGCGATCGCCACCGCTCTCGCTAGCGTTCTGGCCTCAGTTCGAGAAGCTGCTCAACGATCCCGACGGCTTCGTGGTGCCCGCCGAGGGCATCGACCTTGGTCGGAGGCCAGACGATCACCGCCGCGCAACTGGAGCAGTTCAAGCAACTCATCAAGTCGTCGGTCGCGCCCGGGGCCGTGCTCTTCGGGTGTCACGCCGACCGGCGGCTCCGATTCCACGCGCCGTCGCAGGACCTCGTCGAAGGCGCTCAGGACTCCAGCCCTTCCCGCCGGCTACCAGGTGCACGTGGCCGGGGAATCGGCCTTCAGCTACGACTTCTTCCAGGAACTGAACACCTGGTTCCCGTGGGTGATCGCTCTGGGTCGTGGTCACGAGCCTGATCGTGTTCTCGCTGCTCCTGCGCAGCGTGGTGCTGCCGGTGCTGGCCGTCGTGGTGAACCTGCTCACCATCGCCATGAGCTACGGCATGGTTGGTGCTGCTCTTCCAGGGCACCGTCTTCGAGAAGATCCTGCGCTTCACCTCGACCGGCGGCGATCGACGCTGTCATACCGGGTGGTGATGCTGTGCATACTCTTCGGCATCACCATGGACTACGCGGTGTTCATGCTCACCCGCATGCACGAGCGCTGGCACCGGACGCGTGACAACCGGGAGAGCGTCACCACGGGTCTGATCAGGACCGGGCGGATCATCGTGAGCGCGGCGCTGCTCGTGGTCATCGTCACCGGGGCCTTCGCCTTCACGAGCATCGGCCAGACCAAGATGCTGGGCCTCGGGATCGCCCTGGCGATCATCGTCGACACCGTCCTCATCCGGCTGACGCTGCTTCCCGCCGTCATGGCCTACCTGGGCCGGGCCAACTGGTGGTGGCCGGGCTTCGAGTGGATGAAGGGGCTGGGGCGGAAGAAGAGCCCGCGCCCGCGGACCGGTCCGGGGACGGCTCGGCCTACGGGGCGGGTGAACCCTGAGCTACCGCAGTAGGCTACCCGGGCAGCAGCACCGAGAACGTCGAGCCCTTGCCCTGCTTCGCTGGCCAGCTCCAGCTCGTCCGCCGGCGCGCTCGGTGAGGCGCTTGACTATGGCCAGCCCCAGGCCGCTGCCCTCGAGGCCGCGGGTCTCGGGGCGCTTCTCGCGGAAGAACTCGGTGAAGCACCAGGTCGAGGTTCTCCTTGGCGATGCCGATGCCCGTGTCCTCGACGTCGATGCGGACCCATTCGCCGTCGTGGCAGGCCCGTACCGTCGACGCTCCCGCCGTCCCGGTTGTACTTGACGGCGTTGCCCACCAGGTTGGTGAGGATCATGTCGAGGTCGTCGGCGGGACAAGCACCGGCGGCAGACCGGGCTCGAGCTCCGTGCGGGCGGTGATGCCCCGGGCCGCGAGCCGCTCGGCCTGGAGCGCCGAGGGCCGCGTTCACCGCCGGCTCCACCTCGAGCAGCTCGGGCTCGCCCGTGAGCCTGGGCCTGCTCGCTCCGGGAGAGCGAGAGCAGGTCGCCGATGAGCTGCACCAGGTCGTCGATGCGGTTCTCGGCCCGGCGCAGCATGGGCAGGTAAGCCTCGAGGTCGTCGCCCAGGCTCTTGTCGGTGGCCACCTCGATGATGCTGCGCACCGCTCCCAGGGGGGACTTGAGCTCGTGGACCATGGTGCGGATGAAACGCTCCTTCTCCATGGCCAGGCGCCGCATCTGGGAGATGTCGGACAGGGTGAGGATGCGGCCCAGCGCGGCGCCGTCTTCGGCGCGGAAGGTGACGATGCTGGTCATGTAGCTGCGCTCGCCGATGGACAGCTGGCCGATGGTCCGGTCCTTGAGCGGGGCGGCCAGGGGCTCCGCCAGGGGGCAAGCGGACCGTCGCCGCAGCAGTTCGCGCCGCCGGCCGGCGCAGCACGTCCTGCTCTTCGGTCGCATCCAGGAGGGCCGTCATGGCCCGGTTGGCCAGCACCACGTCGCCGTCTCGGTTGACGACCAGCACGGCGTCGCGCAGCGACGAGACGAGGGAGTGGGTCTGGGTCTTCTCCTCCGCCAGCGCGAGCAGGCTGGCCTCGTGCTCCCGGCGCAGCCGCTCGGCCTCGGTGCGGGCCTGCTTGTGCCGCACCAGCGTCTCGACCACGCCCAGCAGGTCGTCGGGCAGGAACGGCTTGGGCAGGAAGAAGTCGACCCCCTGGCGGGTGGCCGCGATGGCCAGTGTCGATGTTCGGCGTAGGCGGTGATCATGCAGGTCATGATCTGCAGGCCGTTCTGCGCTTGATGGTCTGTAGGATGGTCAGGCCGTCGATGTCGGGCAGCCGGTAGTCGAGCAGGGCCACGTCGTAGTCGTGCGTGCCGAGCAGGGCGAGAGCCTCCTCGCCGGTGCCGCCTCCTCGACCTCGTAGCCTTCGAGCTCGAGGATCTGGCGGATGCCGGAACGGACGCCGTACTCGTCGTCGACCACCAGGATGCGCGCGGCGCGGTCATGACTGGTCAGTCCCTGCGTCGGCGATCCGGCCTCGTCGCGCCAAGCAGTTCCTCGGCGACGCCCAGCAGCTGCTTGCCGGTGGCCGGCTTGTCGACGAAGCGGTCCAGCTGGGACCAGGACAGCAGGCCCTGCGCCCTCTTGGTCGAAGCGCTCGCCGGTCTCCCTCGCCACGCCGCTCAGCATGACGATGGGGGTATCTGGCCAGAGCGCTCGCGCTTGCGGATCTCGTAGGCGAGCCGGAAGCCGCTGTCGTAGCGCTCCATCATCAGGTCGAGGAAGATGATGTCGGGAGTCGGCGGTCTCGAGAAGTCCAGGGCCTCCTCGCCGCTCTCCACCGTGTGGACGGCGTGGCCGCGACTGCCGAAGTAGGCGGCCTGCGCGTCGAGGAAGTCCCGGTCGTCGTCCACGAACAGGATGGTCCAGGCCACCGGGTCCAGGCCCGATGCTCATCTGGGCTCCTTTCGCCGCTCTGCGCGGGTCATGGGGATCTCCACGTGGAAAGTGGTGCCGACGCCAGGCTCGGAGTCGAACCAGATGTTGCCGTTGTGCATCTTGACGATGCCGTACGAGATGGGGAGGCCGAGGCCGGTGCCCTTGCCGATGCTCTTGGTGGTGAAGAAGGGCTGGAATATCTTGTCCTTGGCCCCGGCCGCGATGCCGGCCCCCTGGTCGGAGACGCTGAAGCGGACGCGGTCGGTGTCGGGGACCTCGCCGGCCGAGACCCGGACCACGCCGGGGCGGCCCTCCATGGCTTCGACGCCGTTCTTGATGAGGTTGACGAGCACCTGGGTCATCTGGTCGCGGTCGAGATCGGCCCGCAGACCCGGCGTCACTTCGACTCCACGTTCCACCCGGCTGTTCGGGCCGGCGGGAAGGTTGCAGGCCAGGCTCCGTCGGCCGACGAAGCGACGAGTTCCTCCACCGAGACCGTTTCGATCCGCACCCGGCTCTGCCGGGCGAAGTCGAGCAGGTTGCCGATGATCTTCTTGCAGCGCTCCGACTCCTCGGCCATGAGGTTGAGGTCGTGGCCGAGGTCGTCGCGGTCCTGGAGCTTGCGCTGGAGGATGTGGGAGTAGAGCAGGATGGTGCTCAGCGGGTTGTTGAGCTCGTGGGCGACGCCGGCCGCCATCTGGCCCATCGAGGCCAGCTTCTCGCTGTTGATAAGTGGCGGTGGACGTCGCGCAGGTTGCTCCAGGGCACGTTCAGCTCGTGGCAGACCCGCTCGGCCTGGTCGATGATGAAGGGCAGGCACATGGCCTCTTCGGCCATGCCGGCATACACCGCCGCCGCCTTGGCCCGGCAGGTCGGGTAGCCGCAGGCGCCGCAGTTCAGCTCGTCCTCGAGGAAGAACTTGTTGGTGTGGGCGAGGATCTCGCGGATCTCTTCTTCAGTCGGCTCCTCGGTCCGCTGGTCGCTCGGCGCGAACGTGCGAGACAGGTCGAGGCCGCCGTTGCGCGCCTTCGTAGGCAGGCAGGCTTCCGTGCTCTTGGCGGCGGGCCGCGTTGGAGGCGAACTCGGCCACTCGGCGCCGCCGCACAACGATCGGCTCCTTGCTCACGACCCCGGGTCCGGCGTAGCAGCCCCTGCACATCAGCGCTTCGACGAGCAACAGCCCGTTGTCTTCGTCCTCTGGAGGACCATCCGGGATCCCGGCCAGGGTCTCGACAGTCTCGTCTTTGCCGCTCACCACGATCAGCCGCGGGTCGAGCAGACCATCGCCGATGCCCGCGCTGTCGAAAAGACCGCCCGGGATGGGGTAGATGCGGGCCTTGCCGGCGTGGGGCGGGTCGAAGTCGCCCGCCGCGGCCTGGGCCGGATCGACGCCCCGTGCGGCCAGTACCCTCTCGAGCTCGGGGAGGGTCAGCACGTCGTCGACCACGCTTGCCACCTGTGGATCGATGATCTCGGACTTCTTGGCCACGCAGGGCCCGATGAAGACGCAGCGCACCTGCCTGCCGTAGCGCTCTTTGACCGCGAGGGCAGTGGCCACCATGGGGGACACGATGGGCATGATGCGGTCGGTGAGAGCGGGGTGGTACTTGCGCACGTACTCCACCACCGCCGGGCAGGCGCTGGCGATGTGAAGCCCGGTGGGGTTCTCCTCCAGGTAGTCGTGGCAGGCGTCGTTGACCAGGTCGGCTCCGTAGGCGACCTCGATCACGTAGGTGAAACCGGCTTCGCGCAGGGCGCCGATGACCTGAGCCGGCGGCACCGAGAAGCCGACGGGGAAGGACGGCGCGAGCAAGGCGGCTACCGGCCCGCCCCGCTGGACCTCGCTCCCCTGCTCGAGCAGGCGAAGCGCTCCGTCGACTCCGCTCGCGTAGGCCTTGGCGTCCTGGGAGCAGACCATGGTGCAGTTGCCGCAGCTTATGCAGCGCTCGGCCACGACCGACGCCTGGCCGTCCTCGATGCGGATGGCCTTGGCCGGGCAGTCGCGCACGCAGGTGTAGCACCGCCGGCAGTTCTGCTTGATGGTGGTGATGATGCCGTCCATCAGGCGGCGGCCTCGGTCGGCCGCCGCGCGCTTGCGCGCGCCGCTCGGTCACCCCGGCGCCGGCCGCGGTGGCTGCCTCGGCGGCGGCTCCCGCGCTCCGGTCCGCGTACTCCCGGTGGAGCAGGTGGTGCGAGACCTCGCTCAGGGGCTGGCCCAGGTACTCCTCGTAGAGCTCGGCGACGCTCTTGTTCTCGTGCGAATACCGCGTCTCGGCCCGCCGGTCGGCCTCGTAGATGCGCTGCATACGTTTGCGGACGTCCTGCATGTCTCCGTCGTAGGGCTGGCCGCCGCCTCCGGCGCAGCCGCCGGGGCAGGACATGACCTCCACGAAGTGCATGTCGGAGAGGGCGGTGTCCAAAGTCGACCGCAACCGCCCGAGACCGTTGATCACTCCGAGATTGAGCGTCACGCCGTTCGCCTCGACCGTGAAGCACTTGAAGCCATCAAGGCCCCGCGCCTCGGTGAGCGGTCCCGCGGGCGCCTCTCCTCCAAGCAACGTCGCTGCCGTGCGGACGGCGGCCTCCATGACCCCGCCCGTCCCCGCGAAGAGGCGGGCGGCGCCGGTGGCCTCGGCAAAGGGGGGATCGAGCGGAGCGCGCTCTTCGAAGGCGGCGAAATCGACCCCAAAGCGGCCCCACAGAGTGGACAGCTCCCGCGTGGTCAGAACGTAGTCCACGTCACCCAGGTCCTGGGCCTCGAACTTCTTGGCGGTGCAGGGCATGAGCGACACCAGTACCAGGCGCTTGTCGCCCAGTCCCGCGTACTTCGGGTAGATCTGCTTGATCAGCGCTCCGGCCATCTGTTGCGGCGACTTGCAGGTGGAAAGGTGAGGAATCAGGTCGGGCCGATGTAGCTCCACGTATTGCACCCAGGCAGGGGAGCAACTCGTGAACATCGGCAGCACGCCCCCGCTTTGCACCCGGTCGACCAACTCGGTGGCCTCTTCCATGATGGTGAGGTCGGCGGCGAACCCGGTGTCGAAGACTGCGGCGAAACCGATCCGCTTGAGTGCCGCGGCCAGATGCTCGAGCATCACGGAGACGCCTTTGTGGCGGGCCCGCTCCTGGTCGAGAGTGGCGGGGACCGCCGGGGCGATCTGAGCGACGACCACGGTGTTGGGGTCGCTGAGGGCGGCCACCACATCGTTCACGGCGCTTCTCTCCATGAGCGCGCCGGTGGGGCAGACCCGGATGCACTGGCCGCAGTAGGTGCAGCCGGAGACGTTGATGCCGGCGGAGAAGCCCGGCCCTACCTGGGTGCGGAAGCCCCGGTCGGTGAAGTCGATGGCCCCGATCCCCTGGACCTGGTGGCACATGGTGACGCACCTTCCGCACAGCACGCACTTGTTGGGATCGCGGGAGATGGCCGGGGAGGAGATGTCCAGATGCTGGTCCTTCTTCATCCCGGCGTACTGCTTGGGCCGCGCGCCCACCTCGCGGGTCAGATCGGCCAGCTCGCAACTCCCCGACCGGTCGCACACCAGGCAGTCCTGGGGATGGTTGGCGACCATCAGTTCCACGATGGAGCGGCGGGCTTTGAGCACGCGCGGGGTGTGGGTGCGGACGACCATGCCTTCGGCCGCCGCCAGGGTGCAACTGGTCTGCAGCCGGGGCGAGCCTTCGACTTCCACCACGCAGAGGCGGCAGGACGCGGAGGGGGACGGAGCCCAATCGAGCGAGCAGAGATGGGGGATGCGGATGCCGGCCCGCTTGGCAGCCTGGAGCACGGTCTCTCCCGGATCGAACTTGACTACCCTGTCATTGATGGTGATGTTCACGATGACCTCTTGTCTGACTCGTCCTAGGCGACCAAGGAGATGGAATGTTTCGGGCAGGCGTCGATGCAGGCACCGCAGCCGAGGCAGCGATCGACGACGATGTAGTGAGCGTTCTTGCGCTCTCCGACGATGGCTCCCGACGGGCAGTTCTTCTTGCAGGCCATGCAGCCGATGCAGGACGCGTTGTCGACCCGGTAGGTACGGAGCCCCTGGCACACGCCGGCCGGGCAGCGGTCCTCCATGATGTGCGCCTCGTACTCGTCCCGGAAGAAGCGGAGGGTGGAGAGCACCGGATTCGCGGCCGACTGGCCCAGGCCGCAGAGGGACGTGTCTTTGATCGTCTCCGCCAGCTCCTCGAGGTGAAGCAGGCCGCGGAAGCGCTCGAGCCGCCGGATCTGTTCGCCGACAGGCCGCTCGGTGAGGGCCACCAGGATCTCGTGCATCCGGGTGGTGCCTTCCCGGCAGGGAGCGCACTTGCCGCAGGACTCGTTGCGGATGAACTCCATGAAGTACTTGGCGACGTCCACCATGCAGGTCCGCTCGTCCATGACCACCATGCCGCCCGAGCCCATCATGGCGCCCAGCTCCTGGAGCTTGCCGTAGTCGGTGGCCACGTCGAGCAGGTCGTCCGGGATGCAGCCGCCGCTGGGGCCCCCGATCTGCACGGCCTTGATCTGGTGGCCGTCCGGCGCCCCGCCGCCGATGTCGTACACCACTTCGCGCAGCGGGATGCCGACCGGTACCTCCACCAGGCCGGTGTTCTTCACCCGGCCGCTGAGGGCGAAGACCTTGGTGCCGGCCGCGTCCCCAATGCCGAGGTCGCGGAACCAGGCCGGCCCGTTGCGAAGGATGCCGGGCACGTTGGCCAGGGTCTCCACGTTGTTGAGCACGGTCGGTTTGCCGTGCAGGCCGGCGACTGCCGGATACGGCGGTCGCGGCCGAGGCATGCCGCGCCCGCCTTCGATGCTGGCCAGGATCGCCGTCTCCTCTCCGCAGACGAAAGCCCCGGCTCCCTGTTTGATCGTCATGTCGAAATCGGTCAGGCTGCCGAGGATGTTGGTGCCCGAGCAGGCCGGCCTTGCGGCACTGGCTGATGGCGTCCTGCAGGCGCCGGATGGCAAGGGGATACTCCGCGCGGCAGTAGACGTAGCCCTTGGAGGCGCCGATCGCGTACGCCGCGATCAGCATGCCCTCGATCACCCGGAAGGGGTCGCCCTCGAGCACGGCGCGATCCATGAACGCGCCCGGGTCGCCCTCGTCGGCGTTGCAGATGAGGTACTTCTGGGCGGCCGGTACGTCGAGGGCGATCTTCCACTTCTGCCCCGTCGGGAAGCCGGCCCCGCCCCGGCCGCGAAGCCCGGAGTCGATCACCATGTCGCACACTTCTTTGGGCGTCATGGTGGTGAGCGCGCGGGCCGCGGCGGCGAAGCCGCCGGCTGCCAGCGCCGCGTCCAGGGAGGCTGGGTCTATCATCCCGCAGTTGTCCAGCACCACCCGGGTCTGCCGGGCGAAGAACGGGGTATCGGCGACCAGTGGGACATCCTCGAGGCCGTCGCGCCCCTCGGACGCCGCCGCCGCGCCGCCGCCGTCCACCGCGTGGCCGCCAGCGCCGCCGTCCTGCGGCTCGCTGGCGCGCAGCGGCCGGGTAGCGCCCGTAGAGAAAGCGGTTCTTCAGCTCGCCTTTGACGAAGACCTCATCGAGGAACTCGCCGACGTTCTCCGGGCTGAGGTCGCAATAGGAGAGGCGGGGGCCATCGGCCGGTTGCAGGTCGGCGAACACTTCCCGCTGGCAGTAGCCCACGCAGCCTACTTCGACGATGGTCACCGGCAGAGAGCGCTCGGCCAGGAACGCCCGCGCTCTTTCCATGATCCGCATGGCCCCGTTGGCCCGGCCGCAGGTGCCCGCGCCCACGAAGAGGACGCTGCCCTCGCCGCCGCGGCGCACCTGCTCCAGACGGGAGCCGCGCACCGAGCGGCAGCTCTCGTCGCTATGGCATATCGGCCCTTCCGTGATGCAGGCCACCAGGTCCGGACAGGGCTGCCCGGGAGAGTGCGCACAGAGGGCGCAGCACGGTTCCAGGAGGAGGCTGCCGTTCATGCCGCGCTCGCCTCCTCGGCCCGCTCGCCGGTCCTCCGGTCGAGCGAGTCCAGAAGCGCGTCGAGCTTCTCGATGGTCAGGTGACCGTAGAACTCACCGTCGAGCTTGATGACCGGAGCTATCGAGCAGGCGCCGAGGCAGGCCACGTACAAGACGGTGAAGCGTCTGTCCGCGGAATTGCCGTCCGGCCGCAGCCGCAGCCGGCGCTGAAGGTGTTGTTGTAGGGCGAGACTCTGCTTGACGTGGCAGGCGGTGCCCCGGCAGAGCTCGATCACGTGCTCGCCCAGAGGGGCGAAACGGAACTGGTTGTAGAAGGTGGCCACTCCGTAGACGCTCGCCACCGGCGTGTCGAGCGCGGCGGCGAGCTCGCTCATGGCCTTCTGCGAAAGGAAGCCCTCTCTCGCCTGGACCTCTTGCAGCAGCGGTATCAGTTGGTCGCGGGGCACGGTCAAGCCTCCTCGAGGGGCCAGGGCCTGCGGCGTTCTTCGGCCCGGGCCAGTAGCGTGTCGATCCTTTCGGCCAGCTCGGCCAGCCGGACCGGCTTCTGCATGAAGGTCTCCGCGGGCCAGTCCTGTCCCATGAGGGACGCCAGCACTTTCTCGCGCACGTCCTTCTGAACGTTGAAGCCCGAGAGCATGACGATGGGGATGTCCCGGGTGGGCCCGTCGGTCTTGAGAGCACTGGCGAGAACCATGCCCTCCTCGTCGTAGTCCATCATCACGTCCAGCACTATGAGGTCGGGCTTATCCTCGACGATCCGTTTGTATGCTTCCTTGCTGTTGCCCGCGGTCGTGACCACGAATCCCCGCGCTCCCAGGAATGCTTCGATCGACGCCACCAGGTCGTTATCGTCGTCGACCAACAGGATCTTCTTGGCGCTCATCGCTCCTCCTTGGGTTGTGGCCGGCGCCGGAACGGCCGTATCCGCCGCCCATACCGGTGATGCAATTCACAGTGAACTACTTCACAATACTGGTCAAAAAAAGAGGACGGGTCGATCATGCGTTGACCTCCATCTGCGCCTTCTTACGACTCAAGAACGACAACTTCTCCAACTTCGCGGAGATGTCGATGTTTTCGACGAAGCATTCCTCCGGAACGCTCAGGGTCTTGGGGACGAAATTGAGAAACGAGCGAACACCGGCCCGGATGCCCCTATCGACCACGTCCTGCAGGCCCTCAGGGCGGGCGGTCAGGATGAGGATGCGGATCTGCAGGTCGGCGAGAACCGTCTCCAGTTTCTCCAGGCCGTAGCAGCGGCGGCCGGCGAACACCCTTCCGACCTTGTCGGGATCCACGTCAAAGACCGCGGCGATGTGGAAGCCACGCTCTTCGAAACCGCGGTACGAAAGCAAGGCTCGGCCCAGGTCTCCCACGCCCACCAGCGCCACATTCTGGATGCGATCGGTGCCGATGATCTGGCTGATGGTGCGGCTCATGCGGCGAACGTCGTAGCCGCGGGAGATGTTGCCGTAGCTGCCGAAACTGGCGAGGTCGCGCCGCAGTTGGGCGGGAGTGACCCCGACGAGCGCGGCGAGCTCATGGGAGTGGATGTATTCCACCTCGTCGAGGCTCAACTCTTCGAGCTTTCGCCGGTACGCGCTCAGCCGCTCCACGGTGTGGAGGGAGACTTTTTGATCCTTCTTGTCGGTCGGCGCCATCTTCTACTCGCAGTGCTAGGGTCCGTACCGTGAATTAAATCACAGTAAGGTGCGGCCTGTCAACAGAAGTGTGAAGATGGCGCCAACCCTAATGAAGTGGAGAGGCGAGATAGGTCCCAGGGAAGAGTCGCACAGGCCTTTGTGCGCAGCTGGAAGGGGACCTATCTCGCCCCTCCGCTCTACTTGAAGTACTTCTTCAGGTCGACGTCCAGGAACTGCGAACGCTCGAAGCGCTCCTGCAGTCCCCAGGGCACGGTGCAGTCGAAGATCGTCTTGCAGGTGATGCCCGGTCCCCGCAGCAACTGGTTGAACTCTGGAGTACCGGAGGGGTCGAGCGAGTGGCCGCGCACGCCGGGGATGAAGATGGTGTCGATGTCGCCCTGGTAGCGGGTGGTCATCGCCCACATCACGTCGGCGGCGTCGTAGATATCCACGTCGTCGTCGACGAGGATGACGTGCTTGAGTTCGGCGAAGGCGGTGAAGGCCACCAGTGCCGCCTGACGCTGCATCCCCTCGTCGTTGGGCCGGCGCTTCTTCACCTGGAGGATCGCCAGGTACTTGCCACCCCCGGCCGAGGCGCAGTAGACGTTCTGCACGAAAGCCGGGAATCGCGTCCTCGATGAGGCGGTAGATGCTCGTCTCCGTCGGAAGGCCGGTGAGGGTGACGTGCTCTTCCCCGGGCCCTATGAGGATCTGCAAGATCGGGTTCAACCGGTGGGTGATGGCGGTGACGGTGAATGATCGCGAGGTCGGTCTGAGCGGCGCCTACGTACCCAGGGAACTCGGGCATGGCCCAGCCCAAACCGGTGACGGCGTCCTCGTCGGCCCGGTCGTTCGGCCGGAACTCGCCCTCCAGGACTATCTCGGCCCGCGCTATCGCCTTAGCGTTCTGGCTTACGCAGTCGACCAGTTCCACCGGCCGGTCGCGAAGGCCGCCGGCGATGGTGAGCTCGTCGAACCCGAGTGGAGTGGTGGGCGCCTCGAACGAGGTGGCCACGTAGATGGCCGGGTCGAGGCCGATGCTGCACGAGACCGGCAGCGGCTTGCCCATGGCCCAGGCCTTCTCCAGGAAGACGCCGATATGCCGGCCGATGCTGATGCTCACGCTGATCCTGTCGGGGCCCTGGACGCACATCCGGTGGATGGTGACGTCGGATACCCCCGTCTCGGGATCCTCACCGCGGAGCAGACCCAGGTTGAAGAACGGGCCCGCATCCTTGGGGGTGCTCTGGATGGGGGGGATGGCGGTGCGCAGATCGAACGGGGGCTTGATGACCACTTCCTGGCAGGGCGCCTGCGAGGCAGGCACGACTACCGGGGGAACGGCGTTGCCAAGGGCGCCCAGGAGGTCGAAGGCCAGGCGCCGAGGCTCGCTGCCGAGCAGGAGGGCGGTGCGTTCGCGGCTGGCCAGGATGCCGGCCACCACCCGCATGTGGGAGCCCTTGACCTTGTTGAACATCATGGCGGGGCCGATCTGGGTGGGAGGGGCGGTGGGAGTGCCCGAGCCGACCTTGCGGTAGATGCCGGCGATCTCCAGGTAGGGATCGACCTCGACGTCGGTGGACACCAGCTGGCCTGGTCTCTCCGCCAGGAAATCCAGAGTCGTGCGAAGGTCGTTGATCTGGCTGCTATCCATGAGATTTCCTTGTCAGTCGAGAGACGTTCGTACAATGACTATATCAGAGTCGTCAGAGACAAGAATCAAGATTCTCATTGGGCCAGCGCGGCGAGAAAGGCGTCTGTGGTGGTGACCCACCCAAAAAGGTTCTCGACGTTCCACAGCATCGCCTCGACGGTCACGGGCGGACACTGGGTGAACACCGCGTCCTTCACCAGGATGGGCCAGTAGTCGTGGGAGTACGCGTCCATCAACGTGGTGCCGACGCACACGTTCGTCGCGCCGCCGATGAACACGCAGTACCGGACGTTCAGGGTCTTGAGGACCAGGTCGAGGTCCGTGCCGACGAACCCGCTGTAGCGCTGCTTGCGCACCACGGGCTCTTCGGGGAGCGGCCGCAACTCGTCGATGATCTCCTCGCCCCACGTGCCCTGGACGATCGCCTTGTCCATGAGCTCCGGGTGCTCCCGCATGAGGACCATGCCGATCTCTTTGTGATAGCTGGGTGAGTCGGGACCGCCCGCGTTGGTCAGGCCGGGCTTGAAGCTCATCTTGACGAAGACGACCTTCACGCCCGCCGCCCGGGCGGCTTCGATGATCTTGCGGTCCGGCTCGATCACAGCCCGCGCCCCGGCCGTGGGCCAGCCGGCCAGATCGAACATGCCGCCTTCGCGGACGAACGCGTTCTGCATGTCGATGCAGATGACGGCGGTCCGATCGAGGTCGATCTCTATCGGTTCCGGTGTGCAGTCGAGGATGACCTTGCGGGGCGATTCCATGTGCGGTTCCTTGGTCGTCAAGTGGTCGGGCGCAGGCCCGGCGTCGCCGGCGGCAGGCCGGCGCGAAGGCTGCAGAAGCTAGAATAGCGCCGGAGAGGACTGAATGAGTAATCGCTCAGCGCCGAGGGGGGAGCCATGGACCACGGAGAAGATCGCCGTCGTCGGTGCGGGCAACACCGGGGCGAGTTGGGCCGGGCTGTTCGCCGCCTACGGTTACGCCGTGCGGCTGTATGACATGCGGGAGGGAGCGGCGGCGGCCGCGCTCGAGCGCGCCACCGCCGCGGCCCGCTTCCTGGTGGCCAAAGGCCTCGCGGAGGCGGGGCCGGCCGAGCAGGGGCTGGCTTCGCTGGCGGCTGTCGCCACTACCCTGGGGGAGGCCGTCGAAGAGGCCTTCTCGTGCAAGAGTGCGTCAGCGACGACCTCGACCTCAAGCGCCGCGTCTTCGCCGAGATCGGCGAGCAGGCGCCCGACGAGGCGCTGATCGCCACCAGTTCCTCAGGGCTCTCGATAAGCGCCATCCAGCGCGACGCCCGGTTGCCCGGGCGCACCCTGGCAGCCCATCCCTACAATCCGCCGCATCTCGTCCCGCTCGTCGAGTTGGCGCCCGGGGAACTGACCGAGCCGGCGGCGATCGAGCGGGCGGCGGCCTTCTACGCCGGCGTCGGCAAGGAGCCGGTCATCGTGAATGGGGACATACCCGGCTACATCGCCAACCGGATGTCGGCCGCCTTGTGGCGGGAAGCCATCGAACTGGTCCGCTCCGGCGTGGCCAGCGTCGAAGACGTGGACAAAGCGGTCCGCTACGGCCCCGGTCTGCGCTGGGCGGTCATGGGGCCGCACCTGATCTATCACCTCGGCGGCGGCCCCGGCGGCATCCGGGGCCACATCGCCCATCTCACCGGCACCAAGGAGGGGATGCTGCGGGACCTCGCCACCTGGACGACCTTTCCGCCCGACACCGCCGACGTCCTCGCTGCAGGGGTCGAGGCCGAGGTCCGCGGTAAGACCCTCGTGGAGCTTGAGGCCGAGCGGGATGAGGCGCTGGCGGCCGTCCTACTCGCGCTGCGGGCAACGGGATCAGACCAATCGCAGGCAGGAGAATATGGGTCGCAAGAAGAATGATTTGGACGTCTGGATAGCCCGGAGTGGCTCATCCGGGAATTCCCGGAAAGCCAGAGCGAAACACTATGAAAGGAACATCCATGGCCGGAAATAAGCAGGGTCTGAGCTAGGTGGGCGTATCTCGCGCTCGTCGTGATCGTGATTCTTATCATCGTACTTGTGGTTGTTAAAGTCAGATAGCTACCTCCGAGTCCTCGTCCGCGCACGCGACTCGCGCGCTCCATCGCCAGCCGACCAGGTACCGATGGAGCGGTGGGCGAGGGGAGAGTCGGGGGCTGATATCGACGATGGAGCCGGTCCCCGGCTGTGCAGGCCGAGAAGTGACTGTCTTGTTCGCGCCAGGTGGGCCCACTCACCGCGTCCGCGAGGTACCCCAGCACGCGGGCTCTTCAAGTTTCGCGGAGCGGGCAGAAGAGTGGGAAGGCCACGATCCCGCCGCCCGGAGGAGAAAGCATTTGGCTGAAGCCACCGCAAAGCAGCGATTCACCGCCGGCCCGCGGCTCTTGGTCGTCGCCACTTCCGCGGCGATCGCCCTCGGAGTGTTCTTCATCTACTTCAGGGAAGGCAGCCATCCGAGCTATCTCTTCTTCTTCTTCCTGCCGATAGCAGCGGTTTCGGTGGTGCTCGGCAGGATGGTCGGCCTGCTCATGGCGCTCGTCACCATAGCCGCAACGCTTCTGCCGGCCGTCTGGCTGAGTCTCGACCGTCTCATGGCCGCATCCGGAGTGGCGGCGGAACGGGCGGTGATATTGGTTACCTGGGCCGTGTTTCTGATCGCCATGGCATACCTGGTCGGCTGGGTCTCGGAACGGGGTGGCAGCCTGAGCTTCGCGCAGGGAGTGGGCGGCCAGGCCATCCGGGCCATGGAGTTGGAGCGAAAGCGCACCGGACAAGACATACACGACGGAATCGCGCAATATGCGGCGGCCGCCTCTCTCGAGACCCAGGTGCTACACGATATGACGGCCGACGCGGATGCACTGATACAGACGCAGGTGGAACGGGTGAAGGGGTCTCTCGATATGTTGGTTTTCGAGGCTCGCACGATGATCGGGAATCTCCGTCCTCCCGCGTTGGGTCCCGACGACTTCAACGGCAGTATGTCCAGTCTGGTCGAGAGTCTGCAGAATCGTACCGGCATCTTCTCGGACCTGGAACTGGAAGGAGACTTCGCCATTCACACCGATTCTGCGCGCATATGCGTGTACCGTATCGCTCAGGAGGCGCTGGCGAACGCGGAGCAGCACTCCGCGGCCACAAGGGTCCACGTCTGGGCGAGCGCAAGCAAGAGCGGTGTCGATCTCATAGTCCGTGACAACGGGAAGGGGTTCGATCCCAAGGGTCTCTCCCCCGAGAACGGGAATCACTTCGGTCTGTCTGGTATGCGGGAAAGGGCCGAGTATCTCGGTGGGCGGCTCTTCGTGAAGAGCAACCCTGGCGAGGGCACGAGCGTGGTGCTCCACATCCCGAGGTATAGAGGAGGTGGTAGTGGCCGGTGAGGCGCACGTTCCTGGCACGCAGATCAGAGTCGCGGTAGTCGATGATCACGAGCTGGTCCGCTCGGGGATCTGTCACGCTCTGAGCTTGAGCCCGGACATAGTCGTGGTCGGTGAGGCCGGTGATGGCATCGCCGCGCTCGATCTGCTCCAAAGAGCATCGGTCGACGTTCTTCTGCTAGACCTTCACATGCCCCGCATGGATGGGTTCGCGTGCCTGGACGCCGTGGCTGCGAGATGGCCCTCCCTGCCGGTGATCGTCCTCACAGTCGAGGAGGACCCCAAGGTTGGGATGGATGTCATGCGACGAGGAGCAGCCGCCTACGTACCCAAGTTCGTGCGTCCAAGCGATCTCGCCTCTCTTGTCCGCCAGGTAGCGAGTGGCTCCGTCTTGATGGGCGGGAATAGGCTGGTGGGCGCGCTTGCCGGCGTCGAGCAGGCGGCCGCCCCGAGCAAGCCTGCGCACGGCCTGACAGGTAGGGAACTAGAGGTCCTCGACCTGGTCGCTCGAGGGCAAGACCAATTCTGACATCGCTCGAGAGCTCTTCATAACGACCAAGACCGTCAAGTACCATCTGAGCGGAGTGTTTTCGAAACTCGGCGTCCGCAATCGAACGGAGGCCGCCACCTTCGCACTCAGCCACGGCCTGGTCTTGCCCCAAGAGCCTGACGTGCCTGGGAGCCCTGTCAGGTGAGTTCCACCCTGTACGCGATAGTCTCCATAGGGATGTTTGTCCTGGGATTGGGCGTCGGAGCGCTGCTTACCCCAGCCATCAATCGGTTCCCCGTTCATCGGCCCGAGAACGAGGCGCCTTCCAGCTCCCGTGCCCATCCACGGCGCCGGTTCGTCGTGCCGGCGATCAGCGCGCTTGGTTTCTTGTTGGCCTATCTCCAGTTCGGTTTGTCGTGGCGGCTTCTCGAAGCCTGCGCATTCATCTGCGTCATGATCGTGATCGCTTTCATCGATCTCGACCACATGATCATTCCCAACGTGATCGTGTTGCCTGCAGCCCTGGTTGGTCTGGCGGCCTCGATCGCGCTCGACCCGGGGAGATGGTGGGTGTATCTGGTTGCTGCCGTCGGCAGCTCCCTGTTCCTGTTCGTGCTGGCCCTGATCTGGCCTGGCGGAATGGGGATGGGTGACGTGAAGCTGGCGCTACTCATGGGCGCGGTTCTTGGCGCTGTGGTTGTCGTCGCCTTCTTCTTGGCGTTCCTGTTCGGAGCTGTCGTCGGGTTGGTCCTCATCCTGTCGAAGCGCAAGGGCAGGAAAGACGCTATCCCCTTCGGTCCATATCTGGCTCTCGGCTCGGTGATAGCGCTGCTGTACGGGCCCTGGATGCTGGATACCTATCTCGGCATCCTGGGGTAGCGGCTGCATCCGCGTACTCCTAGGTCGCACCTGCGGACGCGTCGGAAGTTACCGCGCCCTAGACCTTTGGCCAGGTGGACTGCGCCTCAAGACTGGACTATCGCCGTCCGTGAACTGGACTTACGCATCGGGTCTTAGCCGCATTTCTTGTCGTATTCTGTTGTTGTAGTCAATTTTTACACGCTGGGTCTCACAGAATCGGCGTCAGCAGAGACTGAACTGGAGGGGAGGTGAATCGAATGATCAGACATGCTTCGTACTTATCTCCGTGGCCTGTTGATCAAATCCGAGCGGGGCGCGACGGCCGTGGAATACGGCATCATGGTGTCCCTGATCGCTGTTGCGATTATCACGGCCGTGACTCTCATCGGCGACGAATCTCGACAAGACCTTTACCGGTGTGGCGGGTCAGTTGACGTGAGCTGAAGACGCCCCAGACATGATGCGGGCGATAATTGGGGCTCGGGCATCGCTAGATGCCCGAGCCACTTCTTTCAAGACTCTGGGTCGATATTGTCCTATTTGGCATCATTTGTGTTGAATTCTTCTACAACTGGAGCATAATGGTCTCATGATCAAGAATGTGAGCAGAGTTCGAGGGCCTTCGGGACGAGAGAGGGGCGCGGCAGCCGTCGAGTTCGCTCTTGTCCTTCCCCTGTTGCTCGTTTTGCTGCTCGGCATTATTGATTTCGGTCTTTACTTCTACAACGATCTTCAGTTGACCCATGTCGCCCGCAATGCCGCCCGCTATCTGTCGGTGAACAAGACCGCCGAAGCCAACGCCGCCATCGACGACGCGAACCTGATATCCACGTCCATCTACTCGAGGTCCGTGACACCGGCCGCCACCCAGGGGGGCGAGTCTACTATCTCCCTGCGGGCCAACTACAGCTTCCTCACCCCTCTCCCGCGCTTGGTTGGGATAGGATCCACGGCAGGGATAAACGCGTCGGTGGTGATGCGACGTGAATAGGACGTTCAGACTTCTTGCCCGGAGGAGCAGTCTCCAGGAGGAGACCGGCGCGGTCGCGATCATCGTAGCCCTCTTCCTGCTGGTCCTCCTCGTGCTGGCGGCGCTGGTCCTCGATCTCGGATCCCTCTACGACCACGACCGGGAGTTGCAGTCCGCGGCTGACGCCGGCGCCCTGGCCGGGGCGCAGGAATTGATCTACTCACCGGGGAACGTGGCCGCGGCGGGTACCAAGGCACGCGGGTACGTTACCAATAACGCCGCGGTGTCGAGAGTCGTAGAAGCGAATCTGGCTCCCTGGGCACCTGTTGTCGACCAGCGGTCGGTAACGGTCGATCTCCAGGAGAACCATGTGATGTTCTCCTTTGCCCGGGTGATCGGACAGACGGAGGGATCGGTCAAGGCTCACGCCAAAGCCGAGGTGATGTACCTGACCGGGGTTGACGGACTGTTCCCCATTGCGTTCTCCTGGCTCAAGCCCCATCACTTCCTGATCCGCTATACGGCTCCGTCCGGGACGGTGATGACAAGCTATTCGATCACGAACCCAGCATCGGACACGGAGGGCGATCAGGGTATCTACTCCGGCAGCCGTCTCGCTAGCATCCCGGTGAACTCGGGCAGCGGTTCCGTCCTCTATGACGTATCGGTGTCCGCTCAGAACGCCGCGAACCAGGATCTGCTCGACCTGCCCTCGCCTGCGGGGAGTCTCTACGTGCCCGGGACGACTTCCGTGGTGCGGGGAGTGAAGATCGACCGGATAATAGACGTCCCGGCGAATCCCGCCACCCAATTGAGCGAGCGCGTCACAATAACTCTGAAAACGACGGACCTCACGGATAGCAGTGTCCAGGTCAGCATCGGGGGGAAACCGTGACCCTCGCGGCCAGCCGGCCGGCAGGGACGTTCGTTGGCACGACGACGCTGAGCGCCCCGTCTTTCGGGAGCGATAGCACAGCGGTGGTCAACGTCGTCACGGTGGCCAAGGGCGCGACCTTCCCCGGCGGAGTGGCGCTTGCCCACTACGAATGGTTCGCACGAGGCTTCCCGGTGATCTACGTGAACCAAGGCGCAAATGCGTATTCGGCCGCGGGCGGCGTCCAAGCCACTTTGAGCGCCAGCGTCCGCGTCAAGGTCTTCGTGTTCAACACACCGGTGATGGTGGCAGTACAGGATAAGAAACTGTTCGGCGGAGACTTTCAGGCCGACGTGCTCATGAACGAAAACACCAAGCACGAGTTGGCTATCTCCCTTGGACTAACGCCTGTGACTGCCGGCCTCAGGCTCACTCCTGACTGGACGAATGGCGGTAACCGCAACGGGTTCGCCGATATCGGAGAGATCATGCCCAACGACCCGGGCGAGTCCGCCGGGCAATGGAATGACCTGGACCAAGCGGTCGGCAAGACCGTGACCGTCGCGCTCTGCTCTCCCCTGCCCGGTGGCGCACTCTACAAGATAGAGGCCTTTGCCGCGTTCCAGATAGCCACCCAGGCACACGACAATAATAAGAACGCCGCCCTTACGGGTAAGTTCATCCATTGGATCGACACGGGGCAGTGGACCCCTAACAAGCCGACCGGGGTCTACATCGAGACCGCAGTCCTGACAGAATGACCTAGATTTCCCCGCGGCCGGTGCAGGGATTGGCCGCTTCATCCGATATATATTTGTGGGTAGCCCTGGACAGGGCAACAAAGGAAGGGAGTTCGCGTGCGACGGAGGACCATCGCTATCATCGCGGCCGTGGTGTTGGCGCTCGCGGCTGCAGGTCTCGTGGTCTGGTATGTGTCTTCTCTGCGGAATGAGGAGACCGTAGCCGAGCCTAGACAGACCGTACTCGTAGCCACGGCCGACATCCCGGCGCGTACCAGCGGCGAGGATGTTGTCGCCAACAATCTCGTGGCGCCACAGGAGGTCGTCGTCAGCTCCGTCGCTCCGGGTGCGCTCACCAGCGAGTCGCAGCTTCAGGGCCAGGTGCTGACCGTCCCGGTCGCAAAGGGGCAGCAGATACTCCAGAGTCAGCTAGGCGCCCCCGAGGAGCAGAGTCTGTCCTACCGGATAAGGATGGGCATGCGGGCCATCAGCATCGCGGTCGATCGCAGGAACGCGGTTGGAGGGGTTATCAAGGAAGGCGATCGGGTGGATGTGATCGCCACTTTTGACGCCGATCAGTTCACCCAGTTGCAGGCGGTCTCGACCACGACCGTGTCCACCACGGGGCCCACCGCGACGCCCACTACGGCGCCCACGACAGGTCCCGCGCCGACGTCTACGACCCTCAAGCCAACGACCACGATGAATCTGGGCATGGTTCTCTCGCCGGCCGAGGTGGCCAGAGTCAAGGAACTGACTGGGCTCGACCTGACGCAGACCATCTCGGCGGTCAGCATCACCATACTGCAGCAGGTAGAAGTGCTGGGCATGGATATCCTGTTGCCGGTGACACCAGACTGAAAGCGGCGGTGGGGTGTTGGGCGGAAGAGACCAGAGCACGACGGAGGAAGTGCCCGATTCACCTGTCATCACTTTGATGGTCAGCCCGGCCGATGCGGAGAAGATCGTCTATGCTCTAGACTTACGGCAAGATAACCTTCACGCTGATGCCGGCCCAGGATACGACCAAGGTGGACACCACGGGCCGCGCTCTCCCCAACCTGTTTAGGTGATTCGAGTGAAGGTACTCGTCGCGATAGCTAGTGAGCAGGTTCGCTCGACTCTGGTCCGCGAACTCCAGGGGCAGAAGGACATCGAGGCCATCTACGAGTGTGGCGATTCTGACTCGGCCCTGCGCCAGGCCGAGGAGTCGAGCTCCGGACGTGGTTCTGATGGGCGTCGATCTGCAGCCCGAAGACGGCTTCGAGACGGTGCGGAAGATCGTGGCTCGCGTGCCGGGGGTCAGCGCCGTGCTGGTGGCCGTCAATCCCGCCCCGGCCGACTTTCGCAAGGCGTTGCAGGTCGGTGCGCGCGATCTGCTCGAGCTCCCGGTAGACAAGAAGGAGCTGATCGCGGCTCTCGAGGGCGCCGCTGAGGTCAGCAAGGGCAAGCGCTCGGCGCTCGAGGGCATCGCTGCCCGGTTGGCGGGCCAGAAGGAAGCCGAAGCCCGGCAAGCGGATCGTCGTCTTCAGCACCAAGGGCGGCACCGGCAAGACCTTCATCGCGACGAATCTCGCCGCCGGTCTGGCCCAGACGGGCAAGCGGGTCGCCCTGGTCGATCTCGATCTCCAGTTCGGTGACGCCGCCATAGCCTTGGGCTTGGTGCCGCAACGTACCATCTACGACCTCGTGCAGGCGTACACCGAATTCGATGTGACCTTGCTGGAAGAGTTCATGGTGAAGCACTCCTCCGGCGTGAGCGTTCTGCCTGCCCCGCTGTATCCCGACGAGGCGGAGAGGATCACGGTCAACGACGTGCAGGCGGTCCTCGAGGTGGTTCAGGCGGGCTACGACTACGTCGTGGTCGACACGCCGCCGTTCTTCGAGGAGAGGATACTGACCGCCCTCGATTGGGCCGATCATGTGCTCTTGATCGCCGGTCTGGACATTCCGAGCGTCAAGCACTTGAAGACCGTGTTCAGGACCATGGGCCTCATGGCATATCCCGAGGAGAAGCTCCTCATTGTGATGAATCGCGCCGATTCGAAGGTAGGACTGGACGTGTCCGAGGTCGAGAAGCACCTCGACCGGCGGGTCAAGACGACCATATCGAGTTCGGTCGAGGTCCCCCGGGCCCTCAATGCCGGCGAGATTCTCTTGCTGTCAAAGCCCGGGAGCAAGGTCTCGCGCGAACTGGCCGGCCTCGTGACGTCGTTCACCGAGCCGAGCCGCAACGGAAGTGGAAAGACGCCGGACTCCGGGGCGAGCCGCGGTCTGTTTCGAGGACGTTAGACAGAGGTAGGTGGGAAGGCTTATGGGTCTCAATGAACGAATAGCGGGCAATCAAACGGGCGGTGACCAGCGACCCCCCGAGACTCCGGCCCCGGTCAGCTCTGGACTACCCAAGGACCGCCTGGATGCAGAGTTCGACCGGCAGAGCGAGCTCAAGACCGCCATACACTCATATGTCATCCAGGAATTGGGCCCGAGACTTTACAACCAATCTCTCCCGGAGCCGGAGCTCAGACGCGTGGTGCGGGCCAAGATCGAAGAAGCTCTGGCCGCCGAGCACACCCCGATGCCCCGGGCCGAACGCCAGGAGATGGTCGATGAGCTCATGGCCGAGGTGCTCGGGTACGGTCCTATCGAGGAGTTCCTGCGCGACCCGACCATCACCGAGGTCATGGTCAACGGCTACCGCGACATCTATATCGAGCGCGGCGGAAAGCTCTTCAAGACGGATAAGCGTTTCAGGGATGACGGCCACTTCAACCGGATCATCCAGAAGATCGTGGGCCAGGTAGGGCGGCGGGTCGACGAGTCGTCCCCCTATGTCGACGCCCGTCTTCCCGATGGCTCCCGCGTCAACGTCATCCTGCCGCCGGTCTCCGTCCGGGGCGGCGCGCTCACCATCCGCAAGTTCTCGACCGAGCCCTACACCGCCCAGGATCTCATCGAGTTCCAGACTCTCACCAAGAGGGCCAGCGATTTCCTCGAGGCCTGCGTCAAGGGCCGGCTGAATATCCTGGTGAGCGGGGGTACCGGCACAGGCAAGACCACGACGCTCAACGTCATCTCCAACTACATCCCCAAGGACGAGCGCGTCGTCACCATCGAAGACGCCGCCGAGTTGAAGCTGTGGCACGAGCACCTCGTGAGTCTCGAGTACCGGCCGCCGAACATCGAAGGCAAGGGCGAGATCACGATCCGCGACCTGGTCCGCAACGCCCTGCGTATGCGCCCCGACCGCATCATCGTCGGCGAGATCCGGGGCGGCGAGGCTCTCGACATGCTCCAGGCAATGAACACCGGCCACGACGGTTCGCTGTCTACGGTGCATGCGAACTCGCCTCGCGACGTGTTGTCCCGGGTGGAGACCATGGTGCTGATGGCCGGCATGGACCTGCCCGTGCGCGCCATCCGCGAGCAGGTGTCCCGAGCCATCCACCTCATCGTCCATCAGGGACGTCTGCCCGATGGCTCCCGCCGCATCACGCACATCACCGAGATCCAGGGGATGGAGGGTGACGTGGTCACGTTGCAGAACCTCTTCGTCTTCGATTTCGCTGCCGGCATCGACAAGGATGGCCGGTATCTGGGCCGGCTGAAGAGCACCGGCATCCGGCCGGCCTTCCTCCCGTTCCTCAAGAACAACGGGGTTACAGTTCCCGACGACGTGTTCGCCTTTGAGACCTATGACACCTCGGTCACTTAGCCGAAAGGGTCCTCTCCTCCGACGGCTCGGGCTTGCTCTCGGTCTGATCCTGCTTTGCTGTCTTGCGACGGGCGGGGTAGCCGGCGCGGCGCCTGGGGACCTCACGCTCGCCATCAACTCCCTGGACCTCTCCGCCTATCCGCAGGCCTCCTTCGTGCTGCAGCTGGGGGGAGAATCCGCGTCGAACCTGGAGGACCTCGGCCAAGGACTCGGTCACGCTCCAGGTCGATGGCAAGACCGTCCCTGTCGATTCGCTTCAGGCGGCAGGCGCGGGTGTCGCCGCGCCCGTGCAGACGGTGCTCCTGATCGACGAATCCGGCAGCATGAAGGGAGAGGCGATCAGAGGCCTCGGCAGATGCCGCCACTGCCTTCATCGACGCCATGCGCCCGGCCGACAGCGCCGCGGTGCAAGCGTTCAACGTTGAGTTTCGGACTCTCCAGACCTTCACCAACGACAAGGAACGCGTTGAAAGCATCGCTGGCAGGTCTCAACCCTCAGAAGGAGACGGCCCTCTACGACGCTCTCATCAAGGCGCTCGCCTCGTTCGGGTCGGCCTCCAGTGGTCAGCGCTCGCTACGTGATACTCGTTTCCGATGGTGGCGACACGGCGAGCACGGCCACACTCGACCAGGCCCTGGCGGCCGTGCGTTCCAGCGGCATCCCTGTCTACGTGATCGGGCTGAAGAGCACCGAGTTCGACTCGCGACCCCTGGTCGAGCCTAGCCGAAGCATCCGGAAGCCGCTACCTCGAAACGCCGGATCCCGGGGCGCTGACCTCGCTCTACCAGACGCTGGCCAAGGAGATCCACAACCAGTATCTTGTCAAGTTCACTCTCGCCGGCTTCCTCCTCGGACTGCCGGCGACCTGACGGTGACAGGTCACGGCCGGCGGCCAGACCGTGCAGGCGGAGCGGGGCTTCTTCTACCCGACCACGAGCACCATAGGCACCGCCACCACGACCACGACCCTGGTTGCTTCGGCAGCCGTCCCGGGGCGGCTACAGAGGTCGCGGGGAGCGGACTCGTCGGCCGCTTCCTCCGCTGGGGGCCGAGCGACTACATCGTTGGCGTGGTCGTCTTCTTCCTTGTTCTTGGCATGCTTGTACGTCCTATCGGGGGTGCTGTTCCCGAAACGGGACGTTGCTGACCGAGTACGCCGGCGCGACAGACAGACAGGCGGCCCTCGGTCCGCAGGCCGTCGGACGAACCGGCGGCGGCAAAACCCGGCGCCCTCAGCCGGGCCGCCAGCTGGACGCTGGCACTAAGGGGTTACCAGGATCCCTTGCAGCAGATGATCGACGACGCAGCGCTGAAGTTGCGGGCTTCTGAGTTCGCGCTCCTCCAACTGGTGGGCGTGATTGTCGTGGTCGTGCTGGCCGACGCTGCTCGGCGCTCCACTTCATCCTGCTCTTGGTTCTCGCGCTGGTAGTCGTCTTCGTCCCCTTGCTCTGGCTGAGCTCGAAGGGTAGCGCTCGACGCAGGGCCTTTGACGACCAGGTCCCTAACACTCTGACGATGCTCGCCGGCTCGTTGAAAGCGGGCCACAGGCTTCGAGCAGGCTCTCGGCGTGGCCGCTCGCGAGTCTCCGGAGCCCACAGCTTCTGAGTTCCAGCGGAGTGTTGGCCCAGATGCGACTTGGGGGTGCCGCCCGAGGACGCCCTGCGCAGTACGGCGGAACGGATGAGGTCGCAGGCGTTCGATTGGGCAGTGATGAGCACGGTGATCCAACGCCAGGTGGGCGGCAACCTGGCCGAGGTCTTCGACTCGACGGCGTACGTCCTCCGGGAAAGAGCGAAGCTGCATCGTACGATCCGGACGTTGACGGCGGAGGGAAGGTTGAGCGCCATCATCCTGATCATCCTGCCCTTCGCGATCGGGGCGGTGATGGGCATAGTGAGGCCGTGACTATCTTGGCCCCTCTTCGAGACGAGGATCGGGAACGCCATGCTGGGCGTGGCGGCGGTGCTGATGGTCATCGGGATCTTCTGGATGCGCGCGATCATCCGGGTGGACAAGTGAAGGGGAGATGCTAATGGAATACGGCATCTACGCGGCGATCTTCGTTCTCTTTCTTGGCATCGTGGCCCTCGTGGTCTGGGGAACGCGCAAGAGCGGCGCCAAGGCACAGGTGATGAGCTCGCTGGAAAGGCTCGATGCCTACGACTCTCAGGCCTTTCGTCGGGCGGAGTTGGACCAGCCGGCGACCCAGCGTCTGCTGGCGCCAGCGGTGCGAGCGCTTATCAGGGGTGGCGCGAGGTATCACGCCCTCAGGCCGGATCCGGAAACTGGAGCGGAAGATCGAGTCGGCCGGCCGCCCTTGGAACCTAGACGTCAACGCGCTACTCGTTTTGAAGTTCCTATCGCTGGCCTTCGGGCTGGTGATTCTGGTGGCTCTGGCGGCACTCCAGGTCCTTCCGCTCATCTGGTTCGTCGTACTGGCCGTTTTCGTGGTCCTGTTCACGTACTACCTGCCCGATCTCATCCTCAATTCTGCCATCGAGCACCCGCCGGCAGGAGATCGCCCGGGCGCTTCCGGATTTCCTCGATCTACTGACCGTGAGCGTCGAGGCCGGCTTGGGTCTTGACTCGGCCATGGCCAAGATCGCCGAGCGAATGCGGGGGCCGCTCAAGGAGGAGATCCTCATCGCCCTCCATCAGATCCGCATGGGGAAGACGCGTGCAGCCGCGCTGCGCGACGTTGGCCGACCGCTGCAACGTCGACGATCTCACGACGTTCGTCACCGCCCTCATCCAGTCTCAGCAACTCGGGATCAGTCTCGGGCAGGTGCTTCGCGTACAGGCTGAGCAGATCCGCACCATCCAGAGGCAGAGGATCGAGGAACGGGCTCAGAAAGCGCCAGTGAAGTTGCTCGTCCCGCTGATCTTGTGCATCTTCCCGGCGATGTTCGTCGTTATCATTGGTCCGGCGGTCATCAAGATCTACGACGCGCTGCTGCGATAGCGGCGCCTCGACTCGTCGACTAAGCTCGTGCGACAGTGGCGGCTCCGACCGTACGCCGCCGCACCCTCGCTCCGCAGTTCGCTCACCCGCTGCCGGCGCTTCTTTGGCGCTGCCAGGCCCCGTTCGCTGACGCCCGCCGCTACTCCGTAGTAGTAGTCGTCTCGCCCTCGCCGGTGGTGTCCGTACTGCCCGTGTCCCCGGTAGTGTCGGTGGTATCGGTGGCGGTCTCCGCGATCTGGCCGCGAATGCGGTCCACCGGGGTCATCGTGGTGCCCACGCTCACGTAGGCCTTGCCGTCGTTGATCAAGGCGATGAGGTCTCCTAGCGTTCCTCCCTCGAGAGAGCCGGTCAGACTCGCCTCGTCGATAGTGCCCTGGGCGAGCACCCCGGAGTAGTCACCGCTTTCGGCCGGACCGGCGAAGAGGGTATAGACCGCCGTGCCCTCGTCGCCCTCGGCGCCCTCGTAGATCGAGGCTACGCTCGGCGCGGTCAGATTATCCACGTCGAGATTGAAGGTCAACTCCTCGGTCTCGGGGTCGTAGGTCATGAGGAAGCTGCCGGTGGCGTCGGTCTCGACCGCGGGCACCGAGTCGGCGCCGGTGAGGTCGGCCTCATACGTGGCCGTGCCCAATGTGGTGCTGGTCGTCTCGCCGTTCGTGGTGGTGGTCGTGGTGGTCTCCTCATCGGTGGAGCCGCCGCAGGTGGCGACGAGGACGATGATGACGATGATCAGGCCCAGCAGGACAAGAACAGCTACCAGACGGCGCCGTTGGATCTGCTCTTTGCGGCGCTGCCGCTGCAGTTCTCGGGGCGTCAGCTCGCGTCGGTTGTCGTTTGCCATCGATCCTCTCCGCGACTCGGGTTTGACTGCGCTCCAGTGTACCTGTTTTCATGCCTTATGATTTAGTCGTGAGACAGGCAGAATGAAGGTGTAGATCGTACCGCTGGAGGTCGTCGCATGGCCGGCGCTCGAGAACTCACCGCCGAAGAGAAAGGCCAGTCCTACTCCAAGTACTACTATCGCCCGCACGCGGGCGCATCGCCGGAGCTGGCCCCCTGCTGAAAGATCACAAGCCCATCGACCCCGGCGAGGCCCTTCCTATCGAGCAGATGAACGACCTGCTGAAGCCCGGCTATCTGCCCGGGGAGACCGGCTACTGCACGCTTCCCCACGGCGGGGCCTACGTGGCCGTCCGGCACCCCATGCCCGGCGTGACCGCGGAGATGGTGAACTGGTGGTTCGCATGGCACGGGCTGGAGGACCTGCGCTACATGCTGTGGTCGCCCAAGGACCATTTCGCCGTGTCCATGACCGACGAGGACCGGGCGAAGGTGCTGGACCCGGACCGGCCGCTCGTCCTCAAGTTCCAGGGGGTCACGCACCACGTGTACGAGGATATCGGCGGCGGCGCGGACGACCTCTGGATCAGCTTCATGACGCCCGAGGACTTCGGGTTCGACATGGGCCGCTGGAAGGCGCCCAACGTGGCCACGCTGGTCGCGGCCAACGTCCTCGTCAAGGCGAGCGGTGCCCCCGACGACGCCCCCATGATGCCGGTCGCGATGTGCCACTTCATCCGCGAACTCCCCGGGGCCGCTCCCGGTGCCGGCGGCGTGGAATTCCGCACCCGCTTCTGGATGGGCTGGCAGATCGTCGACAAGAAGCCCCATTTCGCTCTCCCGGCTGGGACGAAGGTCCCCGAGGCCGTACCGGCAGGGTTGTTCGAGCACTGCATCCTGGAGTACTCGAATCTGCGGGTGCTGCTCCCCGAGATCTACGCCGAGATGGGCGGAGTCGTGGCCTAGGCCGGACGGCGTCCACGCGCAGTATCTGAAGCAGGGTTGACCCCGGCCGGCGCCGCAAGTCGCCATGTTACTATCCGAGTGCGCCCGGCTTGTAGAGTGCCCGCCAAAGGAGAGTAACGCGATGGAGTTCAAGGAGTTGCTGACCAAGCGCTATGCGACGAAGCTGTTCCAGCCCAAGGCGGTGCCGGAAGAGACCATGCAGGAGCTCTTGGAGATGGTCCGGCTGGCCCCTTCGGGCCTCAACGTCCAGCCTTGGCGCATCAAGGTCGTCGGCGACGCCGAGACCAAGGCGATGCTGTCGCCGGCCACTCACGACGAGGCGCAGATCAACAGCTGCTCGCATCTGCTCGTGTTCTGTGCGGATATGGACTGGGCCGCCCTGACCCAACGGTTGGGCCGGGCGATGAAGGAGCGCACCATACCCGACATGATCTGGGCGAAGGTCATGGGCATCGCTGCCGAGATGGCGCAGGAACCCGAGCCGGAACTGCGGGCGTGGATCACCGGCCAGGCATATATCGCCGCCACCTACGGGCTGCTGGGCGCGCAGGCGCTGGGCCTCGATTGCTGCCCGATGACCCACTTCGAGCCCCGTGAGTACTCGCGGATCCTGGGTCTGCCTGAGAACATCGTCCCGGTGGTTCTCCTGCCGGTAGGCTACGCGGCCGACGAGGCGCGGCCGAAGTGGCGCTACCCGCTGGGAGACCTGCTGATTTAGGCCGCATGGGTCAGCGGGCCCTGCCCATCAGATAGCCCCCGAAGGACATGGTCCAGGCGAGGATGGGGTAGGCGACCCACCGCTCGATTCCGCCCAAGCCCAGGCCGGCTGTAGGACTGCTGTCGCCCAGGACCATGTAGAGGACGAGCATAGCCAGCGAGACCACGCCCAGGACGATCGAGACGACGCTGAAGGGTGGGGTCTGCACGGTTTGGGAGACGATGGCGGCCAGTCCCCCGGCGGAGAAGATCAGCAGGGCGAAGAGCGCGTGGATGTTCCCGTAGTTGCCCGGAAACACGCCCACGCCCAGGATCCCCACTCCTGTCAGAGCGGTGAGGATGGGCACAGCCACCCGGCGGAAGCCCCTCTCCAGGCAGAAGGCCGCCGCAAGGACCAGCAACCCCGTGACGATCATCGCGGCATTGAAGACGGTGGCCGAAGGCTTCTCGATGACGCTGTCCGGTGGCTCCGTGGCCCCGAGGTCGCTTATCGCGTTCTTGGACGTACTGTAGCCCTCGGGATAGAGGGCCTCGGCCGTGATGATGCCCATGAAAGCGATGAAGCCGGCGAGGAAGAGCAGGACTCCGGCCGCCGCGAGGAATCGCGGCCGTAGCAGGCGGCGCTCGGCCCGGGCCTGCACGATCTGGTCCGTCGACGTGGCACTCATGGCGACACCCTACGTCACAACCCATCGCCCGCGCAAGA
>CAVRJE010000015.1:0-183432 GCA_963721365.1 uncultured Actinomycetota bacterium
CAACGCCCAACGCCACCATTATCTACCAGAACTTCGTGTTGATATCAATATCTCGGTATGCTCGAAGCTCATCATTGAACGCTACGTGCGCAACGAATCCGTTGCTGACCTGGTCATGAGCCAAGAGAAAGCCAAATCAGAAGCCTTTACTGAACATTCTTCCGGTTACCATCGCCGATAGGCTGAAGTCAGGGGAGCCCACGATTGCTGACTCATTCCAACAAGCGACGATTCTCTATGCCGATATCGTTCACTTTTCCAGCTTTTGCTCGGACAAGCCTCCGTCGGCGGTCGTATCGATGTTGAATGACTTGTTTAGCCTCTTTGACCTTTTGATTGATAAGTATCGCTTCTTGGAGAAGATTAAGACTATGGGTGACTGTTTCTCATAACTCTGCGGGGCGGGCTACCGGTGCGCAACGCGACGACCATATTCTGAGGCGGTGGCCTGTTCGCTCTGGATATGCGGGACACATTGCGCGTGTACCGCACCGCGGACGGTGAGAGTATCAGATGCGCATCTGGGGACCTGTACCCACACCGAACCGTTTCGGCCGGGATAATCGGTTACAGGAAGCCACTTACGATGTGTGGGGGGACACGGTGGAAGTTGGCGAGCAGGCTCGAAAGCAGCTGCCAGCCTGACTTCATTCAGGCCTCCGATGCCACCTACCAGGCCTTAGAGGCTGCGTTCTCTTTCCAGGAGCGCGGCCAGGTGCGCGTGGAAGGCTTGGGCGACCTAAGAACGTACTATCTGCTCGGGCACCGGGGTGGAGCTGTGCCCTTCTGTGAGCCAGTCTCTGTCGCAGAGGAAGCCAGATGAGAGTGACGGTACTTGGCGCGGGGCCTGCATGTCCGGGACCGGGAGAGGCTTGCTCCGGATTCTTGGTCGAAGAGGATCAACTCAGGATCGTCGTCGATTTCGGAACCGGTGTCGTCAGCAATCTCCAGAACTATTGCGACCTGTCCGACATTTCTCACGTCGTTATCACCCATATGCATCCTGATCACTTCTTGGATCTTATCCCGTTGCGGTACGCGCTGCGGTACAGAGATGCCTACGATAGCGACAGCCGCACCAAGCTTTCTGTCTTGTCGCCGCCGGGTGGCGCGCGGACACTGGATAGAGTCGCATTGCCTTTCGCCGAAACAGAGTCATTCTTCTCCGAGGTCATGGACGTGGCCGAATATGACCCTGGTGCGCTGCTAGTGATCGACGAGTTGGCGTTACAGTTTGAGCCCGTCAAGCACTACGTACCCACGTGGGGGCTCAGCATCACGGGTACCAAGAAGGTCGCCTACTCGGCAGACTCAGGAATCTGTCCGGCCGTCCAGACAATTGCCCGGGATGCGGACTTGTTCATCTGCAACGCCGGTGCAAACCCTGGCATCGATGATCCCAGCAACTGGGGACACTTGCAGCCAGAGGAGGCCGGCAGGATAGCCGGACGCTCGCGAGCCAGGAGACTGTGGGTCAGCCATGTATCCCGTAGGTACGACAAAGCTGTTGCTTTTGAAAAGGCATTGACGGCGTTTGATGGAGAAGCCGAATTAGCGACTTTTGGATTGACGCTTGAGCTATGAGAAGCCCCGAGGACCCTTTCTTCCTCGATATCACGACAGGACTCGATCACGATCGCTCCTGGAGGACCAATGAGACCCAAGGATAATCTGCGCATCTACATCTATCTCATAGTAGCCTGGCTTGGACTCCTCGTCATGCAACACTTTTCACATCTCCACTTGAAGCATTACGATATCCTAATATTCGCAAACGACAGCCTGGCGCCGATTCCAATTATTGTTCTAGTGGTTGTATTCTTGTTTGGTTTCCTTGTTGAAAGCAGAGAGAACAGGTCTCGCAAGCAGCAGCTGCTGTTCATTAAGAGCCTGATGTTTCGTCTTGACCTGCGTGATCTGCACATTGCCAATTTCTTGGCTTTGAAGTCGCCACCACTAGATTTTGCGACGATTAAGACGGCCTCTCTGGACGAACTGAAGGAAATGCGAACAGCGGCAAACACCACTGAATACAGGTCATTGGAAGCGATGGAGCCAGTGATTATGGAATACGCCAAAGCCCAGAATGTTTGGCGTAGCTTCATGGACATCGCCCGTGAGAATGGTTTCAATGATATTTTTCAAGATGTGCTATACATCATGCATTTCATAAGCGATGTTATAACTTTTAAGGAAGTCAATCCCGATAAGTTGTTCATCTACGACGCGGCCAATGATGAAGTGTCGATGCGGAAGGTGACGAAGGTACTGGGAGACGGCATCCGGAAGTACCTTGAGTATGTTATCGAGCTTAAGGAGAAGCAGCCTGAGTTATTCAACCAGGTCGTTGCGGACTACGAGCTTCTGGCACGCGCTCCCCGCTGAAGGATCTGTGGGCGCTCGCGGGCGTCGAGCCGGCCCGTGATGACCACCGTGAGGCCGAACGTCTGCCCACCAGCCGGTGCCGGCAAAGTTCGGTGCCCCTTAGCGCGCAGACTGGGTTACGATGAAGAGGTGCTTTACCGGGCCTAGTCGCGAGGGCAGACGTGCGGTGCCACGAATGCGGTAGCGATAATCTTGCCGGATCCCGCTTCTGCGCGCAGTGCGGCCACGCCCTGCCATCGCACCGGCCTCAGCCTGCTTCGGCGCCGACTGCGGGGCAGCCGTTGAGATCCAATAGCGGCTCTCCCATCGACGAGCGGCGCCTGGTGACCATCCTCTTTGCAGATCTTGCCGGCTTCACCGCCCTCGCCGAACGGCTCGATCCCGAGGAAGTCCAGGAGTTACTGAACCGTTGTTTCGACGTCCTCGCTCCCTGCGTCGAACGCTATGGCGGGACCATCGATAAGTTCATGGGCGACGCGATGATGGTCCTCTTCGGAGCCCCAGTCGCTCATGACAACGACGCGGAGAGGGCGATCCGAGCAGCGCTCGACGTACGGGCCACGCTGACGGGATTCAATCTGGAGCAAGGAGTGGACCTGGCGGTCCATCAGGGAATCAGCACGGGGCGGGTCCTTGCTGGCTCCGTCGGGGGCGGGACGCGCCATGACTACTCGGTCATCGGCGACGCGGTCAACGTGGCCTCCCGACTGGAGGACATGAGTGCGCCCAATGAGATCCTCATCGGCCCCGACACCCATACTCTGGCGGGTCACCTCTTCGACACCGAGGCGGCCGGAGCGATCTCGGTCCGGGGAAGGACTGAAAGCATCGAAGTGCATCGAATCATGGGAGCGGCGGCAAACGTCGCGGCGAGTGTTCTCAGTCGCCTTCGCGCTCCCCTCGTGGGACGAGAGAAGGAGCTGCAAATCTTAACCGATGCCCTGGGCGCGCTGGCTCAGGGCCGGGGGAGTGTGCTGCACGTCGTGGGTGAGGCGGGGCTCGGCAAGACGAGATTGGTGGCAGAGGCCCGGAAGGCGCCAAACGAGGATGGGTTCACCTGGCTCGAGGGCCAGGCGGTTTCGATCGGCCAGAACGTGAGCTATGGCCCCGTGAGACAGATGATCGAGGCCACCATCGGCTGGCTACCGGACGATGACCGGAGCGAACGGCTCGCCAAGGCCGAGCGCCGCGCCGTCTCGCTGCTCTCCGCAATGCGCGAACACGAGTTTGATTTCATCGCGGCGCTCTTGGGCGTCGAGACCGCGGAGCATAGGGCATGGCTATCTTGTCTGGATGAGGACGTCTTCCGCGAACGCCTCCACGCGATTGTCACCCACTACTTCCGCCAACTGGCGTTGGAGAAACCGCTAGTCCTGGTGTTCGAAGACCTCCACTGGATTGATTCCTCTACCGCTTCGCTCATCCGGGAGCTGGCTCTTCTGGCCGGCTCAACGCCGGTGCTCCTCTGCTTAGTCTCTCGGCCGGATCTCGAGGAATCCTACTTCCGCCCGGAGCGCATCGCGGCCGGGTGTACCGGCCACTTTCAGGAGCTTGACCTCAGGCCTCTCTCCCCTGGCGAGAGCAAGAAGCTGGTGACTCAGCTTCTTGGCTCCGCCCGGCTCCCGGCTGGGCTTGAGCAGGGCGTGGAAGACAGAGCCGAGGGAAATCCCTTCTTTATCCAGGAGATCCTCTGCTCGCTCATCGCGTCCCGGAGTATCGAGGAGGACGGCAAAGGCGGGTGGCGGCTGACAGGTCAGTCGGATTGGCCGTTCCAGACACCCTTCAAGGTATTCTCGCGTCCCGCGTGGACCGTTTGCCGGTAGACGCCGGGAAGCTCATCCGTTTCGCCTCGGTCGTCGGACGGAGCTTTTCGGAGTCGTTGCTTTCCCATGTTGCCGGCGCGGCCGCCGTTGAATTGGACGTGCCCCTCCGGTGCTTGGAAGAAGCGGAAATGCTTCGCAGCGTCCGGCGCGAGCCGCAGCGCGAGTTCAGTTTCACGCATGCGCTGCTGCAAGAAGCGGTCTACGAGAGCATCCCGATGCGGGAACGACGCATCCTTCACGAGCGAGTAGCGGAGGGGATTGAGCGCCTCCACTCGGCGCCGGAGGAACAGTCGGACCTACTTGCCTATCACTACAGCAAGGCTGAGCGCTGGGACCTAGCCCAGAAGTACCTGTTTGCCGCCGGCGAGAACGCGCGCCTACTGGGGTCAAAGGCGGCGGGCGAATACTACCGGCAAGCGCTCGAGGCCCTTCTCAGCAGATCCAGCCTGGTCAGCAAGGATGATGATGAAGTGCAATTCCTCAGCTGGTTTCTAGCGGGAGTAGTGCCGTTGCTCGAGCAGGGCCGCCTTACCGAGATATTCGAACCGTTGCACTCGTTCTATACAAGAACCAGCGAGATATTCGGCCCGACAGATCGCCGGACTCTTGCCGCAGCCGAGATGCTCGGCGGTGCGTACTTCGAAAAGATGATGTGGCCCGAGGGGATAGCTATTCTGGAACCGACCCTCGCAGCTCGGGAAAAGGCCGACGGGCCCGATGATCCTTCGCTTGCCCGTTTGATGCAGTTGCTCGGCGGGATGCTATTCGAAAGCGACCAACTGGACGAAGCCGAAACCGTTCTGCTTCGCGGAATCAGGCTGCAGAGGGCGAGCAGTGATCCCGACCTTGAAATACTCGCGATGCTCTATACGAGCCTGGGAGCTTGTTACGCGTTCCACGGCAATGAGCCCAAGTCCAGGACCTCGTTGCAGGAGGCTCTGACGATTCCGGGGTTGGACCACACGCACAACTATTGCGGCCTTCTCATCAACTTGTGTGACGCCGAGATTCGGTTGGGTCTCGCCGAAGAAGCGGAATATCACGGTAGGCTAGGAAGTGAGTGGGGCTCCGCCTACCTAGCTGCTTTCTGCCGGGTGAACCTCGGTTTCGGGCTCCGGACCTTCGGCAGGAGTGACGAAGCTCGGAACGAGCTGCAGCGCGCGGTCGAGACATTTGACGCGCTCCAGAAGCCTCTCGAGATGGGCTTTGCGCTTTCCGAGCTCGGTGAATGCCAACTGCAACTTGGCGAGCTAGACGCGGCAGCAGAATCGGCGAGGAGGGTGGCCAACCTGCTCGATGACAAGCCTCGAACCGGCCTCGCTGGCGCCTCGCTGGGCGAGGCTCTGTGGACACTAGCCGGGGTCGAACTTGCCCGTGACAACCTCGGTGACGCGGAGCGACTTCTTGCCGAGGCTGCTCCGCTCATAACCTCCGAACACCCTGCCGGAGATCCGTTCTGGGAGGCTGAGTTGCTGTATCGCCGCGGGCAACTCAGGCTCAAACAGGGCCGACGAGACGAAGCGAACACCGCCGTGGCCGGTGCCGCCGAACTTCTCGCAGAACTCGGCGGCGAGGAGCACGACCGGCGGAAGCTGATGCTGGCCGAATGGGAGAGGTTGTCCGGTGAGGGCCCGTTCAGCGAAGAGCTCCACAACTGACAGGTGGGACTCCCCGCGCACGGTCCGCGCGGTTGGAGGGGGCAGCATTTTAACATGCGATCTTCGGCTCATCTGCCTGCCGATTATCTGTCCACAGTGTTACTGAGTATCATTGAGTATCAGGTTGTAGCATGAAGGTTTTAGGGAGCCGCCGCTCCGGTGTCCACCGCGTATCAGGGAGTGTTACGGCCTTCACCTAGGCGAGCCTGAATCGTCCACATTGTCCACTGTGAGCACCACGTGTCATTTGGGTAGGCGGGTCAGATGGCGGGCACAGAAAAGCCGCTAGCAGAGGGAATAGAACGTCGTCACTGCGAGTCGGGAACCGAGCAACGCACCTTAGCCACTGCGGGGTCTTAGCCCACTAGCGCTCGCCCACACGTCCGCGCCCTCCATCCATCAGGTCACAACAGCTCGCGGGGACTTGACGGGTGGGCAATAAGAGCAAGGTCCGTTGCTGGGATTTCGCTTCGGGGGGCACAAAGCTCACCCCACAGGGGCGCCTATACGAGCATCGCGCCGCCGTCGATCGGTAGGCACGTGCCTGTCATGTAGCCGGCAAGGTCCGAGCACAGATACATGACGGCTCCCGCGACCTCTTCCGCGGTCGCCACCCTGCCTATCGGGAGCATCTTGGCTAGGCCGTCGAAGACCTCCTTTGGTGCAGCGCGGAGCATCGGGGTGTCGACTGGCGCTGGGCAGACAGCGTTGATGCGGACCCCTGTCCTGATGTACTCGAAGGCCGCGGCCTTGGTCAGACCCACCACCCCGTGCTTGCAGGTGGTGTAGAGCGGAAAACCGGGCTCGCAGAGCAACCCTGCCAACGAGGCCGTGTTCACGATCACGCCCGCACCCTGCTTGAGCATGGTCGGCAGTTCGTGCTTCATGCACAGAAAGACGCTCTTGAGGTTCACGTCCATGATGCGATACCAGAGCGCCTCGCTCGTCTCGGTGAGGGGCGTCGACATGTCCTGGGGGTGGATGCCCGCGTTGTTGCAGGCGTAGTCCAGGCGCCCGAACGAATCGAGCGTTGCCTCGACCATGGCCTTGACGTCGGCCTCCTTCGAAACGTCACAGGAAACGAACAGCGCCCTGCCGGCCCCGATGAGGTCGACGGTCTCGGCACCTGCCTTCGCGTCGATGTCGGCCACGACCACGTTCGCCCCTGCCTGGGCGTATGCCAGGGCGACCGCCCGCCCGATGCCCATACCCGCACCGGTGACGATCGCTGCTTTTCCTGCCATTGATTCAGCCATAACCCGTCTCCTTGCCTGGGTCGCAGTCGCTAGCTCTTGGTCGGAAGGCCTGACATGACCCGATACTCGTTCGCCGTGGCCACGCGCCGACCGAGGATCTCAGCGACGGTCTTCATGTCTTTGAACGCGGTCACGGTGTCGTTCAGCATGTCGTCCTTGTGCGGCCACTTCCAGTATGTATCCTCGACGCCCACTCGAATGGAAAGGCCCATGACCATGGCCATGGTGGTGAGGTAGTAGGAGGGCCGGCCGGCCGTGGCGAGCGAGATGAGACCCGTGGGGTCGATCTCGCGGATGCGCCTCACCGATCGCAGCAGGTAGTCTGCGGCGTCGAATTCGCTGAACAGACTGCCACCAGGGTACGCCCAGCAGGGCAACAGACCCCAGTGGAGGGGCGGCTCGAGGATGCCGGTCTCGAGGAGGTACACCCTGACCTGGTCGATGGCCTCGTCCTCGTGCAGACCGAGTGCGGGCTTGATGCCCTTCTCCATGAGGTAGGCGGCCTCTGCCTGGAGGAGTCTGGGAGGAGTGATCGTACCGGGGTTCAGCGGCATCGAGTCCATCAAGCCCTCGTCGAGCATCGCATCGACAAGGAGCTTCTCGGTCTCGAAGTTCAGATCGACCAGGACGCAGCCGTCCACGTACACGCTGTTGCCGTACTTCTCCCTGATGGGGCCGATGATGCCGCGGAGCATGTCCAGATGCTCCTTCTTGTCGTTGACGAAGTTCCCCTTATCGGTGCGGGCGTGGATGTGCACGCACGTGGCTCCCGCTTCTATGCAGTCCAGAGCCGACCGCCTGACCTCGTCCGGCGTGTACGGCTGGCTCGGGTTCTTCGCCCTCTTGATCGGTTGCCCTGTCACGTGGCAGGCGATGCCGACTACGTCTGGGATCTTCCATTTGGGCTGATAGTCGAGGTCGGCGCCGTCGGGGCCGAACACCGCCCCGTCGGGAACGGGGGCCGGGAATCGTGGCGGCAGGTTCTTGTATTTGTCGTCCATAGTAGAAGCCTCCTCATTCGCTCTCGTGCCCATCGCTTCGTAGCCTTCGTGCAGCCTTTCGTTCTCCTCTTGACAGGATAAGCACACGGAGTTACGTTAGTCAACGTCATTTACGTACTCTGCGTTTACCGATACGAGCACGATGGCAGGATCTGCTAGTACGTCAAGAACCAGGCCGTCTTCCGTCAGGCGTATCGAGCGAGGAGGTGGGTCACCGAGTACCACGTGAGGCCAGGACGAGCACCGCTACCAATCATTCGGGGGGATACAATGCGCAGACTTCCCAACACAAGACTCATACTGTCGTTCGCCACCCTTCTTGCCCTGCTACTGATCGTCGCGGTTGGTCTCGCGGCGTGTGGAGGCGCAGACGAGACGACGACTACGGCCGCTTCCACCCCGACTACGGCCCCTGCCACCACGACCGCGCCCACCACACCTGGAACGGGCAGCAGCGAGACGACTGCCACCAGCGCAGCCTCTGGGCCCGCCACCGGCACGCCGTACAAGGTCGGCATCCTTACGAACACGTCTGGCGACTTAGGGTTCCTCGGCAAGTACGTAGTCGACTCCATGCAGTTGGAGGTCGACAAGATCAACGCGGATGGCGGGATCAACGGCCATCCCATCGAGCTGGTTGTGCAAGACGATGGCTATGATCAGACGAAAGGCGCGGCCGGGTTCACCAAGCTGGCCGAAGACCCGAGCATTCTGGCCATCACGGGCACAATGGCGAGCATCCTTCTGCCCTCTTTGACGGCACTCGCGGAACAGAAGGAGATCCCCTATGTCTCCTGTTCCCCCGACCATCCCTGCACTCCGGGGACAGAACCTAGCATGGACCTTCTACGGCGCGGCCGACGAGTTCTTGAACGCCGCGGCGATCCTCGACATCGTCAAGGCCAAGGGCTTCAAGAGCACCGTCGTGATCTCGCAAAACGAACCCAACGCACTGTCGGTCGCGAACGAGTTCGTCGCGGAGGCTACCGCCGCGGGTCTGCAGGCCGTGCTGCTCCCGGACGCGGTCGACATCGGCACTGTCGACATCACTCCGCAGGTCAACAAGCTGAAGGCCCTTGCCGACAAGCAGGGTGCGGACTCCGTTGTCAGCGTTGTGTGGCCGAACGTCACGGGGACCCTCGCCAAGACCATGACCGGTATCGGCCTCAACCTGCCGATGGTGGCCTATAGCCTCAACGCCGACGCATCCACTCTCGCCATGGGTGGCCCAGAACTGAACGGAGTCATGCTGCCCGGTCCCAAGGTCATGGCCGCGTCCTGGCTCCCTGATACCGATCCCCAGAAGGCGGTCGTGGTCGATTTCATCAACCGCTACCAGGCCAAGTACAATCATCCGCCCGGTCAGGTCGATGCCGGCGCCGCGGACTGTATCCTCTGGATTGCGGCTGCGCTCAAAACCTCGGGTGACGACCGGGCCAAGCTGCGCGACGCGCTCGCTTCGGTGAAGGATCTCGTGGGTCCCTTCGCTATCCGCACAATGGGCAAAGAGGGAGACCCGACCGGGATCCAGCCCGGCCTGTTCGTCCCGATGGTGATCACAAGACATGCAGTTCGCTGAGCTGAAGCTGCAGTAGCAGTGGTCCACCTGGGCGGTCTGTCACTCGAGCACTGATCATCGAGAGCGAAAGAGGCCGTACATGACCCTCACCACGTTCTTCCAGAACTTGATCGCCGGAATCGTGGTGGGGTCCGTGTACGGCCTCATCGCCCTCGGCTACGTGACCATCTACCGCTGTTCGGCGGTGGTCAACTTCGCGCAAGGCGCATTTGCCATGCTTGGCGCGCTCATCGCCATCGAACTCGTGCGCGATCAGCACGTACCCTACCTGCTCGCCGCGGTCATAGCCATCGGCGCCACATCGATCATCGGGCTGCTCGTCTTCGTCATCGTGGTGGACCGCGTCCGCGCCGACCTGGTGGTGTCACAACTCATGGCGACCTTGGGAGTCGCCCTGCTCATCCAGGGCGTGATGCTCGTGCTGGGCGGAGGCTATCCGCGAACGCTCCCCTCGTTCACATCCGACAAACCCTGGAGCATCGGGACGGTGAAAGTGGCGCAGCAGAGCGTCTGGGTCATCCTCATCGCGGTTGTGATCGTCGCGGTCCTCTATTTCGTCAACAACCGCACCAGGTTTGGGAAGAAGATGACCGCCACCGCCACCGACCCCATGGCTGCCAGCCTGGTGGGCATCTCGCGTCGAGCTATGTTCAGTTGGTCGTTTATCATCTCGGCGGCCATCGGTTCTGCCGGCGGGCTGGCTTTGGCCGCCATGACTCCTATGAACTTCGCGTCGGGGAGCGCCTTCGGCTTCAAGGGCTTCATAGCGGCCGTCCTTGGAGGTTGGGGCAAGAGCTCAGGCGCGCTCGTCGGAGGCATCTTGCTCGGTGTCTTTGAGACGTTTGGCGCGGCCATCTTGCCATCCGGATACAAAGACGCGGTAGCCTTCTGCCTGCTGCTCCTCGTGATGTACTTCCGTCCCTCAGGGCTGCTCGGCTCGTCTCTCGTGGAGCCGAACCGATGAGCCTGCTGCGGAATCTCAGGGGCCGGGAAGCACGCAGCCGGCTCGTCTTCATCGTCATCATCGCGATCTGGCCGCTCATCTTCGGCGGTGGCTTCTCGCTCTCGGTCATGACCACCGCGGCCCTCTACGCGATGATCGCCATGAGCCTCAGTCTGCTGCTCGGTCAGGCCGGACTGATCTCCCTGGGGCAGGCCGCATTTGCGGGTATCGGAGCCTTCACCGCGGGGATACTCACCACGAGCTTCGATCAAGCTCCATGGGTCGGGGTGATTGCTGGGACCGTTGCGGCGACCGTCGTCGCCTTGATCATCGGCCGGCCGATCCTCAGACTCAAAGGCTATTTCCTCGCCCTGGCCACACTGGGGCTGGGTGAGATCTTCGTGGTTATCGTGAGGCAGCACAAGCACTTCTTCGACGGCACCGTGGGGATCGTGTCGCTACCTCACTTCAGCATCGGGCCACTATCTTTCGCCTCACGCGAAGCCCAGTACTACCTGGTGTGGTTCGTGGTCTTCGCGCTCCTGCTCGTCACCGAGCGCGCGCTTCGCTCTCGGGTGGGTAGGGCGCTGCGGGCGCTGTCGAGCGGCGAGACGGCCGCATCCACTCTGGGAGTGCGGGCGGCGGGCTGGAAGCTACAGGCGTTCGTGGTCAGCGGGGCCATGGCCGGGCTCGCCGGCGGTTTCTTTGCCTACGCTATGAGCGCGGTCGTCTACAGCAGCTTCACCGGTCAACTCTCCCTGGTCGTCATGATCATGGTCCTGGTCGGCGGAATGTCCAGCCTGGCCGGGGCTATCATCGGGGCCATCCTCATGTCGTGGCTGCAGTACGCCTTCACGGGTTTCGCGACCTACCAGACAGCGCTCTACGCCCTCGTGCTGCTTCTCTTGCTGCTCTTTCTGCCCGGCGGACTGATCATGGGGTTCGATTCGCGCCATGTCAAGGCCGCGCGAGCGTATGTCCGAAGGCTACTTGAGCCGGTGACTCGAAGGATCCCGGGTCTCGGACCGGCGCCCGCGCTGGTGACATCGTCCAGCGCCGCCGCCGGGGTGACCTTGCAGGCCGGGCCGTCCGTCACCAAGACCGAAATCGAGGCGGCGGTTCTCCGTTGGAAGGAAAGCTCCGCCGGCTCCTCGCCTGTAGTGGCCGTGCCCGACGCGGACGAGTTCCTGCGCTTGGACTCCGCGACCGTCCAGTTCGGGGGGGTAATCGCGGTAGGCGAAGTGACCCTCTCGGTCGCGCGGGGCAGCATTACCGCTCTCCTCGGCCCCAACGGCGCCGGAAAGACCACGGTGTTCAACGCGGTGAGTGCGCTACAGAAGCTGACGTCGGGTCAGATCTTCTTCAAGGGCACAGAGGATCGACCGCCTACCCGCGTCGGAGGTCGCTCGTCTCGGCCTGGCCCGCACCTTCCAGAACCTGCGCCTCTTTCCCAACATGAGCGTGCTCGAGAACGTGATGGTCGGCCGGCATCGGCATGAGAAGGCAGGGTTCGTGACTGCGGCCTTGGGGCTGCAGAAGAAGGAAGAAGCGGAGTCACGCAAGCGGAGTCTGGAAGCGTTGGCAGTGGTCGGCATCGAGCACTTGGCCGATTGGCCGGTGACCGCGCTGCCCTATGGCCAACAGCGGCTGGTCGAGATCGCCCGGGCTCTTGCCACCGATCCCCAGCTGCTGCTTCTCGACGAGCCTGCCGCCGGCATGAACGCCACCGAGAAGGTCCTGTTGGTCGAGAGGATAGCCGCCATCCGCGACGCCGGAGTCACGGTGCTCCTGGTCGAGCATGACCTCAGCATGGTGATGGGCATCTCGGACACCGTGAACGTTCTCAACTTCGGGCGTCTCATAGCCAGCGGCCCTCCGGCCGTGGTGCAGCAGGACCCGGCGGTCATCGAGGCCTACCTGGGTGTGAAGCACGGCGACCAGTACGGCACGCTGGACGCGCAGGCCGTCGAACTCGCCGAAGAAGCCAAGGAGCGGGCCAAGGACGACGGCGCCCCGGTGCTCGAGGTCAAGGGAATCCACACCAACTACGGCTCGATCAGCGCCATTCGCGATATCAGCCTGACCGTCTATGCCGGCGAGATCGTCGCAGTGCTCGGCTCGAACGGGGCCGGAAAGACGACCATGCTTAGCACCGTTTCGGGCCTGCTACGACCGCGGGCGGGCACGGTGCTCTACGAAGGCGCGGACATCACCCGTCTACGCGCTCAGGAGATAGCCTCGAGAGGAGTCGGGCACGTGCCCGAAGGCCGCCATGTCTTCCCGACCCTCAGCGTGGTCGACAACCTCAAGCTCGGCACATGCTGCCGCAACGACCGCGACAAGGCCGCGCAGCGGGACGACCTGGATGGGGTCTTCGAGATCTTCCCCCGGCTGGCCGACCGGCGCACCCAGTTGGCCGGCACTCTCTCGGGCGGCGAACAGCAGATGCTGGCGATCGGCCGCGGCCTCATGGGCCGGCCGAAGCTGCTCCTGCTTGACGAACCCTCCATGGGGCTCGCGCCTATGCTCGTGGAGGTGATCTTCGAGTCGCTCGTCAAGCTGAACGCCTCGGGACTGACCTTGCTCGTGGTCGAGCAGAACGCCAAGTTGCTGCTGTCGATCGCTGATCACGCATTCGTGTTGCAGACCGGGCGGGTCGCGCTTTCGGGCAGCGCCGCGAGCCTGGCTTGTGACGAGAGAGTCCAAGCCCTCTATCTCGGTCAAACCGCAGCCGCGTGCGCCGAGTAGCACGGCTCGAGTCGGGAGACACACCATGGACAAACTCATAATCACAGCCGCTCTCACCGGCAGCCTGACCACGAGGGCGCACAACCCGAACCTGCCTCACACCCCCAAGGAGATCGCGCGCGCCGCGGTCGAAGCCTGGAAGGCGGGCGCGTCGGTCGTCCATCTGCATGTGCGCGACCCAGAGACGGGAGCCCCCGTCCACGACGTTCGTCTCTTCGCCGAGACCATCCGTCTCATCCGCGCCGAGTGCGATCTCATCATCAACGTGACGACAGGCGCCGGACCCAAAGTGCCCATCGAGGAGCGCATCGCAGTCATCCCCAAGTTGGCGGACGACCCGGCGACCAAACCCCAGATGGCCTCCCTCAACTGCGGCTCGGTGAATTTCGGTCTGCTCGATCGCAAGAAGAGGGAGTTCGTCTTGAGTGACGTGCAGATGAACCCCTGGGCCGCCATGCTCGGCTACGCCGACACCATGAAGATGTGCGGCGTGGTGCCCGAGTTGGAGATCTACGAAGCCGGCATGATCAACAACGCGCTCGTGCTCCAGTCGCTCGAGGCCCTCGATCCGCCTCTTCACTTCCAGTTTGTCCTCGGGGTGTTGGGCGGCATGCAGGCGACGACAGACAACCTGGTGTTCCTCAAGAACGCGCTCCCCCGGGATGCCACGTGGTCTGTATGCGCGGTCGGTCTTCCCATCTACTCGCTTGCCCCGGTTGCCATCGGGCTGGGGGGTAATGTCCGGGTGGGGTTCGAAGACTGCATACGCATCTCACGCACCCAGCTTGCCGAGAGCAACGCCCAGATAGTCGCCAAGATCGCCCGCATGGCGGCGGACATCGGCAGGGAAGTGGCGAACCCGGCGGAGGCGAGGGACATTCTCAGCCTCTCCCGCACCCATATGGGCTAGCAGATAGGTTGCTGGCCCGCCCGCGTCCTCGCCGGTGCCCGCTGCCGGCTCGGGCTTGACCGCGCGAAACGTGCCGAGTAGACGATCGAGATTGCGAACGAGCGCCGCCTCGACTTCGGGTCCCGCCTGCGAAAGCAGCGCCATGTCGGTGGTGAAGTTGAACATGACGAGTGCCCAGGCCACATCTATGGTCTCGACGTCGGAGCGGATGGTTCCCTGACGCTTGCCTTCTTCGACGGTCGCGACCATTCTGCCCAAGGAAGGCCAGTTCAGCGGATTCATCTGACGGGCGAATTCCGGTTCCTTGAGCGAAGCGAGGGTCTGGAATATGGGGCGCGCCATCGTGTTCAGATTCTGGCGCTGCCACGGCGCAAGGTTGCGTCCGAGCTGTCCCAGCCGGTCGAGTGCATCAGGCGCATCTGCGGTGTCCACCCAACTCATGGCACGCTCGCTGGCCACCTCGACCACGGCGGCGAGTATCGCGTTGCGGCTGTCAAAATGCCGGTACAGAGCTGCGGGCGTGATGCCGACCGCCTCGGCTAGGCGCGCCATCGTCATGCCGTCGACCCCGCGCTCGCCGAGGATCAGTAGTGCAGCGTCGATGATCTCCTCGCGGCGCTCCGCCTGGCTCTTTCTGGTGTACTGCTTCACGATGTTCGGCATGGTCTGCTATCCCTCCCAGTGCTAGCAGGATACACCATCGGACGGGGTGGCGGCGAACCGAGTTTACGTAAATACTATATACCCTCTCGCTATCACCTGGACGTGAGTCTGCCGAGACCACTGACGACCCCGTGACTTCCTACTGGTCCATCGTGCCCGCGTTGCGGATCGGCCAGAACGAATCCAGCATCCGCTGCAGGTTGCGAAGGATAGCGCCCTCGGCGATGGCCCCGTCGGCACCGACCAGATGCGCGACGTCCTCCGTCCGAGCGAACACGAGGAGAGCCTAGGCGACGTCCTGCGAGGCGACAACCTGGCGGATGGAGCCCTGTTGCTCGCCCTCCTCGGCGAACTCCGTGAAGATCTGGAAGAGCCGGTTCGTCGACCTCCACATGCAGGTGGCGCCAAGACCGCCCCGTGCCGTTGTTCCACCAGTCCCAGCTCCACGACCACGGTGCTTGCCCTCCCAAGACAGCCGATCTCACCTGCTGTCCGATGTAGAGCCGGAAGGCGAAGTCCTTGAAGAATGTCACATAGGTACCGGAGCCGCGTCTCGAAGTGCCACATACTTACCGGAGCCACGTGGAAAGTATGTACCGGAATTGCACATACCGGGACTACGCACCTTTCATCTGGGTAGGCGGGAGGGAAGTCGGGCAATCGCTCTTTGCGGCCCTCTTCCAGTAATCACCCGATAGACGCAAACCCGCTGTTCAGGCGGAAAACCATCAGGTGCCCCCGGTAGGACTCGAACCTACGCACGAGGTTTAGGAAACCTCTGCTCTATCCCCTGAGCTACGGGGGCACGCGCCCGCTGCGGGCCGGCAGATTCTACCACCCGCCACCTCGCGCCGGCGTCCCCAGTGTCTCGGCGCCGTTCCGTCGAAACGCCGCTTCGCACGCCAGCGCGGACGCCCAGAAGGCGTAGCCTGAAGCCGCCTGTCTGTCCGCCGCGAAGCCCCGGTTACATGTGCCTGCTAAAATGGAGATGTTGACATCAATGACTGCAGTGATTGCATCTCGGGGAGGCGCCATGGCCACTCTTACCATTCGCGGCCTCGACGAGGACCTCAAGCGGCGCCTGCGGCTGGAGGCGGCCCGGCAGGGATACTCCATGGAAGAAGCCGCGCGCCAGATCCTGCGGCGGGCTCTCGCCACCCCAGAGCTCGAGAACGGCGGCCTAGGCAGCAGGGTGAACGGCTACTTCGTCGAGGCCGATGCGCTCGACCTCGAGTTGCCGGCTCGCGCTCTTCCCCGCCCCGTGCCAGATCTCTTTGACGGTCGGGCGTGATCCTTCTTGACACCAAGGTGCTCTCCGAGCTCATGCGGCGCGAGCCCCACCCGCTCGCCCTGGCCTGGGTCGACGCCCAACCCGAGCATCAACTCCATATCTCTGCAGTCACTCGGGCCGAGATCGAACTGGGGATCGCCCTGCTGCCCGAAGGACGGCGCAGGCAGGGCCTTGAGGCAGCGGCTCGACGCATGTTCGCGGAGTTCCCCGGCCGCTGCCTGGCTTTCGACGAGGGGGCCTCTGCGTATTATGGGCGACTGGTGGCGGCCCGGGTTCGCGCCGGCCGGCCGATCAGTGTGGAGGACGCCCAGATCGCGGCCATTGCGTTGGCAGGCGGACTCGTCCTGGCGACCCGCAACACCGGCGACTTCGCGGGAATCGACCGCCTCGCCCTGATCGATCCGTTCGCAGAGGGAGGTGCGTAGAGCAGGATTCGCGCCCCGCCCGGCCCAGCTTTTTGTATACTGACCCTCACTCCTGAGTCCCCCAGCACGAAGCGAGGCCCCCGTGGAATTCAAGGACATCGTCAAGAATCGGTGCTCCATCAGGCAGTTCGAGGCCAGGGCCGTACCCGAAGAGACGATCCACGAACTCCTCGAGATCACCAGCTACGCCGCCTCGGCCATCAACCTGCAGCCCTGGAAGATCAGGGTCGTCTCCGATCAGGAGACCAAGGACAAGCTCTTCCCGGTCACCTTCAACCAGAACCACGTCGAAGGCCTGCTCCCACCTTTTCGTGTTTTGCGCCGAAACCGACTACCCCGCCCTCATCGGCGCGGTCGATGCGGCTATGCTTGCCGCGAGGCGTCCCGGATGGCCCCCGGCAGATGATGATCGGGATGGCCACCAACGTGGCCGACGGCATGACGCCCGAGCAGCGGTTGCAGTGGTCCAAGGAGCAGGTCTACATCGCCCTGGGCAACACGCTCAACGGCGCGTACTCTCTCGGACTGGGCGCGTGTCCCATGACCGCCTTCCAGCCCCCGGAATACGCCGAGATCCTGGGGCTCCCCGACAACCTGGTCCCCACCGTGCTCGTCGCGATCGGCTACGCCGCCGAACCGGGCATGCCGAAGATACGCCGCTCCGTGGACCAGATAGTCATCTAGCCGCCGAAAGCCGCCATGGACGTCGTCTTCAAGAGTATCTACGCCCGCGCCTGCATGGGAGCCGGGCTGGCCGCGCTGAGTGGGGTCCGCGCGTTTCTGCCGGTCGCGTTTCTCGCGCTCTACTCGCGGCTCGAGTTCGCGAGCGCTCCGGTCCTCGACGGGACCCCGTTCGCGTTCCTCCAGCAGACCTGGGTGATCGCCTTGCTGTTCGCTCTGGCTGTGATCGAGTTGGCCACCGACAAGATGCCGGCGCTCGCCCGCACCCACCGACAGGTCATGCGGCCCATCAAGATCGTTTTCGGCGGGCTCGTGTTCGCCGCCGTCATGGCTCCCGACGGCTGGATCGCTATGACGGTCTGCGGCATCCTGGGACTCGCCATCGCCGGGTTGGCGGAACACGCCATCTATTCCATGCGCCCGGAGTCCGAGATCGAAACGACGCCTTTCGTGCTGCTCAGCATCTACGCCGACCTTCTCGTGCTCATCGGCACGTTGTTGTTCGTCCTCGTCCCGCTGATCGGCGCGCTGTTCGCGTGCTTCATGTTCCTCTTCGTGTACCGGCTCCAGCGAAGGCGCAACCGCAAGCACAAAGGTCTGCGTATCCTCAAGGGGTAGATGGACTTCGCTCGTCGTAACGGGGCCGCGGCGTTCCTTAGCGAGAGGTCCTGCGCCGCGCGCCCTAAGGCGGGTCAGAACGGAATAGGAGGACGCCATCCCCTCTCGGCCAGACGCTGTGCTCTCCTCAAGCCAAGGTAAGTAAGCGCGATGTGTCCCAAGCTCGTCCACTCCACTATCCCTCGGTCGGTCCAGAAGTCACACGCCTGCTCCGCTTCGTCCTCGGAGTGACCGACTTTCGTGCGAACTTCCGCAAAGGAGATGTTGCTTTTGGCTTTCTTGTCCGTTAGCTCATACACCGCGCGAAGAAACTCTCGGTCGAGACGGTCAATCGATTCCAGAACACCCATGGGTTCTCTCCTTCGGGAGCGGAAACCGTGAGGCATCAGGCGGTTTCAAATCTCATCACTCATGCGAGTCCCGGCCCACGACGCGCCAGGACCGGACTAGAGGAGTATCGCTGTCAAGACCTGAACTTCTCCTGAATGCCGACCGCGGAGTCTTGAGCGCCCGACGCGCAGGGCTCAGAATGATTGGCATGGGTAATACTCAACCCGTCTGGGCCCTTGATGCGATACCTGAGATCCGACGAGACATCCACGGGCGAAGGACCGGCTTCTTCCTAGATCTTGACGGGACGCTGGCGCCGATCGCGCCGCGTCCGGACCTAGTCGAACTTCCCACAACGACCAGGAACATCCTGGGGCGCCTCGTCAAGGACCATCTCGTTTGCTTCGTCTCCGGCCGCGGTCTGGAGGATCTCCAGCGAAGAATTGGGCTTACGTCGGCCTTCTACGCGGCCAACCATGGCCACCAGATCGCCGGCCCTCCCGAGTCGGGCATCGCCTTCGAGGTCGGCGTTGAGCACAGCGACGAACTGGGCGTGGCCGCGGCAGAGCTTGAGTCCAGGTTGCTCCCGGTGGACGGAGCCGTGGTGGAGGCGAAGGGGCTGTCGATCTCGGTCCACTACCGCCTGGTGGGCGCCCGGCAGCGGCCCCTGGTCGACCGCTCCGTTAGAGATGTGGCCGAAAGATTCCCCGATCTCCGCCTGACCCGGGGCAAGACGGTATACGAACTGCGACCCCCAGGAACATGGGACAAGGGGCGGGCGATGCTTTGGCTCCTGGAGCAGTTGGCCTGGGAACCGCACAACGGATGTCCGATCTGCCTGGGTGACGATCTGACCGACGAAGACATGTTCGCGGCAGTGGAGGGCTGGGGCGTGAACCTCGTGGTCGGCCTTCCGGACCGGCCCACCCGGGCGCACTACTGGCTGCGAGACTCCGACGAGGCTGCGCTGTTCCTGGAGATGTTCGCGGCCGACGAGTAGAGACGGTGACTCATCGGGTAGAATAGCCGCTCAAGCCGGTTTCGGCTGCAGGAGGTCCTCCGATGGTCGATTTTGCGATCAAGGACTGCGCGCTCGCCACGATCGCGACCGGTCGGCGGGCCCAGACTCTACGTGAATTGCGCGGTATTCTGCGCGACATCCACCCGGGCTGCATCTACTATCACTTCTGGGGCACTCTGTTGCGCCCGCAGTTCTCCGATCGAGAGTACAACAACGACTTCGCGACCTGGTGTCACCACAGTCTGCACGACAACCCAGCTGCCGAGCGTCTGGCCGTCATCGACCCCGCGGACTACGTCGACATGGAGGAACTGCGCCGGGAGTTGATCGAGATCATCGACGAGCGCCTGGACGAGACCGAGGTGATGCTGGTCGCCCGGGCCGACCAGCAGTTCCACTTTACCCGCTCGGTCATAGTGGTCTTCGACACCTATCGGCGCCTTACAGAGCCGGCCGAGTTGGTGCGGGTATTGCCGGAGTTGTCGGTGGGGAGCATCTTTTACCACTTCATCGACGCGCGCCGCCGGGAACCCATTGCCGTGGATGACTTCCGAGCTTGGCTTATGGGTCTGGGGCCCGAGTACAAGCCACTGTTGGATTCCCTGGCCGAGATCGACCCCTATTTCGAGTCGCTCTTCGTACTGCGGGACCGCCTCGCCAAGACATTCAAAGCCTATTTCCGCACGTCTGCCGCAAAGCGCGGAGCCCGGCGAAGCGCGGAGAGTCCGACGTGATCGACGCTCCCACCCCTCTGACCCTGCTGGACCGTTACGCGGTGCACGCCGGTCGTGACGCCGTCGAGCAGCTGCGGCAGCTGGCCGGGCGACTCGCGGGGCTGAGGGTCGTACACGTGAATTCCACCCGCAGGGGAGGAGGCGTCGCAGAGATACTAGAGAAACTGGTGCCGCTCATGCGGGAACTCGGGCTCGATACGAGCTGGGAGGTCATCGACGGCACAGACGATTTCTTCGCCTGCACAAAATCCTTCCACAATGCTCTCCAGGGCAAAGCTCTGGGCATCCCTGATGCATTGCTACGCACCTATGAGCAAGTCAACGCTCAGAACGCCGAGCGTCTGCGCCCAGTGCTCGAAGCGGCGGACGTGGTCTTCATCCACGACCCGCAACCAGCGCCACTGCTGAGCCACTGCGGGGAACGCCGGGGCAAGTGGGTGTGGCGGTGCCACATCGACCTTAGCCGCCCGTACAGGCCGGTGTGGAAGTACCTCCGCCGGTTCATCGACGCATACGATGCGAGCGTGTTCTCCATAGCGGCCTTCGCCCAGCCCATGCCGCATCCGGTGTTTCTCATCCCCCCGAGCATCGATCCCCTGGGTGAGAAGAACGTGCCTCTTCCCCCCGAGGAGGTGCAGAGGGTGTTACAGGATTTCGCGATAGACCCGCAGCGGCCCATCCTTCTGCAGGTCTCTCGCTTCGATCGGTTCAAGGACCCCTTGGGAGTCATCCAGGCTTACAGGTTGGCCACGGGATTCGTACCGAGCCTGCAGCTGGTGCTGGCAGGAGGCGGAGCTGTCGATGATCCTGAGGGTGACGCCGTGCTGAAGGAGGTACTAGAGGCCGCCGCGGGAGATCCGGATATCCATGTCTTGTCGTCGGGGCACTACAGCGACAGAACGATCAACGCGCTACAGACCGGGGCCGACATCGTGCTGCAGAAGTCCCTGCGGGAAGGCTTCGGGCTCACCGTGACCGAAGCCATGTGGAAAGGCAAGCCCGTCATCGGCGGCAACACCGGGGGCATCCGGCTACAGTTGCTCGACCACCGCACCGGGTTCCTGGTAGACACGCCGGAGGGGGCCGCCATGCGCATCCGGTACCTTTTGTTCGAACGTCCCCGCATCGGTCAGATCGGCGAGAACGCCCGCGAACTGGTCCGTCAGAACTTCCTCATCACTCGCCACCTGCGCGAGTATCTGACCATGATGGTCGCACTCATCCACGGCGTCGAAGACCGCATCGAACTGGGGTAGGACCCGATCTCCCCGATCAGCGACCAAGGAGGCCGCGTGGCCGAGCAATCGACCCAGAGACTTGTCGTCGTCTCAAACCGGCTCCCTTATGTGCTGGAAAAAGAGGACGGCGAGAAGTGGACCCTCAAACCCGGATCTGGCGGCCTGGTCACTGCTCTTCTGCCGGTGCTTCGCGACAGGGGCGGTGTGTGGATCGGCTGGCCGGGAGTCACGGACGAAGTTCCGAAAGTCAAGGAAGTCCTCCGAAAGGCTGCGCGCGGGGCCGGGTACACCTTTGAACCGGTGCTTCTCAGCAAAGACGAGATCGACAGGTACTACCACGGCTATTCGAACGGGACCATCTGGCCTCTCTTCCACGACCTGCAATCGCACTGTAAGTTCGACCCTGCGTATTGGCCGGGCTACGTCGCGGTCAACGCCAAGTTCGCGCAAGTCCTGGCCTCCAACTGTCATCCTGAGGATTTCGTCTGGGTCCACGACTACCAGCTCATGGACGTCGCCCGCCACGCGCGCCAGGCAGACTGCCGAGCCGCCCTGGCCTTCTTCCTACACATCCCGTTCCCCTCGCCCGACATCTTCATGAAGCTGCCGGAGCGCCAAGCCGTGCTCAACTCGCTCTTCGCGTACGATCTGGTCGGCTTCCAGACCGTGCGCGACCGCCGCAACTTCGTCCAGTGCGTGCGGACGCTCGTGAGAAATGCGCACCTGAGCATCGAAGGCAACCTGCACGTGGTGAAGCTGGGGGATCGAAAGATGAGAGTGGGCAACTTCCCCATCGGCATAGACGCGGCCGGCTACGCCGCCCGGGCGACGTCACCCGAGGTGGAAGAGCGGCTGCGCGAGATAAGGACGCACTACAAGGGCAGGCAGATCGTGCTCGGGCTCGATAGGCTGGACTACACCAAGGGGATCCCCCACAGGCTGCGGGCTTTCGCGAACCTGCTCGAGCGGTTTCCCGAGGTGCGGGGTCAGATAAGCCTGTTCCAGGTGGTTGTACCCAGTCGGGTCGGCATCCCAGAATACGACGAACTCAAGATCGAGATCGAACAGCTGGTGGGCGAGATCAACGGACGCTACGCGCAGGTCGGTTGGACACCAGTCAATTACTACTTCCGTAGTCTTTCGTCGACGGAACTCTTGGCCTTTTATCGTGCCGCGGAGATCGCACTGATCACACCCTTGAAGGACGGGATGAACCTCGTCGCGAAGGAGTTCTGCGCCTGCACTGTGGAGGAGGACTCGGTGCTCATCCTCAGCCAATTCGCAGGAGCTTCGGCCCAACTGGGCGGGCGGCGTTGGTAGTGAATCCGTACGACGTGGAACAAACGGCCAACGCCATCCATGACGCCTTCCAAATGGGGCCGGGAGAGCGGCGCTACCGCATGAGGCGTCTGCGGCGGAACATCCGCGATCAGAACATCTTCTGGTGGGTCGACTCGTTCATGCGCGCCGCCACCGACAAGGAGCTGCGGGACTTCCCCGTGCAGGAGGAATACATACCCGAGCACCACGAGAACGGCGCGAGCCATCCGGGCGGATACGCGATCCCACCAAGCAGCAACTGACGCCGGGCAGGGCGCCCGCCGCGGACGAGCGTCCGCTGACGCCGCGGTGCGACCCCGCCGCTCAGCCGTCCAGAAACCAGTCCTTGGCGTCTTGCCCGGCCAAGTCGGCGATCGTGGTCCTGCCGAACAAGTCTTCAAGCATCTTGGCCGCCCTCATCCATATCAGATGGGTGCGGCAACCCGGTTCGCGCGCGCACGCAACGGCCACGCACGGCGACGGCACTATCGGTCCTTCACAAGCCTTCAGGACCTGGGCCACGGTCATTCTCTCCGGAGGCCGGGCGAGGGAGAAGCCGCCCGCTTTTCCTCTGTGGCTGTTCACAAATCCGGCTGCCTTCAGCATCAGCAGAAGTTGCTGAACGTAGCCCGGAGAGAGTCCTTCGGCTTCCGCGATCTCCTGTTTTGTGAGCACGCGGCCATACGGCTGCGTGGCCATCATCTGCAGAATGTGGACCGAGTACCGGCCCCTGGTGGGGATCTCCATCATGGCTTTTGGTTCCGTTTCGCTTGCAGGACGTTTCTCCGTCTCTTGTAGCACACTCCGCGGTCGGATGTCAGTGGGCGTGGGGGTGGGTGTGAGCGACCGACTCGTGCCGGTGCGCATGCTCGTGGATGAGGTTCACGGACAGCAGCAGCTCGCGCTGGGCGAGTACCTCCTCGGGCGGGCCGTCGGCCACGATGGTGTGGTCCTCGGACAGGACGACCATGCGGTCGGCCGACTCCGCGGCCGCGGAGAGGTCGTGCGTGGCGATGACGGCCGTGCGCCCCTCACGCTTCCACGCGTCCAGCACCCCTAGCAGCCACACTTGACTGCGCGGATCGAGGGCGCTCGTGGGCTCATCGAGAAGGAGCACCTGAGGCTGCATCGTCAGTACCGAGCCGATGGCCAGACGTTTCTTCTCCCCGCCCGAGAGCGTGTAGGGCGGGCGGTCAAGCAGCTTCTCGATGCGAAGTTGCTGAGCCACCTCTTGCACTCGGCGCTCCACCTCTTCTTCCTTCAGACCTAGCTGCAGAGGACCGAAGGCCAGCTCGTCCTTGCCGTTGGAGCAGAAGAGTTGCACGTCGGCCTCCTGGAACACGAAGCCGACCCGGGAACGGAACTCCCGCCGAAAAGCCGGGTCTTCGAGCGCATCTTCGGTCAGCGGGGCGCCGCAGACCGTCACCGACCCCGAGGTGGGGAAGACCAGGCCGTCGAGTATCTTCAGCAGGGTGGACTTGCCCGAACCGTTGGCTCCGACGATGGCGACGTGCTCGCCATGGATGATGGTCAGGTCGATGGCGTCGAGGGCAAGGATGCCGCCGCGGTACTCCAGGCGAACGCCTTCCAGTTGGAAGTCGGCGCTCATCGGGGCATGAGCACCCGGTCGACGAGCACGACGGCCGTGCAGCCCACCACGCAGGTGGTCGCCCAGACCCAGTCGCGGACGCCCAGGCGCAGGCGGACGAGAGACCGGACCGGTCCGGAGAATCCCCGGGAGAGCATGGCGTCGTAGACATCGTCCGCGGTCTTGATGGACTTGCGCACGACGAAGGCCATGCGCTCGGTCACCCACGTGCGGTTCTCCCTGGTGGTCCCGCGGGAGACGGTGCGGCTTTCTCGGGCCAGATGGATCTGCTCCACGGTGCGCAGCAGAGTGAGGATCTGCTTGTGGGCCATGGCGAGAGTGGCGACGATGACGCCGGGAAGGCGCAAGGCCGTGAGCGCGTGGAGGAGGTCCGTCCAGCGCATGGTCCACACGATGAGCAGGGAGAAGCCCGCCGCGGCCACGACCCTGGTGACGAGCGTGGCCGCCCCCATGAGCCCCGGCTGCGTGAGGGAAAGGGGACCGAGGGACACGACCACCGCTCCCGGGGTGATGAACGCCGTGGTCGAAGGCAGCGCGATGAGCAGCGCGAGAAGCCCGGCCGAACGCCCATACCTTCCTTGCGAACGAACCCACGCTCACGCGGGAGACCGCGGCCAGCGCCAGGGTCACGCCCACGAGGAAAAGAAGCATCCAGATCGAGTGGACCAGGCTCGCCGTCACCGCCAGCAGGACGATCGAAAGCAGCCTCACCCGTGGGTCAAGGCGCTGAAGCAGTCCCGGCCGGGTCGCGAACTCCTCGTTCTCCAGGACTTCCCCGACGGCTCGGCCGATCGAGTCGGCGGTCTTGCGTGCGAGTGATCGACCTCCCCGCCTCTTGCCGGGAAGGGCGGCGGGGATATCCACCTCACAGCAGGGGCACGGGGCCGTCATCCGGGAGGGGAAGCGCCGACGGCCCGCTGGGGGGTCGACCGCGACCTTGCGGTGGCGCGCAAGCACGGCTCCCAGCCCCCAGGCGACCGCCACGCAGAGCGCCACTCCGATCACCCCGGCGATGAGGTAGCCGAGCAGCGCGTTGCTCATACCCGGGGTCACGTAGTCGGGCATCACCGCCTTCCACAGGGCTCCCAGCTTCTCGAAGTTGGCCGGGACGTAGCCGACCAGGGACTTGAGCTCCTCACCGCCCCATTCACCCCAGGCCGTGCCGGCCGCGAGCGCCCCGATGGGCGTCAGGATGAGGAGCCCACCGATGCCCGCCCATAGCCAGCGCAGCGGCTTGGCGGCCGGCTTCATCTCGAGAAGAGCGGGATCCGACTTGGTGAGCACCCCCACCACGCCCATGGTGACGAACGCCTCCACCCACCCGAAGAACAGGACGTGCTCCAGGGCCATGGCGGGGACGGCGACGCCGAGCGGGTACGGGGCATAGAGCGCCTGGCCGCTGGCCGTGTGCGCCAGGTAGGGCTGGATGCCGAACTCGATCCCGGCACAGATGGCCGCGGCGAGGATGGCCACGTAGGCGGCGACGCCCGAAGAGATCACGCGCCGCGACGTGGAGGGTGCGTCTCCGGCGATGAGGCGATAGAGGTAGTAGCCCACGAAGGGCAGGACGACGGCCATGTTGATGACGTTGGCGCCTATGGCGGTTATCCCGCCGTCGCCGAACATGAGCGCCTGGATGACGAGGGCCACGGATATGGATATGCAGGCCGCCCAGGGTCCCAGGATGATGGCGATCAGCGTCCCGCCGACGGCGTGGCCTGTCGACCCTCCTATCACCGGCACGTTGAACATCATGATGACGAAGGCGAACGCCGCCCCCAGGGCCATCAAGGGGATCTGCTTGGTCTTGAGGGTACGTCTTGACCTTCCGAGCCGCGACCATCCAGATCGGGATGATGGCGGCATCAAGGACCACGTAGGTCTGAGGGCTCAGGTATCCGTCCGGAATGTGCACGCCTTGTCCCCTTCCTTGCTCTCTAGAGGTGCGCGCCGACCGTGGTGGTCACGAGCTTGCCGTGCTTGACACCCTTGGTGCCCAGGAGGGTCTCGGCGATGCTCCGCACGTCCGCGCTCGAGCCGCGGACCACGAGCACCTCCAGGCAGTTGTGGGCATCGAGGTGCACGTGCATGGCGGAAACGATCTCGCGGTGATGCGCGTGCTGTAGAGCGTCGAGCTTGTCCGCCAGATCCGAGCCGCCATGGCTGAAGACCATGGTGATAGTGCCGACGATCTCCTCGGTGGAGTCCTCCCACTCCGACTCCACCAGGGCGCCACGCACCAGGTCGCGCACAGCCTCCGATCGGTTGGCTCCGTTGCCCCGCCTCGCCACGAGCTGTTCGAAGCGGGCAAGGAGCTCCTCGTCCATCGAGACCCCGAACCGCACCACATGCCCCACGTGGTCCCCTTTCTTCGTAGCACGAATGGCGAAATCGTAACACGGAGGGAGGCTTTGGAAAAGGGCGGCTCTGGCTGGAGCGGGCGCTTATCTGGCCGAGAAGAAGAACCGGCCCGGAAGGTAGACCTTCCGGGCCGGTTCATTCGCGTCCGCTGACGCTGACGCGCCTTCCGCAAGGCGCCGCCGGCTACGCCGGCGGCAGCCCCAACCCTGTTGCTACGGTACTACTGGAGATTAGCCGGCCGCTCGCCCAGAGTGACGGTGACCGTCTGCTCCTGGCCGTTGCGGTCGATGGTCAGTTGAACCTGGTCGCCGGGCTTCTTGTCCCGGTCGATCGCGTACAGTGAGGACGAGTCCGTGACGTCCTTGCCGTCGGCCTTGATGATGATGTCGCCCTGCTTCAGTCCGGCCGCTTCGGCCGGGCCACCCGCGGCGATCTCGGCGATCAGAACGCCCGAGGAGCGGGATAGGCCATACTGCTGCTGAAGATCCGGCGTCACGTCCAGCGGGCCGATACCGAGATAGCCCTGCGCGACCTTGCCGGTGTTGATGATCTGGTCGGCCACTGATGTCGCGGTGACCGCCGGGACGGCGAAACCGATGCTGACGGCACCGCCGGCTCGGGGGCTCGTAGGCGACATTGATCCCGATCACCTGTCCGCTCGCGTTGCCTAGGGCGCCACCGGAGTTGCCCGGGCTGATCGGCGCGTCGGTCTGGATGAGGTTGCTCAGAGCAGCGCCTTCGCTGCCGGTGGTTCCCTCGATCTTGCGGCTGACGCCGGAGACGATACCTAGCGTCACCGAGTTCTCGTAGCCGAGCGGGCTACCGATGGCGACGGCATACTCGCCGACCGTCGGCAGTTGCCCGACGAACTTGGCAGCCGGCAACTCCTTGCTGGTGTTGACCTTGATGACCGCTATCTCGGTCAGCGGATCGCGGCCCACCAGGGTCCCGTCGAGTGCTTCGCCGGTGGCGAGCGTGACCTTGATGGCCGTGGGCACGTCTCCAGTGTTCGGATCGGAGACCATGTGGTTGTTCGTGATGATCATGCCATCGGACCGGTAGATGACGCCCGAACCTTCGGATCGAGTACTGCTGGTCTGGCTGTTGCTGCTGCCCAAATCCGAAGTTCCCGCCGGCCGAAGCGAACTGGACCTTGAGGTTGACCACGCTTGGACCGAGGATCTTCGCCACGTCTACAGCGGGGCTGGCTTCACCCTGGGCCTTCACCGTGGGCGTGGTCGTGCCGCTAGAGGCGCTGGGCACGGTGGTGGCAGTGCTCCCGGGAGCCGCGGACGCCGTTGTCGCCGTCCCCTGCCCCGCGGTGGTGTCGGTGCTCCCCAGCGTGCCGCCGCACGCGCTGACCAGAACGCCGATCACGACGACCATGACCACGGCCATCGCCGCCAGCGCGAGCCAGCGAGTGCGCGTCGATAACGAGCCCGCCGACCTTGGTGATTTGAACATTCCCATATCGTTCCCTCCCGGGATAACCTGCTCGGACACTGTGATGGCGGATGATACCCATGGGGGTGTAAGAAATCCGTAAGCCTTATGATGACCTTATCCGGGCCGGTCTAAACTTCCTTCCACTAGAATAAGGGGTACTATCGCGGCGTGAAAGCGCGGCAAAAAGGGCGGAAATGCGCGTCCTACTGGTCGAAGACGAAGAGCGCTTGGCTACTACGATCGCCCGCGGGCTGCGCCGCGAAGGCATGGCTGTGGACATTGTGCTCGATGGCGCGGCGGCGCTGGACAAGGCGGCGCTCAATAGCTACGACGTCATCGTGCTCGACCGCAACCTCCCCAAGGTACACGGAGACGACGTGTGCCGGGAGCTGGTTGCCCGGGAGTCCCTGTCCCGGATCCTCATGCTCACCGCGGCGGGATCCATCAAGGACAGGGTGACCGGGCTCGACCTGGGAGCGGACGACTACTTGCCCAAACCCTTCGCCCTCTCGGAGCTCGTGGCCCGTATCCGGGCGCTCGGCCGCCGGGCCGTGCCCGCGGTCGCGCCGGTGCTGGCCAGCGGGGACCTCACCCTCGACCCCGCCAAGCACGTGGCCCAGCGCTCCGGGCGCGACCTGAACCTGACCAAGAAGGAGTTCGGGGTGTTGGAGGTGCTGCTTTCCGCCGAGGGGCGGGTGGTGAGCGCCGAGGAGCTCCTCGAAAAAGCCTGGGACGAGAATGCAGATCCCTTCACCAATGTAGTGAGAGTCACCATCATGACGTTGCGACGCAAGCTGGGCGACCCGCCGCTGATCGAGACGATCGCCGGGGTCGGTTACAAGATATGAGTGTTCCTGCAACCCCTTCTTTCGACGCGCCTGTCGGGCCGGCTACCGGCGGCCCCGTGGCGCCGAACCGCGTCAGGCGCGGGCTGACCATCCGGCTGAAGCTCACCCTCTGGTATGGGTGTTTGTTCCTGCTCGGAGGCGTCATCCTTATCGCCGCCAACTACTACCTGGTCCGCGACAGTCTGAACATCGCGCCCGAGAAGGCGCGCGCGGCGGTGGCGGAGCAGTTCGGCATCCCCCCGGAAGCCCTCGAGTTCCCCCATGTGCCGGGATTGGATCCCGGCCCGATGCAACGCTACGTCACCATCAACGGCATCCCTCTTCCGGTTCTCATCGACCACGCCCAGCACGAGTTGAGGCAAGAGGCCCTCCGCCAGCTCTGGACCCGCTCGCTCATGGCGCTCGCCATAATGGTCGTCGTCGTGTTCGGCATGTCCTGGCTGGTGGCCGGGCGCATGCTCCGCCCGCTGCACGCCATCACCAGCACGGCCCGCAGACTGTCGGGATCCACGCTGCACGAGCGCATCAACCTGCACGGGCCCAGAGACGAGTTGAAGGAGTTGGCCGACACGTTCGACAGCATGCTCGGCCGGCTCGACACCGCTTTCACGGCGCAAAGGGAGTTCGTGGCCAACGCTTCCCACGAGCTTCGCACTCCGCTGACCATCATCCGCACCGAGGTCGACGTGGCCCTGAGCGATCCCGGACGTCTCGCCCGAGGAGCTCCAGGAGATGGGGGCGGCGATCACCGAGGCCGTGGACCGGAGCGAGGGCCTCATCGACGGCCTGCTCGTCCTGGCCAGCGCCGATGCCGACGGCCGGCCCGCGATGACCGACCTCGACCTGGCCGAGATCGCCCAGAGTCGAGGTGGACCTGTCGTCCGCGGAAGCGGACGCCCTGGGCCTGCGGCTCGAGCTCGACCTCCAGCCCACCCCGGTCCGGGGAGAGCAGGCGCTGCTCGAGCGCCTGGTGGGCAACCTCGTCGAGAACTCCATCCGCCACAACCTGCCCGACGGCTGGTTCAGCGTGAAGACCCGCACCGCCGGAGACAAGGCCGTGCTGACGGTGGCCAACAGCGGGCCGATCCTGCCGCCCGAAGAGCTGGAACGGCTGTTCGAGCGCTTCTACCGGCCCGACCGGTCGCGCAGCCGCAAGACCGGAGGGTTCGGTCTGGGATTGTCGATCGTGAAGTCGGTGGCTACGCGCCCACGGCGGCACCGTCCAACTGGCCGGGCTGGCCGAAGGCGGGCTGGAAGTCACGGTCACCCTGCCCGCCGGCGCACCGGCGGCATCCCCCGCTCCGCCGACCGCCTGAGAGGCCGCGGCCGGAGCGCGCGCCTTCCCCTCACGAGCCAGCCTCGGAGCCCTCCTACGCAAGGCTGAGAACGATCACGAACAGGCCGAGCGCGAGCGTGTAGATGGCGAACGGCCGCAGCCGGTGGTCCTTGAGGTATCGCATCATGAACCGCACCGCCAGGAATCCGGATATCGCCGCTGCAAGGAAGCCGACCAGCAGGGCCAGGCCGCCGGTATCGCCGGATGCCCCGGCGAGGTCGTTGAGCTTGAACAGGAAGGCCCCGAGGATCGCCGGGATGCTGAGCAGGAACGCGAAGCGCGCGGCGGTCTGCCGGTCGAAGCCCAGGAAGATGCCGGCTGCGATTGTGGAGCCCGACCGGCTAAGCCCTGGGGCGATGGCCAGCGCCTGATAGCAGCCGACGATGAGGGCATCGACGCGGCGCCATCTTCTCGAGGCTCGCGCCCTGGCGTTTGGCCCGCGCGGCGCGCGCGGTGGCAAAGTCCGCCCCCCAGAGCAAGCAGCTGGTCACCACCAGGAAGATGCCGATCGCAGCCGTGCTGGAGAACAGATCTTCGAAGAACCCGGAGAGGGCGGCCCCGATGATGGCCGCGGGGATGGAGCCGATCACCAGCCAGGCGAAAAGGCGCCGCCAGTACCTCACGTCTTCCCGCCCCATGCGCTTGGGGGCGAACAACGAGATCACGATCTTGCGCACGTCGCCGATGAAGTAGCCGACGACCGCGAGCAGCGTGGCCACGTGCAGGAGGACGTCGAACGCCACGGTCGGGGCGGGGATGTTGAAGAACTCGGGCACGAGCACCAGATGGGCGGAACTCGACACGGGGAGGAACTCCGTCACTCCCTGGACTACTCCGAGTATGAGAGCTTCGAGGACCGTCAAGCCCTGGCCCGTAACCTTTCCCCGCCCGTCACGCCGACGGCGGCATAGCACCTGGTGGAGCGGCGACCTTTCAGAAGAGAAAGGGCCTCCACTGCGAAAGCGCCCGGCCGCCGAGGTAGACGGCTCCCACGGCCACGGCCGCCTTGAGCACGTCGCCCAGAAGGAAGGGGACCAATCCCACGGCCACCGCTCGCCCAAGGCCGAGCCCACCGAAGAGGGCGAGCCAGGGGACCCCTAGAGCATAGATGGCGGCGCTGGCCACGACCGCTCCCACAGCGAGAAAGAGAAGCCGCCTGTAGGAGCCGGAACTGGGAGCCGCCGACGCGGACCCGGGGGCGGAGCCGGCCGGGTCGCCGAGGCGGCCGGGGCCGCCGGCCAGGCGCGCCGCCCACCCCATCAGAAACACCGCCGGAAGGAAACCGAGCAGATAGCCGCCGGTCGGTCCGGCAAGCACGAGCGCGCCGCCCAGCCCCCCGTGAAACACCGGAGCGCCGAGGGCGCCGAGGGCGAGATACCCGGCGACAGCGGAGACCCCGAGGACGGGGCCCAGCGTGCCGCCGATCAGCAGCACGGCCAGGGTCTGCATGGTCAGAGGCACGGGATAGAACGGCACCGACAGCCAGGCCGAGGCCGCCAGGATCCCAATGCCGGCGAAAACGAGGACGGCCTTCCGCGCCGCGACGGAGCGGAGAGCTTCTGCCCGCAGTAGATACGCCTTCATCACTCCATCCCTTCCCGAATTGGCCCGCCGCCGCAGTCTAGCCAGGGTCGGCGCCCTCTGTCAAATAGGCGCCGTCACGCTCACATCGCCCGCGAACACCTCCAGCAGCACCCCGTCCTCGCTTCTGACCAGCAACTGGCCCTCTTCTCCGATGCCCGCCGCCCGGCCCGCGGCTACCCGTTCCGAACGGTCGGCGCCGGCGAAGACTTCCACCGGCTGCCCGGCCAGCGCGTCGCGCCGGCGCCACTCGGCCAGGAGGCTGGGGACGGTGCTGGGCCAGTCCAGACCGGTCCACCAGCAGGAGAGCCGCGCAAGAAGCGCCGCGAGAAGAGGGGCGCGCGGTGTGGTCTGCCCCAGATGCTCCTTCAAGGAGACGGGCAGAGGCCGGCCTTGCCATTCGGCCGCTTGGTCCGGAGGCAGCGACGCGAGGAGGTGGGACGGCTCGCTGTTCACGTTGAGCCCGACACCCGCGACCGCCCAGAGGATACGCTCGGCGTCGGCGGAAGCCTCGAGCAGGATGCCGCACACCTTCTTCCCATCCAGGAGCACGTCGTTGGGCCACTTGAGCGTCACCTGCCCCTCCAGACCGAAGCCTTCCTCCAGCACTTCGGCGACGGCGACGCCGGTCGCCAGCGCCAGGAGATGGCCCTGTGCTGGCGAAAGAGACGGCCGTAGGAGCACCGAGAACGTCAGATCCAGACCGGGGGCGCTGACCCAGGTCCTACCCAGCCGTCCCCGGCCACCGGTCTGCTCGTCGGTGACCAGCAGTCGTGCCCGAGCGGCCCGACTCGGCGATCTGCCTGAGCGCGGCGTTGGTCGAAGGGCAGCGTGCCTGGTACTCGAAGGGCAGACCGGCCACCCACGGAGCCCCGGGCTCGACGAGGTCCAGCAGCAACGGGAGCACCGCTTCGGCCCCGATGGGATCGTCAGCGATTGGAGGAGACATCTGTAGAGGCGAAGAAAAGTGCGGTAGCTAGAGACATCTCCTCAGGAAACCTTTCCGAACGATACCGCATCTGGTATTTTGTGGCGTCCCTCGATTTTAGGAGTACGACCCTCGTGAACCAGCAGCCGAGCATCAAGAAGCGCCGCCTAGGGACCACCGGGTTCTGGACCCTCATCGCAGTCGGAGCCATCGTCGCCGTGTTCGTGCTCGCCATCCTAATCGACTCGGCGGTCTACTACAACAAAGTCCACGCCGGCGTCAGCGTGTCCGGCATCGACCTCGGAGGGCAGACGAAAGACGAGGCCGTCGCCTCCGTCGCCGGCCTCGTAGACGAGGCGGGGAACAGTCCGATCACCCTCACAGCCGGCAACAAGACCTGGACGCTCATGCCCGGCGATGCGGGCACCAGCATGGACGTGGAGGGCGCGGTCAAGGCGGCCATCGCGGTCACTCGCGAGAACAGTTTCTTCACCGACATCGGCACGCGATGGAAGCTGTACTTCACCAAACAGGACCTTCCCCTCACCGGCACCGTCGATAGCGCCAAGATGGGCGGCTTCGTCGCGGGCATAGCGAAAGAGCTCGACATCGCGCCGGTCAACGCCGGGCTGGCTATCGAGAACGGCAAGATCAAGGTGATAGAGGGACTGAACGGGCAGGTTGTCGACCAAGCCGGTCTGGCCGAGCAGCTTAGCGGGCTGCTCGTCACTCTCCACAGCACCACGGTCGAGGTGCCGATCGTAGTCAAAGAGCCCGACGTCAAGGCCGACGACAACCAGGCCGCGCAGCAGCAGGCCGAGACCATGATCAGCGGCGACGTCACGGTCACCGACGGCGATAAGAGCTGGAGCGTCACCCCCGATCAGATCGCCTCCTACATGGGCTTCCGCTCCGAGATGAAGAACGGCGTCTCCACCCTGGTGCCGTTCATGGACGCCACCAAATTGCAGCCTCTTCTCGACCAGATCGCTCCCGATGTGGTCAAGGAGCCGGTGGACGCCTCCTTCGCGAGCGACGGCACCAAGGCCTGGGTCGTGGCGGGCAAGAACGGCGAGCAGTTGGATCCGGAGGCGACCGCGCAGGCCATCACCGAGGCCACGCTGGAGCCGACCGACCGGACGCTGAAAGTGGTCGTCAAGACCAAGGAGCCGGATCTTACGACCGACGAGGCCAAGGCCATGGGCATCAAGGACGTGCTGTCGAGCTATAGCACCACGTACTCGTGTCCGACCCCCCGGCAGATCAATGTCAAGCTCGCCACCAAGTACTGCGACCGACGTGCTCCTCGCCCCGGGCCAGGAGTTCAACTTCGACAAGCAGATCGGTCCGCGCACAGCGGCGCGCGGGTGGCAGTTGGCTCCCGGCATCGTCGGCCCCAACCAGTTGGAAGACGTTCTGGGCGGGGGTATCTGTCAGGTCTCTACGACCATGTTCAACGCCGCCGGCAACGCGGGCCTCAAGATCACCGAGCGCCGGAACCACTCGCTCTACATCTCCCACTACCCCAAGGGCCGGGACGCCACGGTGACCGCCGGGGGCAAGAACCTGCGCTTCGTCAACGACACGGACCATTACATCTGGATCCGGGGCGCCTCCACCGGTATCAAGACGACCATCACCATCTACGGGACCGATGACGGCCGCAAGGGACATGTGACTTGGACGGTCGGCAACTTCTACAACGCGGTCGCGCAAGACACGGTCAAGGTCGCCGACCCGTCCATGCTTGAGGGCAAGACCAAGGTCAGCGACAAGGGCCAGCAGGGCAAATCGCTCAAGACCACCCGCGTGGTCACTCGCAATGGAGTGGTCATCCATAACGACGTCTGGATAAGCAGATGGCCGATGTATCCGGTGACGGTCCTGGTGGGAACGGCCACGACGAGCACGTCGAGCACCACCACAACGTCGAGCACCACCACGACCCTGGCTGTTCCCTAGCGCTGTCTAGCTTCTCTGTCGCTCGCCTCTGGCCTCTGCGTACGGGGCGGCGGCCGAAGGCCGCCGCCCCGTTTCCGTGCCTCGGTCTCAGCGTCCCCCGGCTGCTCAAGGCGGCTGCTCGCCAGGCCGATACTCCCGGTGTATGGCATCTTCGTCAACAGCCACGGTCGCGCGGCCGCCTACGCCTGTCGAAGTCGGCTCTCTGGCCCGACAGGCGTCCAACCTGGACGTCTCCGCCTTCGCCGATCTCTACCGGCTCTACGCACCTCAGATGTCGCGGTACGTCGCCTTCCGGGTCACCGGCGCGCAGGAGGCGGAAGACATCACCAACACTATCTTCGAGAAGGCGTTCGCGGCCATCGGGCGCTACCAGCCCTCCCCTGCCCAGTTCTCCACGTGGCTCTATACCATCGCCCAGAACACGATCATCGACTACTACCGGAAGAGGAGGCTGCCGCAGGTCGAAGACGCCGAGGCGCAGCTGTTCGCAGTCACCGACCCGGACGAAGGTCCCGAAGGCAGGCTGCTGGCCGACGAGCGCCGGCGCTTCTTGTACCAGGCGGTCATGCAACTGACCCCCGAGCAACGCCAGGTCGTCGGCTGCCGGTTCTTCTTCAACATGCCCGTGCGCGAAGTCGCCCAGACGATGGGAAAGACCGAGGGAGCGGTGAAAGCGCTTCAGTTCCGCGCCCTCGTGCGGCTGCGCCGCATGCTCGCTCCGGAGTGGGCCAGGTCCTAGGCTACTACTAGCTCAGCGCCCGCCCTGCGGACCCGCGCCCGCCGCGGCATCCTCCACCGTCCGATAGTAGGCTTCGCCGGCGCACGCGCGGCACAGCGTCTCGCCCTCCAACTCTATGTCGCGGCAGTCCTGGACTGTCTCGCCGCACGCGGCGCATTCGACACTGCGGACGGGGCGCCCCGGCAGGTCTTGCAGCGGGATCTCCATGATCACCGGCGTGCAGCTGAAGAGGTCCTCGTCCGCCCAGTCCTTCCAGAGCACCAACGGGTCGTCCTCGCGCCCGGCGTGCGGCACTTCCTTCCGCGGGGCAACGCGGACCGCTTCGCCGGTCGCCAGGTCGACGAAGGTCGCCGCCATCTTCCCGTAGTCGACCCATTTCAGCCGTCTGCGGCCTAGGGTGACTCCCGCGACCACGCCGACTGCGTCGCTTGCACAGCGGTCCATCTCCACATATACGACCAGGTCGCGATAGGAGCGGGGCTCGTCTATTCCCAGCGACCGGCAGCCGTAGCGTGCCATCCGGACCCCCATCACCATGCCGTGGCAGAGATGGCCATGGTAGGCGTGAGCGTCGGCGAGATCCTGTTCGAGCGTGCGCATCGCATGCATCCTTTCCTGGACAATAGCGAGTATAGCCCACGGCGCCACGCCGCGGCGACGCCGCCGGGATTGATATCCTGGGTAGCCGGCAGCCACGACTGCTACACATACTCCGTCACCTGGGGGTCGCGCCATGAAGACGATCGACTTTGAGACCCACTTCGCCACCCAAGGCTGGGTGGACGCTCTCTATGCGAACGAGGGGTATCCACAGTTCAGGCACGACCCGGTGAGCAAGAACCGCCGTCTCTTCTACTTCCCAGGCGGCGGCGAGCCCTACGGGGACGTGATCATCGACAAGCTGCTCGAAATCGGCGCTCCCCGCTTAAGCTCATGGACGAGGCCGGCATCGACGTCGCCGTGATCTCGCTCACCTCGCCCGGCATCGAGCGCTTCGAGCCGGCCCAGAGCGTCAAGCTGGCCCGGGAGGCCAACGACGCGCTGGCAGAGGCGATCGCCGCTCACCCCGACCGCTACCGCGGCTACGCCGCCCTGCCCATCCGCGATGTGGACGCCGCCGTCAAGGAGCTGGAACGGTCGGTGAAGGAACTGGGGCTCATCGGCTGGAAGACGCACTGCAACTACGGAGACATCTATCTTGACGACAAGCGCTACTGGCCCATCCTGCCAGAAGGCCGAGGAGCTGGACGCCCCCATCTACCTCCACCCGACCATGCCCAAGATGGAAGAGCTTCGCACTTACGGCGTCGCCCTGGCCGGCCCGCCGTTCGGCTTCGGCGTGGAGACGGCGCTGGTGATGTACCGTCTCATCCTGAGCGGGGCCTTCGACGCCTTCCCGAGGCTCAAGCTGGTGCTCGGGCATTACGGCGAGTTCCTGCCGTTCCTGATGGCCCGCATCGACTGGGCCTACGACCGCCCGCACGTGGTCTCCGACATCGGCGCCACGCCGCCGCTCAAGAAGAAGCCCAGCGAGTACCTGCGGGAGAACATGTGGGTATCCACGAGCGGCAACTATCTACCAGGCCGCGTTCGACTGCACCCGGGACGCCCTGGGGATGGACCGCATCCTCCTGGGGACCGACCACCCCTACGACAGCATGCGCGAATGCAGGGACTTCCTGGATGGTCTGAACTTGAGCGAACAGGAGCAGAGCCTGCTCTACGAGAAGAACGCGGCGGCCCTCGGCGTGAGCCTCTAGAAGGACGCCGACGACTGGCGGGTCGCGCCGGCGCCTCGGTCCTGTCGGCTCGCGCCTGCGGTTCGCCGGGCGGCTCCGGCGGCAACTCGGCCGGCACCGGGTCCTTCCAATCGGCGAAGTGGCGCTGGAACACCTGCTCGAGCACCTCGTCGGCCTCGGCCGCGAGGGCCTGGTAGCGGGTCATGAGGTCTCGGGCCTCGGGGGTGATGTTCGACCCGCCGCCGAGGCTGCCACCGACGCTGCGGTCGAGGAGCGGGAAGCCCAGTCGCTGCTCGGCGGCGTGGAGGATCCGCCAGGCCTTGTTGTACGACATGCCGAGTTCCTGCGCCGCCTTGCGGAGCGAGCCTAGCCTGCTCGACCCCGGCGAGTAGGCGGGCGGGGCCGTCGCCGAAGGCCCTGCCCCGGTAGTCCAACCATAGCTTGTACTTCAACTGCACGCGGCTGCCCCTATCCGCCGAAGGCGTATCCGGGTCGTCGGCGCCGCCGGCGCCGGGCGTCGGAGCCGCGGTGCCGTCGCCGGCTGGGATCGCCGCGTCGACCGGCCGCGCCCGCCGCGCCCGGTGGCGCGCCGCCCGGTGGCGCGTTTGCTGTCGCCGGACTCGTGGCCGCGGGCTTGCCACCGGCGCGCTTCCGGGCGGCGACAGGTAGGTCTCGGTGCCGCAGTAGGGGCAGCGCACCAAGCCCTTGCCGGCCAGTTCCAGGTGGCCGCCACAGTTGGGGCAGGTACCGTCCTTGATCTGCGCGGCCTCCGCCGACACCAGCTCTCCCTTGTCCCAGTTCACGTAGCCTCGGAAGAGGTCCTTGCCGATGAGGTCGTAGATGTAGTCACGCACCTGGTCGCGAGTCAGGTTGCCCTCGATGGCCAGATCGGGGATGCCGACCTTGCCTCTCGTCATCACCGAGTTGAGGATCGCCCGCTCCTTGTCGGCCTTGCTCTCGGCTTTGACCTCGCCCTTCGAGGTGAGGAGCAGATAGATACCAACGGCCAGGAACGGGAGCGAGAAGAGCACGAACCCGAGCGCGACTCCCGTGCCCGCGCGAGCCGGACGCCAACCCCGCCGCCCAGCCAGGCGTCGATGCCGAGGCTGACGATGATCAGCACGATCGCCGATTATCCGTGTGCGCATCGTCCTCCTCCTATCCCGCGCGGAAGCCGCCTCCGCCGCCGCCGCCCGAGAACCCGCCGCCGAAGCCGCCGCCACCTCCGCCGCCACCGCCGAAGGAACCGTGACCCGAGCCGGTGCTCGAAGGCGCCGACGTCAGCACGCTCGACACGTGGCCGAGACTGTTGAAAAGACCGTCCGAGATGGTGTCCAGGCTGAAACCGCCGCCGGGAAGGCCGCCTCCGCCGCCTCCGCCGCCGATCCCTCCGCCAATGGCCCCCACCGATGCCGCCGCCCACGGGACCGCCGCCGAAGGAACCATCCATCGGCATGGGAATGAAGATGGGCGGGTGGTACCAGCGTGGGCGAGGGGACGTTCAGCCCTTCGAAGCGCCGCACCCACTGCCGTTCCACGCCAAAGGCGATGGCGTAGGCCAGGTACTTCTCGAAGCTGTCCTTCGCCGATTCCATGTCCTGGAAGCGAGTGAGGTCGTGCAGGTAGTTGCGGAACGCTTCCCACTTCCGCTGCTCTTGCGCTCCCGTAGCCGTCCGCTGCGGCATGAAGGGCGCGAAGCACCAGACGATGATCACCGAGACGATGGAGCCGAACAGGAAGTAGCCCCAGCCCGCCGATGTCGGCGAAGGCGAAGATGGCCGTCAGCACGCCCAGGACGACCGCGGCGAGAAAGCCGAAGCCCAGCCAGCGGGAGCGCACGCTTTTGGGATTGCGGAAGAACAGTCCTGCCGTGACCACTTCGTCGTACACCTGGCCGACGATGGGCTGCACGTGGGTGTAGAAGTGGTTCCGCAACTCCTTGGTGGTCACCTGGTCGGGGTGGCCGTTGTCGAAGAGGGAGTCGGCCACGCTCCTCTCGAACCCCTTGAGATCGTCGAGAGGCTTGGTCCGGGTGAAGATGGTCTCCGGCCGGGCGGAGCTACCCTGCGTCTTTCGTGTCGGTGATCTCGAGATAACCACGCCTCGCCAGATCGACGATGGTGGCGATGACCTCTTTGGTGTCGACCTTCTCGTCGATGAGGGCGCCGACCAACCCCGGCGAGAGGTTGGAGGGAGGCTCGCTCACGTAGCTGGCGTAGGTCTTGGAAGGGTCGTCACGGCCGCGGCGGCGCCAGATCAGGAGCATGCCCAGGAAGAACAAGACGGGGAGGACCAGACCGAGCTTGGGCAGGATGAACGCGCCGACGCGCCGGGCGGTCCACGTGTACTTGACCACGCCCTTCGGGAACGCGACCACGATCCAGAATTCCGTGTACGCCGGGATATTGGTGGCTTCGTACACCATGGTCGAGGGAGCCGGAGAGGTGACCGTGGGGTCGACACTGCCGCCGGTCTGGACCACCTGTTTCATCTGGTCCGAAGGCACCGCGCCGGGTAGCTTGACCGTCACCCGGACGGCCGCGATGTCGACAGGAGTCTCCGCGTCGAACACGTGCCACCAGAACTCGTCCTGAGGGTCGTAGAACTGGACCGTACTCTTGGCCCGATAGTGGAACGTCCACGTGGCCGAGGTGTCGGTGAGGTCGAAGTTCACCTGGATGACCTTCCGGCCGCCTTCGTCGCTCACGCTGTATGTGCCCGGCGTATCCCCCTGGGAAAGCTCGGTCGCCGTTCGCGTCGTAGACCCGTATGTCGGTCAAGCCGTCCGTGTTGTCGGTGGGGATGGCCCGGCTGACGAAGTGGTAGTTGCCGCTGAAGTAGAAGGTGACCTTCTCGTCGATGACCGCGTCGCCGTTGGCCTGCACGTCCATGGTCGCGTCGAGGTAGTCGATGCGCCACTCCTTGGCCTGCGCCTGCGACGCGGGCGAGACGAACAGGAAGGCGAGCGCGCACAGACCCACCAACAGGGCGACCGCCCAGAGGCGGCGCGCGAAGACGCCGCGACGCCGAGCCGCCATGGTGAGAGGCGCAGCCGTCACTTCGTGTCTTCTTCGGCCTTCTCGCCGGCGTCGGCGTTGGCTTCGACGGCCTCACCGGCCGGTGCCGCGCCGCCTATCTGGTTGCCGCAGTTGGGGCAGAACTTCGTATCGGCGGGGACCGTGGCGGAGCACTTCGGGCACGTGGTCGTCGCGGTCAGGTCGTGGCCGCAGTTGGGGCAGAACTTGCTGTCGAAGGGCACGTCGGTCTTGCAGTTGGGGCAGCGCATCTTCGGCTGCGCTCCGCCGGCCATGGCCTGCTGCAGCATCCCGGGGATCATCATGCCCAGGCCGGCGCCCGTGCCGAGCCCCAGGCCGGCGGCCGCCGCCGTGCCCACGGTGCTGCCACTCCGCCTCCGCCGCCTCCGCCGCCTCCGCCGCCACCTTTGGCCAGGTCGCCGATGGCCTGCGCGGCCTTGAACTGGAAGTACCGGTCCATGCCGCCGACGGCTTCCATGCCGGAGCGCTCGTCGATGCGCTTCTGCACCTCTTCGGGCGGCGTGATGGCGTTGATGATGAAGTCGACCATCGCCAGGCCGTACTGGGCGAAGTCATCGCGGATGCGCGCCTTGAGCCCCGCGCCGAGCTCGTCGAAGTAGCGGGGCAGGTCGAGCACCGAGTCGAGCGTCTCGCCGAGGATGTCGGCCAGACGGCCGATGATGAGGCCGCGCAGGAAGTCCTCGATCTGGTAGTTGGTGAAGATGCCCCGGGTGCCGACGATCTTGAGCACGAACAGCTTGGGATCGGTGATCTGGAACGTGAAGATCCCGTTGGAGCGCAGCCGGATCATCTTGAACTCGGAGTCCCGGAACAGGATGGGCTCGGTCGTGCCCCACTTGAGATCGGTGAAGGTGCGCTGGCTGACGAAGTAGACCTCCGTGCGGAACGGGGTGTCGCCGAACAGCGGGGTGGTGATGGCAGCCGTGAGCAGGGGGATGTTCTGGGTGGCCAGGGTGTGGCGGCCCGGCGCCGAACACGTCGTATGCCTTGCCGTCGCGGAAGAAGACCGCCCACTGGTTCTCGCGGACGATCAGCTGCGAGCCCACCTTGAACTCGCCCGAGCCCTGCTCGGGGATGCGGTGGACCATCTCGGCGCCTTGTTCATCGACGAACTCGATGAGGTCCATCAGTGCCATCGATTACCTCCCTGCTCCGGTGATGAGATGCTCCCGCTCGGAGAACTGCGTCCCGAGCGCCTCGATCTTGTCTTCCAGCAGGCCGAGATCGCTCTTGAGAGAAGGGCTGTCGGCGCTGAGCGCGGCGGCGAGGGTCTCGATCTCGCCGGTGCCGGTGGCCAGCTGCATGTCGAACTGGTAGAGCTGGTCGAGCACGGGCTCGTCCACCTTGTCGGTGTCGAACAGGCCGGCGTAGCCGTAGTCGGCGAAGCGGATCTTGTCGGTCACCGTGCGCAGCTTACGAGCGGTCACGTCGATCAGCCCCAGCTTCTCGAGATCGCCGCGATTGACCAGGTCGAGCTTCACGCCGTCCAGCTTGGCGACGGACCGAGTCAAGGCGCTCGGCGACGTAGAGCCTCTGCGTCTTGTCGGCCTCGCGGCGTAGTTCCTTCTCCTTGTAGCCTTTGTAGCCGGGGATGTGCTCCGCCATCCGCTCGAACCAGTTCTTGCTCTCCTCGACGCGATCGTCTATCCCAGCCACTGTCTCCCCTTTCTTCAAGCCGGCGCCCCGCGCCGCGCCTCGCTCTCAGAACTTCTAAGCTACCAGACCATCGAACTCGCGAAACAGCAGTCTCCAGTTGGATTCGTGGATATAGCGAGGGTCCCACACGGCCGGGAAAAACAGAAGGTCTTCCTCTCCCGGCTCCAGCCACGTATCGGCCGGGTGCAGGTCGCGGGCCTCCCGCGCTTCGATGGCCATGTAGACGAAATGAGCCAGTCCCCACGCCTCTCTTCGCCCGATGAGAATGGGAGAGACGGCCTCGAAGCTGGGCGGGTCGGCAAGCGAGCCACTCTGCGCGGTGATGGGCGACACTTCGGGCATGGCTTCCGCCAGAACCGGCCACCGGTCGGGACCTGCCGGGGCGCCGGGGACAAGCTGGAGCTCGGGCTGCATCTCGGTCAGTCTCACACCTATCCTCTGGACGACCGGCCGCGCCATGGAGAAGGCGGGCACGTAGAGATGAGCGGGCTCAGGGGCCGCGGCCCGCCGGATGCGCTCCCAGACAGGATCATCCCCGGCAGCGGCATTGGGTAGAAGGCGCCAGACCGCCAGGTACCGGATGGGCCCCGCAACCGCAAGCTCGGTGGTGACCGCCGCCGTGGAGGCGGCAAACGGGCTCAGCCCGCTCTCCCGCACTTCGTGGACCTGGCCACAGCCGGGGCACACGAACATCGCTGCCTCGTCCCCCCCCGCCAAAGGGGACCCGCAGCGGGTACAAAGCAGCGGGATCAGATCAACTGGAAAAGGGCTCGTGGTATTCCACCTTCCCGCCCCCGGGGGACCTGAGAACCAGTAGAATCGCAGCCACACCCACTATAACGGCTACGAGGACGGTTGGCACGCGCGCCGCGTCCACTACCGATCCCAGCCACAGCGCGAAGACGGCGACGGCGACCAGAGCGGCGATCCTGAGACCCAGGGATGGTGTGAGCCGCCCCTCTCTGGCGGGCGCGCTGGCAGAGTTGACGCTGCCGTCGTGCGCGTCCACCACTATCCGGTAGGGGCGCCCTCCCGCCTGGTAGTCCACGAGCCAGAGGGGATAGTAGAGCAGGGTCAGGGATTCCCTGAGGATGAGCATGCGGGTATGAGGGTCGGCCGCCCCGCTGGCCGGCTGGAGCGCCAGCTTCCTGCCGCGTTCGGCGATCTCGGCGGCGGTGCCTCGCGGTTCCATGACAGTCGAGGAAGGATCCACTTCGCCGGCGACCAGGGGAAGCAGCAACTCCCTCCCGCTGAAGCGGGGACGGGTGGCCCCCAAGGCCTCGAGGTCGCAGGCCGCCTGGAAGAAGCGGCGCTCCTGCAGATGGGGCTCTTCGAAGGGCTCCTCTGCGAGCGCGAGGTCGAGGCGCTCGCTCCCCTCATCGTCCGTCACGAGCTGACATCGGGTGCGAAGCTTGGTGCCGAACTCCCAACCGGCGACCAGAGCCTCGTGCGCCCAGATGGGGACATGCACGAGCCGCGCCCGCGTCACGGGGATCTCGCGAGCCCGTCGGGAGATGCCCGGATAGTCACTGAGCCACGTGCCGGCTGTGACGAGCGCTTGCGCTCTTCCGACTTTCTGGGGGAACAGCCACCGGGAGAAGCCGCCGCCGCCCGCGACGAGAACGCGGACGCCGCAGTGAGCGCAGAGAAGGATCCGGCGGCCCGCCCGCACGCTGAGGGGACCGGCGCACTGGGGACAGGACAGCGAATGGAGCACCTGCTCTTCGGCCGCCGCGGGAACCGGCGCGCCGCCGAAGGCAGGAGGATCCACCTCCATCTCCCGCCGGAGCGGGCCCCACTCGTCGATCCCTCTCGGGTCTCCCCGCCTGAGGTTGGACCCGCAGAAGGGGCAGACGGCCAGATCGGCGTAGTCGGGCAGGGTCACGGGGGCCCCGCATTGGGGACAGGTGGCAGCTCGGCTGTTGGCAGATGATTCAGACATCCTGCTAATCTATCGGCCGTGGTGGCCCATACTCTTGAATCCCGTCGCGACGCTCCCCGGGTGGTGGCGGCCGATCTTGACGGAACCCTTCTCCCCCTCGTGCTCGACGGCAGCCAGGGGCTGACTCCGCTCACCGTCCAGACCGTCCGCACGCTCACAGGACTCGGCATCACGACCATCCTTGTCACCGGCCGCATGTTCCGCTCGGCGGCCGGCTTCGCCGCCGAACTCGGCCTCACCGGGCCGGTCGCCGCCTACCAGGGCGCGCTCATCCGCGACGTGACGACCGGCCGCCTGCTGCACCACGACCCCCTCCCTCTCGACCTCAGCCTCGAGGTGCTCGAGTTCGTGGAGCCGGAGCACCTCTCGGTGCACCTCTACATCGAGGACCAGCTGTGCGTGGAGAAGAGATCGGAGGCGGTGGACCGCTACGAGGCTCTCTCGAAGATGAAGGCGATCGTGGTGGGCAGGTTGCTCGACTATCTCGATCAGCCGACCACCAAGATGGGCATAAGCGGACCGCCGGCCGTTCTGGACGCGCTGCAGCTCCGGCTGCGGGCCCACTTCGGCGACCGGCTCATCGCCGTGAAGACCTGGCCGTTCTTTCTGGAGATCACCAACCCCACGGCCACCAAGGCCCGGGCGTTACAGATCCTCGGGGGACACCTGGGCTTCGAGGCGCGGACGTGCTCGCCTTCGGCGACTCCTACAACGACGCGGACATGCTCTCGTGGGCCGGCACCGGAGTGGCGATGGCGGAAGCGCCGGCCGAAGTGATCGCGGCCGCCGACGAGACCTGTGGGCCGGTCGAAGAGGACGGGGTAGCCCGGTACCTTATGCGGCAGCCCTGGTTCCCGGCCGGCGGCTGACGGCGCCGCCCGGCACGCGGGCCACGCGCGCGGCGCCGCTGACCCGCATGCGGTGGAGAGCCGCCGCCCCTGGCGCCGCGACTGGCGCTCCGCCTAGGCGAACCGCAGCAGCGCCGCTACGCCGCCCATTTCGTCCAGCGCCGGGATGTCCTCCGCGACTTCTACCCGGCTGCTCTGCAGGATGGCCAGGCGGACCAACTCTCCTACCGCGTCGGCTATCGGCACCGGCGCCCCGCCGCACAGCGGACACCGTTCCACGGGGGCGAGACCGGCCCAGTCGCAATCCGGGCACGTCCATCCCGGCGGCCGGTAGTTGCGGTCCACGACCATGGTCTGGATCTGCCCGCGCTCCAGGCCGCCCTGCACCTCGTCGAACCCGGCCGCACCGCGGCCGTTCGCGCCCCGGCTCTCGTTGATGCGCCCCACTAGCTTGACCAGTTCGTGCTGCCGCGCGTTGTTGGCGGCCGTGCGAGCGTTCACCAGCATTTGGTTCGTCGTGATAGCGGCGTCGAAGGGGATCTCGGCCACCACCTTCGGGGTGACCGGCGGGGGAAGGGCGCGCCGGAACGCGCTCGCAATGTCGTGCTGCGCGCACAGGACGACGCGCCTGACCGCCGACCCTTCCAGCCACCTGGCGAGTGTTGTCGCCACCTCCTTGTAATGGAGTTCCACGAGCGAGTCCTGCCGGGCGGCCGCGAAGTAGTCCTTGACGGAAAGTTCGCCCGTCTCCCGGTCGCTCGTGCGGAGCCACGGCCCGGTGAGGTCGTCTTCCTTGACCACCCCCCACTCGTCGACGAGATAGAGACTCGACTCGTCCCGGCTGACGCGGGCGACGACGAACGGCTCGAGCAGCGACAGCGCATGCACGACAGGACGTACGTAAGGCGAGGGCTCGAACACCATGCGGTTGATCAGCCGGAACGGCAGCTCGATGCGCTGGTAGATGCCTCCCTCGCCGTCGGCGAAGAGGGCCAGGCCCTGGGTGCGGGGCGTCAGATCGTACTGGAGGACCGCCCCGATCTCGTCCAGATCGCTCTGCAGGATGTGCTTCTCTTCTTTGGAGGAGCCCGCTCCCTGGTTATGCGCCCGAACTCGCTGTTGAGGAAGGTGGGAGCGAACTGCCGCCAATCGTCCAGCGGGCTGGTGGAGAGGGTGACGGTGAGGAACTCGCCGCGCGGCGCGCGGGCCGCGGCCAGATCCCTCAGCTTCGTCGGTGGCGCCGGCCAGACTGTCGATCATGCCGCCGCCGTCTTCCTCCGTGCCCCTGCTGTCGCCGCTCCGCCACGTCACTCGCCTCCGCGGCAGGCCGCTCGACGGGCTCCGGGGCATGCGCAGCCTGCTGTTCGTGAAGGGCCTGCTCGCGCCTCCAGCGCTCCTCGCGTTCGCGGAACTTGTCCACCATGCCCGACCTGCCCTTGTCGTGGGGGATGTCCGCCACGTTCATGGTCCCGGGATCGGAGAGCGCCGCTCTCCATCTTTTCGGTGGGGGTGACGGGGCGTCCACCGAAACGCCCGACCTTCTTATCCGACATGGAGTCCCCTTTCGGTTCTCTGGAAGGTATGGCTTGCGTCACGAAGCACGATGATTCTTACATACCCCTGGAGAACGGAAAACGGGGCTAACAACGGCTGCGGGCTGGTGCCCTGACCGGAGTGCTGGTTGCCATTTTCCCCGGCCAGGCACTATTGTTGTAGCGACCACGGCATTCGAGGGCACCCGAGCGAGTCAAGGAGCTTCTCGTGGAAGACTTCGAAAAGCTGGGGACGTTCTACCTCGGCCGCGAATACGACCTGTCGAAGAAAGGAGACGGCCGGCCTTCTTCTCTACGACTCCAAGGATCTCGTCACTCACGGCGTCTGCGTGGGCATGACGGGCAGCGGCAAGACCGGCCTGTGCATCGGCGCTGCTGGAGGAGGCGGCGATCGACGGCATCCCCGCCATCGTCATCGATCCTAAGGGCGACCTCGGCGACCTGATGCTGACCTTCCCCGACCTCAAGCCGGAGGATTTCCTGCCCTGGGTGAACCCGGAGGAGGCAGCCAAGAAGGGGCTTTCGCTCGAGGACTTCGCCAAGGAACAGGCGGACACCTGGAAGAAGGGGCTGGCCGACTGGGGCGAGGACGCGGAGCCGCATCGCCCGGCTGAAGGCGGCCGCTGATTTCACCATCTACACGCCCAGGCTCCAACGCGGGCGTTGCCGGTGAGCATCCTCAAGTCGCTGGCGGCGCCGGCGCCGGCGGTGCAGGCGGACGAAGAGGCGCTGCGCGACCGGGTGAGCACCGCGGTCACCAGCCTGCTGGGACTGATCGGCATCGCGGCCGACCCCATCCAGAGCCGGGAGCACATCCTGCTGTCCAGCCTGTTCACGTCGGCCTGGTCGTCGGGCCTGGACCTGAGCCTTCGCCAGCCTCATCCAGCAGATCCAGAAGCCTCCGTTCGCCCAGGTGGGCGTGCTCGACCTGGAGTCGTTCTACCCGGCCAAGGACCGCTTCGAGCTGGCGATGCTCATCAACAACCTGCTGGCCGCGCCCGGCTTCCAGACGCTGGCTGGAAGGGGAGCCGCTCGACATCGGCCGCATGCTGTTCACCCCCGAGGGCAAGGCCCGGGTGTCGATCTTCTCCATCGCCCACCTGTCCGACGCGGAGCGCATGTTCTTCGTGTCGATGCTGCTCAACGAGGTGCTGGGCTGGGTGCGGGCGCAACCGGGCACGGGCAGCCTGCGGGCCATCGTCTACATGGACGAGATCTTCGGGTTCTTCCCGCCGGTGGCCGAACCGGCCTCCAAGAGGCCGCTGCTCACCCTGCTCAAGCAGGCCCGGGCCTTCGGCGTGGGCATCCTGCTGGCCACGCAGAACCCGGTGGACCTGGACTACAAGGGCCTGGCCAACGCCGGCACCTGGTTCATCGGCCGGCTGCAGACCGAGCGCGACAAGGACCGGCTGCTCGAGGGCCTGGAGGGCGTGGCCGCCGGCACCGAAGGCGGCTTCGACCGGCAGAAGATGGAGGAGACGCTGGCCGGCCTGGGCAAGCGGATCTTCCTCATGTACAACGTGCACGAGGACGCGCCGGTGACCTTCCAGACGCGCTGGACCATGTCGTACCTGGCGGGGCCGCTGACCCGGGCGCAGATCAAGACGCTGATGGACCCGCGGCGCCCGGCCGGCGGCGCAGCCGGCGCCGGCGGCCGCCTCCGTCGCCCCACCGATGTCGCCATGGCGCCGCGGCCCCGGCCGCCGGCGCGGCGGCGACCGCGGCGGCGCGACCGCAGCATCTGGCGCGCGGCCCGGAGCGCGCGGCTCCCCCGACCTGCCCGCCGAGATCCCGCAGTTCTATCTGCCGCTGCGCGGCTCCATCCCGACGAACGCCACCCTCGTCTACAAGCCGGGCGTTCTGGCCGCGGCGACCGTCAACTTCGTCAGTGCTCGGCACGGGAGCCAGCATGCTCCGACCAAGATCCGCCGGGTGGCGCAGGCGCCGGAGAGCTCGCTGGCCGTCGATTGGGACGCGGCGACGCCGCTCGAGCCCTGCTCGAAGACCTCGACCGGCAGCCCTACGCCGGAGCGACGCTCGCCGCGCTCCCGGCCGGCCATGACCAAGCTGATCGTCCTACCGCTCCTGGGGAGCTCGGACTTCTCCGCGTGGGCATTCCGCACCCAGACCGATGGAGCTCTTCAAGAGCGCCGACGTACGACATGACCTCCAACCCCGGCGAGACCGAAGGGGAGTTCCGCGCCCGTCTGCAGCTCGCGGCGCGGGAGTCCCGGGACGCGACCAGCGACAAGCTCCGGCAGAAGTACGCGGCCAAGCTCGCCACCCTCCAGCAGCAGGAGATGCGCGCCCAGCAGGCCGTGGCGCGCGAGGCCGAGCAGGCCAAGGCCCGCAAGATGCAGACGGCCATCTCCCTGGGGGCCACGGTGCTCGGCGCCTTCCTCGGCCGCAAAGCCATGAGCACGGGGACTCTGGGCCGGGCCACGACCACCATGCGCGACGTGGGCCGCAGCATGGACGAGGCCGGCGACGTCAAGCGGGCCGAGGAGACCCTCGATTCGGTCAAGCAGAAGCGGGCCGACCTCGAGGCCGAGTTCCAGTCGGAGCTCGACGCGCTGGAGGGCAAGGCCGACCCGGGCACCGAGACGCTGGAGAAGGTGCTCATGCGGCCGCGCAAGAGCGACATCACCGTCGATTCCCTGGGGCTGGTGTGGATGCCCTACTGGCAGGATGCATCCGGGGCGGAGACCGGCGCCTGGGGATAGGGGGAGGCGCGCGCCGGCGACGGCGACACGAGCGACGGCAACAGGCGAGCCGATGCGAGGTGAGAGTCCAAGAGCGAAAGGGGGAGGCGCGTATGCTGAAGGACTTCAAGGCGTTCATCGACGAGGGGAAGCCTGCTGCAGCTGGCAGTGGCGTTCATCATGGGCGTCACGTTCGCGGCGGTCGTCACGTCGTTGGTGAACGACATCATCATGCCGGCGTCGGCTCGCTCTCGGCGGTCTGGACTTCACCAGCCTGTTCGCCGTGATCAAGGAGGGCGACCCGCGGGCCCGTACAACACGGTAGCCGCAGGCCAAAGCGGCCGGGGCCGTCACCATCAACTACGGCATCTTCGTCAACGCGATCATCATGTTCATCATCGTGGCCCTGGTGCTGTTCCTCATGGTCAAGGCCTACATGAAGACCCAGAAGCCGTGGTCGCGGAAGTCGCCACCAAGGATTGCCCGTACTGCTTCACGAGCATCCCGAAGGCGGCCACCCGCTGCCCGAATTGCACCTCGGAGCTGCCTGCCGCCGAAGCCTGACCGGCCTCTTCGGAGGCCCGGCCCGCGGCGCCGTCCGGCGACGTGAACCTGGAGGCGGGGCGTTCCAACGCCCCGCCTCCCGTCTATACTCGCGTCCATCATGCCTTCACCATCTACCCAGCTCTTCCTCGGCCGAGAACTTCTTCGCCACCTGCCCCCGGAACACCGAGGGGCTGCTGGCGGACGAGCTCCGCGCGCTGGGCGCCGCCGACGCCAGGGAGACCCGGGGCGGCGCCATCTTCACCGGCCCTATCGACCTCGCCTATCGCGCCTGCCTCTGGTCGCGCATCGCCAGCCGGGTGCTGCTGCGGCTCGGCTCGTTCCCCATCGCCAGCCATCGACGAGCTCTACGAGGCGGTGAACGGCATGCCCTGGGAGGACCATCTCAAGGTCGACGGGACGCTGGCCATCGAGGCCACCTCGACCATCAGCCAGGGACCGTTGGCCACCGTCAACACTCACTTCGTGGAGCAGCGGGTCAAGGACGCGGTGGTCGACCGTTTCCGGGATCGAACGGGAAGGCGCCCCGGAGTGGAACTCGCCCGCCCGGACGTCCGCGATCGCGGTCCATCTGGCGCCGGCGGAGACCATCGTGAGCCTCGACCTGTCCGGAGAAGGCCTGCATCGCCGCGGCTACCGGCTGGAGGGCGGCGAGGCGCCGCTCAAGGAGAACCTGGCCGCTGCCATCCTGCTGCGGGCCGGCTGGCCGGCAGTCGCCGCCCAGGGCGGCGCGTTGCTCGACCCCATGTGCGGCTCGGGCACTCTGCTCGTCGAGGGCGCTCTCATGGCCGCCGACATCGCCCCCGGCCTGCTGCGGGAGTACTACGGCTTCCTCGGCTGGGAGGGCTTCGAGCCGGGGGTCTGGCAGCAGCTGCTCGCCGAAGCCGCGCGAGCGGCGGCAAGGAGGGTCTTACCAAGCTCCCCCGCATCTTCGGGTCCGACGGCGATGTGCGCGCGCTCGGCTCCGCCCGCGCCAACGCCCGCAGGGCGGGATTGGCGGGGCGCATCCAGTTCGAAGTGCGTGATCTCGCAGCGCTCGCCGCTCCCACCGGGGCTGCGCCGGGCCTGGTGGTCACCAATCCGCCTTATGGCAAGCGGCTCGGGGACGTGTCGGAGCTGGCCGGGTTGTACGAGACCCTGGGCGAAAGGCTCAAGGAGTCGTTCGCCGGATGGGAGGCGGCGGTGTTCACCGCGAACCCCGACCTGAGCGCTCATCTGGGACTGCGCGCCCGGCGCGTGAACGTGCTTTGTACAACGGCCCCCTCGACGCGAAGCTTCTCGTGTTCACGATCGGACCCGTCGTTCGCTGCCGACAAGCCACCGGCGGCCGAGGCGGGGACGCGGAGGGCGCGGAGCGGCCGGCCGGCGACGCAGCGCCGGCGCCCTCATGTTCGCCAACCGGCTCCAGAAGAACCTCAAACATCTCAGACGCTGGGCGAACCGGGAGAACATCTCCTGCTACCGCGTCTACGACGCCGACCTTCCTGAATACGCGGTGGCAGTCGATCTCTACGACGGCTGGGCCCACGTGCAGGAGTATGCGCCGCCGGACACCGTCGACCCGGTACATGCCAGGCGGCGCCTGAAGGAGGTGATGGCGGTCGTCCCGGACGTGCTCGGGATACCGGAGCAGCCACGCCGTCTCAAGGTGCGCAGCCCCCAGCGCGGAGCCGACCAGTACGAGAAGCTGCAGGACAGCAGGCTCGTTCCTCGAGGTCGAGGAAGGGGGCTTGCGCTTCCTGGTCAATCTCACCGACTACCTCGATACCGGTCTCGTTCCTCGATCACCGGCCTACCCGACAGCCTCATACGCGAGCTCGCGCCTGGGCGCCGTTTCTTGAACCTCTTCGCCTACACCGGTTCGGTCACGGTCTACGCGGCAGCCGGGGGCGCTGCCTCCACGACTTCGGTCGATCTTTCCCGGGTCTACCTGGAGTGGGCGGCGCGCAACCTCGAACTCAACGGTTTCTCCGGGCCGCAGCACAGCTTCATCCGGGCCGACTGCCTGGAGTGGCTGAAGGATGCAGCGGCCGCCCGTCAGGCCTCGCGAGGCGGCGCTCCTGTCTACGACCTCATATTCCTCGACGCCCCCACCTTCTCGAACTCCAAGAGCATGGAAGAGATCCTCGACATCCAGCGCGACCATCCCTGGCTCATCCGCTCGGCGGCGGCACTGCTCTCGCCCGGCGGGATCCTCTTGTTCTCCACCAACTTCCGCCGCTTCAAGCTCGATCCGGCGCTGGCCGAGGAGTTCTCCGTCGCCGATATCACCCGGCAGACCATCCCGCCGGATTTCGCGCGCAACCCGCGCATCCATACCTGCTTCCGCATCGAGAACCGCCGGATGGCGCGTTGAGCCGGGGACAGCTTCCCTCCAACGAGGAGCTGGCCCAGGTCGCTCAGACCATCGCGGACTACCTGTCCCTGGACGGGCAGTCGACCTACCGCATCCTCGCGTACGAGAAGGCGGCCGCGCTCTTCCGCGACCACCCGGTGTCGGTGGCCGAGATGGCGCTGCAGGGCGAGCTCCGGCGCCTGCCGGGGGTCGGCGAGGCCATCGAGGCGAAGGTCCTCGAGTACGTGGCGACCGGAGACATCGCCTTCCTCGCGAAGCTGCGCGAGCGCTACCCCGAGGGGCTGCTCGCGGTGATGCGGCTCCCGGGCATGGGGCCCAAGAAGACGCGGTTCGTCTGGGAGCAGGCGGGCGTGGGCGACCTCCGCGACCTGGAGAAGGCCGCCCAGGAAGGGCTGCCTGCGCGGGCTCCCTGGCATGGGAGAGAAGAGCGAGGCGAACATCCTGCGGGCCATCGAGAGTCTGGGCCGCGGCGGCGGCCGGGCCGGACCGCGGGCGGCGTCTGCGGGCCGTGGTCGAGCCACAGGCGGCGCGGTTCGTCGCCGCGCTGCGCGCACTGCCCGAGGTGGTCGCCGCCGACTTCGCCGGCAGCCTGCGCCGCTGCCGGTCCACGGTGCGCGACATCGACCTGGTGGTCGCGTCCACCCAGCCGGCCGCCGTCATGGACGTCTTCGCCACCCTGCCCGAACTGGCGCGGGTGGAGGCCCAGGGAGACACCAAACTGGCGGCCGCCACCTACACCGGCCTCGGAGTAGACCTGCGGGTGGTGCCCCCCGAGTCCTACGGCGACCTGCTGCAGCACTTCACCGGGAGTGCGGACCACAACGTGGCGCTGCGCGGGTACGCGCAGCGCCGAGGCTACAAGATCAGCGAGTACTGCGTGGAGCATCTCGAATCGGGGCGCCTCATCCGGTGCGCCACCGAGGCCGAGGTGTACGAACTGGTCGGCCTGCGCTACATACCTCCGGAATTGCGGGAGGACCAGGGCGAGATCCAGGCGGCCGAAGCGGGATCGCTACCGCACCTGGTGGATCTCCGCGATCTGCGCGGCGACCTCCACGTCCATTCCGATTGGACCGACGGCCGGGCCACGTTGGAGCAGATGGCGCTTGCCGCCAGGGAGAAGGGCCTCGACTACCTCTGCTTCTGCGACCACTCGCAATCCCTGGCGATGACCGGAGGTCTGGGACCGGAGCGGCTGCTGGCCCAGCAAGAGGAGATCCGCGCGCTGGACGAACGCCTCGACGGCATCAGTCTGCTCTCGGGCATCGAGGTGGACATCCTTGCCGACGGCCGGCTGGACCTGCCGGACGATGTTCTCGCCCGCCTCGACTTCGTCACGGCCAGCATCCACTCCGGCTTCAACCAACCCCCGGCGCAGATCATGGAGAGGATCGTCGGCGCCATGCGCAACCCCCATGTGCGCTCGATCGCTCATCCCAGCGGGCGCCTGATCGGCAGGAGGGAACCGTACGAGACTCGACGTCGAAGACCTGGCCCGGGTAGCGGCCGAGACGGGGACCTTCCTGGAGATCAACGGGTCCGCCGACCGGCTCGATCTGGCCGCCCCCGCTGCGCGGCGGGCGGCGGCGCTGGGCGCGCGGATGGTCATCTGCAGCGACGCCCACGCTCCCGGCGATTTCGACAATCTGAGATGGGGGATCGGGGAAGCCCGGCGGGGTTGGCTCACGGCGGGGGATGTTGCCAACACGGGCGGCTGGGAGACGATTCAGCGCTAGCAGCGCCGCGCCGGCGACCGCTGCGCCGCAGCCGCGGCAGAGACGCGCTCGTCCACGCCGACGATGGCCTCCAGCAGCCTGGCCATCCCCTGGTTTGAGAGGGTGGCCACCCAGCAGCCGCATGAGGCCTGGGCAAGCCGATCCAGCTTCCTCTCGGCCAGCGCATCGAGGGGCGGAGTACAGGCTGCGGGGAGAACGACGAGGGTGCCACAGCCGGGGCACCTCCAGATATCACAGAGTTCCATGCCCCCTGTATCGGCGGCAACGGGCGACGTCATGAGGAACGGGCGGGTGGGATGGGGGACCACGAGCCGCTACGCACGGCTTACACGCGGCCTACGCGCACGTCACGCGGTCATAAGTCAACCAGCGCGTCCGGGGAGACGGTCAGCCTCTCGAGACCGTGATCGGTCACCCGCCACGTGTTTTCGACCCCGACCACCCCGCGGCCGGGGAACACCAGCTTGGGCTCGCAGGCAACGACCTGGTCTTGCTCGAGCAGCGTCTTGAAGCCCCGGGCCAGCACTGGGACTTCATCGAGTTCCAGCCCTACTCCGTGGCCGATGTAGGGCGCCTGGTTATTGGGCGCGCCCATGAAGTAGGCGGTCAATCCGGAACTCGCCAACTGTTCCGTCATCCACTCGTTCGCCTGCCGGTAGACGTCCCCGCACGCAGCGCCGGTCCGCGCCGCTTGTTTCACCACGTCCTGCACCGCCAGACACAGCCGGTACCCCTCCACCATGTCCGCCGCCAGAGGCCCGATGCTGATGGTCCTCGTCTGGTCGGCCAAGTATCCGCCGGCGAAACCGACCAGGTCGACAACCACCGGTTCGCCCGGCCGTGTCTTCCGCCAGCCGGAGCCCTGGCCCACTGCCGGCGAGACCCCGGCTCCCGCAAGCGGGTTCCCCGTGTATCCGGCGAGAGCGGCGTCCGGCCCGGCCCCGACGTTGCCGAACGGCCACTCCTCGTTGAAGGCCCTCACCCTTACGTTGCTGTTCCCGGCCTGCCGCATGGCGGCCTCACACACGGCGCTCAACTCCAGCTCGGTCATCCCCGGCCGGAGGGCCTCGACCGCGGCCCCGAAGCCCCTGTCCACGATCCGCGCCGCCTCCACGATGAGAGCGCGCTCGTATTCCGATTTGACGGAGCGCACCCGGCGGATGATCGGGGAACAGTCCTGGATGCCGCCGCTCGGGAAGAGCCCTTCGTACCGGCGGAAGACGTTGACCGGGATCACGTCCAGCTCCATCCCAATGACGGCACCCGGACCGATGCCAAGCCCGGCCACCACCCCGGGCAGCTCGCGGAGACTGCCGATCGGCCGGATATCCTTGATTGCCGACTCCTGCCGGGCCCGCTCCGGGTCCTTCCGCACGAGCAGCACCGGCTCCCCTTCAGCGGGCACCAGCAGTTGCCCCTGCTGGATGGTCCCGCTCAGATAGAAGAGATCGGCGTTCTGAACGACCAGCGCCAGCTCTATCGCCGCCTGGCTGAGGGCCGCCTGCAACCGTAGGATCCGGGTCTCGATCTCGGCCTGGGGGACGAACCCCCACTTGCCGCCCGGGAACACGTCGCCTCCGGTCATGCCCCAGCCCCCGTGAGTATGAGCGCGGCGAAGACCACGATCACCACGAAGGCGGCAACGACCAGCGCCCACAGCGCATAGCGGCACCGCCGCTCCTTCTTGATCTCGTTCCTGCTCCGCCTCACGCTGTACCGGGTACGCGCCTCTGCTCCCACGCCGCTCATCCTTTCAGGTCGAGGACTTCGCGACCGAACACGCCCGTGGTGTTGTCGGTGAAGGCGACCCGGCGGGGCTCCACCCGGTAGACGGCGATGTTCCGCACCGTTTCGGCCAGCTTCGGTTGCTCCATCAGCTCGGGTACGAAGGGGAACCGGAAGAAGTAGACGGCCAACGCCCCCACTCTCGCCGCCCCGGCGAGCCGTCTTGCTGTGCCCCAGAGCTGCACCCCCTGGATGAGTTCCCAATCGTCGTACTGCTCGGTCACGGTGACGGCGACAGGCCCCGAGCTCCCGATATGCAGACCGTGGGTGCTCGCAAGACTGCTCATGAAGATCAGACGCAGGGAATCGTCGACGGCATAGAAGACACTGGCCGCGTGGGGCTGGGCGGCTGTGTCGGCCCCGGCGCCGGCTGGCGGCGCGCCGGCCCCGCGCCCGACGCCGGGCGCGGCCGCGGGGCTCGGTCCTCCCGTAGCCACCTGGGGCGGCGGCCCCATCGTCGCGATCGTCATCGTGTGGTGGCTACGGAGGTAGCGGCCGATCCTGTCGCGCAGATCATCCGTCGGCGTGGCTGCCACTTCCGCCCTGCCAGCGCTTGTACAGGTGGTGGTCGAGACCGAACTGGTCGAGCACCTTGCCGACCGTCTGGTCCACGAGGTCGGAGATGGTCTTGGGCTGGTGGTAGAACGCGGGCATCGGGGGCAGGATGACGGCACCGTATTCCGTCGCGGCGGCCATCAGGCGCAGATGCCCCAGATGCAGGGGCGTCTCCCGGACCACGAGCACCAGCTTGCGCCGCTCCTTGAGCACCACGTCCGCGGCTCGAGCCAGCAGGCCGTCGTTGTAGCTGTTCGCTATTGCCGAAAGGCTCTTGATGGAGCAGGGAGCGACGATCATGCCGGCCGTGCGGAACGAGCCTGAGGCGATGGGCGCGTCTATCTCGTCGTTGGCGTACGAAACGCCGGCCAGCCCCTCTATCTTCTCGACGGCATATCCCGTCTCGAGCTCCGACCACCCGCCGGGCGGCCTCGGTCATCACCAGATGCGTCTCGACGCCCAGGTCCCGGAGGACTTCCAGAAGCCGGACGCCGTACACGGTGCCGGAAGCTCCCGTGATCCCCACGACCATTCGTGTCACCGGCGAATCGTTGATGGCGGTCCTCCTGCCTGTCGCGTGAGCCGGAATTGTAGCAAGGCTATCCCCCGCGCGATAGGGCGGCAGCAACCGGATCTCGTCCCCGTCGGCGAGGGGCGTCGCCAGCCCTCCGGCCTGGCGCACGTTCCGCCCGTTGAGGAACACGCCCACCCAGACGGTGCCGTCCTCGCGAAAGATGCGCGACTTGAACCGCGGCTCCCGGGAGACACAGTCCGCCAGCGCTTCGGCCACGTCCCGGCCTTCGCATTCCATGGTCGCGGGCCCCTCTTTGCCGGCGATGCCCGGTGGCAGCTTGATCGAGGCCTTGGCCACGTCGACTCTCCTCCCGCTCAGGCGGGCGCCCCCGAGCTTCTCGAACTTGCTCTGCCGCAGCGACCGACCGCCAGCACGTGAGGGTTCTGGCAGAAGGCGACGCACTGCGGCGTGCCGTCGCAAAGGTCGCACTTGAAGGCCACGGCCCGATCGGGATGCTCCCTGATGACATCGTAGGGGCAGGCATCGTAGCAGGTGCCGCAGTTGGTGCAGAGGTCTTCGTTCACCTTGAGCACGTACCCGGCCGCGGGCTCGAGCCCGGTCGCCGTCACCTCGATCGGGCAGGCGCTCGATGGCGCCTTCGGGGCAGGCCTCCTCGCACTTGGCGCAGGCCGTCTGCAGGCAGGTCTGGCCCTTGACCTCGGTGGTCGTGGGGTTGACCTCCACCGACAGCCGGGCCACCGAGGGCCGGTAGACGCCCTCGTGCCACGCCGAGCAGGCGAGTTCGCACATGTGGCAGCCGGTGCACTTCTTGTTGGCTGATCATGACGTGTGGCATCGGTGTCCCTTTCTCAGCCCTGCAGCCGGCTCTAGAGGCGAACGTCGACGCCCACTTCGGCCAGTCTGGCCTCCGTCGGCACGCCGTTCTCGTCCCAGCCCCGCAGACGGTAGTACTCCTGTAGGACGTCCCAGAAGGCCTCTTCGCCGATGGTCTTGCCCGCCGACGGACCGTCGGCAAAGGCGTGCTCGGCCGCGTAGAGCTTCCTCGGGCATCGAGTCGGGCTCGACTCCCTCCCGCAGATTGAAGAGCCTGCCGAGGTTCCAGATGCGCTCGCCCATGAGCATGACCTCGTCCTCGGTGAACTCCCGCCCCCACACATGCTTGAACATCTGGCAGAGCTGGCCCGGGTCGACCGCCCAGAAATCGCACCAGATGCCGCTGAACTTGATGGAGCTGAAGTTCTGCCCGATGAACCCGTTGGCCACGTTGCCTTTGATCACCTGCTCCGCCTTGCCCTCCAGGCTGTCGGCCGGTCGCGACCCCTCGAGCACCTCGTCGGCGATCGGATAGGCGCGCATGTGGCAGCCGCCCCGGTCGGAGGTGGCGTAGGCGACGCTCATGCCGAAGGCGCCCCGTGGGTCGTAGCCGGGGAGCTCGAGGTTCTTGACCTCCATCCCCAACTCGGGGACCCCGTACTTGGCGGCCAGGGCGCGCGCTCCCAGAGCAAGCTCGGCGCCGGTCCCCTGCCGCTGGGCGATGAGGGCCGGCGCGGCGAGATATCCCTCCGCCTCGCCGAAGCGAAGGCCGAAGTCGGCGATGCCCTTCTCGGTGAGGTCCATCGCCAGGCCGACGACCGAGCCCGAGGAGATGGTGTCGAGCCCCCACTCGTCGCACTCGTGGTTGAAGCGCATCAAGGCCTCGATGTCGCCCACGCCGCAGTTCGCGCCGCAGAGGGCGATGGTCTCGAACTCCGGTCCTTCGCTCTTGACTCCCGCCGGCCTCGTGCACCTGCCGGCACCCCAGAGCGCACTGGTAGCAGGCCCGGTTGCCCACTTTGACCTTGAGCATCGCCTCGGAGTTGATGCCCGCCTACACCGTCGAAGGTCCCTTGCGACCAGTTGCGGGTGGGAAGGAGCTCCGGCGCCGTTCACCGGGTCGACGAGGATAGGAGTGCCCTCCTCGTTGGCCCACAGGTTGAAGTCGGTGAGGACGTGCTCCGGCGTGTATCCGCTGCATGTCGGCCAGGAAATGCGCGGGCGTCGCCCACCTTCACCGAGCCGGTGCCGCGAACGGCGACCGCCTTGAGGTTCTTGGAGCCGAAGAGGGCGCCGTGCCCGGCCCGTCCGGCCTTGTGGAACTGATCGGTGCTGAGGCAGGCCCAGGGGATGAGGTTCTCACCCGCCGGTCCGATGGAGAGCACCTTGGCGTCCTTGTCGAGGTCCGGCGCGCAGCGCCGCCTCCATCTCGGAGGTCTTGAGGCCCCAGTACTTCTCCTTGGCCGGGAAGGAACTCGCACCGCGCCGTCCTTGATCCAGAGGACGACCGGCTCGGCAGCCTTCCCCGTGATGATGATCAGGTCGTAGCCGGCGAACTTCATCTCCGGGGCGAAGGAGCCGCCCACGTAGCTGTCGTTGAGGATGCCGGTGGCCGGGCTCTTGGCCCCGACGACCAGACGGGAGCAGGTGCTGACGTTGGTGCCGGCGAACGGGCCGGTCACCAGGAACACCGGGTTGTCCGGCGACCAGGGGTCCACCCCGGGGGGCATGTATTCCCACATGTAGCGGAAGCAGCAGGCCCTTCCCGCCCATGTAGCGCTCGGCCCACTCCAGGTTCAGCGGCTCGACGGCCGAGGAGCCGGCGGTGAGATCGACGCGCAGTACGTTGCCCTTGTAGAAGTCCAAGGCAACCCCCTTGCTCCGTCGGGCGATCGTTAGACTGGACACCATTGTAGTCAAGGCGGAGCGCAGGGGGCGGCAACGCGAGTGGGCGTATGATGCTGTCATGAGCACGGCGCCCGATAGGAAAGCCCAGGCGAAGGAAGTCATCCGCCGTTTGCGCGGCGAGTATCGCGACGCCGGTATCGTGCTCGACTTCGGCAGCGACTGGGAGTTGCTCGTGGCCGTCATCCTGTCCGCGCAGTGCACCGATAAGATGGTCAACCAGGTGACGGCGGACCTTTTCAAGAAGTACCGCGGCGTCGAGGACTACGCGGCCGCCGATCCGGCGGAGTTCGAGATGGACATCCGCCCGACCGGCTTCTTCCGCAACAAGACCAAGCACATCATCGGCGCCGCCCAGAAGATACTGGCCGACTACGGCGGCGAGGTCCCGGCCAGCATGCAAGAACTGCTCACCCTTCCCGGAGTCGCCCGCAAGACGGCCAACATCGTCCTCGGCAATGCGCATCCCGAGCGCGTTCGCCACCGACCCCGACGCGGGGATCGCCGTGGACACCCACGTCAACCGGCTCAGCCAGAGGCTGGGGCTTGCCGCGTCGACAGACTCGGAGAAGATCGAGCGGGAGTTGATGGAGATCGTGCCTCGGGACGACTGGTTCCAGTTGACCTACCTGCTGATAGAGCACGGCCGGGCCGTCTGCACGGCCAAGCGGGCGCGCTGTGACGTCTGCCTCCTCAACGACATCTGCCCGTCGGCCTTCAAGGTCTGACTGCCGCGCGAACGTGCGTAGCGTCTAGCCTCCCGGTTGACGCTGCCGCCGCCCACCTATACCATCTTCCGGCATTATCGCTGTGCATTACCGCTGCATAACTATGAGACCTAGGGGAACCAGCAGATGATCTTCGACCGCGAACACGAGTGCATGGGACGGGCGGAACTCGAGAGGCTTCAGAGCGAACGCCTCGTCGCCCTGGCAAGACGCGTCTACGATCGGGTCCCCTTCTATAGGCGTCACTTCGACGAGGCGGGCATCGCTCCCGAGCAGGTCCGCGGACTCGCGGACCTCGGCCGTCTGCCGTTCACCCGCAAGTACAACCTGCGCGATGAGTACCCGTTCGGCCTCTTCGCCACCCCGATGAAAGACGTCGTGCGCATCCACGCCTCCTCGGGCACCACCGGCAAGCCGACCACCGTCGGCTACACCCGCAACGACATCGCCATGTGGGCCAACGTCTGCGCCCGCGCCCTGGCCGGGGCGGGCACCACGCAGGACGACGTGGTCCAGGTGGCGTATGGCTACGGCTTGTTCACCGGCGGCCTCGGCGCCCACTACGGCGCCGAGCTCATCGGCGCTTCGGTCATCCCCATCTCGGGCAGCAACACCCAGCGCCAGCTCATGCTCATGCAGGACTTCGGCACCACCGTCATCTGCTGCACCCCCAGCTTCATGCTCTACCTCTACGATGTGGCCCAACAACTCGATCTGGACGTCAAGAAGTTCCCCTTGAAGGTGGGGGTCTTCGGCGCGGAGCCCTGGTCGGAGGCCATGCGCCGTGACATCGAGCGGAAGTGGGACATCAAGGCCTGCGACATCTACGGCTTGAGCGAGATCATCGGCCCGGGCGTGTCGTGCGAGTGCGTGGAGGCCCAGTCCGGGCTGCACCTGAACGACGACCACTTCCTGCCCGAGATCATCGATCCGGAGACCGGGGAGATCCTTGCCGAAGGGCGAGATGGGCGAACTGGTGGTCACCACCCTCACCAAGGAAGCCTTCCCGCTCATCCGCTACCGGACGGGCGACATCACCCGCCTCATGACCGAGCCGTGCATCTGCGGACGCACCAACACCCGCATGGACCGCGTCTCCGGCCGGACCGACGACATGCTCATCATCCGCGGCGTGAACGTCTTCCCCAGCCAGGTGGAGTCGGTGCTGCTCATGTCCCCGCAGGTGGAGCCGCACTACCGCTTGATCGTCACGCGCAAGGGCGCCATGGACAATATGGAGGTCCAGGTGGAGATCAAGCAGGATCTCTACCACGAGGTCTCCGAGGCCATCCTCTCCATGGACGACGTGACCACCATCTCCGAGCATGAAGCCCTGGTGGCGTTGAAGTCGAACATCCAGAAGAACGTCAAGGACATCATCGGCATCAACGTGGGCGTCACCTTCAAGGAGCCGGGCTCTATCGAACGGCCGAAGGCAAGGCCCAGCGGGTCGTCGACAAGCGCAAGGAGCAAGAAGGCTCCTGAGTTCAGATGGGGGGGCAGAGCCGTGGACGGCGAGAGGGACGACCGCAGAGATGGGCAGGCGGACCCAGGCGCGGTGGAGCGAGCCCGAGAGGTGGGCAACCCCTTCCCGTCGGCGCACGAGGACCGGCTGCGCACCCGCCTCGACCCCGAGACGCCGCAGACCCTCTCCCCGGCTTACCGGCTGAGCTACGAGGACCCCGAGTTCCTCATGCGCGACGAGCTGCGCGGCACGCGGCTCCAGCTCGAGTTCCTCAAGCCCGACATCCTCATGCGCGACCGGGGCATCGTGGCGACGGTCGTTGTGTTCGGGAGCGCCCGCATCCCGGCCCCTGAAGACGCCGCCGCCCGGCTGGAAGAGGCCGAGCGGGCGGCCGCCGAGAACCCGGACGACCCCGACGCCGCCTTGCGGCTGCAGACGATGCGGAGCCTGGTGAAGAAGACGCCGCTACTACGACGAAGCCCGGCGCCTTGCCCAGATGATCTGCACCGCGGAGGGAGGTCGGGCACCAGGCGACGCATGCATTCTGCAGCACCACGCGGGGAGCGTGGTGGTCGTCACCGGCGGCGGGCCGGGCGTCATGGAGGCCGCCAACCGCGGGGCTCACGACATCGGCGCCGACAACATCGGCCTCAACATCGTGCTGCCGTTCGAGCAGGCGCCCAACGAGTACATCACCCCGCATCTTTGCTTCAACTTCCACTACTTCGCCATACGCAAGATGCACTTGCTACTGCGGGCGATCGCTCTCGTGGTGTTCCCCGGCGGCTACGGCACCCTGGATGAGCTGTTCGAGGTCCTGACCCTCATCCAGACCCGCAAGATCAAGCCCATGCCCGTGCTGCTCTTCTCCCGGGAGTACTGGGAGCGGATCATCGACTTCCGGGCCATGGTGGAGGAGGGCGTCATCGCGCCCGCCGACATCGAGATCTTCTCCTACGTCGAGACCGCCGAGGAGGCCTGGCAGACACTGAAGCCGGTCATGAAGGCTGCCACCACGGCGGCCGGGTAGCGCCCGGCGGGGTGGCGCCGCGGTGGTCGCCGGCGAAGCCCGGAGGGCCCGCGGCGGCGGGGCAGGTGGGGGCCGACGAGGTGCCTTATGCTATGCTGGAGTGTAGCGAAATGAACACGCCCGCAGATTCCCGCAGTCCTCGCATCCCGTCCGCGCCCGGCCCCCGGGTGAGCCTCCGATGAGCACCACCGGCTTCGAGATCATCGGCGTCTTCCTCCTCCTCGTGGTGAACGCGTTCTTCGTCGTGGCCGAGTTCGCCATCGTCAAGGTGCGCGAAACGCGCATAGCGGAGCTGGCCGCCGAGGGCAGCCGCAGCGCCCGGGTGGCCGACCACATCGTCAGTCACCTGACGGCGTACCTCTCGGCCACCCAGCTCGGCGTCACCGCCGCCAGCCTGGGACTCGGCTGGCTGGGCGCCGTGGCCTTCTCCGACCTGCTCGACGTCGCCCTCGAATCCGACTCTGGCCGCGATCCTCGCCTTCGTCATCATCACCTTCATCACCATCATCTTCGGGGAACTGGTGCCCAAGTCGCTCGCCATCCGCAAGGCCGAGCAATCGACGCTGGCCATCGCTATCCCGCTTCGCTGGTTCTACGTGATCACCCGGCCGGTCACCTGGCTCCTCTATATCAGCACGGTCGGCGTCCTCAAGTTGTTCCGCATCGAACCGGCGTCCGAGAGCGACCTGGCCCACTCGGAGGAGGAGCTGCGCATGATCCTCGAGGCCAGCCAGGAAGTGGGCCACATCGACGAGGTGGAGCAGATCCTCATGCGCCGCGCGCTCACCTTCGGCGACCGGACGGTCAGCGACATCATGGTGCCCCGCACCGAGACCGCGTTCCTGCCCACGTCGAGCACGGTGAACGAAGCCATCGCCGAGGTCGAGGAGACCAACCACACCCGGTACCCGGTCTTCGAGGAAGACGTCGACAACGTGGTCGGCTACGTGCACGTGAAGGACCTGTACCGGGCGCCGCGCGACCAGCACGCTGCGCCGCCTGCTGCGGCCCATCGGCTTCATCGCCGAGACGGCCAACATCGAGGTGGCGCTGCATCGCTTCCAGAGCACGCGGACGCCGCTCGCCATCGTGGTGGACGAGCACGGCGGCACCGCCGGCATCGTGACCATCCAGGACGTGGTGGAGGAGCTCATCGGCGAGGTGCAGGACGAGTTCGATCTCGAGGCTCCGCCGATCGAGCAACAGGGCGACGGCAGCTTACTCGGTCGACGGCAGCGCCCGCGTCGACTACCTGGAGGAAGCTCTGGGCATGGAACTCCCGGAAGAAGGCTTCCCCACGCTCGGCGGCCGGGTGTTCGAGCAACTGCAGCGCCGCCCGCATGTAGGCGACGAGGTGCGGATGGGCGACTTCCTTGCCCAGGTGACCGAGGTGGACGGCATGCGCATCGGCCGGGTGCTGCTCACGAGGCTTCAGACCGACCAAGCGGACCAGAACGGCCCGGAAGAAGCGGAGGCCACCGAGCGCGTCGAACAACGACCGGGATCGATGATGGAGCCGATCGACATACAGATACCCGTCGATTCCGACGCTCTCAGGGCCAACATCTCCAAGACCGCGCAGCAGGTGGTCATCCCCGATCGCTACCTGCCCCTGGTCGAGGCCGTCCAGGGCTACTACGGGGTCCGGACTCCCCTCGTCGAGACCCTCAGCGAGTACTTCCACACCTTCCGCAACGTGGATCTGCTCATCGACGGGTTCCAGACCATCCTGCTGCGCAACTGGACCTACTTCGAGCGCTCCGACAATCGGACCCAGCTGTTCACCCTGCTGTCCGAGCTCGTCCTCGACCTGCTCGACACCCCGCTCTCCACCCAGCAGACGTCGCTGCTGCTGCGGCAGCTCATCACCTGGTGCACCACGGCGCTGTCGGGGCCGCACTCCGACGCCTACGACGAACCGCTGCGCACCGTGGCCGAGACCCTGTGCCGGGAGTTGCCGCTGCGCCCGTTCGCCTTCCTGGAGCGCGACACCCTCATCCACGGCCTGGTGCGGCAGACGGCCAAGCGCCCGGCGCTCGAGCCGGCGTTCTCCAGCCTCTTCCGCTCGCTGCTCCTGCTCGGCTACCGGCTTGCTGGCCGAACGGCTGCCCATGCCGGCGTGGGCCATCTCCGGAGAGGCCGAGCTCACCGACCCGCAGGCGGTGGCCGACCATTTCTCCGAGCTCGCCCCGGACGCTATGGCGGAGCTGATATCGCGGGCCGAGTCCGTCTCGGACCAGGAGTTGCTCTCCGCCGATCTGCCGGCCTTCTCCACCGTGCTCGACCAGGCCATCGACCAGGTGTTCCGCATCGACGACATCGAGGACCGCTTCGCCGTCTGCCTCTACTTCCTCAAGGACGACACCCTGGGCTACCGGCAGAACGAGGTGATGGTGGACCTGCTGGGGGTCGTCCGCCAGCTGATGAAGCCCGAGCGGCACATGGACGTCGACCGCATCCTCGCCCGCCTCACCCGCTTCTTCCGCCAGCGCGACAACCAGTTCCTGCTGATGCGCTTCCAGTGCTACGAGGCCATCGGCGTGGCCATCGGGCAGGCGGGCAACGCGCCGGCGGCCGACCACCTCATCGAGGACGTGCTCTCCTGGAAGTTCCAGTACCCCGAGATCCAGGGCGCCACCGACGAGTGGGAGACGGTGGTCAACCCCTACCACCTGCCCAAGATCCGCTGCTGGATGCACATCATCGAGTCCAACCCGGCGCTCTACGAGCGGCTGGCGGCGGCACTGAACGTGCAGCTGCGGCTGGGCGGCGTCTACATCGCCGACACCGACCTGTTCCAGCGCGACGTCACCCGCTTCCTCAACGCCGACATCGGGCCCATCTACTTCGTGGCCAAGCAGCTGCTGCGCGCCTTCCCCGTCTACTTCAACGACGTGGGCGCCGAGGGCGAGCTGCGGGCGGTCTCCACCGAGATCGACGAGATCTGCCAACGGCAGGACACGCTCATGCACTTCCTGCGCAAGCAGTCGCACGCCGAGTCGTCCAACCGGCTGGTGGACTTCAGCCGGGAGGTGCTCGCGCTACTGGGTCACGCTCGACCCGGCCGGCCTGCAGCCCTACCTCTCGGCCAACACCTTCGACGCGGTGCGCGAGGAGCGGCACTGGGCGATGGAGCCGCACCAGGTCCTACTGCGTGCGAACTGTGGCGGCGACGGCTGCGGCACGCGCCGGCCGAGCCGGCGGTAGGCGCGCGCCTGCCGGCGACAGGCGACGCGGCGCCTCGCCCGGAGCAGGTGACGGGTCTGCTCGACCACCTGGTGACAAGCTGACGCCCGAGGCGCTCGCGCGCACTGCTCGACACGCTGCCCGCCGGCGACGAGGCCCGGGAGACCGCCCGGCGGCGGGTGGCCCTCATGATCCGCACGCACCAGCTGCTCGCCGCAGAAGTACTCGCTGTCGACCGACAACATCGGCAGCGCGGTCAGCCACCACTCTGCAGCTCGACGCCAAGACCCGGGCCCGCTTCGCCAAAGCCCTCGACGCCTGGCGGAGCGGGCCCGACTCGGCCACGCGCGACCGTCTGCTCGACGCGTCGCTCACCGTGCTCGAGGAGCTGCAGAAGATCATCCTCAGCCCGGCGCCTTCGCGTGGCCGTGGAGAACATCTACCAGAAGCGGCACATCGCGGCCGGCATCCCGTCGATGTACGGCAACTACACCGAGCCCAAGTTCGACGCGCTGGGCCTGTCGTTCCGGGTGGAGAGGCTGGTGGCCATCCTGCTGGACGACCTCGTGACCCGCGGCGTCGAGCCCTACGTCACCCGCGACACCCTGCGCTGCATGGCGGCTGCGATCCACCGTTTCGAGCGGGCTCTCGCCACCGACGGCGTCGACTCGCGCAACCTGGGCGCCAACCTGCGCCTGCTCGAGTCGAGCTTCAGCAGCCACAACTTCACCTTCCACCAGTATCAGAACGTGTTCCAGTTCTTCATGGGCTCGGTCACCGAGCTGTCGCGCACCTCCATCCTCAGCCACGACCAGGTGCTGCACACGGTGCTCAAGCACGACCCCAGGCAGTGCGTGGTCCGGTGCATGTCCATCGACGCCGTGGCCGAGATGGTGCTGCGCGAGGTCCTGGTGTCGGCGCTGGGGATGCAGTCCCTGGACCGCTACATGTCCACCGTGCTGCGGCAGATATCCATGCTCACCGAGAAGCTGAGCAACCACGCGCTCACCCGGATGATGAACTACGACCCCGAGCGCCTGGTCTCGCGCATCCACAAGGCGCAATCCGAGCACCGACGACCAGATGACCCTGGGCTTCAAAGGCCTGGGACTCAAGCAGATGGCGCCGTACAAGCACCAGGTGCCGCAGGGCTTCATCCTCACCACCGAGCTCTTCAGCGCCATGCCGGCCATGGCGCACCGGCCCCTCTTCGAGCGACACGATCGAGCGGGTGCGCAGCGCCATCGCCGACCTGGAGAAGGAGACGGGGCTGCGTCTGGGCGACCCCAGCCGCCTGCTGACCCTGTCCATCCGTTCCGGCGCGGCCATCTCCATGCCGGGCCTCATGACCACGTTCGTGGACGTGGGACTCAACGACAAGCTGGCCGAGGCCCTGTCGCGCAAGCCGGGCTTCGAGTGGGCGGCCTGGGACTCCTATCGCCGCTTCCTGCAGACCTGGGCCATGGCCTCCGGCATCGACCGCGACGTCTTCGACGCCATCATGGTCGACTTCAAGGCGCGCTACGGCGTGGAGCGCAAGTCGGACTTCCTGCCCGAGCACATGAAGGAGATGGCCTTCGCGTACAAGGCCCGGGGCCGGGAACTGGGCGTGCGCTACACCGACGACCCCTTCCGCCAGGTGATGGCCTGCATCCGCAAGGTGCTCGGCTCCTGGGATTCGCCGGAGGCCAAGCTGTACCGGCAGTATCTGGGAGTGGCCGAGGAGTGGGGCACGGCCGTGGTGGTCCAGCGGATGGTGTTCGGCAACCTGAGCCGGGAGTCGGGGTCGGGCGTCACCTTCACCCGCAACCCGCTGGAGCCGTACAGCAACCAGGTGCGCCTGTTCGGCGACTTCACCGCCCGCAGCCAGGGCGAGGACCTGGTGGCCGGACTCGTGTTCCCCTGGCCGGTGTCCGAGGCGCAGCGGCTCGGCAGCCCCACCTACAGCGGGTCTGGAGCACTCTCTGGAGAAGGACCATCCCCAGGTCTACCAGGCCTTGCTCGATGTGGCCCGCGACCTGGTCGGCCTGCGCGAGCACGACCCCCAGGAGATCGAGTTCACCTTCGAGTCGGACTCGGCCAAAGACCTCTACATCCTGCAGAAGCGGGCCATGGTGCAGGAGCAGACCAAGGATTCCCCGTATTTCGACACCTCGGCACAGAGCTTCGGACCCGCCGTCGCGGTGGGCATGGGAGTAGCCGGAGGCGCCTACTCGGGCCGCGTGGCGGTGAACCTCGACGCAGATCGACGCGCTGGCTGGCCGAGAAGCCCGGCGACCCCATCGTGCTGCTGCGGCCCGACACCGTCCCGGAGGATATCGCCATGATCACCCGGGTCTCGGGGTTGCTGACCGCCCGGGGCGGGGCCACCTCGCACGCGGCCGTCACCGCCAAGCGGCTGGGCAAGACCGCCGTGGTCGACTGCCGCGCCCTGGAAGTGGACGAGCACCGGGGCGCTCGCCCGCCTGGCCGGGCACGAGCTCAAGACGGGAGACTGGCTCTCCATCGACGGGCGGACCGGGAACATCTTCCTGGGCCGCATCCCGACGATCTCGCGGGTGCTGCAGCAGTAGGACGGGCGGCGCTCGAGGCGGTGATAGTGTTAGAAGGGTCGGCGAAACGACGAAAGGATCGTACGATGGCTGCTCCACGGACGCTGGGGATCAACGGACTTGGCCGCATCGGCAAGTTGACCCTCTGGTACCACCTGGCTCACGACGATTTCGACACATTCGTGGTCAACGTCGGCCGCCCGGTGGGTACCTCCCTGCAGTCTGTGCTCGAGTACCTCTCCAAGGACAGCACCTACGGCCCGCTGTCACCGCTGGCTCGGCGGCTGCAACGGCAAGCCCGACCTGCAGGTGGTCGACGAGGCCAAGGGTCTGGCCAAGATCCACGGCAAGGACGTCATCGTCCTGCGGCAGGCCCGCGATCCCAAGGACATCCCCTGGCGGGAATACGGCGTCACCCTGGTGGTCGACTGCACCGGCAAGTTCCGCGATCCCGTACGCCGACGGCAGCGACGGCGAAAGGGGCGCTCCGGGGCCACCTGGCCGCCGGAGCCCGGGCGGTCGTGATCAGCTCCCCGTTCAAGAGCAAGGTGAAGGGTGTCCCGCTGCCCGAGGACACGGCCGTCCTTATCCACGGGATCAACCATCTCGACTACGATCCGCGGCAAGCACAAGATCGTGTCGGCGGCGTCGTGCACCACCACGGCGCTCGCGCACATGATGCGGCCGCTCCTCGCCCGCGACCTGACCCGCAACATGATCACCGCGGGCATGAGCACCATCCACGCGGTCACCAACAGCCAGCCTCTTCTGGACGCGGTGCCCGGCGCCAACGCCACCGACCTGCGCAAGACCCGGTCGGGGATGAACAACATCGTCATCACCTCGACCAACGCGGCCAAGGCGCTGGAGCAGGTCATGCCCGAGATCGCCCGCATCGGCTTCATGGCCGACTCGGTGCGCATCCCGACGGCCAGCGTCAGCCTGATCATCCTCAACGTGACCTTCCAGGCCGAAGAGCGCCTCGACGGCACCGTGGACATCGACCGCGAGGCGATCAACGCCATCTACCGCGAGGCGGCCGAAGGCGAGATCTCACGGCCTGCTCAAGTTCAGCATGGAGCAGAACGTCTCGGCCGATATGCTCGGCGAAGACGCGGCGGTGGTCATCGAGGGCGTCGAGACCCACACCCGCACCGGCTTCGTCGACCTGCGCCTGAGCGGCGGCCGAGCACCGCATCCCGCTGACGCACGTGAAGGTCTTCGGCTGGTACGACAACGAGATGGGCAGCTACACCTACCGGCTGGGCGAACTGACCGCTCACGTGGCCAAGAGCCTGTAGCTGACCTGTCGTCGGCCGACAACGGATGCGGGCCGCCACCCGGGGAGACTCGGCGGCCTCACCGGCGGCCGGCGGCCATATCTCGAGCCGAGCTATCGTCCGGGGGCGCCCGAAGCGCCGAGGACCGGCCGACCCTGGATTGAGATAGAGGACCGCGCCGCGTTGCTCGGCGACGCGATGTGGCTGTGGCCCGAGACGACCACCACCGTCGCCCGCCTGCTCCGCGCTCATCCGGTCGGGGGGCGATGTGCCCCACCACGATGCGACTCCGCCCAGTTCCACCTCGGCCCGGGCGGGCAGGGCGTCGGCCCAGCCTCCGACGTCGCAGTTACCGCGCACCGCGGTCACCGGGGCGATGGATCGTAGCGCCCGGAGCACTTCCGCCGAGCCGATGTCGCCGGCGTGGATGATGTGATCGACGCCTTGGAGAAGCTTCGCCACCTGCGGGATACAGGTGGCCATGAGTGTCGGAGATGACACCGACGACGAGGGGCGCCGGGAGGCATGCGCGCGTCGGGTCGGTTTCAGCGCGGCCATCCCGGCGACTCGAGATCCTCGTCGAAGAGGTCGTCGGAGAACAGGTCGTCGCCCAGGTCGTTCCCGGGAGGCAGGTGGCCCTCTTCCTGCGCGAAGCGGGCGAGCAGCTCGCTCTCCCGCTGGGTGAACAGCTCGGCCGGTTCGATCCGGAAGCGAGAGGCGGCTGGCGCAGGCGGGCTCGGCCAGGGCGGCGGCGATGCCCCGCGCCAGGTCGGCGACGCCGCCGATGCGCAGGACCTGCCCGTGATCGTCGGCCAGCAGGAAGACCCCCGGTACCGGCGGCACCGCGGCGAGTTCGTCGTCGATTAGCGGCCGCCACGCCTCGGGCGGCAGCACCGGGGCGCGAGACCGGTCCTCCGCCGCCAGCCCTCCAGCCAGCGCGCGCCCGCCTCGCCGGGCGCGGTCACCGCTCCGGTGGGGCAGACCATGACGCACTGCCCGCAGAAGGTGCAGCCGGACGCCCGCAGGGTGTCCTTCTTCGGCGTGGCGTACCACTGGCGGCCAGCTGCGCGGCGCGTCGGCGCGGCCCGTCAGCCGCCGCCGGATCGGCGCCGCCGCGCTCGACGCGCTCCAACTTCAGCGCCTTGCCGGCCGCCGGCGGAGGCGTTGCAGACGACCACGCACCGCCCGCAACCGACGCAGAGCCCCGGCTCCCGCCGGATGCGGCCTTCTTCGTTCGCCTCGCGCGGCACCGCCACGGCCCGCCGGGGCAGTTCCATCGCCGGGGTCGACGTAGGCGATCAGCTTTCCGAACTCGCAGCGTCCGAACTCGTCGCAGCAGCGCGCCTCGACCGGGATCCCGAAGGTGCATTCTTGCCTGGTGCAGCCGTCACGGTCGGGGCAGGTGAGACAGATGTGAGGATGGCGGTCCAGGAAGGCGGCCAGACGCTCCAGCCGCTCGCTCTGCAAGCTCGGGATCGCCGGTCGTGACCTCCATGCCAGGCTGCGCCGCGGTGGAGCAGGCGAGCGCCGTGGCTTCACCGGCACCGTCGTCGATGCGGACGACACAGAGACCGCAAGCCGCCCCGGTGTCAACGGACTCATCCTGCCCCGGCTTCCGGCGCCGAATCGCGGCAGCAAGGGCACCCGGCCCCCGGATAGAAGCAGAGACGGGGCACATACCGCCCGGCCAGGTCGCAGGCCTCGAGCACGGTGGCGCCCTCGGGGACGATCACAGCGAGGCCGTCGACCCGCAGTTCCACGCGAGCGCTACCAGCTGTGACGGAGGGCGCCGGCCGGACAAGCGGCGGTGCAGGGCAGTTTGCGCTCGGTGCCACCGGAGCCGTTCTGGCCTTTGCAGACCGAGCAGAGCTCGCGCAGCCGTTTCCGCGCGGCTTCCGCGACGACCGCGACCAGATCGTCGTAGTCATCCATCTCGATGACGAAGACGCCCTGCGGACAGGCTTTGGTGCAGCCGTGATCCGAGCAGCAGGCGCAGATATCGCCGTCGATGGTGATGTAGTAGAAGCCGGAGCCGTCCTCGTAGCCGTAATTGGCGATCATGCGCCCCGCGACTCCCGCGACTCCGCGGCGCCGCCGCTACCAGCGGCCGCTCCGCGCCTTCCTTCTGGGCCTTGCGGTAGAGCGAGTGAGCGAAGAGCGCGGCCCCAAGGGCGCCGGCTATCTGAGGATCGAGGACGGAATCGGCGGGAAGCCTGATCGATTCTACCCCGATGAGCCTCTCGATGCGCCGGGTCACGCCGATGTTCTTGCCGATGCCGCCCGTGATGAAGAACTCCGGCTCCACCTGCATCCGCTCGATGAGGCCGGCCACTCGCTGGGCCATGGCCGAGCAGTAGGCGGCGAGCACCCGGTCGACGCTCCACCCGGCGCGCAGCAGCGAGGTGGCCTCGGACTTGGCGAACACGGTGCAGACGTTGCTCACCGGCGGCGGCTCTTCGTCGATCTCGAACGAGCGGCGCCCGATGTCCTCGATGGGCACCGACAGCACGTCGGCGATGACCTCCATGCCCCGGCCGGTGCCGGCCGCGCACTTGTCGTTCATGATGAAGTTCAGGACCTTGCCGCGCTCGTCGCAGCGGATCACCTTGCAGTCCTGGCCGCCCATGTCGAGGATGGTCCGGATGCTCGGGCCGCCCATGTAGTTGGCGCCCCGCGCGTGGCAGGCGATCTCGGTGATGGTGCGGTCGGCGAAGGGGACGTTCACCCGGCCGTAGCCGGTACCCACCGTGTAGGCGACGTCGTCGAGCGTGAGCCCCAACGGCTCGCTGGCTCCCCGGAAGGCGCGCAGCGCGCTATCGGGGCTGGATGAGCCGGTGCGGGTGGAGTGGAAGGCGAGGAGCCTGCCGTCGGCGAGCAGGACCGCCTGCGAGCTGACCGAGCCTACGTCGATGCCCACCGTGACAGCAGAGGCCCGCCGCCAATCGAGGCCGGAGGCCTGCCAGGTCTTTTCGCTCCATCGCCAATAGTGCTCGGTTTGTTCCATCACGGCCGGGCTAGTGTACTACAGCCGGGCGAGCGCTCTCCCTCGGACTAAGGTCGGAGCCTCGGGCCGGTTCGTAGCTCTAGCCTCGCTGGCAGACGATCCTTGCCGTGACCCGCTCCAAGTGGTAAGATAGGTAAGGTGTGCCTTACTTCCTTACCATGAGGAGATCGAAGTCAATGGGGACATACGCCATGAGCAAGCTCACCAGCAAGTACCAGACGACCGTCCCCGGGCCGGTCAGACAGGCGCTTGGACTGTCGAAGGGTGACACGCTCGCCTTCGAGATCACCGAGGATGGCGCGGTCACCGTCAGAAAGGCGACTCCTCTCGACCTGGAGTTCTCAAGGGCGCTTGAGCCATTGCTCTCGGAGTGGGCCACAGAGGAGGACGAGGAGGCCTACCGTGAGCTTTGACCGGTGGTCGGTCGTGGTCGTACCCTTCCCTTTCACCGACCGTGACGCGCGCCGGCGCCGGCCGGCGGTGGTCGTGTCGCACCCAGGAGGAATTCGGCGCCCGCGTGGGGCACAGCGTGCTCGCGATGGTGACCAGCGCGGATCATCGCCCGTGGCCGCTCGACACGGCAGTGTCAGATCTGTCGGCCGCGGGTCTGCCCGCACCCTCGGTCGTACGGATGAAGCTCTTCACACTTGACGACCGTCTTATCCAGAGGCAGGTGGGCGCGCTGAGCCCGGACGACCGCGCCGCGACGCGGGAGGCCTTGACAAGGCTGCTCGGCGATAGTCCGCCGCGACGGTCCTAGCCGCCGAGCCTCGTCTCCCAGGCTATGAGCGCCGCGCCCAGCGCGCCCACATACTCCGGATCGGGCAGGACTTCGACGTCCACTCCGCCGAGCGCCTCCGACAGCGACTTCACGAACCCCACGTTGAGGGCGGCTCCGCCGCCCAAGCACCACCGGGTCTTCGACGCCGATACGCCGCACCATGGCCGACACGCGGCTGGCCATCGCGTCGTGGACCGCCCGAGCGATGTCGGCCGGCGGCGTGTTGGCGTGGATGAGGCTGACGACCTCGGACTCGGCGAATACCGTGCATTGCGCGTTCATCGGAATGGCCTGGGTGGAATCGAGCGACGCCCGGGAGAAGTCGTCCAGTTGCATGTCGAGGGCGCGGCTCATGGCTTCCACGAAGGCGCCCGCACCCGCGGCGCACTTCTCGTTGATGGCGAAGTCGATCACCTTGCCTTCGGCACTCAGCCTGATGGCCCGGGCTTCATCCGCGCCTACGTCGACCACCGTCCGGGCGCCGGGCCGGAGGGCCGCGGCGCCCCTCCCATCGGCCGCTACCTCGGTCGGCTGCAGGCCGGCGTAGGGAAGGGCTTTGCGTCCGGCCCCTGTGGCGGCGATGGCGGCGATGTCGTCCCGCTCGATCCCCGCGACCCGCGCGGCCTCGCGCAGCCCACGTTCGGCCGACTCTTCGTGATCGAACCCCGAGGCGACGGCGGCCTTCGCTACCACCCGGCCTTCCTGTATCAGGACGGCGTGGACGTTCTTGGCGCCCACGTCGATCCCGGCAACGATCACGCTCTGCTCCTCGCGGGACCGGCGGCGCGCCATTCGGCTGCGTCGAGCGCCAGTCCGCGGGCAAGAGCCTTCGTGTTTATCTCCTCCGTACCGGCCGGCACCATCGCCAGCACGGCCTTGCGCAGAGACCCGGTGCTCACCACACCGGTGATCCCGGCGACCGCGCCCAGGGTGAGGATGTTCGTCGTCTGCGTCCGCCCGGTCTCTTCCAGCGCCAGCCGGGTGAACGGTATGCCGAAGCGTTCCCCCTTGAAGGCCGGCACGGCCGCGACATTCTCGGAGTCGTAGACGAGCACTCCGTCGGAGTGAAGGACGCCGATGTACTCGTCGGCGGCCGCCTGCGACAGCGCGACCAGAAGGTCGGCCCTTTCGAGTTCCGGGTAGTCGATCGGGGCGGAGGCGATGATGACGTCGCTTCGGCTGTAGCCTCCGCGGGCTTCCGGACCGTAGGACTGGGTCTGCACGACGTAGCGGTGGTCGCGGGCGCCGGCCATGGCCAGGATGACGCCCATGAGGATCACGCCCTGGCCGCCGCTGCCTCCGAACCGCACTTCGACCACATCGCGGGCCGCCAGAAGTCCCGTCCGGACGGTGCTGTTTGCCGAGGAACTCATTCGCCACCCTCGCAGGGGAGCGCCGTCTCGTCGGGGGGAGGATCGTCCTCGCCCCACGCGTCGGGCACCTCGGCCGGCGCGGCCGCCTCCGCCTGGGCGCCGGGCGCTTCGGCACCTCCGCTCGCAGTCGCGGCCGGCGCGCCTTTCGAGACGAGGCTGGGAGGCAGGCCGCAGGCTGCCGGCTCTGCAGCGGGAGCGGCGCGGCGCGGCCGGCCCTTGCGGGCGGCCGCCGCCTCCTGGGCGCGAGCCGAGATGGCCGCATAGGTGGACTGGAATTCCGGCGCCTCCGGATCGTCGTGAAGGACGCCGGTCACGATCTTGTCTTCGAGCTCTTCGGCCGGCATCTTCGCCGCGCCGCGTGATCGACACCGAACGCGCCTTCGCGTCGTCCAGCATCGCGGCCACGCCGGCGGGCGGGTTGCGTTTGCCGTATTCCGTGGGGCACGGGACTACCGCTTCGATGAAGGAGAACCCGTGATGCTGGATGCCCTGCTTGATCAGCCGCTCGAGCGGCCTGATGTTGGCCGCGGTGCCGCGGGCGACGAAGCTGGCCCCCGCCGCCTCGGCCAGCCTGCAGAGGTCGAAGGGAGGCTCCACCTGCCCGTAGGGAGCCGTGGTGCCGCGGTCGCCCAGATCCATCGTGGGCGAGAGCTGACCACCGGTCATGCCGTAGGTCTGGTTGTTGAAGAGGATGCAGGTGATATCGATGTTGCGCCGGCAGGCGTGGATCAGGTGGTTACCTCCGATCGCCGCCCCGTCCCCATCGCCGGTGAGCACCACCACGGTGAAATCCGGGCGGGCCATCTTGATGCCGGTGGCAAAAGCCAGGGCCCGGCCGTGGATGGAGTGCACGGTCCCCATGTCGATGTAGCCCACGGCCCGGCTGGAGCAACCGATGCCGCCGACCACCACGGTCTTCTCCCGCTCGAGGCCGAGGTCGAGGACCACGCGCAAGAAGGCGCCCGTCACGATCCCGATGCCGCAGCCCGGGCACCAGATGTGCGGCAGCCGCTCGGTGTGCAGGAACTGTTCGATCTCCAGGGCCTCGGGGGCGAGGGCGCCGGCCGTGGGGGTTTCAGAGCTCGTTTCAGACATTCTCGTACTTCCCAACCAACTCGGTCACCCGGTCGAGGATCTCGCGCGGGGTGATCAGCGTGCCGTCGATCTTGCCCATGCTTATGACGGTGGTCCAGTTCTCCGCCATCTTGCGCACTTCGCGCGCGTACTGGCCCAGGTTCAGTTCGGGGATGAGCATGAACTCGACGCGCCTGGCGACCGTCTGGATGATCTCCACCGGCAACGGGAACAGGGTGTAGAGGTGGAGCACCTCCACCTGCAGCCCCTCCTTCTCGGCCAGCTTCCAGGCCGCCCGGGCGCTTCGGGCGCACGAACCGTAGGCCACGATGCAGACGCGGCCCCTGCCCTCGTTCTTCACGTCGTAGAGGCAGAGCTCGTCGCGGTGGTTGCCCACCTTGTCGTAGAGCTCGCGAATGAACTTCTCGCTCTTCTCCGGGTCGTTGGTGGGGAAGCCGGTCTCGTCGTGGATGAGCCCGGTCACGTGGGGGTGCGTCTCGGAGCCCAGCACGTGAGGCGGGTGCACCTCGCGCACCATATCGGGGTGGAGATAGCCCGGGGTGAAGTCGAAATCCCCGCTGGTCAGCCGGTAGCGCCCGATGAGCTCGGGGGCGAAGCTCTCGCGCATGTGGCCGACCACTTCGTCGGCGAGCAGAGTGACCGGAGTGCGGAAACGCTGGGCGAAGCGGACGGCGGCCATGGTCAGCCGGTACATGTCGGCGACGTTGGAGGCGGCCAGCACCACGGCCGGGTGGTCGCCATGGGTGCCCCAGCGAGCCTGCATGACGTCCCCCTGGGACGGGGCGGTCGGACGGCCGGTCGAGGGGCCGGCCCGCATCACGTCGACGATGACGAGCGGGGCTTCGACCATGATGGCGTAGCCGATGGCCTCCTGCATCAACGAGAAGCCGGGGCCAGAGGTAGCGGTCATCGCCAACTGCCCGGCGAGCGACGCGCCTATGCAGGCGCAGATGGAGCCGATCTCGTCCTCCATCTGCAGGAACACCCCGCCCAGCCGGGGAAGCTCGTACGCCATGGCTTCCATGATCTCCGAGCTGGGGGTGATGGGGTACCCGGCGAAGAAACGGACCCCGGCGTCGAGGGCCCCCAGAGCGCAGGCCCGGTTACCCTGGATCAGCATGCTGCTGGGGTCGATCTTCTCCCGCAACACGTGTGTGTGCCAGCGTTCCATCTCACTCGCAGTGTAACACCGCCGAGAGGGCGGGAGGCTTCCCCCAGTCGCCCCGCGCGCGAGGCAGCGGGCGCTACGCGAGGGCGAGCTCACGCGGACAGCCTAGGCGGCCGGCTGCGGGTTCTTGAGATAGGCGATGATGACCTCGGCCAGCCGCTGGAGGAGCAGGTCGGGCGGAGCAGCCGTGGGCAGAGACACCCCGGACAGGGAGCGCTGTACGTACTCTTCCTGGGCGGCCTGCGCCAACCGGGAGGCGACGCGGGCGGCGTCCTCGGGATCGGGATGCCCTATCTGCCCGGCGTGGCGCATGAGCACCTCGATCTCGAGCCCTTCCATGACGGCCTTGTGCCGGTAGCCCTGCGCCCGCAACACCGGGTCGGTCGCCCCATGCACGACGAACGCCTCGAACAGCCGGCCATCGCCTTCAGCGGCGATCTGCTTTATCTCGAGCATTTGCCTGACCGACTCCTCGAGCGAGAGGCTGTCCCAGTCGACCTTGGCGAGTTGCGCCCGCATGGCGGCTTCTTCCCGGGCCTGAACGCGGTCCTGGACGGCGTGCAGGAGCGCGGTCTTGTCACCGAAACGGGCGTACAGGGTGCCTATGGAGGTGCGGGAGCGGCGGACCACCTCGGCGGTGGTGAGGGCTTCGAAGCCCTTGCTCTTGATAAGGGCCTCAGCGGCTCTCAGCATACGTTCCTGGGAGTCGCGGCTCCGCTGCTGGCAGGGAGCTTTTACGGCGTGTGCGGTTTCGGCCACGACTTGATTCTAGCATCACCGCACGTCGAAATGGAGATGGTTGTCCGTGGAATCTAGATTCTATATTCTAACTTGGAGACGATCGTGCTGTGGGCTTCGTCGTACTCGTCTGGAACGACTGTTCCTACGGGCTGATAGAGTGGAAGCATAGAGCGGCATCGGACGCGAGCGCGAGGATGGGATCGATGGCAGGGACCGCAAAGATCATCGTCGAAGGAAAGTCGCACGAGCTACCGGTGGTAGTGGGGACCGAAGGTGACCGCGCCATCGATATCACCGGACTGCGGGAGGCCACCGGCCATATCACCGTCGACGAAGGCTACGTGAACACCGGCTCGTGCCGGTCGGCCATAACTTTCGTCGACGGCGAGAACGGCATCCTGCGCTATCGCGGCATCCCGATCGAACAGCTCGCCGTCAAGAGCACCTTCGTGGAGACCTGCTGGCTGCTCATCTACGGAGAGTTGCCCACGCGCGAGCAGCTCAAGGCATGGAGCGCCCTGTTCACCAAGTACGAGATGATCCACGAGGGCCTCTACCACCACTTCGACGGCTTCCCGTCGACGGGCCATCCCATGGCCATCCTCTCGGCGATGATCAACGCCATGAGCTGCTACGAGCCCGGCCTGATGGAGATGGAGTCACCGGCCACCTTCCAGATCTCGGCCGCCCGCCTCATCAGCAAGCTGCGCACCATCGCCGCGGCGGCCTACAAGGCTTCCATCGGCCAACCGATCGTGTACCCGAAGCCTCACCTGGACTACTGCACGAACTTTCTGCATATGATGTTCTCCATCCCCTTCGGGGACTACGAGCCCGACCCGGAGACGGTAGCCGCTCTGCAACTCATCCTTATCCTGCACGCCGATCACGAGCAGAACTGCTCCTCGAGCACCGTGCGGATGGTGGCCTCCTCGGGCGCCAACCTCTTTGCCAGCTGCGCGGCCGGCGTGTGCGCTCTCTGGGGGCCGCTGCACGGGGGGGCCAACGCCGCCGTCGTGGAGATGCTGCAGCAACTGCACGACGACAACGTCGACCTGAAGGACTACATTGCCCGGGTAAAGGACAAGAACTCCTCGCTCCGGCTTATGGGGTTCGGCCACCGTGTCTACAAGAGCTACGACCCCCGGGCCAGCATCATGAAGGACGTGGCCGACAAGCTGCTCAGCAAGCTCAAGGCCGCCGATCCGCTGCTCGAGATCGCCAAGCGGCTGGAGGACGTCGCCCTCAGCGACCCCTACTTCGTCGAGCGCAAGCTCTACCCCAACGTGGACTTCTACTCGGGGGTCATCCTCCGGGCCATGGGGATCCCGGTGAACATGTTCACCGTGATATTCGCCATGGGCCGGATGCCGGGATGGATCGCCAACTGGAAAGAGGTGCACGACGCCGGCAGCGCCCTGTACCGCCCGCGCCAGGTCTACATGGGGCAGGGCAAGCGGTCCTACACGCCGATCGATGAACGGGGAACAGCGGCATGCTTGGCCCCGGCGACCTCCGCGGACGGGCGGCCGCACTGCTAGGTCGCGCAGACTCCGTTGCGGCCGCGCTGCTAGAAGTGCGCGACGGAGCTGGACTTTTGGGCCAGGCGATCCTTGACGAGAGGTAGGTGCCCCAGCAGGTAGGTCGTCCCCACGGCCCGCACGGTCACCTCATACCACCGCGTCGTCCCCTTGTGGTAGCTCAGGTCTACCAGCTCGATGCCCTCGGCGACCGCCATGTCCTGGATGACTCTGTGGACCGCGTCCTCGCTTCCCCCCGTGTCCACGTAGGTCTGCACCGCCTGTTCCGCGGCCCGATCCGAGAAGTCGACGGCGCTCCGGCGGGCACCGTACATACTCATTCCGTCGGCGACCAGGACACCCACGAGTGCCAGAAGAACGACTATGAATAGGATTACTCTCATACGGGTAATAACGGGCCGGCGGTCATAAGGTTACGCGTTACAGAGTTATGCGGCCGGGCGAGCTTTCCTTCTACGCGCATACCAGACGGCGAGAACGGCCGCCACGATCACGAAGACAGCGAGGACCACCCAGGGAAGGACGTCGTTCAGCGCGACGAAGCGGAGCGAAGTGGTGCCCTCGTCCAACATGGTCGCGCCTGCGATGAGCCGGGCGGACAGGGCGGGATCGCCCTGCGCCACCTCCGAGAGGGTAGCCGGTCCCGCGATGCGAACGGCGAGAATGTCGCTGCCGCCCAGAGCCGCTATGGCGTCACCCGAGACGGTGAAGGCCGGCGTCTCGTTCAGCAGCGTGAGCGAGCGATCCATGGTGACGCTGAGGGAGCCGGCCGCTGCGCGCGGCGGTGCGGCGGTGCGGCGGTGCGGCGACGAGGATGCCGGCGCATAGAAGAAGTGGGACCAGAAGGAAGATGCCAGCCGCCGCGGCCAAGGTGAACGCCCTCGCCGCGGGTGATCGTCTCCGAGAATCGGCCGGGCTCATGGCCGGCAGCTATGCGGGCAAGAGCTTCGTCAGGCGGAGGACGGTCCCTTCCGCTTCGCCCTCGAGCTCGACCATCTCGTCGGTGAGGGCTTTCAGTATGGTCAGCCCGAGGCCGGGCTCGCTCAGCGGGTCGCACCCCTCCAGCCACCCGACCAGTGCGCGCCGTTCCGGATAGAGCACGCTGATCACGAAGGCGCCGGGCCGGGAGTCGAAGTCCATCTGGATGGAGCAGCCGGGCGTCGCTGCGTCTTCTCCTTCGACACCGCCCGAGGCTCCCGCGGCCGCTCCGCCGCCGGCCAGGGCGAGAACGCAGTTGCATGCCTCGGTCACGATCACCTTCAGATCGGCGACCACTTCCGCATCGAGGGCATCGCGAGCGCCGAGCGCCCCGACGACGAGTCGGCACAGAGCGACGTACTCCGGCCGGCACGGAATGAACAGCGATGTGGGGGGCGTCGCCAGATCTGTCTGCTGGGCTGTCATGGTTCTCGCATCATGAGTCGTTTCACTCCCACCCATGTACCACATTCAGGTCTTCGCCACACGCGCCGCAACGGCCGTCTTTGACCAGCAGGTTCACCGCCCTCTGCTCGTCCCGTACGATGACGGTGCGAGCACAGCGGGGACAGACCGTGTTCCTACCCGGGTGCCCGGGAACGTTCCCCACATACACGAAGCGCAGTCCCTCCCCCTTGCCGAGCAGGACGGCGCGCTCGAGGGTCTTGATGGGAGTCGCGGGGAGGTAGGACAGCTCAAACTCGGGCAAGAAGCGGGTCACGTGCCACGGAGTCTCGGGGCCGAGGGCGTCGCACACCCAACTCGCCATCGCCCGGACGCTCGCGTCGTCGTCGTTCACGCCCGGGACGATGTTCGACACCACCTCCACGTGGCAGCCGTGCTTCTCCTTGGCCCTCACAGCCGCGGCCAGGGCCGGCGCGGGGTCCTTCACCTTGGTCATGCGGGCCCAGCCTTCGGCGTTCGCGGCTTTGAGATCGAACTTGAAGGCCTCTACCACGGGGCCCACGAAATCGACGGCCGCCTCGGTCAGGTAGCCGGCGGTGACGAAGGCGGTATACAGCCCGGCCTCCTGGAACGCCGCGCAGACGTCGTGGACGTACTCGATCCACACGGCGGGATCGTTGTAGGTGAAGGCCACTCCGGACAACTTGTGGCGCCTGGCGAGGGCGACGGCCGCGTCGGGGGAGAGCTCGGAAAGCCGGGCGGTCTCGTTGCGCGCGTTCGCGTGGGATATCTGCCAGTTCTGGCATCCGATGCAGAGGACGTTGCACCCGTAGCACCCCAGGGAGAGGGCGCGCGTGCCCGGATGGAAGTGGAAAAGCGGTTTCTTCTCGATCTCGTCGCTGATGACGCTTGCCGGCCGCCCGTAGGTAAGGCTGACCAGGCGGCCGTCCCGCGCTCCTCGGGCCCTGCAGAGACCCTCGGCGTTCTCCCGGATGACGCAGAGGTGGGGGCACAGCGTGCAGCGGACGCCGTCCGCCGCAAGCTCCTCGAAAAGGGCCGGGCTGGACGAGGGGCGAGTGGGTGCTGCGTCGCTGTCGGGACTCATTGGTGCTCCGGGATGGTGGTCGTGTACGGTCGCATTTCGCGGAGGATGCCCCACGATCGAGCGCGAAGTATACCTTTGCAGACCTTTTTTGCCCCACATCGTTAGACACAGGAGGGCTGTCGTGGTATGAATTCATTGTGCGGTATGGCCATACAAGGCCGGGCCCGACGCGGGTAGGCAACCTGCCCGGGCGAAATACCCGGCGAAAATCCAGGAGGTGGGGTAGTTGAAGAAGTTTCATGTCCTTTCGATCGCGCTGATCGTGCTCGCGCTGATCGTCCTTCCGGTGGCGACCGGATGCGGCGGCACCACGACCACGACAGCGGCCGCCGACGTACGACATCACCAAGATCGTGGCCGGGATCAAGGTGGATGACAAGGCCGCGGCCACCGTGCCGGACAAGTACAAGACCGACGAGCGTCAAGGTGGGCCGCGACTGCTCCGTATCCGCCGTGGGAGATGTTCGTCGGCGAGACCGAACAGTTCACCGGTTTTGACTACGACCTGGGCCAGGCGATCGGCGCCAAACTGGGGATCAAGTTCGAGTTCATCAAGGCCTCGTTCGACGGCATCCTCATCGGCATCCAGGCCGGCAACTACGACGTCGCCATGTCGGGGATGTACGACAACAAGTTCCGCCAGGAGACCGTCGACTTCGTCGACTACGCGCAGGACGGCACGGCGCTCCTCGTGTTGAAGGGCAACCCGGAGGGGATCAAGGGTGTCGCGGACCTGGCCGGCAAGATCAGTCGGCTGCGAGAAGGGCACCACGCAGGCGGCCGCGCTCGCTACGCTCAACGAGCAGTTCAAGGCCGAGGGCAAGCCCGAGATGACCATCAACGAGTTCCCCGATCAGCCGGCGGCGCTGCTGGCGGTCCAGAGCGGCAAAGTCGTCGCCGACCTCACCGACGCGTCGACCGCGGGCTACATCGCGGTGACTACCGACAACGGCGCGACGTTCGAGGTCATCATGGACCCGAACCCTCCGGCACGACTGGGCGACCCAGCCGGACGGCATCGGGGTGCTCAAGGGCAACACCGGCCTGCGTGACGCCATCCAGAAGGCCCTGCAGGCTCTGATGGACGACGGCACCTACAAGACCATCATCGGCCACTACGGCATCCAGCCGATCGACAAGGCCACCATCAACGCGGGCACGCAGCCCGGCACGTGATAGACAGACAACGTGGCACCTGACCCGCGAATCGGAGATGCTCCGCAGGTAGTCAATCACCACCGCGGGTCGGGCGCGCACCACGAGCGACCCGAGGCGATCAAAGCGGTCCCAATCAGACATTGGGGCCGCTGGATCGCCTCGGTCGTCATCCTCTACATCTTCGTGGCGCTCATCTATTCGCTCGCGAAGAACCCGCGCCATCCAGTGGGAGCACGATAGGGGACTATCTATTCAGACCGCTCGTCTTGGAGGGCGCCCTCAGGACCCTCGAGCTCACGTTCATCGCCATGGTCATCGGCATCATCGGCGGGACGATCCTCGCCGTGATGCGGCTCTCGGACAACTACGTGCTCTCGTGGATGTCGTGGTTGTACATCTGGTTCTTCCGCGGGACGCCGGTGTTCGTGCAGATCCTGATATGGGGCTTCTTCGGGATCCTCTATCCCGACGTCTTCCTGGGTCTGCCTTTCACCGGCCTGGTCTTTGGGGACATAGAGACCAATCGTCTCATCGGGGGCTTCGTCGCCGCCATACTGGCGCTCGGACTGAACGAGGCGGCCTACGCGGCCGAACTGGTGCGCGCCGGCATCATCTCGGTCGACAGAGGTCAGACCGAGGCGGCGCAGTCGCTGGGGATGTCTCCCGGGCTGACCATGCGCCGCATCATCTTGCCGCAGGCCATGCGGGTGATCATCCCGCCGATGGGCAACGAGACCATCTCGATGCTCAAGACCACCGCGCTGGTCGCAGTCATCTCCGGCAGGGAACTCATGACGAACGTCCAGACCATCTACTCGCAGAACTTCAAGATCATGCCCCTGCTCTTCGTGGCCTGCATCTGGTACATCTTCTTCACCACGCTGCTCACGATCGGGCAGCACTACCTCGAGCGCCACTTCGGCAAGGGCTTCGGGGAGAAGGAGACCGAGTCGGCGGAGAAGCGGGCGCTGAAGCGGCTGCAGCAGAAGGGAGGCGACGTCAATGAGCCCGGAAACTTCTGATCGCGCGCCTCATTTCTTGCTCGATGACGCCTGGCGGCGTCGTCGGGGCAGCCGATGGTCAAGGGCGAGCAGGTGTGGAAGTCCTTCGGCAAACTGGACGTGCTCAAGGGCGATCGACTTCGTGGTCAAGCCGCGGGAGACGTTCGTCCTGCTCGGGCCCTCGGGCGGCGGCAAGTCCACGCTCCTGCGCTGCATCAACCACCTGGAGAAGATCGACGCCGGCCGGCTGTGGGTCGACGGCGAGCTCATGGGCTACAGGGAGAAGGGGGACGTCCTGCACGAGATGCACCCGCGCGACGTCTCCCGCCAGCGCGCGAAGATCGGCATGGTCTTCCAGCGGTTCAACCTGTTCCCGCATCTGACGGCCATCGAGAACGTGATGGAGGCGCCCATCCGGGTCAAGAAGACCGACAAGAAGCAGGCGGAGTCCGATGCCGAGAAGTTGCTGTGCGAGGTGGGTCTGGCGGAGAAGCTCGACGTCTACCCGGCGCAATTGTCCGGCGGCCAGCAGCAGCGGGTCGCGATCGCCCGCGCCCTCGCCATGAAGCCCAAGCTGATGCTGTTCGACGAGCCCACGTCGGCCCTCGACCCCGAACTGGTGGGTGAGGTGCTCGACGTGATGAAGAAGCTCGCCCACGAGGGCATGACCATGGTAGTGGTCACCCACGAGATCGGCTTCGCCAAAGAAGCGGCCGACGGGGTCGCGCTGATGGACGGCGGCGTCATCGTGGAGATGGGCCCCCCCGAGCAGGTCCTCGTCAATCCGAAGGAAGAGCGGACCAAGCTCTTCCTCTCCAAGGTCCTGAGCTAGGAGGCCTAGCTAGGACTCCGCCGGCTCCTCCGGCTGCCCGGCCGTCCCGTTGTCGCCGCCGGCGCCAGCGCCAGAATCCCCAGCCGATCAGAGCCAGTACCACCACGCCCAGGACGATGTAGAAGATGTGGTTGTAACGGCTGAACGTCTCCTGCAAACTGGCCCAGGGATCCTCTCCGGCGGCTTTGCCGGCCGCGTAGCCCAGGTACGCCAGCCCCGCGTTCCAGATGACCGAGCCAAAAAGAGAATAGAGCAAGAATTTGGCGAACGGCATCTTTGCGATCCCCGCAGGCAGGGAGATGAACGTGCGGATGCCGGGCATCATGCGGGTAAAGAAGACGGTCGCCGGGCCGTAACGGACGAACCACCGGTCGGCCCTGTCGAGGTGATGGGCCGAGACTCCGCACGTAGCGCCCGTAGCGCAGGAAGAGGGCCCTGCCGCCGTAGCGCCCCACTCCGTAGGCGATGCTCGAGCCGATGAGGTTCGCCAGCGTCGCGACGAGGATCACCATCCAGAGTTCGGTATGGCCCTGAGCGGCGAGAAAACCCCCGTACGGCACGACGATCTCGCTGGGGATGGGGATGCAGGCGCTCTCCGCGATCATCGTGACGAACACGATGAGCAGCCCGTGATTCTCGAGCAGCGGTATAAGCCAGTTCTGAAAGAAGCTCATGGTCGGGGATTCTACCTCATGCCGCGTAGGCCAGACGTCAGTCGAAGCCGGCCTCGGCCGGCCGGCGTGGCAGCTGCGACAGCCCGTACTCGAAGCATTCCCGCAGGCGGTCTTCGAGCTCCTCGTACGTGGGCCGATCACCCCGGCCGGCAAACCGGTGCCTCAGATCTTGCTCCACCTGGCCGGCGAGATGCGTGGTGTCGTCATCGAGCCGGTGCATGAACTCCGCAGCTGCCCAGGTGCTCCCAGAGGACGGTCAGGTAGACCCGTGCGGCCTCGAAGGCCTCTGTGGGATCGGCGATGCCGGGCGAAGCCAGCTCGAGGAAGTACGCCGTGAAGGCCCGCTTGAATGCCAGCCGCAGCGACTGTAGGGAGCCCGCCGGCATACCGGCGGTCAACGAGTGTAGGCCACCTCTTGCCAGGACGGGTGAGGAGGAGGCCCTATCCGCCTCGACCGATGCCCCGTCGGGAAGTAGACGAACGCGCCCGCTTCGTCCTCGAACGCCACCTCGAGCTGCCCCTCGATGAGCCGGAGGTCGAGCCAGGCGCTGCGGAACACGAGCTCGCGCAGCCAGTACACAAGGCACTCCCCGTGAAGGGTGAGAACGTCCTCGCCCCGCTCGAGCAGATACTCGCCGAGCGAACTCACCGGGAATTCGATGGTGCCGCCCGCAACGAGCTGCACCAGGTCGGCGCACTCGTCGTGGCGCAGCAGACCGGGTTCGACCAGACCGAGCTCCACCGCCGCCATCTCGACCCTCTGGGCGAAATCGATGCTGTTGAACCCGTACCTGAAACTGCGAAATTCCAGGATGTAGTCTTCGCCCGAGGAGTAGTTGGGGTGGGTGTGCCTGTTCTCAGCTGCCATCGAGATCCCCTGTGAAGCCGGCAAGAATGTTGCCGCGCAATTGTAGCAGGCGCGGCGACGGGGCGGCGAAATACGCGGTGCCGGGCGCTTGTGCGCTTCGGAGCCAGGCCGCATAATGGCGCTATGAGACGAGCCTGGCACCGCCCGTTCGCCGTTGTGACCGCGTTGATCGTGGGCCTGGTCGCGCTGTCTTTGTACGGGTGCGGGGGAGCGAGCCAGGACGTGGACCCGCAGGCCGTTCTCGCCTCCTCCGCGGCCGCGATGCAGCAGATCAAGGGCTTCCACTTCGTCTACGAGGTCCACAAGCCGGCCAATAGCAAGCCAAGCACCGGTTTGGAGATCGCCCGGATAACCGGCGACGTGAATTCTGAAGGCAGCATGCAGGCGGCGATCGACGTGACTCAGGGCGGTATCCCGCTGACCCTGAACTTCGTGCAGGTCGGGCGACACCCAGTACCTGCAGCTCGGACAGTGGCAGACGATCCCCATGGAGTCGAGCCCGATAGGCAAGCTCAGTCTGGGGGCAGGCACGATCCAGATCCTCCAGCGGATCACCGAGGCGAAGTACGTGGGCGAGGATACTAAGGGCGGCGTCAAGTGCTACCACATCACGGGGAATGTCGCGGCTGCCGAGGTCAAGGCCATCGCGGCAGCCGTGGACACCACCAGACGCCATTCCCCATCGATATCTGGATCGGGGTCGCCGACAGCTACGTCTACGAGGTGGATATTCACGGGCCCGCTACCGCCGACGAGCCTAAGGGCACGTGGCGCAGCATCGTCCTTTCCAAGCACGACGTCTACGTAGAGATCAAGGCTCCCATATAACCGTGACTCCCCAGGACTGCCGACCGGAAGCCGGCGAACAAGTCATTGTCGCGAGGAGCGACCCTCGCCATGGTGGCGCTGTGCGCCGCCGTCTTCGTGGCGGCGCTCGATCAGACCATGGTGCTCACGGTCATGCCGTCGATCATGCGCTCGCTGTACATCGACGTGCGCAACCTCAACGACGCCGGCTGGATCATCACCGCCTACCTGCTTGGCTACACGATCGCGATGCCGCTTTTCGGGAGGCTGGCCGACGTCTGGGGCCGCCGCCCGACGACGATACTCGCGCTCGCCCTCTTCATGGTGGGGAGCGCGCTGTGCGTCTTCCTCACGCGGCTCGACCTCTTCGTGGCGGCCCGAGTGGTCCAGGCGGCGGGCGGAGGGGCGCTCGTCCCGATCGCGATGGCGGCCGCCGCCGACATGTTCCCGTTGGCCCGCCGCGCGCTGGTGCTGGGCATCATCGGCGGAGCAGCCGAGGCCGGCGGCGTGCTCGGTCCGCTCTACGGCGCCGCGCTGTCGATGGCCTGGAGTTGGCGCCTCATCTTCCTGGTGAACATCCCGCTCTGCCTGCTACTTGATGCCGGTCTGCTGGCGGCTGCTGCGACCGGGGGCCGCTCCCTCGTACTACGACGCCGAGGCGGCCACCGAGGTCGAGGCACCGGGGGCTCGCACCGACACTGGTGGGAGAGAGGCCGAGTGGACTACCTCGGCGCGGCGCTCATGGCCATCTCTCTCGCCGGTATCACCATCGGGCTGGGCACGGGGACGCAGTTGGTGGGCGACTCCAACACGGGCACGCCGGTACGCTGGCCCTGGCTGCTGGTCGCGGCGCTGGCCTTCACGGCGTTCATCCTCTGGGAGCGGCGCACGGAGCGGCCGCTCATCCGTCTGGATCTGTTCCGGAAGCCGCCCTTCGCCGCCGCCAACATCGCTCACTTCCTGGTGGGAGCGGCGCTCATCATCGGGATGGTGGAGATCCCGCTCTACGCCAACACCCTCTTCGGCCTCACCGAGATCGGGAGCGGGCTCTTGCTTATCCGCCTGACGCTGATGATCCCGGTCGGCGCAGTGCTCGGCGGCTGGCTCGCGGACTACATCGGCTACCGGAATACGGCGATCGTCGGCTTCCTGGTGGCCTGCGGAGGATACCTCCTGGTCAGCCGCTGGCCGATCGACCCGTCGAATCTGCGCATGACCCGGGACCTGCTGATCAGCGGACTCGGCTTCGGGCTGGTGGTGGGACCGATCGGCGCGACGGTGACGTCCGCGTCGGGCGACAGGTGGATGGCTACCGGTTCCGCCCTGGTGACGGTGTCCCGGATGGTCGGGATGGTCATCGGGCTGTCGGTGCTCAGCTCGTGGGGTGTCCGGCGCTACAATTCGCTCTCGGCCGACATCATCATCCCCATCGTGCGGCCCGACGGGCTCACCGACGCTCAGTGGCAGGGGATCCAGGACGCGGCGGCGGCCGCCATCGACCAGGCCCTCCACACCGTGTTCAGCAACTTCTTCCTGATCGCGGCCAGTGATCATCGGTCTGGCCGTCATCCCAGCGTTCTTCTTCTACAACAAGAGCGGCCGGGGGCGAGCAAGCTACCGTTCCTGCCTCACTGAGAGGGGCAGCGCCGGATAGCTGACCGGCGGAGCTTGCTGAATCGGCGCCGCATCGTGTCCGCACTCTCGGCTAGAATGGGGCCGGGCGAGCTATCAAGCGAGGACAGCATGAACGAGGATCAACTCGATCTGGGCGCTCCGTTCGAACCCCGGTCATCCGAAAAGTCGGCGCGCGCCGCGGACGCGCGGGTAGCCGTGTGCGACCTGGTCCCGGGCACCGGCGTCGAAGGCGTGTACCTGCTCTCCTCCAAGGAGACCCGTCAGACCAGGCAGGGCAAGCCCTTCTTCAAGTTGCGGGTGGGCGACCGCACCGGCACCGTCGACTGCACGGTGTGGGAGGTCGGATGCGGTCGCCCCGGGAGTCAAGGTGGGGGACCTGGTGACGGTCTGCGCCCGGGTCACGGAGTACCAGGGCAAGGCCCAGTTGGAGGCCATGAGCGTGGTCGCGGCACCTGCCGGCGCCTCGCACCCCCGGGATTTCCTTCCCTCCACCTACCGCGACATCGAGGAGTTGAGGGGGTTCCTCCAGTTCCATATCGGCTCGGTGTACGACCGCGACTACTCCGCCCTGCTCGAACGCATCTTCGGTGACGAGGCCTTCTTCGAGATCTTCACCACTGCCCCGGCGGCCAAGGTCTATCACCACGCCTACCTGGGCGGTCTCGTGGAGCACACCGTCGTCGGTCGCCGAGACGTGCGACTTCGTGGCCCAGCAGTACGGCAGGGTGGACCGCGATCTGCTTCTCACGGCCGCACTCCTCCACGACATCGGCAAGACGCGGGAACTGGCTTTCGAGACCACCATCGATTTCACCGACGCCGGCAAGTTCCTGGGCCACGTCATCCAGGGGGTCATGCTGGTATCCGAGAAGGCCGCCGAACTGCCGTCGTTCCCCGAAGCCAAGCTCCAGCAACTGCTCCACTGCATCGTCAGCCATCACGGTGAGCTGGAGTGGGGCTCGCCCAAGCGCCCCAAGACCATCGAGGCGCTCATCCTTCACCACGTGGACAATCTCGACGCCAAGGTCAAGGGCTTCCTGGAGATCGTCGACGGGTCGCGCGACGCTCCCTGGACGGATCTGCGCAACCTCTTCCGCAGGCCGCTCCACGTGCCCCGAGCGACGCACCAGGAGGATGACTTCCTGCCACCCGGTGAGGACGACTTGGGAGGAGCGACCTCCTAGCTACCGATCGTCTTCGCGGAGCGTGCTGTCGACCGTCTGCTCGATCTCGCTGTCGAAGGTCGCGGAGCGAGCCGGCACGGCGGGAGGTCTCCGCGTCGCGTCCGAGCAGCGCCGATTCGCCTGCCATCATCGCGTCGAAGGCTTTCGCCTTCAGCCGGCTGCGGGTGAGTTCGATCCGTGCGCGCATGGCGTCGTAGTCGGCGCCGCTCTCGCTCTCCGCCACCTCGGCCGCCGCCGGTGACTCAGCGCCACCGTTGGCCGGGCCGGCGGTTACGCGCATCGGTTCGCCGATGACGGGCGCGGGCGTGCCTGCGGACACTGCCACCGGCACTGCCGGCTGCTATCGGCGCCGGTCCGCCCGGGGCATCCGCTCCGCTCTCCTCGTCGACGGCCGCGAAAGGCTTCTCCAGCTCCTCGCGGATCCGCCGCCTGGTCTCTTCGATGCGCGATTTCAGATCCTCGCCAAGGGCCGCCTCAGCGGCTGCCTCGGCAGGCACAGCACCATACTCCGGCAATGCCTCCTCCGGCGCCGGCGCTGCGGACTCCAGTTCCTGCTGGATCGCCGCAGTCTCCGCCATGGGGACCGGGGCGACGGTCTCGGGCCACGGAGCCGCGTCCCACGCCTCGTCGGCGCTGCTCTTCGGAAGCTCGATCTGAGGCCCCTCATACGGGAGCACGTCGTCGGGGACAACCGGCAACAACTCTTCGAGCTCGGCTTCGTCTTCGACGTAGAGGGCTGGTTCCCAGCCAGAACCGGGCAGGGGGTCCTCGAGCACCTCAGGAGTCACCAGTACGACGGAGTCCGAGGCGTCCATCGGGACGGGCGCTTCCTCGACTACAGGCACGGCCCAGTCCATCTGAGAAGGAGCCGGGGGGCGGGGAGCGGATGGCTGAGTATCGACCGCGGCAGCCGCTGCCATTTCGGCGGCAGCCGGTGCAGGCAACGCGTCTCGATCTTCCTCTGTCGCCACGACGTGCGCGAGTCCGGCGGCTGCAGCACCGCCGATTACCCAGGCGGCTGGACGGCTTTCGTCTTCGGGAGCGTGGGGTGCGGCAGGCACCTCAGTGGGCGCGTCCGCAGCTACGGTTGTTGCCATCGCGGCGGCAGTAACGGCCGCGACCGAAGCAGGCTCGGGCGCCGCCGCTTCCTCGACAGCGGTGACTTCCGGCACCGCGGTGACTACCGGAGCCTCGGCGACCTCGGGCGGCGCAGTGACCTCGGGGGCCGGCGCTTCTTCGACAGCGGTGACTTCCGGAAACTCGGTGACCTCGGGCGCCGCAGCCGCCTCGGGCGGTATGACGACAAGAGGCGTAGGCGCCGCCGGGGCCACGTACGTGGGGATCTCCGGTACAGGAGGCGCGACGGCCTCCGGGGCGGGAGGAGCGGGTTCCATCGCGGGCGCAACCTCTGGCGCAACCTCTGGCGCAACCTCTGGCGCGGCTACCGCCGGCGCGGGCTCAGGAACCGCCACGACAGCGGGCACCGGCACCTCTGCGGGTGCGGCCTCGGGCGTCACCGCCACAGCGGGCGCTCCGGCCGGAGCCCCGCCAGGCGCGGCGCTAGGCGAGGAAGACCGGCGCCCGGCGCGCTCGCCGGTGCTCCTGCAGTCCGGCTCGTCTTCGTCACCGCCTGTTTCTTCACGAACATGATGCCGAGGACAGCGCCAAGCGCTCCCCCCAACAGGAATCTAAAGAACCCGCCCATAGTGCGCCCCTTCCTCAGCACCAAGCGACCCGAGCCGTCACGGTCCGACAGCATCAACTCTAACTTTATCAGCAACCTCTTCCGCCTTTTGAAGCGACGGCGTTAGTTTTGGGGACCATCCTTCCTATCGGCGGTGGTCCGGAGAACCTTGACCGGGGCCTAGTCCTCGCGACCCTTCGCATCCTCCTTCCGTAATGTACGGAGGCGACCGAGGAAATCCTTGATTCTCGCCTCGAAACCGTTGTCCGTCGGCTGGTAGAACTCCCTGCCCGCGAGGCCTTCCGGCAGGTACCGTTGGGCATTGTAACCGCCGTCATCGTGCGGGTACTGGTATCCGACTCCGTGGCCCAGGTTCTTCGCCCCCGAATACCCGGTGCTGCGCAAGAAGACCGGTGGAGCTTGAGCCCCGTGTTCCTCGACTTCTCGAAGGGCCGCCTCTATCCCCAGGTACGAAGCGTTGGACTTCGGCGCGCAACTCAGGTAGGTCACTCCGTGTGCCAGGTTGATGCGGCATTCGGGCAGACCGACGAACTCGACGGCCCGGGACACGGCGATGGCCACCTCGAGAGCGCGCGGGTCGGCGTTGCCGATGTCCTCCGAGGCGAAGATGATCATCCGGCGGGCGATGAATTTGGGGTCTTCTCCTCCGGTCAGCATGACGGCCAGGTAGTAGAGGGCGGCGTCGGGGTCGGAGCCGCGCAGACTCTTGATGAAAGCCGAGATGATGTCGTAGTGGGCGTCGGCCTGCTTGTCGTAGAGCACGAGCTTCCGCTGGGCCGCGCCTTCGACCGTCGCCTCGTCCAGCGCATCCAGGCCCTTGGCCCCGGCCAGCACCAGGGACCGCTCGAGCAGGGTGAAGGCCCTGCGCGCGTCGCCCAGAGCGGCCTGGGCGATGAGGTCGAGCACCGGCTCGGGCACCACCGTCGGCACGCCGGCCGCGCCCCGAGCGGCCAGAGCGCGATCGAGCAGGGTGCGGATATCGGCGGGCGACAGCAGGTCGAACTGGTACAACTCGCAGCGCGAGATCAGGGCCGGGATGACTTCGAAGTAGGGGTTCTCGGTCGAAGCGCCGATGAGCGTGACTATCCCGTCCTCGACGGCATGAAGGAGCGCGTCCTGCTGGCTTTTGGAGAAGCGATGGATCTCGTCGATGAAGAGCACGGTCCGGCGACCGGTCTGCGCCCGGCGGTCGCGCGCCCCGTCGATGACCCTGCGCACCTCGGCCACCCCGGAACTGACCGCGGAGAGCTCCTCGTAGACCGCGCCTATCGTTGCCGCCACCAGGCGGGCCACCGTGGTCTTGCCGGTGCCCGGAGGCCCGAAGAAGATCATCGAGCCGACGGTATCGGTCTCGAGGGCCACGCGGAGCGGAGCGCCTTCCGCAAGCAGGTGACGCTGGCCGACTACTTCGTCGAGGGTGCGCGGCCGCATGCGGGCGGCGAGCGGGGCGTTCTGCGAGAGATCGGCACTCAGGCCGGAGCTGAAGAGATCCTCCTTCATGCCCGGATTCTACCAGTGTCCGGGACCGGGATTGGCTAAAATGGTTCCAGGCGCTTGCTGGCAGGAGGGGAAGAAGCGTGTCCCGACAGGTTCTGGTGTTGAACTCCACCTACGAGCCGATGAACGTGTGCTCGCTGCACCGCGCCGTGGTGCTGCTGCTCAAGGGCAAGGCCGAGACCATCGAGGCCGCGGCCGGTCTCGTACGGTCGGAGAGGACGTTTCTCGTCGCGCCCGTCGTTATCCGCCTGCTCCACTACGTCCGCCTTCCCCGCTCGGAGGCACGGCGGGTGTCGCGCCGGGCGATCCTCGCCCGCGACGGCTTCCGTTGCCAATACTGCGGCAGCACGCGGCATCTGACCATCGACCACATCGTCCCCCGCAGCCGGGGAGGCGCCAGTTCGTGGGACAACGTCGTCACCTCGTGCGCGCCCTGCAACGTAAGGAAGGGAGCGTGCTTGCCGTCGGAGGTCGGAATGTCACCTTCGCGGAAGCCCCGCCCGCCGGTGCCGGGCGATTTCGTCCTCGCAGCCCAGCGCGTGATCCCGGATGCCTGGCTGCCCTACCTGGAGTTTGTCGCCTAGCCGACTGGCGCTAGTCGACTCCGCCGGCGCGCCGGTCTCAGCGCCGAGTTCCGTCGCGTAGCGGCCCATGCGCAGGTACTTCTCGTGGCGCAGACGCAGTCGCTCCTCGGGGTCGAGCTTCTCCAACTCGCTGATGGCCAACTGTACCTGGCGCATCACGCGCTTGGCCGTGGCCCTGGGGTTGGTGTGCGCCCCTCCGGTGGGCTCGGGGATCACCCCGTCGATCAGCCCCAGCTCGAACAGGTCGATGGCGATGAGGTGCAGCGCCTCGGCGGCCTTGGGCCCCTCGGCCGAGTCGCGCCAGAGGAGAGCCGCACAGCCTTCGGGCGAGATCACCGAGTAGATGGAGTTCTCGAGCATCAGAACGCGGTCGCACACTGCCAGAGCCAGCGCGCCGCCCGATCCGCCTTCGCCGATGACCACGGTCACGGTGGGGATCTTGAGCCCGGTGAAGGTCATGATGCTCGTGGCTATCGCTCCGGCCTGGCCGCCCTCTTCGGCGTCCTTGCCGGGGTAGGCCCCACCCGTATCCACCAGCGTCACCAGCGGCAACCGGAACTTCTCCGCGAGCCGCGCGAGGCGCATAGCTTTGCGGTAGCCTTCCGGCCGGGCCATGCCGAAGCTGCGCTCCTGCCGCTCTTCGAGCGTGTGGCCCTTCTGGTGGCCCACAAGGACGATCCGCCTGCCGCCGAGCGTGCCCAGGCCTCCCACGATGGCCGAATCGTCGCCGCGCATCCGGTCGCCGCTCAACTCCATGAAGTCGGGCAGCATGTGCGCGATGTAGTCGAGGGTCTGAGGCCGATCCTGGTGTCGGGCCAGCTGGACGACTTCCCAGGCGGCGGGGCCGGTCCCGCCGGTGGCGGAGCAAGTGCAGGCGCTCCTGGATCCTCTTGATCTCGTCGGAGTAGCCGTCGGGGAAGGCGGGCAGGTCGCGCAACTCCTGGAGACGCTGGAGCAACCGCAGGGCCTCGGTGGTGTACGATCTCGTCTTCTCGGAAGGTCTAGCCGGCTCGGCCACCGCCGTCACCCCCTCCCAGGAAGTCCAGGCACCGCGACAGCCTATCTTTCAGATCCAGGCGATGCACCACCATGTCGATCTGGCCGTGAGCCAACTGCTTCTCCGAAGAGCCGAAGTCCGGGGGAAGCTTCTCCCGCGTCGTCTGCTCGATGATCCGGGTGCCGGCAAACTGCATGACCGCCCCGGGTTCGGCGATGATGATGTCGGCCACCGTTGAGAAGCTGGCAAAGACCCCTCCCGTGGTGGGGTGGGTCAGGATGGTGACGTAGGGCAGGCCGGCCTCGCCCACGATCCGGGCTGAGGTGACGGTCTTCGCCATCTGCATCAGCGAAAAGAGGCCTTCCTGCATGCGCGCGCCCCCGGAGGAGGCCACGACGACGAGAGGCCGGCGTTCCTGCACGGCCGCCTGCGCCAGGCGATAGAAGCGCTCTCCCAGCACCGAGCCCATGGAGCCGCCCATGAACTTGAAGTCCATGACGCCGAGGGCGGCCGGACGGCCGGAGATGGTACAGAGCGCGGCGAGCATCGCCTCGGTCAGCCCCGTCTCCCGCTGAGCCTCGGCGAAGCGCTCGGTGTATGGGCGCAGGTCGAAGAACTCCAGGGGATCGGCCGGCCGGAGCTCGTCGGCGATGAAGCTCACGCTGCCCGCGTCGGCGAGCAGAGACACGCGGGCATGGGCCGGCATGGGATAGTGGTAACCGCAGTGGGGGCAGATGTGGACGTTCTGCTCCAGTTCGCCGTCCTGGAGGCGGATGGCGGCACTTCTTGCACTGCGGACCCGTCGCCTCGACCGGGGCCGGAGGCTCTCTCCGCGTGACCTGTACTGTCACATACTTAGCCATACCGCTTAGCCGTCCCACCTCCGCAGCACTATGGCCGCATTGTGGCCGCCGAAGCCGAAGCTGTTGGACATGGCCACCCTCACCTGAGCCTCCCGGGCGACGTTGGGCACGTAGTCCAGGTCGCACTCCGGATCGGGCACCTCGAGATTGATCGTGGGAGGTACCTTACCAGCTTCCATGGAAAGAAGAGTAGCAGCCGCCTCGAGCGCGCCCGCTGCTCCCAGGCAATGGCCGAAGATGCTCTTGCTCGAGCTGACCATGACTTTGCCGGCGTGGTCGCCCAGCGCGAGCTTGATGGCCTTGGTCTCCATGGCATCGCCGAGGGGGGTCGAGGTGCCGTGCGCGTTGATGTAGTCGACTTCGGACGGGTCGATGTCCGCGTCGTGCAGGGCCCTGGTCATGGCAAGCCCGGCCGGCTCGCCGGTCTCTACCGGCTCGGTGAGGTGGGAGGCGTCGCCCGTCATCCCGTAGCCCACGAACTCGCCGTAGATGTGGGCATCGCGCGCGAGCGCGTGCTCGAGCTCTTCGAGCACCAGCACCCCGGCCCCTTCGCCCATGACGAAGCCGTCGCGTCCGGCGTCGAACGGACGGCTGGCCCGCTCCGGCTCGTCGTTGCGGGTGGAGAGGGCGCGCAGCGCGGCGAACGCCGACATGCCTACCTGGTTGACGGCCGCCTCGGCCCCGCCGGCGAACATCGCGGTCGCGTCGCCGCGGCGGATGATGTTGAACGCGTCGCCCAGGGCGTTGTTGCCGGCCGCGCAGGCGGTGCAGGTGGCGTTGACCGGCCCCTGCAGCCCCAGGATGATGGAGCTGCAGGCCGAGGCCATGTTCGGGATCATCATGGGGATGAAGAAAGGACTCACCCGGGTGGGTCCCTTGGTGCAGCAGGATCTCGATCTGCTCGAAGAAGGTGTCGAGACCGCCCACGCCGGAACCGATGAGCGCTCCGACGGCGTAGGGGTCTTCGGCGATGGGGTAGTCCGAGTCCTCCCGGGCCATGACGGCCGCCGCCGCCCCGTACTGGGCGAAGCGGTCCATGCGCTTGGCCATCTTCTTGTCGATGAAGTCCTGAGCGTCGAAGTCCCTGACCTCGGCGGCGATCTTCACCGGGTAGTCCGTGGTGTCGAACCGCTGGATCGAGGCGGACTCCCGAGCGCCCGGCCAGCAGAGCGTCGAGGAACGGGCCCTTGCCGATGCCGATGGCCGATACCACGCCGACACCGGTCACCACGACCCGCTTGTATTCGACGGTCCTCGTCATACCCGTCACTCCTCCCGTTCCCTATATACCGAGCCCACCGTCGACCGCCATGACGGCCCCGGTGATGAACGAAGCCGAGTCGCCGGCCAGGAAGGCTACGGCGTCCGCCACCGTCTCCGGCGTGCCGATGCGACCCAGCGGGATCTGATCGATAAGGGCGTTGCGCGCCGCTTCGGGCAAGGCCGCCGTCATCTCGGTCTCGATGTAGCCCGGCGCGACGGCGTTGACGCGGACGTTCCGCGACGCCACTTCGCGGGCCAGCGACTTGGTGAGCCCGATGAGCCCGGCCTTGGCAGCCGAGTAGTTGGCCTGGCCGGCGTTGCCCCGCCTGCCGACGACGCTGGAGATGCTGACGATGGAGCCGCGGCGGCGCTTGATCATGCCGCGCAGGACCGCCTTGCTCATGAGGAACGCGCCCTTGAGGTTCACCGCCATCACCGCGTCCCAGTGGCCCTCGCCCATCACCAACAGCAGTCCGTCGCGCGTGATGCCGGCGTTGTTGATGAGGATGTCCACCGGGCCCAACGCCTGCTCGACGGCGGCCACCGCCGCTTTCGTGTCGGCTTCCTTGGAGACGTCGGCCTTGACGAAGGTCGTGGCCCTGCCCGTGGCCTGTTCGATCTCGCGGGCCGTGTCGGCTCCGCTGTCGGTCAGGTCGACGATGGCTACTTTGGCTCCGCCTTCAGCGAGCCGCAGGGCGATGGCCTTCCCGATGCCCCTCGCCCCGCCGGTGACGAGCGCCACCCTGTCCTCCAAAGACCCGGCGCCTTCTGTCATCTCGCGCCTCCCTCCGCCCCCAGGCCCTCGAGCGCCTTCAGCAGGGACTCCCCGTCCCCGGTAGAGGCGACCGGAAGGTCTCGAGCGATGCGCTTCACTAGACCCGACAGCACGTTGCCGGGGCCGACCTCAAGGGCGGTGGCCGGAGGCTCCTGACTCTGCAGCAGCGCCTCCATGCTCTGGCTGAACCTCACCGGAGACATGAGCTGCCGGGCCATGACCTCGGCCAACTCGCCGGCTTCCGGCGCACGGACCTCGGTGGTGGAGAAGAAGGTCCCGGTACCGGCCAAGAATGTTACCTCAGACAGCGCCTGGGAGAGAGCCTGAGCGGCGCCGGCCATGAACGGCGTGTGGAAGGCGCCGGCCACCGCCAGAGGCACCACCCGCTTCGCGCCGGCCGCAGTCGCGGCTTCGCCGGCGGCGCGCACTCCCTCTATCGCCCCGGAGATCACGATCTGGCCCGGCGAGTTGTAGTTGGCCACCCAGACGTCGGCGACCGACGCGCAGGCCTGTTCCACGGCTTCGTTGTCCAGGCCGATGACCGCCGCCATCGTCCCCCCGCGCTCGTCGGCGCACGCCTGCATCGCCCGGCCCCGCGCCTCCACGACGTGCAGAGCGTCGGCAAAAGTGAGGCTTCCGGCGGCCACCAGCGCCGAGTACTCCCCGAGGGAGTGGCCGGCAGCCACGGTGAAGCCGACGCCCGCTTCCGCGAGCACCCGCCAGGCCGCCACGCTGCAGGTCAGCACCGCCAACTGGGTCCGGTCGGTCCGGGTGAGCTCCTCCATGGAACCGTGCCGGCACAATTCGCCGATGTCCCAGCCAAGGACGTCCGTCGCCTCGGCGAACGCCTCCCGAGCTACCGGGTATTCCCACAGGTATTCCGCCATGCCCACTGCCTGGCTGCCCTGGCCGGGAAAGAGGATGAGCGTACCCGCCATATCAGTCACTCCCGTCGTCGTCAGTCCGCCGGTCCCCGCCACCCGTGCCCCACCTCATGAGGCAGGCACCCCAGCTCAGGCCGGCGCCGAAACCCATCAGCAACAGCAGATCGCCGTCCTTCAACCGCCCATCCGCCCGCGCCTCGTTGAGACAGAGGGGGATCGAGGCCGAAGAGGTGTTGCCGTACTTCTGCAGATTCGTGTAGACCTTGTCCCAGGGCAGGCCCAATTTCGCCACCGCCCCCTCGATGATGCGCAGATTGGCCTGGTGGGGCACGAAGAGGTCGATGTCGCCCACCTCGTAGCCGCACCGGTCGAGCACCCTCTTGGCGGAGTGCGTCACGACTCGCGTGGCGAACTTGTAGACCTCTTTGCCGTTCATTCGCAGGTAGTGCTGCCGGCCCGCCACCGTCTCGCACGACGCCGGCATACGGGATCCTCCGGCCGGGATGGAAAGCGAATCGGCCCCGGAGCCGTCGCCGCCGAGGTCGAAACCCAGGATGCCCGCCGGCCGCCCCGCGGCATCGGCCGTGGCGGGACCCCGCCCAGCGGCGCCGGCGCCCTTCACCGTGGAGACGACGGCCGCGCCGGCGCCGTCGCCGAACAGGATGGCAGTCGACCGGTCTTCCCAGTCGATCACCCGCGATATCGCCTCAGCTCCCACCACCAGGACATTGTCGCGCATGCCGCTGGCTACCGCCCCCGCCGCCATGGCCAGGGCGTAGATGAAGCCGGCACACCCGGCCGACACGTCAAAGGCTCCCGCGTTGACGCAACCGCAGCCGTGGGCGATGCGCGCAGCCGTCGCCGGCATTAGCTGGTCGGGCGAGATGCTCGCGGTGACCACCAGGTCGATCTTCTCCGCTTCAATACCCGCGTCGGCCAGAGCTTCCCGCGCCGCGAGCACGCCAAGGTCGGAGGAGCACACGCCCGGCTCGGCTATCCGCCTCTCGGCGATGCCCGTTCTTTGCCGGATCCATTCGTCGGACGTATCGAGGCCGGCTGCCAGATCGTCGTTGGTCACCACCTTGCCGGGCACGTAGGTGCCGAGGCCGATAATGGTCACAGGTCTCCCCAGGAGGGGGATCGGGCCGCTATGGGACATCGGCTACGGCTCGGCGACCGCGAAGGTGAGGATGCCGCTACAGGCGAGTTCCGAGCCGACGAAGGCCTTGCCCTCGCCTCTCCCGACCGCGCCCCTGCTCCTCGTCAGCCTCATCTCCAAGCGCAACGTCTCACCTGGGTATACAGCGCGGCGGAACTTCACTTCGTCCGCCCGCCCGAACAGGACGATCTTCCCCTGTGACTCCGGCTGAGAGAGGACGGCCACCGCCCCAGTCTGCGCCAACGCCTCGAGCTGCAGCACCCCGGGGAACACCGGGTGCCCGGGGAAATGCCCCCGAAAGACGTCTTCGCTCGGCAGGAGGTCCTTCTCGGCGATGGCGTATTCACCGGGTACGAGCTCGATGACCCGATCGAGGAACAAGAAGGGATCCCTGTGGGGGAGAATCGCTTCGATCTGCGTTCGGTCCAGCATGGCGCACCTACCATGTGTCATTCCGGGCTACGTCCCTCCAGGGTGGTAGTATTGTCCAGGATGAGTCAGGCCTTTTCAAGGAACCCCTCCTTTTACGGGATGTAGCCGGCCGCCGATGCAGTTGCAGCTTTCTTTGGCGGTCGCGGACAGACTCCACGAGACCTTGCTGGTGCGTGGAGAACCGCTCGATGCGGTGGAGGCCGTCCGCCTCCTCCTCGCCTCTCCCGCCGCACCGGAACCTATCTGCCGGGAAGTCCTTGCCGCCCTCATGCTGCACGATCAGCGGTTCTGCCCGGGCACCGCCGGCGACCTGCTTTCCCTCAAGCACTGGGAGATCCCCGACCCCGACCTGGCCGACGTCCCCTTCGTGGCGCTCGACCTGGAGACCACCGGCTCGCGGGCGGGGACGAGCAAGATCACCGAGATCGGCGCCGTCCGGTTCGAAGGCTTCCGAGAAGTGGGTCGCTTCCACACGCTGGTCAATCCTCAGCGACCGATCCCGCCCATGATCACCCACATCACCGGGATCACGCAGGCGATGGTGGCCGACGCGCCCCGCATAGAGCAGGTGGTGCCCGACCTCCTCGAGTTCCTTCAGGGTGCGGTGATCGTCGCGCACAACGCAGCCTTCGACGTCGGGTTCCTCAACTACGAACTCCAGCGGCTCAAGGGCAGGCGGCTGGGCGAAGGGGCCATCGACACTCTCCCCCTGGCACGGCTCCTGGCCCCCGGGCTTCCCAACTACCGTCTTCGTACCGTCGCCGACGCCCTCGGCGCCCCGGTCACGGCCTGCCATCGCGCCCTTGCCGACGCCCAGGCCGCGGGACACGTCTTCGTGACCCTGGCCGGCCGGCTGCAGGAGCGGGGGATCACCCGCCTCGGCGAGGCCCGCGCCTTTCTCAGCCCCACGTCGCGTTCGGCCATCGACAAGCTTTGCCTCACCCGTGACGTCCCGCGCTGCCCCGGCACTTACCGCTTCGTCGACAAGCACGGAGGCGTCCTCTACGTGGGCAAGGCGGACCGGCTGCGGGAAAGGGTCCGCTCGTACTTCGTGCCCGGCGGCGGCCACGCCCGCAAGGTGCGGCAGGCGGTGCACCTGGTGGAGCGGATCGACTGGGACGAGACCTTCACCCCACTCGAGGCGGTCGTGCGCGAGCAGGAGCTTATCCTCGAGCACAAGCCGCCCTGCAACGTCCAGGGCAGCCGGCCCGAGAACTACATCTATCTCAAGGTCGGGAGCGCCGGCGTCGGCCTCACGCTCACCATGACTACCCGGCAGCCACGTTGGTTGGGCAGTGAGGAGAACGGGCTCCAGCCGCCGCGGTCGCCCCTCGTCATCGGCCCCTTCCGGGGCCGGGCCCGCATGGGAGAGGCTCTCGATCTTCTGCACCGCTGCTACCCCATCCGCCGTTGCCCACGCGGCACCGTCACTCGCCCCTGCGTGAGGATGGAGTGCGGCGATTGTCTGGCTCCGTGCGCGGGTGAGCGACCGGTTGTAGAGGAGCACGACGCTCTGGTCGCGGGCATCCTCGGCTGGCTCGGCGGGCAGACTTCAAGCGGCTTCGCGGAGCCGGAGGAGCGCGCGGAGCAACTGGTCTACTCGCTGTCGCGGCAGCGGCGCTTCGAGGAGGCGCAGCACATGCGCGAAGCCAGAGACCATCTACTGAGCGTGCGGCGCTCGTGTCAGTCGCTGGCCGAGGCCCTCTCCTTGCGGTTCGCCGCCCTCTGGCCCGCGGCCGGTGACGATGATAGCGCGGCCCTGCGCTTGAATGTGGTCTGGGACGGAAGGTTGCGCGAGGCGGTCTCTCTGCCGAGTTTGTGCGTTGCCGAAGAGATCGATAAGCGGCTGCACGCCCTCTGGGCCACTCGTTCTACCGCTGGCGCCTGGGGACCGGGCACGTCCATGGCGGTGCCCCAGAAGGATCTTGACGCGCTCCTGGCGGTCCGGCGCTGGTACAAGGAGAGCGGGGCGACGTCTGTGGTGGCCCTCCCCGAGGCGGAGGCCGGCCTCGAGGAGCGCGAGCACGCGAGGCAACGGCTCCTCACCGAAGCCTGGCGAATCCTCGCCTCGTGGCCTGCCGACCGGGCGGTCGGCTCCGTCTTCTAACCCGCGCGAGCCCGCGCGCGGCGCTCCCCCGTGGACAGCGCCGAATAGGGGCCTGTCCTCTACGCCGTCGCTACCTCGGTCTTCGGAAGCTGGATGCCCTTGGTCCTCATCACCGCCGTAAGGAGGCTGCGGTCGATCTTGCCCTTATAGATGGGGATACCCTCTTTGACGCACAGTTGGATCACGTCACGAGTGCCGGTGCCCATCTCAGCCGCGAGTTCCTCGGGGGTGAAGTGGTTGGCCATCAGATCTCCTTTCCAGACTCCGAGTAAAAACTCCCGATGCCAACAAAAAAGCCCAGCAGCGTCAGCTGCCAGGCCTGTCTAACCGGTCCTTTTGCTCCGCACGGGTGAGCGATTTTCATCTCCCCCGAGCCGTTGTCGAATTGACTCCCTCATCGTTCTTATTGTAGCCCCGCTGGACCGCGGCGACAACCGGCCTCGGCGCAGCGTTCAGGCTACTATCAGGGTTCCTCGAGGTCCTCGCGCATGAGAAGGAAGTCTATCTTCTCACCGGCACGCACTCCCCGGGCGCCCCCCGGCACGAAGCCCAGCCCGTTCGCGCCCACCATCGAGCGAAGGATGCCCGACCCCTGGGCCCCGGTGGAACTTATGTGCCACGTGCCGTCTTCCCGCCAGGCCCGCACGCGCACCACGTAGGTCCTGCCGTCGGCGTTCGCTACATCTTCCTCGATGATCGCCTTGTAGAGGGGGCGGGTGGTCTTGCGATAACCCATCAGGCGAAGCAACGCGGGCCTGACGAACAGCTCGAACGAGACCATGGCCGACACCGGGTTCCCAGGCAGACCGAAGACGAGGGTGCCGCCTCGCACTCCGAAGGCGAGCGGCTTGCCCGGTTTCATCGCGACGCCCCACAACCGCCGTTCGACGCCGAGTTCGTCCTGCACGTCCTTGACGAAGTCGAACCTTCCGACCGAGACTCCCCCCGAAGTGAGCACCACGTCGTACTCCAGCCCGGCCTGGATGGCCCGGCGCGTCGCCTCGTAGTCGTCGGGGACGATGCCGAAGGGCGTGGCTTCCACGCCGAGTTGCCGGCACAGCGCCCGGAGGGAGTAGCTGTTCGAGTTGCGGATCTGCCCGGGGCCGAGCGGCTGGTCGACCTCCACGAGTTCGCTCCCGGTGGAGATGATGGCCACGCGAGGCCGCCGGTGAACGAGCACCCGCGGATGACCCAGGCTCGCGAGCACGCCTATCTCCGCGGGCCCCAGCAGGGCGCCAGCGCCAAGCACCCGGTCGCCGGCCATGACGTCTTCGCCCGCTCGGCGGATGTTCTTTCCCCGCTTGACCGTCTCGTAGACGAGGACGTAGCCGTCTTCCTCGGAGGTGATCTCGGATTGTGCCACGGCGTCGGCACCCTGGGGGATGGGAGCGCCGGTCATTATCGTTGCCGCTTCGCCGGGCGCCAGACTCCTCGTCGCGACATGGCCCGCGGGGATGGTCTCGGCGATGAGGAGCCTCGCCGGCGACTCAGAAGCCGCGTCGACGAGATCGACGGCACGGACCGCATAGCCGTCCATGCCGGAATTGTCGAATGGCGGCACGCTGTGCGACGCGATTATGTCCTCCGCCAGAACGGAGCCGACGGCCTCGGGCAACGGAATCGTCTCGGCGGGCAACGGCGAAGCCTCGGCAAGCACACGGCTTCGCGCGTCTTCTATACTGATGAGCTTGGCTGACATGGATCACCCCTCCAGCACGACAGGCGTGCGAAGGATAGCACGCGTCTACGGCCCGTGATTTGTCACGGCGCCGATACCAGCATAAAATGCATCTTCCTCGAAAGAACGGGAGTCCTGCATGCCCCTCACCATCCGCCGGCGCCTGGTCGACCGGGTCCGGCAACTGAGGAAGATAGCGTACGCCGTCTGCGCGGCTCTTGTCGTCCTCGCGTGCGGGGTGGTCTTCCTGTCCATCTCCTCTCCGGCTTCGAGCGTGGAGGTGGCAGCAGGACCCACGTTCTTCGACGCCAACCGCGCCTTCCGCCTCGCCGAGGACATGTGGCGCTACTACCCGGAACGGAGCCTGGGGTCCGAAGACGCCGCCGGCGTCACGAGCTGGATGGAGGAGAAGCTCTCCGCTTTTGGCGCCCCCATCTATCCCCCAGACAGATATGTGGACTCTTTCCAGGCGCCGCTCGGAGATAGGGAGGTGACTCTCCGCAACATCGGGCTCGTCCTGCAGGGCTCGGGAGACCAGGCCATCCTCATCTCGGCCCCGCGCGACACCCCGGCCGTCGTCAAGGTGGACCCTTTGGCCTACTCCAGCGGGACCGCGGTGTTGATGGAACTGGTACAGGTCTTCGCGTCGCGCCCGCACCAAAAGACCCTGATCTTCCTCTCCACCGAAGACGCAAGCACCGGGGGTCTGGGGATCGATCACTTTCTGGACACGAGCGAGCTGACGCCCAGCATCTCGACCATACTGTCGTTCCAGGGGCTGGGCAAGGAACGCGCCCGGGCGCTCCAGGCCGGGGTCACCGCTCCTCAGAACACGACTCCGGGCTGGTACGTGCAGCTCGGGAGCCGGGTACTTCTGAAGAGCGGGCTGGCGTTGCAGGTGCCCGGCCTCCCGTCGCAGGCGGCGGATCACGCCCTGTCTCTCTCAAGCGGGGACCAGGTAGCAGGGCTGAGCCGGGGCATCGCTTCTCTGCGCCTCTACGACGAAACCAGCGGCAACCCCACGGCTGCCGGCCTCTCCACCCAGGGCGCGGCCGTAGAGCGCCTGATCATGTCCCTTGACGCCGAACTCGAGACCCCCGCGGACCCGGGTACGGCGCTAGTCCTCAGCTCGGGGCGCTACCTGACGAGCCGGGCGGTGACCCTGCTCGCGACCCTCATGCTGCTGCCGACCATCGCCGTCCTGCTCATCTGGCTGTTCTCGTCTCGGATAACGCCCCGCGGCGCCCTCATGCACGTGCGCAACCTGTTCTCCTTCGCCATCCCGCTGGCGCTGATCTTTCTGCTGGCGTACGCGCTCGCCCAGTGGGGCTTGATCCCCCTGTACAGTGGTCAGGTACCCACCTCGCCAGGGCCCGCCACGAACCCGAGCCTGGGGCCGACGTTGCTCCTTATCCTTCTCGGGGGAGCGCTCTTCGTCATCTCCCGGCACTTCCTGGGTTACTTGAAGCCGCGCGAATCGCGCGCGGCCACGGAGATGAGCCGCCTCTGCGTGGGGTTCCTCAGCCTGTTCTTCGGGCTCGCCCTCATGCTCTCCCGGTCGCCGTTCCTGCTCCTGCCGTGCCTCGCCGTGGCGTGGGCGTGGCCGCTGGCGACGTGTTTCGCGGAGCCCGTCTACTCGGGCGCTTTCTGGCGGCATCGCTTCCTCAGCAACGCGCCGCTGCTCCTCCTGGGCCTGATCGTCCCCGTGTTCCTGTACGCCTATCTGGCCGTCGGCAACGACATCGGTTGGCTCAACGCGTGGTGGTACGTCCTTGTCCAGACGGTGTCGGGCGCCTACGGCATCCGGGGCCCTGTGGCGATCGTGTTCATCACCGCCGGGTTCCTCGTGCTGCTGGGAGTGAAGCGCATGCGGGTGGTGCCCATCGAGACCCTGGAAGTCATGGACGAGCTCAGCCTGCTCGAGCCTGCCGTACCCCGGGCCAGGCGCAAGCCCCGCCCGGCTTCCGCGCCACCCCTCTCACCCTGGCGCTAGGGAGAAGCGATAGCGGTCCCCCTCCGGCTGCGCACAAAAGCCTGTGCGACTCCTCCCAGGGGACCGCTATCGCTTCTCCCCTCAATTCGAGAGGCAACTCCAGAAGTGCCCGGATGGGGACCTTGCCTACGCCTCACTCGCTTAGAAGTACCGCTTCCTCCAGAACACAAGGAAGAAGCCGATGATACCGACGAGCGCTATGACGATCACGAGCGTGAATGCGTGGGCGTAGTTCATGAAGGGGAGCTTGACGTTCATCCCGTAGAATGACGACACGATGACCGGGATCGACAGGATGATGGTGATGGACGTCAGCAGCTTCATCACCTGGTTCAGGTTGTTCGAGATCACCGACGTGAACGCGTCCATCATCCCCACCAGGATGTCCGTGTAGATCTTCGCCATCTCCGATGCCTGCCTGTTCTCGACGATCACGTCCTCGAGCAACTCCTCGTCCTCTTCGTACATCTTGATGGTCTTGCCGCGGAGGAGTTTCTGGAGTACCAGATCGTTCGAGCGGAGCGAGGTGGTGAAATAGACCAGAGCCTTCTGGAGGTTGAGGAGGTCGAAGATCTCGGCGTTCTTCAACGACGCTCGCAGCTCCTTTTCCAGCTTGTCGGTCTCCCGGTCGATCCGGTACAGATAGCGCAGATAGAAGGCCGATATCTGCTGCAGGATCTGGAACAGGAAGCGTGTCTTCTTGTAGGTGAAGAAGCCACGGATGCTCTGCCGCTCGAATTCGCCGAGGATCGGGTTGACCCGCAGGCAGATGGTGATGAAGTAATCCGGGTGGACGATCATCCCCAAAGGGATAGTGGAGTAGCTACGCTCGTCGTCCTCCACCACTAGGACGGGGATGTCGACGACGACGAAGGTCAGTCCGTCTTCCATCTCCACCCGCGATTTCTCTTCCTCGTCCAAGGGACCGCTCAGCAGGTCGAGCGGGATGTTCAGCTCGCTCGCTTACTCGTCGCAGTTCTTCCTCGGTGGGGCTGACCAGGTCGATCCAGGAGCCCGGTTCGAACTCCTCCAACCGCTCGAGACCAGTTTCGGTGGTTTTGAGAATGGCAAGCATGACTCACCCCCTTCACTCGACAGGCGGACGCGCCGCGTTCCATGGTGCTTGATTCCCTCGCAGAGTCGACGGACGACGGCTCCCGCAGCAGCAGTCAGCGGGACTTTGGAGATTCTCTCACGAAGCAGGCGACTGCGCTATCGTGGAGGTGCCGCAAATGGAGTCCGCCGCGGCCGCGTCCGTTGCAGCAGCCCTACCGAGAAAGGAGACGAGGTGGTCCTCGACGAGCCCGTCTACGAGAACACGATCCTCTTCTGCTGCCGGTGATACCTCTGCGGTGACACGTAGCACGTCTGCGGCAAACGGGGCCCCGCCCGGGGGCCGGGGCGCACACGCCGGCGCACGCGTCGCGCGGGACCTTCGCTCCCTGCTCCGGGGCGACGTGGAGTTCGACGACGTCTCACGCTTCCTCTACGCGACCGACGCCGGCCTCAACCAGGTGGAGCCCCTGGGCGTGGTCTCGCCCCGGGACACCGGGGACGTCGTCCGCCTGGTCGAGTATGCGGCGGAACACGGCATCCCGCTGATCGGGCGGGGCATGGGCTCCGGCCTCGCCGGTGGAGCCGTAGGCGCCGGCATCCAGGTCGACTTCGCCCGCTACATGAACCGCGTGCTCGAGATGGCGCCCGACGGCTCCTGGGCTCGGGTGCAACCCGGGCTGGTGATGGCCTCGCTCAATCTGGAGGCCGCCCGGTACGGCACCTTCTTCGCGCCCGACCCCTCCAGCGAGAACTACTGCAGCCTGGGCGGGATGATCGGCACCAACTCCTCCGGGGCCCGGACCGTCGCCTACGGCGGCACCAAGGACCACGTACTAGCCCTGGAAACCGTCCTTGCCGACGGGAGCGTCTTCCGAGCGCAGGCTCTGCCGGAAGACGGGCCCCAGCTCGCCGCCCTCCTGGCCGCAGACACCCTCGCCGGCCGGTCGTTCGCGCAGATCGTCCCCGAGTTGCGGGCGAACGCCGCTGCGATAGCCGGCGCGATGCCCCGGGTGGTGAAGAACTGCTCGGGCTACCGGCTGGAGACGATCTTCGGCGACACGGCCGAGGTGGTGCCCGGTGATCGCCTCGTACACCTCCAGAAGCTGTTCGTCGGCGCCGAGGGCACCCTGGGCCTGGTCACCGAGGCCACCCTCAATCTCGTCCCCCTGCCGAGGCGGCGAGGGATCGCCATGGCCTACTTCCCGTCGGTGTTCGCCTCGGGGGAGGCGGTCCCGGGCATCCTCGCTCTCAATCCGACCGCAGTGGAGATCATGGACTCCCGCTTTCTCGCCCTCGTGCGCAAGCACGACTCCCGGGTAGACGCCATGCTGCCGGCGCGCACCGACACCGCGCTGCTCATCGAGTTCGAGGGCGAGGACGAGGGTGAGGTCGACGAGCAGTTCGCCGCGCTGCGCCGGCATCTGGACGGTACCGAAGGCCATCAAGGTCGTTCGCGCCGAGACCGCCGAGGAGGCGAACCGCCTGTGGACGGTGCGCAAGTCGGCGGTGGCCCTGGCTTTGCGCATGCCCGGTCCGCGGCGGGCGCTCCCCTTCATCGAGGACGTCACCGTGCACCCAAGCGAGGTGCCGGCATACGTCGACTTCCTGCAGAAGCTGTTCGACCGGGAGAAGGTCGACGCGGTCATGTACGGCCACGTGGGCGACGGGAACATCCACACCCGGCCGTTGCTCGACCCCAAGGATCCCGGACGACCTGCGCACTATGCAGCGCCTCTACGACGAGGTCTCTGGCTACGTGCGCGGGATACGCGGCACCATGTCCGGCGAGCATGGGGACGGTCTGCTCCGCACCCCCTACCTGCGGGAGATGTACGGGGAGAGGGTGTACTCCCTGTTCTCTCTGGTCAAGAATGCGCTCGATCCTGGGGGGGTGATGAACCCCGGCAAGAAAGTGGGGCCGCAGGAGAAGAGCGGCAGCCTGCTTCGCGATCTGCGTTACGGCTTCGACTACCACACGGTCGCTCAGCAGCCGATCCTGCACTTCCCGGATAGCGAATACGAGCGCGAGATCGAGAAATGCCACGGCTGCGGGCAGTGCAAGAGCATGGTGGCGACCACGATGTGCCCCACCTACAAGGCCACCCGGCGGGAACACGCATCCCCCCGGGCGAAGGCGAACCTGTTGCGGGGGATCATCAACGGGACGCTCGACCCGGCCTCCTCCTACGGCCAGGCCGCCACCAAGACGGTGACCGACTACTGCATCGTCTGCGGCATGTGCGCCGTGGAGTGCCCGTCCAACGTGAACATCCCCAAGCTGATGCTCGAGGCCAAGAGCAAGTACCGGGAGGCGCACCACGGGTCGCCCACCGAAGCCCTCCTTGGACACGCTGAAGCCACGTCGGCTGTCGGCCGCCGGTTCGCCCCTCTCGCCAATCCCCTCCTCAACCAGCCCCTTCTTCGCCGGCTGGCGGAGCCCGCAGCCGGCATCGACCGGCGGCGGCACATGCCGCGCTTCGCCCGCCGGACCTTCGCCCAGACTGTGAGGGGTGCCGCAGGCCTCGGCGGCCCGGCTCTCGCAGGGCGCGAGGCTACACGGGGCGCGACCCGCTTCCCACTTGCCGCCTACTTCTACGACCTCTACGCCGGATACAACGACCCCGAACTGGGCCTAGCCGTCGTGCGGTTGCTGGAAGCCCACGGGATAGAGGTCGTCCTCCCCGAGCAACGGGCGAGCGGCATCCCCGAGATGCTCTACGGATACGCGGACGCCGCCCGGAAGACGGCCGAGTTCAACGTCGAGGCGGTCCTGCCCTGGGTAAAACGGGGCGCTGCGCTCGCTGACGGCCGAGCCCACCGCCAGTCTCGCCTTCAAGGTGCACTACCCCGACTATCTGGCCACGCCGGACTGCTCGCTGGTGGCCGCAGCGACGCACGACCTGGGCGAGTTCCTGGTGCGCTACCGGTTGGATCACCCCGAGGCCGCGCCTGCCGCGCCGGCCCCTCCCCGCTCCCTGGACGTCGGTGACGCGCGTCGCCTACCACCAGCCCTGCCACCTGAAGGCGCAGCAAATAGGCAGCCCCGGGCTCGACCTGTTGCGAGAAGTCCCGGGGATCGAAGTCGTCGATCTTGCCGCGGGCTGCTGCGGCATGGCGGGGACGTTCGGGATGAAGAAGGGGACCTACGACCTGTCGATGTTGACCGGCGCCCCGCTGTTCGAGCGCATCGCGGCCATCACCCCCGACATCGTGGCCAGCGAGTGCAGCACCTGCCGGCTGCAGATCGCCGAAGCGGCGTCGGTCCGGACCGTGCACCCGGTCACGCTGCTGGCCGCGGCGTACGGGGTGTAGGGCCGCTACTTGTCGGCGTAGAGGGTCCCGCCTTTCGCCCAGTTCTCCCGCGGGTAGTCCTCGATGATCACGTCGACCTGGTCTTCGGGCGCTCCCGTGTACTTCGAGACGACCTCGGTCATGGCCTTCACCAGTCGGCGCTTTTGGTCGACGCTCCTGCCTTCGAGCATCTTGACGATTACGAGGGGCACGGCATCCTCCGGTGTCCGCGTCACGGTTCAACGCGGACACAGTACTACCAAAGTCCGAGTCCCGCACCGCCGGAGCCTCGCTATGCCGGCTACTTCAGCCGGCCGAACAGCCTCCGCCGCACCGCTGCCTTCTTGAGCCACTGGATGCCCTCGGTGGGGCTCAGCTCTTTGGGGCAGGCTTCCTGGCAGTTCATGATGGTGTGGCAGCGGTAGACGCCGCGTTCGTTGTCGAAGAGCGGCAGCCGCTCCTTGCGGGCTTCGTCGCGCGAATCCACCTCGAACCGGTAGGCCTTGAGCAGGGCCGCCGGGCCAATGTAGTTCTCCTCGCCCCACACCGACGGACAGCTCGAGTAACAGCAGCCACAAAGGATGCAGTCGATCGGCATGTCCAGCTTCTTGCGGTCCTTGGGCGACTGCGCGATCTCCTTCTCCGGATCGGCCGAGTTGCGGATGAGCCAGGGTTTGATGTACTCGTACTTGTCGAAGAAGCCGTCCATGTCGCAGACCAGGTCTTTGACCAGGGGCACGTGCGGCATGGGGGAGACGGTCACGGTGGGGTTGGCCGAGTGGACGGTCGGGAGATGCTTGACGTTGGTCTGGCAGGCCAGCCGGTATGCCCCGTTGATGTACATGGCGCAGCTTCCGCAGATGGAGGCGCGGCAGCAGTAGCGGAACGAGAGGCTGCCGTCGAATTTCTCCTGGATGTAGAACAGCCCCTCGAGCACGGTGAGGTTGTTCTCGTAGGGGACGACGTACTCCTCCCACCGGGCTTCCGGGTCCTTCTTGCTGGCCGGGTCCTGCCGCTTGACGCGAAACGTTATCTCTGCCATCAGTACGTCCGCTCCTGTGGCTCGAAGGTGCCGAGGGTGACAGGCTTGGAATCGAGCCGGGGACCAGCTTCGTCCGGCCGGTGGTAGGCCAGCGTGTGCTTGAGCCAGTTGGCGTCGTCCCTCTTGTTGTGGTCGGTCCGGAAGTGAGCGCCCCGCGACTCGGTCCGGGCCAGCGCACCCGCCGCCATGGCGAGGGCCACGTCGATCATGCTCTCCAGGTCGACGGTGCGGATCATGTCGAGGTTGAAGACCTGGCCCGTCCAGCGCAGCCCCACGTTCTTGGAGCGCTCCTTGACGGCCAGCAGTTTCTCGAGGCCGGTCTTCATGGTCGGCTCGTCGCGGAACACGCCGAAGTGGTCCCGGGTCACGTCCGCCATCTCGGCGCGCAGTGAGTAGGCGTTCTCGGCGCCGGCGGCACTGCTCAGCCGGTCGATCTTGTCCTCCATGGCCTGCACGGCAGCGAAGGCCGCGCGCGCGTTCGGCGGGCGCTTGTCGGCGCGTCCCTCGAGGTAGCGCACCACCTCGGCTCCGGCACGCCGGCCGAACACGATGGTCTCGAGCAGCGAGTTGCCGCCCAGCCGGTTGGCCCCGTGGACGCTGACGCAGGCGCATTCGCCGGCCGCGTAGAGACCGGGCATGGGCGTCGCCCCGTCGAAGTTGGTGTCGATGCCGCCCATGGTGTAGTGCTGGCTGGGCACCACCGGGATCGGCTCCTCGATCGGGTCCACCCCCTCGAAGTGGATTGCCAGGTCGCGGATTCCGGGGAGGCGCTCGAGGATCTTCTCGGCGCCCAGGTGGCGCAGATCGAGGTGCACGTACGGTTGCCCGTTGATGCCCCGGCCTTCGTTGATCTCGGTCTGGCCGGCGCGGGACACGATGTCGCGCGGCGCCAGCTCCATGGAATTGGGCGCGTACCTCTCCATGTAGCGCTCGCCCAGGCCGTTGATGAGGTAGCCGCCCTCGCCCCGAGCCCCCTCGGTCATGAGGATGTTGGTGGAGTACAGGCCGGTGGGGTGGAACTGGATGAACTCCATGTCCTTGAGCGGCACTCCGGCGTGGTAGGCGAGGGCCATCCCGCCGCCGGTGTTGATGAGCGCGTTCGTGGAGTTGGAGTAGATCCGGCCGGAGCCCCCGGTGGCGATGATGACCGCCCCCGCGGTGAAGGCCTCGTAAGCCGCCGCGGATCATGTCGTAGGCAATCACGCCCTGGCATACGCCCTCGTGGACGATGAGCTTGCACACGTACTGCTCCACGTACAGCTTCACCTCGAAGCGGTAGGCCTGCTCGACCAGGGTGTGCAGGAGGTAGAGGCCGGTCTTGTCCGCGCCGTAGCAGCAGCGGGGGAAGCCGGCGCCCCCAAAGGGCCGCTGGGTGATACGCCCGTCTTCGTAGCGGCTGAAGGGGCAGCCCCAGTGGTCCATCTCGTAGATGACCCGGATGGCGTCCTGGGTCATCTTCATGATGGCGTCCTGGTCGCCCAGGTAGTCGCCGCCCTTGGTGGTGTCGAACGCGTGCTTCTCCCAGGTGTCGTCGTGGCCGTCCGGGTGGTTGCCCAGCGCGGCGTTGATGCCACCCTGCGCCGCCCCTGAATGGCTGCGGGCCGGGTGGACCTGCGAGAGGACGGCGACGTCCACGCCCGCGCGTTTGGCTTCGATAGCCGCACGCAGACCGGACAGGCCACCGCCGACAACGATCACGTCATGATGGATCATTACTCAGTCCCCTAACCGATCCAGGGCCAGAGCGCCCAGATCCCATATCCGAGAGCCGCGACGCCCACCACCCAAAGACCGATGGTGAGCCAGAGGGCCCGTGTGCGGGAGGTGAACCAATAGTCCATCAGCACCATGCGCAGCCCGTTCAAAGCGTGGTAGATGCCTGCCGCAAGCAGGATGATGTCGACAGCCGTCAGCCCGTGGTTGGCCAGCCGGGCGCCGATGTTATCCATGTTCAGTTCGCCGATGTTGGCGATGTGCGTGGCCGCCAGATGGATGGCCAGGCAGACGATGAGGAGTACGGCGGTGATGCGCTGGAACAGCCAGGACCACATCCCGCCCCGATGCGTCGATACCGTCTCGGCTCTCACTACATCACCCCCTTGCCGGTCGCGATGTAGGTGAAGGCCACCCAGGCGAAGACGGCGAAGCAGACGACCACGACCGCCATGGCCGACCAGAACATGACCTTGTGCCGGTGGATGCCGATGCCGAGGTCCATCAGGATGATCCGCACTCCGTTGAGGGCGTGATAAAGAACGGCGACGACCAGGGCCAGGTCGGCCAGGACGAGCACCGGGTTGTCGAAGGCCTTCATCAGCCGGTCGAGCTGGTCGAAGTGGCCGGTGGAGATGACGATGATGTGAGCACCGAGATAGAAGACGAGGATGAGACCGCTGATCCGGAAGAACAACCAGGCCCACATGCCTGTCGCCTTCCAGAGACCGGCCCCTACGTTGGCGGTCTCGCGGGGTTTTGCGCTCAAGAATCCACCTTCCTCTCGTACTCCTTGCGGCCTTCAACGTAGAGGTCGCCGCCGTACATATCGTTGATCACCACGACCGGGAAGTCTTTGACCTCCAACTCGCGGATGGCTTCCGGGCCCAGATCTTCGTATGCCACCACCTTCGCGGCCACGATGCGCTGCGATAGGAGCGCACCGGCGCCGCCGGTGGCTCCGAGATACACGGCCTTGTCGCGCTTGAGCGCTTCCTTGACCGCCTCGTTGCGCGAGCCCTTGCCGATCATGCCCTTGAGACCGAGGTCGAGCAGCTTGGGCGAGTAGGAGTCCATGCGGCCGGAGGTGGTGGGCCCGGCCGACCCGATGACCTCACCGGGCTTGGGAGGGGTAGGGCCGACGAAGTAGATGATCTGCCCGCGGATGTCGATGGGCAGGGGCTCGCCCTTGTCCACGAGCGCGATCAGCCGCTTGTGAGCGGCGTCCCGGCCGGTATAGATGGTCCCGCTGATGAGCAGGCGATCGCCTGCGTGGAGACTCTCGACGACCTCGTCGGTGAGCGGAGTGGTGATCTTGCGGCTGATGCCTCTGGTGGCGCCCTCATCGACCATCACAGCACCGCCTCCTTGTGCCGCGCAGAATGGCACTGGATGTTGACGGCCACCGGCATGCTGGCGATGTGCGCCGGCATTTCCTCGATGAACACGTCGATGACCGTGGTGATGCCGCCCAGCCCCGCCGGCCCGATGCCGAGGGCGTTGCATCGGCGCTCGATCTCGTCTTCCAACTCGGCCAGGCGCGGATCCGGGTTGGTTGAGCCGACTTCGCGCAGCAGGGAGTGCTTGGCCATGTAGGCGGCCTTCTCGAACGTGCCCCCCAGACCGACGCCCACGATGGTGGGCGGGCAGGGGTTGGGGCCGGCCTTGCTGACGGTGTCGACGATGAAGTCGACCGCGCCCTGCCTGCCCTGCGAGGGCTTCAGCATGCCCAGGGCGCTCATGTTCTCGGCACCGCCGCCCTTGGGCGCCACGATCACGCGGACCTTGTCGCCCGGAACTATCCTCATGTGAAGCATGGCGGGGGTGTTGTCGCCGGTGTTGACCCGGGCTCCAATGGGATCGGCCACGGCGGACTTGCGCAGGTATCCCTCGCCGTAGCCTTTCCGGACACCCTCGTTGACCGCAGCTTCCAGGTCTCCGCCGACCAGATGCACGTCCTGACCTATCTCGAGGAACACGACGGCGAGGCCGGTGTCCTGGCAGAGCGGCCTGTTGGTGTCGTGGGCGAGACGCGCGTTCTCCAGCAGTTGAGCGAGTATGTCCTTGCCCGTCTCGGACTCCTCGCGCTCGGCGGCCTTCTCGAAGAACGCCACCAGATCGTCACCCAGACACGTGCAGGCCTCGACGGCCAGCATGGCCACCGCCTCGGTTATCCGGGCGACGTCCAGTTCCCTCACGATTGCCCTCCTCCCCCGACCAGCCCAAAGGCACGCAGACACAGGCGTCCCCGAAGGGCGCCGGCGCACAAGCCACTTTAGCGCGAAAGTTGATATGTGTATACCGGTTTGCCGCGCCAACCGCCCCTCGGCTACACTAGGCGGCGTCATGCGCATCCTTTCCGGTATACAGCCTTCGGGCCGGCCCCATCTGGGCAACTACTTCGGCGCCCTGCGCCAGTACATCTCCCTGCAGGCCGGCAACCAGCCCTTCTACTTCATCGCCAGCTACCACGCACTCACGTCGGTGCAGGACGCGCAGCTCCTGCACGAGTACACGATGGGCGTGGCTCTGGACTTCCTGGCCCTCGGCCTCGATCCCCAGCAATCGGCCCTTTTTGCCCAACAAGACGTTCCCGAGGTCACCGAACTCGCCTGGATCCTCTCCTGCGTCACGCCCATGGGCATGCTCGAGCGGGCCGTGGGCTACAAGGACAAGGTCGCCCAGGGGATCACCCCGAACCACGGGCTTGTTCGCCTATCCGGTGCTGCAGGCCGCCGACATCCTCATCTACCTCTCCGACCTGGTCCCCGTGGGCCAGGACCAGAAGCAGCACCTGGAGATGACTCGCGACATCGCCGGCAAGTTCAACCAGCAGTTCGGGGAGGTGTTCGTGATCCCCGAGCCCTACATCCTCGATTCCACCGCGGTGGTGCCGGGCGTAGACGGGCGCAAGATGTCCAAGAGCTACGGGAACGAGATCGGCATCTTCGACGAGGGCAAGACGCTCAAGAAGAAGGTCATGTCCATAGTCACCGACTCCACGCCTGTGGAGGATCCCAAGGACCCGTCCGAATCCACGCCGTTCCTGCTTCTGAGCCTGCTGGCCTCTCCCGAGGAGACGGCCGAGTGGGAGGCCCGTTACAAGGCCGGCGGCATGGGGTACGGAGAGGTGAAGAAGAGGCTGCTCGATCTCATCGACGAGTATTTCGCGCCCGCTCGCCAGCGTCGTCGCGAGCTGGAGGCCGATCCCGGCTACGTGACGGACGTCCTCAGGGACGGCGGCATGCGGGCTCGGGCCGTCGCCCGGCAGGTGATGGAGAAGGTGAGAGAGGCCACCGGTCTTCCGACCACGTACTGATGTAGGGCGCGCCAAGGAGGCCGAGATGGAAGAGTGGAAGGAACCCGGAGCATCGCCAGCGCGACCCGGCGCCGACGAGAACTGGGCGGGCGAGCTCGCGGACATGGTGCAGTTCGCCGAGGGCGGCATCGTCAGCAAGACGCTGGTGGAACGTCCCAAACTGCGTCAACATCTCCCTCTTCACGATGAGCACCGGACAGAAGATGTCGTCCCACGCGGCCAGCAGGCCGGCCACCATCCACGTCCTGGGCGGCGCCGGCACGATCGAGATCGGCGACCAGACCTACGAGGGCAAACGCGGCTCCCTGTACTACATGCCGGCCGGCCAGCCTCACGCCCTGGAATCCACGGACGACCTGGTCTTCCTGCTGTACCTGCTGGGCTGAGGCAGGGCGCGCGCCGCGTCTACCGGCGAACGCTACGTCCCCTGGGTGGATCCGGTCGATGCCGGGCGCACCCGGATCGTCCCGTCGTACCACGAAGGGCTGTAGAGGAGGACCGGCTCGTAGCCGGCCTTGGCCTTGAATGTGATCAGCAGGTCGATGGAGCTGCTCTTCAGGAGACTCCGGGCCGGCGGGCCCGACCAGGTCGGTTCGATGCCGACGACCGAATTCCCCACGGCACAGGCGAAGTCCTCGGCGTCAACGCGTATGGGGGTCGCGCCGTCGTTCTGCACCTTCACGTAGGCCTGGTAGAACGACTCGTTGCCCTCGGGAGCCGCTGGGGCCTGTTCGCTCAGCCGTTGCCCCGGGGCCACCGGATTGAAGGTCGGCTGCAAAGCACGTACGGTGACGAGGGCTTTGCCTGCTTTGATCTTGTCCCCCACGGAAGCCTCGATGTCCCCGGACGGGGCAGACGAAGAATCGGTCGAAGACGTGGTCGAATCCGTCCCGCCGTCCCGCGCGCAGGCGGTTGCCCACGCCGCGAAGCCGGCGACGAGCAGCATCACCAGCAGGAGGATGAAGAAGCGGCGCCGCGCGGCGCCCGCGCGCAGCGGCGCGCCGGTGCTACGGCCGCCCGCAGGCCGCGCCTTCATGAGCGGACCCCCACGGCGCGCCGGACCTCGAGCGTGGAACACCTCTGGGTTCACCACGTGCGGGACCGGCTCCCCCCGCACCGCGGCGATCGCGTTCAGGGCCGCCAGTTCCGCCATACGCCCCCGGGTCTCGACGGTGGCGCTGCCGAGATGGGGCAGGAGCGTGACATTGGGCAGGTCTGCCAGCCCGGGAGCTAGACGGGGCTCCTGCTCGTAGACGTCGAGCCCTGCCCCCGCCAGACGGCCGCTCCTGAGCGCTTCCACCAGGGCCGCCTCGTCGACGACCGGGCCTCTGGCCGTGTTGATCAAGTACGATCCCGGGCGCATGAGCATCAGCTCGCGGGCGCCGATCAGATGCCGGGTCTCGGGCAGCAGGGGCACGTGAAGGCTCACGATGTCCGCCTCCGCCAGCAGTTCGTCAAGCTCGGCGCGGAATTCCCAGCGCGATCCCGCAGGTGTCTGGTCGGCCGGCAGGGGGCCGCTCTTTCTCGTGTAGATCACCCTCATGTCCCACCCAGCGGCGCGGCAGGCCACGGCCTGCCCGATGCGGCCCATGCCCACGATCCCCAACGTCGAGCCGGCGATAGCGCGGCCCAGCAGCATGAACGGGCTCCAGAGCTCGAAGCGGCCCTCGCGGACCATCCGGTCGCCTTCGGCTACCCGGCGCACCGTGCTGAGGATCAAGGCCCAGGCGAGGTCGGCAGTCGCGTCGGTGAGCACGCCCGGTGTGTTCGTGACCAGGATGCCGCGAGCGCTGGCGGCGGCGACATCGATGTTGTCGACCCCCACCGCCATGTTGGAGATGACGCGCAGCCGGGGTCCGGCGGCGTCCATCACCGGTGCGTCCACGGTCTCGGTGAGCAGGCAGAGCAGCGCGTCGGCGCCCGCCACCCCGCGCAGAAGCGACCGGCGCTCGAGCGGCCGGTCCTCGTCACCGCCGGTCACCACGAACGCTTCCCGGATCAGTGCGAGACCGGGCTCCGGGATGCGCCGGGTAAGGAACAAACGTGGTCTTTCGGCATCCATCCTCGCCCAAGTATATCCTTAGGGCATGTCCGGTATCCGAGTGGGCACCTGTTCTTGGACCGACCCGACCATGGTGCGGGCCTGGTATCCGCCGTCCGCGCGCACCGCTGCCGACCGGCTCCGCTACTACGCGGCCCGCTTCGACACCGTCGAGGTGGACTCGAGCTACTACGGCATGCCCACACCCGCCACCGCCCTCCTGTGGGCGGAGAGGACGCCCCCGGGCTTCGTCTTCCACATCAAGGCGTTCGGCATGATGACGCGCCACGGCGTCCGCCCCGAGCAGCTCCCCCCGCCCTTGCGGGACGGCCACGCGTTCGAACTGGACCGCAGCGGCCGCATCCTCCACCCTGCTCCGGCCCTGCGGGACGACGCCTTTGCCTGCTTCAGCGAGGCTCTCGAGCCGCTGCGTGCCGAGAACAAGCTCGGCCTGATCCTCATGCAGTTCCCGCCCTATTTTGTGGCGAACGAGGCCAACCGGGAGTACATCGTGCAGAGCGCGCGCCGGCTGGCTCCGGACAGGATGGCCGTGGAATTCCGGCACGTATCCTGGGTGGAGCCGGACGAGTTGGAGGACACGCTGGAGTTACTGTCTTCGGTGGGCGCGTCGTATGTCTGCGTGGACGAGCCCCGACTGGACAGGGCGAACGCGCTGCCGCCCGTTGCCGCGGCGACCGCCGACATTGCGTACGTGCGCTTCAACGGCCGCAACGCCCTCACCTGGAACGCCCGCGTGAAGACGGCCGCCGAACGTTTCAACTACCTCTACTCGGTGGAGGAGTTGGCCGAGTGGGTCGAACCGGTCCATGGGCTGCAGGAGCAGACGCACACCACGTACGTCATGTTCAACAACTGCTTCGCGGACTACGCCCCGCGCAACGCGCAGCAGATGGCGTCGCTGCTCGACGTTCGGGCAGAGTAGGCGGCGCCCCGAGGGGCGCCGCCCGACGAAACTCACACCTTGGGCAGGTTCTTCATCGCCTCTTTGATCTTCTCTTCCGGATACGCGTAGTCCTCGAGCTTGCCGTCGAGGTAGTTGTCGTAGGCAGCCATGTCAAAGTGACCGTGCCCGCTCATGTTGAAGAGGATGGTCTTCTCGTCGCCGGATTGCTTGCATTCTTCGGCGATCCGCCTCACGGCCGCGACAGCGTGCGAGCTCTCGGGTGCGGGGATGACGCCTTCAGACCGGGCGAACGACACGCCGGCGGAGAAGGCCTCGGTCTGGAGCACCGACTGGGCCTCGATGAGACCGAGTTGGTGGCAATGCGACACCATCGGAGCCATCCCGTGGTAGCGCAGACCACCCGCGTGGATGCCCGGCGGGATGAAGTCGTGGCCGAGAGTCTCCATCTTCAGGAGAGGGGTGAGCTTGGAGGTGTCGCCGTAGTCGAACGCGTACACGCCCTTGGTCATGGTTGGGCAGGCCGCGGGTTCGACCGCGATGATGCGGGTCTTCTTGCCCTTCTTGATGTTCTCGCCTACGAAGGGGAAGCCTATGCCGGCAAAGTTGGAGCCGCCGCCGACGCAACCCACGACGAAATCGGGGTAGGCGCCGGTGAGCTCCATCTGCTCGATGGCTTCCTGCCCGATGACCGTCTGGTGGAGCAGAACGTGATTGAGCACGGAGCCCAGCGAGTAGTGAGTGTCATCGCGCTGAGCCGCGACCTCGACCGCTTCGCTGATGGCTATGCCGAGGCTACCGGGCGAATCCGGGTCTTCGGCCAGGATCGCCCGGCCGGACTGGGTGGTGTCGGAGGGGCTGGGAATGACTTCGGCGCCCCACACCCGGATCATGCTCCGGCGATACGGTTTCTGGAAATACGAGACTTTCACCATGTAGACCAGGCACTCCATGCCGAACATCTGGCAGGCGAGAGCCAGAGCGCAGCCCCACTGCCCGGCGCCGGTCTCGGTGGTGAGTTTGGTGATGCCTTCCTGCTTGTTGTACCAGGCCTGGGCGACGGCGGTGTTGGGCTTGTGCGACCCGGCCGGGCTGACGCCCTCGTACTTGAAGTAGATCTTGGCTGGGGTGTCGAGCGCCTTCTCCCATCGGGCGGCGCGGATGAGCGGGGTGGGCCGCCACAGCTTGTAGATCTCCCGGACCTCATCGGGGATCTCGATCTGGGGCTCCATCGACATCTCCTGCATGATGAGGCCCATCGGGAACAGCGGCGCGAGGTCATCCGGACCGGCGGGCTGCAACGTTCCCGGGTGGAGGGGCGGGGGCGGGGGCGCTGGGAGGTCGGCCGCAACGTTGTACCACGACGTCGGGATCCGGTCTTCCGGTAGCAGGTACTTTATCGCCATGCCTTTCGTGCCTTTCCATCCTTGTGAGGGCTAGAGAGAGGCAAAGTAACACAAAAGCCAGGAAACGTGCATGATTACGGAAGAACGGGGTATGCTACCGTCGTTCTCGGCTCGATGAGGAACGAAGCTACTCCGACACGACTAAGGGCCCAGGGAGGCGCCATGGCCGATCTTCTCCGCTTGACGCCGGACACGCTGGAGTTCGTCCTGCTCTCCTTCGAAGGGCCCGACCAGTACGCGATGGCAGGCGGGCTCGGGGTGCGGATGAAGGAACTGGCCCTCGAGTTGGCCCGCCAAGGGTTCCAGACCCACCTCGTGTTCATCGGCGATCCCGATCTGCCCGCGTTAGAGTCGCCCGCGGAGAATCTCACGCTCCACCGCTGGGGCCAGTGGCTGTCGGGCCATTACCGGGGCGGCGTCTACCAGGGAGAAGAGGCCAAACTCATCGATTGGAACGAGCAACTCCCCGGCTATGTCGTCTCCCGCTTGGTCCGGCCCGCGGTGGCGGCCGGCCGTCTCACAGCGGTGCTGGCCGAGGAGTGGCACACGGCTTACTCCACCTGCCAGCTGTCCGATCGGCTCTGGGCCGAAGGGCTCCGGGACAAGGCCGTCCTGCTCTGGAACGCCAACAACGTCATGGGGTTCGATCGCATCAACTGGGGCCGGCTGGATTTCTGCTCGCAGATCACCACCGTCTCGCGCTACATGAAGCACGTGATGTGGGGCCGGGCCGTGAATCCGCTCGTGATCCCCAACGGCATCCCGGGTGACAGGGTCCAGCGGGCCGACCCGGATCTGGTGGCCAGATTGAGAGCCGCCTTCGCCGGGAGAGAGCTTGTGTTCAAGATAGGGCGCTTCAGCCCCGACAAGCGCTGGCACATGGCGATGGACGCGATGGTTGAGGAGAAGCGGGCCGGCCACGATGTCGCCACCGTGATACGCGGCGGCGTGGAGCCGCACGGGGCGGAAGTGCTCGCCAATGCCCACGCTCGGGGCCTGGAGATCGTCGATGTCAGGCCCCCGCGCGACCCGCGGGAGGCCATCGAAGCGCTCGCCCAGACCCCGCGGGCGGACATCTACAACATAGCCAGCTTCATGAGTGACGAGTTGATCTCGGTCTTCTACACGGCAGCCGACGCCGTCCTCGCCAATTCCGGCCACGAGCCTTTCGGCCTGGTGGGATTGGAGGTCATGGCCGCCGGCGGCGTCGCCTTCGTCGGCACTACCGGCGAGGACTACGCGGTGCCCTTCCTCAACTGCATCGCGCTCGACACCGACGACCCCACCGAGATCAACATCGGCCTCGACTTCCTTAGGAGGCACCCGGACGTCGTCGAGCGGATGCGTTCCGACGCGCAGGAGACGGCCGAGAGCTTCAGTTGGAAGAACGTCGTGGAGGACAACCTGCTGGGCAAGCTCCGCTACGTGGCCCTCCGGCAGCTTGTCGCTCCACCAGGCAATAGCGAGACCGCGGTGGCGCCGGCCGAGGCGCCGGCCCGGACGCACCCACCGCCGGCCGCAAGACGAAGGCGGCGAAGCAGGACGGCAACGCTCGGCGGCCTACGGCGGCGAATCGGTGACCCAGCGCCCTTCCGTCAAGCCGCAGACATCGGAAACGTAGAGGAAACGGTAGGGACCGTGGCAGAGAACCTTGTCACTTACTGTGTCGTCCATCAGCCGCGGCGCATCAAGTTGCCCGCCCAGGTCATCCCGCCGGGCACGAAGCCGGAGGACATGGCCCCCTACCTGCTGGACGACGCCATGAACCGGAGGTACTTCGAGAAGGTCGCCCGCTGGTGCTACTACCCGGCGTGCCAGATGTTCCTGGACATGCTGGACGAGGGCTACAAGTTGGGCCTGGGATTCTCGGTGAGCTTCCTGTGGCAGTTGAGCCGCTGGGACACCCAGTTGGCGGAGCGTTTCCGCCGGCTCGTGGCCCATCCCAACTGCGAACTGGTGGGGGTCGAACCCTACCACAGCTTCGCTTTCGCCATAGACATCAGAGCTCTTCCGGACGGAGATGAGGCGGGGCAAGGACTTCGCCGAGGATTTCTTCGATAAAGAGATCCGCGTGACCGACACGACCGAGATGGTCATGAACAACGAGGTCTACTACGCCCTTCTGCAGTCCGGATACCGGGCAGGAATGCTCGACGGCCGCAAGTGGGTGCTCGACTGGCGGGAGGCGACCCATCTCTACCGCTACGGCGAGCGGGATCTCGCGCTCTTCTGCCGCCATCACGAGCTCTCGGACGACGTCGGCTATCGCTTCAGCAACAAGACCTGGTCGGGATATCCCCTCCGCGCCGACGCCTACGCCGAGCATCTGCGCAGCACCTGGGGTGACTTCGTCTTCATCGGGTGGGACTTCGAGACATTCGGCGAGCACCACAGCGTGGACACGGGCATCTTCGACTTCATGCGGTCCATGCCCGCCCAGCTCAAGCGGCAAGGTGTTCGCTGCCTCACGCCCAGCGAAGCCGTCGACGAGTTCGGCAAGGCCCACCTGCCTGAATCTGCCGCTGCCCGAGTTCGGCACCACCTGGGCCGGCTCCGGAGGCATGGAGTTCTTCCTGGGCAACCCCTCGCAGCAAGCGATATTCCGGCTGATGCACTCGGTGCTCCACAAGGCCCGTCTGACCGGCGATCGCACGCTACTCGACCTTGCGCTCTGGCTGCTCCAGTCCGACAATCTGCACCTCATCCAATGGGCGGGCCGTTCGGGCTCCGAGGCCGAGGTGTCGGCGTACTTCACGCCGAACGAGTGGTGGGATCTGGGCCCGGACAGCATCCTCACCGAGCAGCAGCGCGTGTACACGAACTTCGTCCGGGCGATGGATGACTACGTCTGATCCGATCCACGTAGCGTTCGTCTGGCACATGCACCAGCCGTACTACCGGTCCGCCCGGACCGGGGCTTTTCAGATGCCCTGGGCCCGGCTGCACGCGCTCAAGGACTACCTCGACATGGTCGAGGTCATGGCCGACTACCCCACCATCCACCAGACGTTCAACCTCGTCCCTTCCCTCGTCGAGCAACTGGAGGACTACGCGGCGGGCGGTGTGGCCGATGTGTACTGGGAGCACACCATGAAGCCGGCCGTGGAGCTTTCACCGAGCGAACGGGCGTTCATCGTGGAGCGCATGTGCGAGCGTTCCGACCACCCGCGGGCTAAATCCCACCCTCGCTACCTGGAGCTCGCGCAGAAACGGGAGTCTGAGGCATGCCGGGGATGGGACACGTGCGGCAGACTTTTCAGCGTCGACGAACTCCGAGACCTCCAGGTCTGGTTCAACCTCGCCTGGTTCGATCCGACCCTGCTGGAGGCCCCGGCGCTCGCCATGCTGGTGGAGCGCGGCCGCGACTACCGCGAAGAGGACAAGCTGGTCCTTGACCAGGTTCAGCGCGACATCCTGGCCAGGGTCATCCCCGCCTACCAGGACGCCGCCGGGCGGGGGCAGATCGAAGTGTCCACCTCCCCGTATTTCCACCCGATCCTCCCGCTGCTCGCGAACAGCGATACGGCCCGGGTCGCCGCGGGCGACACCGTGTTGCCCCATCGGCGCTTCGCCCACCCCGAGGACGCCTGGGAACAGGTCCAGAGCGGGGTAGCCAAGCACGAGCGGGTCTTTGGAGCTCGTCCCCGCGGGATGTGGTGCTCGGAGCAAGCCGTCGGAGAAGACGTGCTGCCGCTATTGATGAAGGCCGGCATCGAGTGGACGATCGGTGATCAGACCGTCCTTTCCCGCTCACTGTCGGGCAGTGCGGCCCGGGGCGGCACGGCTGGGGGCAGCGCGGCCCGGGGCGGCACAAGCACCCCAGGAGGGGCGGGGGGCGCCTCGGCGTCTTCCTACGCGCCCTATCTGCTACGCCGGGAAGAGGGCGAGATGGCGATCGTCTTCCGCGATCACACCCTCTCGGACCTGATAGGTTTCGGCTACCAGAGCTGGGACTCCCGTGATGCCGCCCACGACCTGCTGGGCCGCATCCGCGCCATCGGAGCGGAGGGCGCGCCGCTCGTGACCATCGCCCTCGACGGCGAGAACGCCTGGGAGTACTACCCGCACGACGGCCGGGATTTCCTTCGCCACCTCTACGATGGTCTCGCGACCGATCCGGGGATCCGCTGCGTGACCGTGTCCGAGTATCTCGACCGGCACCCTGCCACCGAGGCGCTCGACTGGCTCCATACCGGTTCGTGGATAGGAGGCGACCTGCGGACCTGGAGCGGCGACCCGGGGCACAACACGGCCTGGGACCTTCTCCATGACGCGCGAGACCTCGCGGCCTCCCGTCGCTCGCGGGCGGCCGGCGCCGCGGCAGGCCCAGACCTGCTCGAAACTGTCGAAGCGGCCTGGCGCCACGTCCTTGTCGCCGAAGGAAGTGACTGGTTCTGGTGGTTCGGCGAGCATCACCACACGGAGCTAGACCACGTATGGGACCTGGAGTTCAGGCAGCGCCTGCAAGAGGTCTACAGGTGTCTGGGCGAGCCTGTCCCTATCCGCCTCTACCTCCCCGTGCTCGCGGCGGCCGCGGCGAGCCGCCCGGAGCCGCCTTCGGGCGCCATCCAGCCGGTGATCGACGGCAGACTTGGGGACGAGGACGGCTGGGACGCCGCGGGGTTGCTCGCACCCGATCATCCCTCGACCATGCAGCGGGCCGATGGGACTCGCATCATCGAGGCGCGGTTCGGATGGGGCGCCGAGCACCTCTATCTGCTGCTGCTCCCTCGGGACCTGACGGACCTGGAGGGGCTGGAACTGGAACTCAGGGTGACTCCCGCGGGCAGCGAGGACGACTCGGTGTTTCACATTGCGCTCGTCGAAGGCGGGCGGATGGAGGTAAGCTGCAGCCAGTGCGGACATCTAGCCGGTACGGCGATTGGTGCGTGGGGAGACGTGGTCGAGATCGCGCTGCCTCTCGCCGTTCCGGCCTTGGCCGGTGACGACCGGTTGGGTCTGGTCCTTCGTGTCGGGCGCGAAGGGATGACGGATCATGTCTTTCGCTCCGCGGATCTGGTGCCCGCTGGAGAGGTCGACGCCATGAAAGCCCTGGAAATAGTCACATTCCTTACCGACTTTGGATGGTGCGGGGGGTACGTCGCGGCCTGTGAGGCCACGATCGCCCGGGTGTGTCCCAGCGCCCGGTTGTTGCACGTGTCCCACGAGGTGCCGGTGGGCGACGTGCCGGCCGGAGCCCTCGTTCTGGCCAGGGTCGCGCCGCTCTGTCCCGAAGCGGTGCATCTGGCGGTCATCGACCCGGGCGTGGGGACCGCGCGGCGTCCGATAGTTCTTGCGGCTGCGCGTGGAGACTTCCTGGTAGGGCCCGACAACGGCCTTCTCATCGACGCCGCGGAGGCGCTCGGGGGCGCGACCGGCGCCTGGGCTCTCGACGTCGAGCGGGTGCGCGTCCGGGCCGGTCTTTCGCCCGAGACGGTCTCGACCACCTTCCACGGCCGCGACCTCTTCGCGCCCGCTTCGGCGCTGCTCGCCGCCGGAGCGGAGCCGGCCTCCCTTGGTCGAGCCCTGGAGCTCGCCTCCCTCGTACGGCTGGCTCCCATTCCCGTCCAGGCGACGGATGGGGGAGCCTCCGCCCCCGTCATCGAGGTCGACCGCTTCGGCAACGTTGGCCTGGGATTGCCCTTCGCCGAACTCCCGGCCGGGCAGAGTGCGGACGCCAGGTTCCTGGTCGAAGTGGCCGGCGATGATCTGCCCGAGTGGAGCGCCCGCGTGGTAAGGACCTACGGGGAGCTTCTGCCGGGCGAACTCGGCCTCATCAGGGACTCGTGGGGCCAGGCAGCGCTCGCCCTCAACGGCGCCAGCGCTTCCGAGTTGCTGGGCGTCAGGCGCGGCGTGATGGTGACGCTGACCCCCTTCGGCGGGGGCGTCGCGCATCGGGGCGGGGCAGGCGGCGATGCCGCGCCCGTGGAGTCGAACCAGTGACCGGCAAACCTGGGCAGAGACGACCGAAGGGCGGTCCCACTTCGTCGCGACGCCGGCCTCCAGCGCCCGGGTCGTCGCCCTCGCGGTCGCCGTCGACCCGGCGATCTTCTTCGCCTCAGCGCTCGGCGCGACCCGGGCGCCCCCCCGGGCCCGCGCGGCCGTCCCTGCGCGAGGCCTACACGCCTCAAGCGCTGCTTGCCGCCTACCGCCCGGATCTCTCCCAAGTGCTGGCCGCTACAGACGCGCCTTCGTTCCGATACGTGCAGGTGCTGGAGCACCTGTTGCGCCGCCCTCTACGCCCGTTCGCGGAAGCGAGTGCGTTGCCTGCAGATCTCCGAGATAGCCTGGAGGAGTCGGGAGCGTCGGTCCTTTCGGTGGCGGCCACGCAGAGGGCGGCGGATGGCACGACCAAGCTGCTGCTGAAAGCCGGCGACGGATCCTACATCGAGTCGGTGCTCATGCCCTACGGGCACAGAGTGACCGTGTGCATCTCGAGCCAGGTCGGATGCGCCGTCGGCTGCGCCTTTTGCGCCACCGGTGCCATGGGATTCCGGCGCAATCTGTCGACGGCCGAGATCGTGGATCAACTGCGCGCGGCCGCCGCCACTTCGGAGACGGGGCAACGGATCACGAACGTCGTCTACATGGGCATGGGGGAACCATTGCTCAATCTGGGCTCTGTCCTCGATTCCATCCGTGTGCTCACCGCCCCGCTCGGACTTGGCATGGGCCACCGAGCGCTCTCGGTATCTACGATCGGCATCCCGACCGGGATACTGCGGATGGCTCGAGCAGAGCCACAGGTGAACCTCGCGCTCTCGCTGCATGCCGCGGACGACGAGACCCGGGCGCTGCTTATCCCCGAGGGGTTCCGCCATCCACTCGCGGCGATCCTCGAGGCCGCCTGGGAGCACTTCGCGATCACCGGTCGCAAGCTCCTCGTGGAATACGTCCTCCTCGCCGGGGTGAACGACTCGCCCGACGATGCCCGGCGCCTGGCGGCCCTTCTTCGGGGACATGTCGTCGCGGTCAACCTTCTCAGGTGGAACCCGGTGCGCCCGGAAGAACTGGAGCCCATTGTGCCCGCCGGCGGGACCGAGCGGAGGACGCCCGGCGCCCCGGCGCGGAAAACGGCAGGCAGGCCATCGCAGTCCGCGACGCCCACCGCCGGCCGCGGCAAGGCCTTCTACCCTTCCTCACCCGCCGCCGTTGCAGCCTTTCGCGCCGTTTTGCGGACGGCCCATATCGAGGCCGTCGTCAGGCAGAGCAAAGGGGCGGACATCGACGCGGCATGCGGCCAACTCGCCGGCGCTGTGGGGTCCTACGGTAAGGACTGATGGTCTTGCCAAAACGTGCGCTGCGCTTCCGGTGCGCACTGCACGGTCAGTACTCGATGCCCTTCTTGGCCGCGCCCTTCGCGTCGAAAGCGTGCTTGACACTGCGCATCTCCGTCACGGTGTCGGCTGCTGCTATGAGTTCCGGGGATGCATCGCGGCCCGTGATGATCACGGAAAGGCGGGACGGCTTCGTATCGAGGAACTCAAGTATCTCGTCAACAGACACATAACCCTCCGTGACCGCGTAGTTCAGTTCGTCCAGGATCAGAAGGTCGTAGCGATCGGAGGCGGCGAGCTCGCGGGAGAGTTCCCAGGCCTCGCGGGCCAGCGCCCGGGGCACTGCCGGGTCGTCGGCCAGCCAGGTGAAGCCGGACCCGATACGCCTCATCTCTACGTTCGGGCAACCCTCGAGTGCCGCCACTTCGCCGTAGTTCCAGTTGCCTTTGATGAACTGGACGATCGCGACTTTCTGGCCGTGTCCGGAAGCTCGTAGCGCGGTGCCAAAAGCGGCCGTCGTCTTGCCTTTGCCGTCCCCGGTGTTGACAATGATCCGCCCCTTGCTCATCGTCATCAGCGCGTCGCTAGCTGCGCGCTACCCCGGGATACGTGTCAGGCACTCGGCGCCACCGGCGGGGGAACCATCCGGCTGTCGGATAGTTGTCCGAGCAAGATCCCAACAGAGCCTGGGGCGGCAAGCAGCGCCAACATCACGTCAGGGGTGAAGGGTGCAAAGACCACCGTGAGCCCCTCGAATTCGATGCTCATGGTGTCGAGACCACCGGCCTTGACCTGTTGTCCGAAGCGCTGTGCGCTGGCGACGGTATCGACCGCGAGCGCGGCGATGCTGGCCGTGTCCACTCCTTCACGGGCCATGCTGCTGACGATCAGGCCTTGGTCAGAGACCAGGAGGGCGGCCTTGATACCCGGGATGGCGAGATACCCTCCCAACGCCTGCTTGAGCGGATCCATCGCCGTTTGCCGGTCGTCCCCAGTCATTCAGCTCACCTCTTCGATACCAGCTCTGAGAAGTTGCAGCCGCACCACCTGCGCCGCACGCTCGGCTTCCGTCGCCTGACGATAACCTATCTGGAGCCCTTGCGCGAGCCGTGCGAGCTCGGATACGAACATCCCGGTCCTGGCGGGGGCTCGATCCTGCCCCTGACAGGCCCCCCCAGACCCCCCATCCGTGCTCGCACGCACCGCTCCTTCCGGCCAACTGATGATCGTGTCACCCGACAAGAACAGACTGTTGGTCTCGGCCATGGTCAGACCGACCCTCACCGTCACCAGATGCTCGCCCGCGCCCTGCTCGAAAGTGTGGGTGACGGAGAAGCCCAAAGCCGTAGGATCAACGCTTCAGCGCATAGGTGACGGTGACCGTGGCGGTTACGTCCAGATTCCCGCTGCTTACCGGCGGCTCCATGACCTTGGCCGAGTCGGTAGCTCCGCCCATCGCGTACATGGGCGGCACAGGCACTTGCACGGTCCCCTCGGTCATGATCAGGACTTCGCCGACGCCCTTGCCCTCGGCCGCCGCGAGACTCTCCGCCTTGGCCCGCGCGTTGACTGCCGCCTGTTTGAGGGCATCGTTCACGGCTTGGCTATCGTCGCGCAACCTCCACTCCGGCCCCGACACCTGCGTCGCGCCGGTCTCGACGCCCGCGGCCAATACCTTCGCCACCGTCGGGGCATCCTTCAGCGTGACCTTGATGCTGTTCTGCGCCCTATACCCGGTGAGGGTCTCTTTGCCCGTGGTGGGATCGTACGTCCTGACGGGATAGAGGGTGATATTTGCCGTCTGGATGGCTGACTCCGGAATGCCGTCGCTCTTCAAGCGATCCAGCATGTTCTTGGTCTGGATCGACGTAGCGTCCATGGCAGCGGGCGCGGTGGCGGCGTCATTCTCGACGGTCAGCACGACGACTGCCTCGTCGGGAGGGCTGGTGACCGTCGCCTGACCGCTGACCGTCACCGTATTGGCGGCTCCCGCGGCCGACAGTACCGCGGCCGTGGCGGCGGGGCTCGATATATCCCCCCCGCAACCGGCAAGCGCCAGCGGCACTGTGACTAGTGCCAGAGCCAGGCCCATGTAGATGAGGTTCTTGTGTTTGGCGGTGCCGGCAGAACGGGACTCCCCTCCCGCATGCTCCCCTGCACCACCGCGTGTCCCCGTTCGTACTTCCATGTGCACCCCTCTCAGAGACAGCTGTAGAGGCCGGTACGACGCCTGGCCTGGTGCACGCGGTTCCGCGCTAACCGGACCGGATCAAGCATAGGCTCATCAAGGCAGCCGGTCGAGAAGGCGCGCCAGCTCGTCGGCGTCCTTGAACGGCAATTCGATCACGCCGCCCGCTCCCCTTTCTCGGACTTTCGGCACAACACCGAGGAGACTGAAGAACGAATCCCGTATCTGATCCAACGTGTCCACGGGCATGCTCGATCGAGCGGCTCGCTTGCCGGGAGCCCCCGGTTCGGCCCGCCGCCGCACCTCTTCCTCCACCTGGCGCACCGAAAGGCCTTTCTCCGCGATGCGCCGCGCCAGCCGTATCTGCTCCCCTCGTCCCTCGAGGCTCAGAAGAGCCCGGGCATGCCCCTCGGACAGGGCACCGCTGGCAAGAGACTCCTGGATGGGAGCAGGGAGGTCGAGGAGGCGGATCTTGTTGGCGATCGCCGAGCGGCTCTTGCCGACGCGCGCCGCGAGTTTCTCCTGCGTAACGCCAAGATCCTCGAGCAGTACCTCGAGCGCAAAGGCCTCGTCGACCGGATTGAGCTGCTGGCGCACGACGTTCTCCACCAGGGCCAACTCGAGGCTCTCGACGTCGGAGGCGGACGCGAACGATCGCCGGGATCACGGTGAAACCGGCCTGCTGCGCGGCTCGCCACCGCCGCTCGCCGGCGATCAGTTCGTAACCCTCCTCGACCCTGCGGACAATCACCGGCTGGACCACGCCGACGGACGCGATCGAGGTCGCCAGCTCCTCGAGTGCGGCCGGGTCGAAGACGCGGCGGGGCTGACGCGGATTCCGGCGGATGGCGGAGACGGGCAGCTCTACGACCCCGGCCGCGGCGCGCCGTGGCACGGCCTGAGGAAGGCTCGAGCCCCTCGAGGTATTCCTCGCCGCCTTCTTCTCTGAGCAACGCGGCCAGCCCTCTGCCGAGAGCAGGCTTCTTAGCCATGGCTGATCACCTCCAGAGCGAGATCGAAATACGCGTCCGAGCCCGCACAGCGCGGATCGAGCATAGAGACCGGTACACCGTGGCTGGGCGCTTCCGCCAGACGCACGTTGCGGGGAACGACCGTATTGAAGGTCAGCGAGGGGAAGTGGGCCCGGATCTCCTGCTCCACCTGGCGGGCCAGGCCGGTCCGTAGGTCCACCATGGTCAGGACCAGCCCGGCTATGCGAAGCGCAGGATTGAGGCGCTCTTTGATCCCCGAGATGGTCGACAACAACTGGGCGAGCCCTTCCAGCGCGTAGTACTCGGCCTGCACCGGGATGAGGACGGACTCGGCGGCCACCAGGGCATTGACGGTCAGGAGCCCCAGCGAGGGCGGGCAATCGATGAAGACGAAGGAGTAGCGATCCGGTTCGAGAGAGGCCAGGGCCTTCTTGAGCCGGAATTCGCGGTGTTCGAGCGAGGGGAGCAACACGCCGGCGCCGACCATGTCCGATGAGGAGGGGGCTACGTCGAGACCGGGGACCGAAGACGGCCCTATCACCGAACTAAGGGTCTGCTCGCCGAGCAGGACTTCCAGGATGGCCGGTTCGTCCGTGGAGAACGCGGACGCCGAGCCCGTGAGAGGCGTTCGCCTGCGAGTCCATGTCGACCAGGAGCACCCGCTCCCCCGCCTGCGCGAGACTCGCAGCAAGATTGATGGCGGTCGTCGTCTTGCCGACCCCGCCCTTCTGATTTGCTATCGCGTATATCAGTAGAGCATCCTCTCCAGCGCTATCCCCCAAGCGGCCGCCGGGCCGCAGTCCCCGCCTGCCGCGGGAACGTCGGAGGCGTCACCCCCTCCTTCTGCGCCAGGTAGACCCAGCGGTTCTCCGCTCCCGCGAATGGTTCCAGCTTGACCGATTCCAGCCCGCCTCCGCCCAGTATAGCGAGAGCCTTCTCGGCTTGAATACGCTCTTGGTTGGATATCGCGCCCTTCATGGCGATCATCGCGCCACCCTGCTCGAGGAGCGGAAACGAATACTCGGCTACAACGGCGAGGGCGGCAAGCGCCCTGGACACAACCACGTCGTGCGCCCCGCGACCGGCTTTCCGGCCGTAGTCCTCGGCTCTCTCGCACCGGACGTCGACATTGCGCAGTCCCATCACGTTCGCAGCCTGTTCGATGAAACGGCACTTCTTCTGCTGAGATTCGACGGCGGTGACCCTGGCGGACGGCAGCGCGATGGCAAGCACGAGGGCAGGCACGCCTGCGCCAGAACCCAGGTCCGCGAGCCTCCGCGCCGCCGCGGACCGAGGCAAGTTCGACGAGGGCAAGGCTGTCGAGGAAATGGAAGCGCTCGATCGCCTCCGGCTCCCTGATACTCGTGACGTTGAAGGCGGCATGGAGCAGCAGATCGCCGAACGTGCTCAAGCCGGCGACCGCTTCGGCGCCAAGACCCCTCTCGGCATACGCCTGTGACTGCGTCAACTCCACGCACCGGCTCCGCTTCTTGCCTGGTTCTGTGGTCCGAGGCCACGGGCCGCCGGTGGCCCGGGACTCACTCGGGGGCCTGCACTCACTCGGTGACTGGGGAACGGCCGGAGGGCGAGGCGAGAGGGGTGGTCTGGCCCGGCCCGGCGATCGGCGCACCTCCCCGGCGTCGACGCAGCCAGGAGGGTCGGCGTTTCTTCCACCCCGCCGTCACCAACCTGGGTGCGAAGTGAGCGGTAGAGGTGCACGAGAAGGACAGAGATGTCCGCGGGAGAGACCCCGGGCACACGAGAGGCCTGCCCCAAAGTCGCGGGCCGTAGCCGGCTTAGCTTGTCTTTGGCTTCGTATGTCAGCCCCTCGAGGGGCCAATACTCGAAATCGTCCGGGACCGGCAGTGTCTCGGTGGCCCGATGGCGCCGAATCTCGGCGAGTTGCCGGCGGATGTACCCCTCGTATCGCGCCTGCACCGACAGTTGCTCGACCACGTCGGAGGGAGCCGACGAGATGCGCTCGCGATCGTCCTCGGACAGCATCTGCAGCAGGTCCTCAAACGACACCTGCGGCCGGCGCAGGAGTCTTGCCGCAGATTGCGACTCGTCCAGGCGGGCCGTGCCGAGAGATTCGAGCAGATTCTGGCTCTCCTCGCTGTCCCGCACTTGGATGCTCTCCAGCAATTCCCCGTATTCCGCTAGCTTGCGCTGCTTCTCTTCTACCATTTCGAGCTGGTCGGGCGTCAGAAGACCGAGCTTGTACCCGAGCGGAGACAGCCGCTCCGCGGCGTTGTCGTGGCGCAGGATGAGCCGGTATTCGGCGCGCGAAGTGAACATCCGGTACGGCTCGTCGACCCCTTTCGTCACGAGATCGTCGATCAGCACGCCGATGTACGCCTGATCGCGGCGCAGGATGAACGGGGCCTCATCGCGCGCATGAAGGGCTGCGTTGATGCCCGCCATCAGCCCCTGGGCCGCCGCTTCCTCGTAGCCCGACGTTCCGTTGAGCTGCCCGGCGCAGAACAACCCGGCGACGGCCTTGGTCTGGAGGCCGAGAGTGAGTTGCTGCGGCGGCAGATAATCGTATTCCACCGCGTATCCGGGGCGGACCAGTCGGGCGTTTTCCAGCCCAGGGGTAGCTTTGATTATCTTCTCCTGGACAAAGACGGGCAGACTGGTGGTGAGCCCTTGCAGATACATCTCCTGGGTCGTGACCCCCTCGGGCTCGACGAACACCGGATGCTGCTCCTTCTCGGGGAAGTTGATCAGCTTTCGGTCGATGGAAGGACAATACCGCGGGCCTTTCCCGCTTACGGAACCACTCCGCAGCGGGCTGAGATGCAGGTACTTGGAGACCACTTCGTGCGTGGCCGCGGTGGTGTGGGTCAGAAAGCACGGGACCTGACGCCGCGGGGCCGGGGTCTGCCAGTGGGAGAAGGACAGAGGCGCCGCATCTCCCTCCTGCGGGATCATTCGATCGGGATCGATGGTTGTTCCGTCGACGCGCGGCGGCGTGGCTGACTGAAAACGATCCAATTCGAGCCCGGCGGCAAGAAGACTCTCGGAGAGACGGAGAGCGGGGAGTTCCCCCACCCGTCCGGCAGCAAAACTCCGGTCTCCGATCACGATCTTGCCGCGAAGGAAGGTGCCCGTGGCAAGAACAAGCGATCGGCACTTGAGACGCCGGCCGTCGGCAAGCTCGACTGCTCTGATTGTTTCACGTGAAACATCGAGCCCGACCGCTTCCCCCTGGACGATGTCCAAGTTGGCGGTCCTCGACAGGATCACCTTCATCCAGTCCTCGTATAGGCGCTTGTCGGCCTGCGCGCGAAGCGCCCGCACCGCGGGACCCTTGGAGGTATTGAGCATCTTCAATTGGATGAAGGCGCGGTCCGTGTTGCGCCCTTGCTCGCCTCCCAGGGCGTCCACCTCGCGCGTCAGTTGCCCCTTGCCGACACCTCCGACGGCGGGATTGCAGGGCATGAGCGCGATGTTGTCGACGTGGAGCGTGACCATCGCGGTGCGGCAGCCCATCCGAGCGGACGCAAGCGCCGCTTCACACCCCGCATGGCCACCACCGACAACCACCACGTCGTAGGCCCACGTGCCTTGGTTCACACTCGAGTTCTTTGTTGCCGACGACGCGGTCACGTACCGCTTCCTTGCCCAGGCTCTTCACTGATCGCCGAAGTGTCGGCTGCAAGCCGACCGGCCGCCGGCTCGGCCAGTGACCGTACGATGTCCCGTGCAGCCCGTACGCCAGACAAAAGGCTGGCCGCGTAATTCGGCGCCCCTGCGGATCGCCCGACTACCCAAACCGGCCCCGGCTCTCCGCTGCACCGCATCCGGCCGGTGTCGCCGACTCCCGCCACCATCAGTCCAGTGACGGTCATGGGCATCCGGCCGGCGATCCGTCCGACCTCGTCAACCGAAACCGCGTCCATCTCGACGGCGAACTCGCTTTCGGGGGACAGATACAACTCAAAGGTCGCTGCGCCGTCGGGGGAGAGCGCCGGCAACCTCGTCGCTCCCGCCCGTACGCCCGTGCCCGACATCATCACCATGCGATCGACCCTGAGATCCGCCTGCCAGTGCGGAGCAGGGGGATACTCGTCCGGCCAGCAGTCGCCCGGCGTGGCTGAGGTAGCGGGTAGGAGCGGTTCTTCGCGCGATCTGCCGCCGAGGCCGTGACCGCTGGACACGGGCTTGCCGGCGCAATCGCCGCGAGTCCGGTCGCTTCCCTCCGTTTCGGGCCTGTCCGGGTCCGCCAACCAGCCACAGGCTCTCGCGCTTCGCACCGATACTCGCGGCCCTACTTCCAAAGACGTTTCCCGGAACTCCACGCCCATCGCTTCGAGCGCGGCCCGCAGCCCCTCTGAGTCCGGCTCCCCATACCGGCCGCCCCGCGCGGCCGTCGCTACCGGTGTCGATGCGACCTCCAAGGCTCAGTCCGACGGCGACCACCACGGCGTCCGCCTCGAACACCTCCCCGAATATGGTCTCCACCTCAACGCGCCGCCCGACGAGGCGAAGATCGGTGACAAATCCTTGTCTGAACCCAAGCCCGGGGATCTCCTCCAAAGCTCTCTTCGTCTCGATGCTGATCTTTCGACGGTCGATGTTGAGGATCGCTTCGCCGCTCGCAGGCATCATCGCAGCCTGGAGCCAGACGCTGCGCAGCGACAGCGGAAGCCCCCGGAGCGCTTCCTCGGCTTGGTGCCCCCGTCCCTCACCGATCATGTCCGGACCATAGGCAGGCAGCCCGACCCTGTCCATCGCGCTGTTTATCAGAGTGACCTGCAGCCCCGCCGACGCAAGCTCGGCCGCGCAGGCGCAGCCCGACACTCCAGCGCCAACCACTATCACGGTCGGCGAGTGTGCTCCTCCCTCGACCACCCGAGGCACGTCCGCCCCCTCGACTCCCAGTAGACTGCCGGCTCGGGCCGCCCCATGCCTGCCTCTCGGTCGGGTCCATCTATTTCCCCAGGCAGAATCGGCTGAATATCTCGTCCAGGAGGTCCTGGGTCAGGTCTTCCCCGGTGATACGACCGAGGGCCTGGATTGCGTCCCGGATATCCTCGCAGATCAGCTCCTCGTCGCTGCCGCCCGAAGTCGCCCTCAGCGCCGCTTCCGTTCTCTCGAAGGCCTCGCCGACGAGCCCGCGCTGCCGCTCGCTGGCCAGGACCGGCTCCTCGAGGTGAAGCCCTTCGCCTCCGCTGACGACCCGCTGGATCAGGTCCCGGAGATCGTCAAGCCCCTCCCCGGTGGCCGCGGAGACGCGACATATCCTCCAGGCCCCCGCTTCTCGCTCCGATCCGTCGGCAAGATACGCGCCGAGAGCTTCCCCTCTCCGCTCGCTGTCCCCGGCAAGGTCGATCTTGTTACAGACGACTATCGAGCGATCCCCTTCGAGCCCACGCACGAGCTCGCGGTCTTCCTGGTCCCACGGTCTCGATATATCGACGACCGCCAGCACAAGATCGGCCTGCTCCATGGCCTTCACCGACCGCTCCACTCCCAGACGCTCGACGTGATCGCCCCCCGCCCGTATGCCCGCGGTGTCGACGAGGTGGATCGGGATGCCGCCGATCTCCATGAGTTCCTCGACGGTGTCGCGGGTCGTTCCCGGGATGTCCGACACGATCGCCCTCTCGCGCATGAGCAGGGCGTTGAGCAGGGAGCTCTTGCCCACGTTCGGCTTGCCGACGATGGCGGTCGTCACTCCCTGCTCCAGCGCCCGGCCGACGAACGCCGTCCGGAGCAGCCGGTCGAGGTCTGCCCGAGCGGTCGAGCAACCCGTCGCCCAGGCCGTCCCAGTCGAGCGCGTCGACGTCCTCGTCGGAGAAATCCACCGTCGCCTCGATCTGGGCCAGCAGACCGAGCAGAGAGCGCCGCACGGCGCGGAGCCTCTCGGACAGCCCGCCCTCCAGCTGGCGCAGGGAAGCCCGCAGCGCGCCCGAGCTCCGTGCGCGCCACGATGGCAGCTACGCTCTCCGCCTGGGCCAGGTCGATCCGCCCGTTCAGAAACGCGCGCCGGGTGAATTCTCCTGGTTCCGCAAGGCGGGCACCGAGTTGCACGAGCAGCCTCAGCACGGCTCGCTGCGCCGCGACTCCGCCGTGGCAGTGCACTTCGACTATATCCTCACGAGTGTACGAGTGAGGAGCCCGCATCACGGCGAGCAGCACCTCGTCGACGTCCTGCCCGTCACGGGGGTCGACGATGTGGCCGTAGAGAAGGCGATGCGTCTCGTCCGGCTCGAGCGCTGCGCCCCGCCCGGCCGGAACACCGATTCCGCGATGCCCACGGCCGCCGGACCGCTCATCCTCACGATTCCGATCGCACCCACTCCCGCTCGCGGTCGACAGCGCCACGATCGTGTCCTCGCCCCAGGGGACGTGGCGGACTCGAGCGAAAGCGGGCTCTGGATATGCGGGTCCTCGGAGATCATGGGCAGCACCGGACGTGTTCGGAGGGTCGAAAGAGAGCCAAGATGATGCCAGAAAAACCTCTACCCGACCATACGAAAGGCCTGAAGCGCCGCCATTCCGTCCGGCGTTACATCCCCGGCGTCACATCTCCGGCCGCCTCGCGCGCCTCCCCCGGTTCCGCGGCAGCCCCGGGCGCGGCGTCGGCTCGGGACCCGGGCCGCTACCTTCGCGACTCGCGCGTCGGCGTGATGACCACGACCCGATTGGGTTCCCGGCCCTGACTGGCCGTCGCGACGTCCGTCCGATCCCGCAGGGTAAGGTGGACGATCTTGCGCTCCGCGGGGGTCATGGGAGTCAATGCCACAGGGCGCCCGCGCTTGGCGGCTTCTTCGGCCTTGCGCAGAGCCACCCGTTCGATCTGCCGGCGGCGGCGGTCCTTGTAGCCCTCGGCGTCCAGCTCCACCCGTCTGCGGGGATGCGCGCCCGAGAACACCGCTATGCTGGCCAGGTACTCGATCGCGTCGATGGTCTGCCCGCGGCGGCCGATGAAGATGCCCATGTCCTCGCCGGTTATCTCGGCGGACAGCTCCTCGGGGCCCTCGGTGATGTGGATCTCCCCGGGCAATCCCAGTTCGTCGAGTACCCGGGAAAGGAAAGCGCGCAGACGGGCCGCATCGGGACTGTCATCGCTTCCGTCGTCCCCGTGCCAGTCGCCGGTCCGCGGCCGCCCGTAGTCGTCCTCGAGATCCTCGTCTTCAAGGTCCTCGTCGACATCGTGCCGCAGCAGCTCTTCGGGCATGCTGTCGTCTTCGGGACCCAGGAAGTCGAACTCCTCCCCGACCAGCGCCACTTCTACCACGGCGTCGACCGCGCCCACCCCCATGAAGCCCTCTTCGGGCGGGATGATGATCGTCACCTCATACTGGTCCTCGGCGAGTTCGCCGGGGGCGAAATCAAGCTCAGCCAGAGCTCTTTGGACCGCCATTTCCACGGTTCGGCCGTTGGCTCTTGCTACCTGTTGCCTGCCCTTTTGCTGACGTCCTTTGCCCACTGGTCTTGCCTCCGCTCTTCTTAGCCGGCTGTGTGGACGGGGCCTTCGGCTTGGTCGGAGTAGTCCCCGTCTTTGCGGGCACGCTTTGCCGGCGCCTTCGTCGGGGTCTTCTCTTTGGCCGAAGATGCCGCCGCAGGCACAGGCATCGGCATCATCCGTTCTGCAACATACTGCTGAGCTATAGTCCACAAGTTAGAAGTGAACCAATAGATGAACAAACCTGCAGGCCACTTACCAATGAACATGAAGATGCCAACGATGATCGGCATCATGTAAGCGATCATCTTCTGCTGGCCGACACTCTTTCTAGACATCTGCCATGAAGCCACAAACTGGCTCGCAATGTAGAGGAACATCAAAATGATGTCGAACTTGGTGATGTCCGCTATCCACAGCCAACCGACGGTCGGGTTGGGGAATGCGAACGCGCCGCCCGGTTGCCCTTGCTCCCGCAGCATGTAGTACAGGCCGAAGAAGACCGGCATCTGCAAGCAGGAGCGGAAGACACGAGCCGAACGGGCTCACCTTGTTCTCCTGGTAGAACTCCATGGTCTTCTGGTTCAGGAGCTTGCTTGTTGTCCTTGTACTTCTCCTGGAGGGCCTTGATCTCAGGCGCCAGCGCCTGCATGGCGCGCATGCTCTTGATCTGTCGCCACGTGAGCGGGACGAGGACGATCCGAACGATGATAGTGAGCACCACGATCGACCAGGACCAACTGATCCCGAGGGTCTGGTGGATGAACTCCAGGATGTAGAAGAAGAAACTACTCAGCGGCGACAGGATACTCGCGAGCCAGTCCATGCTCGGCCCTCTATTCCAGTCCTGCCGAGCAGTGCCCGGCGCCGGGCGCCATGCCGTCACCCACCGGGTGGCTCGGGATGGCGCGAGCAACGCGTCGCGAAAAGCCTCTGGCGGGACACCGGGTCGTAGCCACCGTAGCTCAGGGGGTTACACCGGAGGATCCTCCAGACGCCGAGGACGACTCCTCGGGCCGCTCCATATTCCCGGACGGCGTCGAGCGTGTACTGAGAGCACGAGGGATAGTACTTGCACCGGCCGGGCAGTCCGGGTGAGATCACCAACTGATAGCCGCGGATGGCGCCGATGAAGAGCGCCCGCACCGGGTTGCGGAGTGTCGTGAGGAAAGCTTGTTTCACGAGGATGGCCGCCGTACTTCCGGAGCCGACGACACAAGGGAGGCTTTGCGGAATACCTCCAACATCTTCGCCTCCACGGCCTTCGACCCGCCGGCTTCTAGCAGTTCGACGATCGGAGTGCGGGCGATGAGGACGAAATCCATATTCCCCTTGAAAGACTGATCATTGGCTCGAAAGGCCTCCCGCAGGACACGCTTCACCCGATTCCGATCGACAGCATTGCCCAGACGCTTCGACACCGAGAACCCGACTCGCGGCCTGGCTTCCCCGCCGGAAAGTACCGGCTCCGAGCGCTCAAAATAGTATAGGACCAGATATTTGTTGGCAACAGACCGGCCCGCGCGGTAGACGCGAGCGAAGTCTTCGGATCGCGAGAGCCGGCCGCGAGACCGATCCACGGTTACGCCGATAGACGCTTACGACCCTTGTCGCGTCTGCGTTTGAGCACGGCCCGGCCGGCGCGAGTGCTCATGCGGGCCCGAAACCCGTGAGTCTTCTTGCGCTTGCGCTTGTTCGGCTGATACGTCCTCTTCACGTTTCCTCGCTTATCGCTCAGCGCCGGGGCAGGATCTCCACAGGCGCGAAGTAAAAGACACTACGGACCTCCTGCCGGCGCCGGGCGCACGCAGGGGTGGCGAAGTATACAAGTCCGGTGTGCGCCCGTCAATCGGCAGCAACAACACAAACGCGCTGCACGGCTGCACATTCTGGTTTGCGCCCCGTCTCGCCGGGCGGCCGCGTGAGCTTCCCCTCGGTCCCCGCCAGGAGCCTCCCGCTGCAGGCGTACACAGGCTCCTGTGGATAATGTGGAAAACCCCGGCTGCGCGCCGCATCTCGCGCTCCGCTGGACGTCCGGCAGGTCTGTGGAATTCCCCTCGCGCCGGACGACCGCTGTCAGCGCACGGACTCGTGCCGGCCGACGGACGGGCTCGCAGCCGCGTGCCGGCGAGGCATCGCACTCCGTCGCGACCAGGCTCTGTCGCCGACCCCGACCGACTCACGGCCGCCCCGCGACGACGCCACGGTCCGACTCCGAACCCGGCGGCCGCTACGCGGACGCGCGCAGCCCGACACTGCACGCACTGCCCGCGGAGGGCCGACTCCCCTGGCCGCCGGTCCCGAGGGCACCCAGGGGGGCTCGAGAAACCGACTTTCCCCATTTTCAACAGAAAAAGTGGTGTATGCGGGACTCGCGTTTCAGGTTCTACACGTTTTCAACAGCTGTGGAAGATTCTGTGGATAACATCAGTCTTATCCCTGCAAATCAACGGGCTTGCCGAGGAAGAAACTGGCCACTCGCGGAGCCTCGTTACAAAAGGAAATCAATGGACTTTCCGGGGTTCTCCGGGATATCCCCTGTGGAAAATAGCCCCTCACCGTGGATACAATGACCGCGTCTTTTTGGCACACGCGGTTCCTGCCTACCCGAAAGGCCCTGCTTTGCCGACGAGCCCATCCGCACAGGCTTCAAACCCCCCGAAAGAGGGCGTGGCGGCCGCGCCGGCAGGGGCGGGAGCGGCCGTGCCGGCGAGACCGGGGACAGTTGCGCCCGGGGGCCCAGCGATCGCGTTCGAGGAGCGTCCGGGCACTCGGACGATCGAAGCCATCTTGCCGCCGGCGACCCGCCCCGCATCGCGCTCTACCGCGAGCCTCAGGCCCCCCCGTGGAGTTCAGTCCCGCTGGACTATCCCGCGCGACAGGGCTCCGAGGCGGAGTCGCGCTATCCCTGCAACTCATCGAGATCCTCACTGCCCGGTCCTACTCCTTGGCCCGCGAGCAGGGAGGGGTCCATCCCCGATCGGCGTGTTTCGGGAGTTGATCGAGAATCTCGTGCACGCCTCTTTTGCCGGCGTGGTGATAACCATCCTCGACGGGGGCAACACCGTCCGCGTCAGCGACCAGGGACCGGGCATACCCGACAAGGAAGCCGCCCTGCGCCCCGGCTTCACCTCGGCCGAGGCGGAGCGCCAAGCAGTACATCCGAGGAGTGGGCTCCGGCTTCTCGGTCGTCAGGGAGACGCTGGCCGGTCTGGGCGGCACTCTGGAGATCGAGGACAACCTCGGCAGGGGGACGGTCGTCACGGCCCGAGTCGCCCCCGGCCCCGGAAACTGCTCTCGCGCCGGCCCCGGCCCCGGCCTATAATCTCCCTGAGCGCCAGCTTAAGGTTCTGTTGCTGACGGTCGAGCTCGCGCCGGTCGGTCCGACCCGCATCGCCCAGGAATTGGGCGTGTCCACCTCGACCGCTTATCGAGACCTGGTGTCACTCGAGCAGGCAGGCTTCGTCGTCTGCCGACCTAGCGGGCACCGCTCGGCGACCGATGCGGGGCTGGCGTATCTCAACGCTGTGCTGTGATGGTCGCCGCGCTCCTGCCTGAGGGGGCGGCGCGGAAGGGATGTGGAGGGGCGACCGTGGAGAGCAAGCTACAGCGACCCCATCTGGGAGAAGGCCCTCGAGGCTCATCTCCCAGCAGGTCAACGAGGGCACGTTCAACATCTGGTTCGCCCAGACCGCCGGCCTGGGCCTCACGGACAGCCTCTATTCTGTCGGGGTCTCTTCAGAGTTCGCCAAAGACTGGATCGACTCGCGGTTTCGCGCCGTCATCTCCGATGCGGTGACCAGGTGGTGGGCAGCCCGGTGGACTGCGAGATCGTGGTGGTGCCGAATCTGGACCACCAGCTCCCCCAGAGTGGCACCGGCCAGCCGGGCGCGGGCACCGCGGCCGGCGCGCCCTCACGGCAGTCGCGGCAGCGACCGCCGAGGCCACGTCCGGCGCGCTCAGCAGGCGGTCCGGAGCCGAGCGCCGCTAACCTCCAGAGGCGAGCGCGCCGCGCGGCCGGCCTCGTGAGCAAGTACACGTTCGACACCTTCGTCGTCGGCCAGTCGAACCGCTTCGCCCACGCGGCCGCTCTGGCGGCGGCCGAGACCCCCGGCACGCAGTACAACCCCCTCTTCATCTATGGAGGCGTGGGCCTCGGGCAAGACCCACCTCCTGCAGGCGATCGGGCACTACGTTCTGCGTAACCATCCCGGTCTCAAGGTCCGCTACGTCACCCTCGAGACCTTCACCAACGAGTTCATCAACTCGTTGCGCGACGACAGCATCGAGGGCTTCAAGAACCGATACCGCACCGTCGACGTGCTGCTCATCGACGACGTACAGTTCCTGCAGAAGAAGGAACAGACCCAGGAGGAGTTCTTCCACACCTTCAACACCCTCTACGACGCGCAGAAGCAGATCGTGCTGACGTCGGACAGGCACCCGAAGGGACTGGCCACCCTCGAAGACAGGCTTGTTTCCCGCTTCGAGTGGGGCCTCATCACCGACATCCAGCCGCCCGATCTCGAGACCAGGGTGGCAATCCTGCGCAAGAAGGCCCGGACCGACCGCCTGGTCCTCGCGGACGACGACACTCTCATGCTCATCGCCTCACGGGTGCCCGACGAACATCCGGGAACTCGAAGGATGCCTCACCCGGGTGGTGGCCTACTCCTCCATCACCAAGCGCCCCATCGACGTGGAACTTGGCGCGCGAGGTGCTCAAGGATATCCCCGAGACCGCCACCTCGCGCGTCACCATCGACGTCATTCTGTCGGCGGTCGCCGAGTCTACCGGGGTGTCGGTGACGGAGATCATCGGCGACAAGCGCTCCCGGCCTGTGGTGGAGAGCCGCCATGTGGCGATGTATCTCGCCCGGGAACTCACCGACTCCAGTCTGCCGAAGATCGGCGAGCGCTTCGGCAACCGAGACCACAGCACGGTCATCCACGCTGTTGAGAAGATCACAAAACTCATGCGAGAAGACCGGGAGATGTATAACCGGGTCCAGAGACTCACGACCAAGATCAAGAGCGCCTGATGGCCCCAAACCCACACCGCCCTGTCGACAACCGGGGCACAGACTGTGCACAGACATGCTCTTTTCGGCCCCGACTGTGTGACTCCGCATTCTTACTCCCGGCCGGCCGCGCTCCTTCCACAGCTTTGTCCCCGCCCCGCGACCGAGCATTCCGGTTGCTCATCCTTCTCACGACCTCCATCCACACCTTCCACAGTGTCTACTAATCCGGCTATATTTCTCACTAAGGATATTTCTAGTAATAAGCGGCATATCGCGCGCCGAGCAACCGAGGAGCACCGATGAAACTGATCACGAACAAGCAGGCGTTAGTGGAATGTCTCGGGATCGTCAACAAGGCGGTGTCTTCGCGGAGTTCGATCCAGGTGCTCTCGGGTGTACTCATCGACGCCCGGAGTGAGGGAGTGGTGCTGTCGGCCACCGATATGGAGATATCGATCAAGGCTCCCCTTGCCGCGCGAGTGGAAGAACCTGGTTCGCTCGTGGTCCCGGCGCGGATCGCCTCAGAGATCGCGCGAAGTCTGCCGTCCGGGTGACGTGGTGCTCGAGCAGAGAGCCGGAGAGACGCAGGTGGAGATACGTGCAGGCGAATCGCTCTTCAACCTCCACTCGCTGCCGGCTGTCGATTTTCCGCAACTACCCGCTCCGGTGGGCGAAAGCTTCACGGTCGGAAAAGCGGGATTCCTCGAGACCGTCGACCGCGTGGCGCCATCGGCGTCGCGGGACGAGACCCGGCCGGTGCTGACCGGGGTGCTCATCCACTTCACAAAGAACCAGGTGCGCATGGTTGCCACCGATAGCTACCGGCTGAGTGTGAAAGAGACCCCCATTGAGTCATCGGCGCCCGAGCTCGCTCCAGGCGATCGTCCCGGCGAGGACGCTCATGGAGTTGTCCCGGATAGCGAGCGCCCTTCCCGACGACACCATCACCATCGTCCCCACCGAAAACCAGATGCTGTTCCAGGTGGGGGGCGTCATCCTGATCTCCCGGCTGATCGACGGCCAGTTCCCCAACTACCGCCAGTTGATCCCCGAGACGTTCGACTATGAGGTGGCGGTCGACCACGACGAACTTCTCGAGGCGGTCCGCCGCGTGGGCCTGCTGGCCCAGAAGAACGCTCCGCTTCGGCATGCGTTTCGCCAACAACACCCTCACGGTTTCCGCCGAATCGCAGGATGTGGGGAAAGCCCACGAAGCCATGCCGGTGCAGTACTCCGGTGACGACCTGGAGATAGGCTTCAACCCTGAGTTCCTGGAGGCCGGCGTGGCGGCGGTCAAAGAGGAGGCGGTGTACCTCCGCTTCATCAGTCCCCTACGTCCCGGACTGCTCAAGGGCGCCTCGGACGACTTCCTCTATCTCGTCATGCCTATACGCTTGAGCGACTAGGACGCTCGCAGTGACGCCGCCCGCAAAAGGCACGCGGAAGCCGGCGGCTCCCGAACTCGTCCCCGTACGGCTTCCCATCACGCTGGGCCAGTTCCTCAAAGTAGCGAGCCTCGCCTCCTCCGGAGGAGAGGCGAAGGCTCTCATCGGGCGCGGGTCGGTCCGGGTGAACGGCGAGACGGAGCAGAGACGCGGCCGCAAGCTCGTGCCCGGCGACGTCGTGCAGGTGGAGGCCGCGGCGGCTCAGGTCGCCGCCATTGCCGGTGTGCCGGCGGACGGCTCGCCGGATGCCTCGGCCCACAGCGCTCCGTAGCGCCCGGCGATGTTCGTCAGGAGATTGAGTCTCACGAATCTCCGCTGCCGGCACGAGCTGGAGGTGGATCTGGATGAAGGCCTCAATATCCTGGTAGGCCCCAACGGGGCAGGCAAGACCACCGTCCTCGAGGCCGCCGCGCTCGTGCTGCTCGGCGCTCCCCTGCGAACCACCAACGTGCGCGAAGTGATCGCACGAGACAGGGATCATTTGCGGGTGGAGATAGAGCTGGGGGAGACCGGGGGCGGGTCGGGAGCCGCCGCGGCCGTCACGGCAGCGGCGGCTTATGGCCGGGATGGCGAGAGGCGCCTTACCGCGGACGGCGCGGCGCTTGACGACGCGGGCCGCTGGAAGGAGTTGCTGCCCGTGCGGACCTTCGCCCCCGACGACCTTCGCCTGATAAAGGGAAGCCCGCGAAGGCGCCGCGAGTATCTCGACAGCCTGGCCGGCCGCTCGTACCCGGAGTATCCGGGGACGTTGCGGCGGTACGAGGAAGCGCTCTCACAGAGGAACTACCTCCTGCGCACTGTCGCGGGGAGGATTGCGGGATACCGAGTTCGAGCCGTGGGAGACACTGCTTGCGACAACGGGGCGGCTCGTTTCGGGCTGGCGAGCCGCTTCGCTCTCCTCCTTCGTCGGCGCCTTCCAGCGGACCCACGAGGAGTTGACGGGCGAGCCGAGCGGAGAACTTGAAGCTGGTCTACCGGACGAACGTCGCCGACCTGGACGAGCCCGCATACCGGGCCCGGCTCGCCGAGAGCCGGGGAGCCGACAGGCAGCGCACCTATACTCACCTCGGTCCGCATCGGGACGATCTCCGGCTGCTTCGCCGGCGGTCTGGACATGCGCGAGTGCGCCTCGCAAGGGGAGCAGCGGACGGCCCTGCTGGCTCTGGTGCTCGCCGAGTGGGAGCAGCTCCTGCCCGGCCCCGCGCGGCCGCTGCTGCTACTCGACGACGTGATGAGCGAGCTCGATCCATCCAGGCGGCGAAGGCTGATCGCCTTCACCCGCCGCGGGGGGCAGACGGTGATAACCACCACAGACCTCCGCTACTTCTCCCCGGAAGAGCTTGAGCAGGCCCGGGTCATCGACCTCGGGCCGGCGGAGACGGATACGGCCGACGCTGCGGCACCAAAGGAAACCGCGGATGGCTGACAAGCCGGATTTCGACCGTCTGGGCGACTTGCTGCCGGCGAATGAGGCGGCGGCCCCATCCGCCGGGGCGGCCGGAGGAGCCGGCTGCCGGGGCGCTGCCGCCCCACCGCAGACTCCGGCAAGCGGCGCCGCGGTTGCAGGCGCGGCACGCGCGCGCCGCGGACCTGGACCGGCGACTCTCGGCGGTGTGGGCCGAAGTGGTCGGGGCTGAGGTGGCGGGCAACGCGAGGCCCGCGCAGCTGCGAGGCGGCCGCCTGGTCGTCACCACCTCATCCAGCGCCTGGGCGCAGACCCTCCAGCTGATGAGCGAGATGATCATCGCCCGGCTGAACGAGCGGCTCGGCGCAGGGGTCGTCGAGAAGGCCGTGTTCCGGCACGCCGGGTGGGACATGTCGGCCGCCCCGCTGTCTGCTTCGGCCCCTACCTCGCGCAGCCGGGCGGCCCGGCCCCCGTCCGCGGGCCTGCCGCCGCCGGGGACGATCTGGCCCGGTTCTCGGACGAGGAGAAGCAGGCTCTGGCCGATCTCGAACTGCTCCCTCTTCCCCCCTCCGTCAAAGACACGATCCGAGACGCGATGAAGGCCGGATTCGTCCGCGCCAGGCAGGATTTCGGCCGCTCATAGCGTACTATTCGAGGTCGGGAAAAGGCCCCATGTGGTAGAATATGACGTGTGGTCAGCACGACCCAGAGTCACAGGATCGGGCCCTTCTTCCAGCCTTCCGGGAGCATCCCCATCATGCGTGTTGGCTCTGCGCGACCGGGAGGAAGTCGCGTGAAGAGAGAGAGGTCGTCGAGGTTTGGCAGAGCAGTATAACGCCAGCGCTATCCAGGTCCTAGAGGGCCTCGAGCCCGTACGCAAGCGGCCCGGTATGTACATCGGGTCCACCGGGCACCGGGGGCTTCACCATCTCGTGTACGAGGTGGTCGACAACTCCGTCGATGAAGCCCTGGCGGGCTACTGCGCCACCATCGACGTCACCATCTACCCCGACGCTTCGGTCCGCGTCGTCGACGATGGGCGGGGCATTCCCGTCGACGTCATGCCTCAATATGACAAGTCCGCGCTCGAGATCGTCATGACCAAACTGCACGCCGGCGGCAAGTTCGGCGGCGAAGGATACAAGGTCTCCGGGGGGCTGCACGGCGTGGGCATCAGCGTGGTGAACGCGCTCTCCGAGCGGCTTACCGTCGAGGTCTGCCGGGATGGATACCGCTATCGGCAGCGCTACGAGCGCGGCACGCCGACGGGCCCGGTCGAGAAGGTCGAGAAGTGCGGGGACCGCCTGGGGACCATGATCCATTTCATGCCCGACTCCCAGATCTTCGACGATCTCAATTTCAACTTCTCCACTCTGTCTCAGCGCCTGCGGGAAATGGCCTTCCTCAACCGCTCGCTGCGCATCAGCCTTACCGACGAGCGGGAAGAGGCCGAGGAGGTGTCGGCCCCGGGGGTCGACGACGACTACGGAGACAGCGACGAGGTCGGCCGAAGGAGATTCCGCGGCCGGTGGCCCGGGGCGCACCGCCCCCAAGGCTGCCGGCGGGGCTAAGACCGACGATGCGGCGGCCGCTCGGGCGCTGCAGGACGACGCGACGTGCGAGGTGACCCTCCTGGGCAAGGGCCCCGGCGGGCCCAAGTCGGTCGTCTACTGCTACAGCGGCGGTATCGTCGACTTCGTCAAGCACATCAACAAGCACAAGGAAGCCATCCATCCCCGGGTGATCCACTTCGAAAGCCAGGGCGAGGTAGTCGAGGAGCAGACCGGGCACACCGTGACCAAGCCTCACTCGGTCGAGGTCGCGATGCAGTGGAACGCCGGCTACACCGACAATGTCTTCTCGTTCGCGAACAACATCAACACCCACGAAGGTGGCACTCACCTGTCGGGTATCCGGTCGGCCCTCACGCGCACCATCAACGACTACGCGCGGTCGAAGGGCTTCCTCAAGGAAAAAGAGGAGAATCTGAGCGGCGAGGACGTCCGCGAAGGCCTGGTGGCCATCGTCAGCGTCAAGCTGCAGGATCCCCAGTATGAGGGCCAGACCAAGACCAAGCTGGGCAACTCCGAGATCCGGGGCTTCGTCGAGGGCGTAGTCAACCAGAAGCTGGCCGAGTTCCTGGAGGAGAACCCCTCCGACGCCAAGCAGATCATCAGCAAGACTGTGCAGGCGGCGCACGCGCGCCAGGCTGCTCGCAAGGCACGCGACCTCACCCGCCGCAAGAGCATCCTCGAGAACACCACGTTGCCCGGCAAGCTGGCCGACTGCTCCATCCGCGACCCCGCGTCGTGCGAGCTCTACCTGGTGGAGGGCGATTCGGCCGGCGGCTCCGCGAAACAGGCGCGGGACCGCAGCTTCCAGGCCATCCTGCCCTTGCGGGGCAAGATCATCAACGTGGAGAAGGCCCGGCTCAACAAGATCCTCTCCAACACCGAGATCCAGGCGATCATCAGCGCCTGCGGCACCAGCCTGGCCGACGAGTTCGACCTGGCCGGCGCCCGCTACCACAAGCTGATCATCATGACCGATGCCGACGTCGACGGGGCGCACATCCGCACCCTCATCCTCACCTTCCTGTTCCGGAGCATGCCGGACTTGATTGAAGCCGGTTACGTCTACATCGCCCAGCCTCCTCTCTATCGGGTGATGCAAAAACGCCAAGACTACTACGCCTTCAACGACGCGCAGCTCGAGCAACTCCTCGAGCGCATCGGCAGGCAGGGCATCACGCTACAGCGCTTCAAGGGGCTCGGCGAGATGAACCCGGAGCAGCTCTGGGAGACGACCATGAATCCCGACAAGCGGACGCTCCTCCAGGTGACGGTGGACGACGCCGCTATCGCCGACGAGGTCTTCAGCACCCTCATGGGCGACAACGTGGAACCGCGGCGCGAGTTCATCACCGAGAACGCACGTTACGTGCGCACGTTGGACGTGTAGGCCATGGAGACCCTAGAGGGCCGCATAGAGCAGATCGAGATCGCCGACGAGATGCGCGCGTCGTACCTCGATTACGCCATGAGCGTGATCGTCGGCCGGGCGCTGCCCGACGTGCGGGACGGCCTCAAGCCCGTGCATCGCCGGGTATTGTTCGGGATGCACGACTCGGGTATGCAACCCAACCGCCCGTACCGCAAGTGCGCGAGGATCGTCGGGGACGTGATGGGGAACTTCCACCCCCACGGCGACAGCTCCATTTACGATGCTCTGGTGCGGATGGCCCAAGACTTTTCCATCCGCTACCCGCTCGTCGACGGCCACGGCAACTTCGGCTCGGTCGACGGCGATTCGGCAGCGGCCATGCGTTATACGGAGTGCCGACTGGCCCGCGTCGCCACCGAGATGCTGCGCGACATCGACGCGGAGACCGTCGATTGGACCCCCAACTACGACGAGAGCCGCGAAGAGCCCACGGTACTGCCTTCTCGCTTCCCCAATCTGCTGGTCAATGGCAGTTCGGGCATCGCCGTGGGCATGGCGACCAACGTGCCCGCCCCACAATCTGGGCGAGGCCATCTCCGCGACGGTCGCCCTGATCGACGATCCCTCGCTGACCAGCGGCGATCTGATGCGCTACATAAAAGGCCCGGACTTCCCCACCGCGGGGATCATCATGGGCCATGCCGGCATCCGCGAGGCCTACGAGACCGGCCGGGGCCGGATCGTGGTACGCGCCCGCGCCCACAGCGAGCCACTCAAGCAGGGCAAGACGGCGATCATCGTCACCGAGCTCCCCTACCAGGTGAACAAAGCCCAGCTCATCGAAAAGATCGCGGAGTTGGTCCGCGAGAAGAAGATATCGGAGATCTCGGACCTCCGCGACGAGTCGGACCGCTCGGGCATGCGTGTCGTGATCGAGCTCAAGCGCGAAGCCATACCGAAAGTGGTGCTCAACAAGCTCTTCAAGCACACGGCGATGCAGAGCACGTTCGGCGTCATCATGCTGGCCCTGGCCGACGGTGTCCCCAAGACCTTGTCGCTCCGCGAGATCCTCCGCTACTACATCGCCCACCAAAAAGAAGTGATAGTCCGGCGCACTCGTTTCGAGCTGGACAAGGCGAAGAAGCGCGCTCATATCCTCGAAGGCCTGCTCATCGCGATCTCCAATCTCGACGAGGTCATCCGGGTGATCCGGTCGAGCGAGGACGCCGAGGCCGCCAAGATGGGCCTCATGAGCCGGTTCGGGCTGAGCGAAGAGCAATCCCAGGCCATTGTCGACCTCCGTCTGCGCAACCTGACCGCCCTCGAGCGTCACAAGATCGAGGAAGAGCATCGCGACCTGCTCGAGCGGATCGCCTATCTGGAGAGCCTGCTGGCCGACGAAGGGCTCATCTACGCCGTGATCAAAGAGGAGTTGCTCGAGATCAAGACAGATGTACGCCGACGACCGCCGGACCGAGATCCTCCCCTCGGAGGACGAGATCGACATCGAGGACATGATCGCGGTCGAAGAGATGGTCATCTCCATCTCCGCCTCCGGCTACGTCAAGCGTCTGCCCGTCTCCACCTACCGCACCCAGCACCGCGGAGGCATCGGGGTCACGGGGATGGACCTCAAGGAGGGCGACTATATCGAGCACCTCTTCATCACCACGACGCACCACTTCCTGCTGTTCATCACCTCGCGGGGCAAGATCTACCGGCAGAAAGTGCACGAACTGCCTCTGGGGAGCCGGCAGAGCAAGGGGCGGCACGTCGCCAACATCCTGCCGCTGGCTCAGGGCGAGAAGATCAAAGCGGTCATCGCCACCAAGGACTACAGCGACGCCAAGTACCTGGTCTTCGTGACGCAGAAAGGCATCGTCAAGAAGACCCGCTTTCTTGACTACGCCACCAGCCTCAAGGCCGACGGCATCATCGCCATCAACCTGGAAGACGACGACGAGCTGGTCGCGGTACGGCATACAAGCGGACACGACGATCTCATCCTGGTATCGAGCGAGGGCAAGGCCATACGCTTCCACGAATACGACGTCCGACCGACCGGGCGCAACACCATGGGCGTCCAAGGGATGCGGCTGCCTCACGGCCACGTTCTCGTGGGGATGGCGGTGGCCGAGGACGACGCGGATCTCTTCTGCGTCACGAGCGGCGGCTACGGAAAACGGACGCCCGCCACCAGCTACCCGGTCCATAGGCGGGGCGGCCAGGGCGTCATCACCATCAAGGACTCGCCCGATCGGGGCGATCTCGTGGGAGTCACCTCCGTCCGCAACAACCACGAGCTCATGCTCATGAGCCAGGACGGCACCGTCATCCGGGTGCCGGTGGAGAGCGTGCGGTGCACGGGCCGTAACACCATGGGCGTGAGGGTGATGAACCTGCGTGGCGCCGACAAGGTGTCGAGCATGGCCCGCCTCGTGGGCGGGACCAACGGCAACGGCCACGGCGTCGACGGCAGCGGCGTCGGGAACGGCATCGGCGGTCCAGGGGTCGACGGCGACGCCGGGGCTCGACGAGATAGACGACTTCGACGACACCATGGACGTCGAGGACGAGACGACGAGGACTTCGGGGCGAACGACGAGCTGATCTAGCGGGATTCCGCCGGCCGGCGCAGTAACCCCGCTGGGATTCTCTAGTGAGTAAAGAGCGAGCCCGCCCCTGTCAGGGGCGGGCTCGCTTCATGGCCCGGCTAGGCCGCCGCTAGACGATGGCGATCGCGCTATTTGCCGCCGTTCACCACCCAGGCGGTCAGAGCCGCTATCTGGGCCGCGGTCAACTTGTCTGTGAAGCCGGGCATGCTCTCCTTGCCCTTCTCGATCACCGTCTTCACGTCGTCGGCGCTGCCGCCGGGCAGGTCCTTGTGGCAACCCGCGCAGTCCGAAGCGTAGAGGGCCGCCGCATCCACCGCGGGGCCCGCCGCCGTGGTTGTAGCGCCACCCACGGTCGTTGTCGGCCCGGCCGGAGCCGTGGTCGTCGTGGTGGCTGCCGCCACAGGAGGCAAGAACCAACGTGGCGACCAGTACGACCACCACCACTGCGATCATCCCGAGATACTGTTTCCTCATCCGACTCTCCTTCTTGAACACCTTGATCCGATTCCGAGGCTCACCGGGTCTGCACCCGCATAAGCACAGTATAAACCGAACCGGCCGGGCAGGTTCGTACCGGCCGCCCGGTGGGGTATCATCTTCCACACCACGCACACAATCTGGCTCGCTGGAAGAGGAGCATGTCGATGTACCTCTGGTACTGGTCCTACATCTTGCTGGTGCCGGCACTGGTCCTCGGGATCTACGCCCAGGCGAAAGTCCGCTCCACCTTCAAGCGTTACTCGCAGATCCCCTCCGCCCGGGGCCTCACCGGGGCTCAGGGGGCGCGGCAACTGCTGGATTCCGCCGGCCTGGGCGACGTGGGCATCGAGGTGATGGGGAGCCGCCTGTCGGATCACTACGACCCGCGCTCGCGCGTCGCTGACACTGAGCCCCGACGTGGGCAACAGCAACTCGTTGGCCGCCCTGGGAGTGGCGGCGCACGAGGCGGGACACGCCATGCAGCACGCGGCCGGCTACGCCCCGTTCCGTTACCGCAGCGCTCTCGTCCCGGTTGCCAACCTCGGCAGCAATCTCGGGTTCATCCTGTTCTTCATCGGACTGTTCTTCTTCCAGCGCAACCCGGTGATGATGAGCATCGGCATCGTGCTGTACTCCTGCGCGGTGCTCTTTACCGTGGTCACCCTCCCGGTCGAGCTGAACGCTTCCAAGCGGGCGATGACTGAGCTTTCGAACAGGAACATCCTCGTGGCCGACGAACTCACAGGGGCGAAGAAGGTCCTGAGCGCGGCCGCCCTCACGTATGTCGCGGCCGCCCTCATGGCCATCCTGCAGCTGGTGAGGCTCATCCTCATCAGCCGAAGATGACAGCGAGGTAGCCTCACACAGGGAGGGTGGATGTCGATACCGCGGCTGCTGCTGGCCCCGACGCATCGGACGGGTCTGGCGAACGCGGTAGCCGGCGCGCTCGCCGAGATCGTCACGGCGCACGGCCGGAAGGTCCGCTATCACCATCTGGGCCCGCTCACGCCTGCCGCGTGCTGGGACCGCTGGGAAGGCACCGCCTTTCTCGACCCCGACCTCTACGACGAGGAGAGCCTGCTCCGGCTCTACGACGTGGCCACCCGTTCGGCCCAACTCTCGTTCCTCTCCGCCAGCCATGGAGTGCTCGACCGGCCTGATGGACGTCCCGGTGGCGGCCCGCCGACGTCGCCCGCACGCTCGACTGCCCGGTGGTGCTCGTCCTCGATTGCAGGAGATGGGGCGCCGGGCGTCCAGGCCCTGGTCGCCGGGGTGAAGGCAAATCTCTCCTCGCTGAACCTCGCCGGCGTCCTGCATGTCCGGGGTGGCGGACCGCGACCACTACGAGGTGCTCAGGGACGCGCTCGCCGTCGAGGCCATCCCCGTCGTCGGGCTGTCTCTACGAAGGGGACGGCCCGGGCTGGGACACGCCCGCCCCGGGAGCGTGGGGTCTGCCTCTCGACCAGGCTCTGTCTGGAGGCGGTCGAGCGGCAGGTCGACGTGGGCGCCCTGCTCGGACCTGGCCGGCCAGCGCGGGTTCCTCGCCTCGCAGAACCTGCTGACCGACCGGGGCAGCGAAGGCCCCCTGGTGATGGTCGCCGGAGGTACCGGCTTCACTCCGTGGAGCCGGGATTCCATCGAGGTGCTGCGCGCCGCCGGTGCGCGCATCCGCCGCCTCGATCTGGTGGAGGACGAGGTCTTGCCCGCGGAGGCGGCGGGATTGGTCCTCGCCGGCACCGTCTGGCCCTCCAGCCTGATAGACATCGCGATGAACCAGTCGCTGCTTGCGGACATGCGCACGCGCATCGCCGCCGGCCTGCCCACACTGGCTCTGGGCGGCGGATTCCTGGTTCTCCTCAACCGGGTGCAGGACTCGCTGGGCAGGACGGTGGACCTCGCCGGGGTGCTTGCCGGGAGAAGGCGAGATCCTCTGGGACCTGGAGGACGCGGCCTATGTCGACGTGCCGGCCGTGCGCGACAACCCGCTGCTGGAGAGAGGGCCAGCGGGCCACGGGCTGGGTGCTCACCGACGTCGACGTACCCGATCCCGCGCCCACCTGGGACCCGCCCCTGGTGCTTAGCAGCGCAGCGGAGCCTCCGGAGGAGCAGCCGGAAGGGGCGGCGACTCGCTCCCTGCTCTGCTCGCGGGCGCTCATCCACCTGTCCGGAGCGCCCGGCATCGCCGCTCGTTTCGTCCAGGAGTGCGCGGTGTACGCTTCGGGCCGCTTCTGGTAGCCTACGCATCTCACCGCGAAGGAGAAGGAGGACACGTGGCGGACGCAGCCAGCGACCCGGTGGTCAAGCAGTACCGGGAGCAGATATCCGATAACGACGTCAAGATCCTCGAAGCTCTCAACAAGCGCATCAAGCTGGTGAAGAGCCTCAAGGACTACAAAGAGGCCCAGGGTCTCAGCTTCTACGACGCCGCCCAGGAAGACTGGGTCATCACCTACCTCTGCCGGGCCAACCGGGGTCCGCTCTCCAGCGAGGGGCTGCGGGAGGTCTACCAGTCTCATCCTGCAGGTGGCCAAGCGGGAAGCCGCGGCGCTGAGCGAGAAGGAACAGTCCGAGGCGCCCCAGTCCTAGGACGCTGCTCGCGGGCGCAACGGTGGCGCCGCCTGTGTCGACGGCAGCGCGGCCGCCAGTTCGCCGCCCGCTACGTCGGAGAAATCCTCCGGCGACACCTCGTCCAGGAAGTCTTTGAACTCCTTGACGATCTCTTCGACGTCCTCTATCTCCTGGTCGAACTCGATGCCGTTGGCGTCGAGCAGCACCTCGGAGGCGAAGATGGGGGCGTCGGTGCGCACGGCCAGGGCGATGGCGTCCGAGGGCCGCGAGTCGACGCGTATCTCCTGACCGCCGGCGTCGAGGCTCAGGACGGCGTAGAAGGTGTTGTCGCGCAGCTCGGTGACGAGGACGCTGTGCGACGCTCGCCTGCAGTTGGCCGATGACGTTGGCCAGCAGATCGTGGGTCATCGGCCGGGGCAGGTCGGCGTTCTGAAGCTTCATGAGGATGGCCGCGGCTTCGGGGTGGCCGATCCAGATGGGCAGGAAGAGGTTGCGTCCTTCGGCCTTGAGAAGGACGATCGGCTGCTTGCTTGCCGCATCGAAACTGACGCCGTAGACGGTGACTCGTTCGAAACCTTGCATCACATCCTCGCTCGGTTTGTCGCGGTCTAGCTTATACCCAAGCCCCTCTCCCGTCATTCAAGGAATGCGGTAAACTACCGCGGGCGTGGGCCTATAGCTCAGTTGGTTAGAGCGCATCCCTGATAAGGATGAGGTCAGTGGTTCGAATCCACTTAGGCCCACCATCGACTTCCCAGCGGCACATGCCGGTACGTCTCCAGTGGGGGATTAGCTCAGTTGGGAGAGCGCCGCCTTTGCACGGCGGAGGTCGCCGGTTCGACCCCGGTATCCTCCACCTTCCCGGCTGACCGAGCTCAGACTTCGGAAGGTGGCCATGATTTTCACCCGCATAATCGTTCCCACCGATGGCACCGAGGCCTCCCTGCGCGGGCTCGATGTCGCGGTGCAATTGGTCGTCCGCTATGCGGCCGAACTCGTGGTGGTCACGGCCGTCTCGGTGCCCGACTGGCTCGCCCGGCAGAACATGGAGTACGGCGCCATCGAGTCCTACGTCGAGGGCAACGCCCAGAAGGTCTTCGAGGCCGCCGGTGGCCCTACTGCGGCAGGCGGGCGTGGGCGCCGAGCTCAAGGTGGTGGTCGGCCCGGCCCCGGAGAGCCTCCTCACCGAGATAGAGAACAGTCAGCGCCGACCTCGTGGTCATGGGCCGCCGGGGCCGCGATGAGCCCAAGGACCTGCTGCTCGGCAGCGTGAGCGACCGGGTGGCCCGGCACGTCAAGGTGCCGATTCTGCTCGTTCCGTAGCCGACCGCCGCTCTCCCCGCCGGCGGCTCGTAGCCGCCGCCCCAAAGCACCGCTGCCATGCCGCGTCCTCTCTGTGGCGGACGACTGTACGCTCTGAGCAGTACGCTTCACTATTTCAATCCAAAAATTTAGCAATAACTATTGCAAAAGCTGTGCAATTCTCTTACACTGCAATTGATACTACATGGACAGCACAGCGTACAGCCCCCGGTCGCCGTCTCACCGAGCAGCGCAAGGCTCGGGCGAGACTGCCGCTCCTGATCCTCGTAGCGCTCCTCTGCCTCCCTCTCGCCGGTATCCGCTCGACCTTCGATCTGGGTCTGCTACGTCGTGTTCGTCGTCCTCTACTCGCTGTGGGTCCTGCGGCTCTGCGCCCAGTTCGCCCACGACCGGCGGCTCGGGTACCTGCTGTGCCTCACCGACTTCGCCATCCTCCTCCCCCTCCTGGTGTGGAGCAGCAGCGCCGCTGATCCAGGTGATCCTGGTGGCTGATCTGCGGGCCGGGCTTGCGTTCACCTTCGTCGGTGAGCCGGGCGGAACAGACGGGCGGCGCGGCACTCCTTCGCCCGCGTAGCGCCTGGGCGACCGACCCGGCCAGCACGGGCACCATCGACGCCGACACCGGCGCGCCGCTCGAGCGCGCGGTGCGGCTGCGGCTGGGCGTCTTCCGGGCGACCGGCTCGCGGTTCGCGCTGGTGGTGCTGCGCGTGCTCCGCTTCGAAGAGGCCGCCTCGTACTACGGCGAGGAGAGCTCGCAGCGAATCATCGCGGCGGTCAGCCGGCGCGGGACTGCGCCTGCTGGGACCCGACGCGCAGCACTTCCTGCTCCCCGGAGGAAGGGTGGCCTTCCTGTTCGAGATCGACGCCGGCCGGACGGGAGGCGCCATGGCGGCTCCGCCACGGAGTGGGCCGACCCCACCGATATCGAGAGCCTGGCCATGGCCTTGGGGCGCAAGGCCTGCGAGCACCTGGTGGACGGGCATCGGGTGGAGTGCGTCGTCGGTTGGGCCTCGGCCCCGTCCGACGGGCTCAACGCCGACGACCTCTGTACGTCGCCGAGGCCGGCGCCCAGAGCACCGCCGCGTTCCGCCGGTGGCGGCGGCCAGGTGACCGTGCCCGAGCGGGCCCGGGTAGCGGCCGGGTAGACAGTCGCGGTCCCCGCGGGCGGCCGGACTGAGGCCGGCGGGCCGTGTGGTACATTTCCCCCCATGGATCGCGAGACTCTCAAGACCAAGACCATCGGCGTGCTCATGGGCGGGATGTCCGGCGAACGCGCCGGTGTCGCTCCGCTCCGGCCGCAACTGCCTCGGCGCCCTTCTGCGCGACCGGCTACCGCGCCGTGGAGATCGACGCCCTGCAGGACGTCGGCCGGCGCATCGAAGAGGCGGGTGTGGAAGTCGCCTTCCTGGCTCTCCACGGGCGTTACGGCGAGGACGGCACCATCCAGGGGCTGCTCGAGGTGATGGGCATCCCCTACACCGGTTCCGGTGTGCTGGCCTCGGCTCTGGGCATGAACAAGGTGGCCGCCAAGAAGGTCGTGGCGGCGAGCGGACTGCCGACTCCCGACTACTGCGAAGTGGCTCGCCGGCGAGAGTGCCGGCGACTGCCGCCGGCCGGATCGAGGCTGAACTGGGTCTGCCGGTGATGCTCAAGCCGGTGCAGGAAGGTTCCAGCCTGGGCGTTTCCAAGTGCAAGACGGCCGAGCAGCTGGAGAGCTGCCTGGAAGCGGGCTCGGCCGAGTTCGGGAAGATGTTCGCCGAGCGGTTCGTCACCGGCACCGAGATCACGGTCGGCGTGATCGAGCGGGACGGCCGGCCGGAGGCCCTGCCCATCCTGCAACTCGTGCCCAAGAACGAGTTCTACGACTACGAGGCCAAGTACACGGAAGGGATGACCGAGTTCATCCTGCCCGCGCGGCTGGAGCCCGGCGTCTACGCCCGGGCCCAGCAGGCCGCCATCGCCGTCTTCGGGGCCATCGGCTGCCGCGGCTACTCGCGGGTGGACATGATGGTGGACGAGAGGCGGTACCTCCTGGTTCGTGGAAGTGAACACGCTGCCGGGCATGACCGAGCTGTCCGACCTGCCCGCGCAGGCCCGGGCGGCCGGCATCTCCTACGAGGAGCTGGTGGAGACCATCCTCCTCACCGCCGCCGTCTGACCCCGGCATGAGCGGGACCCACAAAGGACGAAGCGACCCGGCGCGAGTGCGGGGCGCCGAGCCGGAGGGTCTGCCGGGCGACTCGCGGGCGCCGGAGCCGGTCTGGGTGGACGCCCACGTGCACATCTTCCCCCCGGAGATGATCGCGCGAGCGGGAGTCCTACCTCCCTCGAGACGACCGCTTTGCCGCTCTGTACGCCGACTCCGCGGGCGCGGATGGCGACGGCCGAGGAAGTGGTCGCCGAGATGGACGAGACCGGGGTGGCGCCGTCCGATCGTCTTCGGCTTCCCCTTTCGCGACCAGGGCCTCTGCCGGATGGTCAACGACTACGTGCTGGAGGCGGTGGCCGCCTGGCCGGGCCGGCTCGCCGGCCTGGCCTGCGTGTCCCCCAGAGAGCCGGGAGCCGCGGCTGAGTTGGAGCGCTGTCTCGATGCCGGGATGCGGGGTTGCGGCGAGTTGGCCCCGGCCGGCACGTCGGAGGATCTCGACCGCGCTGGCGGGAGTGGCGGCCGTGCTCCGCGAGAGCGCGAGCTTGCCGCTGCTGCTGCACTCCAACGAGCCGGTGGGGCACGAGTATCCTGGGCAAGAGCGCCTTCGGTCCCGCGGCGTGCGTCGCCTGCGCCGCCGCCTATCCCGGGCTGACGATCGTGTTCGCCCATATGGGCGGGGGGACCTTCTTCTACGAGGCCATGCCTGAGCTGCGGCAGGTCCTCGCCGACGTCTACTACGACACCTCGGCCGTACCGTACCTCTACGACGCGGGCGATCTACCGCGCGGTCGAGGCGACCGCGGGGCGCACAAGCTGCTCTTCGGCAGCGACTACGCCCTGCTTTCGCCGGCCCGGTACCGCGCAGGGCTGAGCGCGCTGCCTCCGGCGGCGCAGGCGGCCGTCTGCGGCGACAACGCACGAAAGGTCTTCAAGCTATGAGCCAGCCGGCCAACCACAGTCACGATCTGCGCCGGTTGCTCGAGGGGCTGCTCGTCCGGCGATCTCGGGTCTCGAGGACGCTCTGCAGAAGCTGCGGCTGCTCCAGGTGACCCAATTGGGCGAGTTCGCCCGGTTGGACGTGAACCGCGACCTCCGCAAGGGCGTCCCGGAAGTCGTCTACGCGCCCCGCAAGCGGGACGCCGACCTCGAAGATGATCGTGCGCCGCTTCCTGGCCGACAGGGGGCTCGCCCTGGTCAGCCGGCTGGAGCCCGAGCGGGCGGAACGGCTGCGGCGGGCGCTCACCGGCGAGGTCGGAGACGCAGCGCTCGCCGAGGCGGACGCACCTGCGCCGCCAGCCGCGTCCGCACGCCGCGGTGCCCGTCGGGCCCGTGGAGGGTCTGACCTTCACGTACAGATGCGACCGCCGAGGTGCTGGCCGCGTACACGCCGGACTACCGGGCTCCGGAGCCGGGCGGCTGCGTGGGCCTGCTGACCGCCGGCACTTCCGATATCCCGGTGGCCGAGGAGGCCGCGCTGGTCATCACCCACATGGGGTGCAGGGTGGAGCGGGGCTACGACACCGGCGTGGCCGGCGTCCACCGTCTGCTGGAGCCGCTCACCCGGATGATCGAGAGCGGCGCCGACGTGCTGGTGGTGGTGGCCGGGATGGAGGGCGCGTTGCCGTCGGTGGTCGCCGGACTGGTGGACGTGCCGGTCATCGGCGTCCCCACTTCCACCGGCTATGGGCTCGGCGGCGACGGGACCGCCGCGCTCTACTCGATACTGCAGAGCTGCAGCCCCGGGCTTGTGGCCGTGAACATCGACAACGGCGTGGGAGCGGGCGCCGCGGCCGCGCTTATCGCGCGGCGCCGCCGCGAGTAGCGGGCAGGTGTCGGGCCGGCGCCGGCCGTGCCTCAGCGGCGGCGCCGCTCTACGGGCAGGCGGCCGGGCTGCAGCGAACGGCTCCGGCGGTGAGGCTCGCAGTACCAAAATGGAACTCCAGGTGGTCGGCGATGCGCTCGAGCCGCGCGGCCGTCCCCGTACGGGTTGATGGCCTGCGCCATCCGCGTCGTAGGCAGCCCGGTCGTTCAGCAGCGCGAGCAGTTCGCGAGGCGATGGCCTCCGTGTCGGTGCCCACCAGCAACGCCGTTCCCGCGGCGATGCCCTCCGGGCGTTCCGTCGTGTCCCGCATCACCAGCACCGGCTTGCCCAGGGATGGCGCCTCCTCCTGCAGCCCGCCGGAGTCGGTGATGACCACGTCGACGGCTTTCATCAGGTGGACGAAGGGCAGGTACGAGAGCGGCTCGCAGAAGACTACCTGGCCGACCGGGCCCGAGTATCTCCTTGAAGGTCTTACGCACCACCGGGTTCAGGTGGATGGGGAAGATGAAGGTGACGTCCGGCATCTCGGCACTCACCCGCTCGATGGCCCGCGCCACCCGCTCCATGGGCACGCCCCAACTCTCCCGGCGGTGGACGGTCACCAGGACCTTCGGGCCGGGCCGGCCGAGCGCCTCGGCCAGCCGGGGCTCGATCGCCGGCGCCGCCATGGCGGCGGTCGCCAGCAGGGCGTCGATGACGGTGTTGCCGGTGACCAGCAGGTTCTTCTCGGCGACGGCCTCGGACGCGCAACGCCTCGGCAGCCGCCATGGTGGGCGGGTAATGGATGAGGGCCAGGCGATCGGCAAGCCGGCGGTTGATCTCCTCCGGGTAGGGGCTGTAGATGTCGTTGGTGCGCAGCCCGGCCTCCACGTGGGCCACCGGGATCATCCGGTAGAACGCGGCGAGAGCGGCGGCGAAGGTGGTGGTGGTGTCGCCGTGGACCAGCACGATGTCGGGCCGCACGGCCTCGAGCACCGGGTCGATGCCCCTGAGCACGGCCGAGGTGATGTGGCCGAGACTCTGCTTCTCCTGCATGATCCGCAGGTCGTGGTCGACGGGGAGGGAGAACGTTTCGACCACCTGGTCGAGCATCTCCCGGTGCTGCCCGGTGAGGCAGACGAACACCTCGAATCGCCCGCGACGCCGAAGCTCCAGCACCACGGGAGCCATCTTGATGGCCTCCGGCCGGGTGCCGAAGGTGACGAACACCGAGGGACGGGACACGGCTTAGCGGCGCTCCTTGGGTGGACGGTCTCCTGGGCTCGACTCTAGCCGAGGCGGTAGTGGAAACGCAAACCCCAGCTTATTCAGATAGAATTCCGGGAAGTGGGCCAGGGGCGGGAGTTGCTGAAGGATGGTGTGTTGAGCCGCATTCTTGACGACCGAGGCCGGTTGTTCGGCAAGGTCAATATCGTGGACCTCATAGTGCTCGTGGTCATCGTGGCCGTGGTCGTGTTCGCCGCGGTCCGTCTGACCGGCGGCGGCAGCGTGGAGACCGTTCCCGTGAAGGTCACTTTCGTCGCCAGCCGGGTCGACCAGGTGCTCGTCCCCGGACTGCAGACGAAGGGCACGGTCAGGGACATGGGGGGCAGTGTCATCGGCGATGGTGCAGAGCGTCCAGGTCGCCCCCAGCATGGAGGAGTTCTTGACCACCGAGGGAGAGTTCAAGACCTTCGCCTCCGCGACCCACAGCGACCTGACCTACGTGGTGCTGGGTGAGGGCACCGTCTCCGACTCGACGGTGCATATCGGAAGAATCGCGGCTCGGGTGGGGACCCAGGTGAAGCTCTTTGGTCCTGGATACGAAGCCCAGACCACGATTGCGAAGGTCGTGTGGGGTGCGGAGGCTCTGAAGTAGCGCGCCGGCTCGAGATCGAGCGCGTTCGTTATGGAGCACCGGCATGAAAGCCGTTGAGAGTTCCCTCTCCTATCGGTCTGTTCGGGCCGCCTCTGGGTGGGTCAGCCGGGCTGCGCGCTGGTCCGCCACCGGTGGGAGTCTCGGCCGGGCTGCCCAGGCTTCCGGAGCGGCTCTAGCCGGCAGCCGGGTCTTCGGCGCGGGACGGATCGCTTCCCCCGAGGCTCGAGGACGGCTCGTCCTCGCGGAGTCTCCTTGCGGGCGGAGTCGCCGGGCGGACACTTCAGGCCGCGGCCGCCGCGGCGCCGTCGTCCGTCTTCGCCGGGGGCGGTTGGCTTCGCCTGGCCGGCGCCGGATTGGTGGGACTCGGTTGCGGCATGCTCTCCTCGCGGGTGCTGGTGTCTATCGTCCTTGATCCTGGCGGGCCTGCTGCTCGCGCTAGCGGGGCCGTCGGCGCGGGCGGTTGTCGGCGAGAGCGCCACGGCCCGGCTGGCAAGGAGGAGACGAACGACCTCCGGCGAGGGCGAGGCCGCCGGCGATAGCCGCACCGCCGCCCGCGCGGTCTCCGCCAGCCTGGCCGGCATCGGCCGCGCTACCTGGCTTGCCATGCTCCTCTGCGCCGTCGCCGGGGTGCTGGCCGGGGCGGCGCCGGGGAGCGGAACCAGGACCGTGCTGGCTCTCGCGTTCGCTCTCGCGGCGGCCGGCCTCGTGCTCTGGCGCCCGGAAGTGATCCTCCTTGTCGTTGCGACCTTTCCCTTGCTTGACTGGGCTGCGCGGGGCGCCCAAGGCGGGCTGGGCCCGCTGTGGGACGATGCCCTTCTCGTGGTCTCGGTCGGGCTGCTCCTGTGGTCGGTGCTCGTACTGGGCCGGGCGCTCTCTACGCGCGGTGCCCATCGCTCTGCCCCTCCTCCTCACTCTGGCCGCGGCGATAGGCTCTATGGTGGTGCGCAAAGTCCCGAACGACGTGGCACTCTACGGGCTCCGGGTGCTCTTCGAGCCCATGCTGTTCTACTTCATCGGCTTTCTCTTTCCGAAGAACCGCCGCTGGGTGCGCGCGACGATAGCGGTGTTCCTTCTGACCTGCACCACACTCGCGCTCCACGGGCTCTACCAATACCTGACCCACGCTCCCATGCCGGGGGTCTGGCTCGATGCGAGAGAGACCGGCATCGCCGTGCGCGCGTACTCGGTCGTGCAGAACCCGAACGTCTTGGGCGCGTTGCTGGCGATGGGCGCGTTGATCTCGGGTAGTCTGGCCCTCTCCAGGGCTTTCCAGGGGGTGCGCCGTGTCCTCCTCGCGGCGGTGTGCCTCGTGCAGCTGGCCGGGCTTGCAGTCACCTTCAGCCGGGGCGCCTGGCTCGGGTTGGTGGCGGGGCTCCTGGCCATGGTCGTCCTTGCCTACCGGCGATACCTGGTCGCGGTCTTGGCCGCCGGGGCCGTCGCCTGGTTCGCAGCACCGCGGGTGTTCGTCGAGCGGCTCTTGTTCGCCTTCACCAGCACGTACGCGATGACGAGCAGCGCCGGGCTGGGGCGGCTCTACCGGTGGGACGTCTCTCTCCACCACATCCTGGATCACCCCCTCTTTGGAGTAGGGCTGGGCACCTTCGGCGGCACCGCCGCTTACATGTTCGGTTACTGGGCTCTGTGGGTGGATAACTTCTATATCCAGATGGCGGCCGAGGGAGGGCTGTTGCTGCTCGTCTTCTTCCTGTGGCTGCTTCTGAGGGGCGCCAAGGGGCTGGTGCGGGGGCATCGGTTCACAAGTGATCCCTACCTGAAGGCGCTCACCGCGGGCATGTTCGGCGCTTTCCTCGCGGTGGCTGTGGCCAACGCCTTCGAGGCCGACTGGGAGACCCTCTCCGTGGGCGTGGAGTACTGGTTCCTCGCCGGGCTGGTCACCTCCGCGGCGCTCGAGGCAAGGACGGCGGAACGAAGCGAGGCGGCGGATTGAACCGGCTCCGCGTCCTGCATGTCATCGGGGGTGACGATACCGGCGGGGCCATGAGCTACCTGCTGCCCCTGCTGACAGGTATGCGGGCGCAAGGCTGCGACGCGCAACTGCTGTGTCTTGGCGCCGGCGGGCTGGCACGCGCCGCCGCCCGCCGCGGTCTGCCCTACGCCGTCCTTCCCATGAGTCACCCCTATGATGTCCGGGTGCTTCCGGCGCTTCGCCGGCATATCACCTCGGGGGACTGGCAGGTAGTGCACACTCATGGCATGCGCGCCAATCTGCCCGCACGCGTGGTGCTTGCGACCGTGCCCGGGCGGCCGCTCCTCTTTACGTCCGTCCACTCCGATCTGAACCTGGACTATTCGAACGTGGCTAAGTCCCAAGGCTACGCCCTTATCAACCGTCTCACCCGCGCGGTCGTCGACGGATTCTGCTGCGTCTCAGATGATCTCGCGCGCAGGCTGGTGGAGAACGGCGTGCCCTGGTCGAAGATCCACGTGGTGCACCCTGGTATCGAACTGCCCCATGCCGTGCCCACCCGGGTGGTAGCCTCCTCCCCGGGTCCAGGCGGCGCCGGCGCCCCTGGGGTGGTTGGCACGGTCGCGCGCCTGGTCCCGGTGAAGGATCTAGGGTTGCTGCTCGACTCGTTGGCGCTTCTGCAAGAGAGGGTACCGGACGCACGGGCGCTCATCGTCGGTGACGGCCCCGAGCGCCACCGGCTGGAGCGTCGGGCAGCCGAGAAGGGCTTGAGCGACCGGGTGGAGTTCCTGGGCCAGGTGCGGAGGGTGTGGCCGGCGCTGGCGCGTTTCGACGTGTTCGTGATGACTTCCGAATACGAGGGAGTACCGATCTCGGTGCTCGAGGCGATGGCGATGGGTCTGCCCGTGGTAGCGACCGCAGTCGGCGGCGTGCCGGAAGCTGTGCATGAGGGAGTGACCGGGTTCCTGGTGAAGAGGGAGCGTGACCGGGCCGCGACCGCTGCCGCACTGGCAGCCCGTATCGCGGAACTGTTGCTCGACCAGGATCTCCGCGAGCGCATGGGAGAGGCCGGTAGGAGACGCGTAGCGGCGGACTTCTCCTCACACGCTGCCGCCTGCACTATGTTGGCCGTGTATGCCAGGGCGATTGCGGCACGACCGGCGGCTGGGGTCAGGGATGGCCCGGAGACCGAGATGACGCGAGGCAGGGACCTGGCGGCGGCGCCCCGGCCGGGCTCGGCCTGGCCCGCCGTCACTGTGCTCGGTTTCCGGCTGGACCTGGTGGGGCTGGAAGAAGCTGCCCGGTGGGTGATGGCCATTGCCGCCGCGGATGGTTCGCCTGACCCGGCCGCGGCGGCACTCCCCGGCCGCACCGCCATCGCTGTCTCGTTCAACCCGGAGTTGGTGATGGAGGCCCTCAAGAACCCCGCCGCCGCCGAAGCTCTGCGGAACGCGGATCTCAGCTATCCCGACGGCGTGGGAGCGGTGTGGGCGGCCCGCCGCGGCCTGGAGCCCGGCTCGGCGCTCGAGCCCGGTCCGGAGCGGGTGGCCGGCATCGATCTGGCCCGGCGGGTCCTCGAGCTGGCCGCGGCCACGGGAGCCCCCGTCTACTTCCTGGGCGGCCGGCCGGGAGTCGCCGAAGAGGCGGCCCGGCGGCAGCGGCTGAGCCTGCCCGGTCTTCAGGTCGCCGGCAGTCGTGATGGCTACTTCTCGTCCGCCGACGAAGACTCGGTGGTCGCCGCCGTCCGCGCCGCGGGAGCGGCCATCCTGTTTGTCGCGATGGGGGCGCCGAAACAGGAGACGCTCCTGTTTCGGCGTCGAGATGAATGGGGGGCCGCTGTGGCTCTTGGGGTCGGAGGAAGCTTCGATGTCTGGGCGGGCGAGACCGCACGCGCCCCGGACTGGGTGCGCAGAGCGGGAGTGGAATGGCTCTACCGTCTGGTCCGCGAACCCAGGAGGCTGCAGAGACAACTCGTATTGCCCCGCTACGTCTACCGGGTCCTCGGCGCGGCGCCCGAGACGGCGGCCGGCGGAGAGAAGGGCGAGGGCGCTTGAAGCCTCCCTCCGCTCGAGATCCGGACGAGACCGGCGCGCCCGCCGTCGGTGAGGTGGCGGACGGCGCCGGTCTCGAGAGCCCGGATTCCGGGGCCGCCGGCTTCCAGGCTGCCAGTTCGGTGCGGGCGGTCGTGGGCAGGGCCGCCCTCATAATCGTCGCCGCGACGTTCACCGGGAGGCTCCTGGGCCTGGTCCGCGACGTCGTGGTGGCCTACCTCTTCGGCGCACAGGCAGAGACCGACGCGTTCTTCCTGGCGTACAAAGTCCCGTACCTTCTGGTTCTCGTGGTGAGCAGCGCGTTGGTCGCCGCCTTCGTTCCCATGTTCAGCCACCGGATCGCCACCGGGCACAAGAAGGAGGCCCTCGGCCTGTTCGTGAACATGGGCAAGGTCGCCTGTCTGGTGCTGATCGCCCTCACGGTGGTCCTTATCGTGATCGCTCCCTGGATCATCCCTCTCGTCGGCTTCGGGTTCGACTCCGAGACCAAGGACCTGGCTGTCTACCTCTTCCGGATCCTGATGATCGGTTTCTCGTTCGCTGGGTTGACCGGACTGGTCACCGGGATGCTCAATTCCCTCCGCCGGTTCGCAGTGGCCGCCTTTGCCCCGGCGGTAGGCACCGCGGCCACGCTGCTCGTCACCGTCGCCTTCGCCGGCTCGGTTGGGATAACCTCGCTCGCGGTCGGCACCACGGTGGGCTGGGTGGTCGGGCTTGCCGTCGTGTTGTTCGGCATCCGCGACCAAGAGGTGCACTACAGGGCCCGCGTCGAGTGGAGGGATCCGGCCATGCGCGAGGCGGCCGGGATGGTGTGGCCGGTGCTCATCGGTTCGGCGGTGGGGGCCGTCTCCATCTTCTCGGACCAGATCCTCGGTTCGACGCTCGAGACCGGTTCCGTTTCCAGCCTGAGCTATGCGGACAAACTCTTCCAGGTACCCCTCGGACTGTTCGTCGCCGGGATAACCGTCCCCCTCTTCCCCCTGTTCTCGGAGCAGGTGGCGGCGAAGGCGCCCGATCGTGTGAAGGCCACGCTGTCCTTCGCGTTGCGGCTGATGGCGTTCTTGCTCATCCCGTGCACTGTGGGCTTCATCTTGCTTCGCTACTCCATCATCGGATTGATACTGGAGCACGGGAAGTTCACCGCCGAGGACACCGACCGGACCGCGTGGGCGCTGCTGTTCCTTCTGCTGGGACTCTACGTATATGCCGGCAGGGACACGCTGACCCGCGTCTTCTATGCCCATCACGACATGCGAACTCCCGTGAAGATCAGCGTGACCACGGTCGTGGTGAACATCGGGCTCTCCTATCTGTTCATGCAGTTCCTCGGAGTGGGAGGGTTGGCCCTGGGGACGACCGTCGCCCTGACGATCAACTTCTTCGTTCTGCTCTACCTGCTTCGCAGGAAGATCGGTCCGATGGGGCTCGGCGAGCTGGCCGGCTCCTTTGTGCGCGTGGTAGCGGCTTCGGCGGCAATGGGGGTCGTGATCTGGGCCGTGGATTACGGTCTGACCCGCCTCGTGGGCGAGACGACGAGCGGCAACGCGGTCCGCGTGGTCGTCGGCCTGCTGGCAGGGATATTCACGTACCTCTTCGCGTCGAAACTCATGAAGTCGCCCGAGCTTGCCGAAGTCAAGGACATGCTGCGCGCGGTTTTCAAGCGCTCCTAGCCGCAGCCGGTCGCCGGTCCCGAGCGTGCCCGGCGGGCCGGCCCGGCTCTCCGGGTAACTGGTCGCCGCGTCCAGCCAGGGTGTATAGTGGCGCCCATCGTGCTCACGGCATCGATTGGGGACTTCCGCAGGCTAGCCGTCCTCGCGCCGCAAATGACGGAGGAGATTCACAATGGAGATACCGAAAGCTCGCGCGCACCGCATGACGCGGCTCGTGCTCGCTCTCGCGGCGGCCGGTATTCTCGCCGGCCTCGCGTTTGCCCCCGCCGCATCGGCCGCGACCGGCGACTTCGTCATCTCGGGCCGCGGTAACGGACAGGGGCAGGGGATGAGCCAGTGGGGAGCCTGGCAGGGGGCCCGGTTGGGCAAGACCTACCAGGAGATCCTCGCCTTCTACTATCCAGGGACGACGCTTTCGACGGTGTCGTCGGTGGCGCCAAGCAGAGAGATCATCACCGTGCGCATCACCACCGGGGTGGACACGTTCGCCTCAGTACGGCTCACGGCCGCGGTCACACCGGCCACTCTCGTGGACTCGACGGGAGCGACCATCAGTTCGCTCGCAGTGGGCGACAGCATCACCTTGGTCTACAACGGCGGCAAGGTGCAGGTGAGCGGATCCGATACCACCTACACCTATGTGGATCTCAAGCCGGATTCCGACGGCGGCCGGGTGACGGTCACCCCCTCCAACATGACCGCTTGGTCCAAAGTCCGCTCCTACTGGGGCTTCATACGGGTGATGCCGGACACGGCCAGCGGCCAGGTCAAGGTGCACAACGTCCTGCCCATCGACAAGTTTGTGGCGGGAGTATCGGAGATATCCCCGAGCTGGGCGGTGCCGAGCAGCACGTCCTACTACGCGCCCGAGGCGGTCAAGGCCCAGGATGTGGCCGCTCGCACCTACATCGCTGCGCATAGCGGCGCCGTGCCGTATGACGACACCCGTGATATGAACTACGTCGGCTACAATTTCGAAGCCTCGTACCCGTACGCCACCCAAGCCGCTCAAGAGACGGCGGGAGTGGTGCTGACCTACAGCGGCAAGCTCATCGCCGCTCACTTCTCCGGCCACTCTGGCGGCTACACGACCAACTCCGCCTGGTCCGACACCGGCGGGGCAGCGTATGAGCCCGCGCAGCCCGACCCCTGGAGCCTTACCGCCCCGTCCACGAATCCCGGGTACGCCTGGACCGTCACGATGTCGCCGACGACCCTCGCTTCAGAGCTCGCCCTGGGCGTCGGGACGACGATCACTCAGGTGGACGTGATCGAGCGGGACACCGCCGACCCAGCCAGCCACGCCCGAAAGTTGCGGGTGACCGGCTCCACCGGGACGGCGACCATCTCGGCCCGCACGTTCCGGTCGCGCGTGGGCTTAAGGTCGACCCTGATCCTCAGCGTGATCAAGGACGGCAGCCTCAACCACTATGAGCAGAACGATGGGGACCTCGGCTACACGGGCAACTGGACGGTCTTGAGCACCTCGGGAGCGTCCGGCGGGAGCTACCGGCGGGCGAACACCAGCGGGGCGTCGGTGACGGTCAACTTCAACGGCACCTATCTCGAGTGGATAGCGACGAAGGGTACCACCCTCGGCAAAGCCTTGGTGTCTCTGGACGGCGCAACGGCCCAGCAGGTCAACCTGGCGGCTTCGGCTGTGGCGTATCAGCAGAAGGTCTGGAACACGGGAACGCTTTCTTCGGGCGAGCATACCGTCACCATCTCCTGGGACTCGAGCAACACCGCCGGCAAGTACATCGCGTCGATGGATTCAATATCGACGGGAGCATTGTTCCCGCGCCCCCGCCCCCGCCCCTCAACCACTACGAGCAGAACAACACTGGTCTGTTCTACCTCGGCACCTGGACCGCGACGACCGCGACCGGGGCCTCAGGCGGCAGTTTCCGCTACACGGACGGAAAAGGGTCGTGCACGGTCAGTTTTGACGGCACCTATCTGGCCTGGCTGGGCAAGAAGAGCCCGGTGTACGGCAAAGCCCGAGGTATACGTGGACGGCGTGGACCAGGGAATGGTAGACCTGTACGGTACGAGCGCGACGTACGGGAAGGTCTGGGACACGGGGACGCTACCGTCCGGAAGGCACACCGTCACCATCGCGTGGACCGGCAAGAGCTCAGCGCCTACGCAGCCCGACTACAATGTCTCCGTCGATGCGTTCGACATCCGGGGTACTATCGCCCAGGCGCCGCCCCGCTACCAGCAGGGCACGGCCACGCTGGACTACACGGGCGCCTGGGCGACGTTCACGGCCTCGGGAGCGTCCGGCGGCAGCTACTTGAGGTCCAGCACCAGCGGAGCCTCCGTCACGATCACTTTCGAGGGCAGCTACCTCGTTTGGATCGCGACGAAGGGGACCACACTGAGCAAGGCCCTCGTGTCTCTGGACGGAGGCACGGCCAAGACTGTCGACCTCGCCGGCTCCACAGCCGCCTACCAGCAGAAGGTGTGGACCACCGGGATCCTTCCCTGGGGCGAGCATAAGGTGACCATCACCCGAAGCCCGAGCGACGCCGCGGGCAAGTTCATCAGCGTGGATGCGATCGACCTGGTCGGTGTCCTCAAGTAGGAGGTCACCCGTCTGCGGAGCGCGCGCAGCCGCATCGCTGAACGCGGCAGCTTCGAGAAACTGAACAGGGGGGCTCCGCTGGCGCGGAGCCCCCCTGTTCTGGGGTGCAGGACGACCGGAAGGAGCCGGCCGTCACGGGGTGCCTAGTTCGTCGCCTCGGGCGCCGTGGATGCGGGCGCGGAGCCGGCCGTCGGAGCGGCTCCCGGTGCGATCAGCCCAAGATCCTGCTTCTGCTGAAGGAATGCCTCGCGGCCGATCTCTCCTCGTGCGTAGCGCTCCTCGAGGATCGCCAGCAAGGACGGCGCGGCTGGCGCGGGGCCTGCTGCAGGGCCTGCCGGGTAAGCACCGGCGGGCGCGGAGGCCGAGGTCGGCGATGCGGCAGTTGTTGCGTCGCGAGTGCACGACCAACATCCGTATGCCTATCACGATGGCCGCGATCACGGCGATCCACAGGATGATCATGAGGACCATCCCGGCGATGCCGACACCACTCATGTGCTGTTCAAACGGTCCTCCGCCGGGGAAGTCCCAGTTACCTCTCATCATGGAAGCTCTCCTATTCCGGGCCTCCAGCCGGCCCTTCACACTGTCTTTCGCCAATATACGCGCCGGGGTATAAGCGCCGCGTAAAGTTACGAACGGTTACGTCACTGGTACCGTGGGCGTCGTTGAGGCGCGAGCGACAGTCCTGCCGCCGTTTGTCTGGCCACGCCTCCAACACCGACCAAGGACGAGGACTTCGGCGCGTGTGTCGATCCCACCGCTCACACCGCCACCGCGCCTAGGCCAGCTTCACGCTCCAAGCGCTCTGGGTCCCGTACTCGTCTATCGCTCCGCCGTCCAGGAATCCCGGAAGCTCGGCCTTCTGGTGCCTCTTTTCACACTCACAAAGAACGTCTTGGAGTTGTGCCGCCGCCTCCGGGTTGAGGTGCCCGACCACTAGCCCCTCGATCAAACACTCGACGGAGTTCGGGTCGTGATGATTCTTCGGATCGCGCCGCAACTGGATCGTGACCGGGATAGCGGGATGGGCGTCGCCGTAGTCTCTATAGCCGCTCACCAGATTGGCTGCCACAGCGCTCAACTCGTCCTGATGATGGTCCTCGTCCATGATGTCCATGCCTGGCAGCACCCGTACTTCACACGGCGCCGACTCCCGCCTGAATAGCCTCATACCTCACCTCCTCAACAGCCGAGATGCAATGACACTACTCTACCGCCTGGCCAGGATGGGCCACTAGTGGCAGGCGAAGCCCGTTGACATTCGTCAGGAGGTAGAAGATCTCCGGCAACAGGCAGCGGCCGAGGAAGAAGAACACCGCGATGAATCCTGTGGCAAGTAACGGTGCGGTCCCGCCCTGAGAGCGGGACCGCACATGCCCGAAAGGCCCTATTGGAGCCGGAACGCTACTATGCCGGGACGAACATCACCCCGTCGGCGACCACGTACCCGTCGGCCCCGGTCGCGTACATGGTGATGCCGCCGGTCGCAGGGGCATAGCCGGCCCGGAACGAGTACTGTCCGAGCGAGAACCAGCGGGAGCCGTTGATCCGCTGAGTCGATGTACCGCTTGTATTGCCCGGCCGGAGTGTTGACCGTCACAAGGATCGCCGAGGCGCGGTCCGTCGCCGCGGTCCAGCGCAGGAAGATCTCGTAGTAGCCGGTGGAGGGAAACCGCGGTGTCCACCGCGCCCACGCCGTGTCCGAGGTGGCGGCCGTGCACCTGGTAGTCGTCGCCGTAGTAGCCTGGGACATTCGTGGAACGTGTCCAGTTACCCGCCGACGCCCGTGCCCCCGACGCTCTTGGCAGTGGGGTTGTCGAGGACAATGCCGGAATCGCTCAGCGACTCCCGCCGGATGGGCTTGTATTCGCTTCCGAGATAGCGGCTGATCCTCCGGATCTTGAGCCCGGTACCCGGGGCTTCGTAGATGATCGGGGAGTTCCAGGCGTCGCCCCCGGCATAGATGGTCACGTGGCCGGAGGTGCCGTTGTTCTTGGCCAGGATGTCTCCTTGCTGGAGGAGAGAGCGACTGCTCAACTCGTACCAGGGGCCCTGGCAGTTGTAGAACGAGTAGCTGGTGTAGCGGGGGGAGATGGTGGCGTTCTGCGCCATTCTCCTCCTGGTAGTAGAGGGTCTTCGGCACCTCCCAGCATTTCAGGCCGTAGGCCGGAGCAGTCTGGGCCGTCGCCGCTGGCGGTGTCCGGGAGTCCAACTCTCCTGTCCCCAGGTGTAGTCGGTTCCTATGGCCGACTCTGCCCGGGCGATGATCTCAGCGCGGGTGATCGACGGGATGGCCGCCTGGGCGGAGGCTGCCGTTGGGCCGAGGGCGAAGAGCGCGCCTGCCGCGAGCCCCAGACAGGCGGCCGCCAGGCCGGCTCGGATGGGCAGTTGTCCGGCGACGCAGGTGCGTGATCGCCCTGCGGGACACAGGAGTCATGGCCGCACCTCCTCGGTGGCGGCAGTCACGGGCAGGGAGTGGACCAGGATGGCGTAGCCCGCGTCACTGCCGACCGGCTGGAATATGCGCCCGTCGGGAGCGACCACGTAGGGCTGGCCCAGGTAGGCGAATGGGGAGTCGGAGAGCGTCAGGGTGTCGGTCATGACGGTAGCGGCCCCGGGCTGGTCCGCAGCCGGACACGCGCCCGATGATCAGCGAAGGCGCGCCCTCAGTGTCGCCCTGTTGTTCGGAGCAGGCGGGCGCCGATGATGAGCCCGCCCTTTCCGTCGCCATCCAGCGACACGAGGTGCTCGACCTCGCGCTCTGCCGGGAGCGACAGCCCGGCCGTCTGCGCCTGGATGGCCTCGAGGCTCGTCTTGTCGACCTTGAAGCGCTTGAGCTTCACGCCTTCCTTGGGCTTGAAGGTGATCTTCGCCGCCTTGCCCAGGTCGCGGTCGATGGGCCGGCCGGCGAGCGCGTGGAGGGCCGCCGCCGCACGCTTCGCCCCTCCCGAGCCCGCCGCTTCGTCCTTGAACTCGCACCACGAAGACCTTGTCGTGGGCCACTTCGACGCAGGGCCCGCCGTCCGTGGCGAACAAACCGGTGACCGCGTCGTCCACCGCGGGTATCTGAGCGCCGCGGACCTCCGCGCCCTGCCAGTCGAGACAGACCAGCTTGCGGTCGGAGTCGGCGTCGAGCACGTACAGCAGATCGTTGTCGACCGCCAGGAAGCGCGGCTGGGACAGACTCAGAGGAACGTTCGCCGCGAACGACCCGTCGCCGGCGAGAAGGACCAGACGCGAGTTCACCGAGTCGAGTATGGCTATCCGCCCGTCGGGCGCGACCGCCAGCGCTTCCGGTCCGCGCGTGAGCCCCTCGCCCGGCTGCACGAGGCCCACCTCTCCGGCTCCGTCGCCCCAGGGCAAGGTGACCAACGCCCGTCCGGGCGGCGGCTCCACCGGGGCCGGCTGGGCGGGGGTCGCTGGGGTCGCCGCCGGGGCGGGCTGCGTCGTGGGGACTGGTCGTGTCCGCCTCGGCCCGGAGGACGAACCCCGGCACGAAGAACGCGCACAAGAGCAGTGCCAGCAGGCTGAGCGCCGTCGTCAGAGCGATCAGCGGCGGCGCCCCTATGCAGGCGACAACACCGCTTCCCACGGGCCGCCTCTGCCGGCCTTCGCCCGGTAGCGGTGCGCCCCGAGCCCGCGCTCCGTGCGCCCCTCCACGAACATCTCCTTCGACATCATGGCCTCCTCCTCGTCCTAGCGGTTGACTACGGGTCGAGGCTAGGAGCACCGTCCAAGGGTGGCCCATGAGACCAAAGGCGGGTCCTGGCGGGGCGCCGGTGAAGGCCGCGCGGGAGCTCAACTGGGGTAAACTCCTGGGCATGATCATCCTGTTCTTTGCCGACGTCGTGGGGAAACCGGGCCGCGAGGCCCTGATCGCCAAGCTCCCGGCGCTCAAGGAGCGCTACGGCGCCGACGCCGTGGTGGCCAACGGAGAGAACGCCACCGATGGCAAGGGCATCAGGCCCGCCCACGCGGAGGCGCTGCTCAGCGCCGGCGTGGACGTCATCACCACCGGCAACCATATCTGGAAGCAGCGAGACACCTACCGGTACCTCGACGAGCAGCCCCGGGTGATCAGGCCGTTCAACTTCCTGGGCTCCAACCCGGGAAGGGGCGTCACCGTCGTCGACACCCGCGCCGGCCGGCTGGGGGTCGTCAACCTGAGCGGCCACCTCTATCTCTATCCGGCGCGGTCACCGTTCGAGGTGGTCGGCGAGGCCCTGGAGCAACTGCACGGGGTACGCAACGTGCTCGTGGATCTGCACGCGGAAGCGACCAGCGAGAAGGTCGCGATGGGCTGGTACCTGGACGGCCAGGTCAGCGCGGTGGTCGGGACGCACACGCACGTCCGCACCGGCGACGCCCACATCCTGCCCGGCGGCACCGCCTACATGACCGACGTGGGCATGTGCGGCCCCCGCGACTCGGTCATCGGCGTCAAGAAGGAACTGGTCATCGAGCGCTTCGTGACCCAGTTGCCGGTCCGCTTCGAAGTGGCCGACGGCGACGTGTGGTTGGAAGGCGTGGTCATGGAGCTGGGCGACGATGGCCGCGCCGCTGCGCATCGAGCCGTTCGAGGAGCCCGCGTAGCCCCCCCGACCGAGCCGGGGCGCTGCGCGCCGGGCGGTCCGCGCCGGCGAGCCTCAGCTCCCCTAGTACGCCACGCAGAAGCGCTACGCGTGTGCTTCGGGTCCTCCAGCTCGTCGATCATCGCCACAGCGTAGTCCGGCCGTCGAGATGCGGCACTCGCCCTTGTCGTCCACGAGCATCTGGTCGCCGCCCAGCCGGAACGTGCCGGTCCTCTCGCCGGGCTGGAGCATGGCCGCGGGGCTGAGGAACGTCCAGTCCAGATCGGGCTCTTCCTTGAGCAGGTACAGGAACTGCCGGTGCCCCCGGCTCCCGGCCTTCCATTCCGGCGGAAAGCCGGGCTGATCGATCACTTGCTGGCCGGGCGCGACCTCGAGACTCCCGGCGCCCCCGACCACCAGCAGCCGCTTGACGCCGGACTTCTTGGTCGGCCGCGATGATCGACTTTGGCCCCCGCCACCATCCGCTCGAACACGTCGCCCGGCATCGTCCGGTCGGGGTTGAAGGCGGCGATGACCGCTTCGTGACCGGCTAGAAGGGCCGGCGAGGGCGTCGACGTCCATGATGTCGACCTGCTTGGCCGTCAGGTTCGGCGTGCTCCGGCAGCCGCTCCGGACGGCGGACGATGGCCGTGACTTCATGCCCGCCGGCTCAAGCGCCTCGTTCAGGAGTTGCGACCCCACGAACCCCGTTGCCCCGATGAGTGCGACTCTTCATGGTGATCCTCCCCTGGATGCTCTTGCGAGTGGTGCGTTCTACAGCAGAGCCGGACAGGTCCTGGAAGACCAGCCCGGTGGGCAGCTTCGGATAGAAGAACGTCGCCTTCTGCGGCATGCGCTCGCCGGCGAGAGCCACCTCGCGTACCTGCTCCAGCCCGGTGGGGTTCATGAAGAAGCCGGCCTGGAACTCGCCCTTCTCCAGCCTCTCGAAGGCGTCGGCCGCGTCCTTGAAGTAGGTGATCGTGCTCTTCGGTCTCGGTGCCTTCTGACGGGATGCCCAGGGCCGGCTCGAGTATGAGCTTCTGCAGGATGGTCACGTCCAGCTGCTGATAGGCCGCGGTGTGGCCCGGGGCGGCCGCAGCGGCCGCGGCGCGGTCGAGGAGTCGGAGCCCGTAGACCCCGCCGGCGGCCGGGCACCCACACCCAAAGGCCCCTCTCGGGTGTTCCGCCAGATAGCGCTCGACCGCCGCGCGCACGCCCGCGGCGCCGGCGTCCGGCCGGCGTCAACGGTTCGACGGCGAACGTCCCGGCCAGCCGTCTGCGGCAACGCGGCCAGCCTCGCCGGGTCCACCCCGGCCACCAGCCGGTGGGTGGCGTAGATGGCGAGCCCCGGGTCGGCCATGTTGCTGAGATAGGCGAGCACGTAGTCGTAGGCGGGCGGCGCCCCGGCGTCCGTCGCCGGCTCGTCCCTCGCGCGGTGTCGCTCCCGCCTGTGGTCGCGATAGCGCAGGGCCGTCTCGTACCGGTGATGGCCGTCGGCGATGACGAAACGAGCATCCTCCAGATTCTGCGCGCGACCATCTCCAGCAGGGCCGGGTCGGAGGTGGGCCACAGCTTGGTGACGTTGCCGTCGTCGCCGGTGACCTCGGCCGCCGGCGGCTTCGGCGCCCGGGCCCGGCCGACCAGGCGCGAGTGATCGGGTCTCCGGGCAGGTCGTAGAGCAGGAAGACCGGGCTGAGGCTCATGGCGGTGGCGTCCATGAGTTCGAAACGGTCGGCTTTGGGGCCGGAAAAGGTCTGCTCGTGGGGAAAGACGACCCCCTCGGAGAAGTCGTGGAGGCGCACGGCGGCGAGGAATCCGTGGCGCACCCGCGCCCGGCCGTCGGGGCCGATGAACTCCTCCTCGACGAACGTGAGCGCCGGCACGTGGTCGCGGACGAGGACGCCGGCCTTCTTCCACTCCTCCAACTGCGCCGCCGCCCGGGTGTAGCGGTTGTCGCAGTCGTTGTCGCTGGGCGTGCGTCATCCCCAGGTCGACCCGCACCACGTTGTGCCGGCTGCGGGCGTACAGGCGGGACTGAAGGTCGGGCCCGATGACGTCGTACGGCGGCGCCACCAGCAGGTTCGGATCACCGGCGGCGGGAGCGTAGCGCCAAGCGCGAAAAGGAAGCGACAGTATCCACGGCGTCGAATGATAACAGCGGGAAGCGGCGGGCCCGCCGACGCGTTGCCTCTGGCGTACTCAATCGTTAGATTGGGAAAAGGATGGTTGCTGATTCCACCCAGTGCCCAGCCTTCATGGAGGCGGCGGAAAGAGGGTGCGCAGATGGGATTCATGGACAAGGTCGGAGACGGACTGGAACAGGCCGCTCACGAGATCGAGAAGGCTCTCGACAAGGGCAAGACCAAGGTCGGCGAACTGCAGATCGAGATGCAGATGGACGGCCTGGCCAAGAAGCTCGGCTACCTGGTGTTCGACTTCTACCGGGGCCGGGCGGTCGACCAGGCGGTGCGGCAGAAGGTGCTGGACGACCTCTCGCGGCTCGAAGACCAGCTCTGGAAGATACGGGCGGAAGCCGCCGCCAAGGCCGAGGCCGACGCGCAGGCGCGGGCGCAGGCCGGCGACGCAGCGGCCGCCGGGGCCAGGACTACGGTCCCGCCGGGCCGGACACGACCGGCCGGACGAGACAACCGCCGGATCACGCCCGAGCCGGATGGGGAGACGCGCCCGATGGTAGAGCGGAACACCGATCCGGGCTACGCGGACTTCGCCGGACTCGTCAGCGGCATGAGCAGCAGTCGCGGGACCGGCTTGCGGCCGGAGAGCGGCTGCGTGTCGACGACGCCGTTCCGCTATCCGGGCCGCCGGGGAGCCGTAGTGGTCGAGCTGGTGCCCGGCCCCGCCGAGGTCTCCGGGTCGCGCCCGGTGCGACATCAGCGACGGCGGCGTTCTCATCAAGAGCCTGGACGAGCAGGGTCTCGACCTGTCCGTCGACATGGTCGTGAGCAAGACCGTGTTCCACGCCGTCAAGGAAGTGGAGGGCGCGGCGGTCGGCTCCGGCGAGATCTACCTCGATTCCACTTCGGACACGGCAGCCGCCGATCTGTGGCGGTTTCTGCAGCTCGTGACGGAGCTCATCGGCCTGCGTCACTCCAAGTACAAGGACGCGCTTCTTCAGTTGTCGCGGCAGCCGGAGAACGCTCCGGACCTGATCGGCTGGGAAGAGCGCTGAGCTAGGAGCGGGCGCCGCGGTCGCGTGGCGGCCGGCGGCGCCGCGACTATCCGATCGTAGCGAAGGTCTCGAACGCCGGCGGGTTCTCCAAGGCCCGCTTCACGGCGCATTGCTCGGCGGCGCGCACTACCGCGTCGCGGTATTTCTCCGGGAAGTCGCCGGGCAGTCTGATCTCGAGGGAGATCTTGCTCGGCAGATGGCTGTCCTGGTCCACCTCGCGGCGAAGGACGATCCCAGCCCCGTCGGTGGAGAGCCCGCGCTGCTGAAGAAAGCTGAGGACGTAGTAGCCCGCGCACGTCCCGATAGAGAGCAGGAAGAGGTCGAAGGGGGCGGGGGCGCTGTTGTCACCGCCGGAATCCACTGGCTGGTCCGTCTCGACTACGAAACCCTTGTACCGGGCGTGGACCCTCTTGTTACCCGGGAAGTAGAAGAGGCTAGCTGGGGCTCCGCCCCCGCCTCTTGCCCGGCTCGGTCGTGACGATCGTATCGAGACCCTCGAACGTCTCGAGAACAGAGGCGAAACCTTCTTCGACGGCGAGGGAAAGGTAGGCCGCTTGAGCCCTATCGAGCACTACCGCCTGTTCCCGCCAACACTCCGGGCACCACAGCCGCACCTTCCAGTACGACTCGTCCTCCTTCGTCCAATCGGATGCCTGGACGAGCGGAGACGAGCAGTAGCGGCAGAAGACGGCTAGAGCGGCCGCGGGGCGTGGTTGATTATCGCTTCTATTGGTCACACCACAGCTATCGGCCGGAAACGCCCTCCGGTTTAGCAGCTGCAAGAACCCCCGCCCCCGGTCGGGTTGACCGGGGGCGGGGTAAAAGAGAAGGGGGGCTGGCTGAGTATTTCCCGAAAGTGACCGAGATTCCTCCTGGCTCGGCGGGGATCGTTGCTCAATGGTCCAGGTAGCGGTTCAGGTGGTCGATCATCAGTTGCCACGCCTCCTCGGCCCCCGGGTCGCCGTGGTGAGTGAATGCGTGGCGGGCACCCTCGAACCGCCTGTGGTTCACGGTCACCCCCGCCTCCACTAGCTTGTCCTTGAAGGCCTCGGCCTCCGCGGCCAGAGAGTCGTTGCCGGCCGTTATGAGCAGCGTAGGCGGGAATGACCCTACCTGCTCTACGGTCGCGTAGCAGGGCGACACGAGTGGATTCTTCGCTGCTGCTCTATTGCCGACATAGGCCATGTCGAAGACACGGCACATCCGGGGCGGTAAGGCGTTCTTTGGTTGGGGCTTCGTAGTCTATGCTGAGTATCTTCACCCTGGCTTTGTCGACGATGCTCCCTGCCCGCCTCGGTGTCGAGGAAAAGCTCCTTGCCGATGGGATTCTTCCCGGGACCCATCATCCGCCTGGCTACGAGCGGCATGAGGAACCGGATGAAATTCACCCTCCGCTGGATCTGTCTTCTAGGGGGCGGGTTCTCCTTGGGTATCCTTGCCATTGCGTTCACATCCCATGGTGTCGACGGCGACGACACTTCATTCTGGCGCCATCGCTGGGTTGTCCGCGAATGTCTCGGGCGCTAAAGTGACTACCCTGAGAGGAGGTGACACAGCATGATCGCTCAGATGAAGACCTGACGAGCCGCCACCACGTGCACGGGTTGCACAAAGCCATCCATCAGTGACAGCAGACCCGTCGCCGGCGATCGCGCTGGAGCCCTCTTGGTGAGCGGATAGGAATACTCCCTCTCCTCCAGATGGTCTCGGCGGGATCTGTGCCGACCGGCGGCCGACCGACCAGGAGGAGACCGTGAGCCAGCCGACGACCGACTACCGTCCCATGTGGGAAGAACTGGGACTCGACCTACCGGGCCACGACGCCCTGCTTGCCGCCATCCCTGTCCTCTACCAGAACGCCTACCTGACCCAGACCGATCGCCCCGCGGGCATGTCCTACTTCGATTTCGTGATGAGCGAGATCCACGGCCTCCGGATCCAGGAGCTCGTCGACCACAAAGCGGCGGGTGGCACCGTCATCGGGACGTTCTGCCTCTATGTGCCCGAGGAGATCATCCGCGCTCTGGGCGGCCAGTGTGTGGGGCTGTGCGCCGGAGCGGAGTGGGCCTACGGCGAGGTGGAGCGCCTCCTGCCCCAGAACACCTGTGCCCTCATCAAATCCTTCATGGGCTTCAAGCTGGGCAAGGTCTGTCCGTACGTAGAATCGGCGGACCTGGTGATTGGTGAGACCACCTGCGATGGCAAGAAGAAGGCCTACGAGTTGTTCGCCGAACTCGCTCCCCTGCATGTGATGGAACTGCCGCAGATGAAGAGGCCGCAGGACCGGGCGCTGTGGCGGGCGGAGATCGAGCGGCTCATCGCCAAGCTCGAAGAAGTGAGCGGACGGAAGCTGACCGCGGAGAACCTGGCTGCAGCCACCAAAGAAGTCAATGACAAGCGCCGGGCGCTGCAGCGGCTGAACGCCGCCCGCAAAGCCTCGCCCGTTCCTATCTCCGGCAAGGACGCCTTGCTGGCCGTGCAGGTGGCCTTCTACGATGACGTCCCTCGCTTCACCGCCATGGTCAACACCATCGCGGATGAGCTCGAAGCCCGGGTGGCGGCGGGCGAAGGCGTGGCCCCGGCCGATGCGCCGCGGATACTGGTCACGGGCACGCCCATGTCCATCCCCAACTGGAAGCTGCACGACGTGATCGAGAAGGCCGGGGCGGTGGTGGTCATGGAAGAGATGTGCACCGGCTCGCGGTACTACTCCACGCTGGTGGACGAGGGCCCCAAAGATCTGCCGGGAATGATCGACGCCCTCACCGACAAGTACCTGGACATCAATTGCGCCTGTTTCACTCCCAACTCCGGCCGGATGGACGACGTGATCCGCCTGGCCCAGGAGTACCGGGCCGACGGCATCGTCCAGTGCGACCTGCAATTCTGCGGCCCCTACCAGATCGAGGCGACCCTGGTGGAGCGGGCCGCGAAGGCAGCCGGTATACCGTCGCTGCGCATCGACACGGACTACTCCATGGGAGACATCGCTCAGCTCTCCACCCGGGTGGAGGCCTTCCTCGAGATGATCGGGTGAATGAACGACTCTGCGCCCACGAACAGTGTCCTGCTCGTGCTCTCGGCATCTCAGGCGATCAAGGGCGAGGCTGCGCTGGTCCGGGCCGGGATCACGTGCGCGCTTGTGCCCGTGCCCCGGACCTTGAGTTCCCAGTGTGGCGTCTGTCTGCGGGTGTGCCTCGGCGATTGCGGCCGCGCCCAGGAGATACTGGCGCTGCTGGGGGTGGAGATATTCGAAACATATGACGTCGCCATGACGCCACCACGAGAGGAGACGGCGAGTGAATAGTCAGTCACCAAGCTCGGTGCCGGCACCGACGGTCGTCGCCATCTCGAGCACCGTGATGGGGCGGGGGGACGACGACCTGGGGCAGGTGCTTCTTCGAAGCTATCTGCACACCCTCGGGGAGGTCACCCCGAGACCGGACACGATCATCTTGTTCAACAGCGGGGTGACGCTCGCCGTGGAGGGGTCTCACGCACTTGACGATCTCAGGGCCCTCGTGGGCCAAGGAGTGCAGATACTCCTATGCGGCACATGCGTCGGGCACTTCGGCCTCAAGGAGAAAGTGGCCGTCGGGGAGATATCGAACATGTACGCTATCTCGGAAGCGATGTTCCGCGCGGGCAAGGTGATCAATTTGTGAAGCCTTGCGCACCCATCCAGATGGAAGCGTAGACTTTCGTTCGCAGATTGGTGGGGAGGGCTTCATGCGCGGAATGCTCGTCGGCGGAGTGGGCGCCGCTCGTGGCGCTGGCGACGGCGGTCTTTTCATCGGGCTAGCGCTTATCGGCAGGGGGTGACCATGAACAACACGGGCTACGTCGAACTGGGAGATCGTGATCTGGAGGATCTGAGACAGGCGAAGACGTTTCTTGTCTCTCCCAGCCTGACGGCCCGGCTTGGTGAACTCATCGGCGGTCCCATCGAGCGGGGTCTCAAACTTCTACCGCGGAACTGGAACGACAAGGTATCCCAGGCTACGGAGACCGCCCTCTTCAGGGCATTGGAGTTCTCCGTTTCCACCATGGGCCGAGGCGAGACGAGACGCTCCCGGGACTGGCTTCACAAGGCCGCTGTCGTCACCTCCGGGGCGGTAGCCGGGGCGCTCGGGTTCTACACTGTGATCGTCGAGCTGCCTTTCTCGACCACCGTGATGTTGCGTTCGATAGCCGATATCGCCCGGAGCGAGGGACACGACGTCTCTCTTGTCGAGAATAAGCTTGCCTGCCTCGAGGTGTTCGCTCTCGGCGGCGGCGGATTGGCCGGCGATTCTGCCGAGACGGGGTACTGGGCCATCAGGGCGGCGCTTGCCGTCACCATGCGGGAGGCGGCCAGTCACATAGCGGCCAAAGGGCTGACCCAAAGAGGAGCCCCGCCCCTTGTGCGGCTGATCGCGGGGATATCGTCACGTTTCGGCGCGGTAGTCACGGCTCAAGCGGCGGCGCTGGCCATCCCCGTGGCCGGCGCGGTATCGGGTGGGGCGGTCAACTACCTCTTCATCAACCACTTCCAGGATCTGGCAAGAGCGCACTTCATCATCAAGCGCCTGGAGGGCGAGTACGGAACCGCGGCGGTTCGGGCGGCCTACGACAGTCTGAACGTCTGACGCCCTACCTCAGAGCCCCTGTCAGATCCAGGGCGTCGAGGTTGATATTGGTGTTGGTGGCGGCGGCGTTCTTGGTCCCCGTCCACTCGATCTTCACGGTATGGTTCCCGGGAGCAAGAAGACGGGTCGACCAAACCTCTTGCTCGTTGAGGGTGGTGGCGCTGTAGAGGTCGACGACGACCGGGTCACCACCGTCAAGCGTCACCTGCGCCTTGCCGTAGGAGGGGCTCTTCTTAGCGATCCACGAGAGATGGGTGCCGGCGAAGGTGGCGGTCACAGAGGCTCCCGAGGTGTTCGCGTGGCGGAAACTACCACCGGAGGCGGACGAGTTCCGGTCGACGGTCCAGGCACCGGTGTAGGCGAGCTGCGTGTCTCCCTGCTCGTAGCGGAAGGTGGAGGGGGCGTTCTCGTGCACGGCTTTGGCGAGCGCAGCGGCCAACCGCTGCCGGCCCTTCTCGCTCATGAGCAGCTCGCGATCGGCCACATTGTCACCCACTTCCAGCAAGACCCGGATCGGGGCCTGATTGTTGACGGGATCGAGAACGTAGAGATCTGATCTCGGCCTGACGTAGTGGAATGTCATCCCCATCGTGGTGGCGACCGACCTCAGGAGGGCCTCCGCATAGTGGGCGGACGGCGAATCGCCCGTGTAGTACACACCAGTAAAGCCGCTGGCTGCGCCGCCGTTGACGTGGACGGCGATGAAGATCTGGGCGTGGGCGGCATTGGCCTGGCCGCATTCGGACTCCAGGGCCGACTCGCTGCGACTTGTAAGCCCCATGCCGGTCTCCCAGCTGCC
>CAVRJE010000016.1:0-134897 GCA_963721365.1 uncultured Actinomycetota bacterium
TCCGCCTCGATCACGTCGCAATCGATATAGACGGTGCGCTCCCCAAGCGCCTTCAGGTCGGTGATGGCCCGTAGGCTGCGCCCGATGAAGCGCTGGATCTCCACCGTGCGCCCGTCCTGCCGCCCGCGTACGGCCTCGCGCGGCGTCCTCTCCCGCGTGGAACTGGGGAGCAGTGAGTATTCCGCCGTCAACCAGCCTTCGCCGCTGCCCCGGCGCCAGCCGGGCACACCGTTGACGACTTGAGCCGAGCACAGGACCCGCGTGCCGCCCAATTCGATCAACACCGACCCATCGGCGGTGCGTACGAAGTCCGGCGTGATCTTCAGCGGCCGCAATTCGGCCGACCCTCGGTCGCCCGTTCGCCCGGCCTTGGTCATATCCGTTCCACCTCCCGTATGGGCAGCTGCAGAAAGCGAGCGCCCACCTCTCGAAACTCCTCGGGGTTACCCGTGGTGAGAAAACGATACTCGCCTTCCCTCTGCTTGTCGTTGCCGGTGGACTTGCGCGCGAGTATCTCCCCCACCTCGCGCGCCGTCTCCTCGGCAGAATTGATGAGGGCTACATGCGGGCCGAGTAGCCGCCTGAGCATGGGCGATATCAGGGGATAGTGGGTGCATCCTAGGATGACCGTATCGACGCCTGCAGCCTTGAGAGGGGCGGTCGCCTCTCGGGCTGCTCCCTCTGTCTCTTCGGAAAACACATCGCCTTCCTGGATCAGCGGAGCCAACCGCGGGCAGGCGACCGCGAACACCTCGAGGCCGGCGTCGAGGGTGTGGAGCGTGTTCTGATAGGCGTTCGAGCGGACCGTCGCCTCGGTCGCCAACAGTCCCACCCGCCGCTCGCGGGTGGCTTGGACCGCGGCCCGGGCCCCGGGCATGACGACGCCGACGATAGGAGTGGCGAAGGACGCCTGCAGCTGGGGAAGGGCCGCAGCGGCCGCGGAATTGCAGGCGACCACGATGAGCTTAACGCCCAGGCCGACGAGCCGGGTCGTGGCCGCAAAGGCGAGACGGCGAACCTCAGCTAGAGGTTTGGGCCCATACGGGAAGTTACCGGTGTCGCCCAAATAGACGAAATCTTCGTGCGGAAGGTTGACCAGACACTCGTGGAGGACCGTCAGCCCGCCCACCCCGGAATCAAAGACACCTATGGCTCTCCGGTCGGGCGTGTGGTTGTTGTCTTCGGTCATGGCCAGGCGATTCTACCAAACGCCTGTGTCCGGGCCGTCAATCCGGGGGCGCGCTAGTCGCCGTGTAGATCGACGCCTTCGTAGCGGTAGATGTAGCTCGGTATCACCGTGTTTAGCCGGGCGACCAATCGCTGTTCCTGCAGGCCCTGGAGCTGCAGTTGCACTGCTTGCCTCGGCCACGAGAGACTGACTTCAAGCTGGCGCTCGGTCATCCCGCGTTGCTGAGTCTGAAGAACTTCTATCAATCGCAGCTGGTCTTCGCTGAGCGCCACGAACGCATCCGCTCTTGGCATGTCGGTCGCCGGGTGCGCCCTCTGAAGGTCGCGGGCCTGGGATTGGTGACATACGTCAGGTCCGGGTCTCACGTCGGCCTCCTTACCCGCCGCAAAAGCGGCGTGGCTTCCCGAAAGGTGGTCCCCTTCGTTATCCCCCGGCCGGCCTACGTCCTAAACGTCAGATGGCCGCATCCCGGCCGGTGTTGCGGAAGAAGTACAGCGATATGAGGATCATGGCTGCGGAGTAGAGCCAGACCACAGCGTACTCGGTACCCGCGGGCATGTATCGGGAGGCTATGTCGATAGCGACGCCGGCGAGGACCGGCGCGACGATGTTCGCGAGACCCCGCATCATCGAGAACATGCCGGTGAACTGGCCGATGTGCTCCTTGGGCATGAGGCTCATCAGGATGGCGTAGGGCAACGTCAAGACGATCGAGCCGCCCAGGCCGAAGATGGGCAAGAAGATGAAGGCCCATTTGATGTCGCGCATGAAGAAGCCCAGCATGCAGCCGCCGAAGAAGACGACCAGGCCGACTCGCATGAGCCGAAACCGCCCGTATCTATCGGCCAGATAGCCGCTGGCAAGGGCCGCGACCATGTAGGTGACGCCCACCAAGCCGAACAAGAGACCGCCGACCTGGGTCGTCGATCCGAGAGTTTTGAGGAAATACAGCATCATAAACGGCCGCAGGCCGGCAAGGGTGGATTCCCAAAGGAAGGTAGCCACCATGAACCGGCGTATCGGCCTGTTCTCCATCGTGGACCGCCAGATGCGCTTGATCTCCACGAAGATACCCGTGCGCTCAGGCCGGAAGACCTTCTCCGGCTCGGGCTCGCCGACCTTGGCGACCGTCAGGTAAGTGAAGACCATTATCACCAGGCCGTTGAGGAGAAACGGGAGGGGTTCCCAGCGATAGAAGAGGAACCCGGCGACGACCATTCCCAGGAACATCCCGCCGCCGCGCATGAAGGCCTGGTAGCCCTGCACCTTCCCGGCACTGTTCCCCGGAGTCACATCGGCAATAAGCGACTGGTAGGGCGAGGTATAGAAGTGATAAGCGGCGAAGAAGACGAACGTCGATATGGCAATGGCCACGTATGCGGGCTGGAACGGCGCCAACATGAGGGCCGCGGCCATGAACGGGGCGGCGAAGATCATGAACGGCTGGCGCCTGCCCCAGCGCTTGGTCCATATCCGGTCGCTGAGCACGCCCACCCAGAGGGGTATCAGGGCCGAGAAAATCCCCTCGCCCCCAATAGCGAAACCGATCAAGGTCGCTGACTTCGTATACCGGTCGAGGATGACCGGCAAGTAAGTCGTCACGAGGGAAAGCGCCATGGAGAAGCCGAGGGTCGGGAGAACGAGGACGATCATCGTCCTGACGCTCATCTTCTCCCGGATGATCACACCTCTCACGCGCTAGCCTCCCACCATCCGCTCGGAGCCAGTCCGGATTCTACCAAAGCGGGGTGACGGTCCGAAATGCCCGAAGACCCCCGCGGTGCGGACGGAAAAAGGGGCGGGGCGGACGGCATCCGCCGTCCGCCCCGCCCCGCCCCGGTCCAACCAGGCGATCGTCAGCGGCTCGCCTTAGCGGGCGCTGAGGTAGTTCTGCGGCGACGAAGTCCCAGTTCACCAGGTTCGTCAAGAAGGTCTCGACGTACTTGGGCCGCAGGTTCCGATAGTCGATGTAGTACGCGTGCTCCCACACATCCACGGTCAGCAGCGCGGTCTGCCCGTGCTTGAGGGGCAGGTCGGCATTGCTGGTCTTGGTGACCTTCAGTGCGCCGTTCTCCAGCACCAACCAGCCCCAACCGGAGCCGAATTGCGCCGACGGCGGCTGCCGACAGCTCCTTCTTGAAGTCGTCGAACGACCCGAAGGCGGCATCCATGGCCTTCGCCAGCTCCCCGCTCGGCGCGCCTCCGCCTCCGGGCTTCATGCAGTTCCAATAGAACGTGTGGTTCCACACCTGCGCGGCGTTGTTGAACAGCGGCCCATCGGCCGCTGCGATGATGTCCTCGAGCGACTTACCGGCATTGTCGGTGCCCTCGATCAGTCCGTTGAGATTGGTCACGTACGCATTGTGGTGCTTGTCGTGGTGATACTCCAGCGTCTCCTGGCTCAGATGGGGGGCCAGCGCGTCCTTCGCGTAAGGCAGATCGGGCAGCGTGAAAGCCATCTCTCACTCCTCCTACTCGGGCAACGTTTCTGGTCTAGCGGTTACCCCTTTGCCGAACCGCCGCAAACCTCGGCTCAAGCTTTGGGGGTGATTCCCTTGGCACGCAAGAACTGGCGGACGACATCCGACAGGCGAGGCTCACCCCGCTCGGACATCTCGTACGCGACCTGGACAAAAGGTTTGCCGATCTTGATGAGGCGTCCGAGCGAGAAAGGCGTCGCGCTGACCACAAGATCCGCGGGAACGGCGTTGATCGTGGCCTCCAGATCACGGAGTTGCTCGGCATAATAGCCCAGGGCCGGCAGTATCGGACCGAGGTGGGGGAAGGTGGAGTATGTGTCCAGCAGCTTTCCCTGAGCGTAGGGCCGAGGATCGATGATCTCGGTCGCGCCAAATTGCCAGGCCGCCTGGGCACCCGCGCCGGTGGACATCCCACCGTGGGTGAGCGTAGGCCCGTCCTCCACCACCAGCACGCGCTTCCCCGCTATCTGCTCGCTGTCGGTGGCCGTGATCACTGAATCGGCCCGCACGATGGTCGCCCGAGGATTCGAAGTGCGCGCGTTCCTTTCTACCTGCTCCACATTGGCCGGCGGCGCGCTGCTCACCTTGTTGATGACGATCACATCCGCTCTACGCAGATTCACTTCCCCGGGATGATAGGAGAGCTCGTGCCCGGGACGGAACGGGTCGACGACCACGACCTCGAGATCCGACCTCAGGAAGGAAAAGTCGTTATTGCCGCCGTCCCAGATGATCAGGGAGGCGCCCTTCTCCGCCTCGGCGACGATGGCCTGGTAGTCCACCCCTGCCCACACGTCGAGCCCCCGACGGATGTGGGGCTCGTAGTCCTCGCGTTCTTCCACCGTGGCGCCGTAGCGATCGAGGTCCTCGAGACTGGTGAAGCGTTGGACCCGCTGCGCAATGAGATCCCCGTACGGCATGGGATGGCGGATGACGGCCGGACGCAGGCCCTCGCTCAGAAGCAGGTCGGCTATGAATCGCGATACCGGGCTCTTGCCCGCTCCGGTCCGCACCGCGAGGACCGCGATGACGGGAACGGAGCACGGTATGGCAGTGCTGGCCGGGCCCAGCAGGGCGAAGTCCGCGCCCGCCGCCAGCACTCGGGAAGCCTGGTGCATAACGAACTCGTGCGAGACGTCGCTGTAGGCGAAAACCACCTCATCGATCGCTTCGTCCCGAATAAGGCCCTCCAGTTCCGCCTCGGGGACGATAGGGATGCCATCCGGGTAACCGGGACCGGCAAGCACCGGCGGGTAGGTCCGGCGGTCGATCCCGGGGATCTGGGTAGCGGTGAACGCCACCACACGCGTGTCGAGATCGTCGCGGTAGACCACGTTGAAGTCGTGGAAATCGCGCCCGGCGGCACCCATGATCACCACTCGCTTCTGCTTCACCGTGACCTCCTGCCCATTACATACCCGCTAGATGTACATTCTAAATGGCTGGGGCCCCTTCCGGAAGGAAGGAGCCCCGCGTTAGCAGCCCTATAAGCCGGATTCTGTCCTGCGGTCTGCTGAGGAACAGCAGCCCGCTTGGGTAACCATCTATCTGTGGCCGTCCGTTGCCGAACGGCTCTTGCGGCCAACCCGGAAGCTCGGGCGAGCAACCCTCGAGCGCCTCCTGTTCGGCCTTGCACCGGGTGGGGCTTGCCTGGCCACCGTGTCACCACGGTGCCGGTGCGCTCTTACCGCACCATTTCACCTTCGCAGCCGGTCGCGCCGGCGTGCTGTGTCATTTCTGTTGCGCTTTCCCTGGGGTTTCCCCCGCTGGACGTTATCCAGCACCCTGCTCTGTGGTGTCCGGACTTTCCTCGAAGACCCGCTCAACGCGCGCCCCCGCGGCTACCCAGGCTGCGCCGGAAGTATATCAGTCGGCCGGTGCCCAGGAGCGCCCCCCTGGAAGGGGTCGTCTTCGGTGGCGCACGGGACCTTGCTCAGGTCCTCCGGGATGGGGCAGGAGGCCGCAAAGTGGCAGGCAGCCTGGTGCCCGGGCTGAACCTCCACGAGCGGCGGCTCCTTCTCGGCGCACAGGGGGAGTTGAGCGATGGGACAACGAGTGTGAAAACGGCAACCCGTGGGGGGATCGATCGGGCTCGGGACATCGCCCTGCAGGATGATGCGATGCCTCTGCCGCTGCTTCGCGGGGTCGGGCACGGGCACCGCCGATAGAAGCGACTGAGTGTAGGGGTGGTGCGGGCTGTTGTAGACCTCGCGCCAGCCCCCGATCTCGACGATCTTGCCCAGGTACATCACGGCCACACGGTCGCATATGTGTCTGACGACGGCGAGATCGTGGGCGATGAAGATGTAGGTGAGCCCGAATTCCTCCTGCAGTTCTTCCAGCAGGTTGATGATCTGGGCCTGGACCGATACGTCCAAAGCCGACACCGGCTCGTCACAGACGATCATCTTGGGGCGCAGCATCAAGGATCTGGCTATCCCCACCCGTTGGCGCTGGCCGCCGGAGAACTCGTGCGGGTAGCGGTTGATGTGCTCCGGGTTGAGACCTACCGTCTTCAGCATCTCCTTGCACCGGTCCTGGCGTTCCTTGCGGCTGCCGATGCGGTGGACCACCAGCGGTTCGGACATGATCTCGCCGAAGGTCATGCGCGGGTTCAGCGAGGCGTAGGGGTCCTGGAAGATGAACTGGACTTCGCTCCGGTACTGCCGGAGGTCCTTGCCCTTGAGCTTGAGAACATCACGACCTTCGAAACGCACGCTGCCCGCCGTGGGGTTGTGGAGGCGGATGATGCAGCGGCCGGTCGTGGACTTGCCGCACCCCGACTCACCCACCAATCCCAGGGTCTCGCCCTCGTTGACCGTGAACGAGATGTTCTCCACCGCGCTTACGATCTTGCCAAAGCGCGAGAAGATCACGCCTTGGCCCACTCGGAAATGCTTGGTCAGGCCTTCGACCTCGAGCAGCGGGGCCACTACCGGCCTCCCAGAGCGCAGTTCTTCTGCTCCAGGAATTCGCTGCTACAGGAGAAGTGACAGGCCGAGAGATGTCCGTTCTCGATGTCCAGCAAGCGGCGGGACCTCGGCTCGGCACAGCGGCTGGGCAAAAGTGCACCTCGGCCGGAAGGCGCAGCCCTCGGGCAGGCGGATGAGGCTGGGAGGCGATCCCTTGATGGGCACCAGCTTGCCCTTCTCCTCCGCGTCGTGCCTGGGATGGCTGTTCATGAGGCCCCAGGTGTACGGATGCAGCGGGTTATAGAAGACCTCGTCGGCAGTCCCGACCTCCACGGCCTTGCCGCCGTACATCACGAGTATGCTGTTGGCCATGTCGGCGACGACACCCAGGTCGTGGGTGATCATGATGATCGCCGAGTTGGTGCGGGCCTGAATGGCCTGCATGAGGTCGAGGATCTGTGCCTGGATGGTCACGTCGAGCGCGGTGGTCGGCTCGTCGGCGATGAGAAGGTCGGGACCGCACGCCAGCGCCATGGCTATCATCGCCCGCTGACGCATGCCGCCCGAGAACTCATGCGGGTAGTCGCGCGCGCGCTCCTTCGCCCGGGGGATGCCGCACTGGGTGAGGAGTTCCACGGCCGCGTCGCTCGCGTCTCCTCTCGACATGCCCTTGTGCAGTCGAAGCGACTCCGCGATCTGTTCCCCGATGCGGTAGACCGGGTTGAGGGCCGTCATGGGATCCTGGAAGATCATCGACATGCGGTTTCCGCGGAGGCTGCGGGCCTCCTTGTCGCCCATCGTGAGTAGGCTCTCGCCCTTGAATCGGATGTCACCACTGATCACCTTGCCGGGCGGCTCCGGAATGAGCCGCATGATCGTGAGCGCAGTGACCGATTTCCCCGATCCGGACTCGCCGACGACTCCGAGAGTCTCACCGGCCTCGAGTTTGAAGGTGACTCCGTCCACGGCCTTCACGACACCGTCGCGGGTGAAGAAGTGCATGTGTAGATCGTCTACTTCGAGCAGGGGCGCCAACGACTACTCCTTCATCTTCACGTCGAGGGCATCCCGCAAACCGTCGCCCAGCAGAACGAAGGCAAGCACCGTTGTGAGAATGGCGATCCCCGGGTAGAGCATGAGCCAGGGCGCCGTGGTCATGTAGCTGCGAGACTCAGACAGCATTCCGCCCCAGGAGGGTGTGGGCGGTTGGACCCCCATCCCAAGAAAGCTCAGCGCCGCCTCGGTGAGGATGGCGGCCCCGACGGCCATGGTGCCGTAGACAATGATGGGCGCCATGGAGTTAGGGCTGATGTGCCTGAATATTATCCGTCTGTTCGACGCGCCCACGGCGCGGGCCGCGTCGACGTAGTCCGTCTCCTTTATCGTGAGGATCGAACTGCGGAAGACCCGGGCGATGGTGGGCCAGCCCAGGATACCGATGGCCAAAAAGACGTTCTGCAGCCCCTTGCCCAGCACCGCGATGAGGGCGACAGCGAATAGGACGTACGGAAAGGCGTAGAAGATGTCCGCCAAACGCATGATCCACGAGTCCCACACACCCCCGTAGTACGCCGCGATGGCTCCCAGGACCATTCCGACCGCGATCATGATGGCCACGGCAACAACGCCGACAAGCAGTGAGACCCTGGCGCCGTACACCACCCGGGAGGCGATGTCGCGTCCCAGCTTGTCGGTACCGAACGGATGATCCAGGGATGGTGGCTTCAGGGAAAGGGACGCGGCCTTGGTGGTATCGATGGCTATCGGGTCACCCAGGTACTTGGGAGCCCAGATGTCGGCGGTGGCGGCGACAAGGATCACAAAGATGATCCAAATAAGGCCGGCGAGGGCCAGCCTGTTCTTGCGCAGACGCCGCCAAGCGTCGCCCTTCAGGGTTCGGCTGGGCGCCTGTACCTCATCGTCCTCGTCCATGAGAGGAAGGGTCGGGGCCTCTACGCCCGGAGCTGTCTGGACGTCGTCGGTCACGTCCTACCCCTCGGCTGCCTTGCCGTAACGGATGCGCGGGTCGAGAAACGCGTAGCTGATGTCGACCACGAGGTTGATGAACATGACCATGAAGACGATGAGGACTACCCCACCGGTGACGATCGGCCAGTCACGTAGCTGGATGGCGTTGAATATCTGTAGCCCTACCCCCGGCCAGTTGAAGACTGTCTCGGTCAGGATGGTCCCGCCCACCATGGCGGCCAGATCCAGGCCCAGAAAAGTGACCACGGGGATCATCGCGTTCTTGAGCCCGTGCTTCCAGATGAGCGAGCGGCCGGAAAGGCCTTTGGCTTTGGCGGTCCGCATGTATTCCTGGCCGTTGACCTCGAGCAACTGACTCCGGGTGATACGCGCCGTGTACGCGGTGGACACCGCGGCAAGCGTGAACGCCGGCAAGATGAAGTAGACGAAGGAGGGGAACTCCCCGCTCATCCCCGACATGGGCAGGTACGGGAGACCCCATTCCTTGAACTTGAGCCCAAACATCACCTGCAGGAGCATCCCCAGCCAGAAGACCGGTATCGCGACCAGTATCGACGTGCTGAGCGTGACCGTGATGTCCCAGAATGAGTACTGCTTTACTGCGGAGAGTATGCCCGCGCTGATGCCGATGATCGCCTCGATGAGCAGCGCCAACGCCGCCAGCTTGAGAGTGTTCGGTATCTTCTCGAACAGGATGTCCGATACCGGGCGCTTAAGCTGGTACGAGTTTCCCAGGTCGCCCTGCACGAGGTTGGTGAGGTATCTTCCAGTACTGGACGTAGATGGGCTTGTCCAGCGCGTTCTCCTGGATGACCTGCTGGCGCACGGCCGGCGACACGGACCTCTCGCCCACGAGCATCCGGATCGGGTCGCCCGGCACGATGGCCGGCGAGCGAAGGATGAAGAGGATGACGGTGACCCCTATGAAGACTGGGATCATCTGCAAGAAACGCCTGCCGATATACGCTAACAACGCCTACCGCGACTCCACTGGGGATTGTCAATAGTGAGGCGGCGGGGTGCCCGGCCGGGCATCCCGCCGCTCGCAGATGATACTACACCTGGCTCAGCTTACTGCTGTAACCGCCTCGGGTTACTTCGCCGCAGCCAGCCAGCAGGAAACGAAGTCGCTCAGGCCCAGCGGGCTGTACGTGAAGTTGTGCAGCCGCTCGGAGCCTACGCGCCGGTGAGCATAGAACGTGATCGGAACGACCGGGCAATCTTCGCCGATGGTCGCGACGACCGCTTCGTAGGCCTTCGTACGCGCAGCCGCGTCGGTCATCTGGCGCGCCGCGTAGATGGCGTCGTCGACAGCGGTGTTCTTATAGCGCGCGTAGTTGTCGGCCGAGGTGCTGATCAGGTTCGACGCGAGGAAGTTGTCGATGATCGGATAGTCGGCGATCCAGCCGCTGCGGCCGATCTGATACTGCCCGTTCTGCGCCTTGTCCCAATAGGTCGGAGCGTCACTGGTGTCGAACTCCGCGGTGATGCCGATGGCTTTGAGGTCGGCCTGGACGAGAGCCATGACGTCCTCATGACCGGCGCCGGAGTTGAAGGACAGCTTGATGGTCGGGAAGCCCGTGCCGTCCGGATAGCCGGCCTTCGCCAGCATCTCTTTAGCCGCGTCACGTCGTACTTGCTGTACGGCCAGGCGCCCGGCACGTACCCGACGATGCCCGGCGGGATGAAGCTGTCGGCCGGTTTGCGGACGCCCTCATAGGCGACGTCGCAGATGGCCTGACGGTTGATGGCCAGCGAGAAGGCCTTGCGCACATCGGGATTCTTGAACAACGGATCCTCGTTGTTCAGAAGGAGGTAGTAGATGGCCGTCTCTGCACCCACCAGGACCTGTTTGCCGGGGTCGGAGGTGTAGCCGTTGCCAGACTCGCCGTACTTGCTCTTGGCGGCCTGGACGTTGCCCGAGGAGATCTGGGTGAAGTCCACGTTGCCGGCCTGGAACTCCAAGTACGCCGTCTCGATGTCCTTGAAGATCTTGAACTCGATGCCGTCGACGTGCGGCTTCGTGCCCGGGTAGTCCGGGTTCTTGACCACTTTGACGTACTGGTCGGCGACCCACGGCTCGTTCATCATGAAGGGACCGTTACCGACGGGCTTGAGGGCGAAGGCGGCCGGGTCTTTGTCCACTTCCTCTTTCGGGATGGGGCAGAGTGACGGATGACCGACTACGTACTCGAATTCGCCGAAGGGGTACTTCAGCGTGACTTCAAGAGTCTTGTCGTCGATGGCTTTGACACCGCTCAGTTCGGTGGCGGTGCCGGCCTGCATCTCGTCATAGCCCTTGACAACGCTGAGGTGGTAGGAGATACCAGACTCGTTGACGGGATTGCAGATGCGTTCCCAGGCATACTTGAAGTCGGCTGCCGTCACGGCGCGGCCGTTGTGGAACTTCGAATCGCCAAGCTTGAAGGTCCACACCGACGCGTCGGCATTCGCGGACCACTCAGTGGCCACGTCGGGCTTGAGCTCGCTGGTGAGAAGTCGAACTGCACCAGGCTGTCGAACATCGCCTGGACGACCTCGACGCCCTCCGACTCGAAGGCCTGAGTCGGCTCGATGAACGACGGGTTGCCGATCTCATAGACCAGCGTGCCGCCATCGACGGGCTGATCGGCCGCGGGCGCGGTCGTCGTGGTCTCCGCCGGCGCGGCCGTGGTGGTCGGGCCGGCCGCGGTAGTGGTCGGGCCGCTCGGGGCGGCAGTAGTAGTAGTGGTCTCCTCGCTGGAGCCGCACGCGATGGCCAAACCGGCGACCACCACAAGAACGGCTACGAGAGCAAGAACGAGCCACATGTTCTTCTTGTGCATTATATTGTTCCCTCCTTGACTTCTAGACACCCCACGCCACTGTTCCTTATTCGACTCTCACCACCTCCCCCGCACTCGCGTGCAGTTCTCGACTCCGTGGTAGTCAGCCCTCACACGATAAAAGCGAGAGCGATCGAGACAATGAAGAAGCCGACCGAGGCGCCAACCGTGAGCCGGTCGAGGTTCTTCTGAACCACGCCGCTTCCGCCGAATGCGCCCGAACCGCCGAAAGTAGTAGAGAGACCGGCGTCTTTGCCCGAATGAAGGAAGACCAAGAGCAATACCCCTAAGCCAAGGATCGTGTCCAGCGCCACCAGAACGTATAACACCGCTTTCCTCTCTCTCGAATGCGCGGCCTTGCCATGGGCCGCCCGAAGTCCTGCGACATTTTACTGCAAATTAGCACCTTAGGGGCAGCCCTGCATACGAAACTCGCATACTCATCTGTGCCGGCCCGGCTTCGCGCTACTAGCAGAGGGGCGTTCCGGTCATCTCCGCCGGGATCGGCAGACCCAGGAAACAAAGCACGGTGGGCGCGATATCTGCAAGTCCGGCGCCTTCCCGGAGCTTGATACCCTCGTCGAGCACGATGAGGGGTACCCGGTCGGTGCTGTGGGCCGTGTCGACGCTCCCATCCGGCTGCAGCATCGCCTCGGCGTTGCCGTGGTCGGCGGTGACCATGATCTTCGCCCCGGCCGCGCCCAGGATCTCGATCGCCCGGCCAAGGCAGCGGTCCACATGTTCGAGCGCGGAGATCGTGGCCTGGATATCGCCCGTGTGGCCCACCATGTCGGGATTGGCGAAGTTGAGGACCACGAAGTCGACCGGCTCTTCGGTGATGGTCTTCTCCAGGCAGTCGACCACCTCGTAGGCGCTCATCTGCGGCTTCTGGTCGTAGGTGCTGACGTCTTTGGGCGAGGGCACCAGGCACCTCCTCTCGCCCGCGAACGGCGCTTCCCGTCCTCCGTTGAAGAAGAAAGTCACGTGCGCGTACTTCTCCGTCTCGGCGATATGCAGCTGGGTCAGGCCGGCCTCGCTGATCACTTCGGCAAGGACGTGCCGGGGCTCCTCCTTGGGAAACGCCACCTCCAGGCCCAGCCGGGGGTCGTACTCGGTCATGCCGACCAGATCCACGAGCGGTGCCGCTTCCCCCCGGTCGAAGCCTTTGAAATCGGCCTGCGTGAGGGCGGCGCATATCTCCCGGGCCCTGTCGGGGCGGAAATTGAAGAAGACCACCCCGTCGCCCGCCTTGACCCGCGAAGCGGGGTCGGCCGAGACCGCAGTCGGCAGAACGAACTCGTCCGTCTCCCCCCGGTCGTACGATTCCCGGACTGCAGCGGCTGCGGACGACGCCACGAGCCCGTCGCCATATACCAGCGCGTCGTACGCGAGCTTCACCCGCTCCCAACGCTTGTCCCGGTCCATGGCGTAGTACCGGCCGGCTACCGTGGCGATCGTCCCCCGGCCCTCGCCCGCCAGGAACTCTTCCACCTCGTTCACATACTCGATGCCGGCCGTGGGAGACGTGTCCCGGCCGTCCATGAACGCGTGGATGTATACCCGCTCCATGCCCTGCCGGCCGGCCAGTTGGACAAGCGCTTTGAGATGCCCGAGCGCCGAATGCACCCCGGCGTCGGAAAACAGGCCCATCAGATGGAGCGATCCCCCGCGTTCCAGCGTGCGGCCGATGACTCCCACCAGGGTGGGGTTGGAGAAGAAAGTACCGTCGGCGACGGCCCGGTTTATGCGGGAGAGGTCCTGGTAGATGACGCGCCCCGCGCCGATGGTCAGATGGCCTACTTCGGAGTTGCCCATGACGCCGGCGGGCAGGCCGACGGCCTCACCGCTCGCCTCCAGCAACACGTGCGGGTATCTCGCCCACAAGGCGTCCCACACCGGGGTCCGCGCCAGCGAGATCGCGTTGCCGGGCCCCGCCGGAGCGCACCCCCAGCCATCGAGTATCACGAGCGCCGCTCGCCGCCGGCCGCCGCCGGTCTTCATGCGTGCTGGGGAGCCGCGAACCGGACGATGCGCGCGAAGGAATCCACCTTGAGGCTCGCTCCGCCCACGAGCACGCCGTCGATATCGGGCTGGGCCATAAGTTCATCGATGTTGTCCGGCCTCACGCTGCCGCCGTAGAGGATCCGAACGGCTTCGGCCGCGTCCGTCCCGGCCGCTTCGGCAAGCCTCCGGCGGATGAAGCCGACCGCTTCCTGAGCGATCTCCGCAGTGGCGGTCTTACCCGTCCCGATGGCCCAGATGGGCTCGTAGGCTATCGCCACCCGCTCGGCGTCCTCCAACTGGAGGAGCACCAGCCCGGTGGCGAGCTGCCGCGAAAGGACTTCCTCGGTCTCGCCTTGCTCCCGCTCGGCCTCGGTCTCGCCCACGCACATGATGGGAAGCAGGCCATGATCGAGGGCGGCGTGCACCTTCTTCTGGACGTTCGCGTCGGTCTCGCCGAAGTACTGGCGCCTCTCGGAATGCCCGATGATGACCGCGCCCACGCCGAGAGCGGCCAGCATGGGCGGCGAGATCTCCCCGGTGAACGCCCCCTCTTCCTCCCAGAAGACGTCCTGCGCCGCGATCTTGATCTTGCTCGACGAGGCGGCGCGAACAGCGTCCGCGAGCCCTGTGAAGGGCGGGGCGACGACGATCTCCCGATCGTCCAGATCTTCCACGTGGGGGGCCAGTTCGGTCACGAAGGCCGCGCCTTCCGCGCCGGTCTTGAACATCTTCCAGTTTCCCGCTATCAGCGGGACACGCAGGCGAGCGGGGCGGGGCTCGACGATCATCGGATCACTTCTCGGCCAGAGTAGCCACGCCGGGAAGCTCCGCCCCTTCGATGAACTCCAGAGACGCACCGCCGCCCATCGACACGTGATCGATCTTGTGCGCCAGCTTGAACATGTTAAGGGCCGCGACGGAGTCTCCGCCGCCCGCGACGGTGACTCCCCGGCACTGGGCCATGGCCTCGGCCACCGCTTGCGTCCCGGCGGCGAACGGCGCTATCTCGAACACCCCCATGGGCCCATTCCAGAACACCGTTCCCGCTTCCGCGATCAGCGCCCGATACTTCGTGGCGGTAGCCGGGCCGATGTCGACCGCCATCCACTGCTCGGGGATGGCCTCGACGGCGACCGTCATCATCACTGCCCCCTCTTCGAGCCCTTCCGCGACCAGCACGTCGCCGGGCAGGACCAGGTCGCAGCGGCTCGTGGCGGCTTTTCGCAGCGCCTCGGCCGCCAGGGCCAGGCCCTCCTCTTCGACCTTGCTCGCTCCCACCGACAGTCCCTGGGCCTTCAAGAAGGTCAGACTCATCGCACCCCCAATGAGCAGGCGATCGGCCAGATCGAGGAAGCGGTCGATCACCTTGATCTTGTCGGTGACCTTCGCGCCCCCAAGGACCACCACGAACGGCCGCTTCGGCTCCGCCAGGAGCCCCTCCAGCGCCGTCACCTCCTTCTCCATCTGCAGCCCGGCCACGGCGGGAAGCACGGTCGCCAGCCCGGCCGTGGTCGCGTGAGCCCGATGAGCAGCGCTGAAAGCGTCGTTGACGTACACGTCGCCCAGACGGGCCAACTCCCTCACCAGTTCGGGATCGTTCTTCTTCTCGCGGGGGTCGAAGCGGGAGTTCTCGAGCAGGAGGACATCACCCGGCTGCATCACGGCCACCGCGGCCTCCACCCCGGGGCCCGACAACTCGTCCACCTTGCGCACCGGGGCCCGAAGGAGCTGGCCCAGGCGCATCGCCACGGGGTCGAGCCTCAGGCCCGGCTCCGGAGCGTCCTTGGGCCGGCCGAGATGCGACATGAGGATGACACGGCAATTCTGCTCGCGCAGATACTCGATCGTGGGGAGCGCCGCGCGGATGCGGCTGTCGTCGGACACCCGCCCATCCTTGAGGGGCACGTTGAAGTCGACCCGGACGAGGACCCGCTTGTTGGCCAGGTCGATATCGCGCACCGTCTTCTTCGTCATGCTCACACCTTTCCTTATGAGCCGGCTTCAGGCTAGGAGAGCCGGCTGCAAAGATCCACCATCCGGTTGGAGAAGCCCCACTCGTTGTCGTACCACACGACGACCTTCGCCTGCCGGCCCATCACCATGGTCAGGGCGGAATCGAACACGGCCGAGTGAGCGTTGCCGACGACGTCGCACCCGACGATCGGCTCCTCGGTGTATTCGAGGATCCCGGCAAGCGGGCCCTGGGCCGCTTCTCTCATGGCCGCGTTGATCTCGTCGACGCTCGCCTCCCGCTCGAGCGTCACGCTCAGGTCGACGACGGAGCCGTCCGGCACGGGAACGCGCAGGGCATACCCGTCGAGTTTGCCCTTGAGCTCGGGGATGACCAGACCGATGGCGCGGGCCGCGCCGGTGGACGTGGGAATCACGGAGAGCGCCGCCGCCCGGGCGCGGCGCAGGTCTTTGTGGGGCAGGTCCAGGATCCGCTGGTCGTTCGTGTACGCATGCACGGTAGTCATGAATCCCTGCTCGATGCCGAAGGAATCGACCAGGACTTTCGCCACCGGGGCCAGGCAGTTGGTGGTGCAGGAGGCGTTGGAGATGATGTGGTGCCGCGACGGGTCGTAGTCGGCGTCGTTGACGCCCATGACAACGGTGATATCCGGGTCCTTGGCCGGAGCGCTGATGACCACCTTCTTAGCGCCCTGGTCGAGATGCAGGGCCGCTTTTGCCCTATCGGTGTAGAGGCCGGTAGACTCGACGACGACGTCTATACCCAACTCCCGCCAGGGCAGAAGGGCGATGTCGGTCACGGAGAGGACTCGTATGGTCTTGCCCTCGAAGATAAGGCTATCCTCGGTATGCGATATCTCGCCCGGCCAGATCCCGTGGATGCTGTCGTACTTGAGAAGATGGGCGAGCGTGGCCGCGTCGGTGAGGTCGTTGACGGCCACTACATCGAGGTCGGCCCCCTGCTTGGCGATAGCGCGCAGGATCAGTCTGCCTATCCGGCCGAAACCGTTGATGGCGATCTTGGTGCTCATCGACTAACGCTCCTCCTGGGGCTGCTGTCCCCGGTCACGTGATGGGCGGCATCATTTCTTCTGCTGGCGCGACGGCATACTAGCATAAGCCCCCTTCGGCCCCTTCCGTTCCGCGGCTTCCACCAGGCGGCGAAGACGGTGGTTGACGGCCGAGCGGGTCAGCCCTTCTCCGCCGGCCTCCGCCAACTCGGAGAGGTTGAGGTACGGGTAGCGCAGACGCAGATCGGCCGCCTCCTTCAGCGCGAAGGGAAGCGTTCCCAGACGGCCCGAACGCTGCAGGATGGCGATGGCTTCGAGCTGCCGCGACGCGGCGGCGCTCGTGCGCCGGAGGTTGGCCGAGTCGCAGTTGGCCAGGCGGTTGGCGCGCGAGCGCACCTCTCTCACGACCGATTGTTCCTCCACCTGGAGGGCGGCCTCGTGGGCCCCGGCCAGCGCCAGCAGGCCGGCGACCTCGTCCCGTCCCTTTCAGATAGACCACGTAGCTGCCCCGGCGGTACCGCATGCCCGGGTGGAACTCCAGGGTGTCCAGCAGGTGGACCAGGTCTTCGGCGAAGGTCTCGTGCGGTGTGAGGATCTCGAGATGAGCCTCTCGTTGAGGGGCGTTGGCAGTACCTGCGCCGATGAGACACCCGCGTAGGAAGGCGCTCCGGCAGCAGCTCTTCTTCATCAACCTGCGGGAGATGCCGGGCTGCAACTCGAACGTATCGCTGAGCACCCCCATCTCGTTCAGGGCCTGCAGGGCCGGGGGCGTCCCCTTCAGGTGCACCTCGTACACCAGCCGGTGCTGGAAGCGCTGCTCCCGCCTCGTGAGCAACTCCCCCTCCGCCCCGTAGCCCTTGAACACCGAGTAGGCCAGTTTGGCCCCGGACTGAGTGGTCATCGCGATCCGGATCTCGTAGCGCTCGCTTTCGATGGACCCCCCGCGAATGAGGAAGCTGCCGGCGGTATGCACCAACCCGGCGACAGCGGCAAGACGGCAACACGACTGCCTCTCCTCCACCCGGGCCAGCTCTTCCCGAAAGGCGCGTGTGAAGCCGGGCCCCAAGCTACCCCTCCCGCTCCATGTCACGATGCGACACGCTGATGACAAAAGCCGGCTCTGCCCGCAATCGCCGGGCAAGGTCCTCCACCAGGACGACAGACCGGTGCCGCCCCCCCGTGCAGCCGATCGCCAGTACCAGCCGGCGCTTCTGCTCACTCACGAACCCCGGAGCGAGCAGACGGACGAGAGCGACGACCTGGTCCAGGAACACTCCAGCCTCGGCCCGCCCCAGCACGTAGTCCTTGACGTTCGCGTCCAGCCCTGTGAACGGCCTGAGCTCCGCCACCCAGTGGGGATTGGGCAGGAAGCGGGCGTCGAGCACGATATCGGCTTCGTCCGGGAGCCCGCGCTTGTAGCCGAAGGACTCGAGGCTCACGAACAGCTGGTCGCTCAACTGCTCGGCCAGCAGCGTCTCCTCAAGCCGCCGCCGCAATTCATTAGGCGACATGCCCGTGGTATCGATGACCACGTCGGCCCGCTCGCGGAGCGGCGACAGCAGGAGCCGCTCCCGCTCGATCCCGTCCGGCAGGCTCTCCCTGGACAGAGGGTGGGGCCGCCTGGTCGATTGGTAGCGCGCGACGAGCGCCTCGTGGGACGCTTCGAGATAGAGCAGCCGGAAGGCGATGCCGCTCTCCCTGAGATGCTCCAGCGCCTGCCCCAGCTGTTCGAAGTAGGATCCTCCCCGCACGTCGAACACGAGGGCCACCCTGTCCACCCGGCTGCCCTCCAGGGAGAAGAGTTCGACGACCCTGGGCAGCATCTGCGGGGGCAGATTGTCGATGCAGAAGTAGCCCATGTCCTCGAAGGTGGCCACGGCCTCCGACTTCCCCGCGCCGGACATGCCGGTGATGACGGTCATGTGCAGTTGTGCGAGGCGGTCGGCCATGCTCAGCTCCCTTCGCGTGCGGCAGCCGACCACCCTTCGTGGAGCAGCAACCGCTCTTTCCAGGTGGGGTCGTTGCCGTACTTTCCCATGGTCCCGTCGGAGCGGATGACCCGGTGGCAGGGCACCACGATCGGTATCGGGTTCTCCGCCATGGCGTTCCCTACCGCGCGGGCCGCCCGCGGGTAGCCCGCCATCTCCGCCAACTCGCCGTAGCTGACGGTCTCGCCGGCCGGCACCCCCAGCAGCGTCTCGTAGACCGCCCGCTCGAAGACGCCCAATCGCATGTCCCCGAGAGGGACCTCCGCGGCGGTCCACGTCGTCCGCTCTCCGGCGAAATAGGCCTCCAGCTGTCTCGCCCAGAAAGACAAAGCGTCGGAGTCCGCTGCTGCGGGCTCTGCGGCGCCTCCCACGGCGCCCGGCTCCACAGGGGCACCGCTCGCCCGGTCGATCTGCCCCTCTCCGGGCAGCTCCACACCTACCAGCCGCCCGTCGCGCACGTACACCCACCCGTCGCCCCATGCCGTCCGGTACGCCGCGGCATAGACATCGTCAACCCGTCTTATGGACATACGCGTACACCTCCCTTGCCACCTTGCCCGGCAGTCCGGGCACCGCTTCGAGCTCCTCCCGCGAGGCTTCCAGGAACCGTTCCGGCGACCCGAAGTGATTGATGATCGCCTTCTTCCGCTTCTCCCCTATGCCCGGGAGTTGATCCAACAAGGACAGGGTCGTCTTGGCCATCCGCCGGCTGCGGTGGTAGCCGAGCGCGAACCGGTGGGCCTCGTCGCGCACGCTCCTCAGGAGCAGCAGGCCGAGATCGTCCTGCGAAAGACCCAGCGGGTCGGGCGACCAGGGCACAAACAGCTCCTCCTCGCGCTTGGCCAAGGCCACCACGCTGACCGCGCCCTCCACCCCGGCCTCGCGCAGAGCCGTGCGCGCCGCTCCGAGTTGGGGCTTGCCCCCGTCCACCATCACCAGGTCCGGCACCGCCTCGAACGAGGCGTCGTAGTCATCGGCCGCCAGCCCCTCGCGACCCCTGGCAAACCGCCTGAGCAGCACTTCCCTCATCGCCCCCACGTCGTCCTGGCCGGCCGTGGACCTGATGGAGAACTTGCGATAGTCGCTCTTCTTCGCCGATCCTCCTTCGAACACCACCATCGACGCAACGATATCCTCGCCCCCCAGGTTCGAGATGTCAAAGCCCTCGATGCGCATCGGGACGCTCTCCAGGCCCAGGGCCTGCTCCAACGCGGTCAGCGCTCCATACCGGCGCTCCCGGCTCCTGTCCTCTTTCAGCCGCTCGTGAGCGAGAGCGAGAGTGGCGTTGTGCTCGGCGAGTTCCTGCAGCCGGCGTTTGTCGCCACGCTCGGCCTGTCGCACCTCCACCCGGGTACCGCGCAGGCCCTCGAGAAAGGCGGCTAGGGCTTCGGTCTTGCGGATCTTCGCGGGCACGATCAGCTCGGAAGGGACCGTCGGTGAGGTGGAGTAGTACTCGGCGACGAACCTCTCGAAGATCTCCTCCTCTTCCGCCCCTTCGGCGTTCACCAGGGTGAAGCTCCGGCGGTCGGCCAGCTTGCCATCCCGGGTGATGAAGACCTGCACGTTGGCTCCCCAGTCGTCCACGGCCAGACCGGTTATGTCGGCCGAGCCCAGGGGGCCGGATTCGATCTGTTGCCGCTCGAGCACGTGGGTGAGCGCATCCAGCCGGTCGCGGTAGACCGCGGCGCTCTCGAAATCCTGTCTCTTTGCCGCCTCGCGCATGGATCTGCGCAGCCGAGCCACCACCTTCGTCTCTCGCCCGCTGAGAAAGTCCACCACCTGGTCGATGATGGCCCGGTACTCGAGCGCATCCGAGTTGCCCACGCAGGGAGCGGGGCATCTATCTATGTGGAACTGCAGACAGGGCGAGCCCGAAGGGCGGCCCGGCTCCCGCCCCCGGCAGGTGCGGACGGGAAACACCCGGCCGAGCACGTCGAGAGTGTCTCTCACCTTGGCCGCACTGGCATAGGGCCCAAAGTACAGGCTGCCCCGGCGATGAGGCTGCCGCGTGAACACAACGCGGGGGTACTCGTCCTCCATGGTGACCATGATGTAGGGGTAGGACTTGTCGTCGCGCAGACGGATGTTGAAAGGAGGCCTGTGCTGCTTGATGAGGTTGTGCTCGAGCAGCAGGGCTTCGACCTCGTTGGTGGTCACGATCCACTCCAGAGTCGTGGCCCGGCTCACCATCTCCCTCTCCTTCGCGCCGACCCTGCCGCCTTCGGCGCCCGCCGCGGCAGGCAGGTAGTTGGCCAGACGCTTGCGGAGAGAGAGCGCTTTGCCCACGTAGAGGACGTCGCCGGGCGAGCCGCGGTACAGGTACACCCCGGGCAGGTCGGGGGCGAGTTTGATCTGTTCTCGGAGGTCGGCGGCGGCGCTCATGACTATCTCAAAGTGTACCCCAGCGCGTCACCGCGGGAGCCCGCCTTCGCGCTCCTCCGAAGCGCCCGTGTGGTACTGTCGCCGCCTACAAACCAAGGACGGCCTATGGGGGTGGAAGTGGCACCAGTAGGACTACCCATCGAAGAACGTGAGATGGTCCTCGACTTGCTTGCGCAGATCCGGCAGAAGATGCTCACACCGGAGAAGTTGCGCGACTGGGACGCATGCGAGACCTTTCCCGAAGAAGCGATCCGCGAGTTGCTCGGGCCCAAGATCGGCCTGCAGTTGCTCTTCATCCCCGAGGAATACGGGGGCATGGGCGGGGGAGCCCGGGACATAGCTGCCATCTCGGAGGAGATGGCCAAGATCTGTCTGGGCGTAGCCACCGCCTTCCTGGCGATCCACCTGGGAGCCGACCCCATCCTGGTAGGGGCCACGCACGAGCAGAAGGAGAAATGGCTCGGCAAGCTGGCGGAAGAAGGAGCCATCGTCGCGTACGCGGTCACCGAACCGGAAGCCGGGAGCAATCTCCAGAGCTTCAAGACCACGGCCGCACCGGTCCTCGCCGAAGACGGCGCGGTCACCGGCTATCGGATCACCGGCAACAAGCAGTTCATATCCAACGGCGGCTACGCCGATTTCCTGACCGTCCTCGCCCAGACACCCGAGGGGCCCTCGTTCTTCATCGTCGAGAAAGGGACGCCGGGATTCGTCCCGGGCAAGGCGGAGGACAAGCACGGCATCCGCAGTTCCAACACGGCGCCGCTCGCGTTCGACAACGTCTTCGTTCCCATCGAGAACCTGGTCGGGTGGCGTCCCCGGACAGGGACTGGCTCAGGCCAACCAGGTCTTCGGGTACACCCGCCTCATGGTCGCCTGCTTCGGGCTGGGAGCCGGGGTGGCCGCCCTCCAGAAAGTCATCCCCTACGCCAAGGAGCGGATCCAGTTCGGCAGTCCCCTCATAGAGAAGCAGGGCTACACCCACAAGCTCATCCTGCCGTTCGTGGCCAAACTGGAGGCGGCCCGGGCGTACATCGAGGAAGTGGCGGAGCGCCTGGATTCCGGTGAGGACCGACCTGCAGGTGGAGGGCGCCATCGCCAAGCTGTTCGCAAGCGAGGTAGGCAACGCCTGCGCCGACGCGGCCATCCAGGCTCTGGGCGGCTACGGCTATATCCGCGAGTATGACGTCGAGAAGATCAAGCGCGACGCCAAGATAACGACCATCTACGAGGGCACCAGCGAGATCCAGCAGTTGATAATCAGCACCTTCCGCTGGCGGTCGTCGGTGCAGTCGAAATGGGAGTTCTACGGGTCCCTGGCGGAGAAGATGGACGCCATCCATTCGCAGCACCCCGACCTCAAGGCCGGCGTGTTCGCGGCGCTGGTACGGCTTGTCAACCGGGTGTTCGAGGAAGCGCACAAGGCAAAGGCGACCCGCCAGCAATACGTGATGTTCGATCTCGCCACTCTGGCCACCGTCGCCGAGACCGGCGCCGCTCTCGTCGGCAAGGCGGCCCGCACCGACGGCCTTTCGCCCGAGAGAGCCGAGTACCTGAAGACCTGCGCGCGCGTCAACACCGCTCTGGCGGCCCAGACCGTTTTCGCCCTGGCCAACGAGATCCTGTACGGGACACAGAAGTGGGACGCCGCCGAGGCTCAGGCAGTCCTCGACTCTTCGGGATTCGACTTCGGCGCGGCCCAATCCGGGCTGATCCTGGATATGGACACGCTGCGGGCTCTGGTGGCTGACGGAGCGTTCAGGTGAGCGACATCGGCGCACTGCTTCAGATGTTCTCCGACGCGCACGGCATGTCCGGCTACGAAGACGACGTGGCCGCCCTGCTGCGCAAGGAGATGGCGCCGCTGGTGGACGAAGTCCACACCGACAAGATGGGCAATGTGATCGGCATCCGTTCCGGCGACGGCCCCAAGGTGATGGTTGCCGCCCACATGGACGAGATAGGGCTGATCGTCTCCCACATCGACGACGAAGGCTTTCTACGGGTGGTCTCTGTCGGCGGCTTTTTCGACCAGATCATCCTCGGTCAGAGAGTCCTCATCCACGGCCGCGACGGCAAGGTGCTCACCGGCGTCGTGGAGCTCGTCCGATCCATCTCATGGACGCCGAAGAGCGCAAGAAGATGGTCAAGCTCAAGGAGATGTTCGTGGACTGCGGTGCGACCAGCGCGGCCAACGCCGGCGAACTGGGGGTCGAGATCGGATCGCCCATCACGTTGGACCGGCAGTTCACCCGCCTGGGCAACGACTTCGTCACCGGCAAGGCCCTCGACAACCGGGCGGGCGTGGTCATGATGATCTCCGCGCTGCAGCGGCTGAAAGGGCGCCCGGTCAAAGCGACCATCCAGGCTGTCGGCACGGTGCAGGAGGAAGTCGGCCTCAAGGGGGCGCGGACCAGCGCCTTCGGCCTCTCGCCCGACGTCGCCATCGCCACCGATGTGACCATCCCCGGCGACCACCCGGGCGTATCGAAGAACGAGTGTCATGTCTGCGCCGGCAAGGGCCCCAGCATTACCATCCTCGACGCCGGCGGCCGCGGGGTCATCGCGTCCCGCCCGGTGGTCAAGTGGCTGCGCGAGTCGGCGGAGAGAGCATCCATCCCGCATCAGTTGAACGTCGGCGATGGAGGCAACACGGACGCCACCGCCATCAACATCACCAAGGCGGGCATCCCCTGCAGCGTCATAGCCGTCCCCGCCCGTTACATCCACTCCCCGGTGGAGGTCCTCTCGCTGCGCGACCTTGACAACGGAGCCGCTCTCATCGCTGCCGCTATCGAACGGGCGCACGAGTACTTCTAGGCGGGCCGGCCTTCGGAGGCTGCTGAAGACTCTCAGCTCACTTCACGGCACCCGACCCGGGCGGAGTGCGGAACGTCCCTAGGGGGCTCGTCCGGCTGCTCCTCCTTTGGAACCAGCCACAGCAGAGCGGCGATGGCCTCATCGCAACGGATCTCATGCCCCACCCAGCGTGGCGAGAGCCACGCGCTGGGATACGTGGCCACGCAAGGACCGGACAGGCTCGGCGCTCCGGCCTCTTGAAGCTCGAGCGGGTCGGCGAACACCACTCTGTAGAACCGGCGCGAGTGCACCCACGCCTCGGCTACCACCTCGACTTCGATCGAGGGAAGGTCCCAGAACCAGCCGTCACCCTGGTCCTCTAGCTTGAGCCTCAAGTCCCCCCCCGCGTAGGCATGTTGTCTGGGCCTCGCAGCACTCTACCAGGCGACGCTGCCCGTCTGGGCGAAAATGCCGCGCCCTTCCAGCGAGGTTATTTCACGGCGCTCTCGCCGCCTATCTTCTGTGCCGCCCGGCCGAGAAGGACGAGCACCACGATGGCGATAACGGTAGCGATGATGGCGTAGGTGAACAGCCCCGCCAGGCTGTCGTCGACGCCGGTGATCTTGATGATGGCCGCCTTGATGGCCTCGTTCCAGGCCAGGGCGCACACGAAGCCCAGTGCCGCCGAGGCCAAGGTGATCATGGTCTGCATGAACACACGTCCGTGCATCGCTCCCCCTTGTTGCGAGTTTGACGACCGTATTCGTGGACGGTGGGCGTTGTCCTGTCCAAGTCGGCCGGTCATCGAGACTCGTGCTTTGCTTCGACTAGACAGCGGTTTGCGGCTTTGCGCCCTCCCTCTGGGGCTCGGTAGCGCCTGCACGATGCCCATCCGACTGCACGCCGATGTAGCCAGAGGGTGGTCGAATCGTTGTCGTAGCGCGCCGGGCCCCATATGCCCGGCTGGACACCCCACGCGCTGACCATGTCTCCGATGGTGTTCGGCGACCCAGAAGATGGCTCTTGCGCTCATGGCGATAAGTCGTATGCTGGATTTGAGCAGGGAAGCAAGCACGCCGAGCCGCGTCGTTCGGAACCGTCGGGGAAAGGCTGCCACCGTGTTGCCCGTGTGGATTGCCATCGCGGCAGTGATAGTTGTCGTCCTTGTCGCCCTTGGCTTTCGAGAGGATCTGCGCCGGCAGAGGGCGCGCGACGACGATCCCTCGCGGAGGGACCCGAAGGTTGATCTCATGGCCGATTTCTCCGGCCTCTACGTCCGGCGACCGCCCCGTCGGCCGAGCGACAAACAAGACCCGGACAAAGACTAGCAATCGCAAGGGCGCCAAACGGTCGTCGTTGGTGCGCGCCCTATCCCTCGTTCTCCGTCCCCGCTTGTCTCGCCGAAACCACTTCCTCGTGGGAGTGAGCAGCCTGGCGCCCTGAAGTCTCTCTCCAGACAAGACGATGAGTAGGAAGGAAGCCACCGACCATCACCACTAGGACGATGAGGCCGAGCCACTCGCTACGCACGGGGCTACCAGCCGATTCCGCAATCATCGCGACGAAGGCGCTCAAAAACGTCCCTATGAGAAGCCCGATGGCCAGTGACACGGCCCCGCGTCCAATGCTCATCGTCAAAACTCCTCCCATGCGCGCACGACTTCCTGGCGTCCTATTCGACTTGACCAGCCTCTCATCCTCCAACCGGATGCTGGTGAGGACGACAGAGCCTGCTCGCCCAGAAATGGCTATGGAAGCAAAATAAGCCCGTTTGCAGGGCCTTTCGTCCCTCGTGCAGTGGGGGCATCCCTATGTTTTTGTCAAGCCCGAGCCACCTCGGTGATGGCGTCCTGCTGGTCGAACAGCGTCTCGTCACGAAGCATGGCGAAAAGCACGTTGACGCGACGTCTCGCGAGAGCAAGCACCGCTTGATGGTGCTTCTTGCCCTCGCTTCGTTTCCGGTCGTAGAAGGCCCGGGAGGCGGGGGTCTTGAGACTGGCAAAGGCCGACTGGTAGAGCACCTGCTTGAGCGACCGGTTGCCTCCGTGCGGCCGTCTGAGACGTCCCTGCACCTTTCCGGAATCTAAGGAGACCGGGGCCAGGCCGGCATACGCGGCCAGCTTGTCGGCGCTCGCAAAGGCAGAAAGACTGCCGACGGCCACCAAGAATTCAGCTCCCAGGCGAGGTCCCATGCCCGGCAGGCTCACGAGGATCTTCGCCTGGGAATGGGCGAAAAAACAGGCTTCGAGCTCCTCGTCTATCCGGTGTAAGCGCTCATTCAGCCGAACAAGCTCTCCCGCGAGCTCGCTGGCCAGCCGGGCACCGAGCTCTTCGGCCGGTAGACGCACCGTCTGCGCTTCAGCGGCCCGAACGGCCTGCTCAGCGAGTTCCTCGGCTTTGCGCACTCCTTGGCTCTTAAGATAGTCGGTGAGGCGCCGCAAACCGGCCCGCCGGATCTTGAGCGGGGTCTGATAGCGCAGAAGCAGCTTGGGCGCTCCTTGCGTCTTAAGGTCGAGAACGCGCTCCAGACCGGGAAACACGCCGACGAGCACGTCGCGCAGCCGATTGATGAGCCGAGTGCGATCAGCCACCAGATCGTGGCGGTGGCCGACCAGGAGCCGAAGAGAGGCGACGGTCTCCTCCGAGGGCGCGTAGCGGGCGAGATTGCGCCGAAGCCGGGCGTTCTCCGCGATGACGAGCGCATCCCGGCGATCGGTCTTGGCCTCTCCGGCAAGAGCGGTGCGGCTGCGGTTGACGACCAGGCCGGGAACGTAGAAGACCTCCTGGTCCTTGGCAACCAGCAAGGCGAGAGCCAGAGCCGCGGGGCCGAAGGTCATATCGAGGGCCCAGCGGACGTGTTCGGCCAGGGTGCCCACTTCGGCTATCACTTTAAGCAGGTCCTCCTGGGTGTTCTCGACGCGGCGGGAGAGAAGTTCTTCCCCCTGCTCTCCGAGGGCCACCACCCAGTGGAACTCCTTGCCCACATCGATCCCGGCAAATGCTCTTTCCACGCGTCACCTCCTTCCTTTGTTGTCAGGAGCACATCCCAGAAAGACCCTTCGCCGGCATAACCTTACGAAGCGAGAAGTCGCCGATCCCTATAAGCGGTCAAAGAGTCCGGTAGGATCGAGCGGCAATACCCCCATGGCCATGGTGGCAGCTACTGGAAAGCCATACTCGATCCGCCTGGGAGCCTTGAGCATACGACTCATGTGCTCCTTAAAGAAAGGTAAGGATACTGGATTTGAACCACCGCACTCGCTTCCCTAGATCAGACCGACACGACCCGGACGCTCTAGGTCCGGCGCCTACGGGTCCGGCGCCTACTTCTTGAGTAGCGCCTCAAGCTGGGCCACCTTCCCCGCCCCGAAGTAGGCGCAGTTGCCCTTCTTCTGGTCCGGCTCCACCGCGTTGTCCTTGATGGCCTTGCTCACCTTGGCCGCAGATACCCCGAGTTTTTCGGCGATCTTGCCGGCGGTCAGCAGTTCGTCGCCCATGTCGTCGCCCCCTCCTTCGTCCGGTGCTTCGCTATCCTTGACCTTCCGGGCCCTGGCCCACGACCGGGCCACGGTCTGTAGTTCCCCCGCTATCGATGGGGGCACCTTGCCGGTGATCCTCACATCTTCGTCTCGATACTCGAAAGTCACGGTGCCGCGCTCCCGGACCCGGGCCAGCAACTCGCCCTGGGTGTACGGGACGGCTAGGTCGACTTCGCTCCAGAGGTCGCCGAGCACCTCGGCAATAGCGGCACGCAACTCATCGATGCCCGCGCCTGTCAGCGCCGAAGCCCTGAGCACGTGCAGATCGTCCCGCCGCACCACTCCCACCGCCGGCGGTTCCTTTGGGTCAACGCGGTCGGCTTTGTTGAGTACCACCACCCGCGGTTTGTGCCCCGCCCCCAACTCGTCGAGCACAGTCTGCACCGTGCGCCGGTGTTCCGCCGCGTGCCGGTCGGCGAGGTCGACCACCTCTACCAGCGCGTCCGCCCGCGTCACCTCTTCCAGGGTGGCCTGGAACGCGTTCACCAGTTGATGCGGCAGCTTGTGGATGAAGCCCACCGTGTCGCTGACGATGGCCGTCTGGCCCTCCCCCAGCCGCACCCGGCGCGCCGTCGGGTCCAGCGTGGCGAACAGCATGTCTTCCGCCGCTGCAGCCTCCTGGCCGAACAGCGCGTTCAGGAGCGTTGATTTGCCCGCGTTGGTATAGCCGACGATGGCCACCGTCGGAAGGAGCCGGCGCTCGCGCGACCGCGCGGCCGTCTCCCGGCGCTGCCGCACCTCGTCCACCCGCTCCCGGGTCTTCTTGATGCGCTGGCGGATGACCCGGCGGTCGGTCTCCAGCTGGGTCTCCCCCGGGCCGCGCGTCCCGATGCCGCCGCCCGTCCTGGAAAGGTGCGTCCACAGGCGGGTCAACCGGGGCAACTGGTACTCCAGTTGGGCCAGCTCCACCTGGATGCGCCCCTCATGGGTGTGCGCCCGTTGGGCGAAGATGTCGAGGATCACGGCGCTGCGGTCGAGCACCTTGATGTCCAGCAGCGTCTCAAGCGTGCGCATCTGCCTGGGAGAGAGCTCGTCGTCGGCCACCAGCATGGTGAACCGGAGGGAAGACTTGGCCTCTTTCAGCTCCTCGGCTTTGCCGGTTCCCATATACCAGACAGGATGGACCGACTCCCGGTGCTGCGCGACGCTGCCCACGACTTCGGCCCCGGCCGTCTCGACGAGCGCGGCCAGCTCGCTGAGCGACTCCTCCGCGGTCCACCCTCCTCCGTCGCCCACGTCCACGGCTATGAGATAGGCCCGCTCTCGCGCCGGAGGCCTGCCATCAACCCGCTCCCGATCGGCCCGATGTCCCGTAGGCTGGTTGCCGGCGCCGCCATCGCTTTTCGCTCTCGTCATGAAGCGGTCCTCCGTCTCGCCGGTGGGCCTCGCCGCGGCGCGGGGCCCGGCGGCCCGCACCACGGCAGCACCCGCCGCAGCACCTTGCCCGTCTCGCTGTCAGGGTGACCGCAGATGGCCTCGGGGGTGCCTTCGGCGATCAGCTCTCCCCCCGCCTCCCCGCCCTCGGGACCCAGGTCGATAAGCCAGTCGGCGCACTTGACGACGTCCAGGTTGTGCTCGATGACAAGCACGCTGTTCCCCGCATCCACGAGGCGCTGAAGCACCTCCAACAGCTTCTCCACATCCGCGAAATGAAGGCCGGTGGTCGGCTCGTCCAGGATGTAGAGCGTGTCGCCGGTCGCGATCTTGGCAAGCTCGGTGGCGAGCTTCACTCTCTGGGCCTCGCCGCCGGAGAGAGTCGTCGAAGGCTGACCCAGCTTGACGTAGTCCAGGCCCACGTCGGCCAACGTCTGCAGGCGCCGCCTGATCTTGTTCTGGTTCGCGAAGAATCCCACCGCTTCCTCAACGCTCATGTCCAGCACTTCCGCTATGTTCTTACCCTTGAAGCGCACTTCCAACGTCTCCCGGTTGTAGCGTTTGCCCCCGCAGACCTCGCAGGGCACGTACACGTCGGGCAAGAAGTGCATCTCTATCTTGAGCGTCCCGTCGCCCTTGCAGGCTTCGCAGCGGCCGCCCTTCACGTTGAAACTGAAGCGCCCGGGACCGTAGCCCCTCACCTTCGACTCCTGGGTATGCGAGTACAGCTCGCGGATGTGGTCGAACAGACCGGTGTAGGTGGCGGGGTTCGACCGGGGCGTCCTGCCGATGGGCGACTGGTCGATGTTGATCACCTTGTCCAGTTGCTCGATGCCGTCGATGCGATCGTGCTCGCCCGGCCGCACCGGCATGCGGTTGACCAGATTGGAGAGGCTGCGGAAGATGATGTCGTTCACCAGAGTGGACTTGCCGGAGCCCGACACGCCGGTGACGCAGACCAGGAGACCGGTCGGCACCCTCACGTCGAGGTTCTTCAGGTTGTGTTCCCGGGCCCCCCGGACCACGAACTCGCTCCGCGGCGTCCGCCGGGTGGCCGGCACCTCTATCCGCCGCTTCCCGGACGAGGAACTGCCCGGTGACCGAGCGGGGCTCCGCGAGGATGTCGGCCAGGGAGCCGCTTGCCACTACTTCTCCCCCGTGCTCGCCCGCTCCCGGCCCCATATCGACGATGTGGTCGGCCGAGCGCATGGTCTCCTCGTCGTGCTCCACGACGATGACCGTGTTCCCCAGGTCTCGCAGGCGGAGCAGGGTGTTGATGAGCTTTCGGTTGTCCCGCTGGTGGAGCCCTATGGACGGCTCGTCGAGGATGTAGAGCACGCCCACCAGGCTCGACCCGATCTGGGTGGCCAGCCGGATGCGCTGCGCTTCGCCGCCGGAGAGCGTGCCCGCGTTGCGGTGCAGGCTGAGATAGCCGACGCCGACAGCCTCGAGAAACGTGAGCCGCTCCCGGATCTCCTTGAGCACCCGTCCCCCGATGAGCCGCTCCCGCGGGCTGAGATCCAGCTCTTCCAGGAACCGCATGGTCCGGATGACGGGCATGCGACTCACCTCGTCGATGTTCTGCCCGCCGATGCGCACCGCGAGCGTGAACGGCTTCAGGCGGGCCCCGTGGCACGTCGGACAGGGCCGGTCGGCCATGTACTCCTCGATCTTGGACCGCATGTAGTCGGAGTCCGTCTCCCGGTAGCGCCGCTCCAGGTTGGGGATGACCCCTTCGAACGTCGTCATGTAGCTGCGCTTGAGCCCGGCCCGGTTCACGTACGACACGTAGAGCCTGTCGCCCCTCGTCCCGTACAGAAAGACGTCGCGAACCTCCTGGGGCAACTCACCCCAGGGCGCCGACACGTCGATCTCGTACCGCTCGGCCACCGCTCTGATGATCTGCTCGTAGTACTTCGAACTGCTACCGCTCCAGGGCAGGAGCGCGCCTTCCTTGACCGACAGCGAGGGATCGGCGACGACCAGCATCGGGTCGATCTCGCGCCGGGCCCCAAGACCGCTGCAGGTCTCACAGGCCCCGTGAGGCGAGTTGAACGAGAAGATGCGGGGCGCCATCTCCGGCAGCGACACCCCGTGCTCGGGACAGGCCAGATTCTCGGAGAAGAGCAGGCTGGTGGGAGACCGCCGCGGCCCGGCGCTCGGTCTCCGCCGTCGCCGGCGTGGACATCGACGACAAGGAGCCCATGGGCCTCCGATAGCGCGGTCTCCACGGAATCGGAGAGCCTGCGACGCACGCCCTCCTTCATGACCAGGCGGTCGACCACGATGTTGATGTCGTGGCGGACGTTCTTGTCCAGTTCCGGTAGCTGCTCGTCCATCGTGTACTCCCGCCCGTCGATCTCCACCCGGGTGAAGCCCTCCTGACGGATGTGCTCGAGGATGTCCTTGTGCCAGCCCTTCTGCCCGCGGACGACGGGAGCCTTGACGACGAAGCGGGTATCGGACTCCAGCCCCATCACCTGATCGACGATCTGCTCCTTGCTCTGCCCTTCGATGGGCCGCCCGCAGATCCAGCAGTGGGGATGGCCTATCCGGGCGAAGAGGAGACGCAGGTAGTCGTAGACCTCGGTCACGGTGCCCACCGTGGAGCGCGGGTTGCGGGACGTAGTCTTCTGGTCGATGGATATGGCCGGCGACAGTCCCTCTATGGAGTCGACGTCCGGCTTGTTCATCTGCCCCAGGAACTGGCGCGCATAGGCGGACAGGCTTTCGACATAGCGGCGTTGACCTTCGGCATAGATGGTGTCGAAGGCGAGGCTCGATTTGCCCGAGCCGGACAGACCGGTGATGACTATGAATGTGTCGCGCGGGAGGGAGAGAGAGATGTCCTTGAGGTTGTGCTCCCGGGCCCCCGCGATGACGATGCGATTAGTGCCCATTACATAGGGATTCTAGCAGGTAGGGAGTGCCCTAGACGGCGCCGGGCGGCCGGCGCCACGGGCTCATGCAAAGGCCGCGAGCTGCGCCTTCAGTTGCCTGATCCTGTCCCGCTGGACGTCGATTGCCGGGTGTCCGGGAGCGTCCACCTTGCTATGGAAAAGCGCCAGGTTCATCTGCTCGCGCTGCAGGCGCTTGAGCACCAGCCGGGCCGTCGGCCCCTTCTGCTTCTTCATCCGGCGAAGCGCCGCCCGCCGCCGGCGGCCGCTCTTGAGGACCTGGAACTCCTCTTGGGTCACCACGTCGCTCCCCACTTCTTCGGCCATCAACCTGGAAAAGGCCTGTTCCTCCCGCCGCCGGGCGAAGAGGCCCAGCAATAGGAGAAGGAGGAGGAACGGCAGGCCCTTGATGATCAGAGCCAGGATGAAGGTCCCGGCGCTGCCGGCCATCAGAGACTCCAGCCAGGGGGAGTTCCAGACGAAGTGCGCCGCCCAGGCCAGAACGGCAAACAGGGCGAAGACCCCGGCTCGGGCCCCCCAGGGCGCCGAACGGCGAGTGACATAGTAGGCGAAGCCGAATCCCAGCAGGCCTGTGAAGAGCATGTGGCTGTAGAGACCGGCCACCAGAACGCGGACGAAGAAGGTGGTCACCACCGGCCCTATCTGCCCCCCGTCCGACTGCGCCGCGGCGTGGACGAAGTACTGGATATTCTCCATGACCTGGAACCCAAGACCGATCATCGCCCCGTAGACGAGCCCGTCCATCAGACCGTCGATCTCGTTGCGCGCGATCAAGAAGATCATCACGAGACCGGCGCCCTTGTAGAACTCCTCGTTGATGGGAGCCACCAGTGAGGCCCCCCAGGAGTCCACCTCCTTGGAGGGAAGGATGCTTTGGAGAAACGTCAGGGCCGCGGAGTTGGCGATAGCCGCGAAGCTGAGGGCCACCACGCCGCCCCACAGCAGAGCGACGGCGATCAGCGAGGCCGGCTCAGGCTCGAACTGGTCGAGGCGGTAGACGATGAGGCCGATAGGTATGGCAACGACGGCCAGAAGCAGGATCGACAGGAACCACGCCTGAGGATAGTCGGCCAGGAACGCCAAGTTGCTCGGAGCCGACGATCACAAGGCCGGCGAACACCAGCATCAGGAACAGCCAGTATGCCGGCTGCCGGGATAGGTTCACCGCGGCATAGCGAGGCTGTTCAGCATCGCGTCGAGGTCAGCTTGCACCTGCGCTACCTGACCGGCCGGCGCGACGGCGAGCATGGCCATTCCCGTCCCGCCGATCGTGCCGACCACGAGCTCGCCCTCCAAGGCGCCGGAGTCGGCCGTGCCCGAGAAAAGCACCTTGAGCGCCGGAACACCTCCCGCGATGGTGGTGGAAGCGGGCGGCAGCGAGCGGAACGACCCGAACTGTGCCTTCAGATCCCCCAGTTGCTGGTCGAGCAACTCTTGGGTCGTGCCGCTGTAGCTGTCCGCGGCGAAGGCCGCCAGAACACCGGCGTGCTGCAGCGAAACGGCGTCCGGCCCTACGTTCCAGACATCTTGGGCCGAGACCCATCCGGAGGCCGGGGTCACGGTGACTCCCTGTCGGAGTGAGGCGGGCGTCTGCTGCGCCGCCCCGGCTGTCGGTCCCGAGAACGCGGCGAGGGCCATGACGAAGAGCATCCAGGCGATCATGGCGCCGACGAGGAGGAGCGGAGACCGCCAGGGCGACCGCGGACGAGGGTCGGGAACAGGGCGGGGCGGGGCCCCGCGGGCTTTGTAGACAGGGGGATTGCCGAAATCGACCGTGGCGCCTCACCATCCCGTCAATGAAAGGTGGAGGTAAGGGGACTCGAACCCCTGGCCTCAACGCTGCCAGCGTCGCGCTCTCCCAACTGAGCTATACCCCCACGGCAAGGCGGTCACGCATTATAACGGGTGCCCCCTGGTGGCGCAACCAAGACGCGAAGAGCCGGCGCCCGTGACCGCCCCTGCACGCCGGCCGCCGCGCGCACCGGGTCAGGTCATTCGACCGACTCGGCGGGCGCTTGCTTCCACAGCACGTCCAGGCGGTAGAAGTCCCGGGCCTCGGGCGTGAACACGTGGACCATGAAGTCCAGGTAGTCGACCAGGATCCACTCCCCGCTGCCCGCACCCTCGCGGCCGGCCGGGAGGATCCCGTCTTCCTGCTTCAGCTTGAAGGTCACCTCTTCCGCGATCCGTCTGGTCAGACGGGCGTTGCGGCCGGTGCACAGCACGAGGAAGTCGGTATAGGTGACCAGCTCGTGCATGTCCAGTATCTTGACGTCCTCGGCCTTGACGCCCGCCGCGGCTCTTGCCGCGAGGAGAGCGCGCTGGTGGATGGTCTCGAGGTCGACCGGCGCATCTGGGTCGCGCGGGCGTTCCCGCCGGGTGGCGGCCTCCAGAAGCGACGAGGGATCCCCGGCATCCAGCTCAGGCATATCCATCGGCTACTCCCATTCGATTGTCGATGGCGGTTTGCTCGAGATGTCGAGCACCACCCGGTTGACTCCCGGCACCTCGTTGATGATGCGCTGGGAGATGCGTTCTAAGAGGTCGTAGGGCAGGCGAGCCCAGTCGGCGGTCATCGCGTCGTCGGACGTGACGGCCCGCAGCACTATTGGATAGGCGTAGGTCCGTTCGTCCCCCATCACCCCCACACTCCGGATGGCGGGCAGAACCGCGAACGACTGCCAGACCTGCCGGTAGAAGCCGGCCTTTTCGATCTCCTGCAAGAAGATGGCGTCCGCCTCGCGGAGAACCCGCAGCCTCTCTTCGGTCACGTCGCCGATGATACGGATGGCGAGGCCCGGCCCCGGGAACGGCTGCCGCCACACGATGTGCTCGGGCAGACCCAGTTCTTCGCCCGACTGTCCTCACCTCGTCCTTGAACAGCATGCGCAGCGGCTCGACCAGGTCGAAGTCTATGTCCTCAGGAAGCCCGCCCACGTTGTGGTGGGACTTGATCTTGGCCGCTTCTCTCGTCCCCGATTCGATCACGTCGGAATAGAGCGTGCCCTGCACGAGGAAGCCCGCCTTGCCGAGTTTGTGCGACTCTTCTTCGAACGTGCGGATGAACTCCTCGCCGATTATCTTGCGCTTGTGCTCCGGATCCGAGACCCCGGCGAGCTTCGTCAGGAAGCGCTCCTGGGCCTGCACATGCACCAGGGGGACGTGGAAGTGGCGGCGGAAGGTGTCCTCTACCTCGTGGCCCTCGTTCTTGCGCATCAACCCGTGGTCCACGAAGATGCAGGTGAGCTGCTCCCCACCGCCTTGTAGGTGAGGAGGGCGGCGACGGCGGAGTCCACCCCGCCGGAGAGACCGCAGACTACTCGCTCCTTGCCTACCTGGGCCCGGATGCGCTCGACGGCTTCCTCGATGATCGACACCGGCGTCCAGGTGGGGGCGATGTCGCAGACTTTGTAGAGAAAGTTCTTCAGGATGTCTTGACCGTGCGCGGTGTGCCGCACCTCGGGATGGAACTGCACCCCGTACAGCCCGGAGGACTCGTCCTCCATGGCGGCCACAGGCATGTGCGGGCTCTGGGCGGTGGCCGTGAAGCCTTCCGGGACCTCCACCACCGAGTCGCCGTGGCTCATCCAGCAGGCAAGCTCCGTGGGCACGCCCGCGAACAGTCTGCCCTGCTTGGTGACGGTGAGCGGCCTGCCGCCGTACTCGGCCAGCTCGGTCCTCGCGACCCGCCCTCCGCGAAGCTTGGCCATCAGCTGCAACCCGTAGCAGATGCCCAGGATGGGCACGCCGAGTTCGAACAGACCCGGATCGGGCAACGGTGCGTCGGCCTCGTTGACGCTGCGGGGCCCGCCGGAGAGGATCAGCCCGGCCGGTTTTCGCGCTCGTATCTCCGCGAGCGGGGTGTCGTAGGGGATCATTTCCGAGTACACCCGGCATTCGCGCACGCGCCGGGCGATGAGCTGAGCGTACTGGCCGCCGAAATCCAGCACCAGCACGGTAGCGACACCGTCAACCTTGCGAGTCAGCGGGCACCTCCTCCAGTTCCACCCGTTTCGCGAGTCTCTCCGCATCCGAGGGTAGGAACACCCCGGCGCCGTAGCGGATGAGATTCGCGGTCGCGCAGCCGAGGCCGAACCGCAGGCACTGCTCCGGCGATTCCCCATCCATGAGCTTTACCGCATACCCGCCCACGAGAGCGTCCCCCCATCCCAGCGGCGAGAGCGTCTCCACATCAGGCATCCTCCCGATGAACGTGCGGTGGGTGTCCCCGTAGTCCAGTTCCGCGATGCAACCGAAGCGGAAGGTGATGACCACCGATCCCGCCCCCATCTCCCGCATCCGTCGTGCGGCAAGGATGCGGTCCTCCATGCTGGTGAACTCGTATCCGATGACCTTCTCAGCCTCGATCAGCTTGGGAAAGACAAAGTGGGGGTGCGCCTTGATGCCCAGCCGCAACGGGTCGCCATAGGTGTAGAAGAAGACCTTGACCCCCAGGGGGCGCACCTTCTGGATGAGGCGGGCGTAGCAATCGTCCTCAAGTTCCGGGGGCACACTGCCCGCGAACACCACGATCTCCACCGCCCGGCCGAGGTAGTCCAGTTTGTCGTAGAGCGATTCGAGCTCTTCGGGCTGGATATCGGGCCCTTGCTCGTTGATCTCGGTGATGCCGTTCGTGGCCGGGTCGACGACCGCCGTCGAGATACGAGATTCGCCGGCGACCCGGACGAAATCGCACAATATGCCCTCGCCGTTCAGGTCGGCCAGAATCTGATCGCCCTTGCGGCCCCCCACGAACCCGGTGGCTATGACCGGTCTTCCCAGCGCCTTGATAGCCCGGGCGACGTTGATGCCTTTACCCCCGGGCAGGATGACCGTCTCGGTAGCCCGATGCCTCATGCCCGCCTGAAAATTGGGGACGGTCATGGTGCGATCCAGTGCCGGATTGAGAGTGACGGTGAGGATCATCCCGCGCTCGCCCATCTATCCGATTCCGAGGGCGGCGCCGAGACGGTGCCAGTAGTAGACGAGCTTCGTGCCCAAGGTGGGAGCTGGAAAGGACTTGGTGGCGACAAGGTCGGACCTTGCCTATCTCTTTTCCCCCGGAGCTTGCCACCACATGCCCGTACGTCTCGCCGGCCTTGATAGGCAGTTCGAGCGGACGTTCCACGGTGACCTTCGTGGTCACGACCTCGTCCCTGCCCAAATCGGTCTCTAACGCGCCGTCGGTGATCAATGCGACCTTGCCGTCCATCTGGTAGGGGACGTTCGCCTCGGCCAACGTGTCGCCCTTCGCCACGAGCGTCAGGTGCCGGAACTGATCGAGCCCATACTGCAGCAACGCCTTGCTCTCCTTGAAGCAAAGGTCGGTGTCGGGTTGGCCCAGGACGACACTGAGGACCTCGCGTCCGTCCTTGGTCCCCGATGCCACCAGACAATGATCCGCGTTGGGGGTAGACCCGGTCTTGATGCCCGTGACCCAATCGTACTGCTGGAGGAGCTTGTTGGTGTTGGTCAGCAGCAGGGGTGCCGCGCCATCGATGGACAACGTGTATTTCTTGGTGTCGACGAACTCTCGGAACTTCCCGTTTTTCATGGCGTAGCGGCCGAGCGCGGCCATATCGGCGGCAGTAGAGTAGTGACCGTTGGCGTCGAGACCGTTGGTGGTCACGAAATGAGTGTCGTCCATGCCGAGCTCCTCGGCCTTCTGGTTCATCTTCTCGACGAAGGCGCTGACGCTCCCCGCGTCGTGCTGGGCAAGGGCCACCGCCGCGCCGTTGGCGCTACGGAGCAGGAGCGCGTAGAGAAGTTGCTCGACCGTGAGCACATCGCCCGCCCTCACCCAGACGCTCGGTTCCCATGTGGTCGCCGCCTTCGCTGAGACGGTCACCGGCGTGCTGAGGTCCACGCCCGATTCGAGTATGAGGATGGCGGTCATGATCTTGGTCGTCGAGGCCATGGGCCTGCGGGTGCGGGCGTTGCGCTCGTACAGCACTTTGCCCGTGTCCAGACTCTCGACGATAGCAGCCGGCGACTTTATGGTCGGAGCCGGCCCGCCGAAGCCTTCGATGTCGGCAGCGCTTACTTGAGAGCTCTCCGTCTGAGAAGCGTCTACCGGCAGGGTGGTCGAGGTAGTGCCGATGGCGACTCCGGCCACGACCGAGCCGACGACCGCGAGCACCACAATGAAAAAAAGGAGCGGCAGGAGCCGCCCCAGCCTTATGTTTGCACCCCTCATACGGGCGAGTATAGCCTATACTTCCGGCCTAACGGCGTCCGACTGGGGAGGTGCGACCATCGCCGAGGTGCTGCGCCAGGCCGGGAAACGCCTGGTCCACAAGCAGTGGTTGATCTTCTATCCGCTGGCGCTGGCCGTCATCAACACCCTGGCCTTCCTGGCCGTCTACGGCGCGGCCGGTGCGGACCTCCAATGGAGCACGTTCTTCGTCGCGAACTTCGACCGCTGGCAATTCGTGCGCGACCAGTTCTTCAACGGCTTCTCCTTCACTCCCGCCCTCGGCGTCGCCGTGTTCGTCGGCCTGGCCGTGTGCCTGTTCACCGCGATGCTCAAGGCCCCCCTCTTCAGGGCCATCGTCGGCCCCGGCTACCCTTTGACACCCCGGAGTTGGGAGGAGACCGGGAGGCTCTCGCTCTTCTACGTGTTCTTCTATCTGGTGGTAGTGGTACTGCCTCTGGCCGCCCCGTTCGGCACGGCTCTCGACCAGGTCGCGCAGATGGCGGCCCTCGTGATCACTCTGCTCCTCGTCTACGCCGACTACGTGATCGTGTTCGAAGGCCTGACGTTTCTCCCAGCGCTGCGGCGCAGCGTGCGGCTGCTTTCCAGGCGCTGGCCCCCGGTGCTGCTGATATTCGTGGTCTTGTACTTCGTGGTCCTCGGCCTCAATCGCCTCTACAGCCTGTACTACGAGGGAGCCGAGGGCGTCTTCTTGCTCGTGCCTTTGAGCGAGATCCTGGTGTGGTCGTTCGTCAGCCTGGTCCTCGATCTCGTGTTCATCTTCCTCTACGAGCAGGTGAGGAACAGCCCTTCGTAAGGTGCCGGGCCGCCCGCGGGGACGGGCCGATGCCGCGCCTCCCTAGGCCGGCCGGCCGGTCCCTCCGGGCCAGGGCCGCTTATTGGCCGCCCTCGGCTCGATCAACACGGTCGGCTGGGTCGTCGGCTCACCGCTGGGGACCGCGTAGGTCTTGCCGCCGCCGACCACCCCGCCGAGCACGAGCCCGCACACGACCGCCACGGCCACGACCCACACGAGCACGGGCAGGAGAAGGCGCAGCCAGGCAGCCGCTCCGCGTTCCTCGAAGGAGGCGTCGCCTCTACCCACGACCGGCCGCGGACCACAGGGCGGCTTTCATGGCCGCCGCTTCGTCCCGTGCGGCATCGAGCCAGTGCCGCCCGGGCGCCTTCCGGTACGCGTACAAGATGGCGCGGGCCGAATTGACCACCGCTCCCGTCCCGTCGGCATCGAAGAGAGCGAGCCAGGTCACCGGCCGTAGCGCCCTGTGCGCCGTAGCCCGGGATAAGGAAGGGCACTCCGCTCAGGCGCTGACGCAGGCGCGCCCCCTGCTCGGGGTGCGTCCCCCCTACCACGGCGCCGATCGACCGGTATCCTCGAGCCCCTGCCGTCTCCCGGCCCCACGCGTCGACCAGTTCCGCGACCCGGGCGTAGACCGGTTCCCCGGAGTCGAGCAGCACATCCTGTATCTCCGCCGAACTTGGGTTAGAGGTCTTCACCAGGACGTACACGCCTTTGCCTGCATCCCGGCACCGGCGGAAGAAGGGCTCCAACCCATCGCTCCCGAAGTAAGGGTTGACCGTAACGGCGTCGGCGCCGGCCACGTCGAGATGGGCCCGCGCATAGGCTTCCGCTGTGCTGCCGATATCGCCCCGCTTGACGTCGGCGATGACGAGATAGCCGAGGCTTTTTGCCAGGCGGACCATCTCCTCATACAGAGCGTAGCCCCGTGCTCCAAGGGCCTCGAAGTAGGCGATTTGGATCTTCACGGCGGCCGCTTCAGCCGCGAGGGCGGGCAGCAGCTCCGACAGGAAGTCGCGATAGCACGCGATCTTCATCTCCGTTTCGTCGGGATACCGTTCCTGAGGATGGGCGGAGAGCAACTCCGGGGGTAGGGACCCGTACTCTGGATCGAGCCCCACGGCGACATGGGAACGCTTGTTCTCTATCGCTTCGAGCAGCCGGTCACCGAAATGCCCTTCAGACACTCTCCCTCACCTCGCACCGGCATTCGTTAGCCAAAAAGAAAGGGGCCGCACTGAGCGGCCCCCGGTGTACCCTTATTCGCTCCTGGGTCACTTGACCGCGGTCTTCAGAGCGATGCCCGCGCTGAATTTGGGGACTTTGCTGCGGGGGATGTTGATCTTGGCCTTGGTCTGCGGGTTGATCCCCACCCTGGCCTCACGGCTCTGTACGTAGAACTTGCCGAAACCAGTGAACTGAACGTCCTCGCCGTTCTTGAGCGATTCCGTGATCACTTCCACGAAGGCATCAACCGTTGCGGCCGCATCCTTCTTGGTAAGACCACTCTTGGCTGCAAGCTTGTCGACAAACTCAGCCTTGGTCACAGTAACCCTCCCTTTCGCTCGCCAGTACATGCCAACCTTAGCAAATCCTCGCATGCGCACAAGAACAATTTAGTGCAAATCGGGGCCAAAAACACAATGTTTCAGGGCTTGGGAGCAATGCCGAGCTCAGAAGAGGTGAAAAGCGGGCGGAGCGTGAGCCCGGCGGCCGCCGCGGCAGCCGCGCCTCCCTCTTGCCGGTCTACCACGCAATAGAGATCCCGCACCTCTAGCCCCGCTTCCCGCAAGGCCTCGGCAGCCATGATGGCAGCCCCGCCGGACGTGACGATGTCCTCGATGACCGCCACTCTTTCTCCCGGTTCGAACCGGCCCTCGATCTGCTTGCTCGTCCCATACTCCTTCGACTTCTTCCTGACGAGCAACAGCGGGATGCCGAGTTCCAGCGAAAGCCCGGCGCCGAGCACCACCCCGCCCAGTTCGGGTGCGGCCAACCGCTCGTATCGTTCCCCGGCGGCAAGCTGCTCGCGGACGAGCGCGGCGATCTCGAACACGATGCCTCGCAGCACCCGCGGCTCGGTCTCGAACAGGTACTTGTCAAGATAGTACTTGCTTCGTTTGCCGGAGCGCAGGACGAAGTCGCCCTCTAAGTACGCGGTCTCCAACAAGCGATCTGCCCAGCGTCTCTTTGTCCACGCTTCCTCCTACACGCCCGACACGGTTATACGCTCCACTGCAAAGGACGGGGTGCAGACGCTTCCGTAGAGCGGGATCCACCGCGCATCTCCAGCCACGTCGCTCACGGATTCCAGGAACGAGATGAAGTCGGTAGCGACCGTCACCTCACGGACCGGGCGACCCAGCGAGCCGTTCTCGATGAGCCGTCCGGTGACGCCGACCGAGATCTCGCCGCTGATGACGTTCACTCCGGAATGAAGACCGGCCGCGTTCTCCACGTAGAGCCCTGTGCCCACCCGGCCGAGCAGATCTTCAAGAGTACCCGTGCCCGGAGCGAGGACCAGGTTGCTGGCCGCCACCCGAGGGGCCGAACGGTACGATCCTCGCTCCGCGTTGCCTGTGGAAACAAAGCCTTCTCCGGCTTTGCGGGCCGTATAGCTGCTGTGTAAATACGCCTGCACGACGCCTGCTTGTAGCAGCGCGGTGCGCTGCCGCGGCACGCCCTCCCCGTCGAATGGGTTCGTCGCCATGCCACCGGGGGCGAGACCATCGTCGACGAGCGTCGCGAGCATGGAGCCCACGGTCTGCCCCAACTTACCGGAGAACGGCGAGCGCCCCTTCTGTACGGCGTCGGCGCTCAGCCCCTGGGCGATGTACGAGAGAAGCGCGGAGCCCACCTCGTGCGCCAAGACGACGGTGTAGCTCCCGGTGCTACAGGGCCGCGCACCCAGGAGGGCCGCGGCCTTCTCGCCGGCCTCGGCCCCGGCCGCTTCCGCGTCCAGTTCCCCGGGGTCCCGAGCCACGCTGAAACCCAGGCCGGATTGACGGTCTGCGTCGCGCCCGGCAAGGGCTTGGGCATAGACGAAGCAGAAGGAGTGCTCGGCCTCCGCTTCCACCCCGATGGTCGAGCAGATGGCGATGCGGCTCTCCTCGTCCGAATACACACTCTCCTCGATGGTGTCGACCTCGGAGCATGCCAGCGCGCGTCGCTCCACGGCGAGAGCCAATGCCACCTTGTCTTCGAGACTCATCTGCCCCACGCCGGGGCGCCAGAGACCCGGGATCGACGGGTAGGCGGCCGCCCGAGCAGGAAGACTCGCATACGGGTCGGGGTCGGTGACCCCGACATTCGCTACGGCTCCGGCCAGGACCGCGTCCAGACCGGCGTCGGAGAGATCCGCCGTGAAGGCGTAGCCCGCCTGTCCCTTCTTGATCGCCCTGACCCCCAGCCCTCGGGGCTGTGCGACCGCGATGGACTCCACTTCGCCGCCATAGACCTTTATGGCGGCCGTGCGCCCGGCCTGGGAGTACATCTCCAGGTCGGCCCCCAGACGGCGTCCCCGGTCAAGCGCCCGGCGGGCGATCTGCAGAGGCGATGCTTCGCCGCTCATGCCACGGGAGGGATTCATGCCAGGCTCGTGCCCCCCACCGTCAGTTCGCGGATGCGCAGGGTGGGCTGGCCACTGCCCACGGAGACATGTTGACCTTCCTTGCCGCAGGTGCCGGGCTTGATATCCAGGTCGTCAGCGATGGCGTCGATATTGAGAAGAACATCCACGCCGCTGCCGATGAGGGTGGCGCCGCGTACCGGGGTAGTGATCCTGCCGCCCTCGATGAGGTATCCCTCCGCCACGCCGAACACAAAGTCGCCGGTGGCCGGATTGACCTCTCCCCCGGAAAGCGACTTCGCGTACAGGGCCCGAGGGGTGTCGGCGATGATCTGCTCAGGCGAGTATTCTCCGGGGCCGAAGTACGTGTTGGTCATTCTTGGGTAAGGGATATGGCGGTAGTCCTGCCGCCTGCCGTTGCCCGTCAACGGCAATCCGAGGTGCTCCCCGCGAAGCCGGTCGGTAAGGTAACCCGTGAGGATACCGGCCTCGATCACCGTGGTGCGCCGGCACGGCACCCCTTCGTCGTCGCAGCGCGCACTACCCCACATCCCCTCGCCGACTCCGTCGTCGAACGCGAACACGTGCTCGCCCGCCACCCGCTGCCCTTTCTTGCCCTCCCACACGCTGGTCTTCTTGAGAATGTAGTCCGCCTCCAGCCCGTGTCCGCAGGCCTCGTGGAACAACACCCCGCCAAAACCGTTCGCCAGGACAACCGGCATGCGGCCCGCCGGTGCCGGGACCGAATCGAGCATGATGAGCGCCTTCTGGGCGGCGGTCGACGCCAGGGCAGCGACGGCCTCTTCCTGGAAGTCTTCAAGGCTCCCCTGCACGGCGAGCGTCTCCCTGCCCACCTGGAGAAGCGCTCCCCGTTGGGCCATGACACTGACGGCGACCATCTTCCGGATGCGCTCGTCGGAGTTCCACGAACCGTCGGAGGCTGCTATCCATACCCGCTGCCTCGACTCGCCGTAGACCGCGACGACCTGGCGGACTTCTCCGGAAAGTCCTCGGGCCGTCTCGTCGGCCAGACGAAGCAAGGCCGCGTTCCCGAAGACCCGCTCCCGAGCCGAGGGACTTCCGGCGGCCGTCCCCTGGGGCTCGCCGGCAGACAGTGGCCGCGCGCCATCCGGCCGCACGGTGTCGCGCTTGCCGGCCTGCTGGGAGGGCGAGCGTCCGAGTTCTTGGGCAAGGCCGAGGAGAGATGGCTCGTCCGCCGCGTCCACATACCCGAAGTCGGTAGACAGACCGCGGATGACCCGAACCGAACCGCCCCGATCTACCCCGGACACCGCCTCCTCGATCTTGCCGTCCTCAAGGCGAAGAGAAAGGGACGCCCGGTCCTCCACAAAAACCTCGGCGCGTTGCGCACCGCCCCGCATGGCCGTCTTGACGACGGCTTCGAGCATCCCAGGATCAGGCCCGGTGAAATCGCCCCCGTTCGTCATGCCGACGAAATCGGTCAGTTCGCAAGCGGACTGTTCGTGAGTATCTCAGTGGCGGCGGCGATGAAGGGCGCCGCTTCGTCGGTGTTGCCGGGGAAGGCCAGCATGGAACCATCATCGAAGTAGAGCTCCACCTGCGGGCTGCGAGAGCGCACGAACAGGAAGTAGTAGACACCGGCGATGATGCTGCCGACGAGGGCGAAGATCCCAAAGATCTTGAACAGGCGTTTCATCTAGGCCTCCTCTCCCTGCTCGATGCTGCGCCGCCGTGCCCGCCGCTTCGCGCGCGTCGCGCAGGCAGGTCTTGAGATCGTAGAGAGCCAGGCCTACCCGGCTGCCTTTCTTGCCTGTCGCCACCGCGGTCATGCCGTCGGACCCCAGCTCGCGGACGAGGAACACAAGGCCGCCCGGGGTTTCCACCACCAACTGGGTGAGCGGCTGCGAACCCGACTTCTCGGCACTCGCCTGGCCCAGACTCACCAGCTCTTCGGCGCGCGCGACGGTGACAGAGAGCGCGGGCTCGCTCATGTTGGTCGCCACGACTCCCTCCGACCCGAACACGACCGCCTTGTCTATATCGGTCGAGATATCCAACATTTCCGCGAATGCGGCTTCAACCTCTTGCTTCATCAGCGCCTCCGTTCCCAGTGATCGGCAATCCTTCCGCCTTCTGCGCCCAGTTTACCACCGGGTCCGGACCCTCAAACGAGACGGGGCCGCCGCGGCCCCTGGCGCACCTCCCGGTGCGCCGGCCGTGACGGCCCCGAACGGCGGCGCCTAGCGGCGCCGGCCGGCCGTTGTCTCTCTTACATCATGCCGCCCATGCCGCCCATGCCGCCCGGCATGCCGCCGCCGGCGCCCTCTTTCTCGGGCTTGTCGGCGACGATCACTTCGGTCGTCAGGATGTTCTTGGCGATGGAGGCAGCGTTCTGCAGGGCCGACCGGGTGACCATGGCCGGGTCGATGATGCCCGCCTTGACCATGTCTTCGTATTCGCCGGTGGCGATGTTCAGACCTACACCCTTGGCGCGGGTCTTGACCTCGTTGACGACGACCGAGCCTTCGAGGCCGGCATTGTTGGCCAACTGGCGCAACGGCTCTTCCAAGGCACGGGCCACGATGCGGACACCGGTGAGCTCGTCACCTTCGGCGACGATGGCCATGATCGCAGGGACAAGCAGGACCTGGGCCACGCCGCCGCCGGGGACGATACCCTCTTCGAGAGCAGCGCGGGTGGCGCTCAAAGCATCTTCAACGCGGTGTTTCTTCTCTTTGATCTCGGTCTCGGTAGCCGCGCCGACTTTGACCACAGCCACGCCGCCGGCCAGCTTGGCCAGGCGTTCCTGCAGCTTCTCGCGGTCGAAATCGGAATCGGTGATCTCGATCTCGGCCTTCAGCTGGTTGATGCGGGCTTTGATCTTGTCGAGTTCGCCGGCGCCGTCCACGATGGTGGTGTTGTCTTTGTCGACGACCACTTTGCGGGCGTGACCGAGCTGGGCGACGGTGGTGTTCTCAAGTTTGAGACCCAACTCGTCGCTGATGACTTCGCCGCCGGTAAGGATGGCGATGTCTTCGAGCATGCGCTTGCGGCGGTCGCCGAAGCCCGGGGCCTTGACGGCGATACCGGTGAAGGTGCCGCGCAGCTTGTTGACCACGAGGGTCGCCAGGGCTTCGCCCTCGACGTCCTCAGCGATGATCAGCAGGGGCCTGCCGGACTGTATGACTTTCTCCAGTACCGGGAGGAGATCCTGAACGGAACCGACCTTGCGGTTGGCCATGAGGATGTACGGGTCCTCGAGAACGGCTTCCATGCGCTCGGCGTCGGTGACGAAGTACGGGGAGATGTAGCCCTTGTCGAACTGCATACCCTCGGTGAACTCGAGGTCCATGCCGAAGGTGTTGGATTCCTCGACGTTGACCACGCCGTCTTTGCCGACCTTTTCGATCGCGTCGGCGATGACGTCGCCGATCTCACGGTCGTCGGCGGAGATGGTCGCCACCCGGGCGATGTCCTCTTTGCCCGAGATCTCCTTGGACATGTTCTTGATCTCTTCGACGGCGACGTCGACAGCGCGCTCGATGCCACGCTTGATGGCCATGGGGTTGGCACCGGCGGCCACGTTCTTGAGGCCTTCGCGAACGATGGCCTGCGCGAGCAGGGTCGCCGTGGTGGTGCCGTCACCGGCGATGTCGTTGGTCTTGGTGGCCACTTCGCGAACGAGCTGGGCTCCCTGATTCTCGAAGACATCTTCGAGCTCGATCTCGCGAGCGATGGTCACACCGTCGTTGGTGATGGTGGGGCTGCCGAATTTCCTGTCGAGCACCACGTACCGGCCCTTGGGGCCGAGGGTGACTTTGACAGCGTCTGCGAGGATGTTGACCCCGCGCTCCAGGGCCCTGCGGGCCTCTTCACCGTACAAAAGTTGTTTTGCCATTAAACCTGGACTCCTTTACTTACACTGAGGAACCGACGTCTGGAAAAGCATTGATACTCGAAGAGGGCTACTCTCCCGGCAGCACACCGATGATGTCGGTGAGGCCGCGCAGGACCAGGTAGTCTTCCCCATCAAGCTTGAGCTCGGTGCCCGCGTACTTCGCGAAGACGACGAGATCGCCCACTTTGACCGGCATGGGGATGAGATCGCCCTTTTCCGAGTATTTGCCCGGACCGACCGCCTCGACGCGCCCTTTGGACGGCTTCTCTTTGGCCGTGTCCGGAAGGACGATACCAGTCGCGGTCACTTGCTCTTGCTCAATGATCTTAATGACGACTCTGTCCTCGAGTGGCACTAGTTTCATGCGCAACCCTCCTATCCATCGTGTTGTTGACTCTTGCTCTCTTGTGCCTGGAACAGGCAGTTGAAACCTGTGTCGCAGAATTGGCACTCTAGACCAGCGAGTGCCAACCGGCGGATATATTATGCCCAGACCGAGGATTTGTCAAACGTCACGGGAGAGTGCCAACCGACCGCCGTCTGACTCCGAGGCGGCGGCGGGAGTCGCCCGCTACCGCTCTCCCCCGGGCGCGGTAGACCACCGGCCAAGGGGAAGCGAGGCGGACGCGTCGACGTCGAGGTAGTCCGGGTAGGGCAACCACGGCCCCGCAAGTGCGGCCGCCCCGATCATGGCGGCGTTGTCGGTGCAGTAGGCGAACGGCGGGACCACGACGTGCAGCCCGGCGGCTTCTCCCCTCTCGCGCAACCGGCGTCTGAGGAGCGAGTTCGCCGCCACCCCGCCGGCCGCGCCCAGAGTGCGCGCGCCTTCGCGTTGCGCGGCCTTCACAGACTTGCTCACCAGAGCCTCGACGATCGCCTCCCGGTACGAGGCGGCCACGTCGGCGGCGCGTTCCACCCGCTGTTCGGCGCTCATGTCCCTGAGCAGGTAGTAGAGTGCCGTCTTGACGCCCGAGAAGGAGAAGTCGGGCCGAGCCGACCGCTTTAGTCCCACCGGGAACTCGAACGCTTTCGGATCGCCTCTTTCGGCCAGTTCGTCCAGCTCGCGGCCGCCGGGATAGCCCAAGCCCAGGAGGCGTGCTCCCTTGTCGAAGGCCTCTCCGGCGGCGTCGTCCAGCGTCTGGCCCAGGAGCCTGTAGCTTGTCCGGTCGTCGACGGCGACAAGCGAGGTGTGTCCGCCCGACGCCACGAGGGTGACCATGGGAAGAGGCGCCTCGCTGTCGGCCAGCCAGACCGCCGCCAGATGGCCGTGAAGATGGTTCACCGGGTACAGCGGCAGGCGGCGGGCCCAGGCTATGGCTTTCGCCGTCTGCACCCCAACGAGAAGAGCGCCGATGAGCCCCGGCCCCACGGTGACGGCCACTCCGCCCAGATCGTCCATGCCCACGCCGGCCTCGTCCAGCGCCTCTCGGACCACGGCGCTCATCCTCTCGACGTGCGCCCTGCTGGCGACCTCAGGGACCACCCCGCCGTACCGCTCGTGGATGGAATCCTGCGAGTGCACCACGTTCGCGAGCACCTCGCCGGCCGGCGACAGCACCGCCGCGGCCGAGTCGTCGCAGGAGGATTCGATGGCAAGGAGCGGTCCTCGCGACTCAGGGGGCCCGTCTTCCGCCGGTTCGGCGGTCCCGACCGGGCGCATCATCACCAGGGCGTCCTCCCCCGTGTCGGAGTAGTAGCGCTTGCGGGCGCCGACCCTTGAAAAGCCCCACTTGCCGTAGAGGGCGAGCGCCTCCTCGTTCCGGGGCCGCACCTCCAGGAAGACGGGGCGGCCGGTCGTCATCGGCGGCCCGAACGAACCCACGGAGCAGCCGCTCCGCGACGCCACGCCGGCGCGCCCATGGCGCGACCGCCACGTCCATCAGATGCCAGGCATCCGGGTAGATGCGCCCGATGAGGAAGCCCGCCACCTCCCCCCGCTCGGTCTCGGCGACTTCGCGCCAGCTCAGGATCTCCTTGAGCTCTTCCTCGAACATCTCCCGCGTCCAGGGCAGGGAGAACGACTGGCGCTCGATGGCGATCACCGCGTGAACATCGCCCGCGTGCATCTTCCGGATCTCGATGGCCATGCGCGTCCTACCGGTCCGGGACCGCACCGGCCCACGGGTCCCTCATCTTGGTGATGTGGATGTCGGCGTCGGGGGAGCGGACGTAGATGGGCTTGACGGCCTCGGGGCTTCCCGGCTCGCCCGTCCGCCACGTCTCGTGTGCGCCGGCGGAGCGACGAGAGAGTAGCGCCTCCGATCCAGGGCGCCAGGCGGGACCCCTCTACTGGGCCCGGCTCCCCCAGCCGGCCCTGGCCGGCCAGCAGACGCTCGGCGCTCACCTCGAGCGGCAGCAAGGTCACGCCCGCCCCCAGTTCGGGCCCGTTCCCCGGAAGCCCGCCGACCTCACCCACGATCAGCGCCCGACGCTCCCCTGCCGCCTTGCCGCCCAGCTGCCGCCACGTGCGCCGCGAGCGCATCCCGATCGCAGACGGCAAACGGCTCACTCCGCACGTAGAACTCCCTCCCTGCCGCACGGTACACGCCGTAGAACACCTGGCCTCGGCGCGCGTCGACAACGGGAACTATGAGGTCCGGGGGTTCCCCCTGGTCCCCTTGGTCCAGACGCGACGCCGCGTCGGCGACCAGCGCGCTCAGGGTGCTCACCCCGATCACCGGGACGGCGAGAGCGAGGGCCAGCGCGCGCGCCGTCGCCACCGCGATCCTCACCCCGGTAAAAGTCCCCGGTCCGATACCGGCGACTATCGCCGCGATGTCGGCCGGCGCTCCTCCAAGCTCGTGCAGCATGTCGTCCACGCAGGCGCAGAAGCAGGCGGGCCTGCCCCCGGCTATCGATATCGGTGCGGTGCGCCAACACCTGCCAGCCCTCGGCCGTCCCGCGGCCGGCCCCGGCCGGGGCCGGCGCCTTCGCAGCGACGAGCAGAGCCGTCGTCGAGGCGTGGGTCGAACCATCCATGGCCAGGACCAGTCCGTCGGTCATGGTGTCACACCGCCTCCCAGCGCTCGCGGGCCTCGTCTGTCATCGCTTCGATCTCGATCGAACGCTCGTGCAGAGACTCGTGATCCAGGCGAACCCTCCAGGTGGGCGGGCCCAGCCGGCCGATGCCGGCCTGGGGCCACTCCACCAGCGTCACCGCCTCGCCCCCGACGTACTCCTCGAGGGCGAGGGCGTCATCATCCCCTATCTCGTCCAGACGGTACAGGTCGAGGTGTTGGACGAGCAACTTGCCCGCGTAGATATTGGCCAGCGTGAACGAGGGACTGCGGACGGGGTCGGTGACTTCCAGGGCTTCGGCGATGGCTCTGACGAGCGTCGTCTTGCCGGCGCCGAGGGGCCCGTAGAGAAGGACGAGGTCGCCTCCTCTAAGCGCTCTCGCCAGCTTGCGGCCGATCCGTCTCAGCTCGCCCAGACCCACACCTTGCCGGCGCAGCACGAGGTGACCCTCGTCTACCACAGAGGCAGTTGCTCCACCCGGGTCGAAACGCTGCCATGACCCTCGGTCTTGTCGGCCGGACCCTCGTCCGGCCGGGGCGCCAGGCCGTGAGAGAGGAGGTGCCGCAGTCTGGCGAAGTCCTGTTCGAGAAGCTGACGGTTGGAGGGCGTGTACAGCGCCGCCGCGGGATGGAAGACCGGGAAGATGATGAGACTCACTCCCGCGATCTCGCGCTGCTTGGCCTTGCCGTGGATGGCGGTCATGCTCAGCTCGGTATCGGCCAGGAGCTTGGTGGCGAAGCGGCCGAGGGTGCAGATGACCCGCGGCCTGATGATGGCTATCTGGTTCATGAGGTGCGGGCTGCAGGCCTCGATCTCGTCGGGGGCGGGGTCGCGATTTTCGGGGGGACGGCACTTGACGACATTGGCGATGTAGACATCACCCCGGGTCAGGCCGATCTGGCCCAAGAGTTCCGTGAGCAGCTTGCCCGCGGCGCCCACGAACGGCTCGCCCTGCTTGTCCTCGTGAAAGCCAGGGCCCTCGCCCACGAACAGTAATTCGGCGTGCGGGTTTCCCACCCCGAACACCACCTGGGTCCGGCCTTCGCAGAGCCCGCAGAGACGGCACTCGCGCACCGACTCCGCGAGCGCGCGAAGAGTCTCCGCCCCGCTGTTTACGCCTGTCTCCCTAGTCTCGCCCATACTGCAGTCAGGGTAGCAGAAGAGACCAGAGCGCGGCGCCGGGATGGCCCGAGGCGCGGGCATCGCCGTTGCCCGGCGTTGGGGAGACTGTTATGCTACCCGGGCACCGCGCGGGGAGCCGAGCGTCGATCTGCCGCCGGACCGCCTACCTTCGGGAGGCGTAGCCGGCAACGCAGGACCAGGATGAACCTTGCGGTCGAGGGAAAGACCGAGCCACGTCTGGTATCTCTGGCAGAACTGGAACAGGCAGGTATCCATCGAAGCCTCAGTCGCATCTTTACGCTTTGCCGTCATCGGCGCCGGCCGCCTCGGCGCCAGCTTGGCTCTGGCCCTTCGCCGACACGGACAGACACTCGTCGGTTTCACCGCGGCTTCCCCCGCCGGCCGGGTGCGGGCCGAGGAATGGCTGGGTCTCCCGGCGTCGCCCGCCCTCTCCGACCTGGTGCGGCTGCGCCCCGACCTCTACTTCGTGTGCGTGCCCGACGGCGCGGTCATCGACGTCGCCGCCGAATTGGGCACGGAACTGCGGGCGGGGATCGAAGCCGTTCCGGATGGGGCGGCGCGCCGCCCCGTCGTCGCCCACACCAGCGGGGCCACGTCGGTCTCAGCGCTGCTGCCCTGCGAAGTAGCGCATGCGGCCACCCTTGTGTTCCACCCCCTTCAGACTTTCCCCGAGCCTCTCACCGGTGCCACGCGCTTCGCCGGGGCCGGAGTAGCGATCACCCCCGGTTCCGCCGATCCCGACGCAGCCGGGACGATGGGAATGAAGCTCGCGGACCTGCTGGGCATGCGCCCCTTCTTCCTCGCCGACGACAAGCGCGGGCTGTATCACGCCGCAGCCACGGTCGCGTGCAACTATCTGGTGACCCTGGAGTACCTGGCGGACGGGCTTTTCGTGAAGGCGGGCGTGCCGGAGCGAGTGACTCTGTCCCTCTTCCTGCCGTTGGTCCGAGCCACGCTCGAGAACCTGGCCGCCCGCGGACCGGTGGATGCGCTCACCGGCCCTCTCAGCCGGGGCGATGCGGCCACTATTGCCGGGCATCTGGAAGCCCTGGCCTCCGACGCCCCCGAGATACTTCCGGCGTATCGCGCACTCGGCCTGGCGACTCTCGACCTTGTCGACGCCCGGCGCGAGGTGGCGCCGGAGGTACTGGCCCGACTGCACGACCTGCTGGCCGAGTGAGACGATGACAACAGATGAACGCGAACAGGAAGGAACCCGAATGTCAGTAGTGCCTGGAACATCGGGCCCCGTGACGGTGGTCACCGACACCGTACAGTTCAACACCAAAGGCGACGCGGACATGGTGAACCTTACCGAGGACGTCCGCCGCCTGGTACGCGAGGCCGGCCTGCGCGCCGGCACCGTGACCGTCTTCGTTCCCGGGGCCACCGGAGCGGTCACCACGCTGGAGTTCGAGCCCGGGGTCGTGCAAGATTTCCGCGACCTGTTCGACCGCATCGCCTCCCCCGGCGAGCACTACAACCACAACGACACCCACCCGGACGTGAACGGGCACGCCCACGTACGCGCCGGTCTGCTGGGCCCTTCTCTCGTGGTCCCGTTCGACGGCCATGAGCTCTGCCTTGGTCGCTGGCAGGAGATCTGTTTCGTGTGCTTCGACAATCGCCCCCGCGAACGCACGGTGATCGTGCAGACGTTCGGGGTCCGCTAGACCACCGAGGAGGAACGCTCATGAAACCCGTTCTGCAGTTGGCCCTTGATTTCGTCGACCTACCGCGCGCCCTTCTGGTCGCGGAGGAGGCCGTGGCGGGAGGCGCCGACTGGTTGGAGGCGGGCACCCCGTTGATCAAGAGCGAGGGCCTGGAGGCGGTGCGCCAGTTGAGAGCCCGCTGGCCGGATCATATCGTCGTGGCCGACATGAAGACCATGGATGCGGGCCGGGCAGAGGTGGAATACGCGGCCAAGGCCGGGGCCAAAGTGGTGGGAGTGCTCGGCGCTGCCTCGGACGCCACCATCGGGGAGTGCGTGGAAGCGGCCCGCAACTATGGGGCCGAGATCATCGTGGACATGATCCAGGTCGACGACGTCGTCGCCCGGGCCAAAGCGGCGGAGCAGATGGGCGCCAGCTACATCGGCATACACATCGCCATCGACGAGCAGATGCAAGGCAAGACCCCTTGGGACACGCTCCGTGAGGTAGCGCGGGCGGTGTCGATCCCGATCGCGGTCGCCGGCGGCATAAACTCCGAGACGGCTCCCTTGGCGATCGAAGCGGGCGCCTCCATCGTCGTCGTCGGGGGGGCCATTACCAAGGCCGCCGACGCGACCGCGGCGACCTGGACCATCAAGCAGGCCATCGAGACGCTCGTACCTGTCGAATCGGAGTTCTTCGTGCGCGCCACCGGCCCCGACGTGCGCGACAAGCTCGCCCGGGTCTCGGCGGCCAACGTTTCCGACGCCCTCCACCGTAGCGGCGATATCCCGGGGTTGCGGCCGCTCACCCCCGGGTCGAGATTGGTGGGCCCGGCATTGACCGTCCGCACCTATCCCGGCGACTGGGCCAAACCGGTCGAGGCCATCGACCACGCCCAACCCGGTGACGTCATCGTTATCGACGCGGGCGGCGTGCCTCCCGCGATCTGGGGCGAACTGGCGACCAACTCGGCCATACAGCGGGGCGTCGCGGGGGTGGTCATCTTCGGAGGAGCACGAGACACCGGCGACATCCGCGAACTCGGCTTTCCGTTGTTCTGCTCGCTGGTCACTCCTACTGCCGGCGAGCCCAAGGGTTTTGGCGAGATCGGAGTCCCGATACGGATCTCGGGCGTCCGGGTCTCTCCTGGGGACTGGATCATCGGAGACGACGACGGGGTCTGCGTCATTCCTCGGGAGAAGGCTGTGGAGTTCACGAACAGAGCCATGGACGTGCTCGAACGCGAGAACCGGCTCCGCAAGGAGATACAGGCAGGCAGCACGCTCAGCCAGGTCGGGTATCTCCAGCGGTGGGAGAAGCGCTAGAACGAACCCCGGACCTGGGAGACGCGCGTGAAGTCATTCTTCGGTTGGACGGCTCCCCTGTTCAAACTCAGCCGGCACCGGTTCTCAGATGCCGATTTCCAGCGCTTCGCGGACCACGTGCGGCCGTGCGTGCCGTCCGGCGGCCGGTTGCTCGACTTGGGCGGCGGCACCGGGGACCTAGGCCTGGGGGTCGGAAGAGCGCTCGGCGCCGATGTCGTCGTGGCGGACGTCACCCCCGAGATGCTCTATCGGGTCTCCGCGCATCCGTCCATGTCGGTCCGGCTCACGGCCGCCGAATCCCTCCCCTTCGCCGATGCCTATTTCGACGGGCTGCTTTGCTCGGACGCCTTCCATCACTTCCGCGACCAAGCAGCCGCGGCGCGAGAGATGGCCCGCGTGGTGCGGCCCGGGGGCTGCATGCTGGTGCTCGAGTTCCGCCGAGCCGGCTTCGGCCACTTTCTGGTATTCGCTGAGCGCCGCCTCGGGGAGCCCGGCTCCTTCCTCGAGCCCGAGGAACTTCGTACCCTACTGGCCGCGGAGGGCGTTGACGGCTCGATTACCCAGAAGGGGCTGATCACCTACACGTTCGCCGGCTACAACCGGGGAACGCACACGGCCTAGCCGAGGAGCCGGAGTGTCCGTGTTCCGTTGGGCCGCGCCGCTCTTCAAGCGCGGCGCCCGTCACTGGGGCGATGGCGACTTCCGGTTCATCGCCGGTAGGCTGCGGCCCACGGTGATGTTGTCGATCAGCCTCGTCTCGCCGAACCAGACCGCAGGCGCGATCAGGCAGGTACCGACGACGACGTCGCAGCGAGGCCAGGTCGTCCGTGTCCACGATCTCCACGTAGTCGATCTTCGCGAGGTCCGCTTCCGCGACCAGCGCGCAGATCTCGTCCTTGAGCCGCCGGACATCACGCTCTCCGTTCTCCACCAGCGTCAGCGCCGCCGACAGAGCCCGGTGGAGCACGGGCGCCTGCGCCCGCTCCTCCGGGGAGAGCCGGACATTGCGCGAGCCGAGGGCAAGGCCGTCGGGCTCGCGGACGGTGGGGCAGGGCACTATCCGGACGGGGATGTCGAGTTCTCTCACCATCTTCTTGATCACTGCCAGCTGCTGAGCGTCCTTCTCCCCGAAGTACGCCCGGTCCGGCCGGCAGATGTTGAAGAGCTTGGTCACGACCGTGCACACACCCACGGAAGTGGCCCGGCCTTGATGCTCCGCACAATCCCTGGGTCAGCCCTTCCACCTCGACCCAGGTGGAGAAGCCCTTCGTCGGGTACATCTCCCACACCGGCGGGCTGAAGACAAGGTCGGCGCCGGCGTTCCGCGCGAGCGCCAGGTCACGTTCCAGGTCGCGGGGATAGGTCTCGAGATCCTCGCCCGCCCCGAACTGAGTTGGATTGACGAAGATCGATACGACGACGAACCCGTTTTCGGCTCGCGCCCGGCGGATCAGAGAGAGGTGCCCCTCGTGGAGGGCCCCCATCGTAGGAACGAGCCCGATGGTCGCGTCCCGGCCTCGAGCCTCTTCGAGCACGGACCGCACGCCGGCGATCGTCTCGATGCAGGGGATGCGCGCCATCAACCGCGGGCTCCCGTGCCGCTGCCTGCCTCCGCGTCCCGCCCCGCCCAGTCGGACACCGACGGCGCCCCTCCCAGGCTCTCGGCCTCCCGCACCGCCCGGCGGATGCTTGCCGCGACCGCTTCCGCGGCGGCCACCCCCACCTGGAACACGTTGCTCGTCCGGCGGCCGGTCGCCATCACGAAGACACAGTCTCCGTCTCGAGGAGTGTGAACGGGGTCTATCGCCCGAGCCATACCATCGTGAGCCATGCGAGCGACGATGGCGCATTGCAGTTTGTCGAGTGCGGCGTCGGTCATGACGACCGCGAGCGTGGTGCTTTCGATGGCGCCGAAGACCGGCGCCGAGGTCATGGCGAGCAGCGAGGCCTTGCTGCCGGCGAACCCAGCGCCGCGGCGCGCCCCTGCGAGGATGTCCCCCCGCTCATCCAGTACGTCGCCCAGCGCGTTCACCACGGTCAGCGCGCTCACGGTCACGCGGCCGCCGATCTCCACCGAGGCCAGGCCTACCCCGCCTTTCATCAGCCCCTCGAAGTTGAGCAGCTTGCCGACCGTCGCTCCCGTGCCCGCGCCCACCGACCCTTCCCCGACGATATGCCCTGCCGAGGCCGCCGCCTGATACGCCTCCCGAGCGCGCGGGCAGGCTTCCGCGCTCCCGAGGCCGAGGTCGTAGATGACCGCGGCGGCGACGAGGGGGATCTTGGCGAACGGGGTCTGGTATCCGTGCCCGCCCTCCTGGAGGAAGGTGGTGACTCCCGCGGCCGCCGCCAATCCCGGTGCGCTCCCCCCGGTCAGAAGAACGGCATGGAGCTCCGCTACCGAAGCGTACGGCGAAAGAAGGGCGGTCTCGAGCGTCCCCGGGGCTCCTCCCCGGATGTCGACCGACGCGACCACCCCTTGGGGAGCCAGCACGGCCGTGCAGCCGGTCAGCCCCTCCAGGTCGGAGTAATGACCGATGGAGATCCCTTCGAGCGGGAGTTCGGCCGCCATTTCGCCTCCGGGTCTGCTCGGGTCCGGACCTACCGCGAGTTCTTCCTCATCTGGTCAAGGAACTCCGTATTGGACTTGGTCTCCTTGAGCTTCTGGATGAGCAGCTCGATGGCGGCGTTCGGGTCGAGCGCATGGAGCACCGACCGCAACTTCCAGACCATCTTGGCCTCGGCCGGATCCATCAGGAGCTCTTCCTTCCGCGTGCCGGAGTTCTCGATGTCGATGGCCGGGAAGATCCGCTTGTTCGCCAGCTGGCGGGTGAGCCGTACTTCCCAGTTGCCGGTACCCTTGAACTCCTCGAAGATGACCTCGTCCATCCGCGACCCCGTCTCCACAAGCGCCGTGGCGAGGATGGTGAGCGAGCCCCCCTCCTCGATGTTCCGGGCGGCCCCGAAGAATTTCTTGGGCGGATAGAGCGCGGTCGAGTCCACCCCACCCGAGAGGATGCGGCCGCTGGCCGGCGCCTGCAGGTTGTAGGCCCGGGCCATACGGGTGATGGAGTCAAGAAGCACGACCACGTCCCTGCCCACTTCAACCAGGCGCTTGACCCGCTCCAGCACCAACTCGGTGACCTGCACGTGGTTCTCGCCCGGCATGTCGAACGTAGAACTGACCACTTCGCCCGTCACCGTACGCTCCATGTCGGTGACCTCCTCCGGCCGCTCATCGACGAGCAGCACGAGCAGGTGCACCTCGGGGTTGTTGGTAGCGATGGCGTGCGCCAGATCCTTCAGGATGGTTGTCTTCCCCGCCTTCGGAGGCGAAACGATCAGGCCTCGCTGGCCCTTGCCGAGGGGACTCATGATATCCATGACCCGGGCGGAGAGGCGATCGGGCGTGGTCTCGAGCCGCAGGCGCTCATCGGGGAACAAGGGCGTCAGCGAATCGAAGGTCGGGCGGTGGCGCGCCTGCTCGGGATCCATACCGTTGACGGTCTGGATCTTGAGGAGGGCGTGGTACTTCTCGTTGTCGCGCGGGGTCCGCACTTGGCCGTTGATCTCGTCGCCCCGACGCAGCTTGAAGCGTCTGATCTGAGACAGGGACACATATATGTCGGAGTCCGACTGGGTGTAGCCCTGGGTCCGCAGAAAGCCGTAGCCATCCGGGAGGATATCGAGCAGCCCGGTGCGAAAATGCAGGCCTCTGTCCTGGGATTGCTCGTTCAGGATCTTCATGATGAGATCCTGCTTCGAGTACTTGCGGAAGTTCTTGATGCCGAGCTCCCCGGCGACCATGTGCAGGTCGGACAGGAGCTTGGGCTCGATCTCGGCCAGCGAGGTGGCTCTTGCCGTCGTGCGGCTTTCTTGTTCGTCGTTCTCGTTCATTCGCAACAATCTCTTCTTTCGTTCGTTCGTTCTTTGAACCTGGTCATCTGATTCCGAGAGCCACCATCGGGCCCCCGTTCTCGGAGCGATGCAACGTCCTTATGGTGCGGACCGCGTGGCAGTTGGAGCACAGCACCAGCGTCTCGGTCTGCACGCCGTCGGGCCGCACGTCTATGCCCCGGAGGAACCTGCCCCCGGTCACGCCCGTGGCTGCGAACAAGACACCGTCGCCGGCCATGTCGGCAGTGGCCAGAGGAGCCTCGACATCATCGAGACCGGTCGCCCGCACCTGCTCCACCTGATGGCGGGATACCGGCCAGAAGCGGGCGCGTATCTCGCCGCCGAGGCAGCGCATGGCCGCCGCTGCGATCACTCCTTCGACGGAGCCTCCTATCCCGATGGTCATGTGGACTCCGCTGTCTCTGGCCGCAGCCGCGATGCCGGCCGAGATATCGCCGTCGGGTATCAGCCTGAGACGCGCGCCCGCCGCCCGTATCTGAGCGGCCAATTCGTCGTGCCGCGGCCTGTCGAGGACGACCACCACGAGCTCTCCGGGCTCACGCCCAAGGGCCGCGGCGACGCGGCGGATGTTCTCGCCCACCGACGCGTCGATATCGACGGCAGCCCCAGCACGGCCGGCGACCATCACCTTCTGCATGTACATCTCGGGCACCGGCATCAGGCTTCCCCGGGGTCCCGCAGCTATCATCGCCAGTGCGCCCTCGGCTCCGCGGGCAAGGGCGTTGAGGGCTTCGAGGGGCTGCACCACGGCGTCCCATACCGGGGAGAGGCTTTTGGCCTCGCCGGTTTCGCTGACCTCGCCGGTCTCGCCGGCCCAGTCCCCGGGGACGCCGCCCAACTCGTCTCCCGGCTGAAGCAAGGCAGGCCCCCGGCCGCTGCCGCGGCTCGCGACCACTCTGACCTTCACAGGCATCTCGGCCAGAGCGTCGGCCATCGCCGTGCGGGCCGCCATTTCACCGGCCAGCCCATCGCCCCGCCCGATCCAGTCCGCCGCTCCCAGCGCGGCCGCCTCGGTCACCACCGCGAAACGCGCACATATACAGCGGCCCTCAGCGTTCACCAGCCTGCACCTCAGTCTGCTCGATGACTCCGTACAGCGCGTCCACTACCGTCCCGACCGTGTCGTCGATGCTCACGTTGTCTACCACGAGCGTGCCCTCCGTCGCGGCCCGCTCGAGGATGAACCCCTGGATCTTCCTGATATCGTCGAACCCCTGCAGATATCGGGCCAGCTTTCTCTTGCCGGAGGTCTGCTGCTCGCGCACCATGAAATGGCTCCTGTGAAGCGCGGGGTCGGTCACCGAGACGACCAGTGGCAGCAGCAACACATCCGACATGCGCTCTTCGCTCGCCCTCGGCGCCAGCATTCCCGGCACCATATGTACCCCTTCTACCACCAGACTCGTCCGCTCCCTTATCGCCCGGTCGATGATGGCGAGCACTCCCACCGCGACCATCTCGACCTGCTCCATGAATCCCAGCAGCCCCGCGTCGAACCCCGCGCCCACCGGGATCCTCACCGCCATACCCGCCTCGTACGACGAGTAGTGGATGGACGGCATGCAGCGTCTCCGAAAAGAACGCCCGCATCGCCTCCCGGATGGAATCGGTGGAAATGATCCTCACGATCCCCAGCCGCTCCGCCACCTGCGCCGCGATGGTGCTCTTCCCCACTCCCGTCGCGCCGCCGATGAGTACGACGACCGGTCGGTCTTCGGCCGCCATTCGGTTCCAGACCCGGTACCGCAGCAGATACCGGGGCTCCACGCTATCGGCGAGCACCGTCTCCACCAACCGGCGAAGCTCGACCACGCTGATCTCGCGCTCCGCGGACTGCAACAGCTGCCACTCCACATCGAGCGCCACTGCATATGCCCGCTGCGGCGAAAGCCCGGTAGAGGTGAGAGCCGTCGCGAGAAGCCCCTTGGAGAACGGGACCTTGTGCCCCTCGCTCACCAGCTGGATGGGAGGCCCCTCGGGCTTCCCTGTCGCCTCGCGCGACTCTCCCTTCTCCATGGGACCGTTCACCTTTTCACAACCGCTCCTCGAACCTCTCTCTCGCCGACGCCGCCAATCCCCGGGCCAGCGCCTCCAGCGCCCCGCTGCCCTCCTCGGGCTCGCCCTCCGCAGAGACCTCCATCGGCACGTTGTCCATGAAGATCACCGGGAGCCCTCGCGCCACCGCCTCTTCGGCCACCACGTCGATGGCCGCCGCCTTGATCTCCGTGAGCACTGCATCGACCCGGCCCATCGCCTCGCTCTGGAGGTCCTGCCTGAGTGCCGCGCGATCGGCGAGGTGGGTAGAGAACAACTCGATCCGGCATCCCCACCGCTCCTCCAGATGCCTGCGCAGTACCGCTTTCTGCGCCTCGGGCGCCGTCGAGAAACAGGCGACCCTTCGGCCCCGCACGTCCTCGACGGGCCGGGGGCGGAACACCACGGGCAGCACGGGCATACCCGGCCGCACCCTCTCCACCGCTTCCCGGACCATCCGGACCTTCTCCGGCGACGCCAACGGCTCCTCGGCCATCGTCAAGACGACCGCGTCGCTGATAAGCAGCCGGTAGGCGCCCAAGTAGCCGGCGATGTCGTCCACCGCCTGGTGCGCCCCTGCCACCAACAGCCGGGCATCGCTGCCCACCGGCGGCTGAGCCGCTCCGCTCCCTTCCAGCACGATCAACTCCGGCCCCAGGCTGTTCGCCAACCTGACCCCCTCGGCGACGTTGGTAGCGAACGGCTGTCCCGCCATGCCTCCCCCGCAACGCCGGCACCCAACGGTCACGACTCCGCTCAGAACGGCGTCTTCGAAGTGATCCGAGGCCGCATGGCGCCCCCGCCTACTCCAGGCAAGCAGGTCTTCTGCCTCCAAACGCCGCTTGGTCCCGTCGATGACCTCGGGCTCCGCCGGTCCGCCCCGCCCCATGGCAACCACGACGATCCCTGGGTGTCCCGCCCGCGCGGGGACGGCTGCTTGAAGGACCCGGGCCACATACCCGCTGATGGCGGTCTTCCCCACTCGCTTGCCGGTACCGATGATGGCCAACGAGGGAGCCGTGCAAATACGTTCGGAAGTCGCGGGGCTGAAGTGGAAATCGGGACCTACGTAGCCCACCTCGCGCGCCAAAGTCTTGCTCGCAAGGCGAAAACGTTCTACGTATCCTAGCACCGGTTCGTCACTAAGGTCAACGACCACTTGGGGGCGATAACGGTCGATGGCGGTGTCGAGCCCCCGCGACCAGTCTTCGTCGAAGATCACGGGCAGGCCATACGCCTCCTCCGCCCCTTCTTCCAGACCGCCCCGCAGGATCTTCTCCGCCCCCCCAAGGAAGAGGGCCGCCCGGAAGTCGAACCGGTCGGATGCCTGCCGCAGCGCGTCGACGACCACCGGAGGGTAGTGCTCGCCGTCGATCAGGACTACGGCCGAGAGTCTCATCGCGTCGCGAGGCGCCGCATCAGCCGGGAGAGCGATCGAATTCCACGATGCTCTCGCCGCCGTGGAACGGGTAGCGCCGCGACACCGTCACGTGCTCGCCCTTGATCTCCACGACGTTGTAGCAGGGCTTGGTATCGCCGCGCAGACGGAGCGTGGCCACGGTGCCGGCGTTGACGACGTACATGTTCTCCAGACGCCACGCGTACGGCACGTGCTTGTGGCCGGAGAGCACAAGGTCAACCCCGCACTCCACCAACACTTCCAGCACGTCGCCCGCGTCGTTGACGATGTTGCGCTCCCTTCCGGTGCCGGGGATGGGCAGCAGGTGGTGGTGGAGCATGAAGATCTTGACGTCGTCCGGGTTCTCCATGAACGCTTCCCGGATCCACTGGTACCGGTGCCGGCCGATACGGCCGTAGTCGAGGTCGGGTTCGGTGGAATCCACACCTAGCAGCGTCACCCCCTGCTTGCGGACGATCGTCTGGCGGGCGGCGAAGAGCCGCTCGAAGTGGGCGTACCCCACGTTACGGCTGTCATGGTTGCCAGGCACGACGAGAACATCGGGGCACGTAAGCCTGTCCAGGTACTCGCGCGCCTCCCGGAACTCCTGGCGGTATCCCATGTTCGTCAGGTCGCCGGTGACGGCGACGATGTCGGGGCTCAGGTCGTTGACCTCCACCAGCGTCCGGTCCAGCAGGTTGGGCACGAAGTACTGCGAGCCCAGGTGCAGGTCGGACAGGTGAGCGATAACGCACGAGCGGGTCTGATCTCCCATCGTGACTACTCCGCCCGGGGACGCGCTTCAGAATGGAGTTTCGCCGGGTGCCCACCGCGGGCGTGGGACGCGATGGGCGAGTGCGAGGCTAGGACGCAGGAGCGGCGTAGCGGCGCTACGCGCGCGACCGAGGACGACGCATCGCGCCGACCAGTGCGCACTAGGCGGCCGCAACTTCATTCTGAAACGGGTCCTTGGCGATGATTTCCTCGACCGCGGCAAGATCGGCAGGGCAATGGATGATCGGGCGGGACTGATCGATGGCGGTCTGCGGGTCCTTGAGGCCGTGACCGGTGAGCACGCACACAAGGGTGTCCCCCTTCGGAAGCCCGTTGGCACCGTACTTGAGAAGCCCGGCGACGCTCGCCGCCGAAGCGGGCTCGCAGAAGACACCCTCTTTCTGGGCAAGCAGCCGCTGCGCCGCTAGGATCTCCTCGTCCGTCACGTCGCGGATGACGCCGCCCGAGTCGCCGGCCGCGGCCAGGGCTTCGTCGCCCCGCGCCGGGTTGCCGATGCGGATGGCCGTGGCGATGGTCTCCGGCTTCTCCACGATGTGACCGCACACCAGCGGGTTCGCGCCTTCCGCCTGGAATCCCCAGACGACGGGCAGCCTACCCGCGAGGCCCCGCTCCTTGTATTCGCGGAACCCCTTCCAGTACGCGGTGATATTCCCCGCGTTGCCGACGGGGATGGACAGCATCGCCGGGGCGTCACCCAGGGCGTCGACGATCTCGAAAGCCGCCGTCTTCTGTCCTTCGATGCGGTAGGGGTTGAGAGAGTTGACCAGGGTGATACGCCGCCGTTCGGAGAGTTCCTTGACGTACTCGAGCGCCAGGTCGAAGTTGCCCTCGATAGCGATAGCGACCGCGCCGTGCATCAGGGCCTGGGAGAGCTTGCCCATGGCGATCTTGCCCTCGGGGATGAGCACGACGCAGCGCAGTCCCGCCCGGGCGGCGTAGGCGGCCGCCGAAGCGGAGGTGTTGCCGGTCGAGGCGCAGATGACCGCGGTCGCGTCGTCTTCGAGGGCCTTGGTGATGGCCACCGTCATCCCTCGGTCTTTGAAAGACCCGGTGGGGTTGGCGGCCTCGTACTTGAGATACACCTCGCAGCCGAGCTCTCCGCTGAGCCACCTGGCGGGGACTAGCGGCGTGCTTCCCTCCCCCAGCGTCGCCGGGACGGTATCGGGCTTGAGCGGCAGGAACTCCCGATAGCGCTCGATGACGCCGAACGGCGCCGCTGCGCGGGCGCCCATCTAGAGGACCCTCAGCGTCATCGGCTCGCTGCTGCAACAGCTCAAGGCGTTCGCCTCCCGGATGGCTGCGAAGAAGTTCTTCTCCTTGGTGGGGTGCGTGATAAGCACCAACTCCGCCTCCGCGCCTCTGCCCTTCTGGATCATGCTCGCTATCGATACCCCGTGATCGCCGAACACCGAGGCGATGCGGGCGAGCACTCCCGACACGTCCTCCACGTTCATCTTGATGAAGAACGCCGACTCGACCTCCTCGGCGGGGTAGAAATCGAGCTCGCGGTAGCAGGAGCAACTCTGGAGGAAGCCCACGTCTTTCGTGTTGGCGATCGAAACGATGTCGCTCACCACCGCAGTGGCGGTCGGCACCCCGCCGGCCCCCGGACCCATCAGCATGATCTCCCCGATCTCGTCTCCACGCAGGAACACGGCGTTGTTGGAGCCGTTGATGGCGGCCAGCGGATGATCCACCGGCACCAGAGCGGGGAACACGCGCACGCTGACCCTGTCTTCGATGAGCCGAGCCGCTCCGATGAGCTTGACGGCAAAGCCCAGGTCTTTGGCGTACCGGACGTCATCCAGGCTGATGTTCTCTATACCCTCGTAGGCCACATCGGCAAGCGTTACCCGGGAGTGGAAGGCGATCGACCCGAGGATGGCCATCTTGGCGGCCGCGTCGGCCCCGCCGACATCCGCTGTGGGGTCGGCCTCGGCGTAGCCCAGTTCCTGCGCTTTGGAGAGGATCTCGGCGTAGTCGCCCTCGTTGTTGTACATCCGGGTGAGGATGTAATTGGTGGTGCCGTTGACGATGCCGTTGACGGTCTTCAGGCCTGCCGCGATCATGCTTTCGCGCATCACCTTGATGATCGGGATGGCGCCGGCGACCGCGGCCTCGAAGCGCAGATGCCGTCGCTCCTCGCGGGCCAGGGTGAATAGGGCCTCGCCTCGGCTGGCCAGCAGCTGCTTGTTGGCAGTCACCACGTTCTTGCCCTTGCGCATGGCAGCGTCGAGGAAATCGAACGCCGCGCCGGTGCCGCCGATGACCTCGACAACGATGTCGATGGACGGGTCGTCCACTATCGCGTTGAAGTCGGTGGTGAACAGACCATCGGGAACGTCCTCCGGCTGCTTGCTCGGGTCGATCTCGAGCACGCGCGCCACCTGCAGGTCTACACCGGTGCCTTCCAGGATCTGATCGTGCTCTCTCTGGATCAGCCGGTAGACACTCGACCCGATCGTGCCGAATCCCAGCAGACCTATGCGCACGACCCTATCCCGGCTCATGCTCTCCCTCGCTCCTATTCGCTATCGTGCAGTGGACGGTGCTTGGCCACGAGGTCGGCATAGCTCTCGCGTTCGACGATCACCCGCGCCTGCCCATCGCGAACCAGGATCACCGCGGGCCGCGGACTGCCGTTGTAGTTCGACGACATCGCAAAGCAATACGCACCGGTGGCCGGCATCACGAGAATATCTCCCGGCTCTGGCCGGGCAAGGACGACGTCCCGAATAAGGATGTCTCCGCTCTCGCAATGCTTACCGGCCACCGTGACTCTGGTATCGGCAGCAACGCCGGCTTTGTTAGCGAGCATGCCCTCGTAGAGCGCGTCGTAGAGCATCGGACGGATGTTGTCGCTCATGCCCCCATCGACGCTCACGTAGGTGCGGACCCCGGGGATCTCCTTGATGGTGCCCACGGTGTAGGCGGTGACGCCCGCCTTGCCCACGATCGAGCGCCCCGGCTCGATGAGCACCCGCGGCATGGGCAGCCCCCGGGCCGCCATCTCTTCCCTCACGCCCTCCACCTTGACGGCCGCGTAGTCGCCGATGGACGACGGGGTGTCTTCCTCGGTGTAGCGGATACCCAGCCCGCCCCCGATGTTGAGAGAGCGGCACTCGAACCCGAGGCTCTCGCCGGCCTGGGCGATGAGGCCGACCAGGATGTCGATGGCTTTGCGGAACGACTCCAGTTCAAAGATCTGGCTGCCTATGTGGGCGTGCAGACCGGTCAGTTCGAGATGAGGGGCTGCCATCGCCCGCCGGATGGCCTCCATGGCCACCCCATCCTCGAGGCCGAACCCGAACTTGGAGTCCACCTGCCCTGTCTGGATGTAGGAATGAGTGTGCGCCTCGATGCCCGGGGTGATGCGTAGCAGTACCTTCTGCCGCCCGCCTCGCGCCCCCACCAGCTCGTCGAGCAAAGCCAGTTCCTGGAAGCTATCGACCACCACAAAGCCCACGCCGCCGGAAAGGGCGAACTCGAGCTCGTCCCGGGTCTTGTTGTTGCCGTGGAAGAAGATCTTCTCCGCCGGGAAGCCGGCCACCTTGGCCACGTGGTACTCGCCGCCCGAAGATACGTCGATCGACAGGCCCTCCTCGAGGACCATCTGGGCGATCGCTACCGTGGAGAACGCTTTGCTCGCGTAGATGATCTCGAAATCCTGGGTGTGTTCCCCGAACGCGCTCATGTAGCGGCGGCACTGGTCGCGGATGGAGGTCTCCTCGTAGACCACCAGCGGCGTGCCGAAGGTCGCTGCCAGCTCGACGACGTCGCAGCCACCGATCTCGAGATGCCCGGCGGCGTTGTGAGACGAGGTGATGGGATAGACGAGCGTGTGGGTCAAGACAGCCTCCAGACGGGAAACACGGGTACGTTACCACAGAGGCTGCTGGAGCACGACGCCTCGCGTAGGAGCGCAATGGGCGAGTGCGAGAGAAGGAGCAGGCTGATAGAATGGACATCCAGCATGACCGAGCAGCCGTCCATCTTCTCCTATTACCGGGGCACCAAAGAACCCAGTTTCGCCACCCGGACCGAGCTCGAGGCGGCCAAGCTGTTCGACTATCACCGCATCGCCTGGGAGTACGAGCCACGCACATTCATCCTGGAGCAGGACGAGAGGGGGAACATCCTCGAAGCCTTCACCCCGGATTTCTATCTGCCCGACCTGGAGTTGTTCGTCGAGGTGACCGAGATGAAACAGTCCCTCGTGACGGCGAAGAACCGCAAGGTCCGCAAGCTCAGGGAGAAATACCCGGAGGCCCACATCAAGCTCCTCTACCGCAAGGACTTCGTCCGGATGGCTCAGAAATACGGCTTGTGAGGCTCTGATGGAAGCGGGTGAGCCCACCAGTCCCGAGATAGGCCCGATCTTCCTGACCGCGGACGCCATTTCCGCCCGGGTACGGGAGATGGGCGCCCAGATCAGCCGCGACTACCAGGGCGAGGAACTCCTCCTGGTGGGCCTGCTCAAGGGCTCCGTCTTCTTCCTGGCCGATCTCGCCCGGGCGATAGACCTCCCGCTCGAGATCGACTTCCTCAGCCTCAGCTCGTTTGCGAAGGAGCACGCCCAGGCCGGCGCGAAAGCCATCCGCTTTCTCAAGGACCTCGACCAGCCGGTCAAGGACAAGAACGTGATCGTCGTGCAGGACATGATCGACTCGGGGCTCACGCTCCACTACATCAATCGCTCGCTCAGCCTGCGGCGGCCCCGCACCCTCGAGGCCTGCATCCTCTTCGACCGTCCTCAGTTGCGCCTGGTGGATCTCGAGGTGCGCTACCGGGGCTTCGAGGTGCCCGACGACTTCTTCGTGGGCTACGGGTTCGACTACCATCAGTTGTTCCGCAATCTCCCTTACGTGGCCTATCTGAGGACCCGCGCCTACCAGCCGACTCTCTTCTAGGCCCGCGGCGATGCGAACGTCCACAGTCCGGTTGCGCTCCGCCCGCGCCTCGGGCCTGGCGGCCGATCTCGAACTTGCGGCGACCCTGTATCTCCCCGATCCGCCGGACGGTCTTCCCGCCCCCGGGCTGGTGGTGGGACATGGCGCGGGCAGCCGCAGAGCCAGACACGATGCCTTCTGCCGCGAAGCATGCTCCCAGGGGTTCGCCGTCCTCGCCCTCGATCTTCGCGGCCACGGGGACAGCGCGGGTGCCTCGGACGGGCCGTTGGAGCTGGACATCCTCGCGGCGGCCGGTTTCCTGCGCGATCATCCGGCCGTCGATGGCCGGTATCTCTGCTATCGCGGCTCGAGCATGGGCGGGTTCTACGGGCTGAAAGCGGCGCCCGAGGCCGGCTTCACCGCGCTCGCGCTTCTCTGCCCGGCGAGCGAACAGGTGATCCTCGATGCGCTCGACGGAGACGGCGCGGAACCCGCGACCATGGCGGCAGGCGGAGGCGCGGCGCAGCCCGCCGCCCCGACTCGTTGGGATATCCCCCGCCTGAGGGCCTACTTCATGGGGCAGCACAGCGTCACGTTGGCTGCTCGCGTACGTTGCCCGGTGCTACTGGTCCACGCCCGGGCGGACTCTGTAGTCCCCTTCGCGCACTCTCTCGCTCTGGCCCGGCACCTGGCTGGGGATGCCACCCTGCTCGCCCTCGCCGGCGGCACACACACGAGTGCTCAGCACGACCCGGCCATCCACCGGTTGACCGCCCGCTGGCTAATGGATCAGGTCAAGAGCGCATGCACTGAACGTACTTGAAGAAGACGTCGAAGGCCTTCTCTAGGGCCACCGGATCGAGACGGGCGCCCGTCTCGTCCTCGAGGCAATCCTTCATGTGATGGCTGATGAGGTGAGTCCCAACCTTGTCCAGAGCGGATTTGATGGCCGCCAGTTGGGCGAGGATCTCCTCGCAATCCTTGCCTTGCTCGATCATCCGCTGCAGGCCCCGTACCTGGCCCTCCACACGCGCGAGGCGGTTGAGTATGCGCGCGTCGTCCTCGGTCATAGCGCGCTTCGCGTCGGCTGCGTCAGGTGACATCCGTCCTCCTTCGCCCTGGGAGCGTTCTCGCCCCTGCCTCGATGATACTCACCGGGGTACCGGGGAGGCAAGAGTGCGCAGAGCACGCGGAAAACGAGGAACCCGCCGGGGGGAAGATGGAGCGGAGTACGGGGGTCGAACCCGCGACATCCAGCTTGGGAAGCTGGCACTCTACCAACTGAGTTAACTCCGCCCGCCGTAGCGACCTACTGGGGGGCCGCGATTCTACCATAACCCAGGCGGCCGCCTCGTACGCCCCAAGCGGACGGCTTTTCCGCTGCGAGTTAGCGGTACCACCGATATCTTTCCCCTGGAAAAGGGCCACAACGGCCTTGACTGGCGCGCGAACCTGAGTAGAATATCTACCAGAGTCCCGAGAGTTCAGACGCAGCATCTGAGGAGCTTACAAGGGGACCCGCGGAGGAAACGCGAAGGTAAATGATCGCGGAGTACAGCGAAGCGGGAACGAAGTAAGAGCTGATGAAGGATGAAAAGCGAGTTCACTCGGGGCTCGCTTTTTTTGTTGTGTGACCCGGCGCCACCGTGCCGGCAACGCCGAACCGGGCGATGGGCCTTACTTCTGGCAGCCGGGGCAGTAGGCGGTGCCTCTCCCCCCGATCACGGTGCGGGTCATCGTGCCGCCGCAACGCCGGCAGGCAAGGCCTTGCCGGCCGTAGGCCTGTAGCCAGTCCTGGAAGCTCCCTGCCCGCCCCTCGGTGTCGACGAAGTCCGACAGCGTGCAACCGAGCAGCCGCACCCCCTCCGTCAGTCTGGTGCGAATCTCGTCGGCGAGACAGCAGACCTGTTCCTCCACGAGTGAGCCGGCCGCCCGCACAGGCGACAGCGCCGTCCACCACAAGATCTCGTCGGCGTAGATGTTGCCAATGCCGGCCAGGTGCCTTTGGTCGAGCAAGAATGCTTTGAGCGGCGCCGAGCGCCCGTGCACCAGGCGCAGGAGATAGGCGGCGTCCCACTGTCCTTGCCAGGCGTCGGGACCAAGCAGGGCAAGCCGGGGAGCCGGGCCGCCCGCGGTGAGGTGCAACCGGCCGAACTTCCGCATGTCCCGGAACTCAAGGCGCACCACCCGGCCGGCGTCCTCGGCGCCGGCCAGCCGGAAGACGAAACGGGTGTGCCCGCCGCTCTCCCCCGGGTCGATCAGCAACTGGCCGGTCATGCCGAGATGGAGGGTGAGGAACAGATCGCCGTCCAGGACGACGATGAGGAACTTACCCAGCCGGTCCACCCGCTCGATGCAACGGCCCGGCAACAAGGTGAGCACCTCCTCCGGGCTGCAATCCCGGAGCATGGAGGGCTCCACCTGGTCGACGGACAAGAAGGTCATACCCTCCAGACCGGCGGCCAGCTGGCACCTGACAGTCTCGACTTCGGGGAGCTCGGGCACCGGAGATCGACCGCTACATGCTCTCCGGGGCGCTTACCCCGAGAAGGTCCAGGCAGCGGAATATCACCGTCCTCGTCACGAGGCAGAGCGCGAGGCGCGACGAGGCTTCGGCCGGAGGGACGCCTATCACCCGACAGTGCTTGTAGAACACATGGAAATCGGCGGCCAACTCCTGCGCGTAGGCGGCGATACGGTGCGGCGCCCGCCGTTCGGCCGAATCCTGGATCACCCAGGAGAAGATCTCCAGCCGCTTGATGAGAGCGCGCTCGTAAGGGGAGGCGAACACAGCCGGGTCGTCCGGGACCGCAGCCTGGGTCTCGGCCGGCACGTTGCGCAGGATGCTCGCGATGCGGGCGTGCGCGTACTGCACGTAGTAGACCGGATTCTCCTGGGACTGCTGCCTGGCAAGGCCGAGGTCCAGATCGAGCGTCTGATCGTGCGAGCGCATCACCAGGAAGAAGCGGGCCGCGTCGACCCCTATCGCTTCCACCAGTTCCCCGAGGGTGACCATCTCCCCCCGCCGGGTGGACATCTGCCGCAACTCGCCCTGTTCGAGCAGGTTGACGAGTTGCCCGATGATGACCTCGAGAGCGCCAGGCCGGCCGGCGAGGATCTCAACGGCCGCCTTCATGCGCGGAACATACCCGTGGTGGTCGGCACCCCAGACGTTTATCAGGTGCTCGAAGCCCCGCTCGAGCTTGCTCTCGTGATAGGCGATGTCGGCGGCGAAGTACGTGGGCCGCCCGTTGCCCCGTATGAGCACCCGATCCTTGTCGTCTCCGCGGGATGTGGTCCGCAACCAGATGGCGCCGCTCTCCCGGTATGCCTCGCCCTGCTCGAGCAGCCTGGCGACCACCCGGTCGAGCTCGCCGCCGGCATGGAGCCCGGTCTCGCTGAACCAGCAGTCGAACTCCACCCCGAACGCCGCCAGTTCCGCCCGCATCTGCTCGAGCATGAGGTCGCAGGCCCTCCGCCGGAAGAAGGCCACCGCTTCGTCGACAGCAGGGTCTGGCGGCCACTCGGATTGCCCCTCGAACTCGTCGGCCTCTTCGGGCTCCTCGTCCGGGTCTTCGAGGTTCGCCTCCATCTGCCCGGCCGGCAAAGCGCCGGGCCTGATGGCGCCGGCCTCAGCTGCCAGGGACAGCGCAGCCAGGTACCGGTCTCCGACCTCGGCCCCGATCGTGGCCGCGACGTCCTTGACGTACTCTCCCTGGTAGCCATCGGAGGGGACGCCCAGTTCGATGCCGAAGGACTGGGCATACCTGGCGGCGACACTCCGGCCGAAGCGGTCCATCTGCCGCCCATAGTCGTTGATGTAGAACTCGGTGTAGACCCTGGCGCCGCTAAAGGCCATCAGCCGGTGGAGGGCGTCGCCATAGGCGGCGTAGCGGCCGTGGCCGACGTGCAGCGGGCCGTTGGGGTTCACGCTGACGAACTCGAGGTTCACCCACGGACGAGGATGCTCTTCGCCCCGCCCGATCTGCTCCCCCTCCCCGAGCATCTCGGCCATGACCTCGGCGTACGCCGCACCGCTCAAGGTGAAATTGAGGAAGCCCGGCCCCGCCACTTCGACCCGGTCAACCAGACGCGAGATGTCCGGATCGGCGAGCAGGCGGCCCCGTAGCTCTTCAGCGAGCGCTCTGGGGGCACGCTTGGCGGTCTTCGCAAGCTGCATGCAGAGCGGAGTCGCATAGTCGCCGTGAGCCTCCTCCGCGGGCCGCTCGAGCCGGACTGCCGGCATCTCCGCCCAACCCTGCTCCTCGGCCCAGCGGGCCGCCACACTCTGCACGAGTTCGGTTATCACCGGCCGCGCCCTCTCTACGAGTCGACTTTGCCGGGAGCCGCGATGAGCTCCTCCAGCTTGGTTATCTGCGCCGGGGTGCCGATGGCGATGATCCTATCCCCGGTGTTCAGGTGCGAGTCGGGCACCGGATTGGTGGCGAAGACCCCTGTCGCCGCGCTCCTCACGGCCAGGATGGTCGCTCCCGTCCGGCTGCGCACCTCTAGGTCGCCGATAGAGCGGCCTATGACGCAGCAATCGCCTTCGAGCTCTAGCTCCTCCACTCGGAACTCCAACTCGCCGCCGCCGGTGACCACCTCCAGATAGTCGCTGACCAGCGGCTTGAGCATCAGCGTGGCCATCCGCCTGCCGCCGAGACCATACGGAGTGACCACATTGTCGGCGCCCGCCCGCATGAGCTTGCTCACGTTGTCGTCCGAGCCCGCCCTGGCGACGATGAGGAGCTTCGGGTTGAGCACCCGGGCGGACAGTGTGAGGAAGATGTTGCCCGCGTCCGAACCGAGTGCCGCCACCAGGCCCTTCGCCCGGGCGACGCCGGCGATCTGGAGGACTTCGTCGATGGTCGCGTCGCCGGACGACCGCCAGCAACCCGTCGGCCTCCGCCCGGCTCACGCTGCCCTGATCGCTGTCCACGACGACGAACGGCGCGTTGTGCGCGGCGAAGTGCCGCGCGACGGCCTCCCCTACCCGGCCGTAGCCACAGATGATGAAGTGCGCGTCCAGCCTGTCCACCTGCCGCCTCACCGTCCTTCTCCGGAAAACGCCCGTGAGTTGCCCGCCGATGACGAACTCCACCATCCGCCCGATGCCATACAGGATCGTGCCCACGCCGCCGATGATGAGTAGCAGCGTGAAGACCTGGCCCGCCCGCGAGAGCGGGTGCACCTCGCCGAACCCGACCGTGAAGATGGTGGTCACGGTCATGTAGAGGGAGTCTAGCAGGCTCCAGCCCTCGATCAGGGTGTAGCCCGCGGTCCCGATCACGACGATCGCAAGGATCGCCGCGACGACAATGAGCCCGGTTTTCAACTCCCCACGCATGCCGCCTCGACCCTAGTGGTGATACGGCTCTCCGCGCTCTATGCGGACGGCCCGGTACAACTGCTCCAAAACGATACACCGTGCCATCTGGTGTGGGAATGTCAGACGCGAAAGAGACCAGCGGTGGTCCGCCGCATCGAGAACGCGCGCGTCGAGACCCGAGGCGCCGCCGAGTAGGAACTGGAAGTGGCTCTGACCGTGGAGCTTCTTCTGGGCAAGGAAGGCGCTCCACTCCTCAGACGAGTACTGCCGCCCCCGGCCGTCGAGAGCGACGGTGAAGGCCCCTTTGCGCAGCAGGCCGAGCAACGCCACCCCCTCTTTGGCCCGAGCGATGTCCTCTCCGCCGGCGAGAGGCGTTTCCGGTACCTGGAGGACCTCCACCTCGGCGTATGGCCGCATGAGTCCCTCGTAGTGCCGCCAGACAAGCTCATACTCGCGGGCGAGCCGCCCCACGCAGATGAAAGTGAGCCGCATCAGCCTCGTTACCCGCGGCGCTCAGATGAAGGCGAGGTCGTCGGGGCCTTCGTCTTCGAGGATCTCGTGGGCCCGCTTCTTCCGGCGCCCCCCGAAGTGGGAATCCTTGAGGACGCTCGGCATGTTTCGCCAGAGACAGACGTCCTGCTTGAGATAACGCGCCTTGATCTTGTCGGAACATACCACTGCGCAGCTCATGCACAGCTCTTCCTCGACGAGGACCTTCTCCCGGCGCGGCCTCTCCCCCTCGTCGACCCTTCTATATGCGTCGAGCAACAGGCTTTCCACGGGGATGGACGGCACTGTCCTGAAATGGACGGCCCGCGCGGGGACGATGAACCGGAAGGTCCCTGTACTCCAGTACATCAACTGCATGACCTGGTCGGCAGCATGCCGGTCGACGATCGATACCAGAGCCGGGGTTTCGGCGTGGGCGGCCTGCAGGAGGTGCGCCAGAAGAGGCAGCCCCTCGTCGCCGCTGGACCACCTCATCCAGCACTCCTTGACCTCGGTCTCGGTCAGCGCGCCCGCTGCGACCAGCCGGGAGCCGAACTCCTCGTCGCCCTGGGTCAGGCTGATCGCCTCGATCCGCCCTGCGGACAGATATACGGCCCCTTGCTCCTCAAAGTCCTGGATCTCGAGCACGCCCGTCCGCCGCTGCGCCGCCAGGAACTGCAGCACGCTGAACAGCGGAAACTCGGCTATGTCTCCCCAAAGGATCAATCTGCCCCGATTCTAGCGCATCAGCCTTCCACTCTTATCGGCAGAAGATCCCGGCGGGCTATAGGCTCGCAGGCGAGCCGCACGGCCCCGTACTTGACACAGACGGCCACCAGAACCCACAATACCCTGGGCGTTTCTGCAACCGGTAGGGACGTAAATGAGCAGATGGCCTCTGGCGGCCATCATGTACGGGGAGGGGGATGCGCATGCTCCACGAGCCTGCAGCGGTACACAGCGTGGACGAGGCGGCTGCCTACAAGAGGCGCCTTGGCCTGAAGATGCTGGCCTTTTACACCACGCTGTACGTGATCTTCATCATAATCAACGTCGTCTGGCCCACCGCCATGGGCACCATGGTGGTCGCCGGCCTGAACCTTGCGATCATCTATGGTTTTGCGCTGATCATCATAGCCTTCCTGCTCGCCCTCATTTACAACTGGCTATGCACCCGGCACGAGAAGACCTTCGAGACCGAGGGGAAGGTCTGACATGGGGGAAGTCTCCGCTCTCGCCGTAGTCATCTTCATCGTAATCGTCGGGCTGGTTCTTTTCGTATCCTTCTACACAGCCCGACGGGCCCGCTCCGCCAGCGGATACTACGCAGCGGGTGGACGTATTCATTGGGGGGTCAACGGCATCGCCTTCGCCGGCGACTACCTCTCGGCGGCATCGTTCCTAGGCATCTGCGGGCTTATCGCGGTCGCCGGCTACGATGGCTTTCTTTACTCGATCGGCTACCTGGCCGGCTGGGTCGTGGCCCTCTTCGTGGTTGCCGAGCCCATGCGGCGACTCGGACGGTACACCTTCACCGACGCGTTGGACGCGAAGTTCAACAAGCGCAAAGTGAAGCTCTTTGCAGCCGTAGCGACCCTTATCGTGTCCATCTTCTACCTCATCCCGCAGATGGTAGGGGCCGGCGTGCTGATCGAGCCGCTGCTCGGCTTCCCGTACTGGGTAGGGGTCGTCCTTGTGGGCGTCATCGTCATAACAATCGTGGCTACGGCCGGTATGACCTCGACCACCTACGTTCAGTTCATCAAAGGTTCGCTTCTGATCGTCTTCGCTCTCGTGATCGTGATCGCCCTCCTCGTGCGCGGCCTTTCGACCGCCCCCGATCAGGGAGGCAAAGTCCCGTTCTACGAGTACAAGACGATCACCGCGACCCAGACGAACGGCGTGATCACGCCTACCGACCCCACCTATACCGTGGCCGGCACGCACGACGTCAAGGTGAAAGACAAGGCCACCACCTTCGTCAACCTCCAGCATGAGGGCGTCGCCACATGGTGGAAAGCCACTATTGCCGCGGATGCGGTGACGCTTCACGAGACCCAGGAGGTCGTCGTCCAGGACGACGGCACCAAGTACATCAACGGTGCGCCGGCGTCTGACGACAACCAGTTGCGGCTGGTAGGGAATATGAGCCGCGTCGAGGGGGACAAGGACGCCAACACCGGGGCTCTGAGTCCTTTCAGCTACCTGGCAAAGATCGGGTCGCCCGACAGCACGGTCAATCTCTGGAAGAAAGCTGCTTGGACGGACGCCGGCCAGTCCATCTCGGTGTATTACGAGTCCCCCGTCCCGGGAGACAGGGTGACCCGACCCGGCCTGAACTTCAAGGTCGAAGGGTCCTGGGTCGACCGGGTCGACTTCGTCTCCCTGATGATCGCGCTGTTCCTCGGAACCGCGGCTTTGCCGCACATCCTCATCCGCTACTACACCGTTCCCAGCCAGAGGGCGGCGCGGAAGTCGACCGTGGTAGCCATCGCGGCCATCGGCTTCTTCTACGTGCTGACGCTCTTCCTCGGATTGGGAGCGATGACGAACGCCACCATAAACGTGCTTGACAACAACATGTCGGCGCCACTGCTGGCGAAGTCCTTCGGGACCTTCCTCTTCGCGATGATCTCCGCCATCGCTTTTGCCACCGTCCTGGGTACCGTGAGCGGACTCATCATCGCCGCCTCGGGGGCGGTCGCACACGACTTGATGGACCGCTTCGGCGGCCTGATCAAGACCGAACGCCAGAAGGTCGTGGCAGGTCGCATAAGTGCCTTCGTCGTCGGTGGCATCGCGATCCTCCTTGGACTCTTGTTCCAGGGAATCAACGTTTCGTTTCTGGTAGGTCTTGCCTTCGCTGTCGCAGCCTCGGCCAACCTGCCCTGCATCATCATGATGCTGTTCTGGAAGCGGACGACCTCCACCGGGATGGTCGCCTCGATCATCGTGGGCATCGTCGTATCGGTCGGTATCATCTTGTTCTCACCCACGGCGTGGGAACTGTACGGTCTGAACCCCGCCGATGCGCCCATCCCGCTCAAGAACCCCGGCATCATCTCCATCCCGCTTAGCTTCATCGCCATCTATCTGGTGTCGAAGATGACCAAGCCGGACATGATGGAGGAGCACCGGGCAAGTCCCCCGAAGGCTCCGGCGCCGGAGCCCATTCCGGGAGCCGCGTTGGCCGAGTAGGCCGCCTGCACACGCTGGAAACAAGAACGCCGCCGGATGCATCCGCATCCGGCGGCGTTCGTCTTCCCGGGTTGCCCGGGACCGTGCGCTGTCCTTGTTTCTAGAACACGTCCTTCGCACGTAGCGGATAACCGGTGTATCCCGCAGTGGAGTAGTACACCGCGCGGTCGAAGAACCTGCCCAGTTCCCGGTTCAGATCCACCGCCCGCTGTAGATCCATCGCCGACTCCCACACACCGTGCGTGCGGGCCGACATCCAGATCTCCCGCTTGAGCAGGAGGATGGCGCTGATGAGTTCGGGCAACGGCAAGCCCTGGGCCGCGCGAGTGCCGCCAAGTTTGTGGAAGAAAGCGCCGATGTCGGACTCGCTCGGCTTGCCGGTGAAGTACTCCTCGACTTGGGTCAATGCGAACTCGCTGGCGGTGACCAGTTCCTCGTCGCTGACCACCCCGTAGGAAGGGGTCTGCGGGCTGGCCCGAAGCGCCTCCATCCACATGTTGGCGATCTCTTCACCGTAGTCCTGCACGAAGCCCCTGGGTAGTTGGCTGACCGGCCCGAGCGGAAGCAGCACTCGCTTGTAGGTCTCGTTGAGGATCTGGGCCATGGCGGCGTACACCGCGGCGAGTCCGACGAAGATACCCTCGTATCCGGCGATCTTGCCCACCGTGGCCCCGCCTCCAAAGTCGCGGGCGGCGAGCAGGAAGAACAGGATGGTGAGCGAGCCGAACACCACCTGCAGGGCCCGGTTCAACTTCAGTGTGCCGACGAACATGTAGGCAGTGAAGAGGCCCCAGAAGACGAAGAACCATGCCAAAGCGGTCTCGCTCGGAGCGGCGGCGGCGCTGGCTCCCTTGAATATCGTCGGGAAGAGCCAGATACCGGCCAGAGTGAGCCAGAAGAAACCGTAGGACGTGAAGGCCAAGGTGCCGAAAGTATTGTTCTTCCTCCATTCCATGATCCCGGCGATGATCTGGGCAGAGCCGCCATAGAAGATGCCCATGGCAAGGATCATGGCGTTGATCTCGTAGAAGCCGGCGTTGTGGATGTTGAGAAGGACGGTCGTAAGACCGAAGCCCATGAGCCCCAGAGGGGCAGGGTTCGCGTTGGTGTCCAGTAGTTTGGTGACTGTTTCGTTGGAGGCGAATGGATTAGCCATCTTCCGTGTCTACTCTCCTTTGCTCAAGCGGGTCCGGAACACTACTGCCGGCCGCTGCCGCTACCCCCCCTCAGGGTGCGCGTCCGAGCAGCGCGACAATATACTTAGACAGACCAGGGTTGTCCACCTCCACGCGTGATTCTTGTAGAATGTCCGCTGGTCTGGGTTCGACGCGAAGGGGCCACTTACTGGGCCAAGAGGACGCCGTCTCTCGTGAGTGAAACGATCCGCATAGACTTGCACTGCCACTCGTCGGCCAGCGACGGCGATCACTCGCCGGCGCACGTGGCGAGGCGGCTGGCCGACATCGACGTCACCTGGGCTTCCCTGACCGATCACAACACGGTGGGCGGGCAGAGCGAGTTCCGCGCTGCCCTGGCGCAGCATGGCATCGGCTATATCCCGGGCGTCGAGATCGACGGCCGCTCGCCGTTCGGACCTCTTCACCTGCTCGGCTACGTCATCGATCTCGATAACGCGCCCCTGCTGGCCGCACTGCGTACGTGCGGGAGCCGTGGCGGTCATCGGCTCGTCGTTGGCTCGATCGGATGCGCTCCCCGCGTCGAGACTCCGAATCGTTCACGGCGTCCTGCCCGCCGGCCGAAACGAACGGCGGGCCGCAAGGCCCGCTAACCACGCGCCGAGCTCATCTGCCTCGTGCATGAGGCCGGAGGGTGCGCTTTCCTCGCCCATCCGCTGGAGAGTCTGCGAAGCTTCAAGAGGCTGGAGGAAGCCCTCGATCTCCTGCAGGCGGAAGGACTCGATGGACTCGAAGTGTTCCATAGGTCATATCCTGAGGGTGTGCGGGCCGCGCTGCTGGCACTTGGCCGTGAGACGGGGCCTCGTCCCGACGGGAGGCAGCGATTTCCATGGCCTTGCCCACTCCGACGGAGCAAGCCTCGGCGTCGACGTGCCTGCTGAAGAATGGGACCGCATCATCAAGTATCTAGGCAAAGGGCGGGAGCCGTTGTCTTCCGCGGCCTCCGGAACCAAGAACACAGACTGAGGAGGGGATTTGGATAACACGGAGCAGTCAAGGAGCGACGTCACGCGCTCGAGGCGCAGTTTTATCCTGCGTGTCGTGCTACCCGCCGTCTTGGCGGTGATCCTGTTCATCCTCGCGACGTTCCTCCTCTTGATCCCGGCCGTCGAGAATCAGATGCTCGAGGGCAAGAAGGAGACCACACAGGAACTGACCCGATCGGCTATCAGCATCATCGATGAGTACTACCGCGACGAGGTAGCCGGGACCCTCACCCGAGAACAGGCGCAGGCGGAGGCCAAGGTCAGTATCGAGCAAGTTCGGTGGGGAGACGAAGGCAAGGACTACTTCTGGATCACCGACATGCACCCCACGATGATCATGCACCCCTACCTGCCCGAACTGGACGGACAGGACCTGACCACCTACGAGGATCAGGCTGGCAACAAGCTGTTCGTGGAGATGGTCGACGTTGTGCAGAAGGAGCGGGTCCGGCTACGTCGAGTACTACTGGCAGTACAAGGACGACCCGACGAGGATCGTTCCCAAGCTGTCGTATGTCGAGGCCTTCAGCCCCTGGCAGTGGGTGGTCGGCACCGGGATCTACACCGACGACGTCTCCGCGGCGATCGGGGCCGTCCGGAGGAACTTGATCTTCGTCTCCTTGGCGATCGCCATAGTCGTCGCGTTGCTGCTTCTCTACAGCGCGCGGCAAAGCCTCAAGATCGAGAGGCGGAGGGCGGCCGCCGAGAAGGGCCTCCGGAGTCGAACGAGAAGTACCGCGCTCTGGTCGAGGCCGCTACGGAAGGCCTCCTCATGACGCTGGGAGGAAGAGCGACCTACTCCAACAAACCGCTCCTCGACATGCTGGGCTATGCGGAGGATGAGCTTACTGATCTGGAAGTGACCCAGCTCTTTGTGCCGGAGGGCACCACCGAGCGGGCACTGGCATCCCTGACCGGCGCTTCGCAAGAAGGTATGCCCGCCAATTTCGACGCCACGTTCCGGAAGAAGGATGGCCAGACGGTCGATGCCCTTGTCACCGCGACACCCATCTCCCTCGCCGGCAAGGACGGTTTCATCCTGATAGTCAGGAGCCTGACCAGCCAGAAAGCCATGGAGTCGGCACTCGATGAGACGCGACGGCAGTTCAGATCGATGTCCGACGCCCTTAGTCTGGGCGTGTTCCGCAGCACATGGGGCCGCAAGGCAGCGCTGGTCGAGGTCAATCCCGCGATTCGGTCGATCCTTGGTCTTCCCGTGACCGCCGACCTTACCGGCGCGGACTGGCTGGAGAGGATCATCGACCCCGAGCAGCGAAGCGCTCTGGTCGCCACTCTGAGCAGAGACAAGGCAGTACAGAACTATCACCTCGGTCTCCGTCGCGAGGACGGTGGACGAGTGGAAGTCTCGCTGTTCGCGGTCCTATTGGACGGCGAGGGCGGTCAACCGGCCTATCTGGATGGCATCTTCGAGGATATCTCGAGGCAGAGGAAGACCGAGGAAGAACGGGAAGCTCTCATAGCTCGGCTCCAGACGTCGCTCTTCTTCCTGCGTGAGCCCATCACCCAGGCGATCTCCTCCGCGCTCTCGGTAGACATGAACGAGACGGTGGCGCGAGCCGCGACATTGATGAAGAAGAACCGGACGACCGCTGCGTTCGTCACCGGCCCGGACGGAACCGTCATGGGCATCGCAACCGACCACGACTTCCGCGAGCGTGTGGTCAGCGAAGGCCTTGACCCGAATAGCCCGGTGCGCTCCGTCATGAGCGCCCCGGTCGCCTCCATACCGGCCAACGCGCCCGTCTACGAAGCCCTACTGCGGATGCAGGAGCGAGACGTTCAACACCTGGCGGTCATGGACGGAGCCGGCAAGCTTGTGGGTGCAGTCCACCTACGCGATCTCGCCCGCTACCAGCAGTCCTCATCCGTGATCGTCACCGACTCCATCCGCCGCGCGCGGTCCTGCGCGGATATGGTCGAGGCTCACGATCGTCTCCCCTCGTTGGTCAAGGCCGTCGTCGACTCCGGCGCCGAGACCAGGTACGTCAACCACATCGTGTCCGGTGTCTCCGACGCCGTGGTGCAGAAGTTGATCCAGATGGCGACGAAGAAGCTGGGGCCGCCTCCGGTGCGCTTCGCCTTCCTGACTCTCGGGAGTGAAGGCCGTGAGGAGCAGACTCTTCTCACCGACCAGGACAACGCGATCATCTATGACGATCCCGAACCGGAGAAGTCCAAAGAGGTCTCCGAGTACTTCCTATCGATGGGAACGCTGGTGTGCGACTGGCTTGACCAGGTCGGCTACGCCTACTGCGAGGGCGGCATCATGGCCAAGAACCCGCGGTGGAACCTGCCGCGGTCCCTATGGCGGCAGCAGTTCTCGCACTGGATCCACAACGCCGATCCGCAGGAGCTCCTGGAGCTCAACATGGCGTTCGACTTCCGCTGCGTGAACGGCGAGCAGCAGTTCGCCCGCGACCTCAGGGCCTGGGTGTTCGACCAGATGGAGGAGTACCCGCTCTTCTTCCTGCACTTCGCTCAAAACGCGCTGCTGTACAAGCCACCGATCACGTTGCTCGGCAATCTCCAGACCACGTCTTCCGGAGACGGGGCAAAGACTCTCAACCTCAAAGAAGCGTTGATGCCCATCGTCAACTTCTCGCGGCTCTACGCTCTGCGCCACCGGATCGATTCGACGAACACTCTCGACCGCCTCACCGAGTTGCGAGATCGGGGTGTCCTCAGCGGTGAGTCGTACGACCGGATGTTCCCAGACTACGAAAGCCTCATGCGGATCCGGCTTCGCCGGCAGGCCGTCGCGATCGAAGAAGGCAAGGCGCCCAGCAACCTCATCACACCAGAGGAACTCACCTCGGCCGAAGAGGCCAGGCTGAAGCGTCTGTTCTCGGTCTCCGCCGACCTCCGCAAGAAGATCAGCTACGACTTCCTCGGAGGCATAGCGGGATTCTAGGGCGCGCATCGATCGATTGTTCTCTGAGCGGCCGGCGCCAAAGCGCCGGCCGCTCACTTTTCTCCGCCGTCCTCAGCCGCGAACGGCCTCTGGGCCTACGGCGCCGATACCCGCGCCGCGTGAGCACGCCGCCTACCACGCCATACCACTCCCCTTCGGGGCGCGAACAGGAAGACGATGACGAAGATGAACGTAGCGACCAGAACCATCGCCCCACTCGTGGAGACGCCCAGGTAGTAGCTCGCGTAGAGGCCGCCGACAGCGGGGATGGCTCCGAGCAGGGCCGAGAGCGCCATCATCGCCGGAAGCCGGCGCGTGAGCAGGTAGGCGGTGGCGGGAGGAGTCACGAGCATCGCCGCCACGAGGGCAACGCCGACAGTCTGTAGCGCCACCACGATGGTGGCGGCAAGCATGAGGAACAACCCAGTGCGCAAAGCGTGGGTGTGAAGCCCCAGGGTCCTGCCGAGGATCGGGTCGAACGAGACTACGAGCAGCTGTTTGTAGAGCAGCACTATCGCCAGCAGCACGCCGAGGCCCAGGAGCCCGGTCACCCACAGATCGGCGACGGTGACGCCGAGCACGTTGCCGAACAGCACGTGGGTCAGGTCCACCGCGTACGTGTGCAGCGTGCTGATGAGCACCACCCCCAGCGCCAGGGCGGCGGCAAAGAATATCCCGATAGCGGTGTCCTCCTTGATGGTGCCCGCCCGGGATACGTAGCTGATGCCCACCGCGACGAGCACTGCCGCGACGAGCGCACCGGCGAGAATGTTGACTCCCAAGAGGTAGGCGACCGCGACTCCCGGTAGGATGGCATGGGCCAGAGCGTCCCCCAGGAAAGCCATGGAGCGGAGGACGACGTAGCAGCCGATGACCGCGCACACGACGCCTACGATCACGGAAGCGATAAGGGCCTTCTGCATGAAGCCAAAGGTGAAGGGCTCCGTGAGCCAGGTGATCATTGCCGGTGGCTCCGGCCGTGGTCGGCGCCGCAGCACTGATCGACGACGACCATCCTGCCATCGACAACGACCATCTGCCCCCCAAAGGCCGTCTGCAGGTTGCGTTCGGTGAACACCTCCGCTGGGTCCCCCGCAGCGATCAGCCGCCCGCTCAGCAGGACCACCTGGTCGAAGCGCCCCGCGGCTAGATCGAGATCGTGTGTGGAGACGAGGACGGTCACCCCTTGTTGCCGCAGCCCGGCCAGCACGTCCAGAGTGGCTTCGCGCGTTCCCACGTCCACGCCTGTGAAGGGCTCGTCGAGAAGCAGGGTCTGCGACTGCTGGGCCAATGCCCTCGCCAGGAACACGCGCTGTTGCTGGCCGCCGGAAAGCTCGCCGATGGAGCGGTTCCCAAGATCGCCGATCCCCATTTGAGTCATCGATTCGTGGATCATGTGGCGGTCGGACCGAGACAGCCGCCTGAGCCATCTCCCCGGGCCGTAGCGGCCCATGGCGACCACATCGAAAACCGTGACCGGAAAGCGCCAATCGACTTCCTCGCGTTGGGGCACGTAGGCGATATCCCGACGCCCGCTCAGAGGCTTCCCTCCTACGAGCATCTCGCCGGCGACGAGCGGCAACAGTCCCACCATGGCCTTGAAAAGGGTCGACTTGCCCGCCCCGTTGGGTCCGACGACGGCCACTTGGGCTGCCTGGTCGACGGAGAGAGACACTGAGTCGAGAGCCGCCCGGCTGCCGTAGAACACGGATACGTCGCGAAGTTCGATGCGCTCGCTCATCGCAGTGCCTCTACGATGTGGTCCGCGTTCCACCTCATCATGTCGAGATACGTCGGAGCGTTCTCGGCCAGAGAGTGTGTATGCAGGTCGGTCACGACCTTGACGCCGGTCTCCCGCGCCACCTGGTCCGCGAGATCGACATTGCTGCCGGTCTCGAGGAAGATCGCGGGAGCGCCGGTCGCGCGGATGTCCTTGATGAGGGTGCCGAGAGCCTTGGCGGAGGGCGCGCCCTCCGCATTCGAGGTGGGGAACACCGTCCCTACCACTTCAAGACCGTAGCGTTCGGCGAAGTGGCCGAAGCTTTCATGGTTGGTCACCAGTAGCCGGCGCGACTCCGGGATGGACGCGACCCGGCCCGCTATCCACGAATCGAGGTCGCGCAGTTGCTTGCTCGTAGGCGGCCGCATTGGCGGCGTACTCGGCGGCGCCCTCCGGGTCGATGGCCGTGAGGCCCGCGCGCACGTTCTCGACGTAGGTGATCACGTCGATCGGGTCGAGCCAGAAATGCGGGTCCACGTTCTCGCCGGCCAGCCCCTTCGCCGCGTCTATGACGGCCAGATCCTCGTTGCCGGCGCCGGCGACGAGCTTGTCAACGGATGGCTCGAACCCCGGGCTGTTGATGACGATGGCCCGCGCTTTGGCCACCTTGGCCGCGTCTCGCGGGGTCGGGTCGAAACTGTGAGGATCGGTCCCCAGGGCCAGCAACGATTCCACCTTCACTCTGTCTCCCGCCACGCGCTGCGCCATGTCGGCAAGGTAGCTGGTCTCGGCGACGACAGACGGCGCGGGGGCCGCCGCAGACGTCGAAGGCCCCAGGGCTGAGGTGGAGCCGCAGGCCGCCGCCGCGGCGGCCGCCGCGAAGACGAGGACAAGCAGGATGGTGCGTTTGATCGCGGCCGCGTTCATAGCTTTGCCCGCGCCACCCGCTCGAGAAGCGCCCGGTCCTTGATGACTACCCTCCGGCCCTTTGGTCTCTACCGCCCCGGCCCGGGCCAGCTGCTGGAAGGCCCGGGAGAGCGTCTCGGGGACCGTGCCGACCGCAGCCGCCAACTCGCCCTTGGAGATCCCGAGGTCGAGGGTCTCCGCGGACCCGCCTTCCGGGGCAAGCGCCAGCAGGTAGGCGGCCAGCCGCTCCGCGACCCCCTTGAGCGACAGGTCCTCGATAAGCGAGGCGAAGGCCCGGAGCCGGCTCGACAAGGCCGCCAGAAGGCGTAGGGCGACTTCCGGCTGGTTGCGGATCAGCTCGATGAAGGCGTCCCGCGGTATGTAGAACGTCTCCGTGGTCTCGAGAGTCTCGGCGCTCGCCGGAAAACTCTCTCCCGAGAGCGCCGCCACTTCCCCGACCGGTTCTCCCGGCCCCATGATCATGAGCGTCTGGGCCCTCCCCTGAGGAGAGCTCTTGAAGACCTTGACCCGCCCGTGGACGATCACGTGGAGACCCCGAGCAGCGTCACCCTGGAGAAAGATCGTCTGACCCGAGGCGAAGAGACGAAGACGGCCTCGGCGCACCATTTCGAGAGTGGCGGCCTCGTCCAGCCCGGAGAACAGGCTCGCCTGCCGCAGGATGCCGGCCAATTCCTGCTGCAGGGTCGTCCCCGCACGTGCGCGATCCTGGTTCGTCTTATCACTCCCCGTTGGAGTCCCGACAAGGAACAGCGATCCACTTGACTTAGATCAAGGGAAGGCCCGAGGGACTATGTTAGCTTCTGGTTGGGAAAAAGAGCACGATGCTCGCCATCACTGGGATGGCGAAGCGTTCTGCGCGAGAAATGGAGGACGCTGATGTTTTGCTATCAATGCGAGCAGACGTCGAAATCGACCGCCTGCACCGTCAGGGGGGTGTGCGGCAAGGACGACGACGTAGCCGCCATCCAGGACGCCCTGGTCTACGCCCTCAAGGGCCTGGCGCTGGTGGCCGAAAAGGCCGCGCCGGCGGGCGTGGTGCCCGACGATACCTACCCGTTCCTCGAGGAGGGCCTGTTCACCACGCTGACCAACGTCAACTTCGACCCGGAGGCCTTGACCGACTGGGTGCGGGAGGCCGTGGAGCGGCGCGAGACGATCAAGACGGCTCTGGCCGCCAAGCAGCCCGGGGTGACCTTCCCCGAGGGACCGGCCACCTTTGCCGCCGGGTACACCTCGGCCGCCGTCGCCGACCAGGGCCGGGAGCACGGCATAAACGCCGAAGCGTCGAGCGACGAGAATGTCCGCTCGCTGCAGCACACCGTCCTCTACGGTCTCAAGGGCGTCGCGGCCTATGCCTATCACGCCGCCGAGCTGGGCTACCGGGACGAAGCCGTCGACAAGTACCACGTCGAGGCGATGGCCGATCTGGCCCGCTATCGACGAGGGCGACCTGAACGAGTGGCTAGGCAAAGCCATGCGCTGCGGCGAGATGAACTACAAGACCATGGAACTGCTCGATCGGGCGCACGTCGAGACCTTCGGTACACCGGTGCCGACCGAGGTCCCGCTGGGAGTCAAGGCCGGCAAGGCCATCCTGGTCTCCGGACACGACCTCCTGGACCTCGAAGAGCTGCTCAAGCAGACGGAAGGCAAGGGCATAACGGTCTATACCCATGGCGAGATGCTGCCGACCCACGCCTATCCCAAGCTCAAGCAGTACCCCCACCTCTACGGCAACTTCGGGACCGCCTGGCACAACCAGATCCAGGAATTCCCCAAGTTCCCGGGCGCCATCTTGATGACCACCAACTGCATCCGCGAGCCCCAGGAGTCGTACTTCGACAACATCTTCACGCGGTCCACCGTCGGCTGGCCGGGAGTCACCCACATCAAGGGACGCGACTTCACGGCGGTCATCGAGAAGGCCCTCGAGATGCCGGGCTTCCCCGAAGACGTTCCGGGCAAGACGGTGCACGTCGGCTTCATGAGGAACGCCGTTCTCTCCCACGCCGAGAAGATCATCGAGCTCGTGAAAGCCGGCAAGATCCGCCACTTCTTCCTGGTCGGCGGGTGTGACGGCGCCAAGCCGGGCCGTAACTACTACACCGAGTTCGTTGAGAAATCCCCGGAAGACACGATCATCCTGACCCTGGCCTGCGGCCGCTACCGCTTCTACGACATGGACCTGGGCACGATCGACGGCATACCCCGCCTGCTCGACATGGGCCAGTGCAACGACGCCTATTCGGCCATCCAGGTGGCCTTGGCCCTGGCCGACGCGTTCCAGGTGGGCGTGAACGACCTGCCTCTCACCTTGGTACTGTCCTGGTACGAGCAAAAGGCCGCAGCCATCCTGCTCACCCTGCTCTACCTGGGTCTGAAGGACATCCGTCTTGGCCCCACGCTGCCGGCCTTCCTCACCCCCGACGTGGCCAAGTACATCGTGGACACGTACAACCTGCAGCCCATCACCACGGCGGACGAAGACCTGGCGGCAATGCTCGCCTAGCAGACCGGCTGAGGAGCCGCCATCTCAGCGAAGTCTGGCCGCCGGAGGGCGCCCCGCGCCCTCCGGCGGCCCCTTTCTGTGCGACGAAGTCGATTCGCACACAAAGCGTCTTAGTACCCCTCGAACCGCTCCATCTTTATGCGCGACGCCTCGATGCCCCAGCGCAGCAGCGCATCCCCCATCGCCAGGTCGAAGGACGGCGGGCCGCTGACGAAGTAGTGCCACGAAGCCGCGTCGGGAAGCTCCGCGCCGAGCATCGCCTGATCGATATGACCCCGGTAGCCCTGCCAGTTGTCCCCGGGCTGGCTCAGCACGTGCACCACCCGCAGACCCTGCATGGTGGCCGCGAGCCCTTCCAATTCGCCGGCGAACGGAATCGCGTCCTCAGAATGGTTGGCAAAGAAGAGCACCATCTCCCGCAGCGCCACAGGCGGTCGCACATGCGCCACCCACTGGAGGATGCTTCGCACGCAGGTGATGCCGATGCCGCCTGCGAGGAAAGCTGCTCGCTCGACCTCGGGAGACATGACGAAGGTACCGTACGGGCCCTCGATTTGGACGTCGCTGCCTATCGCGAGCGCGGACAGAGCGTTCTTGAACTCGGACCCCCGCAAACGCGTGGTGAACTCCAGCCAGGGCTCCGAAGGAGCATTCGAGTGCGAGAAATGGTGCTCGTACGGCCCCACGGGGTCTGGACCGGCGAACGTGACGACAAACCACTGTCCCGGCTGGAACTGGTAGCCCTCGGGGCGCTCGAAACGGAACGAGACGACGTCGGCTACCTGGGGCACCTTCCCGATGAGCCTGGATGGGTACGACCCCTGCATTCCGGCGCTACATAACGATCTTGTTCAGAGGGTACTCGACAATGCCCTGCGCGCCCGCTTCTTTCAGACGCGGGATGATGACGCGCACCGTGGACTCGTCGAGGATGGTGTTGACCGCCAACCAGTCCTCGTCGCTGAGGGTCGAGATGGTCGGCTTCAAAAGGGCCGGTAGCACTTCCAGGACGGCCGGCAGGTCCGCCCTACGCACGTTCAGCATCAGCCCCACCTTACCGAGAGCGGCGATGGCGCCCTGAAGCAGCATGGTGATGTCCTCGAGTTTGCGCCGCTTCTCGGGGTCCTCCCAGGAATCGATATTGGCGATCAACTGGGTGTTTGACTCGAGAACCGTCTCGATGATGCGAAGCTTGTTGGCCCGCAGGGAACTCCCCGTCTCGGTGACCTCCACGATGGCATCGGCAAGCTCCGGGGGCTTCACTTCGGTCGCGCCCCAGCTGAACTCGACCTTGGCCGTCACCCCGCTCTCAGCCAGATACCTCTTGGTGGTAGCCACGAGTTCGGTCGCGATTATCTTGCCCTCCAGATCCTGGACAGACCGGAACGGCGAGGCCTCGGGGACTGCCAGCACCCAGCGCACCTTGCCGAAGCTCTGCTTCGCGTAAACGAGGTCGCACACCGGCTGGACGACGGCATCGTTCTCCTGGACCCAGTCCAGGCCGGTGATCCCGGCGTCGAGTAAGCCGTTCTCAACGTAGCGCGCCATCTCCTGGGCTCGGATGAGCACGCACTCCAGTTCGGGGTCGTCGACTACCGGGAAGTACGACCGGCTGGAGGTGGTGACGTTGAAGCCGGCCCTCCGGAACAGGTCGATCGTGGCGCTCTCGAGGCTGCCCTTGGGTATACCGAGTTTCAGGATCATCTATGGCTCTCCAGCACTTGTGGGTCGGGACGGGAGCGAATTATAGCCCCGCCTCGCGGTGCTTTGCCGCAACGGCTTCGGCCAGGGCGTCTACTTTGAGCAGGTCTTCGGTCGTCGGAAGGCCCTTGATGATCACCGGCTCGATGAGTTCGGCCTTAAGACCGGCCGTGAGCTCCGCCATGCGCTCCATCGCGCTGGTGGCCCAGCCGTAGCTGACGAGCGCCGACAGAAAACGCACCTTGGGCTTGAGAGCGTTGGCCAGGTAGAGGGCCGAGACCATCAGCGGGTGCGGATTCGTCATGACCGTCGGGGTAGCGGCCACCACCGTGGCCGCGTCTACCAGGGCCGTCGCCAGTTTGCCCAGATCCACTCCCTGGAGGTCCACCCGCTCCACCTTGACCCCGCGGTCGATCAAGGCCCCGGTCAGACGATCGACCAGAATAGTGGTGCTCCCGTGCATGGTCACGAACGGTATTAGCACCAGGCTGTGCGGCGGTCCCTCGACCCAGTCCCGGTAGGCGTCGATGATGAACTGCGGCCGGGGGTAGGCGGGGCCGTGGCTGGGCCCGATGAGCTGCGCGCCCAGCGGTTCCACCCTGTCGAGATTCTTCTTGACCATGGGCCGGAACGGCATCATGATCTCGGCGAAGTAGCGCTTGGCCGCCAGGTACACCTCCTCCTCGGCGCCGTAAAGGTCGCTCGTGGCCAGGTGCGAGCCGAACATGTCGCAGCTGAATAAGACCTGGCCCTCGACGAGGAAGGTGGACATCGTCTCCGGCCAATGCACCCAGGGCGTGTAGATGAACCGCAGGGTCTTGCCGCCCAAGAACAGTTCTTCTCCGTCCTCGACCGCCCTCACCACGTCACCGGAGACATGCAGGTGGGTAGCCAGCAGGTCGACCGCCCTGGCGCTGCAGAGCACCTGCGCCTCGGGGTAACGGGAGAGCACCGCCGGCAGGGAGCCCGAGTGGTCCTGCTCCACATGCTGGATCACCACGTAGTCGATCCGGTCCACGCCCCGCAACCTGTCGAGGAGGACCTCGGTCATGGTCGGATCTACCGTATCCAGCAAGACCGTCTTCTCGCTTCCCCTGACCAGGTACGAGTTGTAGCTGGTGCCCTCGGGCAGGGGAATAAGCGAGTCGAAGATCCTACGGTCCCAATCGACCGCGCCCACCGAGTAGACACCTGGCCGCAGTTCACGTGGTTCCATTTGCGGTCACCCTCCTTAACTCCCGCCGTGCAGCCGACGCTTCTATATCTACCCGCTCAGCAAACTTCGCGAGAACGAGTACCCGTTGATTACCGGCCCATACTACGGGATTATGGCTCCTTGCCATGCCCGAATCCACTCTCCGAACCCGCGAGATACTGCGCACCTGGTGGCCGCTCACCGCCAGTTGGATCCTCATGGGCTTCGAGGGACCCGCCGTCGCCGCCGTCGTGTCCCGGCTGCCCAACCCCACCGTCAACCTCGCGGCCTGGGGCGGCGTGGTCTTCCCGCTGGCCCTGATGGTCGAGGCTCCTATCATCATGATGCTCGCCGCTTCCACTGCGCTGTGCCGCGATTGGGCCTCGTACATCAAGATGCGGCGCTTCATGAACCAGCTGGGAGCCGCACTGACGGCGCTGCACATCCTCATCGTGGCGACACCATTGTATTACGTGATCGCGGAAGACCTCCTCGGCGCTCCCAAAGCAGTCCTGGCGCCCGCCCGAGTCGGTCTGTTCATCATGATCCCCTGGACCTGGTCCATCGCCTACCGGCGCTTCCACCAGGGCATACTCATCCGCTTCGGCCACTCTCTGAAGATCGGCCTGGGCACGGCCGTGCGCTTCTCGGCCGACGCGTTGATGCTCGCGATCGGCTATTTCGGCGGCTGGCCGGGGATAGTCGTCGCAGGCTGCGGCATGGTCGCCGGCGTCCTCACCGAGGCCTTGTACGTGCATCGCGCCGTGCGTCCGACGCTCCGCGACCAGCTGAGACCCGCGCCCCCGGTGGGGATCCCGCTCTCTACGCGGGCCATGCTCGACTTCTACATCCCTTTGTCGCTCACCCAGGTGCTGATACTCATCGCTTACCCCATAGGCAGCGCGGCCATGAGCCGTATGCCTCTGCCGCTGCTCTCTCTGGCGGCCTGGCCGGTGGTGGGGGCCGTCCGGTACGTCACAGGAAGTTTCGGCGGCGCCTATAACGAAGTGGTGGTGGCGCTGGTGGAACGCAGACGCTCATCCCGGCCCCTGTTCCGCTTTGCGGTGGTCATCGCCGGCGTCGCTACGGCCTCTCTCGCCGTGCTCACCATCCCCGCGGTGTCGACAGCGATCTTCGCCGATCTCATCGGTCTGGCCGCCCCTCTGCCGGCCATGGTCCACAAGTCGCTGTACTTACTTCTGCCCGTGCCTGCTATCGCGGTCGCTCAGAGCTACTTCCAGGGGATGATCCTCCACAGCCGCCGGACGCGCAGCATCACCGAGGCAGTGCTGATCTTCCTGGGCGTGGTCACCGTGGCTCTGATCGCGGGCGTCCTCTGGGGCGGCGCAGTGGGCCTCTACGTGGCGCTGGCGGCCTTCACGTTCGGAGAGTTCGTGCGCACCTGCTGGCTATGGGTTCGCAGCCGCGATGCCCGGCGAGCAGTGTCCGAACGGGATACGTTGCCGGCCTAAGGGGCAGCCCTAGCGGGTCCGCTCCTCCACCACGAGCTTCCGGATGTACGGGATCAGCCCGCCCGCATCGACAATAGCCTGACGGGCCGGGGGCAGCGGCTCCACCGTGTAGCTCTTGCCGGTCGTGACGTTGACCACCTCTCCGTCCTTGAACTCCAGCTCGTCGCCCTCGGCCGCCTCGATACCGGGGCAGATGATCAGCCGCAAGCCCAGGTTGACGGCATTCTGGAGGAAGATGCGCGAGTAGTTGTTCGCGACGACGGTCAGGTCCCAACCCTTGAGGCAGGATGCCGCCTGCTCACGGGAGGAACCGGTCCCAAAATTGCGGTCCGCGACCACGACGCCACCCGGCGCGACGGCCCCGTCTTTGAGCTTCTTGTTGAACTCCGCCACATCGGCAAAGCAGTATTGCGGAGTCTCGGTGGGAAGCACCGTGGCCATGAAGCGGCCCGGATAGATGGCATCGGTCGACACGTCGTCGCCAAGGCGGAGGACTACCTTAGAGCCCGATTCAACATGAACCTGCGGCCGCCGAGTCCGCACTGGACGGCACGATGCATCGTCCTCAGTCGCACCCGTAGCGCTGCTACGAGTGCTCCCTGCGTCCTTGCCTCGCGCTCGTCCATCGCGCCCTGTCGACGGATGTTCATCTTGAATCGGGCTATTGGCCATCTCAGGCTCCTTTCCGGGGGTCGGTGATTTCCCCGCGCAGCGCGCTGACCGCCGCCGTTAGGGGCGAGGCCAGGTAGACGGACGAGTTCGGGTTGCCCATCCTGCCCTTGAAGTTCCGGTTCGTGGTGGCCAGGGCCACCTCTCCGTCGCCGAGCGCGCCCTGGTGGATACCCAGGCAGCAGCCGCAGCCGGGGTTCATGATCACCGCTCCGGCATCGGCCAGGTCGCCCAGATATCCCCTCCGCATGGCTTCCGTCCAGATGCGCCACGAAGCCGGGAAGACGAGCATCCGGGTACCCGCGGGCAGCTTCTTGCCCCGGACCACCGCTGCCGCCGTCTCCAGGTCGTCCAGCCTGCCGTTGGTGCAGGAGCCGATGACCACCTGGTCGATCTTGACGCCTTCGACCTCTCCGACCGGGACGACGTTGTCCACGGTATGCGGCCGGGCGACCTGCGGCTCCAGCCGGGTGACGTCGATCTCGACCACCTCTTCGTAGCCGGCGTCCGGATCGGGCGCGACGGCCGTGAAGGGGCCGTTGGCGCAGGCTTCCTCCCGCAGGTAGCGGAAAGTCTCCTCGTCGGCCGGCACGATGCCGCACGTGGCGCCTGCCTCCACAGACATGTTGCAGAGCACCAGACGCCCCGATATCGACATGTGCTTGATCGCGCGCCCGTGGAACTCGATCACCCGGAAGTTGGCGCCCTCCGCGGAGATCATGCCGATCAGATAGAGGATGAGATCCTTTGGCCCCACGTACGGCCTGAACTCGCCGTCGGCGACGACCTTGATGGTCGGCGGGACTTCCACGTTGACCATCCGGCCGAGGGACCACACACCCGCCATGTCGGTCGCACCCACGCCGATAGCCATGGCTCCCATCGCGCCGTGGCTGCTCGTGTGGCTGTCGGCGCCGACGACCACCATCCCCGGCAGCACATAGCCGCTCTCAGCCAGGATCTGGTGGCAGATACCGCCCTCGTCGCCCCGCACGTCATGGAACTTCGTGATCCCTTGCTTGGCCACAAAGTCCCGGATCTTCTTCTGGTTGGTGGCCGTCCTGGCCGTCTCTGCGGGCACGCGGTGGTCGAAGATGATCGCGATCTTGGCCGGGTCCCATACGGCCGGCTCGAGGCCGGTCCCATCGAAGATCTCGAAGAACTGGTTCATGATCAGCGCCGAGTTCTCGTGCGACATGGCGAGGTCGACGGCCGGCTCCACGACCATCCCCGGCGACACCTCCGCTACCCCGGCCGCACGAGCCAGTATCTTCTCAGCAACGGTCATTCCCACGGGCCTGTCTCCTTTCGCGCGTCCGCTCGCCACTCAGGCCGGCCGGGCCCTCCGGGCACCGGGATCTCAACCGACGATCTTCTTGGCCTCTCCGTACTTGGTCTCCATCCGCCGGCGCGGTAGGTACTCGTCTTCCATGCACTTGTAGTCCTTGAGTCCGACGAAGTCGGTGTATTCCTCGAAGGAGCTGGCCCACTGCGACTGCCCGGGCAGGGTGCCGGTCGGCGAGGCCTTGAGGGCGGTGAAGAACTCCACGAGCGCTTTGTGCGCGACCATGATGGAAGCCACGGGGATCGAGACGCGCCCCACACCCATGGCCGCGAGATCGGGGATGGGGATGAGCTCGGTCTTCATGCCGCTGATGGCGTCCATGAGGTTGACCGAGAGGGGCCCCTTGACTTCCCTGACGGCCCTCTCGACATCGGCCCTCGTCCGGATGCCGTCGATGAAGCCAAGGTCCGCGCCGGCCTCCAGGTACAGGTTGCACCGTGCGATAGCCTCGTCCAGGCCGAGCACGCCCGCCGCGTCGGTGCGGGCGTTGATGATGAAGTCGGCATCCAGCCGGTCACGGACGTCGGCGCAGGCCCTCACCTTGCCCGCCATCTCCGCGGCCTCGATGACTTCCTTGCCTGCCATATGGCCGCACCGTTTGGGAAAGACCTGGTCCTCGATGTTCATGCCCGCCACGCCCATGGCGATCAACCGCTCGGCGATCCAGGCCGCGTTCACAGCGTTGCCGCCGCCGGTGTCGATATCGGCCATCACCGGGATGTCGACGGCCTGGGCGATGTTCCAGGTGACGTCGAGAACGTCCTTCATCTGCACGAGGCCCACATCGGGTTTGCCCAGGACCGAGCCCGCAACGCCGTACCCCGACACCTGGATGGCCTCGAAGCCGCACTTCTCGATGACCATGGCGCTGAAGGCGTCGTATGCCCCCGGCACCACCACCGCCCGGCGCTCCATGATGGCCTTGCGCAGCACAGCCGACTTCTTCACTTCGAACCCTCCTCCCGGCGAACCGGGCGCCTGTTTATCGTCTCCGGCCGGCCGCGCGCCGCAAGGCGGGCAGCAGCCGCCGGTCGCTGGCTACAGCTTGGACGCCACCGCGTCCGCCATCTCCATCGTGGTGTTCGCGCCGCCCATGTCATAGGTGCGCACCTTGCCCTCGGCTATGACCGCCGCCACCGCGTCCTCCAACCGGACGGCCTTATCGCCCTCGCCCAGCCAGTCGAGCATCATCTTGGCGGCGAGGATCGTGGCCAGCGGGTTCACCTTGTTCTGGCCCGCGTATTTCGGTGCAGAGCCGTGGGTAGGCTCGAACACGGCGAGCTGAGACCCGATATTGCCGGAGCAGCCGAAGCCAAGCCCGCCCACCATCTGAGCGCACAGGTCGGAGATGATGTCCCCGTAGAGATTCGGCGCCACCAGCACGTCGTAGTCGAACGGGTTCTTCAGCAACCACATGCAGACGGCGTCGATGTTGGCGTCGTTCACCTGGATGTCGGGGAACTCCTTGGCCACCGAGCGCGCGGCCTCGAGGAAGAGGCCGTCGGTGGCTCTGACGACGTTGGCCTTGTGGACGATGGTGACCTTCTTGCGCCCGTGGGCCCGAGCGAACTCGAAGGCGGCCCGGGCGATGCGCTCCGACCCGCCCCGCGTGTTGATCTTGCAGGAGATGGCGTACTCATCGGAGGGCAGCTTGTGGAAGGGAGCAAAGCTCTTGGAGAGGTGTCCGAGGGTATCGGCCAGCTCCTGGGGAACCGGGTTGAACTCGACGCCCGCGTAGAGATCCTCGGTGTTCTCCCGGAAGACCACCAGATCTATCCCCTCTTTGAAGTTGATCGGGTTACCGGGGTAGGCCTTGCAAGGCCGAAGGCATACGTAGAGGTCGAAAAGCTGGCGCATGCGCACGATCGGCGACCGGTACACCAGGCCCTTGCCCTGAAGCTCGGGTACCAACTCCGCTTCGGCGGCCTTGACCGGCTTGGAGGTGATGGCGCCGAACATGGCCGCATCCACGCGCTTGAGCAGGTCGACCGTCCGCTGCGGGAAGGCGTCGCCCTCCTGGCGCCAGCACTCCCAGCCGATGTCGCCCTCCACGTACTCGGCCTCGAATCCCAGAGCCGTCGAGGACCACCCGGACCGCCGCGCAGACCTCTATCCCTATCCCGTCACCCGGCAACCAGCCGATCTTGTGCTTAGCCACGCCCTAGTCCTCCTGCTCTAGCGAAACTGCCTCCCTGCACTTATGCAGAACCTGCATCAACCATACCACTAGGAGCCCTCGAGGAATCCTTTCCACCGGGCGATATGCCCGTACTCATCCGCCCGGTCCTTCTCGATGAACACCCGGGTCTCGTCGTCCCATTCGGCCCCGGCCAGCAGCTTGCCGTAGTGCTCCACGGCCTTGTTCTCGACCCAGATACCGGTCTTCAGCACCCGCTCGGTGCCCATCATCCGGGAGCCGAGGCCGAACACGTAGCCGGCCAGCCAGAAACGGCCGCGAAGCTTGGCCGGCTTGAAGCCGTACTCGTAGAGCCGGGTCTGGAAGTCCTGCATGTGCGTCATCTCGTTGCACATGGCCGTCGTCAGCGCCGTGTTGAGCGGGGTGACGTCCTTGGTCATCTGGCACTTGTAGATGGTCGTCGCCATGATCTCCAGCGCGTGGAGGGTCTGCAATCCTTTTCTCAGCGCCTTCCTCTTGTCCTCACTGAGATCCCGCCCCCTGGGCCTGACCTGGTCCTCCCTCATCTCCGGCCGGATGATGGTGATGTCGTACGTCATCTGCGCCTCCCGTCGATGCTTCTCCCGGTTTGCTCTACCGACTCAGCCTCTCTCGTCGCCCTCGTTCCGTCAAGCGGTTGCCGGACAGCCCGTCGCGCGAGTATCCTCCAATCACCACCATCAGACACTCGCTCTTTGAGGGCCAAGGAGGATCACCAAGGCATGGAATGCGCACATTGTGGCTCGGATTTCGACGCCACCCCCCACGTCTTCTCTCTCGGCATCGACCAGGACGGTACCTGGCAGATCTCGAACACCCGATGCCCTACCTGCGACCGCTTGATAGTCGCCGTCTGCTCGAAAGAGGGCAAGAACTATCCCGCGTATCCCGCCGGCTCCGTGAAAGCACAGCTCAGCGACGACGTGCCGGCCGACCTGGCGTCCGAGTATTGGGCGGCCGGCCAGGTGCTCCCGTACAGCGAGGAAGCGTCGGCCGCCATCTCCCGCCGACTGCTGCAACGCGTGCTCTCCAGCCAGGCCGGCGCCGGCTACGGCGGCCTGGCCGAGCAGATACGGCGCGCGGTCGCCTCCCCCGCCATGCCGCCCTATCTCAAGGAGGCCCTGGAGACCCTCGTGAAGCTGGCCAGACTGGAAGCCGACGAGGCCAAGAGCTACCGCTGCGAGGCGCTCGCCCGGGTGAACGAGGGCGAAGCGGAGTGGCTGCTGGACGTGCTCAAGCCGCTCTTCGAGTTCTACTACGTCCAGCCGGCCCTCGTGCGCCGCATGCGCTACGCCATCGAGGAGAGGCTCTCTCCGGCGCCGCCCGCCGAGCTGGAGGACGCGGAGAGCGCCGACGAGGGCTGGAGCGTCGTGGCGGAGGAGACCCCGGCCGAACCGGCGCCCGAAAAGCAGCCGGTCAAGGAGCCGGTCAGATGAACGCCGAACCGATCAGCGTCGAGATGAGCCGCCTGCGCGCCAGGCCCTGCCGCGCGGCGTGGTCGAGCGCCACCACGTCGCTCATCGGGAGCGCGAAGAACGCCATCATCACCGACACCGACGGCCGGGAGTTCATCGACTTCGCCGGCGGCATCGGCGTGATGAACGTCGGCCATTCGCACCCCAAGGTGGTCGCCGCCGCCCAAGCGCAGATCGACCGTTTCGCCCACACCTCCATCAGCGTCTTCCCCTGGGAGTCGTACATCAGGCTGGCCGCCCGCATGAACGAGAAGGCGCCAGGTACCACCCCGAAACGCACCATGTTCGTCAACTCGGGGGCCGAAGCCGTCGAGAACGCCATCAAGATCGCCCGCTGCGCCACCGGCCGCCCGGGCATCATCTGCTTCGCAGAACGGCTTCCACGGCCGCACCAACCTGACCATGGGGCTGACCTCCAAGATCGTCCCCTACAAGAAGGACTTCGGCCCCTTCCCGGCCGACATCTACCGCATCCCCTACGCCTACTGCTACCGCTGCCCGCTCAACCTGGAGTACCCGGGGTGCGGCGTGGCCTGCGCGGAACTGCTGGAGCAGGGCTTCGAGAACCAGTACCAGGCCGACAGGATCGCCGCCCTCATCGTCGAGCCCGTGCAGGGTGAGGGCGGCTTCATCGCGCCGCCGCCGGAGTACCACGCGAAGCTCAAGGCCATCTGCGAGGACAAGGGCATCGTCTTCATCGCCGACGAGGTGCAGACCGGGTTCGGCCGCACCGGCACGTTGTTCGCCATGGAGCAGTACGGTGTGGAGGCCGACATCATGACCACGGCCAAGTCGATCGGGGCGGGATATCCCCTGGGTGGCATCACCGGCAAGGCGGACGGTCATGGACGCGCCCGTCCCGGGGGCATCGGCGGCACGTACGGCGGCAACCCGCTGGCCTGCGAGGTGGGACTGGCCGTGTTCGACATCATGGAAGACGAGCACCTGCCGCAACGTGCCTGGGAGATCGGCAAACGGGTGCGAGAGCGCTGGACGGCCATGCAGGAGCGCTTCCCGCAGATCGGCGACATCCGCGGGCTCGGGGCCATGATGGCCATGGAGTTGGTGGAAGACCCGAAGACCAAGAAGCCGGCCACCGCGCTCACCAAGGCCTATCGGGTCAAGCTGTACGAGAACGGCCTGGTGAACGTCATCGCGGGCACGTACGACAACGTGATCCGCACCCTCATGCCGCTCACCATCGAGTGGGAGACCCTGGAGAAGGGTCTGGACATCATGGAGGAGACTCTCGGCCAGGTCGTCGCTTCCTAGTGGCGCCGGGCAGACAGAGCAGCCCTGAGGCGGAGCGCGCGGCGCCCGGCGCCGGCGCGCCCCTGTTGCGTCCGCCCCCGGCCGGCGCGCCCCGTGCGGGCGACGGCCCGGCCGCCCGGCTGCCGCGCACCCCCGGTCAGGACCTCGAGCGCCGATCCTCCGCCGTCACGCTCTCCGACATGGAGGTCTTCATCTTCCCGGAGCTGATGTACAGCCTGGTGCTGGCCAACATCATGTCGCCCCGCATCTGGAAGTGGCGGGAAGATCCGTGGTTCAGCGGCATCGAGGCGATGACGCCCTACCGGCGCATCACCCGGCTCAAGCAGTACGTCATGGACCACTACGCCTTCAATCTCGACCTCGATACCTGGGGACTCACCACCAAGCAGACGGAGATGGCCCGGTTCAAGGACTACGTCAGCCCCGATGCGCTGGCTCAGTCCAACGCGCTGTTCGGCTACGAGGGCGACAAGTACTACTTCGACATCGATATCCGCACCCACTTCGGGCTGGACAAGTACGAGGGCGACATCATCCCCTACTGGAAGACCGAGACCGTCGAGGCCATGGACGCCTTCTGTCACAAGGAGAACTACTCCACCGGCGCCGGCGAGTGCGTCTCGCTGGCGGCCCTCTACGCGGCCGCCCTGTTCATCGTGGGGATGGTCCCCCTCCGCGACATCTTCCTGATGGCTACGCCGCTGCATTCGCAGAACTTCGTGGACACCGGGCACGGCATCCTGACCAACAACCGGCGGCTGGTGACCAAGAACATGTGGTTCAACGGCACCGCCCTTTCCGCCCAGGCCCGGCGCGCACTCGAGAACGAACGGGTCACGGTGGTGGCCCACGAGACCGGTTGGACCCATATCCTGTTCCCGGAAGCGACCATCGAACCCAGCGCCTACTCCCGGTTCGCCGGCAAGCTGCGCAAGTTCCTGCAGAGCCCTCTGACGCCCGAACTGCTGGGCAACTTCGTCCGCCACAGCCCCGACCTGCAGAGATGTTTCCAGTCGCGCTGGCGCAATTTTGGAGTGGACCACTACATCGAGATGGAAAAGCTGCTCCAGTACGAGCGCGATTTCCCCTACCGCTTCAACGACGACACCCGAGAGCGCCTGCTCATGGAGGTGGCCGGCGAAGATTTTGCTCCCCACCCGCTGCCCGAACCGCATCGTCATCGACGATCTGGAGCAGCTCGTTCGGCACCAGCGAGTGGATATCCGCACGTCTCAGGGTTTCGACCTGCTGGTGGACCAGGTGGGTCGCTCGTGCCCGAGCGCTCAGGATGCCATCGAGCGGCTGCGCACCTTCTGCTGGACCGAGCCTCGCCTTCCGGACCCGGCCGGCAAGACGTTCGTGCGCGATCAAGCTCCGCTCGAACTTGAGATCGGGATGGACCGGGAAACGGTCATCGCCCGCCTCCAGACCATCCGCGACCGCAACGAGCTGGCGGAATTGGCCTTCTACGCCTACCGCGATCTCAATATGACGAAGATCGAGCCGTTCCTGAAGGCGGCCCTCGAACGCTGCCCGGTGTCCATCGCCGCCAACCGCCGGCTGGACGACGACGCGGTGGTCAAGATGGTCGAGGGACTGGTCGGCGAGTCGATCTACGACGACACGGGACGGCTGGCGCAGCCAGACGAGGTGTGGAACTACGGCCGCGGCGACGGCGCCGAGAAGGCGCTCCTACTGGCCAACATCCTTCGCGAGCGGCATCCCGGTGAGCCTATCAGGGTGGACGTCACCCCGGATGGCGCCGAGCTGCGCGCGGAGAACCGTATCGTACGCTTTTCCAGCGGAAAAGGGCTGCGGGCGCAGACCTGGGACTGCCAAGCTGTGAGGGCGAGTTCTCTAGAGGCCGAGCGAAAGCCGCAGAGCTTCGTCCACCTGTCGCATGATCTCCGGCCGAGCACTCCGCCAGCGGATAGGAGTCCACCCGGTCCAGGCTGACGGTCTTCACCTGCTCGCAGAGGATCACTCCTTGCTTGCCGAGGACATCGGCCGGCAGGTACACATGGATGGGGAACACCTGGGACGGCGTGATCGAGGTGAGCGCGACCACGATGGTGGCTGCCTCCCGCACGGTTCCCCTGGTCGTTCTGAACCACCAGCATGGGCCGCTTCTTGGGCTGGCCACCGGGGTCGGTGTTCAAGTCCACCAGGTAGACGCATCCTCGCTTGATGCCCTCGGCGGCCATCACAGACTCTCCTCGGCAAGAAGGCGGTCGATCTCCCGCATCTCCTCGTAGCCCTTGCGCATGAGCGCCTCTCGGTCCTGCACCTTCAGCGACCGGAGCGCCTCCAGCAGAACATCAGTCTTGGTCGTGCCCGACACCGCCGCCCGCTCGTTGATGTACTGGACGGCCCACTCCGGAAGACGGACGTTGAAGGGTTTGGTGCTCATGACGCCGAGCATATCGCTTCGCGCCATTGTTGTAAAGAAGAATCGTATGTACGCGTTCGGCTACTCGGAGAGGGCAACCCGCACGACCTCCGCGATCTCCTCGGCCCACGTGTCGGTGACCTCGAGGCTGGGCCCCTCCACCATCACCCGGCAGAGCGATTCGGTGCCGGAGTAGCGCACCAGAACCCGGCCCTGGTCGCCCAGAGCGGCCTCCGCCTCAGCAATTGCCTCCACGATATCGGGCACGCTCTCCAGATCGGGCTTCCGCGCGACCCGGATGTTGATGAGCCGCTGCGGAAAGACGTCCATGAGCGCCGCCAGTTCGGACAGCGGTCTCCCCTCCTTGAGCATGGCGGCCACGAGCTGCAACGCTGTGAGGATCCCGTCGCCGGTGGTGTGGTGCTCGAGGAAGATGACGTGCCCCGAATCCTCGCCTCCGAGCACGGCACCGAGAGAGCGCATGTCCTCGAGGACGTTCCGGTCGCCCACCTTGGCGGCGTGGTAGCGGAAGCCATACCGTTGGGCGGCCACACGCAACCCCAGGTTGCTCATCACGGTCGACACCAGCAGGTCCTGGCTCAACCGGCCCTCGGCCTGCAGCATGCGTGCGCAGATCAGGAGGATCTGGTCGCCCGTGATCTCGGTGCCCTTCTCGTCCACGGCTATCAGGCGGTCTCCGTCGCCGTCGAAGGCCAGGCCGACGGCCGAACCCGTGGCCCGGACGGTGCGCCGCAGATCCTGCGTGTGCTGCGACCCGCAGCCGTCGTTGATGTTCATGCCGTTAGGCGCGTTGTGGATGACGGTGACGTCGGCGCCGAGTTCCATGAAAGTGGCCGGGGCTACCTTGTAGGTGGCGCCGTTGGCGACGTCCATCGCCACCTTCAGACCCTCCATAGAGAGCCCTCGGGGAAAAGTGTTCTTGAGGAAGACCACGTAGCGTCCCAGCGCATCGTCCAGCCGCTTGGCACGCCCCATCCCGCGCGGCGCCGGCACCATCTCCGGCAGTCTCCCTCCAAGGACGAGCTGTTCGATCTCGTCCTCTTGGTCGTCGGAGAGCTTGCAGCCGTTCCCCGCGAAGACCTTGATCCCGTTGTCGTGGTACGGGTTGTGTGAAGCCGATATCGCCAGTCCCGCGTCGGCCCGCATGCTTTCCGTGAGGTAAGCGATAGCGGGAGTCGGCATGACTCCGACCAGATAGGCCATCCCCCCCATGGACGTCACGCCGGATTCGAGGGCGCTCTCCAGCATGTAGCCGGAGATGCGGGTGTCCTTGCCGATGATGACGACCGGGGCATGCCCGTTCCGCCTGAGGACCTGAGTGATCGCCTGCCCCACGGCGAAGGCGGTGGCGGAATCCATGGGGTAACGGTTCGCCTCCCCGCGGATACCGTCGGTCCCGAACAACGTGCCCATCTATCGGATCTCCTATCTTTTTCCCGGAGCGAAGAGGCTCAGGGAAGGGAACAGCGCGTCGGCGCGGGTGCAGAGTGAATCGACGATCTCCTGGAGCCACTGTACCCCTTGCCCCGATAAGGCCGGGGTAAGGCCCTTGATGGCAGCAACATATGAGGTCTCCCCCTCCACGGCCTGCCAGAACCCGGCCAGGAACGCGTCAGCCGGCACCGGAAAGCCCCGAGCCCTCATGATCGGCTCCAGTCGCGAATAACTCCGCGAGGGCGTCGAGGTTCTCGCTCAACTCGTTCGCACAGGGATTCGAAGCAGGAACCTTCGCGGCCATGGCCCTGAGCCGTTTGAGCCGTTCGTGTTTGGCGCCCGCCAACATCACGAGCGCTCCCTCGTAGACCAATCCCCCGAGCTCCTGGCGGGCGAAGAAGGGTTGCCGCACCGCTCTATACCACTGCTCGAGGGCCACCAGATTGGCCAGGTAGACGACGTTGTTGCGAATCAACCGCGCGAGGTTGCCGTAGGTGCGGGGCATGTACCTCCGCTTCGCCTCTCTGTGCGGACCCACCACGACCAGGCGCCCGTCCTCGAGGATGTCCTCGCGGAGGATGCAGCCGGCGACGACCACCGTGCCAAAGGCCACCCGCACCGGTCCGGCCGCCCCGCCCTGCCCGCCCAGAAAGATCGGCCGCTGGTCGAGCATCACGCCTCGAGGGACGTCACCGAAGAGCGAAGGGGTGCACTTGTCGCCGTCGGGAGTGTAGTTGAAGTGGATATAGGAACTGCCCACTTCGCTGTGGTTCTCGCGGCTGGTCCCGCCGGCCATGAGGCAATCGCAGAAGTTGATGAGACTGCCAAGAGTGACGAACGGAAGAAGGATGGTCTGCTTGAGCCCCACGCAGTGCGCCCCACTCGCCTCTTCCTCGAGCAGGCAGCCCTCGCGGACGTGGGCGCCAAGCCCCATGCTCGCCTTCTCCAGGAAGACCGACTGCCTCAGGTAGCCCCCCTTCAGCTCCACCCGCGGGCCCAGGTAGCAGTCTTCTACCGTCACCGGTCCCTCGGCGCCCAGGCGGACGCCGGCGGAGATGACCGTCTGCGAGCCATATATGCGGCAGCCAGGGTAGATGACCACGTCGCGGCCCGATATGCGGGAGAGGTCGACGTCGTCGCCGATGTCGACGGTGACGGGAGCGGGGATGCTCACGCCCCTCTCGATCAAGGCGGGCGACCTTGTCGTGTCCTCGCGGGCTCAAGTCCATGCAGCCAAGGGTGGCCCAGCCCGACGACATTGTCAAGCGCGCCGCGGCCGCGACCGCGCGGCAGCCCTGGCGCCGGGCGCCGTCTTCCGCGGCGCCCGGGCGCCGTGTAGACTGGCGCCATGGCTGCCGAATCGAAGAAAGCGATCGTCGCCGCGATCATCGGAAACCTCGCGATCGCCACCATCAAGTTCGTCGCCGCGGCGATGACCGGCAGTTCGGCCATGATCTCTGAGGGTATCCACTCCCTGGTCGACACCGGCAACGGGATCCTCCTCTACCACGGGCTGCGCCGCGGAGCCCGCCCGCCCGACGAGCACCATGTCTTCGGCCACGGCATGGAGGTCTACTTCTGGACGCTCATCGTGGCTATCAGCATCTTCGCGGTCGGCGGCGGGATGTCCATCTACGAGGGCATCACCCACATGATCCATCCCAACCCCCTCGAGAGTCCGTACATCAACTACATCGTGCTCGCCCTGTCGGCGGTGTTCGAGGCCATCTCGTTCACGGTCGCCTGGCGGGCGTTCCGCACACAGAGGGGCTCGCGGAGCGTAGTGGCCGCGATCCGCCGGGGCAAGGACCCGAGCCTGTTCACGGTGGTCTTCGAGGACTCGGCCGCCCTGGTCGGGCTGTTCGTGGCGTTCATCGGGGTGCTTGCTCAGCGACCTGCTCGAGCATGCCGGTGCTGGACGGGGCGGCGTCGGTGGTCATCGGCCTCATCCTGGTGAGCGCGGCGGTGTGGCTGGCCGAGGAGAGCCGGAGCCTGCTCGTGGGCGAAGTGGCCGATCCGGAGATCGTGGCGGCGCTCCGGGAGATCGCCCTGAACGACCCGGCCGTGATGGACCTGGGCGAGGTGCTCACCATGCATCTGGGACCGGACCAGGTGCTACTGAACATCGAGGTCCAGTTCGCGCCGCGGATACCGGTCGAAGAGGTGGATGCGGCCGTTCGGCGGATAGAGAAGCGCATCCAGGTCCCCTATCCTCAGGTGACCCACATCTTCGTCGAAGTGCGCAACTCACAGTGCGCCACCGACTTTGTATAATCTCCCGCACCATTCAGGTGACCATTACGACCGTTACAGGAGGACCACTTCATGAAATGGACCTGCCCAGTCTGTGGCTACGTCTTCGAAGGCGACTCGCCACCGGAGGAATGCCCCATCGTGCAAGGCTCCCGGCTCGAGCTTCAAAGCGGCGACAGAGACCACAGCCAAATGGGCTGCGGAACACGTCATCGGCGTCGCCAAGGACGTCGATCCCCGGGTCATCGAAGGCCTGCGCATGAACTTCAACGGCGAGTGCAGCGAAGTGGGCATGTACCTCGCCATGTCCCGCGCGGCCGACCGCCAGGGCTACCCGGAAGTCGCCGAGGCCTACAAGCGCATCGCGTTCGAGGAAGCCGACCACGCTTCCCGCTTCGCGGAACTGCTCGGCGAGTGCGTCTCGGCCGAGACCAAAGCCAACCTCGCGGCCCGCGTCGACGCCGAATACGGCGCCACCGAAGGCAAAGTCGAGCTGGCCAAACTGGCGAAGGAACTCGGCTACGACGCCATCCACGACACCGTGCACGAGATGGCCCGCGACGAAGCCCGTCACGGCAAGGCCTTCAAAGGCCTGCTGGAGCGCTACTTCGCCTAGTAAGAACCGCGCCCGGCGCGAAGCAAAGACCCCGGCGGTCCGTCCGCCGGGGCCTTCTGTTCGTCGGCCTGGGCCTACGAAGCCTCGGCGAGCGCCTCCACGAACTGGCTGTTGTAGAGGTCGTAGTAGAAGCCGCCCGCTGCGAGGAGCTGTTCGTGGGTCCCCTGCTCGACGATGCTCCCCTCGTTCATGACCAGGATGAGGTCGGCGTCGCGGATGGTCGATAGCCGGTGGGCGATGACGAAGCTCGTGCGCCCAGCGAGTAGGCGGGCCATGGCTTTCTGGATCAGCACCTCGGTCCGGGTGTCCACCGAACTTGTGGCCTCGTCCAGGATGAGGATCTCAGGATCGGCCAGGAACGCCCGGGCTATGGTGAGCAACTGCCTCTCCCCCGTGGACACGTTGGCAGAGTCGTCGTCCAGCTTGGTGTCGTAGCCCTCGGGAAGAGTGCGCACGAAGTGGTTCACGTGCGCCGCTTCGGCCGCCGCCTGGATCTGCTCCTCGGTGGCGCCCTCCCGGCCGTAGGCGATGTTATCCCGGATGGTGCCCGCTGAACAGCCAGGCGTCCTGCAGCACCATGCCGAAGAGCCGCCGCAGGTCGTCGCGCGTCATCTTGCGGGTGTCCACCCCGTCGACCAGGATGGCCCCCCGTCGATCTCGTAGAAGCGCATGAGCAGGTTGACGAGCGTGGTCTTGCCGGCGCCGGTCGGGCCCACGATGGCGACGGTCTGCCCGGGCTGCACTTCCGCGTTCAGGTGTTCGATCAGGGGCACATCGGACAGGTAGCGGAACGACACGTCCTCGAACTGCACGCGACCGGTGACGTGCTTGAGCACCACCGGCTTCACCGGGTCGACCGACTCCTCGGCCTCGTCAAGGAGCTCGAAGACTCGTTCGGATGAGGCGACCGCGGACTGAAGCACGTTCGCCACGCTGGCCGTCTGGGTGATCGGCTGCATGAACATCTGGGAGTACTGGATGAAGGCCTGGACGTCGCCCAAGGACAGGGCGCCCGTAGCGACGCGCAGCCCCCCGACCACAGCGATGGCGACATACTGGAGGTTCCCCACGAACATCATCATGGGCATGATGATGCCGGAGATGAACTGGGCCTTGAAACTGGCCTGGTAGAGATCCTCGTTCTCCTCGTCGAATTCGGCAATAGCTTCTTTCTGGCGTCCGAAGATCTTGACGATGGTGTGGCCGGTGAAGCTCTCCTCCACGTGCCCGGTAAGGTCGCCCGTATGCTCCCACTGCAGGGCGAACTGCTTCTGGGAGCGCTTGGCGATCAGCATCGTGATCACGATCGAGATCGGCACCGTGACCAGGCAGATGACCGCCAGCAGCGGGCTGATCCAGAACATCATCGCGAGCACGCCGACGAGCGTCAGCACCGCCGTGATGATCTGACTGAGAGTCTGCTGCATCGTCTGCTGGATGTTGTCGATGTCGTTCGTCACCCGGCTGAGGATGTCGCCCCGCGGATGGCTGTCGAAATACTTGAGCGGCAAACGGGCCAGTTTTAGATTGATGTCCTGGCGCAAGGCATAGATGGTCCGGGCGACCACCCCAGCCATGATGTAACCCTGCAGCCATCCAAACAGCGCGCTGAGAAGGTAGATCGCCGTCACTATGAGGAGGACCCGGCCGACTGCGGCGAAATCGACTCCGTGGCCGGGGTTTATGTTGCTCATCCCCGCCAACATGTTGGCCATGTTGTCCTGACCTTGCGCCCGCAAGGCCGCGACCGCCTGTTCCTGGGTGACCCCGGCCGGCAGCTGCTTGCTCACGACGCCGGAAAAGATCAGGTTCGTGGCCCGGGCCAGTATCTTAGGTGCCGCGACCGTGCAGATGACGCTGACGACCGCGAGCAGAATGATCAGGACGATCTTGCTCCTCTCGGGGCGCAACCTCCCGACGAGTCTCTTAAAGGACCCCTTGAAATCCTTGGGCTTCGCCCCGGAGCCGATGAGCCCCGGCGGGCCGAAGCCGGGACCGTGGGGCTGGCCACCCCGCGCCGGGCGGACCTTCTGTTCGGACTCGGGCTGTCCGTCCGGGGCCAGCGCATCGTGCCCGGCTTCTTGAGCCGGCAGCGCCTTGTTCTTGTCCCGTTCTTCGGGGCTCACGCGACCTCCTCCGAGGTCAACTGCGAGTAGACGATCTCTCGGTAGGTCTCGCACCGATCGACCAGGTCCTTGTGCTCGCCGATACCGCAGATCCCGCCCTCTTCGAGCACCACGATCCGATCGGCGTGGAGGATCGTGCTGACCCGCTGGGCGACGACGATGACCGTCGCGTCCTTAGTCTCGCGCTTGAGAGCGGCGCGCAGCATCGAGTCGGTCTTGAGGTCGAGGGCCGAGAAGCTATCGTCGAACACGTAGACGTCGGGTTTCTTGACAACAGCCCGCGCTATCGCCAGTCGCTGCCTCTGACCGCCTGAGACGTTGGTCCCGCCTTGGGTGATCGGCTCGTAGAGACCGTCGTTCATATCGGAAACGAAGTCCTCCGCCTGCGCGACCTGGAGGGCATGCCACAGTTCCTCGTCGGTTGCGTCCGGATTGCCGTAGCGGAGGTTGCTGGCCACCGTCCCCGAGAAGAGGAAGGCCTTTTGCGGGACGAACCCTATGTGGCGCCAGAGATCAGCCCGGTCCATCTCCCTGATGTCTGTCCCGTCGATGAGGATGCTGCCGGCGGTGACATCGTTCAGACGCGGGATGAGCCCGATCAAGGTGGACTTGCCGCTGCCTGTGCTGCCCACGATCGCGGTGGTCTCCCCTGGACGGGCCGTGAACGAGATGTGGCCGAGGATGGCATCCTGGGCCCCGGGATACCGGAACTCGACGTCCCTGAACTCGACCAATCCTCGCTTACCGCCGTCCCTCGCCAAGATAGAAACCGGCGCCAGCGGATCATGGATGGCCGGTTCGACGTCCAAAACGTCCTGGATCCGACCCCCCGATGCCACGGCGCGAGGGATCATCGCGGCGAGCATGGTAGACATGAGGACCGCGAAGAGAATCTGCATGACGTAGGCCATGAAGGCGAAGAGATTCCCGATCGGCATGGCTCCGCTATCAACCCGCTGGCCGCCGAACCACATGATGGCCACGATGGAAAGGTTCATGATGAGGAAGAGGGTGGGGAACACGAGGGCGAAGAGCTTGAAGACCCGGATGGTCACATCGGTCAGTTCCTGGTTGGCATCGGCGAAGCGCTTCTCCTCATAGTCGGTACGGGCGAACGCCCTGATCACCCTGATGCCGCCGAGGGTCTCGCGCATGATCTGGTTGATCTTGTCGATACGGGCCTGGATGGTCCGGAACAGCGGTATGGCCCGGCGGAGGACGACGAAGATGAAGACCACCATGAGGGGCAAGATGACGGCGAGCGCCGCAGAGAGGGTCGCATCCTGACGGAGGGCCATGATGATGCCGCCGATAGCCATCATGGGGGCCATGACCATCAGAGTCAGGCCGATGGCGATCAGCATCTGCACCTGCTGAACGTCGTTGGTGTTCCGAGTGATCAAGGACGGAGTCCCGAATCGCCCCATCTCACTCTGGGAGAGACTTTCCACCTTGCGGAAGAGGGAGCCTCTGACGTCACGCCCCATGCTCATGGCCGTCTTCGACGCGTGGAACACGGAAGTGATCGAGCAGGCCGTGATGAGCAGCGCGACACCGAGCATGATGAGGCCGATGCGCAGTATGTAGGCCGTGTCCCCTTTGGCGACGCCATTGTTGATGATGTCCGCGTTGAGCGTGGGCAGATAGAGGTTGCCGATCGACTGAACGAGGACCAGCATGAAGATGAGGCCGATGCGCTTGCGGTAGGGCCGTAGATAGGTCAGAAGAAGGCGCTTCATGACGTTCGCCCCTCCTGGTCCTGCGCGACCGGGCACACCAGTTCCGCGATATGACCGGAGACCTCATCCAGCAGCCGGGCCAGCTCCACCTTGTCGTCGTCCGCCAGCCTACCGATGGTCTGCTGGACGTAGTCCTCGAACGCCGCCCGGTTCTCCATCTCCTGCCGCCGGCCCTCGGCCGTCAAAAACACCCGGGTCACCCGCTTGATCGGCCGCGTCGGCCTCACGCCGCACTGCTCCCGCCTTTTCCAGGTTCTGCAGGATGCTGGTGACCCTTGGGCGAGAAAGGTGAAGGGTGTCCGCAAACTCGCGTTGGCTGATCCCGTCGGTCCTGGTAAGCAGGCGAAGGCTTATCAACTCACCGTGGTGCGTCTCGGGGTTGCTCAGCTTTCGCTGCATCGCCTGACGATGAAGGTGAAACACCCTCCCCAGCGCGTGGAAGGCCTGGAGAGTCGCCGGATCGAGGTTCTCGGCTCCGGGAGGAGGCGGTATAGGCGGCAGTGCAGGGTGATCGACAAGGCCGGGCATGCGGATTAGATGGCCTCTCTCTGAGCTCCGTGGCGTAGCAGTTAGTTCTGCGCGCAACAGTTTTGCACAAAAGCGTATTGTCGTCAAATCGCGGCGGCGTGGACGGCGGAAATCGGTGCCAATGCGGGACGGAAGGTTGACGAGCAATCGGCCAGCCAGTACAGTCGCTTTTCATGGACGGACGCACATCGCACACGGAATGGAAGACCCTGGCGGTCGAGGCCTCGTCGCTCGCGGCCCAGGGTGAGTTGGGGCAGGCCATCGAGGCCGGAGAAAAGGCGCTGGCCGCCGCCGAGCTCGAGTTGGGTGCCGATCACACGGGCGTGGCGGCCATCGTCGCCGACCTGGCCGTTCTGCACGAGACGGCGGGCGCGTACGTCCAGGCGGCCGCCTTCTACGAACGGGCCTTGGCGATGCGCGAGAAAGCTCTGGGGGACAGCCGATCCCGCCGTCGCCCTCGCCCGCGAGAACCTCGCTCACATCTACCATCTTCTCGGACACGACCTGGCTGCGACCCCGCTCTACGAGGCGGCTCTAGCCGTCCGCGAGGCGTCGCTCGGTTCCGATCACCCTCGAGTGGCCGTGACCCTCGACGATCTCGGCGACGTCCTCGTCGCCGAAGGCCGGCACGTGGACGCTCTCGACCTTTACCGGCGGGCCCTTACCATCCGGCAGAACGCGTTCGGTGAGGGCCATCCCCGGGTGGCCGTCAGCCTCGACCGCATCGCCGTGCTGTACCAAGCTCGCGACAGCTACGCCAAAGCCGAGAAGACCTTTCAGAAGTCCCTGGCCGTGCGGAAGGATGCCCTTGGCGCCGGCGACCCAGCTGTCGCACTCAGTCTCCAGCGTCTCGCCGACCTGCACGCGCAGCGGGGCCGGCTGAAAGAAGCCCGCGCCGGTCACCAGCAGGCCCTCGAGCTCCTCGAGGCGGCTCTCGGGCCGGACGACCTGCAGATCGCTGCCAGTCTCGACGCGCTGGCCGCGTACTCGATCACCGATGACAAGCAGGCCGACGCTCAGCCATTGCTAGAACGTGCCCTCGCCATCCGGGAGAAGAACCTGGGCCTGGTGCATCCCGAGGTAGCCGTGACACTCGCGGTCCTCGGCGCGTTGTTGGACGCCCGCGGACGGACCACGGACGCCCTCTGGAACTGCGAGCGGGCCCTGCGTATCCGCGAAGCCGACCTCGGCGACGACCACCCGCTGGTCGCCACGAGTTCGTCGCAGGTGGCAGAGCTCTACCGCGCTCGAGGCCAGTATGCCCTGGCCGAGCCGCTCTTCGAACGGGCCCTTGCCATCCGGGACAAGAGCCTGGACCCCGACGACCCCGACCTGGCAAAGAGCCTGGCCGATCTGGCGGAGCTGTACTACGTGCAGGGCCGCTACGCGGATGCCAAGCCGCTCTACGAGCGCGCCATCGCCATCAAGGAGAGGGTGCTCGGCCCGGACGATCCCAGCCTGGCTCTCTTCCTCAATGGTCTCGCGGTCCTCTCCTCGGTGCAGGGCCACTACGCGGCGGCAGAGCCGCTCTACAAGCGATCCCTTGAGATCTGGGAGAAGAGCCTGGGTCCCCAGCATCCGGACGTGGCCACCGGCCTGGGCAACCTGGCCGTGCTCTACTACGAGCAAGGCCGGTACGACGAGGCCGAGCCGCTGCACAAGCGAGCCCTGGCCATACGCGAGGAGGCTCTGGGCCCCGAGCACGCCCACGTCGCGACCAGCCTGGAGAACCTCGCCGAGCTCTACCGCGCGCAGGGCCGCTACGACGAGGCCGAGCCCCTCTACCTGCGGGCTCTGGTCATCGGCGAGAAGAGTCTCGGCCCCGAACACCCCGAGGTCGCGGTGAGCCTCAACAATCTGGCCGAGCTCTACCGGCTGCAGGGCAGGTTCGACGAAGCCGCGCCGCTCTACGAGCGCGCGCTTGCGGTGGCCGAAGCGGCCCTCGGGCCCGAGCATCCCGACGTTGCCTTCACCCTGCACGGGCTGGCCGAACTGCACCGAGCGCACGGGGACTACGAGGCCGCCGAGCCCGAGTATGCCCGAGCCCTGGCCATCCGCGAGAAAGCGCTGGGAAGCGACCATCCCGATGTGGCCCTGACCCTCGACGGCATGGCCGCGCTCTACGAGGACACCGGCCGGGAAGAAGAAGCCCGGCGTCTGAGGGAACGGGCCGAGGCTATCCGGGCGATCGTGCGCTAGGGCGAAAGCTATACCCCATCGCTCCCGCTACTCGATACCCACCAGCAGCTGGCCGCGCTCGGCCGTATCGCCCTTCTTGACCGCAACCACGGTCACCTTGCCCTTCTTGGGCGCCCGTAGTTCGTTCTCCATCTTCATGGCCTCCAGGACCACCAGCGGCGCGCCCTCCTCGACGTCGTCGCCGGGCTTGACGAACACGTCGACGATCTTTCCGGGCACCGGGGCGAAGAGCCCGTCCTTGACATCGGCCGCCTGGCCGCCGGCCTGCCCGCCCCCGTCACCGCCCTGGCCAGCGCCCGGGCCGGAGGGCGCTGCCATCGGACCTCCGTTGCCGCCGCCGCTGAGCCCGACGCCCCGGCTGCCGCCGGCGGCGTCTCCCGGACCAGGTCGGAAACGGTCAGAGGTACCCTCTCCCCCGCGACTTCCAGGATGAAGCAGCCGACGTCCTCGGTGCTCTCCACCACCCGGATCTCGTAGTTCTTCTCCCCCACCTGGATCATGCGGCGGTCGGGGGTGGTCGCTCCGGTGCTGATCTCGAAAGTCTCGCCGTCGATGGTGATGGGGCCGTCGGCTGTCGCCGTGACCAGATACTCCTTGCCGTCGACCTGGAGTCTGAACCTCACGCTAGTACCTCCAGGACACGGCGCGGGCTCCGACCAGTTCCGCGCGCCCGGCCGCCGCCCAGGCAGAGCCGGTGTTGGATGCAGCGGCCGCCAACCCGGTAACGCCGGCCGGTTCTGGCTGCGCCTCCGGCGCGCCACCAGTAGCCTCGCCAGGGCCGGAAGTGGCCGCCGCGGCCTCGGCCGGCTGCGGCCCGCATGTGGCTTCCTTCTCTACCCCCAGCAGTCCGGCAACGGCGGCTGCCAGAGCCGCCAGCTCCTCCCGCGGGCCGCTCGGCCCGGTCTCTGCGCGCGAAGAACTCCAGGGCCACCTGCGGGAACAGGGCGTAGGACATGAGGTCCTCGTCGCTGTACTTGACGCCCAGTTCGTCGAGTTCGGCCCGCCGTTTGGGCAGTTCCGGCTCCAGCATGTCGGCCGGGCGCACGGTGATCGGGGTCTCGTCGCCGATGATGAGCTTCTGCACCTCGGGGTCCACTACGCCCGGGGGACGGCCGTAGAAGCCCTGGACGTAGCCCCTGGTCTCTTTGGTGACCATCTTGTAGCGGCCCATCAGCACGTTGAGCGTCGCCTGGGTGCCGACGATCTGCGAGGTGGGCGTCACCAGCGGCGGATACCCGAGCTCCTGCCGGACGCGAGGCACCTCCGCCAGCACCTCTTCCATGCGGTCGAGCGCGCCCTGGTCCTTCAACTGCGAGGACAAATTGGAGATCATCCCGCCGGGGATCTGCCAGAGCAGCACCGCCGGGTCTACCGCAGTGAACGCGCTCTCGTACGCCCGGTACTTCTTGCGGACGTCCCGGAAGTACTCCGAGATCTCCTCGAGCAGTTGGATGTTCATGCCGGTCGCCCGGTCGGTGTTCGCAAGCGCCGCCACCATCGACTCTGTAGGCGGATGCGACGTCCCCATGGACATGGAGGAGATGGCGCAGTCGAGGATATCGGCCCCCGCCTCCACCGCCCGCAGATAGGCCATGGAGGCCATACCGGACGTGTAGTGGCAGTGCATGTGTACGAGGATGTCGGGGTGCGCCTGCTTGAGGGCGGAAACGAGCTCGTAGGAATCCTGGGGGTCGAGCAGCCCGGCCATGTCCTTGATGCAGAAGCTCTGCGCGCCTAGCTCCGCGAGGCGCGCCGCATACTGCAGGAAGGACTCGACGTTGTGGACGGGGCTCTTGGTGTAGCTGATGGTCCCCTCCACCCACTTGCCGCTCTCCTTGACGGCGGCGATGGCGGTCTCGAGGTTCCGCGGGTCGTTCAGTGCGTCGAACACCCGGAACACGTCGATGCCGGCGAGCGCGGCCAGGCGCACGAACTCGCGCACCACGTCGTCGGCGTAGTTGCGGTAGCCGACGGCGTTCTGACCGCGGAGCAGCATCTGCAGGCGGGTATCGGGCATGGTCAGCTTGAGCGCCCGCACCCTCTCCCAGGGATCCTCGTTTAGGAACCGCATCATCGAGTCGAAGGTAGCCCCACCCCACATCTCGATGGACCAGTAGCCCGCCTTGTCGATCTTGGCGGCGATGGGGAGCATGTCCTCGGTGCGCATCCGGGTCGCCAGCAGCGACTGGTGGGCGTCGCGCAGCACGAGATCGGTGATATGGACCGGGTTCGGGACGCCCGGCTTCGCGGCGCCTCCGCCCCCGGCGGCGCCCCGGTCCTCGTTGGTGTCGGGGCTCACAATGGGATGTTCCCGTGCTTCTTAGGCGGACGGCCTTCCCGCTTGGACGCGCAGGCTTCGAGAGCGGCAACCAGTCGCGGCCGGGTGTCCCCTGGCTCGATGACGTCGTCCAGATAGCCCCGCTTCGCGGCAGCGAACGGCGAGTGGACCTCCCAGCCCCCGACCGCGATTCCTGTGGACCGACGCGGCGATCTCTGCCGACGGCCACGCCAGGTTGAAATCGGCCCGGATATGCTTGGAGCACATCACTTCGTAGGCTTCCCCGTAGGCCTTGCCGGTGACGACCGTCAGCTTCGGTACCGTAGCCTCGCAGTAGGCGTAGAGCAACTTGGTGGCGTCGCGCAACAGACCGGCCCTCTCCTGGGCCTTCCCGGGAGCGAACCCGGGCGTGTCGACAAAGGTCAGCAGCGGGATGTTGAAAGCGTCGCAGGTCCGGACGAAACGGGCGCCTTTCGCCGAAGCGTCTATGTCGAGCCTGCCGCCGAGGTGCGCCGGCTGGTTGGCCACCACGCCGATGGCCCTGCCGTTCAGGCGGGCGAAGCCGACGACCAGGTTGCGGGCCCACCCGGCCTGCAACTCGAGGAATCCCCCCGTCGACCACGCGGGTCACCACCTCGCGCATGTCGTAGCCACCTTCACCCGCCGCGGCCTCGCTGCCGAGGCATGAGCTTCTCCAGCCCCTCGTCGCGGCGTTCGGCCGGGTCGGTGCAGCTCACCCGGGGGACTTCCTCCAGGTTGTTCTGAGGCAGATACGACAGCAGGCGCCGCACGGTCTGGAGGCACTGGGCCTCGTCGTCGGCCGCCAGATGCGCGATCCCGCTCTTCTCGCTGTGGGTCCTTCCCCCGCCCAGTTCCTCGATGGTGGTCTCCTCGCCAAGCACCGTCCGGGCGGCCTCGGGGCCGGTGAGGAAGAGCTGGCTGGAACCCTTGACCATGAGCGTGAAGTCGGCCAGCGCCGGGGAATACGACGCCGCGCCGCCGCACTGTCCCATGATCGCGGAGATCTGGGGGACCAGGCCGGAGGCCATGACGTTCCGGAAGAAGATGTCGGCGTAGGCGCCCAGCGCTCCCAGCCCGCCTACCTGCTCCGCGCGATCGCCCGCGTCGTGGATGCCGATGACGGGCGCCCCGGTCTTCATTGCCAGGTCGACGATCTTGACGGTCTTCTGCGCGAAGCGCTCCCGGGAGTACCCGTCGTTGGCGTCCTGCGAGAACAGGAAGACGTCGCGGCCGCTCACCTTGCCGTGGCCGGTCACGACGCCGTCTACAAGCACGTCCAGCTCCACGAAGCTCCCCGGATCCAGCAGCGCGAGCACACGCTCGCGCGCGCTCAATAGCTCGTTCTTGTTGCGTGCCGCTGCCTGCTCCGGTCCCCCTTCGAGAAGGGCCTCCTTCTTCAGCAGGCGCAGCCGCTCCAGTCTCTCCTCGCCGGTCACGACGGCGAAACCTCCTGGCCAGGTGGTCACTGCCACGCTTCCCCCGATCTCGGTCCACATTGGTGGGTGCCATGCTACACGGAAACGCCCGCTGAGGAAACCGAGGTGTAGTATCGGGGCAACGGAAGAGGATCGAAGGGGGAAGATAACGAGCGTCTGCAATCTGGGAGTTACAATGCGCGGGTGCCGCTACAGCCCCGCCGGCGAAGGAGCAACGGCAACGGGAGCCGGGGCGCCGGCAGCGGAATGCCGCGAAGTCCACAAGCGCTTCGGCAGTACGCACGCGCTTCAGGGGGTCACCCTGGAGGTACCGCGGGGCAGCATCTTCGGCTTCTTGGGTCCTAACGGCGCCGGCAAGTCCACGCTCGTCAAGATCCTCACCGGGCTGGTTCACGCCGACTCCGGCGCAGTCCGAGTGCTGGGAGGCAAGCCGGGTAGCAGGGGCACCCAGCGCGGGGTCGGCTACTTGCCCGAGCACTTCCGCTTCCCCGGATGGCTCACGGGCCGGGAGCTTCTGCGCTTCCACGGCCGGCTGGTGGGGGTCGCCGTCGACACGGAGCATCTTCTGACACTCGTCGGCCTCGCCGACGCGAAAGACCGCCGGGTGTCGGAGCTGTCCAAGGGCATGCAGCAACGGCTGGGGCTCGCGCAGGCCCTCGTAGGATCGCCCCAGCTCGTCTTCCTCGACGAGCCCACGAGCGCCCTCGATCCGCTTGGCCGGATCGACGTGCGCGATGTCCTCTTGCACTTGAAGGACCGAGGGACCACGGTGTTCCTCAATAGCCACCTGCTCACCGAGGTGGAGAAGATCTGCGACCGCGTGGCCGTGATAGACCGCGGATCGATCGTGGCCCAGGGATCCATGGACGAGCTTCTCCAGGGGCCGGTGGCGCGGGTGGAGGTCGGGGAGCTGTCGCCGGAGGCTGTCGGCGGGGCGGCTGCGGCCTTCCGGGCGGCGGGAACTGCCCAGGCGGCCTACGCCGGCGGTGAGTTCATCGTCTCCGTCGCTTCCCGGGAGGAACTCCCTAAGGTCGTCGCCACACTCGTCGGTCTCGGCCTCCCGGTATACGAGGCCGGACTGGTCCGCCGCTCGCTCGAGGATACTTTCGTCCAACTCGTCAAGGACCACGAGCCCGCCTCGACACCGGAGCGACCATGACCCAAATCGCGCCGGACAGCGCCGCAGCCGCTCCAGCAGGCCGTCGCTGGTTCTCGCCCGGCAGCGCACCCCGCCAGGTGCTCACGCTGGCCGCCTTCACCTGGAAAGAGGGCCTGCGGCGGCGCATGGTCATCGTGGGCCTGGTCCTCACCCTGGCCTTCGTCGTCCTCTACGGTCTGGGGGGCTACTTCGCCTTCCGCTACCAGACCGATCTGGGCATCGATCAGGCACCTGACGGCGCCGGCGGCCTGCTGCCTGCCGACACCGACCTTGCCTCTCTCATGAGACAGATCGCCGCCTACGTGATGCTCTCTCTCGGCATCTTCATGGCCAGCATCCTGACCGTGACTATGCTCGTATTCTCCACCTCGGGGATGGTGTCGGGTGACGCCGAGAACGGCACGCTGCAGACGATCGTAACGAGGCCGCTGGCTCGATATCAGTTGCTCTTGGGCCGCTATCTCGGCTTCGCCAGCATCTTCCTGGTCTATTTGATCATGGTGACCGCCCTGCTCATCGGGCTCACCTGGGCCTTCAGCGGCTACGCCCCGCCGGATCCTGTCCAGGCCATCTGCCTGATAGCGCTGCAAGGTCTCATCCTCCTGGCGCTCGCAGCGGTAGGCACCACCCTCCTGCCTCCCCTCGCCACCGGCATCCTCGTGTTCATGGCCTACGGCCTGGCCTTCATGGCCGGAGTCGTGAATCAGATCGGGATACTCCTCGCCAACCAGACCGCGCAGACCATCGGAAAGGTGGTCGCCTTCTTGATTCCCTCCGATCTCCTGTTCCGGGGTGGGCTGCATGACCTCGCCCCGGTCATCCCCGGCGCCCTGTCTCAGCTTATCCAGACCGGCCCCTTCGGCACGCCCTCCCCCATCGGCCCGGGCATGCTTCTCTACTGCCTTGGGTATCTAGTGGTCGCCCTTGCCGTCAGCTGCTGGCTGTTCGCCCGCAAGGATCTCTGAACCCTACAAGGAGGCTACCCGATGAGCGTTCGCACCCTCGCCCACAGAACGGCACTCTGGTTCGCGGTCCTGGCCGCGCTGGTGCTCGCCTCCGGCCTACTGGCCGGCTGCGGCGGCTCTTCCACCACCGCGACCACGGCGGGCGGCGCGGCGGCCGGAAATGCCGCTCAGGTGATCATGACCAATCGCTCCTACGACCCGCAGGAGATCACCGTCAAAGTCGGGGACACCGTCACCTGGGTCAACCAGGACGCGCCCAAGCACGACGTCGTGGCCGACAATGGCGAGTTCAAGAGCAGCTTGTTCGACAAGGGCCAGAGCTTCAGCTTCACGTTCACGAAGGCGGGCACATACCCGTATCACTGCAGCATCCACCCCGGCATGACCGGTACGGTGATCGTGCAGTAGCTACGTGGGCGCTTGGCCGGACGCCTCCTGCGGCGCGGTGGTCTCCTCCCGGCTCTTCGCACGAATGAAATGAACCAGTTGGGCGAAAGCGGGCACGGGGCGTTCGCGCACCTCTCTGGCGCCGAGAGCGATGGCGTCCGCGTACGCCTCCATGATCTGATCGATGAGCCGATCCCACGAGTAGCGCTCGGCCCGCGCGATGCCCGAAAGGGTGAGATCCTCCCGTAGTCCGGGGTTTTGCAGGACGTTGAAGAGTGCGCTCTCGAGAGCCGCTGGGCTGTCGGGCGGCACAAGGACGCCGGCCGAGCCTTCGGCCAGGACGGCGCGGTAGCCGGGGATGTCGGACGCCACCACCGGAAGACCGGCGGCCATCGCCTCGATGAGAACGATCCCGAAACTCTCGCCACCGTTTGAGGGAGCGCACAGCACCTGCGCCGCGGCCATCTCCTCGATCTTGACGTCGTGCGACACCCGTCCGAGCGCGGTGACGCCGCTCAGGCTCCTGCTGGGCGTGCGGCGTTCCCGCGACGCGAAGGCCTGAAGCTCCTCGGGAGTCGGACCGGCAAGCACGAGGGTGGCGTCGGGGAGTCGCCGGCGAAGGCCTTCGAACGCCTCGAGCAGAGCGGGCAGACCTTTCCGAGGCTCGGGACGCCCGATGAAGAGGATGCGGCCGGGCACCTTTGTCCCTTGCCTGGCGGCCGCATAGCGTTCTATCTCGATACCGTTCGGGATCACCCGGTATTCCCCGGGAAACTCGCCGATGACGGTCTGGCGGGCGGTCTCGGACACGACGATCCGTACCGTGATGCTGGCGAAGATCCTTTCCGCCAGCGGCCGCCAGCGCAGGTAGACAGTGGAGGCCGCACCCGCGGCGTGGAAGGTGGCCACGACCGGTACCTTGGCCATCATGGTGGCCGCGGCGCCGACCGCGGGGATGGTCGGCTCATGGACGTGCAGCACATCCAGTTGCAGAGGGGTCAGGATGCGGCTCATCTTTCCGAGCATGAAGAACGACCCGTTGACGTAGGCGACGGAGCCGTTCGCGCGCACCGGAAAAGCCCTGCCGGCCGAGATGAAATTGGTGGGGATCGTGGCCTGGGAACGGTGGAGATCACCGGCCGGGGCTATCACATAGACATCATTGCCCGCACGTTCGAGATGGCGGACGAGACTCATCACGTGGTTGTTCACGCCACCCGGCACTGTCCACGCATACGGCGAAACCAGACCTATCCGCATGGAGCCTCTCCGTTTGCCTCGTTGGACACCGCACAGAACGACCGATGCATCCTACAAGCCATGGTATCGCTTCAGTCTCATGTTGTGGCTACGCATCTTCCCGCTCGTCGGGCCGGCCAAACAGGAGCCGCGGTCCCGACCGCGAAATGACAGCAAATGACAGATTCGAGCGGGCGACGGTATAATCCCGCCCCAAGTGACACGGCTGGCGACGCCCACTTCCGAGGAGAACGGGGACCAGGCGGACCAGGAGGAGAAGGTGCCTGGCACCAGACGCATCGCACACGCAGTACCCAAGCGCCTGCTGGCGCTCATCCTGATCGCCTCCCTTCTACTGCTCTCCGGCCCTGCCCTCGTTCAGGCCACCCCGGCGATAGACAGGGCCAAGGCTCAGGCCGAGGCGCTGATGAACCTCATCGACAAGCTCGACGAAGAGTTGAGCGCGGCGACCGAGGACTACAACTACGCCAATCAGGAACTCGAGGACACACAGGCTGCGGTCAAAAGGACCACGGCAAACATCACCAAGGCCGAGAAGGACCTGCAGACGGCGCAGGACCAGCTCAACCAGCGGCTGGTCAACATCTACAAGTCCGGCAACCTCACCATGCTGGACGTCATCCTCAACACCAGCAGCTTCACCGATCTGATCGCGCGCATCGACCAGATGCAGCGGCTGGGCAAGCAAGACTCCGAACTCATCCATCAGGTGGAGGGCTACGCACAAAAGGTGGCCGACCGAAAGGCCGAGCTGGAGACCGAGCTGAAGGAGCAGCAGGCATACGCCGACAAGGCCGAGACCGCCAAGCAGAAGGTGCTCACCCAGCTCGAGAAGCAGAAGAAGGCCCTCAAAGGCAAGGAAAAGCAGATCGCCCAGCTGAGGAAGGCAGAGGCCGCCCGCCAGGCGAAGCTCGCCGCTGAGGCCCGGGCCCGGCAGAAGTTCCTCAAGTCCCGCCCCGGCATAGTCATCGGCACCGCCATGAAATATCTGGGGGTGCCGTACGTGTGGGGCGGTTCGAGCCCCAGCGGCTTCGACTGCTCCGGTCTGGTCAAATACAGCTTCGCCAAGGTGGGTATCTCCCTGCCCCACTCCAGCGCCATGCAATATCGCTACGGCACGCATGTGTCACGAAGTCAGTTGAGGCCCGGAGACCTGGTCTTCTTCTACAACCCGATCCACCACGTGGGCATCTACATCGGCAACGGCAACATGATCAACGCCACCGGCAACCACGTGCAGATCGGCACGGTATGGAAGAACAGTTACTACGGAGCTACGCGCCTGTTCTAGAACGCCCCAGCTACCGAACCGAGGCCGGGCATGGACTTCCTCGAACTCGTCAAATCGCGTTACTCGTGTCGATCCTACCAACCTCACCCCGTCGAGCAGGACAAGCTGCTACGGGTGCTCGAAGCCGTGCGCCTCGCCCCCTCCGGATCCAACCGCCAGCCCTGGAAGTTCATCCTCGTGCAGGACCAGGAGGTCAAGCGGAGGCTGGTGCGGGCGTGCGCCAATCAGCGTTTCATAGCGACCGCACCGGTGGTGGTAGCTGGATGCGGGCTCATGCCGGATCGGATCATGAGTTGCGGCATCCCGGGCGATCCGGTCGACGTCGCGATCGCCATGGAGCACCTGTCTTTGGCGGCCACCGCGGAAGGACTGGCGACCTGCTGGATCGGAGCGTTCTCGCAGGACGAGGCCCGGGAAGTTCTCGGCGTGCCACGCACGGTCAGGATCATCGGCCTCATGACCCTCGGCTACCCGGACGACGGACCCCGCGCCAAGACCCGCAAGCCGTTGTCGGAGATCGTTACGGCCGACCGCTGGGAGTAGATCTGCCGACCGGCGCGACACCTTCGCGCGCCTCGCGCCGCCTGAGCCGCGAGGCGCGGACCGTCGAGCTGATGATCCTGATGTACTGCCGCGATAACCACGCGGCAGCCGGCCCGCGCGCAGAAGCGGCAGGCCCCAGCCCGGCGGCACCGCGAACAGACGACGGCCACAGGCCTACCCTCTGCCCCGACTGCGCCGCACTGCTTGACTATTCACTCGACCGCATCGAAACGTGTCGCTTCGGCCCCGGCAAGCCGACCTGCGCCCGCTGCACGGTCCACTGTTTCCGCCCGGTGATGCGGGAGCAGATCAGGGCTGCCATGCGCTATTCGGGACCGCGCATGACCTACCGGCATCCCTATCTGGCGGTGCGCCACCTGATGGACCGCCGACGGGAGCCGCGCGAGGGCCACTAGCCGGGACCCCCATGGGGCGCGCCCGGGCCCCCCCTGCGGCGCCGCGGCCGGATCGCTCCTTACCCGATCTGCTCGGCCAGGTAGTTCTCCAGCCCCGTCTGCCCGATCTGCTCGAGCTGCGCTTCCAGCCAGTCGACGTGTTCTTCTTCCTGCTCCAGGATGGCCTCCAGCAGCTTCTTGGAGCCGTTGTCCCCCACCTCGGTGGCCAGCTTGATGCTGTCGTTGTAGCCCCGCACCGCAACGTACTCGTGCGCCAGGTCGTTCTTGTGCATATCCGGGACCAGCGCGCCGATGTGCAGAGGGTTCAGCGCGCTGACCATCGGCCGGCCCTCGAGGTACAGGATGCGGTCGATCAGGCTTTCGGCGTGCTTCATCTCGGTTATCGCCCGCTTCCACACCGGGTCGTGGAGCTTGCCGTAGTGCCAGTTCTCGAGCATCTCGGCATGCACCGTGTACTGGCTGATAGCGGACAGTTCCTCGGCGAGGCGCGCGTTCAACGCCTCGATCATCCTCGCGTCGCCCTGCATGGCATACCTCCTGGAAGTCTTCTGATTGCTGGGCAACATGTACCCGCCGAGCACCGCCGAGAAACCCCACTCGGCGAGCGGTCCGGCCGCCCGCTGCGGCGCCGGTGCCGTTTCCCCGTGACACGGCGCTCTTGCGGGGGCCTGTGGACGCCGGGAGGCCTGCTGTGCGCTAGACTCTCGACACATGAAAGCCTCCCTCACACCCACACCTGCCGGTCTGCCGGCCGAAGAACGCATCCGGGCGATCCGCCGGGTGCTATGGGTGGTCCTCGCCCTCAACGTCGTCGTCGCCCTGGCCAAACTCCTCTACGGTCTCTTCAGCAACTCGGCTGCGATGCAGGCCGACGGCATCAGTTCCCTGTTCGACGGGGTATCGAACGTGGTGGCTCTGATCGGCATGAGTTTCGCGGCCCGTCCCGCGGACCGAGGCCACCCGTATGGCCATGGCAAGTTCGAGACATTCACCGCGGCGGTCATCGCCGTCATGCTCGGCATCGCCTGCTACAGCGTGGCACGAGGCGCGGTCGCAAGCCTCCGGGGCGACCAGGTCACCGAGGTGACGATCGCATCGTTCGCCATCATGCTCGGGACGCTCGCGGTGAACATCGGCGTGACCACCTGGGAGGCCCGCGCGGGACGACGGCTCGGCAGCGAGGTGCTGACCGCGGACAGCCGCCATACGTTGAGCGACGTCGCCGTGAGCATCGGCGTGATCATCAGCCTCATCCTGGTCAAGTTGGGCTTCCAGAAGGCCGACGGAGTGGTTGCTCTTCTGGTCGCGGTCGTCATCGCTTACACGGCGCTGACCATCATCCGGGGCGTGGCGCGAACGCTCGGTGACGCCGCCCGTTTGCCGGCAGAGGACGTCGCAGCCATCGCGGCCGGGGTCCCGGGTGTCGCTCGGATGTCACTCGGTGCGGACGCGGGGCTCCGCGAGCCATGTGGCCGCCGACCTCCACGTGCTCGTCGCCCCCGAGACCACCGTCGAGCAGGGACACCAGATCGCCCACACAGTGGAGAACGCCCTGCGCGCCAAATACCCACAACTCACCGACGTCGTGGTGCATGTGGAGCCGGCCGAACCTGAGCCGGCCGCACCTGAGCCCGCCAAGGGGTCGGCGGGCGCGGCCGCTGACGCTCGGCGTCCCTAGCATGTCCGAGGGACTGAACTGCTCGACGGTGAGCGGGACCTGCCGCTCGAGATTGCCGTCGAGAAATATGTCGAACGAATGCGGGCCGTGGGAGCCGAATCTGACAAGATTCAGGTCGAGGATGAGGTTGACCGAGGTCTCCGCTTCGGTCTCGCCCTTGACCTCAACCTCACCCTCCATGGGCGTAACGACATCCACGCCGTCGGGGTCGACGAGCCGGACGGTGAGGTGATGCACCGGGTCTTCGCCGACGTCGCAGGCCAGCTTGAGCGCAAGCGCCATGTGGGGATGCACCGCGTCGGCGTCGGCCAGGGTGATCCGGTCGAAGATACCGCAGACGATCAGCTTGCCCCCTCGCTGAGTGACCTCCGCATAGTCGGCCAACAGCGCAAGATCCACTCTCATTGCTCCAAGCCCCCCTACGCCGCCCGCAGCAGCTCCTCGTACAGCCTGACAAGAGCCAGTGTATCGGTTGCGCAGTAGGCGCGCAGGTCGGCGAAGATCGCTTCGCGGACCGAGGCCGGAGCACCCCCGTAGACCGCCTCGCCCCAGCGGAGCGTGGCCACCTCCCCGTTGGTGATGGCCAGACCTTCGTAGGAGAGGTCGTCGACCAGGGCCGGCAGGACGTACTTGAGCGAGGTGCTGCCATGGAACCCCGGGTGCTGCACGTAGGTGCTGACCAGCTTCTCGAGGTCGAAGAGACGCGCCTGCACGGCGGCGATGGGCGCGGCGAACTCGGGAAGGTCCTGGGCCAATTCGTCGAGGATGCGGTTCTCGTAGCCGGTGTAGACGACTATCGGACTGTCGGCGGCGCCCGCCCGTCGGCCCCCAGGGCCGAGAGCAGGCTCTCGGCGAATGACCGGCGGGGGTCGGTCCGGTCGGTGTGAAGGAACTCGGCGTGCTCGATACCGCCGTCGAGGGTGTGGCAGGACCACTGCACCGGAAGGGCCTGGTAGGGCCGGGTGCCGGCGTGGACCGGGAGCGCGGAACGCCAGGTCTCGAAGTCGAGAAAGTGGATGGGCTCGCTTAACCGGGACAGTTCATTCTTGAGCTCGGGATCGAAGCGCGGCTCCCCGGTCTGGATGACGTCGCACATGGTCCGCTGGGCGGGAGTGAGACCAGGGTAGTCGAGCGGCACTTCGCGGATGGAGCAGTAACCGTCGCCGAGGAGCGAACAAAGCAGCTCGTTGCTGACGCGCGTGATCTCGGTGACCGGGTACTCGGGCAGGTAGCTGTGGCAGTAGCCGTAGAAGGGGCAGGTGTACGGGTTGTCGCAGCGCTTGCTGATCTGCATGTCGGGCATGGGGCCGGCCAGCATCTGCCTGAACTGGCGGAGCAGCCCGGGGATGGAGTCTAGGAACGGCTCCACCTGAGGGGTGAGGTCCTCCAGGGTGAAGAGCTGCCCCAGATCGTAGGGGCCGCCGGGATAGACGTAGGTGTTGTTGAGGTGGAGCAGGCGGCTGCTGCCGACGGGGACGCCGGCGCCGCGGAGAACGTAGGTCTGGATGCCGAGGTCGGTGATGTATTCGGGCTTGACCTCGGTGGATGACTTGACCTCGACGAGCGCCCAGTTGTGGCCGTCTTCCTTGAAGAGGGCGTCGGGGCGGACGAACACGCCGTCGTAGCGGAAGGCGCCCTCGTATACACACCCGGCACCGTCGCCGAGCAGGCATTGGGTGGTCTCAAGCGCCTGGTCGGCCTGGGTGTAGTCCTCCTCGACGAGCACCCCGCCGGGGAACAGATCCCGGGCGAGCGCTCCTACCGCGTGTCCCTGGTCGAAGATGGCCTGCTGCGCTTCGGTGACCGGGTCGGCGAGCTGAGACGCGCGGCATTGCAGCCACAGGTACTTGGGGCATTGGAGCCCGGCCTGGAACCGGGATTTGGAAAGTCTGGGAGTCCACGTCGCCACATCACACCTCACCGCGTCAACTGTCGTCGCGCTCCTTGTCGCGGCCCCGCGGGGCGCCGCCGCGCGACTCAACTGAGTTCAGGTTAGCAGGCGGCGCGGACAGGAAAGCCGGCGAGCGCCCGCCCATCGTGCAGGCGAATCCGCCGGCACCGTGGCGTGTGCAAGATCGCACCTAGGACCGCGGGGACGCTCGAATGATCGCCGGCCGGGGCGGCAGCCCCGCCCTCTTTATCGCGATGTCGAGCGCGCTGAGAAGGGTCCGAGCTTCGCCGAAGGCCTTCTCCCCTGCCACGCTTTCGGCGGCGATCGCCTTGCCCTGGTAGAAGCGGACAAGCGGGCCAGGATCCGAGGCCCCTTCAAAGGTCACGCGCACGGCGACCATCGTCACAGGGACCGGCGCCGGCTTGATGGGGGGCAATCCAAGGGCAGCCGGCCTGGTCGACCCGAACAGGCCGTCGGCCGCCGGCGCCGCTTCCGCCTGGCCGCCTCGGGACACCCTGGCTATCGCCTCATCGTTCTGGACGACCTCTGCCGAGACGATGTGAGCAAATGAGTAGACCCGGGTGCGCGGTTGCCCGTGTCTGCGCGCGATCGCGATCCGTCGCCCCCGGTCGTCGATGGCGATCGCCGCTTCTCCCCTGACGTCGGTATAGACCTGGTTCGCGTGGAAGTCCTGGATCTTCTCGAAATCGCCGGCGACGCTATCCCTTTTTCTCTGCTTCCGCGACGCGAACAGGTAGTAGCCGACGACAAGGACAACGACGATGACGAACACGGCCCACGTTGGCATGTGTGCTACCTCTTAGTTCCCCTGCGCCGCGAACGCCCTGCGCATCTGGCCCAACTGCTCCCGCAGGATCTCGACCTGGCCGGCCAGGTCTCGCTGGGCGATGCCCACGTTCGCGACGATCGAGCGGCCGGCGTTCTCCACCGTCTCGCCCGACCTCCGGATGTCGTCGAGTTGCACCGCCCGCTTGGCCACGCTCTCTACCGCCCGCTCGAGGGTGGCGAAGTCCACCTCGCTCCTCACCCCCGCACCACGGTGGTGCTCGAAGATGAGCGCCCGAGCCAGCGTGAGGGCCGCGTCGAAGTAGACGTCGGTCGCCGGGTCGTCGGCGTCCCAGACCACGATGATGTCCCGTCCGTGGCGGGCAAGGGAACCGAGATGGGAAGGTGCCGTCCTTTTTGAGAAGACGAAGATACCGACATCCGCGCCCCGGTTCCGGCGACCGGTATCGATCTCGGTGAGAGCCTTCTTGAGGTCGTAGCTCGCGTCCTCCTTGGCCTCGACCACCAGCGCCTCCCCCGCGAACTGCGAATCGGCGCCCAGTTCGATGATGCAGTCCCCCACCTTGCAGTTCTTGATGATGCCGGTGGTGCTGCCAGTGCGCCTGCCGACGTCCCCCCCGTCCATGGCGTTCCTAAGGACGAACTCCGACACCCGGTCCTCGAAGACGCCGCCGCGGAGCGTCGAACGGTCCTGCGTCTCCTTGCGGACGGCCATCTCGGTGAGGGTCTTCTGCACCTCCTCGCGGAACTTCCGGTTGTGCTCTTCATGCGCCTTGAGGGTGGTGTCGAGCTCGCGGAGCATGAGAGACAGCGCCGACTGCGGGTCGTCGAGGGTGAAGTCGCTGCGGATGGCCCTCTGCACCCCCTGGACCTGGGCGACCAGGCGGGAGAGGGCGGATTCCGGGCGGTTGAGGTCGAACGCTGCGAGCACCTTATCGCTGTTGCCGGTCAGTTCCCCGTCGACCGCCTGGCGCATCTGCTCGACGAGGCCGTCGGTGCGCTGGGGATCGAGCAGGTGGACGAGGGAGCTGTCGGGCCCGACGAGGGTGCCGATGGTCTCGGTGACCTTGCTCTCGATAGAGCGGGTGAGGTCCTTGCCTTCCTGCCGGATAGCTTCGCGGTCGATGAAGCCGGAGGCCTGGCGCAGGGCGAGGACGCCCACGCGAAGCGCGGTGGTGGCCCTAGCCTCCCATTCCTCCTCTGGGAACTGGCGGAGCCAGGTGACTATGTCCGGGTCGTCGGTGGAGACGTGGAAGTCCACCGTTCTTAGGTCTGGTAGGGGGCGTAGGGCTTCCATCTTGTCGGTCTCCCTTTCGCGCCCGGCGGCGGAGCGGCCGAGCGGTGTCAGTCAGCGAGAGTCATCTGTGGACACGGTAGCAGACGGGACGGACGAGACGAGATCCCATGATTCGGTGACCGACATGTGGATCGCCGCGCGCGCCGAAGAGCGTGGCCTCGTCTTGTTCACGAGAGACGCGCACTTCCAGGAAGTCGATGGTCTACTCACCGCCTCCTCAGTCGACCAACTGCTTTCCTAGCGGCAAGCAGCTGCGCGCTTCCAACCGACCTGGACTGACTCCGCCCGCTGGCAGATTGACCTCTGTACGAGCTATTCTGGGTTGGCGGTCGGTTCGCTCTGAAGCTTGGTGAAGGATGGAAGCGCCGTGACAGACATCCCCGACGACTTCCTCTACGACTTCCTCGTCGTCTTCTACTTGGAGGGCATCACAAGGCGCTTCGAGTACGAGGTGTCCAAGGGTACCTACGACCGCGTCCGCGAGGCCCTCGAGGACGAGGACATCGGCAACATCACCTTCGAGGCCTACAGGCCGGCCGAGCAGATCGTTGTCAACTCCCGCTTCGTGCAACTCGTCCATTTCCTCTGGCAGCCGAAGAACAGGGGCGATGAGTCCCCAGGGGCCGCCGGACCCGCCAAAAGCGCCGGCCCCGGCGAGAGCGACGTGACCCCGAGGCGCGGCGACACCATCGACCTATACTTCACCGGCAGAGAGGAGCCCATCAGGCTGGACGCCGACGATCCCGAGGAGGTGTTCGACTTGGTACTGGCCATGGAGACCGAGGCTTTCTCGCGCTGCTCCATCGTCGATGCCGGCGGAGAAGAGGCGGTCCTGGACCTCCGCAGGCTCGTCTGCGCGGAACTGCCTTTGGGCCTCGCCCAGCAGGGCGAAGCCAACGCGTTCCTCGAGCTCGAGGAAGAGATCTAGGTGAGCGACAGGAGCACCCGCGGTGCTGCCCTGTCTGCGGGAGAGGGCGTGAGAGAGTTCGTACCGTCGTGGCGGCAGCCGACTGAGCCCGAGCACCGCTGGCCGGCCTTCTTGGCGGCGGTGGTGATCATCGCCGGGCAGAGCTGGGTGGTGGCCAACCTCTCCGTGCGGCCCGTCTGGATCTACCCGCTTGTCGCCGGCATCCTCCTTATCACCTCGCTGGCAATCTACCTGCCATCACGAAGAGAGCCGCCGCGGGCTTTGCGGATCGTTTCTCTAAGCCTCACGGCCGTGCTGGTCATCGCCAGTTTCGTGGTGCTCGTCCTTCTCATCCGCGGCGTCTTCGTGGGCTCGCACCTCACCCCGGGGCGTCTCTTCCTCACCGGGATCACCTTCTGGGTGGTCAATATCGCCGTGTTCGCCCTCATGCTGTGGGAGCTGGACGGCAACGGGCCCGAGGCTCGCGCCAAGGGAGAGCCAGACTATCCGGACCTGGTCTTCCCCCAACAGCAACAGGATCAGCAGGGGCTGGCCGCGCCAGACTGGAAGCCCACGTTCCCGGACTACCTGTTCGTCTCTCTCACCACCGCGACCGCCTTCTCACCCACCGACGCCATGCCCTACTCGAGGTGGGCCAAGCTGGTTATGGGCGTGGAGGCGATCATGTCGCTTGCGACGATCGCCATGCTCGTGGCCCGGGCGATCAACATCGCGACCGGTTGAGGGCGCCCGGCTCCACCTCTCGCCACCCCCCGCGTCGAAACCGCCACGCTTGCCATTGTGGAGGCAGGTCCAAAAATGTATTGTCACCGTACCGGACTCTACCAAGGGAGCAGAGATGAAGATCGTCGTGGGCTACGTGATGACGGACGAGAGCAGGGCGGCGCTCGAATGGGCCATCCAGCAGGCGGAGCGCGGCGATATCGAGATAGTCGTGACGCACTCGATCCGGGGTGGCCGCAGCATGGACGCGGAACAGGAGGAAGTGCTCGCCTACCGCAAGGAACTGGACGCCATCGAGCAGCGACTCACCGATGCCGGCATCCCTCACACCACCCGCAGGCTTATCCGCGGACTTTCTCCCGCGGAAGATCTCGCCCAGGTAGCCGAGGAGGAACGGGCAGACCTCATCGCGATCGGCATCCGTCAGCAATCGCGGGTGGGAAAGCTGATCATGGGCAGCGACGCCCAGCAGATCCTGCTGACCGCTCCCTGCCCGGTGGTGGCGGTCAAGGCGGCGCAGTAGGTCTCTTCATTATTCCCAGGCGATGAGCGCGCCTTGGCGTTAGTTCAGGATGCGGCGCGCCCCGTGGTAGCTGCTCTTCCAGACAGTCCCGATCTGCACGTGGTCGCCGGTGGCATTGACCATCTTGCCGTTGCCAATATATATCCCGACGTGGTGGATCGGAGTGTAAAAGAAGACGAGGTCCCCCGGCTTCAGCTGGTCTTTCGGCACGTACACTCCGTAGCCGTACTGCATAGCACTGGAGTGTGGCAGGTAGATACCGATCTTGCCATAGGCGTATTTGACCAGGCCGGAGCAATCGAAGCCGTCCGGGCTCGAGGCTCCCCAGACGTAGGGCACGCCAACGTATTGGAGGGCGATGTCGACCACCTGCGCCGCCTTGTCGCCGTTGTAGCCGATGGTACCGCCACCGCCCCCGCCCGACGAGTCAGTCGTCGTAGTGGTCTTGCCCTTAGCAGCTTTGGCTGCCGCCTCACGGGCCGCCCTCTCCGCCGCCGCCTTCCGCGCCGCTTCCGCCGCGGCTTTCTTGGCGGCTGCCAGCAGCGCCGCCTGACGGGCCGCCTCTGCCTTCTTGAGCTGGGCGATCTGGGTTTCCTTGCCCTGGAGCGCCTTCTTCTGCTTCGCCAGTTGGGCGGTGACCTTGTCCTTCGCCGCGGTGGTCTTCTGGAGGTCGACCTGCTCCTGCGCGAGTTCGGTCTCGAGTTGGGCCTTGCGGTCGGCGGTCTGAATCTTGTAGTCCTGGACCTGCTTGAGGAGATCCGCGTCCTGCTTGCTCAGGCGTTGGAGTTGATCGTAGCGGGCGATGAGATCGGTGAAGCTGCTGGCATCGAGAATCACCGCCAGCATGGTGAGATCGCCGGCCTTGTAGATCTCGACCACTCGCTGGTTGAGCCGGTCCTGGACCGTAGCCAGGTCGGTCTCCGACTGAGTCAGCAGCTTCTGGGTCTTCTTGATCGCGGCCTGGGTGTCTTCGAGCTGCTGGTTCGCGTAGTCGTATTCTTCGGCGGCGGCGCTCAGTTCCTCGTCGAGTTGGTCGATGAGTGCGCGGAGAGCGGTTGCCTGATCCATGGCCTTGTCGATGGCCGGCGTCCACGCCTGCGCGAGACCGGAGAGAGTAAGGAGAAGGACCGTCGCTATCAGCATCAGCGCGAGAGCCCGCTTGGTACCGATCGTTCCGGTCTGTTTCAAGTCTGGCACATTCCCTCCTGACCCGGCCATTCCCCGGATTTCGCCGGGCCGGGTCACTGTCTGCCAGTTGGCTGGGGTGCTCATTATACCTTGAGAGTGCGAGCCCGCTAACCCCCGGGGAACGCGTCCACCGCTCGGCGCCGGCCCTGGGAGGCGAGACCCGTGCTGGCGGTAGGCGACAAGGTGACGGTCCGCGCCGGCCGCGAGACCTCGCTCAATCCGTTATCGTCCCCCAGATGTCCACCGCGTCTAACGTGATGTACTCGCCGGCCGCGCTCGAGTCGCTCCGCCGCAGTCCAACCTTGTGAGGCCCGTCGCTGATGGTGCCGCTCGACCAGACCACCGCCTGATAGTGTGCGGGCGAGGAGTAGAGGTCGATGGTCGTCTGCCATACGTCGTCCAGGTACACATCGACGATGCCTGGAGTGCTTCCGGTCATGGCGATCCAGTCCAGGCGGGTGCCGGTAAAGTAGATGGTGGCCGAGGCGTTGCTCGAGTTGGAGCGTCCGTAGCTCGCCCCGGAGGCCTCCGCCTTGGTGAAGTCAGACCAGGTGCCCACCTTGACCATGTGGGAGTCGGTCTGCTGGTAGCGGGTCGGGGGGTCCGGGCCACCGACGTAGCCGTATTCCGCGGCTATCCGGTCGGAGATCGCGGTGTAATACGCAACATCTGAACTCACCCGAGCGGCGCCCGCCGAGGGTGCGTACCGATTGAGGATGGTCTCAAATCCTCCTTGGATGTCACCCGCGATGATCTGATCGACTCCAGCGGAGTAGGTGGCGTTGCGGACCCGACGTCAGGTAGAACCAGGCGTCGATACCATCCTCCACGGTGGGGAAGGCTGCGAACACGTTCGAGCTGTGCCCGGATTCCAGCGCCGTGCCTGGGTAACGTTCGGCCTCCCATGCGGCGAAGGTCAGGTTGCCGATGTTCTTGTTCTCCCAACTCCGGGGGAACTGAGTACAGTAGCTCTCCCTCCACCACCCGTTCTCGTCCCTAAAGAAGGTGAGTGCGCCAGTTGCACCGGGACGTTGTAGGTCTCAGCCTCTTCGCAGATGTAGGCAGAGTACGGCAGCCAGCCGGCTGGTGAGTCCAGTCAGGTAGCCCTCCAACCAACTGCTCTTCACAGCCTTCGCGACAAGATCCGGATCGGTGTCCGGCCCGCTCTCGATCGTCCCCCAAATGTCCACCGCGTCCAAGGTGATGTACTCGCCGGCCGCGCTCGAGTCGCTCCGCCGCAGTCCCACCTTGTGAGGCCCGTCGCTGATGGTGCCGCTCGACCAGACCACCGCCTGATAGTGTGCGGGCGAGGAGTAGAGGTCGATGGTCGTCTGCCATACGTCGTCCAGGTACACATCGACGATGCCTGGAGTGCTTCCGGTCATGGCGATCCAGTCCAGGCGGGTGCCGGTAAAGTAGATGGTGGCCGAGGCGTTGCTCGAGTTGGAGCGTCCGTAGCTCGCCCCGGAGGCCTCCGCCTTGGTGAAGTCAGACCAGGTGCCCACCTTGACCATGTGGGAGTCGGTCTGCTGGTAGCGGGTCGGGGGGTCCGGGGCTGGATCGATCGTCCCCCAAATGTCCACCGCGTCCAAGGTGATGTACTCGCCGGCCGCGCTCGAGTCGCTCCGCCGCAGTCCCACCTTGTGAGGCCCGTCGCTGATGGTGCCGCTCGACCAGACCACCGCCTGATAGTGTGCGGGCGAGGAGTAGAGGTCGATGGTCGTCTGCCATACGTCGTCCAGGTACACATCGACGATGCCTGGAGTGCTTCCGGTCATGGCGATCCAGTCCAGGCGGGTGCCGGTAAAGTAGATGGTGGCCGAGGCGTTGCTCGAGTTGGAGCGTCCGTAGCTCGCCCCGGAGGCCTCCGCCTTGGTGAAGTCAGACCAGGTGCCCACCTTGACCATGTGGGAGTCGGTGTGGTAGCGGGTGCCAGGGGCTGCTGCGTCGGCCGAAGCGGGAAGGATCACGGCGCAGACGAAAACCCCGATGGCCAGGACAAACGAGACTCCCAGGCGCAGAGATACCCCGAAGCGCTCTGCTTCGCGGCCGGTTCTCAGGATGATTGCGGCAGACTTCTTGCTCACGCTAACAGTCCATGATCTCGTATTCACGCTCCTTCTCGCGCCCTTCGGCCCACTCCCTGTTCCTGCACTGCGCGGCACGACACAAACCGCCCCGTGTTCAGTGGAATATGCCACTGGCTCCAAACCTATGCAAGGGCCCGCCACCCGCCCCAACCTCGGAGCGTCCCAGGGCGCTGTTTCGTGTCAGTCTTTCTCCGGCGTTTCCGTAGGCTTCTCGATGGCGGGCTGGCCGAGTGTCTCATCCTCACCGGTCAGTTCCGACTCGGTTGTCAACTGTTCCAGTTCATATTTCGACGTCCTCCCAGTATTCTCAGACGCACCCATTCCCACGGTCTCCTTCGCCCTCTTTCAGCTCGGACCCTCGAAACGCAGCATACCGGAATGAGTCCTGCCCGGGCCTGGGGACTTGTCGGGGGCAGCAATCTCACGAGTTTATGACCACCCCAGGGTGGGGAAGAGTATTAGGTGAGAGAGCAACTATCCTGGCGAGGGTAAGGCCGCTCAGTCTCGCCCGGCACAGTAGTTACCGGGGACGGCTGATGCCTTGTGAAAAGCCCTCCCAGATAGACTCTCTCCTTATTTTTTTTCGGCAGTTGCCCAGGCGCTTGAGGAAGGTTTGCCCACGCCATTGCCTGCGCCGCAATCGAGCGTGTCTGTAGCGCAGCCCCCGTGACAGGTACATGAGTGCGTTGCATAGCCGCTGGGGTGACATTTGACGCACGCGAGCTCCGCTAATGCTCCCCGGCCCCCGGGTGACGGAACGTCGAGGGCTTCCAGGCCTTGGCGGCGTGGCAGGATGTAGATTCCGGCCACTCGCGTTTGGCTCCGTGGCAGGAAACGCAGGAGTACTGGCCTTGGCAAACGTCTTGCCGTGGCAGGCGGAGCACGCGAGACCGGCATGTCCACCGGTCCGGGAGAACGGGTGCTTGAACGTCGAGGGCTTCCAGGCCTTGGTGGTGTGGCAGGATGCACACTTGGTCAACCCCGCGCGTTGCTGGCAGGAGACGCAGGCAGGGCTGACCTTGGCGAACGGGAACCGCGGCAGTTGGGCGCAGGCGAGACTGGCATGCGCGCCGGTCAGCGGGAACGGATGCTGGAAGGTCAGGTCAGTCCATGCCGTAGGCGTGTGGCAGGAGGCGCAGTCGGTCAGCCCGCCGTGCTCGTCGCCGTGGCAGGAGATGCAAGCTGGGATCGGCCGCCGGGAACTGGGTGCCGGAGACGGTTGTACCTCCCGGCTTGCTCACGTGGCAGTCGGCGCAAGTCAGACCGGCATGCGCACCGGTCCGCGGAACGGATGCTGGAAGGTCAGGTCAGTCCATGCCGTAGGCGTGTGGCAGGAGGCGCAGTCGGTCAGCCCGCCGTGTTGGTCGCCGCGCGGGGAGGAGACGCATGCAGGATCAGGTCTGGGGAAGTTGAGTACCGGGGAATGGCACCCCGGCTCCCGGCTTGCTCACGTGACAGTCGGGACACGCCAGATTTCGCGTGGGCGCCCGTTCGGGGAAACGGATGCACGGCCTCGGCCGGGGCGGTCGTGGTACTTGAAGCCGGGGCCGTCGGGACAAGCGGCTCCGCGACGTACGACGTGGTTGTCTCCCCAGTCCGGCTGCAGCGACGGCGACGCTTGTCAGGAGCACGAGGAGGACAAGCAGGGCCACCATTTCCAGTCCCCAGGCCCACTTCTTGCCTAGTCTCATCTCAGTCCCTCCTGTCTACTGATGACATTCTGAAGCGCCCCGCCACCAGGCTGAGCGAGCCCAGAGGACAATTGCATGAGAAAGCGATCACACACCATTTAAGTCATGATGAGCACGTGATGTCAATAGATGAGTAAAGCGATTAGCGTGATTATCTACCGGCGCGGCGGGCGCACGATCAAGTTAGAGGATGCCAGGGTTACTGGACCCTCGACGAGGTAAACAACTCCACATCCTGGCCTTTGGGCCCCTGGGACTCGAGTTCTGCCCCGTGCGAAGAGTGGCAGTCTATTCTACGCTTAGTAGACATGTGTTACAGCCTGATAGTCTTTGCATTGCGGCGGGAGTGAACCAATGATCAACCTGCTGAGTACTTATCTTCACACACTCCTGGGTGAAAATCCGAGCGAGCCGCCACGGCGGTGGAGTACGCGATCATGGTGAGCCTCATCGCGACTGTGATTGTTGGGCCGCGGCCGCTGTTGGCGCCGCCGTTCTTGGCCTGTTCGATGTGCCGATCTTTGGGTAGCGCTACGACCCGCTCGGGGCATTGAAGAACCGGCAAAGGGATCGAAATCCTTACTTCGCGAATAGCTCCAGCATAGGCCGGTGGCAAGTGCGGTCAACGAGCTGAATAGAACCCTCCGGCTGGCAAGGCCTGGTAGCAGCCGATCCGGGGGTGGTGTCCATGCTAGGCCCTGGAGCCATCACCGGCCATGCTTGGAGACTAATGTCCGAGCTATCCTGCGGGCGGATATGTCTCCAAAGCCCGCGCTTGGGTCAGTTCGTCCATTGTGTCCTGACCCCCGCTCCTGTGTCCGGATACGGGTTCTCCTGAAGCGGTACGACTACCAGCTTCGGAAGCTGCCCGAATGGGCTCTCGCGAGGACGGAGCACGGCTTCGCCTAGCGTGCCGCGGGCCGGCCCGGTCGTCCCCTTCCCGAAATTTGTATCTCCACTATAGGCCGCCGCTCGGACGAGACCTGGCGGGCCGGACGAATATGCCTAAGGAGGTGCAGGATGCGGGTCGCACCTGTTGCCCCAACCGCTTGACGTCGCGAAAAGACTGACACCCTCAGTTACGACCTCGCCACGCCTATTCGAAATACGCCTGGGGGCCATTTCAGTGTTTCTTAGGCAGGAGAAGTCAGGCCGGAAGGTGAATAGCGGAGAACAACAAGTGCCGTGCTCACGCGGGCCCGGGGAAGGCTCCGGCCTGCATCCTGTCCGGAGGTGTGGTTGTGAACCGAATGTCCCTGTGTCTGCCTCTTCTCGCTGGCGTGCCGTCTTTGGGTGCGCCTGCGAAGGGACCCCAACAACGACCAGGCCTCCCAGCGCCGCCGTCCCCACCACTACGAAAAGCACGACCACGACGACGCTGGCCGCCACCTCGACGAGCGCGACCACCACGTCCAGCACGGCGGTGATCACGGCGACAACCGGCTGGCTCGCCGACGGGAGTGATGGGCGTCCGGCAAGACCTATGCCGCCGAACTATCCGGCACAGACGTCGTTCCCGCTGTCAATACCGCGGCCACCGGTTCAGCCACCTTCATGGTTGACGCCACCGGCACCCGTATGAACTTCGTGCTCAGCGTTAGTAACATGACCGATGTCATCGCGTCTCGGGTCCATGTGGGCAAGGCGGGCAGTAACGGCCCGGGAGTGCTATCTTATCCGGCCCCACCATCAGCGGCGCCTTCACTGGAAACGTGTCCGGGGGGACCTTCACAGCCTCGGTTCTCTTCGGCAACTTACCGGGAAGACGATCGCCGATTTCGTAGCCCGATCACGAGCGGCCAAGCCTATGTGAACGTGGCACCACCGAGAACCCCAGTGGCGAGATTCGAGGCCAGATTCATTAAAGTAGTGACCATTCACTTCGAGCTGCCGGCAGGGCTTCGCGGGAACGATCGCTAAGAACGGTCTGTGTCGTATCGCGCGCCCAACGTCGTCGGAGGGGTTCGCCAGATGTTGTGCTCTCAGTAGGTGACCACCCTCGGCAGACTTTTGGCCGATTCGATCGAGCCGGCTACCTCATCTTCGGTCGCGTCTGCGGACAAGTTGCTTCTCTTCGTTCACTTCTGCCATCTTCAAGGTCAAGTTGTCCGCCCGCCTCTGGGCCAACTCGGGGACGGTGTCTACGCCTGCGGCTTCCAGCAGGTCCGAGTACTGCCTGCCGACGCCCTTGATGCGGAAGAGATCAGCCAGCATGTTCACCCAGCGCAGGATCAACTTGCCGCTGATCCCGCTGGCGAGCGCCAGGTCTTCCCGGCCCTTCGGGCTGGCGCCCACTTTGAGCAGGTCGTCGTAGTCTTCAGGCCGAGATCTCCGAGCTTCTCCGCAAAGACGGGACCGATGCCCTCGATGTCGGTGAGATCGTACGTCTGCCTTACGACCGGCTCCTCGGTCGTCACT
>CAVRJE010000017.1:0-209230 GCA_963721365.1 uncultured Actinomycetota bacterium
TTCAGATGGCACTTGTCGTGCGCGCCGACCGTACCCGGCTGCGCCAGATCATCTTGATCCTACTCGACAACGCGCTCCGATATACGCCTCCAGGGGGAACCATACGGCTTGACGCGCGTGCCGAGGGCCGCCGGGTGATCATCTCTGTCGCCGATACGGGCACCGGGATCGCTGCCGCAGACCTGCCTCACGTGCTCGACCGTTTCTACCAGGGTGGTGCGCGACCAGACGAGGACAGAGGGAGCGGATTGGGCCTCTCCATCGCCAAGACCCTGGTGGAGGCCCAAAAGGGACGGATAGACGTAGTCAGCCGCCCCGGCGAAGGCACCCGGGTGACCCTCTCGCTGCCTCGCGCGGACTCGCCGCGACGTGCGCGAGGGTCTAGCACCGGCCGCGCAGATCAAGAAGCAGCTACGTGACCGCACGCCGCTCGAAATCCCCGTAGGGCTGCCTTCCGTCCCTTCCCCTCGCGATTCCACCTTTGGTTGTATTCGCCCCGCCGCCCCCTCCCGCTACGCTCCATCTCCCCGGCCGAGAGCACCGCCGGGGCGGGCATCGGGGAACCGGGGAAACCGGGCGAACAACGAGGAGGAAGACAATGAACAGCGTGCACCTGATCGGCCGTCTGGCCACCGATGTGGAGGTCAAGGAGGTGAACGGGGGGTCCAAGGTCTCGAGCTTCATCCTGGCAGTGGACCGGAACGCGGAAGAGGCGGACTTCTTCAGGATCAAGGCCTGGAACTCGCAGGCCGAGGCGGCCGGCGAACACCTGGGCAAGGGACGGAAGATCGCCGTGGAGGGCTCGTTGCGGCAGGACGTGTACGAAAAGGACGGCGAAGAGCGGAAGGCCGTGTCCATCGTCGCGAAGAGGCTGGAATACCTGTAGCGGTCGCGGCTGCCCGCGGCCGCGCAGGGCGGCGTCCCCGGGCGGCGTCCCCGAGCGGCCGGGGGCGGCTACCGCGGCTCGCGGGGTCCGGCTGCGTCACGAGAAGGTCTGTCCTTCGGGCCGGCGTCCGTCGCACCGGCGCCGGCCCGGATGACCGAATATCGGCAAAGCGTCCATCGAGGGTGGGAAGCAGATGAACGACAGCGAGGCCCTGGCACTTATTGACACCCCGGCGCTGTGTGAGGAGACTGTGCGCATCGGTCGGCTCCTCGAACAGAACCCGCGGGAGATCTTGCTGGTGCCTTCCTCCGACGTCGTCGATCAACGGGCTCGGGCCATCGCGGCGAAGCTCGGCTTGCCGCACCAGGGGTTCGTCCTCAGCCGGCCGCGCCTGCGCAAGTTGATCGAGCCGGTCCGAGGCGGCGGGGTGGTGGGGCTCGTCGCAGGGCCTGGATGCGGCAAGACCGCGTTCATCGTCGACGTGCTTCGCTCGACTGAGGGCCGCGCGGTCTACTTCTCCCTCGACGAGGGTGACCGCGACCCGCTCCGCTTTCTCACCTACCTCATGGCTGGGCTTGGCTTGGACCCTCCAACTTGGCTGCAGGCGGATTCGCCCGACTGGTCGGCTGGGGGCGCGACCGAGGTGACGAGCCTGGACTTGACCGCCGAACTGATCGATTCAATATCGAGCCCGCGCCGGGGAACCCACGCTGGTCGCCGTCGACGATCTGCACCTCGTGGATGGTTCGCCGCAGGTCGTGACCGCGCTCCAACTGATAGCTCGCGCTCTGCCGCCCGGTTGGATCATGTTGCTGTCCTCTCGACGGCCACTTCCACTGGACCTGGAGAGCGTCGGTCTGGGTGGGCGGTGCGTGAGTCTGCAGGCACGAGAGTTGAGGCTGACTCCGCGCGAGGTCGCGGCCTGGGCGGGTCAGAACTGGGGGGTTGTCATTCAGCCGGCGGAAGCCAGAGTCTTGTGGCGGCTCACCGAGGGCTGGCCGGCCGCCCTGGTACTCCTCGGACAGCAACTCGTGTCCCGGGGTGTCGCGAAGCGCGATGACCTCATGGACATCATGTCCCGCGGGCGCGACCTACGGGCCTACCTGGAGCGCCACATCTTGTCGGGTCTGGACCCGCTCAGCGCCCAGGTGATGCTTACGGGCGCCTTACTGCCGCGAGTGATCTTCCCGCGCGACGAGGCCTTCCTTCCGGGGCCACCGGAGGAAGCGGAGGCCCTGCTCGACCAACTGGTGACCCGCGGCTTCCTCGTCACCCGCTCCGGCCGGAGGGCTTACACCGTGCATCCGCTGGTCAGGGCGTATGCGGAGCGCGCGACCTGGGCGAGCGACGATGGGGCGGTGATGATCTCCAGGGCGGCCGCGCACCTGGAAAGCGTCGGCGAATACCATAGAGCGGCCTCGCTGTACCTGAGGGCCGGGCGCTTCGACGATGCGGCCCGCCCGTTGCGGACGCTGGCCCTCTCGTCGCTCGAGGCCGTCGTGGACTTTGCGTACGAGGGCTGGTCCGATCTGCTGCCGGGAGACGAGGACGTCTCGGCCGGCGCGTGGTTGCATGTTGCCAAGGCCAGGATGCTTCAGCAGCAGACAAGATATGCGCCGGCGGCCCTCATCTACGAGCAGGCAGCCAGAGAGCTATCCGCGGCGGGTGACAATGAGGGGCTGCTGTCCGTGCTCCTCGGTTCCGCCTTCTGCCTTTTCAACCAGGGGCGATGGGAGGAGAGTCTGGCGGTGCTGAAACGCTGCCGGTCGCTCGCACGGTCCCCGCGGGAGAAGGTGGAGGTGCTTCTCGTGGAGGGGAATGTCCTCCTGAGCCTCTGTCGGCGCGATGAGGCTGTTGAGAATTGGGAGAAGGCGCTCGCCCTGGCGCCGACTGCAGGCAAGGAACGGCTCACCCACCGCGTCCTGCTGTATCGCGCGCGGCTCTTCTACACCCTGGGGCACTATCGGCTCGCAAGACAATGGGCGGAGAAGGCTCTCGTTCGCGGCACGAAGAACGGTACCGCGGCACGCGCGACGGCGCTCACCGGCGCCGCGGTAATGGCGTTCTCCACCGGCGACTACGAAACCGCCGGCCGGCTGGTAGATGAGTGCCAGGCGCTGGTACATGCGCGGGGCTACGCCTTCTTCGAGACACAGACGCTGTTGACCCAGGCGGCTATCGCCCAGGGGCGCTGGGATTATCGTGCGGCCGTGCGGAGCATCAGGGCGGCGCAGGCGTTGGCTGACTCGGCCGGCGACAGCGAGTCCAGCTTTCATGCCGAGGACATGTTCGGTGACCTGTGCCGGCGGAGCGGCAGTGCCCACCGGGCGCTGGAGCACCATCGTGCGGCGCTGCAAATGGTAGAGACGAACCGGCTGGCGATCGCCGAGCGCGTACGGGCGCTGACGGGCATCGCCATGGACATCGCGGTGCTCGGGCGGACGGCCGAGGCCCAGACCTCGCTCGAAGAGACAGTCCGTTTGAGCAGGCGCTGGAGTCTCAAGAGCTCGCTGGCACCCTCTCTCTTCTACCTGGGCTGGTTGCACGCGCTCGCAGGCCGAGAGCACGACGCCGCCCGGTGCCTTGTCGAATCCATGCATGTCGCCGAAGAGCACGGTCACGTCTACTTCTTTAGCCAGGAGGCCAAGGTGGCGGTGCCTATCCTGGCGCTGTGCGACCGGCTGGAGGCCGGGGCTTTCCTGCGCCAGGCGGTCATCCCTCTGCTTCCCACCCGCCTCGCCCGCCACTTCGAGGAGCTGGCCAAAGGCAAGACGTATCCTACCGACGTCCCTCTCGGTTCGCCTCCGCGGCGTGGCCTCGCAGCGGGACTGCCCGCGCCCTCCGCCGGGGACCAGGTCGACGCGGCCACACTGCAGGGCATCGAAGCGCTCACCGACCGCGAGCGCGACGTCCTCAAGATGATCGCCCTCGGCATGTCGAACAAGCAGATCGGCTCGAAGCTCTTCATATCCGAGAAGACGGTCAAGACCCACGCCAACCACGTCTTTCGAAAGCTGGGGGTGGCGAGCAGGCTGCAGGCGACGCTCGCGTTCCAGAGCTATCAACGCGCTCGCAGAGCGGGGGGCGCGGGACGCCACAAATAGCGCCGCCCTCGCCCTCGCCGCTCCACATGCCCGCCGCACGCCCGGCACCGGTCGCGCTCCGCCCCGTCCGCCTTCGGCGTACGCCGGGGGGTATCAAGCGCTTGGGTATTGAAGCAAATAGCGCCCTTTTTCTGCTTTGACATGCCACATATGGGGTGCTAGCATCCCCTCTGGCACTATATGTTGTATAAGGCGCAAGCCGTTGGGGTGTGGGCTACCGCGAGGTCGGTACGCTCCAGGTGCTACGGGGGGTCGGCTGCCGGCCGGCATTGGAAACCAGAAGAGAGCGGGGAAAGCAGTTGAACTGTCCCTATTGCGGGCACCCCGAAAGCCGGGTGGTCGATTCCCGGGAGACGGAGAGCAAGGAAGCCATCCGCCGGCGCAGGGAGTGCATCGCGTGCACACAGCGCTTCACGACGTACGAGATGATCGAGCAGATCCCGATCACCGTGGTCAAGCGGGACGGATCGACGGAGCTTTTCTATCCCGAGAAGCTGCTGCGCGGTCTGATGCGGGCGTGCGCTAAGCGGAACGTGCCGGTGGAGCGCCTGCAGGAAGTGGTGGCCGACATCGAGCGGGAGTTGCGGGAGGAGTCGGCATACCAGGTCTCGTCCGAGCGCGTCGGTAAGATGGCGTTGGAGCGTCTTCAGTCGGTGGACCTCGTCGCGTACATCCGCTTCGCCTCGGTCTACCGCCAGTTCGACAGCATCGAGGGGTTCAAACGGGAATTGGAACAACTTGCGAAAGAGGGGATCAGATGACTGTTGCCGAGCTTGGAGCCCTGGTGGCCGAGTTGGACAAGAGGCTCTCCCCCAGCGCCAAGAAGGTGCTCGAGAAGCGGTACCTCAAGCGCACCCCAGAAGGGGTTCCTCTCGAGACGCCCGCCGACATGTTCGCCCGGGTGGCGGAGAACATCGCCCAGGCCGACCGCCTGTATCACCCCGACGCCCCTCTCGAACCCGTCGTCGCCGAGTTCTTCGGCGTCATGGCCGGGCTCGAGTTCTTGCCGAACACCCCGACCCTCATGAACGCCGGGAGGGAGCTTGCAGCAGCTCTCCGCCTGCTTCGTTCTGCCGGTCGAAGACAGCATGCAGTCTATCTTCGGCGCTATCCGGGATGCCGCCTTGGTGCACCAGTCGGGCGGCGGCACCGGGTTCAGCTTCAGCCGGCTGCGTCCCAAGAACGACCTTGTGAAGTCCACCATGGGTGTGGCCAGCGGGCCCGTCTCGTTCATGCGCGTGTTCGACATGGCCACCGAGACCATCAAGCAGGGAGGCACCCGGCGGGGCGCCAACATGGGCATCCTGCGAGTGGACCATCCCGACATCCTGGAGTTCATCCGAGCCAAGGAAGACGAGCACATCCTCAACAACTTCAACATCTCGGTGGGGGTCACCGAGGAGTTCATGGCGGCGGTGCTCACCGGGGGCGAGTACGCGCTGCGCAACCCACGCGGCCACGCCGAGGTGGGCAGGCTGAACGCGCGCGAGGTATTCGACCTCATAGTCGACCTCGCCTGGAAGAACGGCGAGCCCGGCATCGTCTTTCTCGACCGGCTCAACCGGGACAACCCGACGCCCAAGCAGGGCGAGATCGAGTCGACAAATCCTTGCGGCAGAGCAGCCACTTTTGCCCTACGAGAGCTGCAACCTCGGATCCATCAATCTGGCCATCTGATCAAGGATGGCGGCATCGATTGGGAGAGGTTGCGCCGGGTCACAAGGACCGCCGTCCACTTCCTCGACAACGTTATCGACATGAACCGTTACCCGCTCCCCGAGATCGGGACCATGACCAAGAGCAACCGCAAGGTCGGGCTGGGGGTCATGGGCTGGGCCGACATGCTGGTGGAGTTGGGCATCGGCTACGACAGCGACGACGCCATCCGGCTCGGCCACGAGCTGATGGGGTTCATCCACGAGGAGGCCATCAAGGCCAGTGAGGACCTGGCATGCGACCGGGGCGTCTTCCCCAACTGGGACGACAGCACCTGGGCTGCCAGAGGACGGCGGGTGCGCAACGCCACTCTCACCACCATCGCGCCCACCGGCACTATCTCCATCATCGCCGGCGTCTCCAGCGGCATCGAGCCGATCTTCGCGCTCGCTTTCGTCCGTAACGTCATGGACAACACGGAACTACCGGAGGCGCATCCCGCGCTGGAAGACGTGCTCAAGCTCCGGGGCCTCTACTCGGAAGAGTTGATGAAGAGCATCGCCGCGGTGGGCGGGCTCCACGACATGGACGTGCCCGACGACCTCAAGAAGGTGTTCGTCACCGCCCACGACGTGTCTCCCGAGTGGCACATCCGCATGCAGGCGGCCTATCAGGACCACGTCGACAACGCGGTCTCCAAGACGGTGAATTTCTCCTCCACCGCCCGGCCGGAAGACGTCGAGCGCGTCTACCTTCTGGCCTACGAGCTGGGGGTCAAGGGCGTCACCATCTACCGCGACGGCTCCCGCCAGGAGCAGGTGCTCAACATCGGCGAGGTCAAGCGGAAGGGCGCCGCCAACGGCGAAGGCGTGCAGATGGAACTCGGACCCCAGGGTGCCCCGGTCATGCCCGTCCGGCCCAGCCGCACCCCGGTGCTGCGCGGCGAGACCCGGGAGAAGGTCACCGGCTGCGGCAGCCTCTACGTCACCGTCAACGAGGATGACTTCGGCCCGCGGGAAGTGTTCGCGAACATGGGCAAGGCCGGTGGCTGTGCTTCGGCCTCCACCGAAGCTATCGGCCGGCTCATCTCGCTGGCGTTCCGCTACGGCGTGCCGCCGGACAAGATCGTCAAGCAGCTCAAAGGCATCCGCTGCCACGTGCCGCTCGGCTTCGGGCCCAATCAGATCCTCTCGTGCCCCGACGCCATAGGTAAGGCTCTGGCCGACAAGTATCACCTGGCCGTCGGCAACGGCTCCAAGGCCGTGGGCCAACTGGAGATGCCCATTGCCTTCGCCCAGGGAGCCTGTCCCGACTGTGGAGGAGCGATCGAGCACGAGGGCGGGTGCATGGTATGCCGGTCCTGCGGGTACTCCAAGTGCTCGTAGGGGCGTGACGGCCTGGCTGTGACGGGCGCGCCGTCGGCTTGGCGTCCGGGGCGGCCGGCGGCCCGCACCTCGTAGACAGGAGGTCGGCGTGGCTATCTTCATGGACATAGAGTTTGTCTCCATACAGGAGGCCGAGCCGCCGGACGCGTTCTCGGTCGCGTTCGACGTCATCTACGCCGGCGAGACCTGGTGCCGCTCACTGATCGATGTGGATCACGCCGAGGCCGCGCACCTAGGGCATGACGAGCAGGCGGTGGTGCGGGCTGCCCGCGAGGCCCTGCTCGATGTTCTCGTCATGGAGCCGGGGCCGGTCTCTTTCCATTTGCGGTTCGGCGCCGAGGGGCCGGAGGTGCTCGCAAAGGGAAGGCCCGGCAGGTAGCGAGACCGGAGCCGTCGGCCTCCAGGCGCGCGCTCCCGTGCGCGCGCCGCCGACCGGCCCAGGCGCGCGCCTCACGGGACCGGCCCTACTGACCCGCCACGCTCACGGGCGTCATCGATTCGGCCATCCTCAAGAGGTCCTGCTTGCCCAGGGTGTCCATCAGCGTGTTGGAGATGAAGTAAAGGACGCCGTCCTTCTTCCACCAGATGTGGTCGACCTTCCCGCTCGTGCCGACGAGCGTGTAGAGCACGCCGTTGCGTGCGACCTCGGTGCCCTTCCCTGCGATTGGAGCGTCGGTCCAGGTCGTCGCCGTGATCCCCAAGTAGAGGTCGCTATTCTGGTAGCGGTAGACCATGCGTACGGCGGGTTTCGTTCCCCCGTCCACCTCTATGTCGTATGTCCCATCTCCTTCAGGCATCTTGGCCACGTAGGTGAAACCCTCGGGGATGAACCCGGGGGCCTCGAGGGCAAACGGAACATTTCTCTGGACTGACTCCCACATGCTGATATCGGGGAGAGTCGTGGCGGTAGTCACCGTGGAAACCGTCGTGAGGAGATTCTGATCGCCGGCCGCCGCCAGAAGGAGGTCGCCCCCGGCCGCCCCCGTCGTCTGTGCGTCAGGGGGAGTCAGGTAAGCGGTCACAGCCTCTTTGAGGGTAGTCTGGTCGACCACCACCACCGCTTTTCCATCGATCATCTGACCCGACCCCTTCTATCATTATCTGCTTTATCCGACTGCCGTCGAGCTTGACCAACCAAGAGGCGAGTTTGAGCATGTCGTTTGCGCTCAGATTGGTGGCCGCCGAGCCGAGCACCGTGCTGACGAGACCCGGCAGTCTTGGTGGGGAGGTTCCAGCCCATCGCCTGGTCGCGCACGGCCGCAAGCACGCGCTGCTGACGCGCCATCCTGCCGAAGTCGGCGTTCCCGTCGAAGCGGTAGCGCGAGAAAAGAAGAGCGTTCGGCCCATCGAGCAACTGATAGCCCGGCCAAAGATCGATCGCCCAATATGGTGTGTCGGTATACCTGCGGTCGACATCGACGTATACGCCGCCGAGCGAGTCGATCGCGTCTTCGAAGGACTGGAAGCCCACCCCCACATACTTGGTTACGTCCACTCCGAAGACCTGCTTGATCGTCGCGATGGTCAGCGGCGCTCCGCCGAGGTAGTAGGCCGCGTTGATCCTGTCCTTGTCGTGCCCGGGGATATCGACATAAAGGTCTCTGGTTATCGACAGTATGGACAGGAAATCGAGATCGCGGTCGACATGGAGCAGCATGATCACATCGGAACTACCTCCACTCTCGACTGTGGCTCCGCGCGCGTCGCTGCCGAGCAGGATGATATCTATCGAGTCATTCTCCGAGTCAGACATCTGGGGAACGGAGACAATGGTCGACGGAGGCTTTGTCGCTAGTGCGTTCTCCGTGGCCGTGTCGATCCTGGAATTCGCCGTGTGGACTTTCGTCGAGAACCACCAGTACGAGCCACCAGCGATCGCGGCCACGATGACGACAAGGGCACCTAGGACGGACAGGGCTATGAGAAGCCGTCGCTTCGTTCTGCGGCGGGGTCCAGAAATGTGGTGTGCCTCGAGATCGCCGGCTGGCTGTGACATCGGAACCCTTCTCAATTGCTCAGTCGCGGTTAGTCGACCCTGTCCCTGACTTGGTTCCGAATCATCCTCGTCCCGGGGCCACTAGGCTGGATACATGGTCCGGCCATCATGGTATCGCAGGTACAGTGCTTCCTGCGCACCCGGGCGCAAGCCCGCCTTCAACTAGTTGCTGCCACTGGGTGCCGCTCCCGGTAGTCCTTGATAGCCGCCTGCAAGCCGTCGGCAGCGAGGTTGGAGCAGTGCATCTTGGCGGGGGGAAGTCCGCCGAGAGCCTCGGCCACCGCCTTGTTGGTGATCTCGACGGCCTCGTCGAGTTTCTTGCCCTTGGCCATCTCGGTGACCATGCTCGAGGTCGCCACGGCGGCGCCGCAACCGAGGGTCTGGAACTTGATGTCCTCGAGGGTGTCGTCCTTGACCTTGATGCTGATGCGCATCATGTCCCCGCACTGCGGGTTGCCGACCTCGCCCACGCCGTCGGCGTCTTCGATGACGCCCATGTTGCGCGGGTTGCGGAAATGTTCCATCACGAGTTCTGAGTACATATCAGCTGTCCTTTTGTTTGCAGACGCAGTTGGCGCACCAGATGGGCGACATCTCCCGGAGCCTCGCGACTATCGGGGGGAAGACTTTGATGAAGTGGTCGATATGCTCGGCGGTGGTGCTCCGCCCGAGCGTGACCCGCAGCGGAGCCGTGGGCCAGCTCCTGGGGGATGCCGAGGCCCAGCAACACGTGGCTCGGCTCCAGGGACCCGGTGGTGCAGGCCGATCCCGACGACACGCAGATGCCCTCCATGTCGAGCATGAGGATCATCGACTCGCCCTCGATGCCGTCTAGTCTGACGTTGAGGTTGTTGGGCAAGCGGTGTTCCTTGCTGCCGTTGAGGTGGATGGCCTCGATGCTGTTGCTCAGGCCCGCCCAGAGTCGATCGCGCAACTCCGCCTCGCGGGCCGCGTCTTCGGCCATGCGTTCCCGGCAGAGCTCGAGGGCCTTGGCCATGCCGACGATGCCCGGCACGTTCAGCGTCCCCGCCCGGCGGCCGCGCTCCTGGGCGCCACCGTGGAAGAGCGGGGTGATGCGGGCGCGCTTGCGCAGATACGTCAGGCCGACCCCTTTGGGGCCGTAGAACTTGTGAGCGCTCATCGAGAGCATGTCGAGTCCCAGCTCGTTCACGTCGAGCGGCATCTTGCCGGCAGTCTGGACCACGTCGCTGTGGAAGAGGACGCCGGCTTCGCGGGTGATCTTGCCGATCTCGGCGATCGGCTCGATGGTGCCCACCTCGTTGTTGCCGTGCATGATGGAGACCAGGATGGTGTCGGGGCGGATGGCCTTGCGAACATCCTCCGGATCCACCAGGCCCCCGCTGTCGACCGGCACCCGGGTGACCGTGCACCCGTGCTTCTCCAGGTGTTCCATCGTCTCGAGAATGGCGTGGTGCTCGATGGTGGAGGTGACGAGGTGGCGGCCCTTCTTCTGCAGGGCGTCCGCGGCTCCCGTGATCGCCCAGTTGTCGGACTCGGTGCCGCCGCTGGTGAAGTAGATCTCGTCCGCCTCGGCCCCGATCATGCCGGCTATCGATTCGCGAGCTTCCTGCACCGCGCCGGCGGCGGTGAGCCCCAGGCTGTAGACGGTGGACGGATTGCCAAACTCCTCGGTGAACCACGGGAGCATGGCCGCCACGACTTCCGGGTCGGTGGGCGTGGTGGACGCGTGATCGAGATAGATCGCTTTATCCATGAGACCTCTCTGGATGCTTAGGCCTGTTCGTCTTCCTTCTGTGCGGGACCCTCATCCGCGCCTCCCCGCGCCCCCCGCGCCCCCCGCGCTTGCCGCTGCCAAACGTATCGCCCAGTCGGGACACATGTCCTGACAGAGCCTGCACGACGTGCATGCCTCGGGCTTCGCCAGATACGGCGTGCCGTCCTCCTTCTGAGCGATGGCGTTGAACGGGCAGAAGTGTGCGCAGATCACCACAACGCTTGCAGCGTGCCGGGTCGAAAACCGGCCTCTTCTCCCCCGCCTTTTCTTTGGTCGCAGGCATGCATCAATTGTATATCAGGTCCGGGACCACGTAGGGCTCGGGCGCCGGGCCGCGCGCCGGCGCCCCGTGTGGTACGCCATACCAGGCTAGGACCGTCCTCAACCACCCGCGCCGCTTGCGCAGGTGCTCCTCTACGTCGCGGCGGAAGGTCTCCGACCGCTGGATGTCGGCTTCTGTGGCCGCCCGCCCCCCGAAGAGGACGGCGCCCGCGCGGGCCGCGAGAACCGGGTCGGGCTGCACCCCCAGTTCGACCTCTGTGATGTCCAGCACCTCCTCGACGGTCAGGCTGTCCGTTGTCGACACGGCATACCACGAGAGCCCGCTGCGCAGCAGCCGAAGCGAGGCGGCAAAGCGCTGGTCCGGCCGTCCGCGGCGCAGGCCTCGCTCTCGCCACAGCCTTCTGCCGAACGGCCAGGCGGCCAACAACACCAGCACGCCGAGCACCCACGGAAGCCACCGCACCGCGCTGAACCAGCTGGCACCGGAATCCTGCCCGGGGGCGCCGCCGGGGTTGCTCCGGTTCGGGAACTGGTCGGGCAGCAGTTCGGTGGTCACCGTTCCCCGGCCTGACGAGTCCGAGGCGAAGGGGTCGTTGAACCCCGGGCTTGTGGAGGAGGCCCCGGCAGTGGGGATATTCCGGCCGGGGGTAGGATCGAACGCCACCCACCCGACGGTGGGGAAGTAGGCCTCCACCCAAGCATGGGCGTTGCCGGTGGCGACCGAGTAGACCCCGCTCGATACTACCTCGCCGGTCGTGAAGCCAACGGCCACCCTGGCCGGTATGCCGTTGAAGCGCATGAGCATGGCCATCGCGCCGGCGAAGTGCTGGCAGTATCCGGTGCGCGTGTCGAAGAGGAAGGCCGCGTATGGTGAGGCATAGCCGCTCGGGGGCGGCGTGAGCGTGTATGTGTACGATTGCCGCAGGTACCTCTCGAGCCTGAGGGCTTTCTCGTAGGGGTCGGTGGCGTCCCCGATGATCCGCTCGTTGAGGGCGTAGAGGCCGACCCACTGATCACCGTCCGGGTCGATCCGCCGGATTAGCTCTTCCCAGGCGGCCGCCTTGTCGGGCCCCTCGAGTTGGCCCGCGGTCGTGAACCAGGGAAGCACCCGGTACCGTTCCACCTCTTGCGGGTAGTCGGAGCCCAGCCCGACGAGGGAGCGGGGCGTGACCTTGGGGATGACCGCTTTGAGGCTGTAGTCGAGAGAAGGCCCGAGCGCGTTGACCACGTGGAGCGAACGCATGTCGTTCATGCGGATGGGGACGTCTTGGTTCAGGATGATGGACCGAGGGTCGCCGCCCGCGAAGAGGTAGTTGGTGTACACGGCTCGCACGCGGAACCGCTCGGTGATCTCCGCTCCTCCGGGTGCCGGATCGGCCGGCGGTATGGAGTAGAGGTAGTCGGAGTTCTGCGGTACTCGCTCGAGGTTGTGGATGTAGCTTTGCGACGAGACCCATGCCTGCCCGGTGAACGAATCCAGGGCATTGGCCCGCCAGTAGCTAGGTTGGGGCGACTGCACTCTCATGATCACCACGTTGTTGGCGGGGTCGAGCAACCTCGGGTAGTTCTGCAGCCAGTTGAAGGAGTAGATGGAACTGCCTTGGTTGAAAGGATTCCAGGCCCGCCAATCTTGCCAGGGGGCGGCGGCCGCCGACGGCGCCGCCCCAAGCAACACGATGGCCAGGAGAGCGGCCACCGCTCCCACCGCCACTCCGGGTATCACGTCTCGCAGTCGCCAGGTGCGCCGCTCGAGGCTGCGGGCGAGGACCAGCAGACAGGCGGCGAGGACGAGGAAGAGCACGGCGAGCCCAACCATTCGCGGCACGTTGTCCACGGTGAAGCTGAAGCCTATCAGCACCAGCACCACCGTGACCCCGGGGATGGGTCGGCGCAGGCTCAGCGCCAGGAAGGACGCCACGCCGGTGAGGCAGTACACGCTGAAGGCCAGCAGTAGGCGCAACTCCGGTGCGCCGGCGAGATCGAGCGGGAAGAACCTGGCTGCGTACTGGGTGGCGCCTGTGCCCAACTGCTCGAGGTAGAAACGGTAGAGGCCGCCGATGCCCTCGACATCCACCGGCGGAAGGATGATCGTGCGAAGGAGCAGGTAAGCGCCGACAGGAAGCAACACGAGCGAGATCGCCCAGACCTTGCGATAGACGAGCCCGGCGGCTCCGCATAAGGAAGCGGCTATCACCGCGCGCAGCAGGATGGTGGACATGGACGGCTGCAGCACCTGGTCGAGCGCGAGCGCAGCCGCCGCCGCAATTCCAATGAAGCACAAGAGATAGAGGAAGCGGGGGAGGATCTTCATCTCACCAGCCCGCCGCGGCCTGGCCCGGCCGTCCGCTCTGCCACGCCGAAAGGCTTCTCACCAGGTCGTCGCCTTGGGTAAGAGTGAGGCAGCGCACCCCGGCCGAAGAGAGCGACAGCAACAGAGCGCGCGTCTCTACGGGCAACTCGCCCGGCTAGGGGGTGGGAGCCGTCGTCGTAGCCGCCGGCCCCGGCAGCTCTTGGTGGGAGGAAGGGCAGGAGCGGGGCCCCGCCGCCCGGCCCTGCGAAGGAGAACCCAGGCACGTATAAGAAGCCGAGTCGCACCCCATCCTCCCGTAGACTGAGAAGGGCGCGGGCCATCTGAGCGTCGAGAGTCATGCCAACCAGGGTGAGCGTCTGGGAGCGCAGAGGCGACGGGCGGTCGCTGATGAGCCGGCGGAGCACCAGGGCGAGAGGAGCGGTCGCGTTCGCGTCGGTCTGCGCGAGCGCCTCGAGCAGGGCCCTCCGGCCTGCGCCATCAGGGGTGAGCCGGACCTGCCGCCGGCTCCTCTCGTGGCAGACGAGAGTCACCCCACGTCCCGCGCGGAGAGCGTAATCGGCTACGCTACCGGCTGCGCGGACGGCTAGTTCGAAGTTGGTCTCCGGGAGACTCCCGACCACTTGGTCGGCGCTCCCGTCCAGAAGAAGGGTGATATCGGCGCCGGCCGGTTCCTCCATCTCGCGCAACATGAGGACGCCGGTCTTTGCCGTGCTCTTCCAGTCGATGTGGCTAAGGGGCTCTCCCGGCTGGTGCTGCCGAATGCCCCGGAACTCCGACGCCCCCGGCGTCAGCAACCCCTTCTGTCCCGCCCAATCCTGCTTGAAGCCCAGTTCGGGATGCAACACGCAGGACTTCAGGAAGGCGATACGGGGGTACACGGTCACCGTGATCGGCGGGCCCACCCGGTGAGTGGCGGAAGCGATGCCCAAGGGGTCCTCGGTGATGGCTTCGGGGGCCGGCAGGGTGTGCACTCCCCGGTTCACCCGGCCCATGCGGGTCTTCAGCACCCGGCTCCCTCGCGGCCTCATGCTCTCGATCTGGGCTTCCATATCATCGCCTACCAGCCCCTCGGTCGGCGTTCGCAGCGTCAACTGCGGCCCCGGCAAGAGAGACGCATTCTTGACCTCGACGCTGTATTCCGGCTCGTCACCGGCGACTGGCCGTTCCGGAGTAAAGGAGCGGGTCACCCGTATGCGTCTGCCGGTGAGGGTCACCAGCAGCCAGGAGACGACCACTACTGCGATGAACGCGAAGGCGAAGAGATACAGCTCCCAGGTCCCGAGCACCCGCCCCGCCAGGTAGGTGCCGGCGGCGAGGCCGAGGACACCGAGGCCGCGGCCCGTGGGGCGAGGCACCGTCTACCCCCCGGTCTGCGGGACCGGCACCGTCTCGAGCAGTCTGGCTATCACGTTCTCCGCGCTCACCCCGTGCACCTTGGCGTCGGGCGAGAGCATGAGCCGGTGGGCCAGTACCCGAACGGCGAGGTCCTTGACATCTTTGGGGACGACGAAATCCCGACCACGGAGCAGTGCGAGAGCCTTGGCCGCCCTAGTGAGGGCGATCCCTGCCCGGGGGCTGGCGCCCAGGTAGATCTCCCGCTGCTGACGGGTGGCAGCGAGCAGGTCCACCACATAGCTGCGCAGCGCCGGCGCAACTCGGACTCGGGCGACCGCCTGCGTCATGGCCAATACCTCCGCTCCATCGAGCACCGGGCGAAGCTCGGCGAGCGGGTTGTGGGACGTCTGCTCGTGGATGATGTTCTCCTCCGCTTCCGGCGAGGGGTAGCCCAGGCTGAGACGCATCATGAAGCGGTCGAGTTGCGCCTCGGGCAGAGGGTAGGTGCCCTCGTACTCGATGGGGTTCTGCGTGGCGATGACCATGAACGGGGGGGCTATCGGGTGCGTCACGCTGTCGATAGTCGCCTGGCGCTCTTCCATGCACTCGAGGAGACTGGATTGCGTCTTGGGCGACGCCCGGTTGATCTCGTCGGCGAGCACGATGTTGGCGAAGATCGGGCCGGGCCGGAACTCGAACTCCCCGCTCTTCTGGTTGAACACCGTCACACCGGTCACGTCGCCCGGCAGGAGGTCAGGGGTGAACTGGACCCGGGCGAAGCGGCAGTCGATCGTCTTCGCGAGTGACTTGGCGAGGAGCGTCTTGCCGACTCCCGGGAAGTCCTCCACTATCACGTGGCCGCCGGCCAGAAGGGCCACGACACACGCACGTATCACCTCTTCCTTGCCGAGGATGACGGTGCCTATCCCCGCCGCTATCTGCGCGGCCCGCTGAGCCACCTCCATCATCTCGTCGTCCTGAAGCACGCCCGGCACAGCAGAGCCGGTCGAGTAGGCCGGGCTCACGCGGACGGTAGGGCGGTCGGCCGGATAAGCCGGAGGCGGATAGTCGGACTCCGCGTGGCCGGGGATGGGGGCGGTCTCAAGGCCGGCCACTTCAGCGGCGTCAGCCTGTGCGAACGGATCGCCCCGGTACGCATCATCACCGGGACCGGCCGTTTTGGGGCGGCCGAAAAACCAATCGGGCATGACTTCCTCCCATTGTGTGAGGCGCATTGTACCCCGCGGAGACGGGGGTGACATGTGATGGCGGGTCAGCTCATGTACGATTCCCGATCATCGTCTTTTGCTCGGTGAACCGTTGTCACATCTTCAAGACACTGGCATACTGCTCTTATAGACGTTCTGCGCGCGGGGCCAGGTCCTTCGCCTCGGCGCGACGGTGTAGTGATGGAGGCGGCAAGGTGTCCGAGACCCCCCAATCCCTAGGCGAGACGCTGCGTCAACGACTGGGGCGAGGCCCGGTGGAGCCAGGGACGGCCTTGACCATTCTCGAGCAATTGCTCGCGGCTCTGGACCCCGTTCACCGACGCGGAGCCGTTCACGGCCGCATCACGCCTGACGGCATCTACCTCAGCCCGGATGGCGGCGCCACTCTCTCCGGACTGGAGGCGGCCGAAGCAGGCGATGACCTCGGCATGACGGTAGACGGCCGGATTCCCGACGATCCCGGCTACATGGCTCCCGAACAGATCAACGGCGATTTCGTCGACGCTCGGGCGGACGTTTTCGCCCTGGGGGTCATAGCGTACGAGATGCTGATCGGGAGGAATCCGTTTTGGGCGGGTGAGGGAACACAGCCCGGGACGGTGGTGTACCGGATCGTTTACAGGCCCTACCCCGAGATCGCCCCAGGAGTGATCCCCGGTTTGACCGAAGGTGTTCGAGGCGTCATCGCGGCCGCTATGGCCAAAGACCCACGAACCCGGTTCGCCGACGCTCCGAGCTTCCTCGAGGCGTTGGTGGGGGCCAACTCCGGGCTCGAGGGAGTTGTGCCGGCCGTGGTGGGCGCGGCTGTCGTGCGGTCGGGTGAGAGTCGCCACTTCGGGGACGCATTCGCAGATTGGGCCTTCGAGGCGAGGCGCAGTTGGGGCCCCTACTTCTTGGCGGCGAGCATCGTGATCGTGGGTCTGGTGGTCGTGCTCCTGGTGTCTCTCTACAGAGCGCAGGCGACGGGTGCCACCGAGGAGACTGCGGTCGCGTCGAGCGTGAGTACGTCCACCACATCAGCCACGCTGCCGGTGGCGGTCGTAACGGCTGGCGCGACGAGTACCACCGCAGTCTCGACCACGACGACCAGCACCACGGTCCTCGCGTCGACGACGAGCAGCGTGAGCACCACGACCACTATCAAGGCCAAGCTCGCGGCGACCGTGTCGCTGAGTGGACTGTCCTCTACCTATAGCGGCTCGCCGATCACGGCTTCGGCGAAGACGAACCCCGAGGGCCTCAAGGTCAACATCGCGTACAGCCAGGCGGGTAAGCCCGTTACTTCCCCGACAAATGCCGGCAGCTACGAGGTGACTGTGACGATCGACGACGCCCAGTACGAGGGTACGGTCACCGGCACACTTACGATAGCCAAGAGGAATCCGACGATCGATGTGCGCGGCTGGAGCGGCACGTACACAGGTGGCGCTCACCGGGCGAGTGGAACGGCTACCGGAGCCAAGGGTGAGAACCTTAGCTCCCGGTTGAGTTTCACCGACAGCTATACAAACGTGCCGGGCGGCACCGCACACTGGACCTTCAGCGGGAACAACAACTACAACAGCGCCGGCGGCAGCGTTCCCATCGTCATAAGGAAGGCGAACGCGAGCATCAGCGTCGCCGGCTGGAACCACGCCTACGACGGTCGTTCCCACGGGGCGACGCTCACCTACGCCAAGGGAGTAGGGGGAGAGAATCTGAGCAGCCTCATCACATTGGGGGGACAAAGCTACACCAATGTGCCTGGCGGCCCCGCGCTCTGGAGCTTCAAAGGGAACGGGAACTACAACAGTGCCAGCGGCAGCGTCTCCATCGTCATCAACAAGGCCAACGCCAATATCCACATCTCGGGCTGGAGCGGCGAGTATGACGGCTACTACCACGGTGCTTCCGGTTCGGCCGCCGGGGCATTGGGGGAGAATCTGAGCGGCCTGCTCAATCTGGGTGCGAGCTTCAGAGAAATCGGTGGCCACACAGCTTCCTGGACTTTTGCCGGCAACAGCAACTACAACAGCGACTCGGGAAGCGTTTCCGTAGTCATCTCGGAGCCTCCTACCACCACGACGACGGCGCCACCGGCTCCTTAGCTCCGACGCCCCCCTCTGGCGCCCGGTCCCTGAAGTTCCCCCTCGCGTACCTCGCCAGGCATCCTAACGGAGGCTCTGGGTCCCATATTGGCCGACGTCGCACGATTTCTGAGCTAGAGTGCTATTGATCGGGCAAGTCCAGATCCTTGAGGAGGGGCTGTGGACGCATTCTTGGGCCTGAGCTTCATCGGTCTGTTCCTCGTCATCTTCGCGATCCTGATACTGCCTACCGTCTTCTTTCTGCTCACCCTCCAGAAGAGCGCTCTCGAAGTGCTCCCCTCGCAACCGGACCATGTCTCCGGGCCTGGTGTGGCTGCAGATCATCCCGTTCTTCGGGTTCATCTGGCAGTTCTTCGTTGTCTTCGCCGTGGCGAACTCTCTGGACAACGAGTTCGCGGCCAGACGGATCCCGGAAGAGCCGAAGCCGGGCCGGTCGCTGGGCCTGGCTATGTGCATCACCCGCGTATGCACCGTGATCCCCTTCCTCGGCATCTTCGCGGGGCTCGCCTCCGTGGTCCTGTGGATCGTCTACTGGGTGAAGATCGCGGGCTTCTCGCGGAAGCTGGACTTCGCGCCCGCCGCGCCGTTCTCGCTGCCTCCGTACGGGGCCGGCTACTCGGGCCCGGGGGCCATCGGCGGAGCGCCATACCTGGGTGCCGGCGCGCAGCAACTGGGCTATCCAGGGACTGCCCAGGCACTTGCGCCCGCGGCCCCGACTTCGACGGGCGAGCTGGCGCCGCCTGCGGCGGACGCAGCCCCGGAAGCCGGGACGCAAGAGTCCGCGGTCCAAGCGCCGGTGCCGCCTATAGATTGTGCCAACTGCGGAGCGAAGATCCCCGGAGACTCGACATTCTGCGCGTGGTGCGGGGCGACGGTCGACGGTGCAGCCGGGTCCTGAACGCCCCCGAAGGAGGCGGCGGGCGACTGGATAGGACCGCTTCCGTCCCTGCTTGAACTTCCCCCTGCACCCCACTACACTACTCCGACGTAAAGGCGATGACGGGAACGAGTAGGCGCTGCTCTTGTCGCGAGCGAGCCGGGGACGGTGTGAGCCCGGTGAGAATCAGCGTTCGAATATCATCCCCGAGCCGCCAGCCGAACGGCTGATCTCCCAGCGACGGGCGCGAAAGCGCCGGGCGGTGGGGCGTGCTCCGAGGCGCCGGTCAGCCCAGTAGATCTGGACGGGTCCTTCCCGTAACAGAAGGGGGCGCAGAGCGCCATTGGCGCCGCAGCCGCGACGAACGCGCGGCCGGCGGCCGACGAGGCGCAGGCGTCCGCAGAGAGGGCTGAGTGCCGCCAACGGCGCCCGGCCAAGTAGGGTGGTACCGCGGGTTCTGCAGGCCGCAGAAGTGCGAGACCTCGGCCAACGGAACGCACCGGGCGGCGGGATAGTGTGTCCTCGGTCGCGCCAATAGCGCTGCTATTCGCGCTTCCTGCGTCCGACTCTCCCGCATACCCGGCACATTCCGCCGGCGAGGCATCGCTCTTCCGCAGCCTGTGCGTCCCGTCCCTACGCGCTCCGATCTTGCGGCGGATAGTCGCAGGACGGGCAGGCGCCCCGGCGAATCTCGCCGGCAGGCGCAGCGCGGGGCGGGGCGTATTTGTTTTTTGGCAAGCTTCGCCGAGCGAGGCGACGGGCGGCGAGCGCCGGGGAGCGCCGCGCCACCTCGCTTCCGGCGCGGCCGACTAGGAGGACACGATGGCAGGCCAGTATCGACCGGTGGACACAGGACAGAGCTTCCCGGCCCTGGAGGAGCGGATCCTCGGCTGGTGGAAAGAGCGCTCCATTTTTGAAAAGAGCCTCGAACTGCGGGCCGGCAACCCGGAATGGGTGTTCTACGAGGGTCCCCCCACGGCCAACGGCAAGCCCGGCGTCCACCACGTGCTGGCTCGGGTGTTCAAGGACATCTACCCGCGCTACAAGACCATGCGTGGCTACTATGTGGGCCGCAAGGGCGGCTGGGACTGCCACGGCCTGCCGGTGGAGTTGGAGATCGAGAAGCGGCTTGGCTTCGACCACAAAGAGCAGATCGAGGCCTACGGCGTGGCCGAGTTCAACCGGCAGTGCCGGGAGTCGGTGACCGCCTACGTGGACGACTGGAACCGCATGACCGAGCGCATCGGCATGTGGCTGGACCTGGACGACGCCTATCTGACCATGACCGACGGCTACATCGAGTCGGTGTGGTGGATCCTGTCGGAGTTCGCGAAGAAGGGGCTCCTATACGAAGGGTACAAAGTGGTGCCGTATTGCCCGCGGTGCGGCACGGCGCTGTCGTCGCACGAGGTGGCGTCCGGGTACCAGATGGTGACCGACCCGTCGGTCGTTCGTGCGCTTCCCGCTGGTCGCCGAAGGCGGCCGCCGCGACGCCCTCGCGGCCGGCGAGCCGGGGCTAGGCGCCGTCCAGGCCGTCGCCCCCGATGGGCGGCCGGTGTCGCTCCTCGTGTGGACCACCACCCCCTGGACCCTCATCTCCAACGTGGCAGCGGCCGTGGGCGCCGACATCACATACGCGCGCGCCCGCCAGGGCGACGAGCACTTCATCCTGGCCGCCGACCTGGTCACCGCCGTGCTTGGCCCCGACGCCGTCATCGAAGAGACCTTCCCCGGCTCGGCCCTGGTCGGGCGCCACTACATGCCGCCCTTCCACTTCGTCGCTCCCGACAAGCCCGCCTGGCGGGTCGTCGCCGCCGACTATGTCGCCACCGACGAGGGCACCGGCATCGTCCATACCGCCCCGGCGTTCGGCGCCGACGACATGATCACCGGCCAGGCCAACGACCTGCCGGTCATCATGCCCGTGGACGAAGAGGCCCGCTTCACGGCCGAGATCACTCCCTGGGCCGGCATGTTCGTCAAAGACGCCGACAACGGCATCATGGACGACCTCGAGGCCCGCGGCCTCCTCTACGCCCGCCAGCCCTACGAGCACAACTATCCGTTCTGTTGGCGCTGCGACACGCCCCTCATCTACTACGCCAAGTCCTCCTGGTACGTGCGGACCACCGCCCGCAAAGACGCGGTGCTGGGCGCCAACGAGGAGGTCACCTGGTATCCCGACCACCTCAAGCACGGCCGCTTCGGCAAGTGGCTGGAGAACAACATCGACTGGTCGCTCTCCCGCGACCGCTACTGGGGCACGCCGTTGCCCGTCTGGCGCTGCGCCGAGGGCCACGACACCGTGGTCGGCTCGCGCGCCGAGCTGGGCACGCTGGCCGGCGCCGACCTCTCCGCCCTCGAGCTGCATCGTCCCTACGTGGACGAAGTCATCTTCGCCTGCCCCGAGTGCGGCGCCGAAGCGCGCCGGGTGGCGGCCGTCATCGACGCCTGGTTCGACTCGGGCTCCATGCCCGTCGCCCAGTGGCACTACCCGTTCGAGAACCGGGATATGTTCGAAAAGCGCTTCCCGGCCGACTACATCTGCGAGGCCATCGACCAGACCCGCGGCTGGTTCTACAGCCTGATCGCCATCAGCGCCCTGCTCACCGGGCACACGTGCTACCGCAACGTGCTCTGCCTGGGTCACATCCTGGACAGCGAAGGCCGCAAGATGTCCAAGCGGCTCGGCAACGTCGTCGACCCCTGGGACATCCTCGACAAGCAAGGCGCCGACGCGCTGCGCTGGTACCTGTTCACCTCCAGCTCCCCCTGGTTCCCGCGCCGCTTCGGGCCCGAGAACCTGGACGAGGTCATCCGCAAGTTCATGCTGACCCTCTGGAACACCTACTCGTTCTACACGCTCTACGCCAACATCGACGGCTTCGACCCGGCCGAGCACGACGTGCCCGTGGCCGAGCGCAGCTTGATGGACCGGTGGATCCTGGGCGACCTGCACATCCTCGTCAAGAAGGTCACCGCCGAGCTCGACGGCTACGACGCCTTCGCCGCCGGCCGGGCCATCGCCGACTTCGTGGACGAGCTCTCCAACTGGTACGTGCGCCGCAGCCGCCGCCGCTTCTGGAAGAGCGAGGCCGACGCCGACAAGATCGCCGCCTATCTCACCCTGAACGAGTGCCTGGTGACCGTCGCCAAGCTGCTCGCGCCGTTCACGCCGTTCCTGGCGGAGGAGCTCTATCGAAATCTGGTGGCCGAACGTTCGCCTGGAGCGCCGGAGTCCGTGCATCTGGTCGATTGGCCCGTTGCCGACGAAGCCCTGATCGATCAGGATCTGTCCTTCCGGATGGCCGTCGCCCGGCAGGTGGTCAACCTGGGCCGAGCCGCCCGGAACGCGTCGCAGATCAAGACCCGCCAGCCCATCGAGGTGGCCGTGGTCGCCTGCCGGGCGAAGGAACGGGCCGCCATCGAGAGCCTGGCCGGGGTGGTAGCGGAAGAGCTGAACGTAAAAAGGATCGATTTCGTCGAGTCGGCGAGCGAGCTGGTGAGCTACGTGATCAAGCCCAACTACCGCACGCTGGGGCCGAAGTTCGGCAAGAACATGCCGGCGGTCGCGGCGGCGGTGGCCGCCCTCCCGGCCGACGAGACCGGGGACCGGCTGGCCGCGGGGCGGAGCGTCACCGTCCTCGTGCCGTCGGCGATCGAGGTGGGGCCCGGCGAGCCCGACGGCCTGATGGCGCCGCCTGTCCGCGAGTACGAGTTCGGCCCCGATGACTTCGTCGTGGAGACCCACGAGCGCGAAGGCTTCAAGGTGGAGCGCGAAGGCGGCATCGCCGTTGCCATCTCGACCGTCCTGTCGCCGGAACTCTTGAGCGAAGGCCTGGCCCGCGAGCTGGTGCACCACATCCAGAACACCCGCAAGGCGGCGGACTTCCAGATCGACGACCGCATCCACCTGCGCATCGCCGGCCCCGCCGACATCGCCGAGATGCTGGCCGTCCACGGCGACTGGGTGAAGAAGGAGACGCTGGCGGTGAGCCTGGAGGTGAGCGGCGGTGAGGAGGCCGCCCCGGCCGGCATGCAGACCGGCGCCGAGGGGCCGGCCGCCGGCGAAGCCGGGACCTACCGGGAAGACTTGAAGGTCAACGCCCTACTTGTTACGGTCGCTATTCGGAAGGCCTAGGCGTGAAGACCGTGTTGACATATGGCACCTACGATCTGCTACACAAGGGTCACGTGTTGCTGCTTGAACGCGCCAGGCAACTGGGTGATCAGTTGATAGTGGGGCTCTCAACCGACGCGTTCAACGTGGTAAAGGGCAAGAGTTGCTGCTACTCATACGAGGACCGCTTCCTGATCCTTTCGGCTATCAAATACGTCGACAGGATCATCCCGGAGGATACCTGGGAGCAGAAGGTCGACGACATCAAGCGATTCAACGTTGATGTGTTCGTCATGGGTGACGACTGGAAGGGCAAGTTCGATCATCTTCGCGAATACTGCGAGGTGGTCTATCTGCCTCGAACGGAAGATGTGTCGACCACTTTGGTCATAGAGTCGATCAGCAGAAGAGGAACGACCGTGTGAATCGGGAGTTCACGTCCGCAAAGAAGGTCGCCAAGAAGAGCATCAAGTGGCTGACATGGCGCCTCTATGTGGTCTTGCCCAAGATCAGGATCGCCGTTCTATCCGGGTTCACGCAGAATGACGACACCGTCGTGGCCCTGGAGCAGGGGTTACGGAAGGTGGGGCTGCGAAAGACGGTCGTCCTCGTGCCGCCGGGAGCCCAGACCCCTTCGACAGGTCTGGGGCCGCGTACCATCGCAGTCAACAAGCGCTCATTTCGCGGCTTCATGTATTTCGCGTTGGCGAAGTACGTCTTCTTTACTCATGATTGTCTTGTCCACCGGTTCGCACCGGCGGCCGTCTCGGTCAATGTGTGGCACGGCATGCCCGTCAAACGCATAGGCTGGATGAACGACGAGGGGCCTCTCGTTCCGATCACGCGATACACGGTGGCGACGTCGCCCTTGTGGGCCGGGATCATGCAGGAATCGTTGCGCCCTGTGGGCGGCACTCTCGTGACCGGGCTCCCCCGGAACGATCGCCTGTTCTTGGGCAATAGGGGGATGCGGGCGCGGCTGGGGTGCGAGCCGGGCCCCTCGTGCAAACTCATCATGTGGCTGCCGACGTTCCGAGGGCAGTGGGAAAACGGTACCCACACGCTCGGCGTGGCTGCCGACTCCCTGCTCGAACTCAACCGAGTGCTTGAAAGCCACGGAGCGGTGGCGGTGGTCAAGCCGCACCCGATGGCGGTCCCCGATAGGCCGCCGGAGTTGAGTCACTTTCGATTCATCACGGATGATTGGCTGGAGCAGCAGGGGCTGCACTCTCTACGAGTTCTTGGGCGAAGCAGACGCCCTGTTGACCGACGTGTCGAGCGTGTACGTCGACTATCTCATCTTGGATCGGCCCATCGTGCACCACTTTCCAGACATCCGGGAGTATGAGCTGTCGCGTGGGTTCTCCCTCGGCCCCATCGAGGACTACCTGGCCGGACCGCTTACCCGGGACTCCGACGAACTTCTTGCCGCTGTCTCCGCGATACTCGAGGGTGAGGACGACTACTCGGCTCAGCGTCGACGCGTGCGCGCTCTTTTCCACACCCACGTCGACGGGTCTGCCACCGCTCGTCTGCTCCAGGAACTGGGCCTGGTCCCACATCAACTCTGATGCGCTCGACATGGTAGGCTCGTTGCGGAAGGAGCCTTTGCGGCCCGAGCAGGGGCGAAGGGCCTGAGGGAAGGAAGCCACTCCGCTGCTTCGGGATGCCGAGATCGTATGTGTTTCGCCCCACGACTGGGACAAGATGTGGGGGACGGTGCACCAAGTGATGCACCGGCTCGCGCAGGGCAACCGCGTGCTCTACGTCGAGGAGCCGGTCACGATGCTGGCCCCCCTCAAGGTCCCGAATCACTGGCGGCGGTGGCGGCACGTTCTTCCGCGGCTGCGCAACCCAGAGCCCGGTCTTTGGGTCCTTACCCCTCCGCCGCTGTTTCCCTTCGCCAACATGAAGCCCGCCATCAACCTTGCCAACCAAGCGGTATTGGCAGGCTATGTCCGCTGGGCCATGCGGCGGCTCGAGTTTGGCGACCGACCGATACTGTGGAGCTACCTGCCGAGTTCGGTCCACCTGGTCGACCACTTCGCCGCCACCAAAGGCGGCGCGCCCGGGCTCGTGCTGTATCACTGTGTGGACGAGCACTCGGCCTTCCCCGGCCTCGTCTCACCCGAAGTGGTGCGGGCATACGACGACGGCCTCACCCGCAGAGCGGACCTGGTCATAGCGACGGCCGAAAGTCTTGCGTATCCTCGGCGGTTCCTCAACTCCCATACCTACACGGTATTGAATGCCGCCGATGTCGAACTGTTCTCGCGCGCGCTCGATCCGGAGCTACCCATACCTCCCGAACTGGCGGCTATCCCGGCGCCACGCTTGGTGATAGTAGGCGCTCTCGACTACCGGGTGGATATTCAGGCGCTCGAGATCCTCGCCCAGGCCGATGCCTCCTGGCAGATCGTTCTCATCGGCCCCGTGAAATCCGGTCAGCTCGAGGAAATGCGGCTGCGGCGGCCGGCAAATATGCACTTTCTCGGCGAGAAGCCGCACGCCGAGTTGCCCGGCTATCTCAAAGGCGCTTCGGTGGCGCTCATTCCCTACGTTCGCAGCACGTTGACCAAGGCGATCTTCCCGTTGAAGCTCTTCGAGTACCTGGCAGCCGGAGTGCCGGTGGTCGTCGGGGGCCTTCCCGAACTGCGACGCTTCGGCGACCTCATCGGGGTGGCGGAGACCGTCGACGACTATCCGAGTTTGGTGCGCCGAGCCCTCGCTGAGGACACACCCGAAAAGCAGTCCGTCCGAACCGCTTTCGCTGCGCTGAACACGTGGGACGGGCGAGTGGAAGACATATCCCGGCTGGTGGAAGAGGCCTTGGAGCGGTTACCGTCACTGCTACCATTGCGTCAGACGCCAACCCAGGGGAGTTAGAGACGGCCAAGCAGTCCGCACAGATCCTGCTCGAGACAGACAACCTCAGCCGCTACTACGGTTCGGTCGCGGCCTTGGAGGCGCTCGACCTCACCATCTTCGCCGGCGAATGCGTCGCCCTGATGGGCCCGAACGGGAGCGGCAAGACCACCGCCGCCGAGTTGATCAGCGGCCTGCAGGAGCCGACCGGGGGGTGGGTCAGGATCGCCGGCTTTTCTCTCGATCACGAAGGGGAGGCGCTCGCCGCGCGCAAACACCTCAGCTACGTTCCCGACAATCCCTACCTCTACCAGGATCTGACCGTCCGCGATCACCTTCATCTCGTGGCCGCGGCCCACGGCGTGGACGGAGAAGATCTCCAGCAGCGGTGCGACAAGCTGCTTGGTTCGCTCGGTCTGCAGAAACGCACCGACTTCTTCCCCTCGCAGCTCTCCCGCGGGATGCGGCAGAAGACCGCGATAGCGTGTGGGGTCATCCGGCCGTTCTCCCTGCTGGTGCTTGACGAGCCGACCATCGGCCTGGATCTCGCGTCCATGGACGCACTGCGCGATCTGCTTCTCAGGTCGATCGCCACGCAGAAGGCGGTCCTGCTCATGACCCACTCGGAGGAGTTCGCGGCCTCGGTCGCCACACGCGTACTTCATATATCAGAGGGTCGAATCGTCGATGGCTAGGAGGCCGTCGCTCCGCGGCGTCCTGCTGGCTCCCGACACCTCCGGGGACGAAGCCTACACAGCCGTAGAAGCCCGCGGCGTGCTGGCGCTCCTGGCCTCGCTCCGGCCCGGCCGATCCTGGGGTGCCCGCTTCGGGACGCTGTACGTGTCCGTGCTCACGCTCGCCATGATCGTCGGTCTGTTCTGGGGACTCTCGAAGCGTCTCGGGACGATTCTGATAGAGGTCGGGGGTTTCTATCACTTCGCCTGGGGCGCGCCGGCGATCGTCCTGGTCTTCCTCGCCGCCTTTCGCTACAGCACGGTCCAGGGGTTCGTCTCGTTCTCAGAGCCCGATTGCCTCCACCTCTTGCCGGCTCCGCTGCGCAGGAAGGACCTGGTGTTGCCGCGGCTGGCGACGGCGGCGGTTCTCGTCGGCGCGGCCGGCGCGCTGGCCGGTGCTCTTGTCGCGATCGTCTCGCACGGGGCTACCCAATCCGGGGGACGGATAGGCAAGGCGGCGCTCGCCGGCTTCGCGTTGGGAGTCCTGGTGGTCGCGGGAAGCTGGCACGTGCAGCGTCTGCGCTGGGCGACGGCATGGGTGCTCCGTCTGACTCTGCCGGCTCTCGGCCTCACCATCCTTCTGGGCTTCGCCCAGGGGGGCGGGTCGACGGTCAGGCAGGCCGCGCTGTGGTCCGGTCCCTGGGGCTGGGGCATCCTGCCGGTATCGGCGGAGGGCTCCTCGTACGGGGTCATAGGGCTCATTCTCCTGTGCGGCTTGGCTGTGGCCGCCGGGATCAGCCTCTTTCGCAGCGCCGGCCGCTGCCCCATAGAAGAGTTTCGCAGCCGGGCGCGGACCCGTTCCCAGGTGGTCGCCAGCCTTCACGCCCTCGATTATCGCACCGCCGGTCTGGCGAGCAAGGGGTCGAAGGCCAGGACATGGCAGGCGCGGGTGCGTATCCGTCTGCCCCGAAGGCAGATCCTCGTCGTGCCCTGGCACAGCACGGTCGCTCTGCTCCGATCCCCGGTCCGGCTCGGCTGGGGGATCATGCTGGCCGGGGCGGGCATGGTGCTCTTGGCGCTGCAACCCACCGGCCAGGGAACGCTCTGGGCCGGGGCGGTGGCGCTCTATCTTGCGGCCAGCTCTCTGCTCGAGCCCCTCCGTCTGGAGGTCGACTCCCCGGCGACGGCGCGCCTGTTCTTGCCCTGGCCGTTCAACAAGGTCCTGTGGCTCCACTGCCTGTTGCCCACGGCTATCGTGGTGGTGGCCGGGGTCTTAGCTTTGGCGGGCGCGACTGCGCTGGGGTACGTCACCGCAGGCGCCTTCGGCGCCATGATGCTCCTCGTGATCCCTTTGTCTCTGGTAGTCGTGCTGGCTGCGGCCTTTTCGGCCCGCCGCGGGGGAAGGGTGTCCGCGAACCTGATAGACGTGGCATCTCTCGACACCACCGGATTCAGCTTCCTGTCCGTCCTTCTCCGGCTGGCGATGTGGGCGATCCTCGCCCTCGTGGTGACGGTGGTGTCGGCGTACTTTGTGGGCCGGGCCCACTTCGCTTTCGGATTGCCATTGCTGGAAGTCTTTGGGGTGCTCGTCATTCTGGCCATCGCTCTGCAGCGAGGGCTGGTGGCGATGCCGCGGGCGACGGAGTAGGTCGAGGGTGGGCCGTCCAGAGCCCCTCGAGTTGCCACTCTAGCGTATAGTTGGACCTGTGGAGGATATGATGCAGAAGAGCGGCACCCGGCGCCAGCGGCTTCTCGCGGTGGTCGGCTTGGCCCTTCTGTTCGTTCTCTGCTTCTCATCCGCAGCCTGGTCGACGGCTGCCGAACCGAGTGGCCTGCGGCTCATCTCTCGCGCCCCGGCCGGCGGGTCGTCCGCGACAGCGTCCCCCAAGCCCAAGCCCTCCGAGACCAAAGGCGTGATCGTCGAGTACGGCCCCGGCACCTCCAAGGCGACGATGCGCCAGGCGGCAGCCGGTAGTGACGCGGTGTGCGAGCGGGCGCAAGCAGGCAAGGCCGGTTCGCGCTCGCTGGCGGTCTATACGTCGAAGACTCTCAGCACCAAGGAGTTGATGGCCAAGTTCCGCGGTGCTCCCGGGGTCGTACAGGTGAGCCCGAACAACATCAACACGATTTGCGAGACACCCAACGATGTGTTCTTCGCGGATCTGTGGGGGCTGAACAACCCGGGTACGTCGGGTAGCGTTGTGGATGCCGACGTGGATGCTCCGGAGGCGTGGGACCTGACCACCGGCAGTCCGGACGTCGTCGTCGCGATCCTCGACTCGGGGGTCGCCTACACGCACCGAGATCTGGCCGCCAACATGTGGGTGAACCCGGGAGAGATCCCCGGTGACGGGATCGACAACGATAACAACGGCTATGTCGACGACGTGCATGGCATCGACGCCTACTCGGGCGATTCCGATCCATGGGACGAGAACGGGCATGGGACGCATGTGGCGGGAACGGCGGCGGCCGTAGGCAACAACGGCATCAGCGTGGTGGGAGTGGCCTGGCAGGCGAAGATCATGGCTCTGCGGTTCCTCGGGCCGGATGGATCGGGGGAAGACGCCGGCGCGATTCGAGTGCATCAACTACGCCATCGATATGAAGTTGAACCACGGGGTCAATATCGTGGCGATAAACGCTTCTTGGGGCAGCTACGGGCCATATGACAGCGCCCTCGCTGACGCGATCGAGGCAGCCGGGAAAGCCGGCATCGTCTTCTGCGCGGCCGCCGGCAACGGCTCCGCGAATATCGACACAGCGCCGTTCTACCCGGCCTCGTTCCCCAGCTTCAGATATCGTGTCGGTCGGCGCGAGCGACGCATGGGACGCGAGGGCCTTCTTCGAGTAGCGCGGGTGCCTCCAACTATGGCGCCACCAGCGTCGACCTTTTCGCTCCGGGCAAGAGCATCTTGAGCACAGCACCCGGGTACCCGTACTACTACCCGGCAGCCGGGGACCCCTTCTTCGACAACATGGAGTCAGGGGCGGACGACTGGATCGCCGAGGGGACCTGGGCGATCACCTCGGAGGTATATGCCAGCGGCACCCACTCCTGGAGCGATAGTCCGAACGCCAACTACGCGAACAACGAGGACTCGAGCCTCAGCACGCGGTCGCTCGACCTTCGGGCTCTTGCTCCCCACGACACCGTTCTCGGGTTCTACACAGCGTTCTCGCTCGAGGACGGGTATGACTTTCTACAGGTGGAGGTGTCGGGAGACGGTGGGTCTACCTGGACCATCCTCGGGTACTTGACCGGCACCGAGACCGGCGGCTACTACAACACCCCGCTTCCCGAAGAGGCTCTCACCGATCAGTGCAGGGTCCGCTTTCGGTTGGTCACGGACGATTCCGTGACCCAGGACGGCGTCCATATCGATGACGTCGGCATCAACTCCTTCGCCCCCGAAGAATGCGTCTTCTTGAGCGGGACCTCCATGGCCACCCCGTACGTCACCGGCACGGTGGCGCTTCTTGCGTCAATCGTCCCTTCAGAGTCGGCGGCCACGCGCATCGATCGGATCCTTTCCACCGTCGATCAGAAGGAATCCCTGTCCGCCCTCTGCTTCACGGGCGGAAGGTTGAACGCGGCGGCGGCCATAACAGCCGCAATACCCGCTCCCACCGTCACTTCCCTTACTCCTGCCGCGGGGTCGACAAGCGGAGGGGACACCGTGGTCATAGAGGGCACGGCCTTCGTCGGCGTTTCAGGACCTTCCGCAGTCACCTTCGGGGGTGTCAATGCCACCAGCTATACGGTCAACTCCACACACAGGATCACGGCGGTGGCGCCGCCCTCATGCGGAGACCGGTACGGTCGACGTGGTGGTGTCGTCGCCAATGGGACCTTCGGATCCGAGCGGTACCGCGGATGACTACACCTATCTCGCCCGTTACCAGCAGACCGATCCTCACATCGTCTACTCGAACGGCTGGTCCAGCTTCTCGACCTACGTCCGCCTCCGGAGGCAGCTACCTGCGAGCCGGGACTGCCGGCTCGCAGGTCACCATCTACTTCAGCGGGACTCGCCTTGACTGGATCGCCATGATGGGGACGACGACTGGCAAGGCCGACGTCTACCTGGACGATGTCTTTGCGAAGACGGTGAGTCTCTCCAACTCGACCCCCGTGTACCAGCAGAATGTATGGTCGACAGGCGCTCTCTCGGCCGGAGCCCATAAGGTGAGGATCTCGTGGAATACGAGCAACGCCGCAGGCAAGTTCATCACCCTCGATGCGGTAGATGTGCACGGCACTCTGACTTCTGCACCCCCCGCCATAAGCGGCCTTAGCCCGAACGCCGGGAGCATCGACGGGGGGACTTCGGTGACAATAACCGGCAGCGACTTTATCGGCGCTGTCTTCGGTGACCTTCGGCGGGACGAGCGCGACCAGCTACTCAGTCGACTCCGCCACGCAGATAACGGCGATAGCCCCGGCGCATGAGGCCGGGACGGTTCAGGTGCAAGTGGCGACCCTCGCTGGCTCGACCCGTGACACCGCGGCCGACGACTACACCTATGCGGAGGTGACCGTACCGACGATCACCAGTCTCAAGATCTCGTCGGGCTCTACGGCCGGCGGAACCTCGGTGGTCATCAGCGGCAGCGGTTTCATCGGCGTCTCGGCGGTCACGTTCGGGGGCGTGAACGCGAAGAGCTACACCGCCAACTCCGCGAACCAGATCACAGCGGTCACTCCCGCTCATGCCGCTGGTACCGTCGCCGTGCAGGTGACGGCGGCCGGCGGCACCACCGAGGACACCGTGGCCGACGACTTCACCTACGTGGCTCCGCCGACAAAGTACCAGCAGGACTTGTCCAGCTTCGTCTATTCGGGCACCTGGTCGGTGGTCCGCACCACATCCGCCTCGGCGGGCAGCTATAGGCGCTCGAGCACGGCTGGGGCCTGGGTCGTCATCCCCTTCAACGGCACCCGCCTCGATTGGATAGCGACCAAGGGCACGGGCATGGGCAAGGCCGACGTCTGGGTAGACAACGTCTACAGGACCACGGTCGACCTCTATCGCTCGAGCACCTCTTCTCAGAACAACGTGTGGTCGACCGGCACCCTCGCCCCCGGGTACCACACTGTGAAGATCCTGCGCAGTACAGACAACCTCAGTGGCAAGTACGTCGACATCGATGCCGTAGTCGTGACCGGCACTCCCACCCCGAAGAGCCGGGTGGAACAGACGGATAGCCATCTCGTCTGGGCCCCCAGTCTCTCCGCCTGGACCCTCGGGACGGCTTCCACCACCTACTACTCGGGCGGGAGCTACCGGTACATAAACAACGCGGGCTCGGTCACGATCAACTTCACCGGGGTCAGCCTCGACATCATCGCCAAGAAGGCGCCGAGCTATGGCATTGCCAAGGTTACCCTCGACGGGACGAAGACTCTGCTCGTCAACCTCTACAGCTCGGTCGCTACGTACAAGAAGGCGGTGTGGTCGAGCGGTTTCCTTACTCCCGGCGATCACAGCGTCACCATTGAGTGGACCGGCACGAAGAGCGGCTCTACCGGCACTACCATCGACGTGGACGCCCTGGACGTGAGAGGCGTGCTGCGATAAGAGAGATAATGAGAGGTACCTGTGTGGCCGCTCGGTGCGGGGCGGATTTGAGGTTGAGAGACTCGCGGCGACATCGCTGCGCACAGCGAATAGATAGGTTCCGCTTTCGCGCCCCATGAGGGGTGGTACCGAACAAGCACTAGGGGCGAAGTATTGCGGCGAATGCGCTGCCCCGCTTGCTGCGGCGCCTGCCAAGACCACTCGGTCGCGTCGCACCCTGGCAAGCGTAGGTGTACCGATACCCGATGTGCGGCGCCACCTTACATGTCGTAGCTCAAGGTGAACTGGCTGTCGGCATCCGTTTGAAAATCCCCGCTGCCTCCGTTACGTGTGGGCGAGTAGGTTTGAACCTGGATCGTATCGTTAGCCGGTGAGAACGTCATTATCCTGAGCCAGCCATCTCCACCGTTGATGTAATCCTGATAGTCGGATAACAGAGTGTTAACAACATTGCCGTTTACGGCCGTATCCTGGCGCCGCCCTTCTCCATGCGTATGGCCACCTAACATGAGAAAGAGATTTGAATGATCACTCAAGGCATTGTAGGTGGCTAGTCCTTGAGTACTCCAAATTCCTGGATTGCCGACGTGTATCATAAAGTGAGTGGTAACGATTGCGCGCCTGCTCCCGTACGTGGTCAGCAAGTTATCGGCCCAATCAAGTACCGGTTCTTCTGGGGTAGTGTCGTACTCTAGGTGGATGATGATGAAGTCCATCCCACCGGCGCTGAACAATTCATAGTTGTTGTCACTATCAGTACCGTACTGTCCGCCATAGTAGCTGCGTCCGGTGAAGCGGGACACGCCAAAGAACTGATTGAAAGGGTTGTTGATGCACTACTTCCACCACCGTTCGGGGTTTGGTCATGATTGCCTACGGCCAGACCGTAAGGGATTCCTTGAGGGAGCAATGTTGTAAGGGGATCTTCAAGTAAACTATATGCGCCATCGGCGAATTGCCACTCGGACAGATTGGTATTGCCGTTTTCCACAATGTCGCCCAAGCCTGTGACAAAGACGATGTTCCTGGTAGCTCTGTTATTTACAATCCACTGGGTTTGGGCGCTGAAATTGGCATAATTGGTCGGGTTATTTGTGTAGTGCTGGGTATCGGGCATGGCAATGATAGTGAAGTCATCAGTCGGGAGGGAACCGCCGGTCTGTCGACCATAGAAGGTGACGGTTAGCTCATCGCCGTCCGGGTCTGAAGCAGCGACTTCAAGGTTGGCAGAAGTGGAGACGCCTGTCGCGCCATTGGCGGGCTGACTGAGTAGTGGCTGATCTGGAGCCTGGGTCGACGGTGACATCAGCGGTCGTATTCTCGAGCGGCAGCGCAAGCGGTGAGTTGTCTTTGGCGAGGCCGGACACGGTTGGGCGTCATCCCATAGAGGTACCGCAAAGTCACGGTGTGGCCGGCTGCAATTGACCTCGACAAGGTCAGAAGAACGGCACTGGAGGAATAGCGCGCGGCCGACCCTATGGTCACGCCCGAGCCGTTGTCGAACACCGCGAAGCCGGTGATTCCGGTTGCCGGGGTGACATCGGTGCCGCCGTGGTGATCGAGCATCACGATCACCTGGTTGCGATTCGCGTCACTGAAGCGCGCTGAATCGATTGACGGACCGCGGTAGTAGGTTGACCGACCTAAGTAGTACTTGATGGCATTGGCCATGCGGCTGCCGATCACTGTGAGCGCCGGCGTGGTGTAGTGCCAGGTGTCCATCCGCGGCAGTTCCATCGCCGTAGCGCCCATGAAGATGCTCGTGCCGTTATCCACATCGTGCTGCGCATTGCGGATGGCAGTAGCGCGGGCGTCGGTCCCACTGCCTACTGTTCCAAGCTGACAGATAAAGATCGGAATGTCGGAATAGAGGTCTTGTCGATAGTGACCGATCATGGTGGCGAAATCCGCCTCGTAGTTCGCTTCGGTGCGTCCGTCGCTCAGGTCCGCTTCCCCCTGATGCATGATGATGAGCTCGACCCCACCGACCTGCTGAGCCTTGGTTATCGATTGGCCGTAGAGCGTGGTCGTGTCGTAATGATTCGAGGGATTCCGGTATGACCACTGGGAGTAGAGATTCGAACCGCCCTTGGCCGAGGGCACGAAAGCGATGGGCAAGTCGAACGTCTGTAGCAGCGAATTGGCGATGCCCGGAATCATCGATCCACCGGCACTTACATCCTCGTCGACCGCGCCTGGGGGGCTCTCATCATCGTAGGGATCGGCCAGGTGTTCCCATCTTCCGGCGTTGCTGTAGTTGACTGCCAGATCGGAAGTTGCGATCGTGAAGGGGGGTTGACCACGGCCGGACATGTTCGACTGACCGATGACGAGGATGAGCATGCCCACGCCCCACTTGTTGGTGCCGCGGCTGGTGCCAAGTACTGCTCCTGCGCCGTCCAGGGCACGCACTTCGATGTTGTACCAGCCACCCTGTGGGACCGTGAGATTACCGGAGAACGTTCCTCCGTCGGGCGTTGAATCGATCGCTAGCCAGTCGACCACCGGCGCGCCGGTTCCATGCGTGAGGACACGCGCCTCCACATGGTTCCAGTTCATGTCCGCGTAGGTCCCGCTGATGGTCACGCTCTTTGACACTCCGCCAATGTCGCGCTGGAACACGCGGTAATTGGCGAAGTCGTTGACCGCGATAGTAGGGGCTGCCACGTAGGTGTAGTCATCGGCGGACGTGTCCGGCGGTCGAACCGGCGGTGGCGGTCACCTGCACCCTGACGGCGCCGGCGGTGTGATTCGGGGCGGTGGCCGTGATCTGGGTGTCGGAATCGACGGTGTAGCCAGAGGTGGAAAGAGTGGTGTCGCCGAAGCTCACTTCCGTCACTCCCATGAAGGCGGCGCCGGTGATGATGACCGAGGTGCCCCCGGAGGTCGGGCCGGAGGTGGGACTGAGAGCGGTGATTGCGGGGGCAGGAGGTGAGAGAGCGACTGACTCTCCCGCCTCTCCTCGTATCGAGGCGCCTTGGCCGGGGGCCAGGGTCAAGGTGGAGACGTAGGTTTGGGCGCTTGCGTCATAGAAGAAGGCCGCCCGGCCGGCGGGTAGGGCGAGGGTGGCCGGGTAGCTCATGGGGTTGCCGACTAAGTTCCAACCGGTGGCAAGAGAAGTGTCGTGGGGGCCGTAGACCGTGGCCAGGGTCACTGACTCCTGCTGGGACACCTTGCACCAATAGCCCTGCCAGGCTACCGGGGTGGCAGTGCTCACATACGAGGTGCCGTCCCAGCCGAAGAGGACGCTGGGGAAGCTCGTCCCGGGACCGGCGGCCACCAGGTTCCAGCCCGGCTGAAGCGTGATTGAAGAGGGAGAGGCAAGGGCGGAGGCGGGGAGAAGAAGGAGAAGCGCCAGGGCAAGGGTGGCCAGTGATGTGGCTAGGAACTCTCGGCCGATTCTCATGCTAATCTCGCTCCTTCGCTGGGCATACCCTGTGCGACTCAAACCCCTGCGGCAGTTCTCCGATCACGTTGACTGTATCAAGGCTGACATTGGCCCGGCCAAGAGCAGGAGGGCGGCGATCAGTAGGTAGATGGTCCTGGCCCCTCTCATGGTCCCCTCGGGTGTCGATTTAGCACATTCTACCGCCGGTGGCACCTCGGTCACCATGCCTAGGGGGCTGGTGGCCTTCCGCTTCGTAGGAGGTGCATATGTTTCCACGACAACGCTGGCTCCCGCGGAGGAGCCTGGCTCAGGAGCACGAGCACGAAGGTAATGATGCTTGACAAGGCTTCACTGCGCCTGAAACTATGGCCGCAGGGGGGAACTACGGCAAACGCGAAATAGTGTGGCTCACGTGCGATACCGGCGAGAACGAGAAGCATGGCCGAGGATGAGCGACGCCCAGTTCCACCCCCCGGCGCTGCTAGGACCGGTCGATGAGTAGGCGTCCCGTCTCTCTGCTGGCGCAGCCGAGGGATTGCGGTCCTCGGCGTGATACTCACAGCCACGATTACTAGCGTGATACTCGCTGCGTGCAGCAGCGAGACACTGCCCACATCAACGCCGGAAGGAGCCTCCACAGCGACCTCGACGGTCGTTTCGGGAGGCCGGCCGGGCAGCACCGTGTCTTCTCCTGTTTCCGTCTCCGGCTCGATAACTTCAAGGTCCACGACGGCCCCAGAAGAGACAACTGGCAGTTCTCTCGGCGCCACCTCGACCAGTTCCTCGCTGGGACCCTCGACCACTTCTCCCACGACCACGACTACCGCGGCTTCTCCGCGGACCACAACCACGCGGTCTACCACTACGTCCAGTCCGAGGCCCACCTCTACCACCGGGACGACCGTACCTGGGGCCAAGATCTTCGGCACGGTCTTCGACACCGATGGCTCTACGGTTGTCGGGGCAAAGGTGAAGGTCGTCTACAACGCCGCCGATCCCCGCTACCCATTCTCAAGCGGCAACGTCATCGGCACTGGGACCGCAGACTCCCAAGGGCGCTTCGAGATCCCGACCGAGTCCCTACCCCGGGAAGCATCGTGGATGTGACCGTGACGGCCGATGGCCACGCCTCGGTACTGGTCTATGGCACCTACGATGAGACCGCGGAGCAGGTCGATTTCGACGACTTCGGGAGCTCGGGCGGAGATCGGCGCATGCCGCTAGGGGTCCAGATCCCACCGTTCCCGTTCGAGGGGTTGTTGCCGGATTAGGAACCAGGCTGAGTCGGGAGTGACAGCTTCGGGGAGGGCTGACGTCGGGTCAGCGTTCTTTGGGTCCTGTTCTAGCGCTATACTGCAGACATCGTCGGCGCTCGTTGCCCTAGCAGCGCCGTGGCTGCCAAGGAATCCGAGCCAAGCCGAGATCGCAGTCGGCTAAGCCATTGCCGTTGAGATACATGTGGGCGCCCAAACAGAGTGGAGGAGACGTGAAAGGCGTAATGCTCAGGGGCCGTCTTGCTGCCGCTCTCTTCGCTGCGGTCATCATTCTGTTGATGATTGCACCGACTCTCTGGGCTTCAACTGATGCGACCGGCCCCGGCATCGGAATCGGAGCGGCGGCTGGCTCGGGGATCAATGCCTCAGATAATGGCGTTGGCACCCAGATCAGCGGGGTTGTCCAAGGAAGCAACGAAGGCACCGTGATTCTCTCCGGTGCTACGGTCACGGTCCGCTTAGATGCCGCCGACCCGAACTTCGATGGCGGTAACGTTGCCAACAACCTCGTGGGGACAGCGACCGCGGACTCCAACGGGAACTACGCGATCGACGTCAGCGCGTTTCGTTCTACCGGCCTGCCCATTGGAAGCATCGTGGATGTGACCGCTTCCGTGAGCGGCTATCTGAGTGTGATGCAATTTGGGGAGTTCGACCGCGCGAATGTGGTCTGCAGCTTCCAGAACTTCAACGCCTTGTTTGGCGCCCCCTGGGAGGATCGGAGACTGCCCTACAACACCGGGCAGATCCCTCCGCTGCCCTTTGAGTTCCTGCTCCCGAACTACGTGACGCCTCTTCCCACCGTCACCGGCGTCAGCCCGAACTCCGGCACCACCCTCGGGGGCACGAGCGTGACCATAACCGGCACCAACTTCGTCGCTGGGGCCACGGTCACCTTCGGGGGCACCGACGCCACCGGCGTGAGCGTGGTGAGCCCCACCTCGATCACCTGCGCCACCCCGCCGCATGCTGTCGGTGCGGTAGACGTGGTGGTGACTACCTCCGGCGGCCCGGGGACCTTGGATCGTCGCCACCGCCCCCGGCCACGCCGCCGGCACCGTCTCCGCGGTGGTTACCACCCCCGGCGGGAGCGCCAGCCGCAGTCTTAACTACGTGGCCGCTCCGACTATCACGAGTCTCAGTCCCGCGAACGGCCCTCTCACCGGCACCAGCGTCATCATCACCGGCACGGGCTTCGTGGACGTCTCCGGGGCGGCGGCCGTCACCTTCGGGGGCACCAACGCCTCCAGCTACGCGGTGGACTCCGCCACCCAGATCACCGCCGTGGCCCCGGCTCATGTCGCCGGCGCCGTGCAGGTGCAGATCACCGCCGTGGGGGGCAGCACCGCCAACACCGCCGCCGATGACTTCACCTACGTGGCCGCTCCCACTATCACGAGTCTCAGTCCCGCGAACGGCCCCCTCACCGGCACCAGCGTCATCATCACCGGCACGGGCTTCGTGAATCTCTCGGGGGCGGCAGCCGTCACCTTCGGGGGAGTGAGCGCATCGAGTTACACGGTGGACTCCTCCACCCAGATAACGGCGGTCGCCCCCTCCCGGGCCAGCGCCGGTACCGTGAGGGTGCAGGTCACCGCCGTGGGGGGCAGCACCGCCGACACCCTCGCCGACAACTTCACCTATGTGGCAGTGCCCACTATCAGCAGCCTTGACCCCACAAGCGGTCTCACCGCCGGGGGCGACACCGTCACCATTACCGGCACCAACTTGACCACGGCCTCGGGTGTGACCTTCGGGGGCACCTCGGCCACGTTCGTCGTCAATGGCCCGACCCAGATCACCGCGACGGCCCCGGCGCACGCCGCGGGCACCGTGCAGGTGCTGGTGACGACCGTCGGCGGGCAGACGGCCAACACCGGCGCCGACGACTACACATATGAGGCAGATTCGCCGACCCGCTACTACCACATCGATTCCCATTTCATCTTCTCTGGAGCATGGTTGAGCGCCAGCGGGGGCTACGCGGGATACAAGCGCGCCAACACCACCGGCTCCTCGGTCACCATGTACTTCAACGGCAGCCAACTGGACTGGATCGCCACGAAAGACAACGCTTCCGGCAAGGCCGACGTCTACCTGGACGACGTGTTCAAGGCGACCATCAACCTGGCCAACGCGAGCACCGTCCCTGACGTGAACGTCTGGTCGACCGGCACTGTCGCCGGCGGTCCCCACAAGGTCATGATCGTCTGGAACACCACCAACATCGCGGGCAAGTACATAAGCATCGCTGCGGTCGACGTGGTCGGTAGCCTGACGTCCGCACCACCCACCATCACCAGTCTCAGCCCCACCTCGGGCTCCACGGCCGGCGGCACCTCGGTCGTCATAAGGGGGACCGGCTTCACGGACATTACTGGTGCTGCGGCTGTCACTTTTGGGGGCGTGAACGCGACCAGCTACACGGTGAACTCGGCCACCCAGATAACGGCGGTCGCCCCGGCCCATGCGGCGGGCACCGTCCAGGTACGGGTGACGACCGGCGGGGGATCGACGGCCGATACCGTCGCCGACAACTACACCTACGTGACTCCAGGGACTACGCCCACCCGCTATGAACAGATCGACGGCCACCTGGCCTATGTCGGTAACTGGGCTCCGTACTCCACTGGGTCTGCTTCCGGCAGCAGCTATGGCCGGGCCAACGCCACTGACTCCTCGGTCACCATCTACTTCACCGGCACCCGTCTGGACTGGATCGCCATGAAGGGCACCACCACCGGGATAGCCGACGTTTATCTGGATAGCGTAAAGGTGGCGACCATCAACCTGGCCAACCCAGCTGGGGCCCTCTACAAGGTGAACGTCTGGTCCACGGGCACGATCGCCAACAGCGCCCACAACGTGCGGATCGTTCGCAACACCGGGAGCGCCGCGGGCAAGTACATCACCATCGACGCCGTGGACGTGGTCGGTAGCCTGACGTCCGCACCACCCACCATCACCAGTCTCAGCCCCACCTCGGGCTCCACGGCCGGCGGCACCTCGGTCGTCATAAGGGGGACCGGCTTCACGGACATTACTGGTGCTGCGGCTGTCACTTTTGGGGGCGTGAACGCCACCAGCTACACGGTGAACTCGGCCACCCAGATAACGGCGGTCGCCCCGGCCCATGCGGCGGGCACCGTCCAGGTACGGGTGACGACCGGCGGGGGATCGACGGCCGATACCGTCGCCGACAACTACACCTACGTGACTCCAGGGACTACGCCCACCCGCTATGAACAGATCGACGGCCACCTGGCCTATGTCGGTAACTGGGCTCCGTACTCCACTGGGTCTGCTTCCGGCAGCAGCTATGGCCGGGCCAACGCCACTGACTCCTCGGTCACCATCTACTTCACCGGCACCCGTCTGGACTGGATCGCCATGAAGGGCACCACCACCGGGATAGCCGACGTTTATCTGGATAGCGTAAAGGTGGCGACCATCAACCTGGCCAACCCAGCTGGGGCCCTCTACAAGGTGAACGTCTGGTCCACGGGCACGATCGCCAACAGCGCCCACAACGTGCGGATCGTTCGCAACACCGGGAGCGCCGCGGGCAAGTACATCACCATCGACGCCGTGGACGTGGTCGGTAGCCTGACGTCCGCACCACCCACCATCACCAGTCTCAGCCCCACCTCGGGCTCCACGGCCGGCGGCACCTCGGTCGTCATAAGGGGGACCGGCTTCACGGACATTACTGGTGCTGCGGCTGTCACTTTTGGGGGCGTGAACGCGACCAGCTACACGGTGAACTCGGCCACCCAGATAACGGCGGTCGCCCCGGCCCATGCGGCGGGCACCGTCCAGGTACGGGTGACGACCGGCGGGGGATCGACGGCCGATACCGTCGCCGACAACTACACCTACGTGACTCCAGGGACTACGCCCACCCGCTATGAACAGATCGACGGCCACCTGGCCTATGTCGGTAACTGGGCTCCGTACTCCACTGGGTCTGCTTCCGGCAGCAGCTATGGCCGGGCCAACGCCACTGACTCCTCGGTCACCATCTACTTCACCGGCACCCGTCTGGACTGGATCGCCATGAAGGGCACCACCACCGGGATAGCCGACGTTTATCTGGATAGCGTAAAGGTGGCGACCATCAACCTGGCCAACCCAGCTGGGGCCCTCTACAAGGTGAACGTCTGGTCCACGGGCACGATCGCCAACAGCGCCCACAACGTGCGGATCGTTCGCAACACCGGGAGCGCCGCGGGCAAGTACATCACCATCGACGCCGTGGACGTGGTGGGGACGCTGACGTCCGCACCCTGAGGGTTGACGCTCGACGGGACAACCACCTTCACCCCGAACCTCCGTAGCGCCACCACCAATTACAGACAGACGGTATGGTCGAGCGGCTTCCTCGTCCCCGGAAACCGCACCGTGACCTTCGAGTGGACCGGCACCAAGACCGGCTCGGGGCAACCGCCACCTAGCAAAAGGCCCGTCAGGAGGTAGGGACACCATGAAGAGAAGGGTCGTTCTCGTCGTTTTGGTGGCGGCGCTTTTGGCGTCGCTGCTGGTGAGCTTGGCCGTGCTCACGCCTGCGAGTGCCACGGCCGCCACGGAGGCCTACTTCGTCACCCAACTGAGCTCGAACAGCCGGAGCGACACTGCGCCTCAGGTCTCCGGGGACAGGGTCGTCTGGACCGGGCACGACGCGACCGACAGCGAGATCTTCACCTGGACGCCCGGGACCGGGGTGGTCCAGTTGACCTCCAACTCGGTGAACGATCACAGCGCGAAGGTCTCCGGCGACCGGGTGGTGTGGGTCAGCAGCCTCGCCGCCGGGGAGGAGATCTATACCTGGACCCCGGCCGGCGGGACTCATCGGGTCACCAACAACACGTGGCGGGACTACGTGCCCCAGGTGTCCGGGGACCGGATCGCCTGGTACACAGGGCCGAAGATGATGACATGGACGCCCGGCGAGGGGATCGTGGAGATTGCCCAACTACACCAGTTCGGCGCGGGGTGGCCGGAACTGTCCGGTGACCGCGTGGCCTGGGTCGGGAACTTCGAGGCCTACACCTGGACCCCGGAGGACGGCACTGTCCGGCTGACGACCGACGGGCACGTCGGCGAGCAGGTAGCGGTTTCCGGCGACCGGGTCGTCTGGCTGCGTACCGGCGCAGCCCCCATGGTGGTCACCTGGACCCCGAGCGGCGGGATTGGAGAGATCCCCTCGAAGCCGCTCCAGGAAAGCTACCCGGTGGTTTCCGGCGACCGCATGGTCTGGCACGCGAACGACGGGACCGACCGCGACATCTTCACGTGGACCCCGACCGGCGGCACCGTCCAGCTGACCAAGGATACGTACCAGGAAGAGCGCCAGGTGGTCTCCGGCGATCGGGTCGCGTGGATCGGCCAGGACAGCACCGACTACGAGGTCTTCGCCTGGACCCCGGCGGGCAGTACCGTCAAGCTGACCGCTAACAGTCGCGACGAGATGCAGCCGCAGATCTCCGGCGACCGGATCGTCTGGGCCGGGTACGACGGCACCGACTACGAGATCTTCACCGCCGCCGCCTACCCGGTGACCGTGCCCGCCGTCACGACGTTGGCGCCCGCATCCGGGCCCACGAGCGGCGGCACCTCGGTCGTGATCACAGGTTCCGGCTTCCTGGGCCTGAGCGGCGCCTCGGCGGTCACCTTCGGGGGCGTGAACTCAGCCAACTACGTGGTGAACTCTCCCACCAAGATCACGGCGACCGCGCCCGCCCACACCGCGGGCGTCGTGGACGTCGTCGTCACCGCCGCCGGCGGCGCCTCGGACCCGACCGGGCACACCGACGACTTCACCTACGTCGCCCGCTACCAGCAGAACGATACCCGGCTGGCCTACCGCGGCTCCTGGACGGCCTCGGGTGCCGCGGCCGCTTCGGAGGGAAGGCTTCCGCTTCGCTGCCTCGCCCGGAGCTTCGGTCACCATGGTCTTCGAGGGCACCTATCTCGCCTGGATCGCCAAGAAGAGCCCGGTGTACGGCATCGCCAAGGTGACGGTCGACGGGGACACAAAGAGCTACTCGCTACTCGACCTCTTCAGCTTCACCCCTATGTATCGAGAGAAGGTCTACGAATTGAATGTGCCGGCCGGGGGCGTGCACACGGTCGTTATCGAATGCACCGGCTCTAAGAACCCCGGGGCGAGCGGCACCAACATCAGCATCGATGCATTCGACCTTGTAGGCAACCTGCTTCAGGCCCCGGTGATCAACCGCTACGAGCAAGGTGACGCCGGGCTGGCCTACGCCGGCGTCTGGACGGTATCGTCGGCGGCATCCGCGTCCGGGGGTAGCTTCCGGTTCGCCAATTCTTCGGGCTCATCCGTCATGGTCCCCTTTCTCGGCACCTCTCTGTCCTGGCTCGCCAAGAAGAGCCCGGCGTACGGCGTCGCCAAGGTGACGGTCGACGGCGCGGCGAGTTCCGCGGTGGACCTCTACGACTCGGGCGCCCTCTATCAGCGAAACGTCTGGGACACCGGCAAACTGGCTAACGGGCTGCACACTGTCAAGATTGAATGGACCGGCGACAAGAACCAATCAGCGACTGGGACCAACATAAGCGCGGACGCCTTCGATGTGCTCGGGACCCTGGCCGCCGCGACGCGCTTCGAGCAGAAGGACTCCCGCCTCGGTTGGGGGCCTTCGGCAGCCGCTTGGACCGCTTCGAACGTGGCCGACGCCTCGGGTGGCAGCTTCCGGTTCGCGAACTCCTCGGGGGCCAAGGTGACCATCCAGTTCACGGGGGTCAAGCTGGACGTCATCGCCAAGAAGAGCCCGGTTTACGGCGTCGCCAGGATCAGGCTGGACGGCGGTGACCCGGTCCCCGTGGACTTGTACAACGCGACCGCGGTCTACAAGCAGCGGGTCTGGTCCACCGGCTTCCTCGTCCCTGGGGACCACACGGTCACGATCGAATGGACCGGCTCCAAGCGGGCCGCAGCGACCGGGACGTACATCAACCTGGATGCGGTGGACCTGATCGGCGTGCTGCGCTAAGCGACGCCTGTTCCACCCGCGCGAGGGCGCCGTTGCGGCGTCGGCTAGGGCACCAGCACCTCGATCGCGTGCGGGTCTATCTCCACGGTCGCCGGCAGCCTCCCGGCCAGTTCGCCGTCGGTCTGGAACCAGATGGGATCGCGGTCTTCGAGCGGGAGCACCTCCGCCTTCTGCGCGTGCAGGTAGAGCACGTTCTTGTTGTGCACATGCAGGCCGCTCGGCACCCCTAGCCAGAAGGCTGCAAGGCCCGGCCGGCCTATTCCGGTATAGAGGACCAGGTCGAGGACGCCGTCGGTGGGGTCGGCCATGGAGGTGATCCCGAAGCGCCCGCCATAGTAGCGGCTATTCCCGGCGACGAAGAAGGTCGCCCGGTACTCCTCGCCGTTTGTCCGAACCAGGAAGATCGGGGGTTTGGGCCAGATCCGGTCTTTATCCCCGTGCTCACGAAAGCTAATTCCCTGAAGCGTTTCTTCGCCCTGGGGTCGATGTTCCGAACCGTCAGCGCGTCAACCCCGGCGCCCATCATCAGGAGGAAGCGGCGGCCGTTGACTTTGCCCAGGTCCAGCGAGATGGTCTTGGGACCGGCGATGACATTGCACGCTCGCTCCACCTGGAACGGCAGGCCAAGCTCGAGAGCGAGAACGTTGACCGTTCCGGCCGGCATGATGCCCAAGAGCGGCTGGACGGTGCCGGGAGCGCTCTTGTCCCTGGCGCAGGCCATCCCGTTGGCGATCTCGTTGACGGTCCCGTCTCCCCCTATCGCTACGACGATATCGGCCCCGGGGGCCAAGCGCTCGGCCAGGATGATGGCCTCCTTGGCATGACGGGTCGCGTGGAGCTCGCACTCGCAGGCCGCGCTTCGTAAGCCCCCGTTCGATGGCCGAGGCGATGGCGCTCGCGTGGCCTCGGCCAGAGGAGGGATTGAAGATGACGGCGGCTTTCATGGTCGGTGAGCCTCGCTGCTGCCCCCGGGCGCGTCTGGACGGCCTGTCGCCGATGTCGCCGGGAAGGGTGTCTGTCGGAGGCGCGCCCGCCCGCCTGCCGGGTCGAGCTCGAGCGTGGCGAACTCGTCGTACCCGGCCGTCCGAGCGAGCTCGGCCGCGTGGGCGAAGTCCCTTCCCACTTCCTCGGGCCGGTGCGCGTCGGAGCCGAATGTGATCGGGATATCCGCGGTCCGCAGCTTCTGGAGGATCGCGGACGACGGGTACGCTTCTTTCACGGGCTTGTGCAGCCCGGCGGTGTTTATCTCGATGGCCACTCCCGCCCGTGAGATGCGTTCCACCACGCGGTCGAACTCGGTGTTCAGCGCGCGGGTGGGCCGGTAGCCGAATTTCTTGACCAGATCGAGGTGCCCCAGGATGGTGAAGAGGCCGGACTCGGCCGCCTCGCCCACCAGTTCCAGGTAGTCGATCCACACGTCGTCGATCTCGCGGGAACCGTATCCCTCCATCTGCCGGGGGTCGTCGAACCCCCAGTCCCCGAGATGGTGCACCGACCCGATGACGTAGTCGAACGGCTGGCCCTCGAGCAGCGAGCGGACCTCGGACACGGTCTCCGGCCGGTAGTCGGCCTCGACTCCGAGAAGCACGAATCCGGGGAACGCGGCTTTGAGCTCCAACACTTCGCCGACGTAGGCGCCGAGTTCGCAGACTTCCATCGACAGCTCCGGGTCCGGGTCGGGCAGGAGCGGCAGGTGATCGGCGACTCCGATGGCGAGCAGCCCGGCCGCCCGGGCCGCCTCCACGTACTCGGCCGGGGTCCCGTGGGCGTGCCCGCAACGGGCCGTGTGGGTGTGATAGTCGGGCAGCCTCATGTCAGTCGCCACCGTCTGGCGTCGCGAGCGCCGCCACCGGCGCGTGCCCGGCCCGGTGGACTCCCCGCCGGGGAGACTCCAGCTCGTCGGTATCGACCAGGATGGTATAGGGGCCGTCGTTCACCAGCGAGACGATCATGTGCGCGGCAAAGCGTCCCGAGGCGGTGGAGACGCCGAGACGTTCCAGGGCCAGCCGGAATTCTTCGACCAGGGCCTCGGCCGGCCCCGGGTCGGCCGCGTCGCTGAATGACGGCCGCCTGCCGCGGCGGTAGTCGGCGAAGAGCGTGAACTGGCTGATGACCAGAGCGGTTCCCCCCGTGTCGAGAAGCGACAGATTGGACTTCCCCTCGGAGTCGTAGAAGATGCGCAGGTTTGCCACCTTGTCGGCCAGCCCGCGGGCGCGCGTGAAGCCCCCGTCTTCATCGAGGTCGTTCTTACCTACCCCGACGAACAGGAGCAGACCCGGGCCGATCTCGCCCACGATCGCGCCCTCCACCTCGACCGACGCGCGCTGGACCCGCTGCACCAGGGCGCGCATCAGGTCAGACTCCTCGGGCGCCGCCGGCTTCGCGGCGGCGCCGGACCCTTCGAGGTGCAACAGCGTCACCGTCCAGCGGCCGTCCTCACCGGCTTCTTCCAGCCGGACCCGAACGAAGCGATTCATGAGTTCGTCCTCACCGTCCAGCAGGACCTCCACATAGTTCCCGGTGATGCCCACCAGCCGGCCGGCAGTGTCCCGCTCCCTGAGGACCAGGACTCGCTGCTCGGTCCCTCTCAGCGTAGCGCGAAACGAAGCATTCTTACGCTCTCCCAACGCGCGCAAGCGCAGACTGCGTTCGTGGATCGTATCCGGGGACACTTTCGGCTTCATCTGGGAGGCTTTGGTGCCCGGACGGTCGCTGTAACTGAACACGTGCAGATAGGTGAGCGGTGCATGCTCGATGAAGGCGACGGTCTCCTCGAACTCAGCCTCGCTCTCGCCCGGGAAACCGGCGATCACGTCGGCGCCGATGGCCGCGTCCGGGAAGCGGCGGGCCAATTCGCCCACCACCGCCAGGTATTCCACGGCGGTGTAGGGGCGGTTCATGCGCCGAAGGACGGAGTCGCTGCCGCTCTGCAGGGGCAGGTGAAAGTGGCGGGCGACGGTATCCCCGGCGTCGGCGACGACTGCCATGAGCGCTTCGTCGACCTCGAGCGGTTCGATGGAACTGAGCCGGTAGCGGCCCATGGCGAGGCGTCCGGAAGCGGTCGGGTCGGCGCCGCGCCGCTCGCAGCCGGCGCCCCCGCAGCCAGCAACGTCTGCAGCAGGCCGGCGACCGGCCCCTCTCCGGTGTCGCGCCCCCAGCTTCCCAGGTTGATGCCGGTGAGCACCACCTCGCGAAAACCACGCTCCGCGAGCAGGTCCACCTCCCGGAGCACGTCGGCCTTGGGCATGCTCCGCGCCGGCCCGCGCGCCAAGGGGATGATGCAGTAGGCGCAGTGAGAGTCGCAGCCGGTCTGGACCTTGAGGAAAGCGCGGGTGTAGCCGTAGAAGTGAGTGAAGAACTCGCCCTCGAACTCAGGGTGCTCGGGATAGGGGGAGACGGAAAGAGCCGGCCGCCAGCGAGTCGGCGCCAGCGCGCGTGCTTGCGGCCCCGGCGGTCGTCGACGCCAGATGCTCGGCCAGCCGCAGCTTGTCCAGGTTCCCCAGCACCAGGTCTACGCCGGGAATGGCGGCCACCGCTTCAGGGTCGATCTGGGCGTAACAGCCCGTCACCACTACCGCGCACTCGGGGTCCAGGCGTTTCGCGAGCCGGATTTCGTGGCGGCAGGTGCGGTCGCTCTTCGCGGTGACGGTGCAGGTGTTCACGACCCGGATATCGGCGGTCCCATCCCAGTCGACAAGTTGGTAGCCTTCGGCAAGCAGGGTCTCCTGCATCTGAGCGGTCTCGCACTGGTTGAGCTTGCACCCGATAGTGCGGAAGGCCACGGTCCTATGGCTCGATCAAAACGAGCTGCGGCCGCCGAGTCCGCACTGGACGGCGCGATGCTCGTCCTCGGGCGCACCCGTAGCGCCGCTACGGGTGCTTCCTGCGTCCTTCCCTCCCTCGCGTCCATCGCGGCCTGGCGGCGAATCTTCGTTCTGAATCGAGCCCTTCCCGGGCCCTGTTTGGATGTCGGGAGGGGCTGCCATGGGCGTCGGATGTTAGCATATGGCCCGTGATTTCCATTCGCATACCTTCCGCCATTTCCCGGCTCTTGCGCCGCGACCGCGTGTCCGGCCAGGCCGTTCGTTTCCTTGTCGTGGGGCTGCTCAACACCGTCGTCGATCTGGGCGCCTTCTATCTGTTGACGCTTATCCCCGGCATGCCGGACATCGCCGCCAAAACCATGTCTTACATCCTGGGCATCTGCAACAGCTTCGTCTGGAACAAGTATCTGGACGTTCGGCGCAAAGGGCTCCGGCCGGACGGGGCGTGAATTCGGCCTGTTCTTCCTGGTCAACCTGCCCCCGCTCATAGTCAACATCGTGGTCTTCAGCCTACTGGGGCTGTGGACTACTTCGGGCTCCTTCGCGGCACGCGAGGGCAAGGCGTTCATAGCCGCCGCGGTGGCGGTAGTCTGGAATTTTCTCGGGAGCCGGTATCTTGCCTTCCGGCATACTGCGCTCAAAAGCTCGATTCAGAGGCGCGCGGTCGCGCCGTCCAGTGCAATCTCGGCGGCCGCAGCTTCATTCTGAATCGAGCTCAACAAAGGACGACGTTTCCGAAACCGATGTGACCGGGGGTGGAGTCGAAAAGGAAGTTGTGGAAAAGGACGAGCTCGAAACGGAAGAACATGCCTGATCTGATCGGCGGGCCACTCGATCCGACCCCCCGGTATTCGGTGGTCATCCCCATCCACAACGAAGCCGAGTGCCTCAACGCCGAAGTGGCCGAACTGGTGACCGAGATGGAGGCCCGGGGCGTCGACTACGAGCTCATCCTTGCGGAGAATGGCAGCGTCGACGAGACGCCCGACATGTGCATCGCCCTTGCTTCCGCCAATCCCCGCATCCAGGCCTTGCGCGTCCCTATCCCCGACTACGGCTACGCCATGAAGACCGGCATGCTCGCGGGGCGCGGCGACTACATCGTCAACTTCGACATCGACTTTCACGACGTGCCCTTCATGCTCGCGGCAGGCGATCTGCTCGCCGGGGGCGCCGGCATCGTGGTGGGCAGCAAGCTGATGGAGGGCGCGGAGGACAAGCGCTCTCCGGTCCGCCATTTCATCTCGTACGGGTTCACCACCATCCTCAGGGTCTTGTTCGACCCGCACATGGACGATACTCACGGCATGAAGGCCCTCCGGCGGGAGGTGGTGCAGAAGTACGCGCCCCAGACGGTCATGCGGCAGGACATCTTCGACACGGAGCTGATCATCCGCGCGCGGCGCGGCGGGGTGAAGGTGGCGGCGATCCCCGTCACGGTGGAGGAGAAAAGGAAGGCGCGTTCGTCTATAGTACGTCGCATACCCCGCACCATGCGGGCGTTACTCAGGTTGCGGCTTATCTTGTGGAAGGAGAAGAATGCGGGTTCGTGAGCGGGAGGACCTGGTCGAAAGGGGAGATATCTGGGACTGGGTGCCCACCCTCATCGCGTTCCTCGTCATCTATACGGTTCTCCTCATCTTCTACAAGCCGAACCTGCTGTTCAGCCTGACCACGACCTCGGGCGGCGACACCGGGGCCCATCACTATCCGGCCCAGTACCTCATCCAGGAGCTCCTGCCCCACTTCAGACTGACCGGCTGGGCGCCGGGCTGGTATGCCGGCATGCCCATGCTGACCTTCTACTTTCCGTTCCCATTCCTGCTCATCGCCATCCTCAACTGGATCCTGCCCTACCAGGTCGCGTTCAAGCTCATCACGGTTCTAGGGGTTTTCGCGTTGCCGGCGACGGCCTACGCGATGGGGCGCCTGTGGCGGGTCCGGAGGCCGTTCCCGATGCTGGCCGCCGTCTTCGCGGTCGCCATGCTCTTCATGGAGAGCTACTCCATCTACGGCGGCAACGTAAAGAGCACTTTGGCCGGCGAGTTCGGCTACATGCTCAGCTTTGCCCTGGTCTTCTTGTTCCTGGGGACGATGTACCGGGGCATGGAGAAGCCGCATTTCAACATGCTTTTTGTGCTCAACTGCCTCATTCTGATGGCGCTGGTGCTCTCGCACATCGTGCCCACGATCGCCCTGGTCTTCATCTCGCCGGGGCTGCTGCTGGTAAACCCCCGCTGGCGGTCATTCGGATACCTCGCCGCTGTCGCTCTGATGGGGTTCGCGCTCACCGCCTTCTGGTCGCTGCCCTTCATCGCCAACCTGGAGTGGACCGCGCACATGGCGTGGGACCAGTTGGGGTGGAAGGATCTTCTTCCCCCCGCGCTGTATCCCGTGGCGGCTCTGGCCATCATCGGCGCCGCCTTCGCCGTTGCCAAGCGAGAGAGCAAGCTGCTGCCTCTGCTCTGGATGAGCCTGATCACCGTCCTGGTCTACAAGATCCTTCCAAGCGGACGGCTGTGGAATGCTCGGGTCGTGCCTTTCTGGTATTTCTCGCTCCACATGTGGGCCGCCTACGGCGCCGTCTGGCTGATGAGACCGTTCACTGTGATGGTGCACGACCTCTTCAGTTGGAAAGGGATAACCGCCAGGCGTATCTACGTCCCCATGTTGGCGGTGGTCGTCGGCCTAGCTGTCATCGCGTCCAGCAGCACGGCAATGGGCTGGATCAAATGGAACTACTCAGGGTACGAGGGCAAGACCAAGTGGCCCCAGTACCAGCGGATAAACGACTTCATCGCGACGCTCGACCCGCCCGGCCGGGTGATGGTGGAGCACAACCAGAAGATCGACGAGTTCGGCACGCCGCGCGCCTTCGAGATCATCCCCTACTGGACCGGCCTGGCGACCATGGAAGGCACCCTCATGGAGGCCTCCTTCACCGCCCCCTTCCACTTCATCAACCAGGCGGAGCTGTCCAAGGAAGCCAGTAACGCGATCATCGGGGTCGATTACCCCACCCTCGACGTCCCGAACGGCATCACCCATCTCCAGCTGATGAACATCCCCTACTTCCTCACCTGCACAGAAGAGGTGACCACAGCCACGAAGGCGGATCCGCGGGCTGAACTCCTCTACAACGACGGCGACTACAACGTCTTCCGCATCGCCGGCACCACGGGCTACGCCGAGGTGATGAAGAATCAGCCGGTGCGGATCGACATGCCGCAGGCCGAGTGGCGGGATATGGCGGTCGACTGGTACGTGAAGAACATGGACGCCCTCGAGACGCCGATCGTGTGGGACAACGGCGACCCGGCTCTCCAGCAGTTCGCTCCCATCACCGCCGACCAGGCCACAACGCCGCCGGTCGTGCCCATCCAGACCGAAGGCCACGTCATCGGTGAAAAGTTGGAGAACGAGAAGTTCTCCTTCGATGTCGACAGCGCGGGGATAGGCAAGCCGGTCTGGGTCAAGATCTCCTACTTCCCGAACTGGCATGTGCAGGGAGCGGACGGTCCCTACCTGGCGTCGCCCTCGTTCATGATGGTCATCCCCACCCAGACTCACGTGACGTTGACCTACGGGCGGACCGGGGCGAACACGATCGGCCAGGTCTTGGAAGTCATAGCCTGGATCTTGTTGCTGGCTCTGTCGGTGTGGCGGACCATCCTGTGGCGCCGCCGCCGCCGGCTGGCCGGGGCGGGTTCGGCCGTCATCCCGGTGCACGACTTCACCGACCACTATCTCGACCGTCCCGAGCAGCGATATGACGCGGCCATGGGCACCTGGGTGGCGGCGGAAAGCGCCGATGGCCTGGAGGGCGCTGAGGTCGAGGCCGACAGCGCCGATTACGGCGCGCCCGCCGGCCGGCTGAGCCCTTACGACCTCGAGGAAGCCGATACGACGGACGAGAGCTATGGCGCCGGTCGGGACGGTAATGACGAGCCGGGAGACAAGCCGCCCAGCTAGCCGCGCCGCAGGCCGGCGGGGCGGTCTCAGCTCCTAGTCTTCGGCTGGCGCCAATCCTTCGGGGATGCCGGACTCGCAGGGCACCGCCGTCTGGCATAGACCGCACCCGTAGCCGTCGAAGCCGTACTGGCGCTTGACGTATTCTGCGCTGCGGGGCTTGAGATGGAGCGCGCACGCTTCCTTGTCCCGCCCCTCGACGCTGATCGAGCCCGTGGGGCAGCGGTCGGCGCAGGCGGCACAGCCGTCTCCGCTGTAGTGCAGGCAGTAGGCGAAGGGACCGTCGTAGCGTCGAGGCGTGGCGGGGATCACTGCCTTGACCACCACCGACCCAAGCCGTATGGCCTGACCTTTCCGGGTGATGAGACCGCCCGCCAGACCGAACGTCCCCAGGCCGCTGACGTAGGCCACGTGGCGCTCGGACCAGGTGGAGACCCAGCCGTTCGTGTGGGGATCGGCCTCGGCCCAGGCGGGCAGCAGCGAGGGCGCGACCGCCTCGTATCCCTCGGCGAGCAGCGTATCGAGCATCACGCGATGAAGCGCCACGTTGCCCTCTTGCCCATAGATGCGGGAGCGGGCCCAGGGCTCCGATGGCATGCGGGTCTCGCGCCGGTTGGCCGCCTTCGTGGCCTCCGTCTGGCAGACCGCCCAGCTGACGACGGTGAGGTCACCGGGCCGGGCGGACGGCGTACCGGCTCCGCGGGGTACTTCGCTGGGTTGGCGCCGCGGTCGCGCCTCGCGGCCGCGCGCGAAGGCCTCGGCTGGGGTCCAGTGTCGCGGCCCGGCGTGGAGCTTCAGGTCTTCGAACAGCGGGTCATCACCTGCCGCGAACCCCAGCAGGAAGTCCTCCCACGCCGGGTCGCTTCCGCCCGGGCCCATGTTGTTCCTGGCCGGATCGGCGATGAAGTCCCTCAGGATCCTCTCGCACAAGCGGGCCGGCTCGTGGGCGCCCGCGGCTTCGGCGCTCTCCGGCGCCCGGTCTTGGTCGGCGTTCATGCGGTGCTCCCTTCGTCGCGAGCGGAAACAGGGACTATCCACACCCGGCGGTCACGAGGACCGTCGAACTCCGCCAGGTAGATGCTTTGCCAGGTGCCGAGCCGGAGCCTTCCCTGCCCGACAGGGACCAGGACCGAGCTGCCCATGAGCGAGGCCTTGATGTGGGCGTCGGAGTTGCCCTCCCCATGACGGTATCCAGCGTCGCGGGGGACGAGCCGGCGCAGGCTCTCCACGATGTCGCGGATCACGGAAGGGTCGGCGCCCTCATTGATGGTGATCCCCGCTGTGGTATGGGGCACGAAAACGGTGATGACGCCGCTGAATCCTGGGTCGGCCTGGCACACGGCGGTCTGGACGCGCTCGCTGATATCGACGAAGACTTCGCGTTCCGGGGTGCGGACGGAGATCTCGAGCATGGAGCCGGCCATGTTCCCTCGTCACCTCCGCCGGTTCGCCGAAAGACTAGGTGGAGGTAAGGGGACTCGAACCCCTGGCCTGCGCGATGCGAACGCGCCGCTCTCCCATCTGAGCTATACCCCCAGGCGCAGCCCGGTATTTATAGCACACGCGGGCAGGCAGCGGCACCTCGGAGCGGCCATCCCCGCCGACTGCTACCTGCCGGAGGGCCGGCGCTGCCAGAACGCGACGAAGGTACCAGCCGCCCCTCGTCCCGTCTCGATACTCTTGGCCGGAGAAGCACAGCATGTCCGGGGGGGGGTTACCCGGTGGTACTCTATACGTATACTACACGTATAGGGGATGGCACCATGAGAAAGAAGCTCACGATCACCATGGACGAAGAGGTATACGAAGGGTTGCGCACAGTGGTGGGACCGCGACATATCAGTAGTTTTCTCGAGGCTCTCGCCAGACCGCATGTCGTCCTGGGTGACCTGGACGAAGGATACGCGGCGATGGCCGCAGATTCAGCCCGAGAGGCCGAGGCGCTTTCTTGGATAGAGTCGGCCCCGGGTGATGCCCTGGAAATCGAAGGAGCGCCCGATGAAGCGGGGTGAGGTGTGGTGGGTCACCTTTGGCCAGGGAGCTGAGGGTGAGATCTGCAAGGAGCGGCCGGCTCTCATCATCAGTAACGATGCGGCCAATCGCCACCTCAACCGCGTGCAGGTGGTGCCTTTCACGACCAGGGCAGAGCGTGTCTATCCGGGCGAGGCTCTGGTCACTCTGTCCGGACGGCCCGCCAAGGCGATGGCCGACCAGTTGAGAACTGTGAGTAAGACCCGCCTCTCAAATCTGGCCGGCAGCCTGTCCGCCTCCGATCTGGAGCGGGTGGAGCGGGCCGTCAAGTTGCAGCTCGGCCTCTCCTGACAGGCGATGCGAAGCGAGCCGCGTCACAGAAAGAGGCGCTGTCAGGCGCCCCGGCCAAGAAGAGAGTCAGAAAGGCGAAGCCACGTGGCTGTTGGGGTTCGCCCAAGCCCTTCGGGCCCTTGAAGGAGGAGTCGTGAAACGCAGCCGGGACAAGGGCTCGAGGGGTCTGGGCGCACTCAGTGCTGCTATGAGGACTGCGCCTTCCTGAGGAACGGCTCTATGAGGTCGATGGGCACCGGGAAGATGGTGGTCGAGTTCTTCTCCGTCGCTATCTCGGCCAGAGTCTGCAGGTACCGCAACTGGATCGCGGCCGGGTTTCTCGACAGACACGTCCGCCGCCTGAGACAGCTTCTCCGACGCCTGGTACTCGCCCTCGGCGGCTATGACCTTCGCCCGCCGTTCTCGTTCGGCTTCGGCCTGGCGGGCCATGGCCCGCTGCATGCTTGCGGGATCTCGACGTCCTTGATCTCCACGATGCTCACCTTGACGCCCCAGGGCTCGGTCTGCTCGTCGATGATCTCCTGGAGCCGGGCGTTCAGCTTGTCGCGCTCGGTGAGCAGGTGGTCCAGGTCGGACTGACCCAGGACGCTCCGCAGCGTGGTCTGCGCGATCTGAGAGGTGGCCGCGACGAAGTTCTGCACCTCCACGACCGACCTCGACGGGTCGACCACCCGGAAGTAGGCGACGGCGTTGACCTTCGCCGGCACGTTGTCCTTGGTGATGACCTCCTGGGCGGGGACGTCGAAGGTGATGGTCCTCAGGTCCACGCGGACCACCTTATCGACGATGGGGATGATGAAGAAGAGGCCTGGTCCCTTGGGAGGCATGAGCCGGCCCAGCCGGAAGATGACCCCCCGCTGGTACTCGGGGAACACCTTTATGGAGGCTGCCAAGACGATGATCACGATGATCACCGCGATGACAATGCCGGCGATTGCAGCTGTACTCATGACCTCTCCTTACTGCTCTGGCGCAAGTTCCATCTGGGAGCCGATGTCCGGTCCCGTGAGGCGGCGCACCACCATCGTGAGTCCTTCCACCCTTAATACCTCTATCCGTTCATCTTTAAGCAGGACTTCTCCTTCCGTCCGGGCCCTCCAGATCTCTCCCCGCACCCGCACCTGACCCTGCGGATCGAGCGGCGAGAGGGTGACGCCGTGTGCCCCCACAAACGTTGCCGAGCCGGTGGCCTGCGGTCGCCGCAACGCTCCGCGCGCCTTCGCGACGACGAGCGTGAAGAACGCGAGAGTGAGCAGCGCGACGATGATGAGCACCGGCCAGCCGACCTTGAGGTACGAGGCCGAGGTGTTGAAGAGGAGCAGGCCTCCGAGGATGAGCGCCACCGCTCCGCCGATTCCCAGCATGCCGTAGCTCTGGACCTTGATTTCGGCAATGAACAGGACCATTGCCAGCACGACGAGGGCGATCCCGACATAGTTCACAGGTAGTACGGCGAGCCCGTAGAAGCCAAGGAGCAGGGCGATGACACCCGCTATTCCGGCCACTCCGAGGCCTGGGGTCGCGATCTCGAAGATGATGCCGAGCATCCCTAGGGTGATGAGGATGTAGGAGATGTCGGGGTTGGCGATGGCGTGAAGGAACCTGGCCATCCAGCCCATCTCGACCTCTTTGACGGGCGCTCCCGCGGTATGCAGGACTAATCCCTTGGGCTGGGTCACGAAGCCGTCCATCGCCGCGAGCAGCGATGGCAGATCAGGCTCGACGAAGTCCACGACGTTCTGGGCGAGCGCCTGGTCGGCCGGAAGTGAGACCGACTTGCGCACCGCCTCCTCGGCCCAGGTGGCGTTGCGGCCGTGGTTCTTGGCCAGAGCGATGATGTAGGCGGCGGCGTCGTTGGTGACCTTCGCCTTCATGGTGTCGTCCATAGTGCCACCCAGGGCTACCGGTGTTGCCGCCCCCAGGTTGGTCTGCGGGGCCATTGCAGCCACGTCGGACCCCATGAGGATGTAGACGCCTGCCGACGCCGCCCGAGCCCCATCGGGGTACACGTAGACAACCACCGGTATCGGCGAATCGAGCTCGCCCTGGATGATCTGGCGCATGGCGGTGTCGAGGCCGCCGGGCGTGTCGATCTCGATGACCAGCGCGGCGGCGCCGGCGTCGGCGGCCTGCTTCATGGTCTTGGTGAGGTAGCCGGCGAGGGCGGGATCGATGATCCCGGTGGCCTTTGTCATCCAGACGGGCGCGGCGCCGGTCTGAGCGGCCGCGCCCGACGGAGCGCCGGCCAGGGACATTGCGACCCCCGCCACGAGCAGCACGATGGCGGCAAGGAGCATCCACCCGCTGTTCCTTGGCCGCCACCGGCTCATGGTGTGCCTTGCTCTGCTCCGTTTCCTCCCTTGACCCACGCCGCGGGACTGGGAGCAGGCTCGTTCGCAAAGACACGACGGACCGCCGTCTCCACTTGGCCGATCAAGGAGACGAGACCCCGGTTATCCACCCGCATCAGGCAGAGATGCCCATTGTGGGCGACCTCCGCGAACCCGTTGGCGGCGAGGAGCTCGGTGGAGAAGAACCTGCAGTCCTGGGCATCGGCGCATCCCTCCGGCCAGTGCGCGATGGCGTACACCTCTTGCACCCCGCGGTTTCTCAAGTCGTACAGCGCCTTCCGGATGAGGCGCTTCGCCAGCAAGCGCGGCGCATCTTCCTCCGCGTGGAAGCAGAACAACAGGGCGGAGGACGCGGGCAAGGGTGGGAAGGGGAGTTCCCGGAACCGGGCAAGCGAGGATGCCGGGGCGAAATGGATCGAGGCGGAAACGGCCGTCTCTTCAGAGCCTGCCACCACCTCGCCGGCCGGCCGGTTCGTACACGAGCAGACCGGCACATCCCCAGTCGTGCTCCAGTTCCGTCACCCACTCACGGTGCTTCTCGGCGGCCGCCTCTCCCCGATGGACCGTCTTGCCGGTGGTCTGCCACCAGGCACAAGAGCGGCAATCACCCGGAAGAAGTCCCTGCCGAAAAGCTCCTAGCGGCAGGTATTCGGGCATCCTCTAGCCCTCCTTGCAGAAACCGGCCTCCGCCGGCACCGGCTATCTCGTCAACAAACAGCGTGACCCTACCGGGCTCGATGCTGAGGAGAGCCGCGCATCGCTGCCGCACGGCTGCTTCCACCTGCCGGGCAAGCTCGGGGATGGCGGCGCCCCACGCCACCCGCACATGGATGTCGAGGTCGACGACGCCGGGGCCGCCGTCCCGCACCACGATGCCGCCGGCATGCATCTCACGCACCCGGGAAGAGAGTCCTTTCCAGGGAGAGGAATGCAGATCGACCACGCCGTCGACCGAACGGACGGCATCGGCGACGTAGGTAGCCACTACATCATGGGAGAGAGACGGTCTCTCTTCGGCCTCGAATTCATTCGGCGCCATCGGCAAGTCACCAGACAGCCGTTCATCTTGCGGTTGAGCCATGACGCCCCCTGTTCCGGTGATCTCCGTTGATCGGATCTCCGTCGCTCGTCTCTGACCGAAGTTTATACCAATCGCCAGAGTGTCGCCTCCGGCCTGGTCAGCAGACGGAAGGGTAGGAAGCTCGTTCCCACTCCCCTCGAGACCACTAGCTGCCCCGCGCCCCATCGGTGCACCCCCGCAAGATACTTGCCGCCGTCGTTGAGGAAAGGCGTCAGCCCGGAAGGCCCCGGGAGGCGAAGTTGACCGCCGTGGGTATGGCCGGCGAAGGCCAAGGGGAACACGGCAGTGAGCGGGGAGTCGGGGGGCGGCGGCAGGTGGATGAGGAGGATCGGGAAGGCGTCGCCATCGCCCGAAAGGGCCGGCCCGGTATTGGCGCTGCCGGCTGCTGCCGCACCGGCGAGCTCAAGAAGGCCGAAGCCGGCAGTCAGGTAGTCGGCGCCGCAAAGGACGAGGCGGGTGCCGCGGCGGGGCGGAAGGGCCACACAGCAGTCTGAGAGCAACACGGCTCCAGCCTCGCTCCAGAGATCCCGGACGTCACGAGCTTTGGCGAGCGGCCCCTTGCCCAGTCCGTACTCGTGGTTGCCGGTCACCGCGAACATTCCGAGCGGGGGGCGAAGCCGGGCGAGCAGTTCCAGGCAGCGGGTGCTGCGCCGCCGATCTCCGAGCATGTCTCCGGTGAGGAACACCAGGTCGGGCTCGAGGGGCAGGGCCCAGTCGAGGACCTTCTCGAGGCTCAACTCGTTCGTGGCGAAGAGCCCGGCGTGCACATCGGAGAGGTGGAGAACGGTGACTCCGGACCACGGGACGGGAAGCCCGGGCACGGCCAGGTCGGCCTGCCGGCAGCGGGGCCACTGGGCCTCGAACGCCATGTACGCGGCGGCGGCGGCGCCCACGGCCGCCGCCGCCGCTCCCGCCTGCAAGGTCTTGTTTCGAAGGCGTCCCATGAGGCCATGGTAGCGCGGTCCGAGGGGGCGGGTGGTATCGTGTGCCGACATGACGGGCGAAGAACGGATATGGCTCGACTGTGCGGCGAGGATGGCCGCGGCCGGCAAGGCGGCGGCGCAGGGGCTGTTCGGTATGCGATCTGGTCGGGTCGTGCTCGGCCGGGGCGCGGGCGGCGATCGCACGCTTGAGTTGGACCGCGCCTGCGAGGCCGCGATCCTGCAGGAACTCCAGCGAGAAGCCCCTTTCGCCTACTCCCTCGTCTCGGAAGAAGCAGGGGTGAGCGGCCCGGCGGATGCCCCCTGGCGGGTCGTGGTCGACCCCCTGGACGGGAGTCTCAACGCCAAACGGGGCTTGGAGCCGTTCGCCGCGTCGATCGCCGTCGCCGACGGCTTCACTCTTGGAGCACGTGCGGATAGCGCATGTCGAGGACTACACGAGGCCCCGCGTGTTCAGTGCCGTGAGGGGTGAGGGGCTGCTGTCGCCGGGCTCCGACGGGGCTGCACGCGGGGTTGACGGCGATTCCTTCGGCGGCTGCCGCCATGAGACCGACCTCGTGGAGATCGTCCTGCTCGAGGCGGGGCGCCCCGATCGCCATCACTTCCGCTACCACGACCTCAGCGCCATGGGTGCCGTGGGGTGTACCAGGGACTTGCGGATCCGCCAGATAGGCTCGTTGGCCCTATCGCTCTGCTACGTGGCGACGGGCGTCGCCGACATGCTGGTCGCGGCCGTGGGCTCCCGGTCGGTCGATCTCGCGGCGGGGCTCTTGATCCTCAGGGAAGCGGGCGGCGGCGCGGTTAGCCTGACCGGAGAGGACATCCTGCAGCAACCCCTCGATCTCGAGAAACGCTCTCCCTTTGTCGCCTGGCGGGCAGGGCTCGATGAGGATGAAATCCTCTACCGGTCCCGTCAGCTGCGGCGGGAACTCCTAGGCCACGCCGAGTAGCCGGTCCGCCGCTTCCAGCGCGTACAACTGGATGTCGCAGTCTTCGTCCCCGAAACAGTTGCCGAGCGCGTTGAGCGAGGCAGGGCTGCCGATGTGCTCCAGGGTATCGATGACCGCCTTCTTGAGGTCGGGGTCTTTGGTCGCGCGGAACGTGGCCGCCAGCTCGGACGGGCCGAGAAATGCCGCCATGTCCACCCGCTCCTGGGGCGGGAGGGCGAGCAGTTGCTCGGCGGTCTCGACCTTGACCGACAGGCGGGACAGAGGGTCAGGGTCGGCGGGCGGATCGTCCCAGAAGAACGTGTCGACGCTGGTTAGCGGGCGCACGGGTCGGCGGCGCACTGGATTGCGGCGCGCTGGATTGCGCTATATCGACCGCCGGCACGGCCGCCAGAGGCGGGTACAACTCTTCGCGTTCGACCTCGACGCCGTTACCGCTGAGGCCGACCTCGACCTCCTGGAAGATGGGCGCCGGCAGCTCTTGGAACGATACTTCCGTGTCCATTTTCCACAGGGGACGCGGCTCCGCCCAGAAGGAAGTGAGCGTGTCGGCACCCGACCGGTGGGTAACGGTGGCTGCGTCGGCAACCACCGCCGCTGTCTCGGGTCCGGTCTCCGCCAAAGACTCGGCAGAAGACTCGTAGAAGACTCGGGCGTGGTGCGACGTGCTGCGCCGAGCGCGATCGCGGTCAGGGTGACAGGAGTCGCGGCGATGCCGGTCTTTGGCACCGGGGCCTCTTCGGGAACGAGTGGGACAACTGGCTGCGTCGCTGCCGCCGCCTGGGCTGCCGTAGACCTACGTTCGAGATCGGCCGAGTACTGGCGCAACTGGCTCAGCCTGGCCTTGGCCTCGCCGGATTTCGATTGCGGCAACTGGATGGCCGCGACCGCGGCAGCCAGCCGCTCGGGGCGGAACAGTTCCAGACGCTTCAGATCCTCAGGTGAAAGGTCTCCCCAGCCCCCGAGGATGTCGAGCAGTGCGGTGTTCATGGGGTCGTTGCAGGCAATGCCGGAAACCGGCGCCTGGGCCCACGCAGTCACCCGGATGTTCCGTCCCGTCGACAATTGGGCGAGGTCGGGGATGGGCGGGGCCGCTTCTGCTTCAGGCTCAGGCTCTGCCGCGACGAGCAGGGCCGTAGGGGCGCTCGCCATAGGCGCGGCCGGCCCGTCCATCGGCACGGCGGTCTCTCGGCCTGCGCGCCCTCTGCCACAGGCGCGGCCGGCCCGTCCATCGACACAGCGGTCTCTTCGGCCTCCGCGCTCTCTGCCGCCGGTGCGGAGGGTAGGGTCTCCTCCTCGTCGAACGGCTCCGCTGCATTGCGGGCTGCCTCGACGGCTCGCGCGTCTCCGCGACGACATCAGCAGCAACAGGGCGAGCAACAGGACAACCACGACAACGGCCGGTATGAAGTAGCTACTTCCGTACAACGACGGCCACTCAATAAGCGACGACATCTTCGTTCACCTTCCTGAGGTTCCGCTCAGCCCATTTCCAAGACACTATTCGCCCGAAAGTTCGGGGGTATATAGTCATTGTCGGCTCAGGTGGCCGAGTAGTTAAGACCGAATTGAAAAGGAGGCCCTGCCGCGAATATCATCGACACCCACTCGCACGTGCTTCCCTGGGTGGATCACGGCTCCCCGGATCTCGAGACAACGCTTCGTATGATCCGGGAAGCCGCGGATCGAGGAACAAGCACTATTGTCTGCACTCCCCACCTGTACGAGCTGGACGCGCGCCTCGTAGAGCGCGCGCGCGAAGTGCATCTCGAGGTCGCCGCCGCCGTGGCAGAAGAGGCCATCCCCGTCCGCCTGCTCCTGGGCTTCGAGGTGGATCTGACGATTGCCGCGACCTGCGACCTGGAGACCATCCGCACGCTCTGCGTCGGCGGAAGCTCGGGCCGCTCGTTGATCATCGAGATGCCATATTCGGGATGGCCACTGTTTCTCGAGCAGACCCTTTTCCGGCTGACCGCCGCGGGTCTTCTGCCGATCCTGGCTCATCCGGAGCGGAACGAGCGGGTGCAGCGCTCCCCCGATGTCCTGGCGGCCTGCCTTAATGCGGGAGCAGTGGCGCAGGGAACGGCCGGAAGCCTGAGCAACATGTTCCGCAAGCAGAGCTCGAAGGCCTTTTACGAGCTGCTTGCACGGGGCTGGCTCAGCTTGCTTGCCTCGGACGCCCACTCCGAGCCGCAGTACACCTGGAGTCTGGAACCGCTCCTGGCCGATCTGGGGAAACGTCTGTCGCCCGCGGACCGGGAACTGATGACCGAAGTGAATCCCGCTCGAGTGCTGGAAGGCAAGAAGCCCGTCCCTCTCGCTTCCAAGCGGCCCGCCGAGGGCCGCCGGCGCAGGTTCCTGTAGCCCCCGGGCTCGACGCGCCGCCGCCGGTTCTCGGCACGGCCCTCCCGCGCCGCGGCGCTCGGAGCTACTGGTCTTCCACCCTCCCGTAGCTGTCCTCGAGGCGGACGATGTCGTCTTCGCCGAGGTAGTCGCCCGACTGCACCTCGACGATCTCCAGCGGCTCCGTCCCCGGGTTCGCGAGCCGGTGCGGGGCGCCCCGGGGGACGTACGTTGAAGCGTTCTTTTCAAGCACGAAGACCCGGCCGTCGCAGCTCACCTCGGCCACTCCCCGCACCACGACCCAGTGCTCGGCTCGGTGGTGGTGGTACTGCAGGCTCATGCGGGCTCCCGGCGCGACCATCAGGCGCTTGACCTGAAAGCCCGGTCCTTGGTCGACCGACTCGTACCATCCCCAGGGCCGGTAGACGCGGCGATGGACGAGGGTGACTTGCTCGTCGTGGGTGTGGATCTTGTCGACCAGTTTCTTGAGGTCGGCGGTCCTGTCCCTCTTGGCGACGAGCACCGCGTCGGCCGTTTCGATGATGGCCAGATCGTCCACCCCCAGGGCGGCGACCAGTCGAGATTCCGCCTGCACCAGGGTGTTGCGGACCTCTTCGAGGATGGCTGTCGCCGCGGGTGACATTCCCGGCCTCGTCCTTCGCCGACGCGGCCCAGACCGCGTCCCAGGCTCCCAGGTCGGACCAGCCGGCGTCCAGGGGCACCACGACCCCGCTTAGCCGGGGCCCTTGCCGTCCCGCCTCCGTCTGATCGCGGCCCAACTCCTCCATGACAGCGTAGTCGATCGACTCGGAAGGGCAGGCCGAGAATGCCGCCTTATCCAGCCGGATGAAGATCCCGTCGGTCCGTGCTCCTGCGACCGCCGCCCGGCACGCGGCGGCGATGTCCGCCCGGCACTGCTCGATGGCGGCCAGCCAGACCGACGACTTGACCATGAACATGCCGCTGTTCCAGAGGTAACCGCCCTCGGACAGATACTTCCGCGCGGTCTCCGCGTCGGGCTTCTCGGCGAACGTCGCCAATACCCGCGCGGTACCTCGCCGCGTGGAGGGCGTCTCCGGTCCGGATGTATCCGTAGCCGGTCTCGGGGGTAAGCGGAGGAACGCCGAACGCGACGATGGCGCCGGCCGCTGCCTGCTCGGCCCCCTCGGCCAGCGTCCGATGGAACGCGGCCAGATCGGCGATCAGATGGTCGGAGGGCATCACGAGCAATATCGGATCCGAGTCGTTCGCGCTGAGAAGGGCGGCGACCGTCAGCGCGGGCGCGGTGTTCCTGCCTACGGGCTCGAGCACGATGCGGGGATCAGAGATTCCTATCTGGCTCAGTTGATCCGCGACGATGAACCGGTAGTCCTCGTTGGTGACCAGCAGGGGCCGGGCGGCCAGACGCGCATGAGTGAATCCTTGCAGCCGCAGCGCGGTCTGCTGCAGCATGGTCTGGGACCCGGTGAGGACGAGCAGTTGCTTCGGATGGCTCTGCCGCGAAGCCGGCCACAACCTGGTGCCGGACCCTCCGGCGAGGATGACAGGCTGGATGATCGGGTCGTCCCTTTTCACGGTCAGGCTCCTTGCGTGTGTGTCGAGGCAGCCGCCATGCGGCTGCCTCCACTATATCGACAATCCCCCGCGGTTTGGACCAGGACTCGCCAGGCGCGGCAGCCTCCTCCGGGCCTGCGCCCGCCGTGTGCTATCGTCGTTTCATGGGCGGCGAACTCTTCTTGGACTACCTGCTTCGGGCCACCCCGGAGATCGACGCGCACCTGCACCGGTATCTCGACGTGGTGTCGCGCAACAGTCCGCTGCGCCGCTATCTATACGACATCCTTGATGAGTTCATAGCCCGAGGAGGAAAACGGGCCCGTCCGGCCATGGCCATGCTCGCGTGTGAGGCGGTGGGCGGCGAACCACACAAGGCGCTTTCGGCCGGCTGCGCCATCGAGTTCTTCCACGCCGCCGCGCTCATCCATGACGACATCATGGATGCGAGCATCTTGCGCCGCGGGCAGAAGTGCGCGCACATTGCCTATGGAGAGCCGCTCGCGATCAACGCCGGGGACTACGCGCTCGGGCTGGTCTGCACCATCGTGGTGCGCGACCCCCTGCTGGACGACGCCACGAAGCTCGCGGTACTGGACGTCATCGGTGAGATGAGCGCCCGTACCGTCGAAGGGCAGGCGCTCGACGTCGGGTGGGTGCGCGACCACGTCTACGACCTCACGCCCGCCGACTACCTCGACATGGCTCTGGGCAAGACCGGCTACTACAGCGGGATCGCTCCTCTCAAGGCCGGAGCGCTCATCGGCGGGGGCACGGCCAGGGAGATGGAAGCACTCCAAGAATTCGGAAAGGATTCTTCGATCGCGTTTCAGATCCAGGACGATCTCCTGAACATCCTGGGCGACGTCGACACCATGGGCAAGGACTATCTCACCGACGTCCTCGAGAGCAAGCGCACCCTCATGGTCATCCACTGCCTGTCGGTGGCGGAGCCGGCCGAACGCCAGCGTCTTGTAGAGCTGCTATGGACGGGGCACGACAAGACCCTCGAGCAGGCAGCTGAAATCGTGGATCTGATGAACAAGTACGACTCGTTGGGCTACGCCCGGAAGCACGGCGCACCAACTGATCCTGAAGGCGCGGCTATGCCTGGATAGGATCCCGGACACCCCTGCCCGCGAGATTCTCGCCTCTATGGCGGACTTCTTTCTCGAAAGGGAGAAGTAATGGAGGACGCCACCCGGCAGGCTCTGCGTGCCCTGCCCGCGGTGGAGGAGTCGCTGAACCACCCGGCCGCGGCCCGCCTGCTTGTGAAGTACCCGCGGACGCAGGTGGTCGAGGCCGTGCGGGCGGCGCTCGAGGCGGCCAGGCGGCAGATCCTGGCGGCGGCAGGCGGCCTCGCGCCCACCCCCGAGGACCTTCTGGGCCGTGCGGCAGTGGTGCTCGAGGAGTGGGCGCTTCCTGGGCTGCGCCCGGTCCTCAATCTCACCGGCGTCGTCATACACACCAATCTCGGCCGGGCGCCTCTCTCCGAGGCCGCCGTCGAGCAGGTGGTGCAGGTCGCCCGCTCCTACAGCAACCTGGAATACGATGTGGACGGCCGGGGCGCGAGGCTCGCGCGAGAGCCACGTGGAGGACCTCCTCACCCGGCTCACCGGGGCCGAGGCCGGGTTCGTGGTCAACAACAACGCCGGGGCGGTGCTTCTTCTCCTCATGGCGCTCGCCTCGGGACGCGAGGTGCTCGTGTCCCGCGGTCAGCTGGTCGAGATCGGCGGGTCGTTCCGCCTGCCCGACATCATGCGCGCCGGCGGCGTCAGCCTTGTCGAAGTGGGGACCACCAACCGCACGCGCGTCGAGGACTACGAGGCGGCCATCACTGCCGAGACCGCCCTGCTCCTGCGCGTGCACACCTCGAACTACCGGATCATGGGCTTCACCGAGGAGGCCGACCTGGGCGAACTGGTGGGATTGGGGCGGAGCCGGGACGTGATCGTCGCGGACGACCTGGGCAGCGGCGCCCTGCACGATCTGGACGCCTTCCAGGGCGAGCCCACCGTCGCGGCCTCGTTGCGCGCCGGGGTCGACGTCGTCTGCTTCAGCGGGGACAAACTGCTCGGCGGCCCGCAGGCCGGCATACTCGTCGGGCGGCGGGAGATCATCGACCGTCTGCGCAAGCATCCGGTCGCGCGGGCGCTGCGCCTGGACAAGATGACCCTGGCGGCCCTCGAGGCGACGCTGCGGGCCTATCAGGATCCCGAGGCGAGCGCGCCGGGACATCCCCGTCCTCCGGTCTCTCACGCGCACTCCCGCGGAGACCGCTGCCCTGGCCGGCCGGCTATTGGCGGCGATAGACCGCCGTTCCGCCGGAGGCTTCATCCTCGAGGTGGAGGAATCGAGCGCGCGGGCGGGAGGAGGCTCGATGCCGCTGACCGAAGTGCCGTCGCATGCCGTCCGCATCCGCTTCCCGGAGTCGCCGACGGTCGCGACGATCGAGAACGCGCTCCGGCGGGCGCCCGTACCCGTCGTAGCGAGGGTATCCCAGGACAGCCTGCATCTGGACGTGCTGGCTCTGGACGAACGGGATCTGGAAGGGGTGGCCGACAGCGTGGCCTGGGCCATCGACCGGGTAGCGCGGCTCGGCGACCAGGCGCCGCCCCCCGATGTCGGGCGCCCTGCGTAGGGTCGTGGCCGGACCACTCCGCCCCCTCACCCTCGGAACCGCCGGTCATATCGACCACGGCAAGACGACCCTGGTCAAAGCCCTCACCGGTCGCGACACCGACCGGCTCAAGGAGGAAAAAGAGCGCGGCATCAGCATCGAGCTGGGCTTTGCCGAGCTGGCGCTCCCCAGCGGCCGGCATCTCAGCGTCGTCGACGTCCCCGGTCACGAGCGCTTCGTCAAGACCATGGTGGCGGGCGCCACCGGCATCGACCTGTTCCTCCTGGTGGTAGCCGCGGACGACGGCGTCATGCCCCAGACGCGAGAGCACCTTCGCATCATCGAGCTTCTCGGCATCCCGGCCGGCCTGGTGGCCCTCACCAAGATCGACATGGTCGACCGGGAGCTCGCCGAGCTGGCCAGGGCCGACGTCGAGGAGTTCCTCGGCTCCACCCGCTACGCCGGCTCTCCGATAGTGATGGTGAGCGGGGTGACGGGCGAGGGGTTGCCCGAATTGCTGGCGGAGCTGGACCGAGTGGGCCACGAAGTGCCGGCCCGGCTGTCGTACCCGGCGACGCGCATGCCGGTCGACCGGGTCTTCTCCTTGCGCGGCATCGGGACGGTGGTGACCGGGACGTTATGGTCGGGCACGCTCACCGCCGAAGATGTCGTCGCCATCTTGCCGCCCCGCGGGGGTAGAGGCTCCTCCGGACTGCGCGAAGTGACGGGTGCGGAGCGTGCAGGTGCACGATCACGAAGTGGAGGCGGCTGTCGGTGGGCAGCGCGTTGCTCTGAATTTGACCGGCGTCGCCCGGCAGGAGGTCGACCGGGGGCAATGGGTGGTCAAGGACCCGGCCATCGAGCCCACCTACCTAGCCGACGGGCGTCTGAATCTGCTCGACGACGCGCCCGGCCCGGTCCCCCGTGTGTTCCGAGCCCGGGTGGATCACGGCACCGCCGAGATGCTGGTCAAGGTGGTACTGGCCGACCAGGAGACGCTGGCCCCCGGCGAAAGCTGCTACGCCCAGTTCCGCTTCGAGGAGCAGGTCCTCCTCTACCCGGGAGACCAGTTCATCGTCCGCTCCCTGACGCCCGTCACCACCATCGGCGGAGGGCAAGTCATAGACCCGGGGGCGCACAAGCACGGGACCGGACCTCAGTGGCGCGAGCGCCTGGCCCTGCTCGAGCAGGGAGCACCGGATGCGACGGCGGCTCTTCTGTTGGAAGAAGCATTCCCGTCTTTCCTGGTCCGCGGGAGACTCGAAGCCAGTCCTTACTTGTGGCGGTTTGCATCGGCGGAGATCGGGGCGGCCGTCGCCGGCCTGCTGGCCGACGGCCGCGCGGTGGTGGCGGGCGCAGCGGCCGGCACGGGGGCCCCCGCGGTCGCACTGGGTGGGCCGGTGCCCGGGGGCGGCACGATCCCTCCGCCGGGCGTCGCCGCTCGCCTTTTCCATGGCCCCCAGTTCTGGGCTCTGGTAGAAACGACCCTTGCCGCCCTGACGCGGCGCGCGCAGAGCGACGCTCTGAATCCCTATCTGACCCTCGGTGAGTTGCGGCGCGAGCTTGCCCGCGGCAAGGAATGGCCGGCGCTCGACTACGCGCTCGAGCATCTGCTGGCTGCCGGCGAGATCACCCGGACCGAGCACGGCTACCGAGTGGCAGCCGCGGCGGGCGCGGACGAGCCGGACGACGAGACGACCACGCGGCTGCTGGCGCAGTTCGGGGGCGATATCGGAGGCACGGGCGACCATGAGCCGGAGAGCCTTTCCGCGGAGACGCCTACGGTGGCGGTGGCCGCCGAGGCGGCCGGAATGAGCGCGCGCGACGGGCAGCGACTCGTCGACGCCCTCGTCCGCCGGGGGAGACTGGTCAAAGTCGGGGAGGACCTCTACTACCCGCCGGACCGGCTTGAGGCCCTGATGGCCCGGCTCGCGGCGGCGATGGAAGCGGCCGGCCAGATCACGCTGGCTGAGGCCCGTGACTTGCTCGGCACCTCCCGGCGCTTTGCTCAGGCCATCCTGGAGCACATGGACTCTGAAGGCATGACCCTGCGGGTGGGCGACGCCCGGCGCCTGCGGCGCCGGCGGCGCTAGCGGGCTGCTGAAGAGGTGCTGGGGCTTTGCTTTTCAGCAGCCTCCCAGCGCGATCCTTCTGGCTCCGCTTCCCGGAGCGCGAGTAACGGCCGCCCCACCCGGGCTAGAATAGAGGTGGAGCGGCGGTCGGTCTGGTGGCCGGCCCGGTCTTCAAAACCGGTGTTGGGCGGTAGTCCCGTCCAGGGTGGGTTCGATTCCCATGCCGCTCCGCTACGCCGCGGCGCCGCCACTGCTGGCTGCCTCAGCAGATCACCGCTGCAGCATGACCAGCGCGCACATCATGGCGACCGACCACAGGATGTCGGCGGGTAGCTGGAGCTCGCAGACCTCGTCGAAGAGCATGTAGCTCCGGGCGGCGAACTCGTCATCCTCCAGCCAGAGAATGAGAACGATCGGTACCCGCGGGAACGGCAGCAACTCCACGGCCGCGTCGCCGAACTGCCGGGGCCGTCCCCCGAATCGAGCGGCGTGCGCCAGGAATGCTTCCGGATCCGAGCCAAAGCGGGCGGCGACAGGCTCGAGAGGCAGGAGATGGGATCCCTTCAGGTAGATCTGGCTGCTCTTTAGCTCAGACGGTTTGAGCAGGCGGCCGGTTGGCGCGATCTTCTGGGCGCGGAGCAGGTAGAACAGGATGGACAGGTGCGAGAAGTAGGCCGTCTTGTTCAATACGAACTCAGACTCCGGGGAGCCTGCGCTCATCGTCCGGGACTTCATGTCGAGCACGATGGGGGACCCGAACACCGGTACCACGTAGCCGTGCTCTTCGGAGTACTGGACAGCCGCCCGGTCGCAGACGTCCGCCGGATCGCAGCCCGCCAATTCATCCCAAGCCTGTTCTACTCCCAGCACCGAAGTCTCCCGTCACGTATCAGTGGTAAAGTTTTATCACCAACTGCAACGCCATGCAGCGCGAACCTATTATGGGGGGAGCACGTGAAGATCAAGGCCGCCGTCCTACGCGAGATCAACAAGGGCTACAGCATCGAGGAACTCGAGCTCGATCCGCCCAAGGAGGGCGAAGCCCTCGTCAAGTACGCGTATGCCGGCTATTGTCACAGCGACCTCAGCAACTCCAAGGGCTTCACCAAGATGAAGTTGCCGATGGTGGCGGGTCACGAGGCGTCCGGCGTCGTGATGGAGGTCGGCCCGGGCGTGACCAAGGTCAAGCCCGGCGACCATGTGGCCAGCGCCTGGATGTGTCCTTGCGGCCAGTGCCCCGAGTGCCGCAAAGGGATGGGGAACATCTGCTCCGGGACGTTCCCGCAGTTCGTGAACGGCACTATGCTCGACGGCACCAGCCGTCTTCGCGACGCCAAGGGCAACACGGTGATGCACGGCAACTTCGTTTCCGGGTTCTCCGACCACACTGTCATGCCCGAAGGCGCGTTGGTCCCGGTTCCCAAGAACATGCCGCTCGACTGGGCCGCTCTCATGAGTTGCTGCATTCCCACGGGCTGGGGTACGGTGACCAAGAAGGCCAAGGTGCAGCCGGGCGACGCGGTGGCCGTGTGGGGCCTGGGAGGCGTCGGGCAGAACATTCTGCGGGCTGCCGCCATGCGCCAGGCCAACCCGCTCATCGTCGTCGACCTCGAAGAGGCCCGGCGCGACAAGGCTATGAAGCTGGGCGCCACCCACTTCATCAACAGCTCGAAGGAAGACCCGGTCCCGATCGTGCAGAAACTCACCGGCGGGGGCCTCAACATCATCTTCGAGTGCAGCGGTGACCCGGGTGCGACGATCCAGGCGTACTGGGCGCTGCGTCCGAGCGGCAAGCTGATGCAGGTGGGCATCATGGGCGAGCACGAAATTGCTCCGCTTCCGCTCACGTTCTTTGTCTTCGGGCAGAAGTCCATCAACGGTGTCCTGTATGGCGCGATCTCCGCGAGGGACGATATCCCGAAGTACTGCGAACTGGCCATGCGGGGCGACATGATGCTGGACACGATCATCGAGGGCCACTTCCCGTTGGAAGAGATCGACGATATCCGGGAGAGGATGGAGCGGCGCGAGCTGAATGGCCGCTGGGTCTGCAAGTTTGATTGACGGACAGGGTAAACGGAGGGATATGTGGACACGATGAGCAGCACCCCCGGGCTCGAGGCCTCCTCGCCCGGTGCCGACGAGCCGGCCGTCCTCGAGGAGATCGAGGTCGAAGAGCTGGCTGTGGACGGCATCTGTGGCGTCTACTGATCGGACTCTCGAAGTCGCCGACAAAGCATCTGCCGGTGGCGCCGGCCGCGCGTACCTGGTGCCCGACTGGGTCCGCGTGCGCCCCGAGGATTTCGGTCTGCTTTTCTACGACACCCGGTCGACGCGGCTGACGTTCGTTCGCTCCGGGGACCGTTTGGTCCCGCCGGCCTTTACGGGTTCGGTGCGAGTCCTGGGCGTGCGCGCCGACGGGGAAGCGGGGAGCCGGGAGGCGCCGGCCGGCGCGGCGCTCTCGTGGCGTCTGCTCCGAGGATCTGGTAGCGAAAGGGTTGCTCGTTGCTGCAGAGGTTGAGTAGCACTCCTCTCCGCGCCCCGGTCAACGTCACCTGGGAGATCACCGAGGCCTGCAACCTCCGCTGCGCCCACTGCCTGTCGGCCGGGCTGCGCTCGCAGAGGCGGGGCGAGCTCGATCTCGACCAGTGCCGCGCTCTCATCGACGAGCTGGCGCGGATGCAGGTCTTCCAGGTCAACTTCGGCGGGGGAGAGCCGTTCCTGCGTGACGATTTCCTGGACGTCCTTCGCTACGCGCACCATCACGGCATCACCACCTGCGTGAGCACGAACGGTACCTTGCTCGACGATGCTCTCGTCGACGCCCTCCTGGAGATGGCTCCGGTCTACCTGCAGGTCAGCCTGGACGGCGCGCGCGCCGAGACCAACGACGCGATCCGGGGCCGGGGCACGTTCGAGCGCATCCTGGGCGGCATCGAACTCCTGGCCGAGAGAGGTTATCCCGACTTCAGCCTGAACATGGTGGTGACTCGGCTGAACGCCACCGAGGTAGGAGACTTCGACGTTCTGGCCCGCCGGTATGGGGCCAAGACCAGGCTTTCGCGGTTCCGCCCCTCGGGCGGCGGCTGCCACACCTGGGAGGACTACCGGCTCACGAGGAAGCAACTGGCGGAGCTTTCCGCCTTCCTTGGCGATCATCCGGAGATACTCACCGGCGATTCGTTCTTCGCCCTCACGCCCGACAGCCGGCGGAATCTCGGGCTTAATATGTGCGGCGCTGCCAAGATGACCTGCGCCGTGGCCCCGGACGGCAGCGTCTACCCGTGCGCCTTCCTGAGCGATCCGGCGTTCCTCGCCGGCAACGTCACCGACGAGCGGCTTGGCGATATCTTCGCTTCGTCACCGGTGTTCGAGCGCTTCCGGGCGCTCGAGGTGGAAGCCTGCCGCGGCTGCGACCGGTTTTCTATCTGCCACGGGGGCTGCCCGGCGGTAGGATACTTTCTGACCGAATCGATGGGCCTTCCCGACCCCGAATGTCTTCGCGCGGTGGAGCCCGCCAAGGAGGTGGCTCTATGACCCGTTTCAGAACGAAGTCACGGCCGACTAGTGCGCGCTTGACGGCACGATGCGTCGTCCTCGGGCGCGTCCGTAGCGCTGCTACGACCGCTTCCTGCGTCCTTGCCTCGCGCTTGCCCAGCGCGTCCCTGCCGGCGCAACTACGTTCTGAAACGGGGTCTTAGGCCATGCAGTTCCCCAACCTGTTCAGCCCTCTGCAGATCGGACGGGTGACGGTAGCGAACCGTATATCGTTCTCGGCCCACCTCACGAACCTTGCGGAGAACGGCCTGCCGAGCGAGCGGCTGACCGACTACCTGGTGGCGCGGGCGCGCGGAGGCGCCGGGCTGATCATCACCGAGGAGCAGTCGGTCCACCCCACCGACCGGGCCTACGAGCATCTGATCGAGGCGTTTCATCCCGAGGTGATCCCGGGATACAAGCAGCTGACCCGGGCGGTCCACGCGTACGACACCCGCATCTTCGCGCAGCTCAACCACAACGGGCAGCAGTGCAGCGGCAGCCTCTCCCGGCTGCCGGTCTGGGCCCCCTCGCCCATCCCGGACGTGCTCTACCGGGAGACTCCCAAGGCCATGGAGATCGAGGACATCCGCGAAGTCACCGACTACTTCGCCCGCTCGGCCGTGCATGTGCGCGAGGGCGGCTTCGACGGGGTGGAGTTGCAGTTCGGTCACAGCTCGCTGGCCCGGCAGTTCATGTCGCCGCTCACGAACTTCCGCGGCGACGAGTACGGGGGCGACTTCGACAACCGGATGCGCTTTCCGCTGGAGGTGGTAGCCGCGGTGCGGGCAGCGGTCGGGTCTGATTTCACCCTCGGGGTCCGGCTCTGCGCCGACGAGTTGATCCCGGGCGGGCTCAACCTGGAGGACGCCAAGCAGATAGCGCAACGCCTCCAGGCGACCGGCTATCTGGACTACTTCAACCTGACGCTCGCCACCTTCTACAACCTCTACCTGGTCGGCGGGCCCATGCACATGCCTCTCGGCTACGCGGTCCCCCTGGCGGCCGGCATCAAGCAAGTGGCCAGCCTCCCCGTGTTCGCCACCGGGCGCATCAACGACCCGGCTATGGCCGAGCGGGTGCTGGCCGAGGGTCAGGCGGACATGATCGGCGTGGTGCGGGGCCAGATCTGCGATCCGGACTTCGCCCAGAAGGCCCGGGAGGGACGCACCGAGGAGATCCGCTACTGCATCGCCTGCAACCAGAACTGCTACGGCCGCGTGGGCCTCAACAAGACCATCGGCTGCGTGCAGAACCCGTCGGCGGGAGCCGAAGCGACCGAGGGCGAGCACCATCTGCGCCCGGCTCTGCGCAAGAAGCGGGTCATGGTGGTAGGGGGCGGCCCCGCGGGCATGTGGGCGGCAAAGATCGCCACGCTGCGAGGACACGACGTGACCCTCTACGAGAAGGGTGAGGAGCTCGGTGGCCAGGTGATGATCGCCGCCAAGGGCGCCGGCAGGGACGAGTTCGGAGTCATCGTGCGCAACGAGCGGAACCAACTCACGCGCCTCAACGTGCCCATCCGTCTTGGCGTCGACGTGACGCCGGAGCTGGTGGCCGCCGAGCAGGCGGACGCGGTCATCGTCGCGACCGGGTCCCGGCCGAAGAAGGAGCCCCGTGGGTGGCGCGGACGGCCCCAACATCTTCAACGTGTGGCAGGTGTTGACAGGAGAAGCGGAACTCGGTGAGAAGGTGCTGCTGATCGACTACGACGGGCACCACCAGGCGACGGCCACGGCGGAGTTCCTGGCGGAGCTGGGCAAGAAGGTGCACGTGGTCACGTCGAGCCTCTTTGTGGGGTCCGAGCTGGGCCCCTCGCAGGACCTGTATCTCAGCCGGCAGCGGCTGCTCCAGAAGGGCGTCACCTTCACCCCGGACTTCGCGGTGATGGAGATCAAGGGTCTGGACGTCCACGGCTTCAACGTCTATTCCAACGTCTGGGATGTGTTCACCGGCTACGACAGCATCGTCACCGCCATGGGCAACGATGCCGACGACTCCCTCTACTTCGCCCTCAAAGGCAACGTGCCGGAGCTGTACCGCGTCGGTGACTGTGTGGCGCCGCGGAAGGTGGACATGGCCATCCACGAAGGCTACATGGCCGGGAAGCGCGTGTGAGCGGGACGGGCGACAGCATGGCCGCGCCGGGCGGGACCGCCGTGCCGGTCGGACCGCCACGCCGGGCGGCATGGTCGCGGCGCGCCCTCTCCTCGTCGTCGCGGAGCCCGCCTCCGAGACCGGCGACGCGGCAGCCGCCGCGTCTCGCCTCGCGCTGGTCGCTGAAGCCATCCGGCTGGCGGCGGCTCTTGGAGCGCAGGCCCGCTTCGTCACCTGGCCGGCCGGGCCGGAAGTGGACTTCGACCTTGTCGCCGCCTCGGTGGCCGAGCTGGCAAGGGCGGCCGGCCCTGTCGCCGTGCTCGTGCAGGATGGCGATGCCGGGCGGCAACTGGCGCCTCTCATCGCCCAGCGGCTGGGAACCGGCGCCGTGTTGGGATGCAGCGACGTGCAGCCGGACGCTCTCACGTTTGTGAAACCGGTCTACGGCGGATGGCTCGAGCAGGATGTAGCAGCGGCCCCAGGCTTCGTGCCGGTGGCGACTCTCGACTTGACCGGCGTCGAGACCCCCGAGGCGGCTGCCGAGGCCGCCGCCGCGATGCTGGCGCGGGCCGAAGTCGTCCACGTGGCCACCGAATCGCTTCCGCGCGTCCGTCATGTGGAGACGCTTCCCCCGGACGCCCGGTCGGTGGACCTGGTCCACGCCAAACGCATTGTCGCCGCCGGAATGGGCAGCGCGAGCGAAACGCTTCTGGCTGCCGTGCACGAGCTCGCCGGTCTGCTCGAGGGCTCCGTCGGCGCTACCAGGCCGGTGGTGGACGAAGGGCACTTGCCCAAGGAGAGGCTGATCGGTCAGACAGGCAGGACCGTCGCCCCCGATCTGTACGTGGCTCTCGGCGTCTCCGGGTCGCCCCATCACGTCGCGGGAGTACGCAAGGCGGACCGGGTGCTGTCGATCAACCGGGACGTGCGGGCGCCTATCTTCCAGTTCTCCGACGTCGGCTATGTCGCGGATCTCGAAGCCGTCCTCCCTGCTCTTATCGCGAGGATCAAAGAGTGGCGCGATGCGCCTGCCGGAGGTGAGGATGGCCGCTAGCCGCCCGACGCCTTCGGACCATGTCGGCGGCTCCGCCGTTTCGGCAGGGCGCGCCTCGGCCACAGCCAGCTTTCGACGCTATCGTCGTCGGGGCGGGACCGGCCGGCACCAGCGCGGCGCTGGGGCTGGCCCAGGCCGGGGCCAAAGTCCTATTGCTCGAGCGGGGCGAGTATCCCGGGGCCAAGAACATGTTCGGGGGCATGATGGCCTACTGTCCGGCCCCCGAGCAGCTCGTGCCCGATTTCTGGAAGCGCGCGCCCTGGGAGCGGGCGGTGACCAAACGGGTGCTCTCCGTCACTAGCGAAGGCTCGACCACCTCTCTCATGTTCCAGGCCGCCTCGGGTTCGGACCGGCCGGCGGTAGGAGCGGGCTCGACCTCCGACCAGAGCCTCACCGGGTTCACTCTCTTCCGGCCGCACTTCGATCGCTGGTACGCGGAACAGGCCGTCGCCTCTGGAGTCACCCTGCTCTCCGGCTGCCGCGTGGAGGGCCTGGTGCTGAGAAAGGGGGCGGTGCGGGGAGTCCAGGTCGCGGGGATCGATGACATCGTGGAAGCGCCGCTGGTCGTCGCCTGCGACGGGACGCTGTCGCTGGTTGCCAAAGAAGCCGGCCTTCACAAAGGCTTCAAGGCGGAGCAAGTCGCCCTCGGGGTGCGGGCACTGTACGCGCTGACTGAGGAGGAGATAGACGAACGCTTCGGCCTTGTCGGCCGGGAGGGCGCCACTCAGGAGTTCCTCGGCTGCACCGAAGGCGTGCGCGGAGGCGGCTTCATCTACACGCAGACCGACGCTCTGTCTGTGGGCCTGGTGTTCCACCTCGACTCGCTAAAGCAGCGCGGGATCCCTCCCTACGAACTTTTGGAGCGCTTCGTGGCTTCCGGGCCGGTGACTCCCATGCTCCGTGGCGCTCGGATGGTCGAGTACTCGGCTCACCTGCTGCCCGAAGCCGGGATGCGCATGGTCCCCCGGCTCTCGATGGCCGGCCTGCTGGTCGCCGGTGACGCCGCCGGCTTCTGCTACACCAACGGCCTGACGCAGGAGGGGATGAACCTGGCGATGACCTCGGGTGTGGTCGCGGCAAAGATAGGGGCCGCAAGCTCTGGCCGCGGGCGATTTTTCGGCCGGCCGGCTGGGTCGCTACAAGGAAGAGCTCAAAGAGACCTTCGTCCTTCGCGATCTCACCACGTACGGCCGGGCCATCGACTTCCTCCACCACGACAGGCTGTTCACGCTCTACCCGCAGGTGATCAGCGCCTTGATGGAGGATCTCTATCGGTCCGACGGCACGCCCAAGCAGAAGATCGCGCGCCTTGCCCGCGGGGCGACGAAGGGCCGGGTGCCCGTGCGCCAGATGCTCGCCGACCTCTTGGAAGCTGGGAGGGGGTACCTGTGATCCCTGACGAACTGTTCGATCTGGTGAGCTACCGGATCCACCCGGAAGCCCATATCAAGCTCGACCAGGAGATCTGTAAGGGCTGCGAGCATCGCGCCTGCACCTTCTCCTGTCCTGCCCGCTGCTACGTCTGGAGTGAAGAGCGCTCCCGGGTGGACTTCGCCTACGAAGCCTGCCTGGAGTGCGGTACCTGTCTGCTGGTCTGCGACCGCGACGCCCTCGATTGGCATTACCCGCATGGAGGATACGGTGTACGGTTCCGGCTCACGTAGGCTAGCGCCCGGCGCCCGACCGCTGAAGGAGCGTCCATGAAGGTCCTTGTCTTTCCTCGACGTGGCGGCCGATGTTCGCATCCCACCGGAACGCGACCCCAGGAGTGGCCGGGTACGGGAGGAGTGGCTGGTGCCCGGAGATCGATCCAGCAGGCGCTCGTGCCCTGGATCTGGCCCTGGCCCTGACGTCCGACCGACCCAACGGACACCTCACCGTCGTCCATCTTGGTCCGCCCGAGCACGACACTTTCCTTCGCCAGGCTCTGGCCCGCGGCTGCGACCGGGCGATACGCGTGTGGGACGCGGAGGCCTCCGAAGCCCGGACGGCGGGCAAGGCCCTCATCCTGGCGGCCGCTGCTCAGGCCGCCGGGTACGACCTGGTCCTGACTGGGAGCAGAGGGGTGATCGGCTCCGGCGGGCAACTCGGCGTGCTTCTCGCGGCGCATCTCGGCGCGCCCTGTGTGACGGAGGTGGGGGCCGCGGCGCTCTCGGCCGATTCCCGCCGCCTGGAAGCCACCCGCGATCTGGAGCGGGGCTTTCGCGAGAAGGTGGAGATAATGTTGCCGGCGGTCATCACGGTGGCAGGCGGAGGGCCGGCCGCGGACGGCGGCGTCGCTCCGGCGGACGTGTCTGCGAGCGCGCTGCTGACGGCGCTCGAGCAGGACATCACCACGTGGACGCTCGCCGATCTGGGTGTAGCGCCCGGCGCGGCCCGACAAGTCGACCGGCCGCTCGAGTATGGTCCCCCTCGGCCCCGCCACCCGCGGCTGCACCCCGTTGTCCCCCCCGATCCCACCCTCCCCGCGTTCGACCGCATCCTGGGGCTCGTGGGCGGTTCGGTGAAGCACCGGGAAGGACGCGTGGTCCGGCGACCGGCGGAAGAGGTCGCGCGGGAGGTGTTCGAGATCCTCCGGGACGAGGGATGGCTGGACCACCTGCGGCCGCGCGGTGGCGGCGGGCCGGCTCCTACCGGCGCCGATGCCCGGCCGAGCCCGGAGGCGGGCGAACCCAGGTGATCCCTCTCGAGTACCGGCTGCGCGAGTCGGTGCGGCTGGCGCCGGGGGACTCCGGGACCTGGCGGGTGATCTGCGAAGCGCCGCTGACCGTGCTGTCCGTGAATGCGGCTGCCGCTCGACTCCTGAAACGGACCCGCCACGGCGCCAGCATCGCCGACATAGCCGCCGGTCTTACGCTGTCGGACGAGCGGATACTCGGGCTCTGCGAGTACTTCCGGAGGCGGGGCGTGCTGGAGGTGCGGCGGGCGGCTGTCGGGCCCCACTTTCATTCCCCCGGTCACGGTGATCGTCCCCACCCTCGATCGGGCCGACGACCTCGACCACTGCCTGGCGGCGATAGGCTGCCTCGACTACCCGGCGGACCGGTTGGAAGTGATCGTGGTCGACGACGGCTCTTCGGATCCGGCGGCGGTAGCGGGGAGTCGTGGAGCGGCGTGGCGCCCGGCTACTGACGAACGACCGGAACCGGGGCCCCTCCTACTCGCGGAACCGGGCGGCCGGGGAGGCGAGTGGCGAGATCCTGGCCTTCGTCGACAGCGACTGCGTGCCCGGCCGCTCCTGGCTGCGCGACCTCACCCCCTATTTCGCCTGGGACCGGGTCGCCGCGGTCGGCGGGCGTACCGTCGGCTACTACACGGAGTCGCGGCTCGATCGCTACGAGGAGGTGGCCTCTCCCCTCGACATGGGGCGGCACCTCATGTTGAGGGCGCAAGGGCGCGGACACGTTCTACGTGCCTACCTGCAACCTGCTGGTCCGTCGCTCCACCTATGTGGCGGTCGGGGGTCTGCGCGAAGACCTGCATGTGGGCGAAGACGTGGACCTCTGCTGGCGCATCCGCGCTACGGGGGCGTATCTCGTCTACGCGCCGGAGGGGATAGTCAGGCACAAGCACCGGGCTCGTCTGGGGGCGATGCTGAAGCGCCGGGCCCAGTACGGGACGTCGGAAGCGGTGCTGCACGGGCTCCACCCGGATAAGCGCAAGCGCTTTCCGCTGGCGCCGGCGCCGCTCGCGACGGTCGCTCTCGTCTCGGCCGCCCTCGTACGGCTCGAGCCCCGGCTCCTGCCCCTCTGCCTGGCGCCCGCCCTTTGGGACGGAGCGCGCCGGCGGTCGCGGCTGCGCCGGACCGGGGTGGAGATGCCGGAAGCCGCCATCTGGACCTCGGTCCTGCGCGGCCACCTCTCCATGCTCTACTTCGCCTACTTCCACCTCACGCGCTACTACCTGGGGCCGCTGACGGTGGGCGGCGCAGCCGCCCCGGGTCTGTGGGCCCTGGAAGCAGCGGCCGTGCTCTATTCCGCCGGCGTCGACTACTCGACCAAGCGCCCGCGCATGTCTTTCCCCGCCTACCTGGCCTACTACCTGGCGGAGCACGCCGCCTACCAGACGGGGGTCGCGGCCGGCTGCGTGCGGGCGAGGTCGTTCCGTTCCTACCTGCCGGTGTTCGAGAGGCAGGGCGCGCTGGGAGTCGGGATGAACGGGCTGGCCGCCAGGCCCGGTTCTCCGGTAGGATTGGGATCATGATCAGGGGCGAGAAGATCTATCTCACCGAGCTCGACTGGGACAACTCGGAGACCATCCGGGCGTGGCTCAACGATCCCGAGGTGTACCAGTACCTCATGGTCGGCCACACCCCGATCACCAAAGAGGACGAGCGGCGGTACTACGAGGCGCACGCCGCTTCATCGGACGCGAAGAGCTTCGAGATCCACGTGGCCGAAGACGGACGCTACATCGGCAACGTCGGGCTCAAAGACATCCATCCGGTGCACCGGCACGCCGAACTGGGGATCGCGATAGGTCGCAAAGAGGACTGGGGGAAGGGCTTCGGGTTCGACGCTATCGTCACCTGCCTCCGCTACGGCTTCGACACTCTCGGTCTTCACACGGTTAAGATCCGGGCCCACGCCGACCACTCCGCGGGGTCTGGGGCTCTACCGGCGGGTCGGCTTCGTCGAGGTTGGCCGGGAGCGCGAGACCGTGTTCCAGGAAGGCCGCTTTGCGGACTACGTGGTGCTCGACATGGTCGACCGGGAGTTCCGGGAGCGGTACGGGGCGGCCGGGGCGTTTAAGCCGGTGCCCGCGGGCCGGGCCTTCTCCCCCACTGATCCCTAGCCGCGCCGCCGGCGTGTTTCCCTAAGCGGCCTCGTACCCCGCCGCTTTGATGGCCTCCACCACCTGCGCCCGTTCGAACGCGCCCTGCACCTTGACGGTGCCTGCCTGGAGGTCAACCAGCGCCTCGGCCACGCCAGGGACCGACCTGGCCGCTTTTCCAACGGCCGCCACGCAGTGCTCGCACGACATGCCGGTGACTTTGATCTCCGTTGTCTGATTCTCGCTGTTCATCTTCTGTCACCCGGTCGTGACGGTGAACGCCGGGGGCTGAGCGAGGTGTTTCTTGACGGCGCAGAGCTCCATGGCGTTGATGATGGCGTCGCGGTATTTGTCGGGGAAGCCGGGCGGCGTCTTCAACTCCAGCTCGATCTTGTCTATCAGGCCGATCGTCGGGTTGTAGTGGGTACGCATGGTCAGCTCTGGACCCTTCGGGATCGATCCCGCGCTGCTGCATGAAGCCCAGGGCATAGATACCGGCGCAGGTACCGATGGAAGCAAGGAACAGGTCGAACGGCGCCGGCGCCGACCCTTCGCCGCCGCTCCGGGCGGGCTGGTCGGTCTGGATGGTGAAGCCGCCATAGTCCGCATATACCCGCTTGCCGCCTGGAAAGTAGATCTCCATGTCCATGTTAGACCTCCCCGTGATGGTGTCCGCAGGTGCTCTCCGATTGCTCTATCTCGCCCCGGAGGAACGCCTCGACAGCTTCGACCGCGGGGCCGGAGACGCCGCAGTAGAGTTCGAACCCCTGCAGCTTGAGCGCCTGCTGCATCGGTGCTCCCATGCCGCCCGCGAGGATCACGCTCGCTCCCTGCTCCTTGAGGAACCCAGCAATGCCGGAGTGGTTGTGCTGCATTCCCTGCACCTCGAAGATGGACTTGCGCTCGACCTTGCCATCTATCGCCTCCGCGACGAGGAAGGCCTGCGTGCTCCCGAAGTGAGCATTGACACTGCCCTGAAGATAAGGAACTGCGACGATCATTCTTTCTCCTTCGTTCGTATCTTTTTACCCGGCTCTGTGTCGTCTTCCGATGCGGCGGCTCCTCGGACTTTCGCTGACGCGGACCACAGTCACGGGTCCGCCTTCCACGCACAAACCTTTGTTGGTCACGAGCGCCTCGGTGATGACTCGATGTGCGCGGTCGGCCATGCGGCTGACCGTCGATGCCGACACTCCCAACCTACTGCCGGCTTCCGCCTGCGTCACGCGTTCGAGGTGGAGCAAGCGCAGCGCTTCGAGTTCGTCGAAAGCGATCCGCAGCTTCTCCAGTTGCCTCGCCGGTATACCCACCGGGCCGAACAGCTTTGTTCCTGGAAGACACTCGAGACAACGCCATTTTGCTGGCCGGGCCAACCCGTCCCTCCGGTAGGCAGTTTTGCAGATATGTGCATTATATCCCACAGGGGCAAGACGCGAAGATGGCTCTCAGGCGCGAACAGCTAGACGTACTTGTGCAGGCCGAGATGGTGGTGGAGTTCGAGAAACGAGTGCGGCTTCAGACGGAGGAGCGTTCGCAGGTAGGCGAAACCCTCATACGGAAGCGAATACCGTTCGAGCCCGGGCTCGGTGCAGCGGGAACACTCGGGTGATCTTCCGATGCGGGACCGCAACCGTCGCGCCTGAGGGGACTCGAACAACGTCGCAATCGGGGCGGCCGAGACATTCCCCACGGTTTCGTCTATGAGAGGGCAGAGGTGCACCTCTCCTGTGCTGCGAACGAAGAAGTAGTTGAAGCCGCAAGAGCAGGGCTTCTTCATCCGTCCCGTCCGTAAGTAGCCGGCCAGGGCGCTTGCGTGATAGCTCCATCTGAACGCGGAGCTCTCGTAGAACTCGGCCAGAGAGGCACGGTCGGCGGCGGTCAGGGCAAGGCGCGGCGCTCTGTCCGGGTTCAGGTAGCGGCCGCTCGTGACGATGGCGGGGGATATGATGGTGAACAGCCCCCGCTCGGCGGCGTACGCCGCGATCTGCTCCAGTTGACCTACATTCTCGGGGAGAACGGTCGTCTTCACCCCGATGATCAGATTCGGATAGCTGCTCCTCAGCTCGACAAGGCCCGCGATGCACGTGTCGACACTCTGCCACGCGCCCTCGTAGCGGCGGATCTTGTCGTGGGTGTCGTCAACGGCATCGAGAGCGCAGACGATGATCAATTCGAGGCCGGCCGCTCTCGTCGGCTCGAGCATCTGGGCGACCATGCCTACCACGCGCTCGCTCAGGACCCCGTTCGTGGTGATGGCCACCGAGCAAAGCCGCGTGAGGTGAGGCCCCTTCAGCTCGCAGATGCGATGGACCAGAGAGACGAGGTCGTCGCCGAGGAAGGGCTCGCCCCCGGTGATGTCTAGCTCTCTCAGATCGGCGAGCAGGTCGCTGGAGAGAAGGGCCACCCACTCTTCGAGGGGAAGGTCGGGCACCGACTCGGGAATCTTCCAGATGTTGCACATAACGCATCGGCAGACACACCGATGAGTAACCTCGAGGCTGACGGCCTGGGTTTTCCCGGCTTGCCGGCCAGACGCAGTATGCGGTACCGGAGCCCGTTCCGCACGAGCTTGGCAGCGATCATTCCCGAAGCGGCCGACTGCTTCATAGTCACATTGAACCAGAACATGACCGGATTTGGCTGGCCGGTCATGCCGCCCGATGCGCCCAATCCCTTACAATGCAAGGGTGGTGCCGCCGATTTTGGCGACTGCGTTGCACCCGGAGCGGTGCTGGCGGGGCGGAGAGTTCAAGTCGAAGGAAGGAGTGCCTCATGGGAGAGCTGAATTGGGAGACCAGGCATAAGCTGAAACCTCACGACTTCGCGATCCTGGACAAGTTCGAATTCAAGTACGCGCCGGTCGGCTTCAAGTTCTTCAACGTCGAGGGCGATCTGGAAGGCCTGGGACTCGAGCAACTCGAGGGCAAGCTGGCCTGGTGCCAGATGCTTCTCGAGGCGCAGAATGGCAAGGCCTTCTACGCCACGGCCGAGAACCAGTACTGCGAGCCCGGGATCTTCCTGTCGGGCCATGGCGAGCTGACCCCGCTGGCCGCCGGCGGCCGCATCGGCCCGCCCTTCGACATCTACGCCGACGAGCGCCCGAACCGGCGCGTCTACAACCACGTCACCGTCCTTGCCGCCGGGTCCACCTACGCGACCGGCTACGCCCCCGTCGACAAGCTGACCTTCGAGCCGGACCTGCTCATCCTCGGGCTGCGACAACATGGACCAGGGCGAGCGGGTGCTGAGGGCGACGCAGTGGGACACGGGCGACATGATCGTCAGTCACATGACCTACGTCATGGGCTGCAACTGGATGTTCACCTACCCGTTCGTCAGCGGGAACATCAACACCGTCTGGACCGGGGTCTGCTACGGGATGAAGATGTACAAGCTCTATCCCGCCGGGCTGCCCGATCGTCACCATCCCCTGGCATCACATCGACAGGGTCTTGCGGAACATGAACGAGATGCCCTGGACCCTGCCCGGCCATACCGACCAGAAGGAAGAAGCGTACCAGCTGGCTTTCAAGCGGCTGGGGGTCGAGGGCATCATCTAGACGTAGGGCAACGGGACTCTCGGAGGCGAACATGAACAAGCTCGAGCGGATGACCAAGGGAAAGATCCCCGGGACCGAGACCGGCATCGAGGTGCGGAAATCTATCTGCACCATCTGCGATCCCGTGACCCAGTGCGGGCTTGACTGCTACGTCAAGGACGGCCGGGTCATCAAGGTCGAGGGGACCCTGGAGAATCCCCAGAACGCAGGCACCCTCTGCGCCAAGGGCGCGGCCCAGCGCCAGTGGGTCTACCATGAAGACCGGCTTCGCACCCCGCTCAAGAGGGTAGGCCCCCGAGGCAGCGGGCAGATGGTGCCCATCTCCTGGTCCGAAGCCCTCGATACCATCGCCCAGAATCTGCAGACGATCAAGACCGAGAGCGGCCCCGAATCCGTCGTCTTCTACTGCGGGTACCCCAAGCACCCGCGGCCCTTCCTGCAGAGGCTGGCTATGCTCTATGGCTCGCCCAACTACTGCACGGAATCGAGCGCCTGTGCCACGGCAGCCGGCATGGCCTGGCGCTCCATCTACGGGCAGGGGACCGCTCCCGACCTCGCCAACACGAAATGCGTCTTCGCCCTGGGGCGCAACCCTTTCCACGCCGGCACCACTCAATCCCGGCATCTGCTCGACGCTCGCGGAACGAGGCGTGAAGTTCATTGTCGCCGACCCCCGGGTGACTCCCCTGGCCTCCATGGCCGACATCCACCTGCAACTGCGGCCCGGCACCGACGGAGCCCTGGCCCTCGCCATGGCGAACTTCATCATCTCCGAGGGCCTGCACGATCGCGAGTTCGTGTCGCGCTGGACCCGGGGCTTCGATGAATTCCGCCGGTATGCGGCCGGGTTCACTCTCGAGCGGGCAGAGGAGATAACCGGCGTCCCGGCGGCCAAGATCCGAGATGCCGCCCTCCTTTACGCCACCAGCAAGCCGGCGGCGATGATGCCGAGCTCCTCCCCGGTGGTCCACCACGTGAGCGGCGTGCAGTATGAGCGGGCCACCCTCATGCTGGTCGGCCTCACCGGCAATTTCGACGTCCCCGGGGGGAACGTCGCCGTTTCCCCCAGCTGGCTGCACGTGTCGGGCGCCGGATTTACCACCCGGGAACACGAGTTCGAGCTATCCCGACCATGGAGCGAGCTGCCTCCTCGCCTGGGACAGACCCGCTTCCCGGTATGGACGGAGATGGTGGACGAGTGCCAGTCCATGGACATCCCCCGCACAGGTGGCGACCGGGGAGCCGTATCCCTTGCGGGGCCTGGTCGCCTTCGGCATGAACTACCGGCTGTGGCCCGACTCCGAGGGCTTCCTCGCGGCTATCGACAAGCTGGACTTCATCGTCGATGTCGACCTCTTCCTCACCGACAGCGCCAAGTATGCCGACATCGTCCTTCCCACCTGCTCGTCTCTCGAACGGAGCGAGCTACGCTGTTATCCGCAGAAGTACATCATCTACACGACTCCCGGTCATCGAGCCTCTGGGTGAGTCGCGTTCGGACTTCGACATCATCTTCGCCTTGGCCGACAAGCTGGGGCTCGATTACCAGGTGCAGGCGGCCGGCGGGGCGACGCCGGAGCCCGGCACCTATCTCCCGAACGGGGCCCCCGACTTCCGGGAGGCGTCTGAGGCGGCGTTCGATTGGATCCTCGAACCCAGTGGCATGCGGATCGCCGAGCTCAAGACCCACCCGGCCGGCATGCCGGTGCCGGATCCGACCCCGGTCGACGTACAGGAAATACGAGAAATCCGGTTTCCGCACCCCGAGCGGCAAGATGGAGTTCTCCTCGTCGATCCTCGAGAAGTACTCCGACTATCCGGGCATCGACGGCCTTCCCCTCTATGCGGAGCCGCCTTATAGTCCGGTTTCCTCCCCCGAGAGGGCTAAGGACTACCCCTTCGTGCTGAGCACCGGGGCCCGTCTACCCATGTTCATCCACTCGCGCCTGTTCCGCCTGCCCTGGACGCGGAGTCTGCGGCCCGCTGCGGCGGCGGACCTCAATCCCGCCGACGCCGGCGCACTCGGCATCGCCCAGGGCGACACGCATCGAGCTTTCTACCCCGACCGGGTCGATCAAGGTGCGTGCCAACCTCTCTCAGATGATCCGTCCCGGGGACGTGCACATGTATCACGGGTATCCGGACGCCGACGTGAACACGCTTCTCGAGGGGGACTACCTCGACCCCATCTCGGGATTCCCCGGGTACAAGGCCGCCCTCTGCGCCGTGCGGAAGGTGCCCACCAACGCCATGACCGGGGAGGCGCCACCGAGACGCCACCGGGAGGCGCCGAAATGAGCTACGCCCTTCGCCTCGACCTGGACCGGTGCGTCGGCTGTATGGCCTGCGCCGTCGCCTGCATGGACCAGAACGACCTGGAGGTGGCTGCCGAGCCGACCGCCTGGCGGCAGGTCTTCACCGTGGAATCGGGCGCCTATCCAGAAGCGCGGCTGCGCTACGTTTCCATGGCCTGCATGCACTGCGAGGACGCCCCCTGTCACATGGCCTGCCCCACCGGCGCCATCTCCCGGGACGCTGCGACCCGCGCCGTGGGGATCGCCGCTGAGCTGTGCATCGGCTGCCACAGCTGTTCGATGGCCTGTCCGTTCGGGGTGCCCCGCTTCGGCCGGGACGGCACCATGCAGAAATGCGACCTGTGCAGCGGCCGCCTGGAACAAGGATTGGAGCCGGCGTGCGTTCGGGTCTGCCCGAGCAAAGCGCTGCATTATGGAGACCCGAACACGCTTACCCTTGACGCCGAGAAGAAGGCGGCGGCCCGACTGGCGGGAAAAGGGTAGCTATTGCCGCGCCAGCGCGGCCGTGAGACTTCCGTCAGTGTTCTGTGTTTGCCCAATGGCCGATAGAAACGCGATACATCAGGTAGTCCCAGGTATTGCCGGCAAGGTTGCCCACACGAATCGTGCGCATCGATAGTTCAATAGCCTCGGTCTTCGCTTGCCCGTATGTTTCCAGAATGCGCTCACGCACCGCTGGGTCGGGCCTGGCATCCGTTTCGGCCCAGTGCTGGGCATAGAGCAAAGCGGGGACCTGTTCCGGCGGAGAGCCGCCCAGGCTTCCCCGGGCCATTGCATCGACATCTGCCTGGGCGACACCGGCCGCCAACGCCATCCTGGCGTGCGCATACGCGCAGTAGCGGCAGCCGTTCACTTCGGTCCTCCCCAGGTTCTTGATCCGGAGCCCGTTCACGGCGAAGCGCGCGCAGATCGTGCACCAGCTCAGAAGGGCGATGATAGAAACGCCGTCGATAGTTCCAGGTTGACACTTGGGCGCGCTATGCGGGCGCTCTGCTAGATGAACAGGTTGACGTTCGCCTCGTCCGCCTCGCCAAGGTAGGCTGAGACTCCGGCGTATTCCACCACGTCCAGCAACTCTTCCTTCTTGAAGCCCATGAGATCCATGGTCATCGTGCAGGCCACCAGTTTGACTCCCAGCTCAATGGCGGAGTCGAGCAGTTGCTGTATCGTCATGGCGCCTTCGGCCTTCATGACTTTGTTCATCATGGGCACGCCCATGCCGGCGAAGTTCATCTTCGACATGCCCATCTTGTTGACGCCGCGCGGCATCATTCTGCCGAACATGCCCTGCAGGAACTTCTTCTCCGGCCTTGACCTTCTCCGGCTTGCGGAGCGCGTTGAGGCCCCAGAAGGTGCAGAAGATGGTGACGTCGTCGCCCATGGCCGCGGCGCCGTTTGCGATGATCAGCGCGGCCATGACTTTGTCGAAGTCGCCGCTGAAAAGGATGATGGTCTTCTTGGTCGTGTCCATATCAAGCCTCCTTGCTCGCGCTGATCGAGCGGGTTGTTACGTACCGTCAAGCCGCCGGCTCGCTCTGCATGCCGCCGGGCGACTTCCTCGGGCGCCGGTGCCGGCACCATCTGCCTGCGCAGGGTCGAGAAGTACATGGCCAGCGGGCGATAGGCCATGTGCGACCACTTGCTGAAGGGAACTTCGAGCCCCAGCATCGGGACCACCGCCATCAAGTGGACGACGTAGGCAACGTTCGCCGCTACGTCGGCACCGCCCCTGTGAAGCACGTGCTGCAGCACCCCGGTAAGAGCGACGACCAGTAGCAGGATCAGGAAGATCCAGTCGCTCTCGTGCGAATGCTGGTGCTGGGCTTCCATCTTCTTCAGCCGGCCCGATGATCGCCCACAGGGTGGCGAAGATCAGGCCGACGCTGGCCAGGTAGCCGAACACGTGGACGCGCCAGTCGATCGTGGGCCCGGACCACATGTACTCGAGGAAGAACATGATCAGCACGAGCATGGTCACGTAGCTCAGCATCAGCGCGAGATGCACCGCCCACGGCCGCTTCCGCTCGCACTGCGCGTAGCGCTTCTGGGTCATGAAGTGCAGCGGGAACTGGTACACGGACTTCAGGTAGGCCCCGGCGGAGAGGCGCATGGTACGCGCGCGCCCCGTAGTCTCCCGGCCGATGGTGAACCACCACATGCGGATCATGTTGGGGATGAGGAAGGCCAGCAGGACTGCCGCCAGCACCCAGTCGAAGATATGGACGACCTGAGGCCGGCAGGAAGGAGTCAGGGCCGTTGTACTGAGTTGATATCGCCGTTCATGAAGCCGAAGAGCGTGAAACCGATACCGGTCAGCAGGGCGACGACGATGACCGAGAGCAGCTCGACCCGGGGACGCCGGTAGAACACCCGGCTGATGCCGGTGAAGTCGTAGCGCGAGGTCAACCAGCGCCGCAGGCTCATCATGGTCTCGCCGGGAGAGGCGCCGCGCGGGCACGCGGTCGAGCACTCGCCGCAGTAGTAGCAGAGCCAGGGTTCCAGGCTGCCCTTCAGCTTGTCTTCCATGCCCAGCTGGAGGGCGCGCATCGAGCGCCGGGGGAAGTTCGTGTTCTCTTCGGCGAGCGCGCAGGTGGCGGTGCAGTTGCCGCAGTTGAAGCACTTCTGCACGTCATCGGCCCCGTACGCGGCCAGCTCGTCGACGAGCTCAGGATTCACTCTCGTGCTCATCCGATCTCTCTCTCGATCGCCTGGTAACGGTAGTAGCCCTCGTCCGTCACCTCTTTTTCCTCTCGCACGTAGCCGTACTTGCGCATGCCCATGACCCAGAAGGTCACCTCGGACGTCGGAGAGCCGAGGCCTTCGGCGATCTCGGGGATGGTCAGCGGCGCCGCCTTCGAGGAGCTTCAGGATGCGGCCCCGCATGAGGTGCTCCTCGCGGACGATCTCGCGGATCTCACGGTTGGGAGCGCTCATGCCGGCACCGTCCGCTATGTGCAACCGCGGACATCGACAGCATCCCGTCGATCATGGCCCGGATCTGCGCGTCGGTGTAGCCCTCGAGGTCGATGGCCTTGACCGGGCAGACCGGTATGCAGCCGCCGCAGCCCTTGCAGGTGGTCTTGTCGATGACCGCCACGGTCTTGCCGTCCACCTCGGCTTCCTTGGGCGCCGCGTAGGGACAGGCCTCCAGGCAAAGCCCGCACCAGGTGCAGGCGTCGGTGTCGACCATGGCGACGAGCGGATCCAGTTCGGCGAAGCCACGCTTGAGGATCGAGGCGCTCTGCGTGACCGCGGCCAGGCCGGAGGCGACCGCCTCTGCCGAGTTCATCGGCTGCTGGCAGGTGCCGCAGATGTAGACGCCGTCCACGACGGTCTCGACCGGGCGCAGTTTTGGGTGGATCTCGTTGAAGAAGCCGCTCTTGCCCACGGGCAGCTTGAGGGTCTTTGTCAGGTCCTCGTTCTCGCGCGGCACCATGCCGGTGACCAGCACCACCAGGTCGGCCAGGATCTCGATCTCCTCGCCCTCGGACAGAAGGTCGCGGGTGGTGACCAGCAGCCGGCCGGTCTCCGGATCCCTCGCCACCGTGGGCGGCTCGTCGTCGGGGACCTTGAGATACACGGAGCCCTTGTTGAGCGACTCGTCGTACAGCTTCTCGTACTTGCCGTAGGTGCGGATGTCGCGATGCAGATGGTACTGGTGGACGCGCCCGGGCTTCGCCGCCACCTCGAGGGAAGCGTGGACCGCCGCGGTGCAGCAGTAGCGGGAGCAGTACTCGTGAGCGCCGTCGACCACGTCCCGGTCCTGGCGGCTGCCCACGCAGTAGATGTAGACGATGTTCTTGACCGGCTTGCCCTGATACTCCAGGGAGCCGTTGCTCGACTCGACGAGCTGTTTGAAGTCCGGCAGGGTGATCACGCCGTCCGAGCCCGTAGCCGAGCTCGTCCTCGGCGACCGGATAGCGCGTCGAACCCGGTGGCGACGACTATCGAGCCCGCGTCCACGGTGACCGTCTCGCCGGTCTCCCGGTCCACCCTGATGTCCACCTGGTAGTTGCCGAAGCTGCCCGATTTCGCCGGTGACCTCGGCATTCGTGAAGACGGTGATGTCCGGGTGCCGGCGGACCTTCTCGGTCAGGCGCGGCCACCAGTTCGCCGGCCGTTCTTGCCGTAGGGGTACATCTCGCCGAAGCCGGCCGCCCAGCCGCCGAGTTGCGCCTCCTTCTCCACCAGGAAGGCGGCGATGCCGATCTCGGCCAGCCCCAGCGCCGCGCGCAGACCGGCGATACCGCCGCCGATCACGACGGCTTTGGGTACCGTCTCGACGACGATAGGCTCCAGGGGGACGGTCAGCCGGGTCCGGCCGACGCCCGCCTTGACCAGTCGGGTCGCCTTGGCGGTCGCGCCCGCGCAGTCGTCGGTGTGTGTCCAGGAGCACTGCTCTCTGACGTTGACCTGGGTGTACTGATAGGGGCTGAGACCCGCCCGCTTGGCCACTTCCCTGAAGGTGAAGGTGTGCAGCTTCGGGGAGCAGGAGGCGACGACGATGCCGTCGAGGTGCTGCTCCTTGATGTCTTCGATGATCTCCTGCTGGGTGGCGTCGGAGCAGGTGAACATGGCGGTCTTGGCCACGACCACGTCAGGGTCGGCCTGCAGTTCCGCCGACCACCTTGTCGACCTCGACGTAGTCGGAGATGTTGCCGCCGCAGTGGCAGACGTAGACGCCTATCCGTCGCTGGCTCATCTGCCCACCTCCACTGCCGGCTCTGCCTCGGCCATGGCCGCCTCCTGCGGCGCCGTTGCTTTCGAGGTACGCAGCCGCCTGAGCGGCCGCCCCGCCCGCGTGCAGGATGCAGTCGGGGATGTCCTTGACCCCCGATGCGGCTCCGGCCACGAACACGCCGGGGATGTTGGTGGCGCCGGGATTCACGTCTTCGTCCGGTTCGCCCACCCAGCCGAATTCGTCCAGGCTCAGCTCGCCGTCGGCGAACAGGTGCGCCGCTTCGTCGTTGGGTCGCACGCCGACCGCGAGGACCACCATGTCGTGCTCCGTCTCGGTCAGGGTGCCGGTCTCGATGTCCTCGTACTTGAGGATCAGGTTGCCGTTCTCTTTCTCGGTGATGCTGGCCACGCGGCCCTTCACGAAGTTCGCGCCCATGCCCTTGGCCTGCTCGTAGAACTCGTTGTAGCCCTTGCTCGGCGTGCGGATGTCCATGTAGTAGACGGTGACGTCGGCCAGCGGCAGCGCGCCCATGATCGAGCTGGTTGTGCTTGACGGAGTACATGCAGCAGATGCGCGAGCACATCGGGTTGCCGAGCGTCTCGTCGCGGGATCCGGTGCACAGGATGAAGGCGATGTTGTCGGGGACCTTGCCGTCGCCCGGGCGCACGACCCCGTTGTACGGGCGGGTGGGGGCGAGCAGCCGGTCCATCTGCATGCCGGTGATGACGTTCTTGAACGTGCCGAAGCCGTACTGGGGCTTGAGCTCGGCAGGGAAGAGGGTGTAGCCGGTGGCGAGGACGACCGCGCCGACCTCGGCCTCGATGTCCTGGCCCTTCATGTTCAGGTCGATGCAGTCGGCCGGGCAGATGTCCACGCAGGAGTTGCATTCGGAGCAGACACCGCAGTCGAGGCAGCGGCCGGAGCACGACACCGCTTCCTCTTCGGTGAGCGTCTCTTCGTCGGGATAGAACTCGCCCGGCTTCACTATGACGACCTCGCGCGGATTCTTCGGCGCGATCTGCCGGTACGACGTCTGCCGGCCCAGAACGGAGGCCTTGTCGACCATGGGGAGCGGAGTATCGAGATCGTAGGAATCCATCGACTTGCCCTGAAGCCAGCGGTCCATGAAATGCGCCGCCCGGCGGCCGAGGCCGGCGGCGGTGGTGATCATGGTCGGGCCCGCGACCACGTCGCCGGCGGCGAACACGTGCGGGATCTCGGTCTGCATGCGTGTCGCTGGTCGACCTTGATGGTGCCGGACGGGTTGATCGGCAGCCCGAACTCGCCCGCATCGGGCCTCATGCCGGCCGCGACGATCGACCAGGTCGCACTCGATGGGCCCGAGGCGCTTGTCGGAGTACTTGGGACTGAACCGGCCCTGCTCGTCGAACACCGACACGCAGCGCATGGGCACGATCTTCCGGACGCTCCCGTCGCCCTCGAAGTTGCGAACGCCGCATTCGTGACGGAACGTGACCCCTTCGGACGTGGCCTCCTCGATCTCCGAGGCGTGGGCAGGCATCTGCTGCAGCGATTCCAGGCTGAGCACCTGCACCGAGGCGGCCTTGAAGCGGAGCGCGGTGCGGGCCGCGTCGATGGCGACGTTACCGCCGCCGATGACCACCACTCGCTTGCCCTCCACCTCGAGCGGCTCGCCGAGCTTGGCAGCCCGGAGGAACTCGGTCGCCCGCGTGACGCCCTGGAGATCCTCTCCGGGAACTCGCAGCTTGGTGCCCAGATGGGTCCCGATCGCCACCAGGATGGCGTCGTAACCCTCCTGCTTCAGGGCTTCCAGGTCCTCCACCCGGGCATCGGTTGCGATGGTGACGCCGATGTCGGTGACGTTGGCCACGTCTTGGTCGACGATCTCACCGGGGAGCCGGTACGGGGGAAGAGCCAACCGCAGCATGCCTCCCGGCAGAGGGGCTGCTTCGAAGATCTTGACCTCGTACCCTTTGCGAGCCAGGTGCCAGGCCGCGGTCAGTCCGGCCGGACCCGAGCCTATGATGGCCACCTTCTTGCCGTTCGGTGCCGGGATCTCGGGGGCGACCCTCGGCTTCGCGTAATGGGTGTCGGCCAGGAAGCGCTTGATGCGCCGGATGTTGACCGGGCCCTCCAGGCTCGCCCGCGTGCATTCGGACTCGCAGGGGGCGTAGCAGGCCCGGCCCAGGCTGCCCACCAGCGGGGTGGCGTCGGCGACGAGTTGGAAGGCCTTCTCGTACTCGCCCCTGCGGGTGAGCGCCACGTACCCGTGGGCCTTGATGCCCGCCGGGCACGTGAAGGTGCAGGGGGAAGTGCCCTCGCGTTCGATCACGGCCTTCTTGGGCACCGCTTGGGGGAAGGCGATGTAGGCCGCCCGGCGCGAGACCAGGTCGGCGTTGAACTCGTCGGGTACCGCCACGCTGCAGACCATCTCGCACTGACGGCAGCCCGTGCAGGCCGCTTCATCCACGAAGCGGGGCTTCCGCTTGATCTTGGCCCGGAAGCCGCCGTTCTCCCGCTCGATGCTCTCCACCTCTGCGTAGGTGAGCACCGTCAGGTTGGGATGATGGATGGTGGCTCCCATCTTGGGAGTGGAGATGCAACTGGCGCAGTCGAGCGTGGGGAAGACCTTGCTCAGCAGGATCATCCTCCCGCCGACGCTCCCTTCCTTCTCGACCACCAGGACCTTGTAGCCCATGTCGCCGAGTTTGAGGGCGGATTCCATGCCGCTGATGCCGCTGCCGATGACCAAAGCGTCGTACTTCATGCGGCCTGCTCCTTGGAAGCACCGGGTTCCGCAGGGCCCGCGTTCGCAGGCCCGCGCCGGACGGCCCGAGCGCGACGAGCGCTTTGGAGAACTCGGCCATGTAGTTGACGAACGGGTCGGCGCACACCGAGCAGACCGCGGCCATCTTCACCCGCTGGGGCGCGTGGCCCCGTTCCTGCAGCAGCCCCTGCGCGTCGGTCATGATCTTGGCGCTGCGCTCCGCGCAGTCGGGCAGGAACGCGCATTCCTCTCCGTCGGATGCGATGAACACGCCGTCGAACCCCTGCTCGACGGCGTAGAGGATCCAATCCGGCCTGATGCCGCTGGTGCAGGGCATGCTGATGACCATGACGGTGGGCGAGTAGTGCAGATGCGAGCTACCCGCCAGGTCGATCCCCGGATCGGAGATGTTGTTGGTCGAGAAGACCAGTATCTTCGGGGCGAAGCCCTCGGTCTTGGGCTCAGAGCCCTCGGTGGCGGTCACGGCCGGTTCCGGCGCCTACTTGAGCTTCTTGACGAAGAGCTTCATGTAGCCGGGCTCTTCGACGAAGCCGAGGTACTCATGGCCCAGCTTCTTGGACCAGGCGGGAAGGTCTTTCTGGGTGCCCGAGTCGGTCGCGAGGACTTCCATGATCTGGCCGACCTTGACTTCGGCCATGCCCTTCTTGGCGGCGAGGATCGGGCCGGGGCAGGAGGTGCCGCGGGCGTCGACGACTTTGTCGCCTTTGAGTGTGGATAGATCGGTCATTATCTTCTCCCTTTCTCTTGGGTGGTTTCCTGCTACGCGTTTGCCACTGGATGGCCTTCGCCGGGTCGTCGCCGAGCCGTTGCCGGACTCGGTGCCGGTGCTGTACATCGCGGCCACGGGGTCGAAGATGCCCGCGGCCGCGTGGAGGGCCGTCCCCGCGGCCTGGTGCTCTTCGAGCAACGCTTGCCGCATGAGGGCGCACGCTTCCATGAACTTGGGGTTGGAGATGGAGTAGTAGACGGTCTGGCCTTCTTTGCGAGGCCGCACCAAGAAGGCTTGCCTCAGGATGCGGAGATGCTGCGACACGTTGTGAACGGAGATGCCAAGGTCGTCGGCGATGTCGCTGACCCGCCGCTCGCCTTCCTTGAGGCCGTACATGATCGCGAGCCGGTGCTCGCTCGAAAGCGCCTGGCACGCGTCGGCGTGCATCTTGAAGAGGGGACGCATGTCCACTGAGGCGACTCCTACCCGACCAGATGGCGGATTTGATACCGCATATGCTTCATCCCGTATTTGCGCGTTTCATGATATACAGAGATAGGCCAGCTTGTCAACTGCGAACCTTGACGGATCGTCGCGAACGGGAAGAAGGGGCTGAGGGCGCCAAATAAGAAGGGGCGCGCCGCTTTCGCGGCGCGCCCCCGTGCTATCAGCATCAGGCGGAGCGATATCGCCCCTCTTTAGATGAAGATGATCTGCGCCCCCTCGGTCATGTCGATGAAGTCGCGACGGTCACGCCGTCGACGACCCCGTCGATGAAGTCCTCTTGTCGAGCCCCATCATGTCGCAGGTCATCTTGCAGGCGTAGAGCTTCGCGCCTCCGTCCTACCATCATCTCCAGTACTCGCGAATCGGCGGAGCGCTCGACCTCTTTGATCTTCTTCCTCATGATCCAGGTGGCGAATCGGGTCATGCCGGGGATAATGCCCATGAGGTTCGGGATCCCCAGGTTGCCCGTCGGCACACCCATCATGCTCATCTTCATGCTGGTGTTCGCCACGGGAGCCAGTTGCAGGTGGTCGATGCGCTTCTTGGTGATCATGTCCAGGCCCCAGAAGGTGAAGAACAGGCTCACATCGATGCCGTTGCCCAAGGCTCGCCCAGCCCATCACCGGGCGGGGTACGACATATCCAGATCGCCCTTGGAACAGATGAACGCGATATGACGATTGGGCGTTTCGTCAGCCATTTGATTCCTCCAGTTCGTGCTCGTTTCGATGCGCCCGGGCGTCTCTCGATCAGACGCAGCCTTCAGGTTTGCCGAGGCCGGCGATGCGGGCGGCCTTCTTGGCCGGCCCCTTGGGGAACAACGCGAAGAGTTGTTTGGTGTTGACATCGGTTCCGGTCGTGATCTGCCGGAGCGTCGGGGACTTGCCGTTCTTGGCGACCTGCCGCGACCACTCGATCACCTTCCAGTGGTCCGCGGTCAGCTCGGGGATGCCCTCTTCGGCGGCGATAGCCGTAGCGATGTCCTTGTTCCACTCGCTCGGATCGGTCATGAAGCCCTCGTCGTTGACCTGGACTTCTTCGCCTGCGATGACCCGGGTAGCCATGTGTTTCCTCCTGTTGGTGGACTCTATTTCAGCGGCTCTTGGCCGTGTTTGCCCCGATCGCCCGCAGAACGCGCAGAACCGCGGCGAGGCCCGTTGCACCTCGGGATCCCGCATCTGCTTGAGGAGCGAGCGCAGACCCGGATCGGCGGGCTGATCAAGTTCTTTGAACCCGGCGAGGACGACGACCAGGTTGTCGGCCAGCCGGTCGAGGTCCTCGGGGGTGAGCGACGTGGCCACCTTGTCGACCGCCTCTGGCGCCACCGGTCGCGAGCGCGAAGTAGCCTTTCTGGTCGGCGGCCTGGAGCACGTCGGTGGCCTTCTCGAAGATGCTGTCGCTGAGCGGGCCGACGGTCTGGGCGAGGTCCATCAGGCTCTCGAGCTGGTCGAGCATTCGGTCTAGGTTGCGGCCGTTGCGGAGCAACCGCTTGAGGAGCCTCAGGAGATCGGAGAGATCGACGTACCCTTGTATCTCGTCGAGTTGCTCGGTAACCAAGCCGACTGCGTCGTTCGCGATGGGCAGAAGGTCGTGAATCAGTTCCGCCCGCTCTTGCTGCCTGCGCGCCGTGTCCCGCGCCTGCTCGGCGAGGAACGCGACCTGAGCGGAGAGTTCGTCTAGCTTGGCGTTCAGCGCGGCGAGATCGGAGACTGCAAGCGCCTGTTCCATCACGTCACCGTCAGCTATGCCACTTGCCGGACATGCTCATGCGGGCGGGCAGCGGCAACTCGGCGCCCTTGAGGAGGATGTTCCAGTACATCCAGCGGAACATCATCTTGCCCCAATGGTTCATCTCCGACTCCTGAAGAAGGGCGAAGGGGCCGATGCCGGGGAGCGGGTAGCGGCCGGGAAGGGGCTCGACCTCGTAGTTGAAGTCGATCAACAGCCCTTTGCCGAAACCGGACTCGATGAAGCAGTTGGTGTGGCCGTCGTACTTGGGCTGAGTGTCCAGCCCGTCGAGGTAGCGCAAGAAGTTCTGAGCAAAGCAGTCCACGGCGAAGTGGGCGCCGGAGCCGCTCTTGGAAGTGGGAAGCGCCGCGCCGTCACCCAGGACGAAGATGTTCGAGTGCTGGGTGGAGAGGAAGCTGTGTTTGTCCACCGGCACGTAGTTCAACTCGTCGCCCATGCCCGAGCGCGCCAGCAGGTCGTCGCCCTTGTTGAGCGGCACCGTCACCAGGAGGTCGTACTCCAACTCGGTCTCGTCGTAGTGCACCAGCTTCTTGGCGTCGGGATCGACGTGCTCCACCAGGAACTCCGGCACGACCGTGATGCCCTTGCCTTCGAGGATGTCGCCCAGATACTTGGAGGCGATCGGTTTGGTGAAGGCGCCGGGCAGTGGGGTGGCGTAGATGAGTTCCACCCGGTCTCGTATCCCCTGCTCGTGGAAGAACCAGTCGGCGAGCATGATGAACTCGAGGGGTGCGACGGGGCACTTGATGGGGTTCTCCACGACGTTCAGGACCAAGCGGCCGCCCCGCCACGTGCGGAGTTGCTTGGCCAGAGCCAGGGCGCCCTCGATGGTGTAGAACTCGAACACGGACCGCTGCCACTCCGGTCCCTGGAGGCCGGGCGTCTCCTCCGGATGTGTGGCGGTCCCGGTCGCGACCACGAGCACGTCGTAGGTGAGGATCTTGCCGTCGGTTAGTTTCACCCGGTTCTTGTCGGGTTCGATCACGTCGGCTGCCGCCTTGATCATCTCCACACCGGCGGGGATGAAGTCACGCTTGGGCTTCATCACGTCGTTCTTGCTGTACATCCCAAAGGGGATGAACAGGAAGCCCGGCTGATAGTAGTGGGTCTCCACCGGGTCGACGATGGTGATCTTCCACTCGTCGACGTCGAGTATCTCCCGCAGTCGGTTGACGACCATTGTGCCGGCAGTCCCGGCCCCGATCACCAGCAATCGCTTCATCTACAGAGCCCCCTATGCCGTCGGGTCAGTAGGTCACGAGGCGAGCGAATCCAGGAAACCGGCCGCGGATTGGAGCGATTGCCCTTCGGCCTGATGCTCCTCGATGAGGCCCTGTCTCATCAGCCCGCAGGCGTCCATGAACTTGGGATTGGCGATGGAGTAGTAGACGGTCTGCCCCTCCTTGCGCGGGCGCACAAGCAGAGCCTGCCTGAGGATGCGCAGATGCTGCGACACGTTGTGGACGGAGAGGCCGACCTCATCGGCGATGTCGGTCACACGCCGCTCGCCTTCCTTAAGGCTGTACATGATGGCAAGCCGGTGCTCGCTGGCGAGCGCCTGGCAGACGTTGGCGTGCATCTTGAAGAGAGGGCGCATGTCCATTCGCTGGATGTCTCCTATGGTTCCCGGCCGGCGACCGAATGTTCGATATCAGAAGCTTGCGGGATTAATGATATAAGCACTTTAGTCATCTTTCAAGTCCATGCACTGGGGCCGGGCTCCAGGACCACGGACACACCGCCTACTTCGCGGCGGCCGCCGCCTCATCGACCGCGATCCGCGCCGCGGAGCGTTGCTTCACCGGATCCAGGCGGAGGGTGACCCCGAAGTTGATCAGCGCGAACCCGCACGCGATGAAGAACGGCACCCTGTAGCCGGTGTAGTTGAGGATGAACCCCGCCGCGACGGGGACCACGATGGCGGTCGCATGCAGGATGGTGACACCCATCGCCAGGCTTGAAGCGACATCCTCATGCACTGCGATCTTCCGCAGATACGTGGCCCCACCGATGGTCGAGAGCGGTGTTATCAGCGAGTAGATGACGTAGAAGAAACTGGCCAGCCAGGCGTTGCCCGAAAGCGCGAAGCCCGCAAGCGCGACGACATAGAAGAGGTTGACGATCGAAAGCGTTCCCCGTTCTCCTCGGCGGTCGATCCACCGTCCCAGCCGGGGAGACGACATCATCGCGGCGAACGTCGCAACCAGAAGCAGCAGGGACATGTGGGTCACGGTGAAACCGAACTGCTTCACCAGGACCCATAGGCCGAACGAGAAGAAGATCTGCTGCCGGGCCCCGTCGAAGAGGTTCAGCAGGTAGTAGTAGCGGTACTCCCGCTTGAAGACGATACGCTCTCGTTTTGGCGCGACGGCCCGCAGTTCGCCCTCGTGCAGGTGGGGGAAGCGCACGATGGCGATGGCGCCCAGGAACGCTACCGCTCCAAGGACGATGAAGGTCGACGTATAGGGCGGCTGACTGGCGAACGTGAAAGTGAGGAAGATCATCACGTAGGCGACGAACGTCCCGCCCTGGGTGAAGGCGGCCATCCGGCCGAGGATCGCTCCACTCCTCTCCTGCGTGGTGAGGCTCATGCCCAGAGACGTCTGCGTTTGGAGCACCGTGTGGAAGCCGAAGCTGGTGATCAGCACCCAAGGGATGACCGACACGAAGCTGGTCGCCACCGAAAAGAAGGCATAGCCGAGGGCCAGCACGACCATGGCTCCGGCAGTGACTCTCTGCAGCGAGACGCGGTAGAGAAGCGCCGTCAGGAAGATGAGCACGAACCCGCCGACTTCTCGGATCGCGGTGATGTAGCCGAACTGCGGCCCCGAGAAGGCAAGGATGTCGTTGAAGTAGTTGGTGACGATGTTGTTGTGCGCGTTCATGGCGAAGCCAAGGCACGCGGACATCGCCGCCAGCATGAGAAAGCCGCGTCCCGCGGGAGTGCGCCACATCGCGCGCAAGAACGTCCTCCAATAACCGGGTAGCCGAGGGGAAGCAGCGGCTATTGTACCCGGTGCCCGCCCCCGGCGGCGGGCACCGGACATGTCGCCGGTTTGCCTGGCGGGCCGCAGGGCTGTAACTTCAGCAGATGTCACCCGCGACAGATATCGTCCCCGTTGCCGCCGAGCCGCCCTCGCCGCCGGGCGCCCCGAAGGCGTCCGCCCGGCGCGACTCGACCACGGCCGCCCTCCTGGTGGTCGCCGTGGGAGTGCTCATGCAGGCCGGCTCCGCCGTGGCCGTGCTGGTCATCGACTCCGTCGGTGTCGTGGAGGCGTTGTGGCTGCGCACGGCTCTGGCGGCGTTGATGCTGGCGGCCGTCCGGCCCCGCCTGGTCCGTCTTCCCGCGAAAGGAAGCAGGCTTCCCCTTCTCGCGCTCACGCTCAGCCTGCTGGCCATGAACTTCAGTTTCTACGAGGCGATCAGCCGGGCCCCGATCGGCATCGTGGTCGCCGTCGAGTTTCTCGGGCCCCTCGGCGTCGCCGTGGCCGGTTCGCGCCGGCTGCTCGACGGCCTGTGGGTGCTGCTCGCGGCGGCAGGTATCGCCCTTCTGGCGCAGCCTGGCGGCACCGTCAGCGTGGGCGGGCTGCTCTTCGCCCTGCTGGCCGCGGTCTTTTGGGCGGCGTTCATCCTGTCGGCCAAGCGGGCGGTCGGCACTGTCGGCTCGCTGCAGGCGACTACACTCATGCTCGTGGGTTCCGCTCTGATCGTCACTCCCATCTTCCTGGCCACCGGCGTGAAAGTCGTGGGCTACGGCCGCGCGCTTCTGCTCGGTCTGGCCGTGGCCGTTCTGTCGTCGGCTCTGCCATACGCGCTCGAACTCGCCGCCATCAAGCGGGTCCGACCCTCCACCTACGGGGTCCTCCTTAGCATCGAGCCCGCAATCGCCGCGCTCTGGGGTTACGTCATCCTCTCCCAGAAGCTGGCCTTGCGCGAGCTGTTCGGGATAGCCGCCATCGTGCTGGCCGCAGCCGGCGCGGCCTGGACCAGCGGCGCCGACGTTCCCCGATCTTCCCGGCGCCGAGGGACCGCGGAGAGCACCACCGATGAGAAGGGGACCGGCAGATGAGCAGCGCCACGGGAGAAGACCGCTTCCGCATGCCGCTTGCCGTCGCCGCCCTGGCGGGACAGTCGGTGTTCCTCGGCTACAACTGGGTGGTGATGAAGCAAGGGCTCCACTACGCGGACCCCTGGGCGTTTACCGCCCTTCGCACCAGTCTGGGTGCGGTGGCGCTGTTCATCGTCCTCGCGGTCCTGCGCCGTCCCATGCGGCCCACGCAGCCGAAACTGACCGGCCTTGCTCGGCCTGTTGCAGACCACGGGAATGATCGGCCTGCTCATGTGGGCGCTCCAGAGCGGTGCCGCGGGCCGGGTCTCGGCCCTGGTGTACACCATGCCTTTCTGGGCGATGATGCTCGGCTGGGCGTTCTTGGGCGAGCGCGTCACGGGACTCCGCTGGCTGGCCGTCTTCTTCTCGCTCGCCGGGTTGGTGCTGGTGCTCGACCCCGCGCACCTCGGCGGCAGCCTGGAGAGCAAGCTGCTGGCCGTCGCTTCGGGCATGTCTTGGGCCGCGAGCGCGGTCGTGGTCAAACGGATACGGTCCCGCGGGCCCACGGATGTGATCAACCTCACTGCCTGGCAGATGCTGTACGGCAGCATCCCCATCATCCTGATAGCCGTTCTCACCACGTCCCGGCCGATCGAGTGGACCGGCGCCTTCATCGCCGCCCTGGCCTACAACGTGATCCCTGCCACGGCCATAGCCTGGGTGTTGTGGCTCTACGTGCTGCAGGTGCTCCCGACCGGGGTGGCGGGAATAAGCACGCTCGCAACGCCCGTGATCGGGATCGTGGCGGCCGCCGTGGTCTTGAACGAGCGGGTGACCCCGATGGAGGCGGCGGGGATGGCCTGCATCATCGCCGCACTGCTGGTGCTGGCCATCCAAGGGCTGACGGCGGGCCGGCGGCAAGAAGTGGTGGTCGCGGAACCGGTAGCGGTCGCGGAACCGGTAGCGGCCACCGACCCGCCTCCCGGGCGGCCCCGCTAGACCTTGCCCTCTCTCACCAGCCGGGCGAAATGGGTGAAGGTGCGGTCGTATGTCCGCTCCGCCTCCGGCGGGAAGGCGCACGCCGGCAGTTCGTCGCTTTTCAGGTGATAAGCGACGCAGTCGCAGCAGACCCCCTTACGGGGGCATGACGGCCAACTGCAGGTGCAGCGAGCCAGGTTCGTCTCTTTCTTGCACTCCATCTGGTCTGTCCTGTCGGTCGAGTTCGCTTGCCGGTAGCCCGGCCCGGTGTCATCATCCCCTATGATGCAGTCTCTGACCATCAGCGAGCTCGAAAAGACCTCGGGAGTCCCGCGCAGCACCATCTATTACTACGTGCGCGAGGGGCTTCTGCCGACCGCGCAGAAGGCCGCCGCCAGCCGGGCGATCTACACCGATCACCACGTCGCCCTCTTGCGCGACATAAGCCGCCTGAAGGACGAGGGCGTGCCGCTCCGGACCATAAAGGAGCGTCTGGCGCCGAAGATCGCCGCCGCCGGAGCAACAGACGTCGATCTGGTCGCCGAGCAGAACGAGCAGACCCGGCAGGCCATCCTCACGGCCGCCGCCCGGCTGTTCGTCCGCAAAGGGTACAAGCGCACGCGGGTAGCCGACATCATCAAAGAAGTCGGGATAACGCCCCCGGTCTTCTACGGCCACTTTCCCTCCAAGCAGGATCTGTTCGTGGAAGCGTTCGGTGTGTTCGTCGGGTGGATGCGAGGCTTCCTCGAGCCCCGCCTGGCCGACGAGCCCGACCCGGCCGCGCGCGATCTCGCCCGGGTGCACGGATATCTGGGCGTGCAGATGCTCAGTCCGGATCTCATGGCCCTGGTCCGGTCGGAGGCCCTTCACGAGGACGACGCGCTGCGCCGGGCCGTGGAGAGGTCCTACACCGACATGACCCAGGACACTCTCGACGATCTGAAGAGCCTCCGGCAGAGGGCGGGGACCGCGCTTCCGGCGTCGGACGAGCTCATGGCCTACGGGCTGCTCGGGGGAGTGGAAAACGTCGTCATGAGAGCCTCCTGGGACGGCCGCTATTCCCGGAGTGACGTGCTATGGACGACTCTATGCATGTTCCTCGCCGTCCAGGCCCTGTATTCCGGGCGTGTGGACATCCAGGCCGAGGTCGAACGCTACGCCGGCACCGTGGCCCGCTTGGCCGAGACACCGCCGCCTGTGCCTCCCGCCGCCGTTTCCTGAACGGCGGCACAGCTTCCCGCGTTGACAACGCGCGTCTGTTACTCTAGTCTTAATAACAGCAACACTAAGTCCTATAGTGACCCGGTCGCTGACCCGACAGGACACGCTGAGGAAGAGTGACGACGGGTAATACCACAATCGATGGCCAGCTGATCGAGGCTCGAGAAGGCCAGACCATCCTCGAGGCAGCGCTCGATGCCGGGATCTACATCCCGCACATCTGTGCCCATCGCGACCTGCATCCTGCGGCGGTCTGTCGGCTTGTGCGTCGTCGAGGTGGAGGGAAGGGCGGGCTTGTTCACCTCCTGCAACACCCTGGCCGAGGACGGCATGGTGGTTTCGACCGACACCGATCAGGTCAAGCAGGTGAGGAGGCTGGCGGCGGAACTGCTGCTCGCCAACCACCCCGCCGAGTGCACTTCCTGTCCGGTGTACCTGAAGTGCGAGCTGCAGTCGCTCATGCAGTACCTGGAGTTCACCGACGCCAGCATCCGCAAGCGGGTCAACTTCACTTCGCCCATCGACTCCAACCCGCTCATCGTGCACGACATGGTGCGCTGTATCCTCTGTGGCCGATGCGTGCGGGCCTGCACGGAACTGCGGGGGGTGAACGCCATCACCTTCGTCGAAGAAGGGCGACAACTACATGATAGGAACGGCCCACGGGGAGTCCCTCGCGGACGCGGGCTGCAAGTTCTGCGGCGCCTGCGTGGAGGTGTGCCCGACCGGCTCCATCCGCGACCAACTGAAGGTCTTCGCCAAGTACAAGAGCAAGAGGGCCGCTCTGGTCCCCTGCAGGGAGACCTGCCCGGCCGGCATCGACATCCCCCGGTACGTGCGCTTCGTCAAGGATGGGCAGCAAGGCTCCGCCACCGCGGTGGTGCGGGAGAAGGTCCCCTTCCCCGGGACCCTCGGCCACGTTTGCGACCATCCCTGCGAGTTCGACTGCCGCCGGGGGGAAGTGAACGAGCGCGGTTGCCATCAAGAAGATCAAGCGGTACGCGACCGAGCACGACGACGGCGCCTGGAAGGAACGCGGTTACCAGAAAGCTCCCACCGGCAAGCGGGCGGCCGTCATCGGGGCGGGGCCGGCCGGGCTGACCGCCGCCTACTACCTTGCCAAGTCCGGACACGAGGCGACGGTCTTCGAGAAGCAGGGGCAGCCGGGCGGGCAACTGCGCGTCGGCATCCCCACCTTCCGGCTTCCCCGGGAGGTGTTGGACGCGGAGATAGATCACATCGAGTCGGTGGGCGTCGATATCAGGTGCGGGACGGAGATCACCTCTGCGCAAGCGCTCAAAGAGCAGGGGTACGACGCCGTCCTTGTCGCCGTGGGCACCCACCAGGGCGTCAAGCTCCCCCTGCCCGGCAAGGACCTTCCCGATGTGTTGCTGAACACCGAGTTCCTTCGCAAGGCGAACCTGGGCGAGCCCGTCTCGGTGGGAGAGCGGGTGGTGGTGCTGGGCGGGGGCAGCGTGGCCTTCGACTGCGCCGGGTGGGCCCGCAGACTGGGAGCGAAAGAGGTGACGCTGGTCTGCCTCGAGCCGCGCGACGCCATGAAGGCCACCGAGGAGGACGTCGACGAGGCTCTGGAGGAAGGTTGCCTGCTGCACAACGCCTGCACTTTCGATGAGATCACCGCGGAGGACGGGAAGGTGACCGGCGTGCGCTGCCGCCGGGTCACCACCTGTACCTTCGACGACAACGGCGTCCCCGACATCTGCGTGGAACAGGACTCCGAGTTCGTCGTCCCTGCCGACACGGTCATCTTCGCCGTCGGTCAGCGGCCGGCGCTCGCCGCTGATTTCGGCGTCGAGCTGGGCCGAGGCAACCGGGTGGTCGTCGATGAGGAGAGCGGCGTCGAAACGGGCACCCCCGGCATATTCGCCGCCGGCGACGCCGTCAGCGGCACGCTCTCGGTCGTGACCGCCATCGCCGCGGGCCGGAAAGCGGCCAGTGCGATAGACCGGTACCTGGGCGGAGACGGCGTTATCGATGAAGTGCTGGCGCCGGCAGCGGCTGCTCGACCGTGCATCGGCCGGGAGGAAGGCTATGCCGCCAGGGGCCGTTGCGCCGACGAATCAGTCGAGGCCGAACGCTGCCTGCAGTGCGATTTGAGGCTGGAGATCGCGCCCACGAAGTTCTGGGGCGAGTACAAGTCGGCCCAGAAGCAGGCGGCAGGGGCATAGGCGAGAAGATGGAGCGCAGCGTGGAACAGAGCGGCGGCGACGAGAGAACGGTGGCGACCGGACGAGCTTCGGTCAGGGGCTCCGTCGATCCATGGCTCTGGGCAGAGTGGAGACCCTCGAGCAGATCGTCCGCGCGGGCTTGAGAGACCGGGCCTACGAGAACCTCTCCACGGGGGAACGGATGGCGGCCCACGCCGAGTGCACCGGCGAGGGGAAACGGGTCGTCTGCGAGTGCGCGGACATCGAGCCGGGAGTCGAGATCGATCGCTTCCTGCTTGCCTCTCAGGCCGGCGGCATCGTCGAAGGTGCGCTCATCGCGGCGTTCGTCACAGACAGCCGCGACGTCGTCTTTCACGTGGCCGGGGACGACGACCAGGGCGCGGAAGCGATCGCCCGAGCGGCGGAACACCTCGCGGCCGAGGGCGTCCGAGTAGACGTCGTCCGTGCCCCCTTCAGGCGGGACATGAAGGGCTACGAGGAGGTGCCCACTCTGCGCCTCACCGGAGAGACGTTGCTCAACGTCAGCAGGATCCTCCGAGACGGAGCCGAGGCGTACCGGCTCGTCGGTACGCCGGAGAGCCCGGGGACGAAGTTCTTCCAGGTATCGGGCAGCGTGGAACGGCCGGGGATCTTCGAGCTTCCGCTCGGCGGGACCTTGCGGGAGTTGATCGAGGAGGTCTGCGGGGGAGTGAAGGAGGGAGAGACCCTCAAAGCAGTCATCGTGGGCGGCGTCAAAGGCGCCTGCTACAAAGTGGACGAGCTCGATCTGCCCCTTGACTTCGACAGCGTCAGACGTTCGGGGGGGGCCATCGGGTCGGGCGCCATCGCCGTGTTGAGCGAGAAGGACTGCATCGTCGACCAGGCCAGGCAGCGCGTTGCCCTCTCCTGTTACGACACCTGTGCCGCGTGCACGTTGGGCAGGGAAGGGTCGTACCAACTGCGGGAGATGCTCGCCGACGCCACCCGAGGCAAGAGCAAGGGTGGCGACACCGATATGATGCGCGAGATCGGCGCGGGCATGAAGGTGGGGGCCGCGTGCGCCTTTGGCAGGACCGCCCCCAACATAGTCCTCTCTACCCTGGAGAAGTTCCCCGAGGAGTACGAAGCCCACATGAAGCGCAGACTGTGCCGGGCGCTGGTGTGCGAGCATTATGTGACCTTCCACATCCTGCCCGACCTGTGCAACGGCTGCGGCGAATGTGTGGACGTGTGCTCCGAGGACGCCATCGAGGGGGGGAAGAAGAAGGTCCACGTCATCAACCAGGATGCGTGCGAGAAGTGCGGCAAGTGCTACGAGGTCTGCGCCGGTCTGCAGAAGGCGGTGGTCAGGGCAGGCGCCGTGAAGCCGCGGACACCCAAGAGACCCATTCCGGTCGGAAGCTGGAACGGGTAGACCCGGAATCGAAGGAGGAGTACATGAAGCAGGAACAGACAGATGTGGTCGTGATTGCCGCCGGTCTCTCCGGTCTCGCGGCGGCCATATCGGCAGCCGAAAACGGCGCCAAAGTCATCGCGTTCGAAAAGATGAGCACCACCGGCGGAGCGGCCAACATGGGCATGGGCCCGCTGGGGGTGGGGTCGCGGTTCCAGAAGCACCATATGATCAGCATCACGCCGGGTGAAGCCTTCCGCAAGCATATGAACTTCACCCACTGGAGAGTCGACCCCAGGCTCGTACGGGAGATCTACTTCAAGTCCGGGGAGACGATCGACTGGCTGGAGGATATGGGTGTGGAGTTTCTCACGGTCACCCCGGTATATCCCACCCCCGAGCTCCTGAGACCCTATGCCACGTCCGAGCACACGTGGCACGTGGTGAGGCCCGCGGACGGTAGCACCGAGCTGGGACCCAGGATGGCCGGGGCGATGATCAAGGCGATGACCCAACGCGCCGAGGATCTCTCTGTCGACATCCGCCTCAACACGCCGGTGAGAAGCCTGATAAAGGAAGACGGCAAGGTGGTCGGCGTCATCGCCGAGGATCAGAACGGCGAGCAGATCGAAGCCAGAGCCAAGGCCGTGATCATCGCCACCGGCGGCGCCGGGGACAATCCGAAGATGATCAAGGACTACACCGGATATGACTGGGGCAAGGACCTCTTCTCGTTCCGGGTGCCGGGAATGGACGGCGACGGCCTGAACATGGCCTGGGCAGCGGGCGCGGCCAAGACCGACGTGACCCTCGAGATGATGTACCTCCTGCCCGAGAACATGGCGACTCCCAACAACTTCATCATCGACGGCGCGTTCAGGCAGCCCTGCCTGTGGGTGAACTCCAAAGGCGAACGCTTCATGAACGAGGACGCCATCCCCAACACCACCTTCGCCGGCAACGCGATAGCGGCGCAGCCGGGCAAGTTCGCCTTCTCCATCTTTGACTCGGCGCTTCTCAAGAGATACAAGAAGAAGGGCTCGGACATCCAGTCGCATGTGCATCCGCTGGACTTGTTCGACCACTTCGAGGAAGCCGTCGAGGGCGCTCTGGGGGCCGGCTTCAAGCACGTGTTCGCGGCCGACACCATCGAGGAGCTGGCTGAGAAGATGGGGATCGCCCCGGACGTGCTGGTGCAGACCGTTGAAGAGTACAACGACCTTTGCGACAGTGGGTTCGACGAGCTCTTCGAGAAGGACCACCGATACTTGCAGCCCATTTCCAAGCCCAGGTTCTACGCATGCCGGTACTTCCCCAGCGCGTACGGCACCCTCGGCGGCCTCAAGATCAACTACAAAGCCGAAGTGCTCGACGACGACCACGACCCGATACCGGGCCTGTACGCGGCCGGCCTGGACGCCTGCACCATCTACGGCGACAGTTATCCGTTCATCCTGCCCGGCAACACCATGGGGTTCGCCCTGAACTCGGGGCGGATAGCCGGAGAGCAGGCGGCGGGGCTGTAGACCGAGTCTTGTGACAGGAGGATAGAGATGGCCGATCTACGCAAAGAGATCGAGGAGATCATGTTGACGGCGATGGTGAAAGTCTTCGAGATACCGCGCGAGAGGATCACCTACGAGACCAGTTTCCTGGACGATCTGAAGGCGACCTCGGTCCAGTTCTTCCCGATCATCGCCGCGCTGGAAGACGAGTTCGACATCGAGATCCAGTACCAGGACTTCAGAAGGAACGGCAAGACCGTCAAGGACGCCATCGATTTCATCGAGAAGCTGGCCCGGTAGCGGGCCCCAGCGGAAAGCGACAGGAAGGATCACACATGGCCAAGTATGTGCGAGACGCCGAAGAAGAGGCGATGCGGGAGTACCACATCAAGGCGGTCGAGAACCCGTTCGAGAAGGTGCAGACGACCAGGATCATCGACGGCGAGGAGGTCGTCTGCAACTACCGCAAGCAGCCTCTGGAGGCCGGCTTCGTCATCAACTACTACGCACCCTTCGAGCCGGGCACGCACCTGCTGGAAGGCGGGATCATCTACGAGCGCGACGTCGCCGTGGAGATGAGAGACGGCCGCAAGCTCTACTGCGACATCTACCGGCCCAAAGACCAGACCGACATCCCGGTCATCGTGGCCTGGAGCCCCTTCGGCAAGCGCCACTGGCACGGCCGGGGCATCGCGCCGGGGCTGCAGACGGCCATGGGGGTGCCCAAGGGCGCCATCTCCGACATGGCGGCCTTCGAGGCACCCGACCCGGGCTTCTGGTGTCACCAGGGCTACGCCGTGGTCAACGTCGACGTGGGCGGGGTCGGCTATTCCGAGGGAGACTACCTGGGCATGTGCGCCCGCTACGGCGAGGACGGCTACGACATCATCGAGTGGCTGGCCAAGCAGAAGTGGTGCAACGGCAACGTGGGCATGGCCGGCAACTCGGGTCTGTCCATCGGCCAGTGGTTCGTGGCTGCCTCCAGCCCGCCGTCGCTGAAATGCATCGCTCCCTGGGAGGGGACCGCGGACTTCTACCGTGAATCCATGTTCCCCGGCGGTATCCCCTACCCGGCCTTCGCCAGCATGATCCACCTATCCCTGCGCGGCCCCGGCCTCATCCAGGACCCGGCCGAGGACATGAAGAGCCATCCCCTGTTCGACACCTACTGGGACGACCTCAAGGCCAAGGTCGAGAAGATCCGCATCCCCGTCTACGCCACGGCCAGCTACATGCATTCGCTGCACCTGCGCGGAGCCGTGCACTCGTTCATGAACGTCCGCTCCCGCAACAAGTGGATGCGCTTCCACCGCGACTTCGAGTGGCCCGATTTCAACAACCCCAAGTACATGGGCGATCTCAAGCTGTTCATGGACCGCTTCCTCAAGAACATCCACAACGGCTGGGAGATGACGCCCCGCATCAGGATGGGAGTCACCGACGCCTACGAGTTCGACTATCAGGTGGACCGTCCCGAGACCGAGTATCCCTTGGAACGGACGGAGTACACCAGGTTCTATCTCGACGCGAGCAATGGCACTCTGAACCGGTCGCCGCTGGAGAAAGAGGCCAGCGTCTCGTACGACGCCAAGTCGGGCGAAGCCAACTTCGACATCACCTTCGACGAGGACACCGAGATCTCCGGGCTCACCAAGCTGCGCCTGTGGGTCGAAGCCGACGGCAACGACGAGATGGACCTGTTCATCTACATGCAGAAGGTGGATGACGACGGCAGCATCATCCCCCTGTCGCGTGTTCGGCGAGAACGACCCGGGCACTGTGGGCAAGCTGCGCGTCTCCCACCGGGAACTCGACATGGAGAAGAGCAAGGACTACCTGCCCATCCACACGCACAGGACCGAGCAGAAGTTGAGCGCGGGTGAGATCGTCCCGGTCGACATCGAGATCTACCCGTCCGCCAGGATCTGGCACAAGGGTGAGACCCTCCGGGTCAACATCGCGCCTCGGCTGGTGCGCGACGCGACCTGGTTTCTGCCCATCGTCTACGACACCGACAACGAGGGCCGGCATGTCATCCACGCCGGCGGCAAGTACGACTCCTACCTGCTGGCCCCGGTCATTCCTGCGAAGTATCAGCACAAGGGTTACGTGGTCAGGTAGAGGTGATCCCATGAACATGATGGACACCATTTACGAGAAGGCCCGAGGCGACCGGCAGAGGGTCGCCTTCCCGGAGACCGAGGAGGAGAAGATCCTCCTCGCCGCCCGAGAGGCGCAGGACAACGGCCTGTGCCGGGCGGTGCTCGTAGGCAACAAGGCGGATATCGAAGGCTGCGCCAGGCAGTACGGCGTCGACATCACCGACATGGAGTTGTTCGACAGCTCGCGTCGAGGAGGAGATGGAGAAGCTCTGCGAGGAATACGCGGCGGTCAATCCCATGTTTTCTGTGAAGTCGCTGCTCCGCAAGTGCCGCGATCCCCTCTACACCGCCTTGATCCTGGAGGCGTTGGGCAGGATCGACGCCACCTTCGCGGGCTTGGCGCACACCACGGGCGACGTCATCCTGGCCGGCCAGATGATCGTGGGTCTGCAGGAGGGCGTCACCACCGTGTCCAGCATAGGGATAGCCAACCTTCCTGGATACGAGGGGCCCGAAGGCCAATTGCTGGCCTTCGGCGACAGCGCCGTGTGCGTCGACCCCAGCGAGGAAGACCTGGCCAGCATCGCCATCTCGGCGTGCGACACGGTGAAGAAGCTCCTGGGCTGGGAGCCCCGCTGCGCCCTGCTCTCCTACTCCACCACGGGAAGCGCCGAGAGCCCCTTCGTCGACAAGGTGAGGAACGCCGTCGCCGTCGCGAACGCCAAGCGTCCCGATCTCAAGATCGACGGAGAGTTCCAGCTCGACACGGCCCTCTCGCCGCAGGTGGCGGCCAAGAAGGTCACGCGTCCGAGCGAGGTCGCCGGGAAAGCCAACATCATCATCTGGCCCGACATCGACGCGGGCAACATCGGCGTGAAGCTCATGCAGACATTCGGACACGCGGACGCCTATGGTCCCATCCTGCAGGGCTTCAACAAGATTGTCTGCGACTGTTCCCGGGCTGCGCCGGTATCGGAGTTGGTGGGGAACATCGCCATCTCGTGCGTGAACGCCCGGGGGAGTAAGCATGTATAGAGTGCTCGCGATCAACCCGGGCTCGACGTCCACCAAGGTCGCCCTCCTCGACGACGCAGAGATCGTGTTCGGCCGCAACGTCTCGCATGACGCGGGCAAGCTGGCGACGTTCGCCGGCATCTCCGAGCAGCTGCCCTACCGGGAACGGACCATCCTGGAACTGCTCAAAGAGGAAGACGTCTCGCTTGCTGGAGTCGACGCCTGGATCTGTCAGGGCGGAGGCCTCTTCTCGGTGGAAGGCGGGGTCTACGAGATCGACGCCCTCATCCTGGAGCATGCGCGAACCGCCGCCAACGGAGTCGTGCACCCCGCAAACCTGGGCCCGCAACTGGCCGACCAGTTCCGGGAGGAATACGGGGGAAGAGCCTTTCTGGTGAACCCGCCGGACGTTGACGAGATGCAGGACCTGGCCAGGATGACCGGTATCAAGGGGGTCTACAGGCAGGTGCATCTCCACGCTCTCGAACCTCAAAGAGACGGCGCGGCGGCATGCCGCCTCCACGGGGAGGACGTACGAGGACTGCAACTTCATCGCCTGCCACATCGGCGGCGGCATCTCGGTGTCCGCCCACCGGAAGGGCAGGATGGTGGACGGCTTCGACATCGTCGGCGGTGACGGGCCCATGACGCCAACCCGCTGCGGCAGCATCGCCGTCGCCGACTTGCTGCGCTACGCGGCAGGCAAGGATCTGAACGAAGTGCGAGAGCTCTGCACCAAGTCGCGGCGGCTTCGTGAGCCATCTCGGCATCTCCGATTCGGTGGAGGTGACGAGACGGGCCGCCGCCGGCGACAGGGAAGCGGAGATGTTGTGGAACACGATGGTCTACCAGATCGAGAAATGCATCGGGGCCATGGCCGTCGTGCTCCATGGAGAGGTCGACGGTATCCTGCTTGGCGGAGGCATCGTGCACAGCGACGACCTGGTCAGGCAGATCACCGAGACGTGCAGCTTCATCGCGCCGGTCACGCCCTATCCGGGTGAGTTCGAGATGGAAGCCATGGGAGCGGCCGCTGCACGAGTGCTTGCGGGTGAGGAAGAGGTGAAGACGTACACGGGCAGACCGGTGTGGACGGGATTCGAATTCTGATCGGGACGACGGGTCTCTGGCTACGCCTCCGCCTCGACGACCGCGAAGGCGACGACATAGTCGTCTTCGTCTGAGACGGAGACCCTGATCGCGGAGACCCGTTTGGCGGTCGCGAGCTGCCCCAGCCTCCCGCGCAACACCGCGTAAGGGAACCCGGTGCGGTCGTTGAGCACCTCGACCTCGCGAGGATCGCATCCCGCGTCGCCCGGCGGCGCCATTGCTTTGAACACCGCTTCCTTGGCCGCGAAGCGCGTGCAGTAGTACAGAATGGGGTCGGGTCTGAGCGCAGCGGCTTTGCGTTCCTCGGCGGTGAAGGTCCTGTCAAGAAAGACCTCGCCGAACTTGTCTATCAGCTCCCGCATGACGTTCTGTGGCAAGTATGTCGGTACCGATCCCCAGGATCATCGCCGCACCTCGCTACGTCCCGGTTCCGTGCGATTCCGAAAGGCTCGCCTTGATGTGCATGGCCAGCGAGCGGGCCGCGACCGGTAGGGGCCGCTCGTTGGAGAAGATCAGATCCAGGTCCCGGGTGAGGTGCTCTTTCAGGGGGATCGCCACCAGGCCGTCCAGAGTCTCCGGAGGGATGAACATCCGGGGCAGCAATGCGACCCCCAGTCCCTGCCGCACCAGGGCCTTGGAGAGCTCCAGGTAGTTGGCCCGATAGGGCACTTTCGGCTCGAAGCCGGCGCGCCGGCAGGCGTCCATCAGCAGGTTCGAGGTGTTGAGCGAGTGGCCGGGCAGGAGGAAGGGCTCGTCCGCCAGATCGGCCAGCGACACCGAAGCCTCGCCCGCGACCCGGTGGTCACGACGCACCACCAACAGGATCTCCTCGGTCAGAAGATGCGTCACCGCCGCCCGTGATGATCCCCAGGCGGTGATGATGGCGCAGTCCAACTCTCCGTTGAAGACGCCCTCTTCCAGCAGGGTGTCGTCGCGCTCGATGAGGTCCAGGTGGACCCTGGGATAGGTCTTGATAAAGGACGCGAGGACAGGCGAGAGAAGGTGTCCGAAGACGGTGCCGGTCGAGCCCACCCTCACTCTGGTGGACACCATGCCTGCATGCTCCCGCATCATGCGAGTCGCATCGTCCGCCCGAGAGACGATGGCTTTGGCCAGAGGCAGCAGTAGTCTGCCGTCGGGGGTGCACTCGACGCGGCGGCCGTAGCGCTCGAAGAGACGCACCCCGAGTTCCCCCTCTAAACGAGCGATCTGCCTGCTGATCGCGGGCTGGGTGAGGTGGGCGAGGGACGCCGCGCGGGTAAAACTGCGCACTTCGGCGACGGCGACGAACGATCTGAGCTGGTCTAGCTCCATAGCATGACGGATTGTAATGGAAACGAGGAGCGATGCAAAGGTAAGGAGCGGTGGCCGCGGCGTTTTCGCGGCCGGGCCGGTCGAGGAGCAAAGGCGGCCGGTCCTGCGGCGCGGGTCACGGCCTTGCGGGGTGTCCCCTGCCGGGTGTACAAGGTGTAGAAGGAATCATCAACTGCGAGGGAGAACCGGAGTGAATCACGAGAAGGACATGCAAGCGGATGTGGTCATCATCGGCAGTGGCGCTTCGGGACTCTGCGCGGCCCTGACGTTGAGCTACGGCGGGGCCTCAGTCCTGGTCTTCGAACAGGAGTCTGAGCCCGGCGGTATGACCAACTATGCGGAAGGGATGTTCGCCGTCGGCAGCCGGTACCAGAAGAAGCACAAGGTCGGCCTAACGGTCGAGGAGGCGTTCAACGTCCACATGGAAGAGACCCACTGGCTCGCGAACCCGCGGCTGGTGAGAACCTTCATGGAGAAGACCGCCGGAACGATCGACTGGCTCGAGGAGCAGGGGGCGGAGTTCAGCGGCCTGTTCACGATCTCTCCGTTCACCGAGCGGGTGTGGCACCAGATGGAGGGCTTCGGCAAGGAAGGGTTGATCAAACCCCTCTACAAGAAGGCGAAGAAGCAGGACAACGTCGACATCCTCTTCGAGACCGAGGTCAAGAGCCTGATGATGGAGAAGGCCGCCGGGTGGCGGGCGTTGTCGCCCAGGATGAGGACGGCAATACCATCCGGGCGAAAGCCAGAGCGGTCATCATCGCTTCCGGCGGCTACCAGGACAATCGGGAATGGGTGGACAAGTACTGCAAGTCCGGGTTCACGCGGCCGGTGGTGCCGGCGCGGCAGGTGGGAGCGGGCATCAAGATGGCGTGGGACGCGGGCGCCGAGCCCTACGACATGGGCGTGATGCAGACTATCGTTCTGGTCCCCGAGGAAGAACTCACCTCCCAGCTCCTCACGGCCGGCTTCCAGCCCCGCCTGTGGGTCAACACGTTGGGCGAGCGATTCGTCAACGAGTCCATCTGCTGGAAGTTCCCCATGGCGGGCAACGCCCTGGCCCGGCAACCCGGAGCCTCGGCGTGGTGCATATTCGACGACGACACCCGGGTCTACATGAAGGACAAGGGCGTCCTCTACGTCCTGGGGGAGTTCTACGACATCTTGAAGAACCTGCCCGACCTGGACGAGGAGTTGGCGCGGGGGATGCACGCCGGCAAAGTGTTCAGGGGCGGCTCCCTGGATGAATTGGCCGCCCGGATAGGGGTCGAAGCGGCCACGTTTCGCGACACCGTCGGCGAGTACAACGAGTGCTGCGAAGCCAACTACGACTCGATCTTCGGCAAAGGGCGGGAGTATCTGGATCCCATCAAGAAGGCTCCGTTCTACGCCGTGAAGCTCGGGCTCGCCGCCTTCATGACCAACGGAGGCATCAGGATCAACCACAAGACCGAGGTCATGAAAGAAGACCGCACCGTGATCCCCGGGCTGTACGCGGCGGGGTGCTCGGCCGGCGGGATCCTCGGCGACACGTACGAGGTCTCGACCACCGGTGGCTCGCTCAGCTTCGCCGTCAACAGCGGGCGCATGGCCGGGGAGCAGCGCCCTCGAGTATCTGGGGAAGTAGTTCCGGGGAAGGATCACCCCAAGGAGGCGACCGAGGAGGCGACCGAGTGGAAGACCTGATGAGAGAGTTCGCCCAGCTGGCCACCGACAGGCCGGCTGAGCTTCGCGAAGCGCAAGGCGGACGGCAAGAAGGTCGTCCCGTACATCGGTCATTTCGTCCCGGAAGAGCTGCTGTATGCCGCCGGCGTCGAACCGTATCTGATCTGCCGGGGGGGCGAGCCGGAGCCGCCCGAGGCAGTGCTGGACGACATGCTCCGGTTCCTCAATCCGCTGGCCCGGTCGATCGCGGGCTTTCACGTCATGGGCCTCGACCCGGTGATGCCGCTGGCCGACCTCATCGTGGCCAGCCAACCCGAGTGTCACGTCCAACGGATGGCGGAGTATCTGGAGTTGAAGGGCCTCCCGGTGTTCAAAGTGGGCGTCCCCCAGAACTGGGACAGGCCGTATGCCGGCGAGTACTACTTCCGCGAGCTCGAGCAGCTGAAGGCCAAACTCGAGGAGCTGACCGGCAGCCCCATACGTGACGACCGGGTGCGCGAGTACATCGGGTACGCCAACGAGATCCACGCGCTTCTCCGCAGGATCGACGCTCTGAGGAAACGCGATTCCCCGCCCCTGGGTGGATACGACTTCATCCACCTGAACCACTACTCGTTCTTCATGGATCCGCAGGTGGCGATAGAGAAGCTCGCGCGGATCGCGGAGGAGCTGGAGGCCGCGGAGGGCAAGTTCACCACGAAGGCCCCCCGCATCCTCCTGGCCGGCCACGCGGTGGCCGTCGGCGACTACCTGGTGGTGAAGAACCTCGAGGACGCCGGCGCGCTCATCGCCACCGAGATGCTTGACGAGGGGCTGCGCTGGTATCGCTGGGACACCGCTGTCGACGGCGATCCCCTCAGGAACCTCTGGCGCGCCAAGTACCTGGACAAGGTCCCCGTCAACATCTTCCAGCCCGCCTGGAGGGACCGCTTCGAGCACATGAAGACCCTCATCGACGAGTACCGCATCGACGGGGTGGTCTGGTACCAGCTGGCCTACGACGAGATCTACGACATGGAGTGCACCGTCATCACCAAGTGGCTGCGCGAGATGAAGATGCCTCTTCTGAAGCTGGAGACCTCGTATGAGTACTCGCGGGAGGCGACCGGCCCGCTCAACACAAAGGTCGAGAGCTTCGTCGAGAGCCTCCGGAGAGGTAGGTAGCCATGGCCAGCACCGCTTACGAAGAATTCCTGGAGCTTGGCAACTTCGAGGGCGAAGAGCGCCGGCGGATGCTGCCCCAGTGGATCGAAGCCGCCACCCGCATCGGACTCACCGAGAAGGACATGGAGTTCGCGGTCAAGGAGTTCATCCCCGAGATGTGGGACCTCCAGTACCTCGGCATCCGCAAGATGATCGGGGCGATGACCCGGGAGGCTGTCGACCACGCCCACCTCAAGGAGCACCGACAGCGCGGCGTCAAACTGGTCTACGGCATCATCCCGGCCATCCTCACGCCCTATCAGGCGGTCAAGAAGGCCGGCGGGGACAAGGTCTTCGTCAGCTTCCCCGACATGTGCCTGATGAACTTCCTGCAGCCGCTCTTCCACAAGGGCGCGCCGCTCTTCGAGCTGGCGGAGCAGTCCGGTCTCACCTACGGGTGCCGCCACTGCGCCCTCAACAAGCTGAGGATCGGGCTGCGGCTGCGGGACGTGGTCCCCGCGCCCGATATCCAGTGGTCGTTCGGTCTCGTCTGCGACGAGGCCACCAAGGTCGACGAGTACATCAACTGCATGTTCGACGACAAGTGGTTCGCGGTCATCACCCGTCTGCCGCACGACACCTGCATGGGCGAGGTCGACGACGAGATACCGGAGCGCGTCGCCTATCTGGCGGCGGCCTTCAAGGACGCCTACGAAGAGGTGCAGCGGGTCACGGGAGTACAGGTCCGCGACGAGCACATCGTCGCGGCGCTCGACGACTTTCAGCGCTATCTGGGCAAGACCGACGTGCTGACGAGGTTGACCGCGGAGGCCGACCCGCAGCCGTTGCGCGGCTCGGCGCTCGTCAACTTCTGCCATCCCTTCTCCATGCCGTTCAACACCGGCATCGAGTACATGGAAGACGCCCTCGACACCATGATCGAGGAAGTCAAAGTGGAAGTGGCAGCCGGCAGGGGCATCTACCCCAAGGGAGCTCCCAAGGTCGGCGCCTACTTCATTCCGTACGCCGTGCCCTGGGTCGACAAGATCTTCATGGAGAACGGCGTCGCCACCTCCTCCAGCCTGACCATGATCCCCTCAGCAAAACAGTTGATACCGCCGAGCGGGACCGACCTGTACCAGAACGTCGCCGAGCAGTGGCTGCGGATGGTGTTCGGCATGGGCTGCCACGTGGAGGTCAACACTTGGATCGAGAAGGTCAACCGAGCCCGGCCCGATGCGCTTCTGATGGGCTTCTTCGACTACGACCGCTGGCTTGGCCAGATGCACAAGATGGGCGCCCGCGAGGTGGAGAAGGCCACAGGCGTCCCCACCTTCTACATCGAGGCCGACTTCTTCGACGATCGGGACTACAGCCAGGAGGCGCTTCGTACGCGGATCGAGAGCATCAGCCAGGTGATCAAGATGAGGAAGGCGGTCAGAGCTGCCGCGCAGCCCGGCGCCGCGGCGAGCGCAGGGGGCGGCATAGAGTGGACACGGCGCGAGGCTCACGACGGGCCGGGGCTGATCGCCGGTGTCGACATCGGCTCGACGACCACCAAGGCAGTGCTGATCGACGTCGCCGGCGGCGTCCTCGCCTTCTCGATCATCGACACCAAGCACGACCGCGACCAGAGCGGCGAGGAGGTGCTGGCCCTGGCTCTCGGTGCCGCGGGGAAGACGGACGCCGACCTGGCCTTGATCGCCTCGACAGGCTATGGACGCCGTTCGTTCAAGCGCACGGAGAAGGTCCTGCCCGAGATCGTCTGTCACGCGCGCGGCACCGAGCATCTGCACCCGGGAGTGCAGACCATCATCGACGTCGGTGGCCAGGACAGCAAGATCATCGCGGTGGGCGACTGCGGCACGGTGGAGATGTTCGAGATGAACGATCGCTGTGCCGCGGGCACGGGCCGCTTTTTCGAAGTGCTCAGCCGGCGCCTGTTGAGCGTGCCCATGGAAGAACTGGGGCCGCTGGCCTTGAAGTCGACGAACCCGGTGTTCTTGAGCAGTGTCTGCACAGTCTTTGCCGAGTCGGAGATCATCTCCCACCTGTCCGCGGGCACGTCGGCGGAAGATATCGCCATGGGGATCCTCGAGTCGATGGCAAAACGGGTGGTTTCCATCGGCCGGCAGGCCAGGATCGACTACCGGGAGCCGGTCGTGCTCACCGGCGGGATCGCCCTGAACATCGCCGCCAAGCGGGCCTTCGAGGATCAACTCGACCGGGAGATCTTCGTCCTCGAGGATCCGCAGATGCCGGCGGCGCTGGGGGTCGCGTTGATAGCGCGGGACGATTGGCTCGCGGGTGGAGGTGGGTCGCCTGCGCTCCGACAATAACGGATTGTAATGGCAGGGAGGTCCGATGCAGAGAGGGAGCTCGTGCGGCGTGTCGGAGCCCGCGGGGGAGTATTGTGAAGCGCGTGGCCCGTCTGTGACGCGGCTGCGATAGAATTTCGGCCTATCGGAGATTCGGGCAACCGGGGTGGCGCAGAGTGCCGCCGCCGGCGGCCGCAACCATCAACTTCACCGGGGGTGGCAAAGTGCTCGGTTACATGGGGACCATGCTGCGGGTCGACCTTACGAATCGTACGATCGTCCGCGAACCGCTCGACGAGGAGACGGCAAGGGCTTTTATCGGCGGCGCGGGCTACGGTACGAAGGTGATCCACGACGAGGTGCCGGGCGACACCGAGCCGCTGGGCCCCGCGAACAAGCTGGTGTTCATGACCGGTCCCCTGACGGGGACGGCCTTCCCCACTACTACTCGCTACCAGGTGTGCACCAAGTCTCCCCTCACCAACATGTGGCTGACGACGAGCTCCGCGGGTTGGTGGGCGCGCGACTTCAAGCTCGCCGGCTTCGATGGCCTCATCGTCGAGGGCAAGGCGGACGCCCCGGTCTACTTGTGGATCAATGACGGCAACGTCGAGATCCGTGACGCCGGCGCCCTGTGGGGGCTCGACTCCGATGAGACTCAGGAAGCGATCCGGCAAGAGCTGGGCGACGACAAGGTCAAGGTGTCGTGCATCGGGCAAGCAGGCGAGAAGCAGATTTTGCTCGCCTGCATCATGAACGACGAGCAGCGGGCTGCCGGCCGCGGAGGCGCAGGCGCGGTCATGGGCTCCAAGAACCTCAAGGCCGTGGCCGTGCGCGGCACCGGCAAGGTCCCTGTCGCCGACGAGGCGGCACTCAAGCAGGCGACCAAGAACGTCCGCGAGGCGATCAGCCATCATCCGGTCGTCTCTCAGTTCACCCCATACGGCACCGCCGGCCTCCTCGAGCACTCCTGGGTCTCGGGGGACAGCCCCAACAAGAACTGGGCCAAAGGGGAATGGCGCGAAGGCTGTGAGGCTCTCAACGGCCGGACCATGGCCGAGACGATCCTGGTGCCCCACGCGGGCTGCCAGGGTTGCTTTATCCGCTGCGCCCGCTGGATCAAGATCGACCAGGGCCCCTTCGCAATGGAAGGGCCGGGCCCCGAGTACGAGACGCTGTGCGCCTTCGGCACCATGCTCATGAACGACAACCTGGAGGCCGTCTGCTGGGCTAATGACCTGGCCAACCGCTATGGCGTCGACACTATCTCCACCGGCTCGGCTATCGCCTTCGCCATGGAAGCATACGAAAAGGGCATCATCACTCGCGAAGAGGCAGGCTGCGATCTGACCTGGGGCAATGTGGACGCAATCGTCGAGATGGTCGAGCAGATCGGCACCGGGCGGGGTCTCGGCGCTCTTCTCGGACAAGGGGTCAAGCGGGCCGCGGCCGAGCTAGGCCGCGGCACGGAAGACTACGCCGTGCACGTCAAGGGCATGGAAGTCCCCTACCACGATTCCCGCGCCTACACGTCCATGGTCCCGGTCTACGCTACCGGCACCCGCGGCGCCTGCCACATGCACGGCGCGGCCTTCGTCATGGAGCAGGGAGCACCGCGCCCGGACACGGGCATCCCGGTGGGTGAGGTCGACCGGTTCAGCCGGGAGGGCAAAGGTGTCCTGGCCATGATCTCTCAGGACAAGGCCTCGGTCGTGGATTCGCTCACCCTGTGCATGATCTGCTCCGACGGGATGATCTACGCCGATATCGCGGCGGCACTCGAGGCCGTTACCGGCGAGCACCTGGGACGCTGAGCGCGTCGGCAAGGCCGGCGAGCGCATCACCAACCTGCAGCGCGTCTATAGCATGAAGTGCGGCATCACGGGTGCCGACGACAAGCTGCCCCGGCGTCTGCTCGAAGGCGCCCCGGACGGAAGCCACGCCGGCCAGAGCCCCGATGTCGCCTACATGCTCCAGGATTACTACCGGGAACGCGGCTGGGACGAAAAGGGCCGGCCGACCCCGGAGAAACTGGCCGAGTTGGGCCTGGCCGAGATCGTAGGCGAGTTCTAGGGCCGCGTCGACCGCACGACAGGCGCCACCAAAGAGGCAGACATGCGCGTTACGATGACCTTCTTGGGCATCATCCGGGACAAGGTCGGGCAGAAGAGCCTCGACGTCGAGTTGCCGGACGGGTCGGGTTTTGACGATCTGATGCAGGCGATCGCTCCGCTCATGCGAGAAAGACTGGACGGCTGGGCGTGGGACGATAGCAAGTGCCGGTTCGCACCCCAGGTCATCGTATCGCGAGGAAGGGCAGTCGGAGGAGTCGACCTATACGCACCTCTCGAGGAGGGCGAAGAGGTCCTCGTATTCCCTCCCCTGGCCGGAGGATAGGCATGATCAACGAGATGATCGGAGGATTCTGATGAGCAAGATGGCGACAGCGGCCGTTGTACATGAGGCTGGGGGCAAGTTCACCATAGAAGACGTCGAGATCGAGGACCTCCGACCGGGCGAAGTCTACGTCCGCATCAAGGCGGCCGGCCTTTGCCATACCGACCTGAACATGCAGTTCCTATTGCCTATGCCCGCTGTGGTGGGTCACGAGGGCGCCGGTATCGTCGAGGAGATCGGCCCGGGTGTCGACTACGTCAAGCCCGGGGACCGCGTGATCATTTCCTGGCCGTCGTGTGGCGTCTGCTCCAACTGTCTCACCGGTAAGCGGTACATCTGCGAGGCCCAGTTCCCCCTGCTCTTTAGCGGCTGCCGCCTCGACGGCTCGAGGACCGTGCGGCTCAAGGGAGAGCCCATCTCGGCCTGCTACTTCCAGCAGTCGTCCTTCGCTACCTACGCTCTGGTGCCCGAGTCGTCGCTGGTCAAGGTGGAGGACGACGAAGTCCCCTGGGAGATCATGGCTGCCCTACCCTGCGGCGCCATGACCGGGGCCGGGTCGGTATTGAGCGCTTTGGAGGTCGGACCCCAAGACGAACTGCTCGCGCTTGGAGTGGGAGGGGTGGGCCAGAACGCCATCATGGCGGCCCACCTTGCCGGCGCCTATCCGATCATTGCCGTCGCGCGCAATCCACGACGCCTGGAGTTGGCGCTGGAACTCGGGGCCACTCACACCGTGAACGCCAAGACGGACGACGTTGTCGCCCGGATCAAGGAGATCGCGCCCCGCGGGATCTCAAAAGCCCTCGATAGCTCAGGTGCCGTCAGTTCCTGGGTCACTGCCGCCAGCGTCCTGCGCAATGGGGGCACCTTCGGAGTGGTGGCAGCGCCGGAGGCCGAGACTCTTGGCGGAGGGCCGCACGCGCTGCTGTCCAAAGGTATCCGCGTCCAGTTCATCATGGCCGGCTCTGTGGTGGCGCGGGACTTCTTGCCCAAGCTGATCGAGTGGTACAAGCAGGGACGCTACCCTGTGGACAAACTGGTCACCACCTTCGACCTCGCCGACATCAACGAGGCCGTCCTGGCGGCCGAAGAAGGACGGGCCATCAAGCCCGTCTTGCTCATGCCCTGACCTAGTTCGGTCCTCGCGCCGTCCTCCGATCGTCTAGGTGCCGTGCGGCCAGGCTTGTCGGATTCATGCGTGGGCGTCATAGCATCTTCGCTTGATGCAAAGTGCTCGGAGAGCAGCGACTTCCCTATGCTCTGAGGCTATAGTGGCATAACCCCTGATACTTCAGGGATGACAGTATGCCGCTCGCTTTCGCGAGGTGAATACCGAAAGGCGGTCCAAAACGTGGAAGGGTTGAAACAAGACCTCCTAGGTCTCGTGGGGGAGGGCAACGTCCTCGACGACCCGGCGGTCCTCGGATCGTACGCGCGGGACGAAAGCTTCGTCCTCCCCATCAAGCCCAAGCTGGTGGTGCGGCCGGGCGGCGAAGCGGAGGTCCAGGCCCTCGTCCTCTGGGCGAACGAGACCGGCACCCCCCTCGTCCCCGTTAGCTCCGGCGCTCCCCACTTCTACGGCGACACCGTCCCGAGCGTGCCCGGCGCGGTGATGGTCGATCTCAGCCGCATGAACAAGATCCTGCGGGTGGACCGCCGCAACCGGATGGTGGTCATCGAGCCGGGCGTCACCTACGCTCAACTACAGCCCGAGCTCGCCAAAGAGGGCATGAGGATCACGCCGCCCCTCTATCCCCGGGCCAACAAGTCCGTCGTCGCCAGCCTCCTGGAGCGGCAACCCACCCTCATCACCCGCTACAATTACTCGCTGCCCGAGCCGCTGCGCAACTGCGGCGTCGTCTGGGGCAGTGGGCACGAGATTCTTCACCGGCGACGCCGGCTGGGGCCCGGCCGACCTCGAGGCCCAGTGGGCTTCGGGCGGCCGGCAGGTGGACCCCAAGGGTCCGGCGCAGACCGACTTCTACCGCCTGCTCACCGGCGCCCAGGGCACCCTCGGCATCGTCACCTGGGCTTCGGTCAAGTGCGAGCTCCTCGCCGATCCCAAGAAGCTCCTCTTCGTGACCGACGACAAGCTGGAAGACCTGGTCGATCTGACCTACCGCATCGTCCGGCTACGGGTGGCCGACGAGATCTTCCTCGTCAATGGGGCGTATCTGGCCGCACTGGTCGGCGCCGACGCGGCCGGCATGGCCGCCCTTCGCGACGCCCTTCCGGCCTGGACTCTGGTCATGGGGGTCGGCGGCCGTGCTCTCTTTCCCGAAGAGCGGATGGCGGTGGCCGAGAAGGACATCGCCGAAGCGGCGGCCGCTCACGGCAAGCAGCTTGCTCCCGGCATACCGAGCCTGCCCACCAGTCGCGTGGAAGCGGCCGTGTATGGACTTGCCGACCCCGACGCGCACTGGAAGCTGCGCTCCAAGGGCGCGGCCCGTGACATCTTCTTCCATACGCCTCTGGACAGGGCGCCGGGCTTCCTGGCGACCATGCTCGGTACGGCCGCGGCGCACAAATACCCGGTGGCCGATATCGGCGTCTACCTGCAGCCCCAGCACCAGGGTGTGGCCTACCACTGCGAGTTCAACCTGCCGTTCGCTCCAGACGACAAGCGCGAGGCCGCCAAGGTGCGCGCTCTGTTCGGCGACGCCAGTACGCAGTTGATCAACGACGGTGCCTACTTCTCCCGTCCGTACGGCGAGTGGGCCGATCCGGTCTACAACCGAGACGCCGCTTCGCGCGACGCGCTGCGCACCGTCAAGAAGATCGTCGACCCCAACAACGTGCTCAACCCCAGCAAGCTCTGCTTCTGAGAGGCTGCTGAGAGTGACGCTTCGCCGCAGGAGAGTGATGGGTATGTGCGAGAGACGGACGCAGGGAGCGCTAATAGCAGCGCTATTTGCGCGACTGAGGACACACTATCGCGCCGCCCAGTGCCTTCCGGCGGCCGAAGCTTTGCTTTCAGCAGCCTCCTAACAGGCCTGGAGAAGAGGAGTAGCCACGATGGCACTTGAAGATTATCGACCGGACGCGATGCGGTGTAACCGCTGCTCGTACTGCAAATGGATCCCTCAGGACCGCATCAAGAGCTGGGAGTTCGCCAAGGGGTGCCCCAGTGTCGACTACCGGCACTTCCACGCTTACTCGGCCGGCGGCCGCCTCATCGCGCTGCTGTCTCTTACGGATGGGCGCAGCGAGATCAGCGACGAGCTGGTCGACGTCGTCTACGAGTGCACGCTTTGCGGCCAGTGCGATGTGAGCTGTAAGGTCTGCCGCTACGACATGCATATCCTCTCGGCCGCCCGGGAGTTCCGCCACTACCTCAACGAGAAGGGGGTCGTCCCCGAGGCCTACCCGGGAGTCATCGCCAAGCTGCGCGAAAGCCGCAACATGGCCGGCGCCCCACAGGCCAAGAGGAGCGACTGGGCGGACGGTCTGGGCCTGAAGAGGCTGGCCGTCCCAGGCGCAGCCGCGGCCCCCGACACCGTCGACAAAGCCGAAGTCCTCTTCCACGCCGGGTGCCTCTACTCGTTCAATCCGGCCCTCCGCAGCGCCGTTCAGGCGGCGGCCAGGGTGCTCACCAAGGGCGGGCTTGACTTCGTCCTCGACGGCGACGAAGCCTGTTGCGGCGGCAAAGCGTACGACATGGGCTACCGCGACGATTTCGCCGCAGCGGCTGAGGCCAACCTCAAGAAGTGGACGGAAGCCGGGGTCAAGACCATCGTCACTCCCTGCGCCACCTGCTTCTGGACCTTCAAACGCCTGTATCCTAAGGTCGCCGGCGACGATTACGGGATCGAAGTGCTCCATACCGTGCAGGTGGCCGACAAGCTGATCAAGGAGGGCAAGCTCCAGTTCACCAAGCCGGTGCCTATGAAGGTCACCTACCACGATCCCTGTCACCTCGGCCGGCAGGGGGAGGACTACGTCCCCTGGGACGGCAAGGAAGCCAAGATCTACGGCCAGGCGGTGGTCTACGATCCGCCGCGCCCCCGCTACAACGGCGCCTACGGGGTGTACGAACCGCCGCGCGACGTCCTGAAAGCCATCCCCGGCGTGGAACTGGTGGAGATGGAGCGCACCAAGGAAGCAGCCTGGTGCTGCGGCGGCGGCGGTGCCGTACCGCAGGCGTATCCGGACTTCAGCGCCTTCACCGCCAGCAAGAGACTGGACGAAGCTAAGACCACCGGCGCCGAGGCCATCGCCACGGCTTGCTCGAGCTGCAACAGGATCCTGGGCAGTGCGACCGCGAGCGACGGTACCACCATGAAGGCCATCGACGTGCTCGAGTTGGTCGAGCAGGCGCTCTAGAGGAGGAACCATGGCTCTCTCCAATGAAGCATACGAAGCCCTCCAGGCCATCGTCGGCGAGAAGAACGTCAGTCGTGACCCCGCCGTGCTCGACGGCTACGCCGTCGAGATGCTGGCCGAGCTGGTCCGCCCCAACTGCAGCCACTACATGCCCCGTGCCGTGGCCGTCGTCATGCCGGCGTCCACCGAAGAGGTGCAGGCCATCGTGAAGGCGGCCAACAAGTACAACTTCGGCGTCAAGCCGCACGGCACCGGCTGGTACCACTGGGCGTCGCCCATGTACGACGATCGGGACACCGTCCAGCTCGACATGCGGCGCATGAACAAGATCGAGATAGACGAGAAGAATGGCATCGCCATCGTCGAGCCGTACGTCATCCACGCCCAGTTGCACGCCGAGGCCATCAAGCGCGGCTGGAGCTGCAACATCATCGGCGCCGGCTCGTCCTGCTCGGTGGTGGCGGCGGCATGCGCCTACTCCGGCATCGGGGCCGGCACTATGTGGATGGGCGGCAACGCGGAGAACGTGCTCGGCATGGAATGGGTGACCCTCAGCGGCGAGATCGTGCGCAACGGCTCGCTTGGCTCGGGTGACGGCTGGTTCTGCAGCGAAGGCCCCGGTCCCAGCGTGCGCGGCATCATGCGCGGTACTCTCGGCAGCCGCGGTGGCATGGGCGTCTACACCAAGTGTGCCGTCCGTCTGGCTCATTGGCCCGGCTCCACCGACTGGCCGGTACAGGGCACCGTGCCGGCCTATCGCCTGCCCCTCGACAAGACGTTCCGGGCCTACACCGTGGCTGTCCCCACCTGGGACGCCTGGACCGACCTGTACTACAAGATCTACGACAACGAGATCGGCTATACGCTGCACCGGCAGTACAACCTGGCCGGTGAGAACCTCGCCCCGGCCTTCTGGCTCATGTACAACGACCACACCAAGCAACTGAGCGACCTCCCGGAGATGATCAACGCACCGGGCATGGCCGAGCTCACCGAGGAGATGCGCATCTCGCTCCAGATCGTCATGGCGGGGCGCTCCGAAGCCGACATCGAGCTCCAGGACAAGGTGCTCGACACGATCCTCCAGGAAGTGGGCGGCTGGAAGGTCGAGCGCTACTGCGAGAAAGACATGGCCGAGTTCACCAACATGTACATGAACCGGCTGGGTCACAAGGAGATCAACTACGTCTACGCCGGCAACTACATCGGAAGCTGGATGCAGGCGGGCACTCCCGACTGGGTCAAGGGCTATGTCCCTGTGGCCGCGGCGGGCTACGAGCGTGACTACGCGAACGGCCTCCTCGTTCAGGCCGGTGGCGACTCCATGATGGGCACGGTCGGCGCCTACCCGGGCGGCGGCATCATGGGCCTCGAGCAGTTCGTCTCCTACGACGGCAACGACATGGATTCCATGAAAGCCGCCTGGTACCACATGGACGACGCGGTGCATGACGCGGCCACCATCAAGTACCCACCCGGCAAGGAAGCCCTGTACATCGAGATGCGCTACACCGACGAGCAGGCATTTGACAAATGGGCCAACGCCAAGCAGCCCTGGACTTACGTGTTCCAGCGCAAGATCCGCGAGCGCTACGACCCCAACTACATCGGCGACCGGCAGTACAACTGGATCCCCGAGGAGTGGGAAACGGGCGAGAAGCACGCGAGTACGCCCATCATGCCGGGGCCGGGACGGTCGCAGCCGGCGCCTCCAGGCTACCCGACGGTGTGAGTTGCCGCCCTGGGTCTACGCGAGTACGAAGGCCATGCCCTGCGTATAGAAGTGGTCGCCGGCTGCGTTCCGGCCGGTCATGGGCTCCGTCACCCGTACCTCTTGGGTCACCCGGACCAGCCCCGTAGCCTCGAGAGAGCGGACGATGTAGTCCCGCTCGCCGTCGATGTTGGGATCGATGTGGTGGATGGGCATCGGGAACAGACGGCCGACTCCCACTCCCGCGTCGTATGAAGCAGTGGCCACCCACACTTGCTTGCCCTCGCAGGTGAAGTCGGTAAGCCACCAGCGGGCATGGTGTCTCCGGCGGGAAGACCCCCCCGGGGTTGGTCTGCTGGAACGCCACGTCGTGCAGCTTGCCTTCGAGGAAGCTGGGGAACACGGGAGCGCAGTGATAGGGCCGGTTGAGCACGCCGCGGCCGAAGGCGCGTACTGCCGTGCGTGGCGTTATCCGCTCGGCCGCGTGCCATCCCCCGGCGGCGAAGGCCTCGAGCAGTTCGCAGCCGTTGCCCAGAAAGATCAGACTCACCGGAGCCTGGGTAGCACCAGTCATCTTCGCCGAGAACCGGGGAAGCAGGCCCACGTGGTCGTGATGGATGGCCAGACCGGAGGCGCTGTCGAGAAGTGCCGGAAGGGACCGGTCCGCGGGTGTGACCTTCGTCCGAGCGTGAACCGGATCAGCCTGCGTCCCGATCATGAACTGTCCCACTGCCACACAGGATGCCCCGAACGTCAGAGCCGCCTTCATCACCCGAGTGCGAGGCTCTTTCCCCTCTTTGGTGATGGTTTCGTAGGCCCAGGTGAGGAATACGACCCAGGTCACGCTGACGGCCAGGGTGAGCATGAGAAGCGACTCTCGCCCCTCGGCGTCGCCGATGGCGCCGCGGAGCAGAGGGAGCACGGCCAACACCGCACCGAGAAGGCAGAGCCGGGCGAGCCACAGCGGCCAGCGCCGCGCAGCAGTCAAGTCGAGCGCGAGGTCAGTTGCTCGGGGCCGGTCTTCGAACCTATGTGAACGAGCCTCTGGGTGAGGCCGCGAGTATGTCTGTTGCACGGTGCTCCTTGTCCGGGCACAGGATACTCTATCGAGCAAGAGAATGCCCGTTTTCGGCGACGGCCAACCCCACCCGCGGCCCTTGGGTCCGCCCGTCCCTGCTCACAGAGCGATAGCATTTTCTGGTATACTCGTTTCGTTTTCTCGTATCTCTGCCCGGTATCTCATCCCCACAAGGAGCGCTGAAGATGTCGAACGTCACCATTGATCCCGCCAGCGGGCTTCAGATGGTCGAGTTGAGCCACGTCTGGGGCCACGGGGCTCCGTCCTATCCCGGCCAGACCGACGTCAAGATGCACCGTGCTGTCAAGCACGCCCAGCACGGGGTCCTCGCCTGGCGCATCACCACGGTGATGCACACGGGGACCCACATGAACGCTCCCCTTCATCTCATCCAAAAAGGCGCCGACCTCGCGGCCGTATCGCCTGATCGTCTGTTCGGCAACGGCTGCGTTCTCGACGTTCCGAAGACGCCGTGGGAAGTGATCACGGCCGCCGACCTCCAGAACGCCAAGCCGGGCGTCAAGGAGGGCGACATCGTGGTCATCGTCACCGGCTGGCATCACAAGTACTCTGACGCCCTGGAGTACTACGGCGAAGCGCCGGGCCTCTCCAAGGAAGCGGCCGAGTGGCTCGTCTCGATGAAGCCGAAGATGGTGGCCATCGACACCCCGTTCATCGACCATCCCATGGCGACTTCCATGGCCGGCCACCGCGGCGGCCCGCAGATGAAGCGTCTGACCGGTGAATACGTGAAGGCGACCGGTCTCGATCCCAAGAAGGAGCACCCCGAGTGGAACATCGCCGGGCGGACCATCCTGGGCGCCGGCATCCCGATCATCGAGCAGGTGGGCGGCGACGTGGACGTCCTCAAGGGCAAGCGGGCGACCTTGGCCGCTACCCCCTGGAAGTTCGAGCACGGGGACGCCTGCCAGGTCCGGATGGTCGGCATGATCGACCCGAGCGGCACCTGCCGCATCGAGCCCGGTAACTGATCACCCGCGGAGCCGAAAGGAACCAGCCATGAGCCTCAAGATATATGACCTCACCCACACGTTCACGCAGTTCATGCCCGAGTGGCCCTCGACCCCGAGCGTGAATGTGTCCATCGACAAGTTCCACGCCAAGGACGGCGTCTACCAGGTGCAGTGGGAAGGCATCATGCACCGCTGCACCCACATGGACGCGCCGCTGCACGTGACCGAGAACACCCCCACCATCGGCGACTATCCGCTGTGGCGTCTGTTCGGCACCGGGGTCTGCGTGTCGATCCCCAAGGAGAAGTGGGGCGTCATCACCCCCGAGGACCTGGAGAACGCTACGCCCAAGATCCAGGAAGGCGACATCGTCGTCATCAACACCGGCTTCCACCACCAGTGGGCCGACACCGACGAGTACTTCGCCTACGGCCGCGGCATCTACCAGGAAGGCGCGCAGTGGCTGGTGGACAAGAAGGTCAAGATGGTGGCCTACGGCTGCCAGGCCAACGACCACCCCATCGCCACCAAACTGGTCAACCACGGGCTTGGCCCCACACACCCGCACCTCATAGAGGAGTGGAAAGAGAAGTACGGGCACGATCCTCTCGAGGACTTCCCCAACTGGGAATCCGCGCACAAGACGCTCATGGTCAAGGGCGGCATCCCCGGTATCGAGAACGCGGGCGGCGAGATGGACGAGGTCACGCGGCAAGCGCTGCACCTTCATGTGCTTCCCGTGGCGCTGGCCCGAAGGCGACGGCTGCATCGTCCGCCTGCTGGCCATCACCGACCCGGATCAGACCTTCCGGTTCGAGACGGGCGAGTAGAGTCTTCGGGCGGCCCGCCGCGGACGCCTGACACGGCCGACAAAAAGGGCCGGGGGTTTCGACCCCCGGCCCTTTTTCACTCAGCTAGGCTTCCGCTAGGCGGGTGCTCGCCCTGCAGGGCGCCCCGCGCCCAGAGGGCGCCGCTCCGCGCCTGCTTACGGTTTGGCCGTCGTAGTGGTCGGCGCGGCCGTGGTGATGGTCGCCCCGGCAGTAGTCGTCGTCTGCGCGGACGGGGCTACGGTCGTCGTGGTATCGCCGGCGCCACTGGTGGTCGGGGTGGGAGCCGCGGTCGTCGTGGTGCTCGGCGTCCAGTCGCTGGCGTAGATCACGCCTGCCGCCGCCTTCTGCTTTTCGATCCAAGCTGCGCCAGGCCTCGCTCTTCTTCGCGCTGACCAGGGAGCTCTTGATCTCTTCCTTGACTTCGTCGAGGGTGTACTGCTTGGCCTCGTTGATGCCCGTGACCTGGATGACGTGGTAGCCGTAGGCGGTCTTGACCGGCTGGGATATCTCGTCCTTCTTGAGGGAGAACACGGCGTCTTCGAACTCTTTCACCATCTCGCCTTTGGAAATGGTGCCGAGATCGCCGCCCTTTTCCTTGGAGCCCGGGTCGTCGGAGTACTTGGCCGCTTCAGCCGTCCAGTCGGCGCCCGCGACGAGGTCGGCCCGCACCTTGTTGGCGGTCTCGAGAGCCGCGTTCCAGTCGGCGTCGGTGGGCAGAGCCGTGGTGGTCGTCGAGGAGGAGGCGGTGGGCCGGTCGTCGAGCCGGCGGTGGTCGAGGAGCCGGCCGTGGTCGACGTGGTCGAGCTGGTCGACGTCGTCGAAGTCGTGCCGTCGACCCGGCCCGGGTCGGGGGCGATCAGGATGTGCCGCGCCGTGCGCGTCTCGTCGACGAAGTACTCGGTCTTGTGAGCGTCGTAGTAGGCCTGGATGTCGGTATCCGGGACTGTGGCTGACGTCCTTGGTCACTTCGTCATAGACCTTCTGGAGCAGCATTGATTCCTTGTAGCTCTGCTTGAGCTGTTCCATGGTCATGCCCTGCTGCTTGAGGGCGTCGTCGAACTTCGCCTGATCTCCGGCAAAGGACTGTTGGAGGATAGAGTCGATCTCCTTCTGGACCTCCTCGTCGGTGACCGCGAGCTTCAGCTCTTCCGCCTTCTGGCTGGCCATCTCGTAGGTGACCATGTACTCGAGGACATCCTGCTGGAACGCCTTGTACGTGTCAGGATCGGTGCTCTTGTCCGGGATCTGACCCGCGTACTGGGCCTCGAAATCGGCGACCTTCTGGTCGAACGCTTTCTGCGTGATGACGTTGTCGCCGACCTTGGCTACGGCGCTCTTCGGCAGATCGCCGCCGCAGCCCGCTACCAGGCCGACCGTTCCAGCCAGCAGCAGCACCACGAGGACGGCCAGGATTCTCTTGGTCACAGAAACCTCACTTGATGGTTCTTTCCGTAGACGGCGCGGGAGAGTATAGCTTGATTCGCATAAGGAATCCGTTAGAAACGCGCGCATGCGGGAGAAACGCAGGGTGCGCTCGCTGCCAGCGCGGCGATGAAGCCTCCCCGCGAGCGCTCCCCGCGTCGCCGGCAAGGACCCGTTCCGGTCGCGCCGGAACTGCTCATGCGGAGCGGAGCGAGCGCTTACTTACTGGACTCCCGCCCGGGCTGTCAAGGTGCTACGATGGTGCGGTGGGCCGTGCCGTTTCGGCCCTTTCCAGGGAGTATCTGCTGAGGAGGGGATATGGAAGACAAGTCTGTAAGCCGTCGTGATTTCCTCAAGATCGCCGGCGTCGCCGGCGCTGCCGTCGGCCTAAGCGCGGGTCTCGGCGGGCTGGTAGCAGCCTGCGGTGGCACCGAGGAGACCTCCACGACCGCCACGGCGCAAGCAACCACCACAACCACGGTAGCCGGCCCCACCACGACTGCCGCCCCGACGACCACCGTCAGCGCGGGCCCCGAAGCCGGCCGCGACATCATTCTGGGTCTGGTCTCACCCAGCACCGGCCCGCTGGCCAACTTCGCCAAGGCCGACGACTGGTGGGTCGATTTCGGCATGAAGGCGCTCCCGGACGGCATCGTCGGTGGCGATGGCAAGCAGCACAAGCTCGTCATCAAGCGGGCCGACAGCCAGTCCGACCCCATGCGGGCGGCGCAGGTGGCCGGCGACCTCATCAACAACGACAAACTCGATCTGATGATGGCCTCCGGCACCCCGGACACCGCCAACCCCGTCGCCGATCAGTGCGAGTCCTACGGGATGCCGTCGATCTCGAACTTCGTGCCCTGGCAGCCGTTTATCTTCGGCCGCGGTGCCACCCCCGACAAGCCGTTCAAGTGGACCTATGCTCAGGCGCTGGGCTTGGAACAGATCGTGGCCAACTTCATCGCCATGTGGGATCAAGTCTCCACCAACAAGAAGGTCGGGATTCATCTTCGCCAACGATGCCGACGGCCAGGCCTGGACCGACATGAAGACCGGACTTCCGCCGGCGGTGGAGGCGGCGGGGTATACGTACTACCTCACCGACCTGTACACGGTGCCCACGGAGGACTTCACCAAGTACATCTCCGACTTCAAGAAGAACGGCTGCGAGATCTGCTGCGGCACCATCACCACCCCGGACTTCACCAACTTCTGGAAGCAGTCGGTCCAGCAGGGGTACAACCCCAAAGTCCTGACGGTCGGGAAAGCCCTTCTCTTCCCGCAGACACTCGAGGCTATCGGTTCGATCGCCTACAACTCCACGGTCGAGGGCGTGTGGAATCCCTCCTGGTCGTTCAAGGATTCCATCACCGGCATGACCTGCCAGCAGTTGGCCGAGGACTACATGGCCAAGACCGGCGAGCAATGGACCGCCGCCATCGGCCAGTATGCCAAGTTCGAATGGGCCGTGGACGTCTTCAAGCGGGTCACCAACCTCGACGACAAAGAGGACATCATCGGCAAGGTGAAGACGACCAAGATGGACACCTGCGTCGGGCCCATGGACTTCACTGCCCCCATCGCCATGGGGACCAGGCACCCGGTGGAGAACATCTACGAGCCGCCCATCGGCGGCGCGCAATGGGTCAAGGGCACGAAGTTCCCCTTCGAGCCCGTGATGGTCAGCAACGCCACCAGCCCGGATCTCCAGGTGACGGCCAAAGTGCAGCCCATGCAGTACGCCTGATCTCAAGCGCCGCGCTTCGCGCGGCCGCGTTGGTGTATTCGAAGAAGCAAAAGGAGCCCCGCCACGGCGGGGCTCCTTTTGCTTCTCGGTGAGGCGACCGGCCGGTCAAAGCGCCTGCCGGCTATCCTGTCCAGGCGACTATCCGCAGACCACTTCCCCTCGGAGGTACAGGGTCAGCGCCGTCTTCAGTTCCCGATACAGCGTAGCGGTGTCGATGTCGTAGTACAGCTCGTGCTCGGGGCCGAACACCAGACGGCCGCGGATCACAGCCGCATACATCCCGTAGGCGACGCTGATCGCGAGGGCCGGATCCGGATGCCCTATCTCGTCACTGTGGACGAGGAGGATCTGGCTGAAGGTCTCGCGCCTGTGCCGGTTCACCAGCTCGCCTCGAGCGCGCAGGACCGGGTCGGCCACCGACAGACTCATGAAACCCCGCGACAGCTCCCGCTCCCCGACCACGTTCCGGATCAACACGTCGACCGCTGCGTCGACCGCCTGTGCGAGCGTTGCACAGCGACCCGGCCTCCGCGATCATCTGCTCGCGGATGCGGGGCTCCAGCCGGCTGTGGAAGCGGTCCTGTACGGCATGGAGGAGGGCGGTCTTGTCGGGGAAGCGGGCGTAGAAGGCGCCCACCGAGAGCCCGATGCTGTTCACGACCGCGCTGATGGTCAACGCTTCGACCCCGTTGAGCCGGATCTGTTCCTCGGTCGCCTCCAGCAGTCGCTCGAGGGACTCCCGGCTGCGCTGCTGTCGCGGCAGCTTGTAGGGCGTTAATTGCTGTTCCATGGCACCACTATACCGCCGACGGCCACCCGAAATGGCGGCCGGGGTCGGTTTCTATTGGGAACAAACACCCCCTTCTTCCCTGCGACTAGGACGCATGGTTGATATCCTTTCCCCAACAATTGAGTGAGTGCTTACAACCGGGGGACTTGACATGTACACAGGTGGCTATACCGGCAAGGTTCTGAGGGTCAACCTGACCGACAAGACTTTCAAGGAGGAGCCCCTGCCGGTCGAGGTCGCGCAGGACTTCATCGGCGGGTCGGGCTTCACCGTCAAGTACCTCTACGATGAAGTCCCGGCCGACTGCGACCCGCTGGGGCCGGAGAACAAACTGATCTTCGCGCCCGGACCCTTCACCGGGACCACTATCCCGTGCGCCAGCCGCATGGCCATCAACGCAAAATCGCCGGCGACGGGGGCCATGGGGGTGGCCACCACCGGCGGGCACTTCCCGGTGGAGATGAAGAAGGCGGGATACGACGTCATCATCGTCGAGGGCATGGCCGAGGAACCGACCTACCTCTGGATCAAGAACGGCGAGGTCAAGTTTCGGGACGCCAAGGAACTGTGGGGCCTCACGAGCATGGACACTCAGCTGGTCATCAAGGACGAGCTGCACGACCAGAACATCCGTATCGCGTGCATCGGCCCCGCGGGTGAGAAGCTCTCCCGGATGGCCTGCATCGTGAACGAGCGCCGGGTGGCGGGACGCAAGGGTTTGGGCGCCGTCATGGGCAGCAAGAACCTCAAGGCCATCGCCCTGCGGGGTGAGGGCCAGTTCACGGTGGCCGACAAAGAGAAGTACGATGCCGCCCGCAAGCGGATGCTGGCCGGGATGCGCAAGAGCCCCATCCTCTACCCCGAGTTCTCGCGCTACGGCACGTCTACCACCCTCGACCTCACCCAGGCCCTGGGGATCTATCCGGCCAAGAACTGGACGGCCACCGGCGTCTTCACGCCGGCCGACAAGATCGGCGGCTACGCCATCGAGAGCCGGGGCGCGGGCAAGACCGCCTGCGCAGGCTGCCCGGTGGGGTGCAGCCAGATGCGGCTGGCCCAAGAGGGGCCGTATGCCGGTCTGTTCACCGAAGGACCCGAGTACGAGACCCTCTACTCGTTCGGCGGCGTCACCGGCGTCGACAATCCCGACGCGATCATCGCCTGTGACCGGCTCGCCGACGAACTCGGCCTCGACACCATGTCGGCAGGTGTGGCCATCGCCTTCGCCATGGAGCTGTTCGAGCGCGGCATCCTCACCCTGGAAGACACCGGAGGTCTCGACCTGCACTTCGGCAACGACCAGGCGATGACCCAGCTCCTGCACATGATCGGGGAGCGCCAGGGTCTGGGCGACCTGCTGGCCGATGGCGTCAAGGCCGCCGCGGAGAAGATCGGCAAAGGCTCCGAGAAGTACGCCATGCACGTCAAGGGCCTCGAACTGCCTGCCTACGACGTCCGTGGCGCCAAGGCTCACGGCCTCAACTTCGCCACCGCGTTCACCGGAGCCGACCACAACAAGGGCTACGCGTTCCAGGAGATCTTCGGCATCCCCATCCCCGAGCCCATCGACCGTCTGGCCTATGAGGGCAAGGGCAGACTGTGCAAGTGGAACCAGGACGCGCGGACGGCGCTGGCCGACTCGCCCACAATGTGCGTGTTCCTCATGGACATGGCCGTGGCCGACTTCATGTTCGAGAACACCGCGGACTTGATGGAAGGCACCACGGGGCTGACCTATACGCCCGAAGAGGTGCACCAGGTCGGCGAGCGTATCAACAACGTGGCGAGGGTGTTCAACACCAAAGCGGGCTTCACCCGCGCCGACGACGACCTTCCCGAGCGGCTCAAGACCGAGCCCATACCGGACGGGCCGTCCAAAGGGGAGCTCATCACCCAGAAGGATCTCGATTTCATGCTCGACGAGTACTACGACGCCCGAGGTTGGACCCGCGACGGCGTGCCGACCCGGGCGAAGCTCGAAGAGTTGCGTCTGGGCTACGCCGCGGACGCGCTGGGTCTGTAGGTGGCGCAATCCGGCAGCGCGAATGACAGCGCCGCGGGCACCGGTGGCGTCGCGGGCACCGGCGCGATGGTGAACGTCAGGGTCCGTAGCATCGCCCTGATCCGGACGCTGCTGGGCAAGGAGCAGATAGACCTGTCCCTGCCCATCGGGGCCACGATCGAGGACCTGCTCGCTCGTTTGATCGAGATCGGCGACCCCAAGCTCGCCCTCTCCCTGGCCGAGCCAAAGGAGAAGAGCGCGCACGCGCCGCTGCGGATCATGGTCAACGGCCGGGACATCACCGTGCTTCAAGGACGCAACACCGTCCTCGCGGACGGCGACGACATACTCGTATTCATACCCATAGCCGGAGGCTGACTTGAGAACTCGTTTCAAAATGAAGTTGCGGCAGCCTAGTTCGCACTTGACGGCGCGATGCGTTGTCCTCGGTCGCGCCCGTAGCGCTGCTACGCCCGCTTCCTGCGTCCTAGCCTCGCGCTTGCCCATCGCGTACCAGGCCCACGGTGGGCACCCGGCGAAACTCCATTCTGAAACGAGTTCCAGGTGAAAACCATCGATTTCGAGACGCATTTCGTGACGCAGGAATGGGTGGACGCCATCTACGCCAACCCCGGGTACCCGCGGTTCGTCGACGACAAGACCACCGGCCGGCGCCGGATGTACTACCGGGAAGACGCCTTCGAGCCACACGGCGATTTCCTCCTCGACCGGCTGCTCGATCTAGGCGAAGGACGCATCAAGGGGATGGACGAAGCGGGCATCGACAAGGCCGTCGTCTCCCTGACCTCGCCCGGGGTGGACCACTTCGACCCGAGCGTCGGTACCGCCCTCGCCCGCAGCGTCAACGACGAACTGGCGGCCGCCATCGACAAGTACCCCGACCGTCTCATGGGTTTCGCCGCGCTGGCGCCCAAGGACCCGCAGGCCGCCGCCACCGAGCTTGAGCGCTGCGTGAAGGAGTTGGGGTTCAAGGGCTGGAAGACCCACTCCAACTTCGGTGATTCCTACATCGACGAGCGCCGCTACTGGCCCATCCTGGCCAAGGCCGAGGAGTTGGGGGTGGTCATCTACCTGCATCCGGTCGCGCCGATGATCAAGGAGTTGCGCACCTACGGTCTGGCCCTCGCCGGCGCCGCTTTCGGCTTCGGGGTGGAGACCGCGACGGCCATGATGCGCCTGATCCTGAGCGGTGCTTTCGACGCATTCCCGAAGCTCAAGATCATGATCGGGCACTATGGGGAGGGCCTGCCCTTCCTCATGCAGCGCATCGATCACCCCTTCGTGCGGCCGCACCTCAGGGCCGCCGATCCAGAGGTGGTGCCCGACCTCAAGCGGGTGCCGAGCGACTACCTGCGCGACAACATGCTCATGACCACCAGCGGCAACTACCTGCCGGCGGCCTTCAAGTGCACGCGAGAGGCCCTCGGCATGGAGAGGATCCTTCTGGGCAGCGACTACCCCTACGAGGAGATGACCGACTGCATGAACTTCCTCGAGGGGCTGGGGCTGTCGCAGGAGGAGAAGGAACTGCTGTACTACCGCAACGCAGGCGGACTGGGCATAGACTGATGGAGCGACTCAAGTACCACGACATCCTGTACGACGACCGCCAGATCGGGCCGTGGCCCACGGACAAGCTGAAGCGGGTCGCCAGGCCCACCAACGAGATCGTCGGTCCCATCGAACGGCGCGACGAACGGGAGAGCCCGTTCGGCAAGTCTCTGTTCGGAGAGTACGGGGAAGAGATAGAGCGCGAGTTCAAGCGCATGACCCGGCGGTACCCCCTGGGCGCCTCCTTCTGGGATATGCAGAACCTCATCAACACCGTGGTGCGCAAGCTCAACCCGGTCGCTCCCGAGCGGGCGCCCATCCCCGACGATCCCCGGGTGCTCAGCCGGCACGTGAAGATGCTGGGGCACTTTCTGGGCGCCGACCTGGTCGGTATCGGGCCGCTGAGTCAATCCGCGGTCTACACCCACAACATGAAGGGCAGGGAGATCGAGGCGCCGTACAAGTACGCCATCGTGCTCCTCGCCCGCAAGCACGAGCCGACGCTGTGCGCGGCAAACGGCTGGGAGGAGATCGTCGACCCGGCCAGCTTCCAGGCCTATCAGCGCCTGGCCATGCAGACCGAGACGATGGCCAACTACCTCCGCCGCCTGGGCATCGAGGCCGAGGCCTCCAACATGGACCGGTACCGGACTCTCATGCCCCAGGTGGTGCTCGACGCCGGCCTGGGCGAGGTCTCCCGCATGGGGATCGTTCTCAACCCGTTCCTGGGCTGCAACTTCAAGTCCGCCTGCGTGCTGACCAACCTGGAGCTGGAGACCGACGGCTACGTCGATTTCGGCCTTCAGGACTACTGCGGCACCTGCACGCTCTGCGCCGAGCAGTGCCCGGCTCGGGCCATCACCCGGGGGCCGAAGACGCTGTACAACGGTTACTACACCTGGAAGCTCAACAGCAAAGCCTGCTCCGACTTCGACGTGCTGAACAAGGAGGGCTGTGTCTGCGGGCGGTGCACCAAGATCTGCCCGTGGCACGTGCCCTTCAGCGAGCCCCGCGATTTCGCCGAATGGGACGGCAGTATCGAATGGCTGCACAGGCGCGCCGATGCGCAGAAGGAGCGGGTCATCGCCAACGACTACGTCGATCCCACCGAGGCGACCGACAAATGGTGGTTCCCGTTGGACGAGGTCGACGGCAAGCTGGTGTTCTACGACGACAGGAACTCGCAGAAGATCTGCCGGGAGTACCCGCTGCAGAAGTAGGGTCCGACTGACTGCCAGGCCGCGAAAGCCCGGGGCCACCGGAACGGCGGCCCCGGGCTTTCGCTTTGCGGTCGAAGGGCTGCGGTGGCCGGCCCCAGGCGCGCCCTACTTCGCCGCGGCCGGCTTGAAGCTCGCGATCATCGCGTCGAAGATCGGTTGATCAGCCGCCCAGTTCTCGTTGGACGCCTGGGTGGTCAGCTGGTACTCCATGTTCCCGTCGAACAGGAAGTAGAGGGTCGACGTGCACGGGGCGCCGTCCTTCGTGAAGCTGTACGTGACGTTATAGCCTGTCATCCCGGCAGCCGTCGTCTCCGCCAGGGGCTTTTCCACCTTCATGCCGGTGCCCTGGCTCTCGAGGTCCTTGAGGACCGATTCGATCTCGCTCTTCAACTGCGGGAGCAGCGAGTCGTCCACGGTGGCGTTCAGCTTGTAGACCGAGACCAACATCAGGTCGATGTAGGTGTCGCCTGCCTTTGCGCCCTTGGGATCGAAGACGCCCACACCTCCGGTCGAGGTCCCGCCGGCGCTGACGTCCACGCTGGTCTCCTCCTGGACCTTCCAGGAGGCAGGGTAGTCGAAGCTGTACCCGTAGCTGGAATCGGTGTAGGTCTTGGTATCGGCGGAGGCCGCGCTGGTGCCGCTGGAGCCACTGGTGGCGCTGGTGCTGCTGGTGTTGCTCGTGCCGCTGGCGCTACTGCCGGAGCGCGATCCGCAGGCCGGCAACACGAAGCCCGCCACAACGAGTGCCAGCACGACGATCGCTACCACCGACAACCGGCCCTGCATTTTCACAGTCATCCTCCCCTTGTTCGTTCCCTCCGCCTGTCTTCTACCCCATTGTGCCACGCGACGCGCCCCCGTGACGAAGACGCTGGGCTACACTGAACGGTGAAGACGAAACACGACCGGGAGGCAGCTTTGGAGGCGCGCATCATCGGGCTCAAGGGCTGCGGCAAGACGACCCTAGTAGCCGCCCTGGCCGAAGGACGAGGCGAAGGCCACGTTGCCACCGTCCATGTCGGCGACGCGCGCGTTCGCACCCTCTCGGAGATCTTCCAGCCAAAGAAGACCACGTTCGCCGAGTTCAAGGTGCGAGAAGTGGCCTGGCCGGAGGCGACGGGACGCAAGGGGGAGATGGAGAGATACTTGGACGCCCTGGCTGGAGGCCAGGTGTACGTCCACGTGCTCCGCAGCTTTGACAGCCCTCTGCTCGGCGAGCCGGCGCACCCCGAGGCCGACCTGGAGGAGCTCGACCGCGAGTTCCTGTTGTTCGATCTCATTCGGATCGAGCGGGCTTTCGAACGGGCGAAGAAGGCGCCGCTGGCCGATGCCGGGAAGAAGGCGCTGGCCCACTGCCAGGAGGCGCTTGAGGCCGAGAAGCCTTTGCGAGAGGTCGACTTCGACGAAGCGGAGCTCACCTTCATCCGGGGCTACCAGTTCCTGACTCTCATCCCGCAACTGCTGGTGCTCAACACCGAGGCGGGGAGCGCTCCCGACACCTCCTCTCTCGAGGCGGCCGCGCGGGGGCGCCGGCTGCTCGCATTCCCCTTCCCCGATGCCCTCGAGGTCTCCCAGCTCTCTGTCGAGGAGCAGGCTGAATACGCGGCCGCGCTGGGCCTCCCCGGGCCCGCGGCAGAGGTGGTGGCCCAGGCCGCCTTCCAGCAACTGGGGCTGATCAGCTTCCTGACGACGGGCAGCGACGAAGTGCGGGCGTGGCCCATCCGGGGCGGGGAGACGGCCCGCGAAGCGGCCGGGGCCATCCACAGCGACATCCAGCGAGGCTTCATCCGGGCCGAGGTCATCTCCTACGACGACTTCATGCACCACGGCACCATGAAGGCTGCCCGGGAAGCCGGCGTGCTTCGCGTCGAGGGAAAGGACTACATCGTTCAGGATGGGGACATAGTCAACTTCCGTTTCAACGTGTAGGAAGGGCGACGCATGTGTGGGGGCCGCCGTGCCGGCCGGCCGGTCGATGCCGGTTACCCGCCGGCGTAGCCGCGGGCCGAGTGATACGTGGCGCGGTCGAAGAACACCGCGAAGCGGCTCTGCAACTCCATCACCCGGTACATCTCCATCGGCCGCTGCCACACGCCTTGAGAGCGGGCGTGAGCCCATATCTGCCGCTTGAGCAGCATGATCGCCGACAGCAGTTCGTGAAGGGGGACTCCCTGCGCCTGCCTGCGCGCGCCCAGTCCGCGGAAGAACCGGCGGATCTGCTCTTCCGTGCTCTCTCCTTCGAGCCACCGCCCCAACTGCTGGAGTGTCGTGGTGCATTCGGCCAGAAGGGAGTCGGGATCCAGGCGCATGTAGGCCGCCGTGGTGTGGTTGGAGCGGACGTCTGCCAGCCAGAGCCTGGCGACCAGGGGGATGCTCGCGTTGACGAAGCCGATCAAGCTGTCGGAGAGCATCTGCGCGCCTGCCAGGCGCTCGACTTCGGCGCTCGGTTCGACCCCGGCCCCCGCCGCCTCCTCCAGCCGGCGGAAGGAGTCGTGGATGGCCCACTCGTCCCTGTGGAGATCGGCGCATAAGCGTATGGCCTTCTCGTTGTGGGGAAAAGCCAGCGGCGGAAGCTGGTCTATCGGGAAGTAGTCCACCTCTTCGGCGTCGTCTCCCGCCCTCTCCGAGCCGAGGAGCTTCTCGACCTCGAAGGTGACGACCAGCACGTCGCCGTAGAAGGCGCCCTTCCAGGAGTCGGCGTCGATGAGCCGGACGACCCGGCCCGTGACCCCCGTCTCCTCGAGCAACTCGCGCAGCGCGGCTTCGGCGATGGTCTCCCCAAGCTCGGCGAATCCGATGGGAAGGCACCACATCCCCTCGCTAGGTGGGTACTTGCGCTTGACGAGGAGTACCCGCCGCAGATCATCGAGCACGAGAGCGCCCGCAGCGGGCAGGGGGTTCTGATAGAAGATCGTGCCGCACGCAGAGCAGACGTCGCGGGGCCGATCCCCTACCGTCTGCACCTCTACCCGGCCGCCGCACTTAGAGCAGAACAGCGCGTTCAGCTGATGGGCTCCTCCGTGGCCTGCATAAACACGTGTGAACCGGAGTCATGAGTGTAGATGCCGAGTTGCTTGCCCAGTTCTTCGGGGCACTCCCGGACCTTGCCGAGCTGGGTCTTGCCGGCCGTCACTACTTCTCCGATCGAGACGACCGGCTCGTCCACGAAAAGAATGGAGATGGTGATGCCGCTCATCTCCTCTGGGCGGATGTCCACCTGCACATCGTCGTACTTACCGTAGAGCCTGTAGTGCTTCACAGCGGTCACCGTCCCCGACACCGGTGCCGTGATGGGACAACCGGGCGCCGCCCCTACCAGGACGGAACCCGTGGCTCCTGCGCCCTGACCGGGCAGCAGGTAGTACCGGACAGACGGCTCGCCGGCGAAGATCCCCCGGAAGAACCTCACGAGCGCATTGGTGTTTGTCCGATCTCCTATCGGAGAGAATTGGACCGCTCCATCGTCACTGACCGGCTGGTAGGCGATGATGGTCACATCCCTCGCCGCGACGGGCAGGAGGAGGTTGCGGTCGCCCAGACGGGCGAATGCGGGCCGGTTCTCGCCGGTGGCCGAGACCGCTGCCGAAGGGGACGGGTCGCTGCTGACGAGGAGGCCCCGGGAACTCACCTGCGCGGTCGAACCGCCCGCGGTAACAGCGATGATGATGCCGGCGATGACCAGGCAGAGTACGCCGAAACCCGCAGCCAAGCGTATCCTACGTCTGCGGTACAGCGTTTCCTGACGCCGTTTGCGTCTGACCTGTGTGTCCGGACGCGAGACTCCTGATGAAGATGCCCCTTCTCTCATCGTCCCTACCTTACCATCACCCGGCTGGATTGCCCAGGAAAAGCCTGTCTGCGCACCCAAATGCCATCCGCAGTCCGGTCCGCAGACTGATAATCTGTGCTTTGCAGTGCGGCCATAGGACAGGCGACCGCCGACAAGGAGGGGCAGGTGCAGATCACCATTCCCCGATGGGCCCAAGCCGTGTTGATCCCGGTGGCCATCTTCCTTGCCCTCTACTTCGCCAAGGTGGCCAGCCACGCGCTCTTCGTCTTCCTCATGTCGACCGTGGTCGCCGTTCTCCTCAATGCGGTGGTCCTGGGGATGGGCCGCATCAAAGTCCCCCGCTGGGCGGCCGTTCCCATCGTCTACCTTGCCTTCGTGGCCGCCATAGTCATCTTGATAATCTTCCTCGGCCCTCCGCTCGTCCGCCAGTTCCAGAGGCTGTTCGCGACCATCCCCGCCTGGCTGGACGACTTGAACAAATCCCTCGCGGACCTGCAGGCCTGGCTGGCCACGCACAACATCAAGGTCAACCTGCAACTGAACACCAACGACATAGTCGACTGGCTCCAGAGCAACGGCAGCCGTTCTGTCGGCACGCTCTTCTCTGTGGGCGTGAGCGTCGCCGGCATGTTCATTAACGTCTTCCTCACCGTGGTCGTCAGCTTCTACATGCTCATCGACGGCAAACGCATCTTCCGTTTTCTCTGCCGCCTGGCCCCTGGGACCCCCGAGGTCAAGGAGCAATACGTCCGGGGCCTTCAGACGGCTTTTAGCCGTTTCGTAAGGGGACAGGCCCTGCTGGCCGCGACGATCGGGCTGGCGTGCGGCTTGGCCATCTGGATACTGAGTTGGGACATCGTCGGCGTCTGGCCGGAGGGCGGCCAGTATGCGTTGCTCTTCGGCTTCTGGGCGGGAGTGACAGAGGTCATACCCTACGTGGGACCGTGGATCGGGGCTGTGCCGCCGGTCATCGCCGCCTTCTTCCACTCCCCGACCGCCGCCCTGGCCGTGATCATCGTCTACTTCGTGATACAGCAGCTGGAAAGCCACATCCTCGCACCGAACATCGTGGGCAGCTCCGTGGGTGTGCACCCGCTCATCGTGATCTTCGCCCTGCTGGCGGGCGCCCAGATCGGAGGGATAGTGGGGATCATCGTGGCGCTGCCGCTCCTCGCGATGCTTCGCCACACGCTCCAGTTCTACCATTTCGACAGATCCAAAGCGCCCTGGGCCATGGACGACGGTATCGCGCTCATCCCCGCGCGCTCGGGAGGTCCCCCTCCTCGGAGGGTAGCGACACCCCCGGCGCCCGTCCCCCCGACTCCCGGGCCGGTCACCCCTGCCCCGGACTCTGCTGAGGCCGGAGAGTGAGACCGCCGGGGCGGCCGTCGGCGCCCCGGTCCGGAGTTGCCGGCCCTGCCATTTGTGGAGGGTGAGCGATACTGTTACAATCGCGAGTTGCCGGGGTGGGTAGCTCGGAATCCAGAGACTAGCAGGGCAATGGAGAACATTCGCGATTCTTTCGGGATAAGGCTGCGGAGAGGTTTCAACCCGGTCATCTCCACTCTCCACCGGCTGGGGGTCACCCCCAATCAGGTCACTGTCGTCGGCACCCTGCTCAACGTGGGCGTGGCCGCCCTCATCGTTTTCGATCAGCTCATCTGGGCGGGCGTCCTTGTGCTCGTCGCGGGTATCTGCGACATGCTCGACGGTTCTCTGGCCCGGATGGCGAACATGTCCACTCCCTTCGGGGCCTTCTTTGATTCCACCCTCGACCGGATATCCGAAGGCTTCGTACTGGCTGCCATCTGCTATGTCTTCGCGCACCAGGGACATTCAGTCGACGCGGCCTTGGCCGCACTCGCCCTTCTGGGCAGTCTCATGGTGAGTTACACTCGTGCTCGGGCGGAGAGCCTGGGTCTGGAGTGCAAGGTCGGAATCATGAGCAGGCCCGAGCGTATCATCCTCGTGGCCATCGGGCTCTTCTTCAACGTGCTGCCATATGTGATCTACATAATGCTGGCCCTCACCGCGTTCACGGTGATCCAGCGCGTTGTCCATACCTATCGCCTAATCGGCAGGCAAAGGGAACAGGGAGGATCCGTTGAGCGATAAAGTTCGGGTAGCTGTCATCGGGGTCGGTAACTGCGCGTCGTCCTTCATCCAGGGCGTGCAGTACTACCGCAACGCGAAAGCGGACGAGTTCGTCCCCGGCCTCATGCATGTGAACCTCGGCGGATACCACATCTCCGACATCGAGTTCACCTGTGCCTTCGACATCGACAAGACCAAAGTGGGCAAGGACCTCTCCCAGGCCATCTGGGGCGGTAGGAACTGCACGGTCAAGTTCTGCGACGTTCCGGAGATGGGCGTCAAGGTCTACCGGGGCATGACTCACGATGGTCTAGGCAAGTACCTCTCGGAGGTCATCGAAAAGGCCCCCGGGCCGACCGACGACGTCATCGGCATCCTCAAAGACACCAAGACTGACGTGGTCGTGAGCTACCTCCCTGTGGGCAGCGAGATGGCCACCAAGTGGTACGTGGAGCAGATCCTCGAAGCGGGCTGCGCCTTCGTGAACTGCATCCCGGTCTTCATCGCCCGCGAGAAATACTGGCAAGACCGCTTCATCGAGAAGGGCCTGCCTGTCATCGGTGACGACATCAAGTCGCAGGTCGGGGCCACCATCGTCCACCGGGTGCTCACCCGCCTTATGCGCGAGCGCGGCGTCCGGCTGGAGCGCACCTCGCAGCTCAACGTGGGCGGCAACACCGACTTCCTCAACATGCTCGAGCGCTCGCGCCTGGAGAGCAAGAAGATCTCCAAGACCAACTCGGTCACGTCGCAGCTCGACTATGACATGGGCAGCAAGAACATCCATATCGGCCCGTCGGACTACGTGGAGTGGCTGGACGACCGCAAGTGGGCCTACATCCGCATGGAAGGCCGCACCTTCGGCGACGTGCCGCTGAACATCGAACTCAAGCTCGAAGTGGTCGACTCGCCCAACTCGGCCGGTATCGTCATCGACGCGGTCCGCTGCGCCAAACTAGCGCTCGATCGAGGCATCTCCGGCGCGCTGTTCGAGCCGGCTTCGTACTTTATGAAGTCTCCGCCGATCCAGTACAGCGACGAAGAGGCGCGGCGCAAGACCGAGTCCTTCATCGCCGGTGACGCGCAGGGCGAGTAAGGCAGAACAAGAGCACGACCGTAGGCCCGGGCGGCGCTCGGCCCGTTTTGGAATCACGACGCATCAGCCCGCCTAGCGCAGACTCGGCGGCCGATATGTGATTCCAAAACGGGCCCCCCGTCCGGCCCGGGCCTTTGCGTCTTGAGGCGCACCGGGCACCTAGGGCGGGGGCTTGCATGGGAGATGGTCTGCACATAGCTCTGGTCGCTCCGTTCTCGTGGAGCCAGCCGAGCGCCGTCAACCAGCATGTGGCGGATCTTGCCCGGGCCCTCAAAGCCCGGGGGCATCTGCCCGTGGTGGTGGCCTCCTCCGACGAGCCCGTGGAGGGCGCCCGGACGCGCGCGCTGTTCCAGCGCGCGCGGGGCCAGGTAGTCACCCTCCTTTCGGACTATCGCGCCGGGTCGCCCCCCGATCGCCTGCTCCTTCCGCCCGCGGGCAAAGGCCCGTTGAGCCCCGAGGATCACATCCCTGTCATCCCGGTCGGCTTCAGCTTTCCCGTGCGGCTCAACGGCAGCGTGGCGAATCTCGGCCTGCCGGTGGACATCACCTCCCGCATGGAGAAGCTGATGCTCGGCGCCGGCTTCGACCTGGTCCACGTGCACGAGCCGCTGGCTCCGTCGTTGAGCTTCACGGCGATGCGGGAGGCACGCAGTCCTGTTCTAGCCAGCTTCCATCTGACGCCCGTGGCGATCGCCGCCTACGAGCTGGGGCAGTCCGTACTCGACCGCTTCTTCCGGCGGCTGGACGCCCGCGTGGTGACCTTCCCCGAGGGACGGCGGATGATGGACGAGCTCTACCCCGGAGACTACGAGTTCATCACCTGCGGGACGGCGCTGCAGCCGGTCGACAGTGGCGACCCTCCTCGAAGCGGTGCCTCTCCGCGTTTTGGCCTCTACGTGTATCGCGGCGACGCGCGGCGTTCGCTGCGGGCACTGCTGCGCGCCCTCGCCGATGACTTCCCCTCAGGGCTCGATCGCATCGTCGTCGCTTTTCAGAGCTCCTCGGCCGATCGCTGGCCGCCGCGAGCCGTGCCGCGCAAGTTGCGACCTCGAGTGGACCTTGTGCGGTTCGAGTCGGCCGAGGAGTTGGGTCCCGTCTACCAGGGCGCGACTGTCGCCATTCTTCCTTTCCTCGGCGGTGAGTGGCTCTGTAGTTCCATCGCCGAGGCCGCGGTCTGCGGCTGTCCGGTCGTCGGCCCCGACCTGCCGCCGGTGCGGGACTACCTCGAGTCTTTCGACGGGGCGGCGGTCGGCTCCGCGTTTCGGGGGGCGGTGTTCTCGCCCAACGATTTCGGCTCGCTCGGCCGCGCGGTCGCCGAGGTGCTGGCACCCGCCCCCGCCGGGTCAGCGGCCTCGCCCGGCGATTCAGCCTACTCGATCTGCCACGGTGGCGGAACGGTTCGAGACGCTCTACCGGGACACCATCGCGGCTTCCACCGGGGACCGGGTGGCGGGGAAGACTCTCGCGGCAAGCCACTCCCTTCAGGTGCGAGGCATCGGCGAGGAGCCGCTCCGCAGACGGGCGAAACTGGCGGCGCTGAGCCCCTCGCGTCCCGATTGGATCAACGCCGACCTGCATATGCACTCGAACTTCTCCAAGGACTGCACGCACACCGTCGAGTCGATCATCCGTACGGCCCGGGAGATCGGGCTGGGGGCCATCGCGCTGACGGACCACAACGAGATAAAGGGGGCCTTCCTGGCCCGAGAGTTGGCCGAAGGCGATCCGTTCGTCATCGTGGCCGAGGAGATAAAGTCCAAAGAGGGCGAAGTCATCGGCCTCTTTCTCCAGGAGCACATCCCCGGGAAGTTGAGCTTCGACGAGACCCTCTCCCGCATCAAGGAGCAAGGCGCGCTCGTCTACGTTCCCCATCCCTTCGACGCCCTGCGCACCACTCCGACCTATCGGGCGCTCGTCGATAACCTGCATCGCATCGACGTTATCGAGATCTACAACGCGAAGGTGGCCCTCTCTTCGTTCAACCTGAGCGCCGAGCGTTTCGCCGCCAAATACAACATCGTGGCCGGGGCGGGCAGCGACGCGCACGTGCTGCAGGCCCTGGGGACGGCTATGTTGCGCATGCCGAAGTTCCACGATCCGGAGAGCTTCATGGCGGCCCTGTGGGAAGCGGATATCATCGCCCGGCGCAAGAGTCTGCTCTACCTGCAGTCGCTCAAGCTCCTGCACACCACTCTCGACCGGGTCCTGCCGGAGGAGTAGGGAGGGCGGCCACCGGCCGAACGGCCCCGGCCGTACCGCGGGCGCCCGGGCCGGAGGCCGCGCCGGAGGATTTCTCCGCTCGCCCGCCAATATAGTCAGCATGAACAACTCCCAGCCTCTTACCGAGGCCACCGAGATATACCGCAAACTTGAAGAGCGGGCGATAAGCGACAGTAACGACCTCAACCGCCGCATCGTCGCCTGCAGGAGATGCCGCAGGGGCCAGGGCTTTCTTCCCACAGTCGGGTCCGGCCACCCGCTGGCCGACATCCTCCTGGTGAAGTACCAGCCCCACTACCTCGAGGTGAACGAGGGCGTGTCGTTCTACGGCCGGTCGGGATCCGCGGTCCTCAAGAGTATGGAACGGCTTGGTGTGAACCCTTTGGTGGTCTACGGCACCAACCTGCTCAAGTGCCACGACGTCCGGCCGGCGGAGGGCGAGAAGAACTGCCCCCTGTACTGGCTCGAGGAGTTCCACATCACGCACCCCCGCATCATGGTCGTCATGGGCCGGCAGACACTGCAGGTCATCAACAAGTCTCGGGTAGCCGGGATGAAGCGCCTGGCCTGGGACCCAGGAGCTCTGCAGACCTTCACGCCCTTCTGCAAAGTGCTGGTCACCCCCGACATCGACGCCTCGCTCGACGACGACCAGGCCAAGGCCGAGTTCTGGAAGGCCTTCCGCAGTCTGGGAGAATGGTTCCAGGACGAGCCGCCCTACTAGACTGAAGCTACTGCATCAGTGACAGCGACCCCACGCACTCCACGTGCGGGGTGTGGGGGAACATGTCCACCGGGGTGACGCGCTCGAGGCGATAGCCGTAGTCCTGGAACCGGGCAACGTTCGGCCCCATCGTCGCCGGATTGCAGGAGACGTAGACGATCCTCGGCGCCTGCACCTCGCCGATGCGGGTGATGGCTTTTTCCGGCAGGCCGGCCCGGGGCGGGTCGACGATCACCACATCGGGTCTCCGGACCGGTTCGGGTAGCTCGCGGGCGCCGTCCACTACTTCCCGCAGCACCTTGGCCACGTCCCCCTCGATGAAGAAGGCGTTCTCTATCCCGTTCGAGCGGGCGTTCTCGCGTGCGTCCTCCACCGCCGCGGATATGGCCTCGATCCCCAGCACTGCGCCGCGCCGCCGGCGAGCGAGAGGCCGATGGAGCCCGCCCCCGAGTAGAGGTCCCAGACGACCGGGCCGGCCGAGGCCGTGCCGCCGCCAGGGCCTGCGGCTGCGTCGCCAAGCGGGCGGGTCGCGGCTGACGCGACTTCCTGGCGGACGAGGCCGTAGAGCAACTCCGTCATCCTGGGGTTAGTCTGGAAGAAGGCGTCGACGGACACTTTGAGGGTGATGCCGGCCGCCTTCTCGAGCAGGTAGGGCCGCCCCCATAAAGTCGTCGACTCCAGGCCGTTGCTTACCTCGGCCCTTCCGCCGTTGACCGCATGGACGAGGCCCACGAGTTGGGGATGGGCCGAGCGGAGCCGGTCGACGAGCCGAGCCGCTCCCGGCAACTCGCCGGGGATCGTCACCAGACTCAGAAGCAGTTCCGATCCCCCCTGCGCGGAACGGGCAAGTAGATGCCGGGCAAAGCCCTCGCCTCTCCTGGGCTCCCAGCCCGGCAGCCCTTCGTCGCGCAGCCACGCTTCCACAGTCGTCCGGGCCTGCTCCAACCCGGGTTCGAGCAGATGGCATTCGGAGATTTGCAGGACCGAATCCCATCGTCCGGGCGGCCGGAAGCCGATCACGGCCCCTTCGCTGCTCGTGCCGATGGAGAAATCGGCCCGGTTGCGATACCGCCACGGGTCGGCCATGCCTGCGATGGGGAGCATCTCGAAGTCGCGGAGCCCTCCCAGGTGTTCCAGCGACTCCCGGACCTGCCTGGTCTTGTACTCGAGCTGCACTGCGTAGTCAAGCCCCTGCCAGACACACCCTCCGCAGGTGCCGAAGAAGGGACAGCGATGGGGTACGCGATCGGGCGAGGGAGTGAGGATCCTCTCCGCTCGGGCTTCGGCATAACGCTTCTTCAGTTTGGTGATGCGGGCGCTGACGATGTCGCCAGGGACGGCCCCGGTGACGAACACGACGAATTCGCCGATCTTCGCGATGCCCGCACCGCCGAAGGCCAGGTTGGTGACATTCAGGTCGACAAGCTGGTTCTTCTGCAGCTTGGGGGTCATCCGCTTCGATCCTCGGAGAGTGATTTCGGCCGCGCTAGTGTCCGCGGCGCTGCCGAGATCGCGACGCTGCTCCCGTGCCTGGCTATTTGCTTCTCACCGGATGCATCAAGCCCATGATGATCAGAACGACTGCGGCGACGGCGATCGAGATCAGGAAGCTCCAGATGTTGAAATTGTCGAAGATCCCGCCAAACCCAACGGCCCAGCCTATGAACCCCCCAACCAGGCCCCCGATCAGACCGGCGATCAGCGTCCTGATGAAGCCGAACCGCCGGCGGGTGATGAACCGCGCAAGGTAGCCCAGCACGAGACCAACGAGGATCCAACTCAACAGTGGCATGGCGTCGTTCTCCTATCGTCAGGGTGCGTCTCTTGCCCCGCATCCTAGCACGGGCCGGAAACCTACTCGCCCGCCTTTTCGAAGACCAGCTCCAGATCGTGCTCGTCAACCATGATCGTGTCGCCGTCGCGGAACTCGCCTTTCAGCAGCGCGAGAGCCACCCGGTCCTGGATCTCCTTCTGGATGAGGCGTTTGAGCGGCCGAGCGCCGTAGGCGGGGTCGTAGCCCTGCTGCGCCAGGTAGAGCTTTGCCGCGTCGGTGATCTCCAGGTGGATGTCGCGCTCCGCGAGCCGTTTGCGAAGCAGACCGAGTTGGATGTCGACGATGCCCTTGATGTGCTCCAGGCTCAGCCGGTGGAAGATGATCACCTCGTCCACCCGGTTGAGGAACTCGGGCTTGAAGGTCGCCTGCATCAGTTCGGTCACCCGCATGTTCATCTCGATCTCGGTGATGTCGGGGTCGAGAATGAACTGGCCGCCCACGTTGGAGGTCATGATGACCACGGAGTTCTTGAAGTCCACCGTCCGGCCGTGGCCGTCGGTAAGCCGGCCCTCGTCCAGGATCTGCAGCAGCAGGTTGAAGACGTCCGGGTGCGCCTTCTCGATCTCGTCGAGGAGAAGCACTGAGTAGGGGCGTCGCCGCACGGCCTCGGTGAGGTAGCCGCCTTCCTCGTAGCCTACGTAGCCGGGCGGCGCCCCGATGAGCCGGGCCACGGAGTGCCGCTCCTGGAACTCGCTCATGTCCACGCGGACCATGGCCTTTTCGTCGTCGAACAGGAATTCGGCCAATGCCCGGCCGAGCTCCGTCTTGCCGACGCCTGTGGGCCCCAGGAAGATGAAGCTGCCGATAGGCCGGTTCGGGTCCTGCAGACCCGCGCGGGCCCGCCGGATGGCGCTGGCCACGGCCTCCAGAGCGTCGTCCTGCCCCACCACCCGGAGCCGCAGTCTCTCCTCCATGTGGATAAGCTTCTCCACTTCGCCTTCGAGCAGCCGCGACACCGGGATGCCGGTCCACTTGGCGACCACTTCGGCGATGTCTTCCTCTTCGACTTCTTCCTTGAGCATCCGGACTTCGCTCTGCAGCTCGTTCAGGTGCTGGTTCTCGGTTGCCAGCCGCCGCTCGGCGTCCGGTATGCGACCGTAGCGAAGCTCCGCGGTCTTCTGCAGGTCGCCCACGCGCTCGGCACGCTCCGCTTCGGTCTTGGCCTGGTCGATCTCCTCTTTGACCGCCTGGATCTTGCCGATGGCGTCTTTCTCGGCTTGCCAGTGAGCCCTCATCCCGGACGACTGCTCTCGCAGATCGGCCAATTCGGACTCGATGGTCCTGCGCCGCTCCGTGGAAGCCGTATCTTTCTCTTTGCTCAGAGCGTGGTGCTCGATGTCGAGCTGCTTGATGCGCCGCTCCACCTGGTCGATCTCCATGGGCATCGAGTCGATCTCGATCCGCAGGCGGCTGGCCGCTTCGTCCATCAGGTCGATGGCCTTGTCGGGCAGAAAGCGATCGGAGATATACCGGTGGGAAAGCACGGCCGCTGCGATGAGGGCGGAGTCCTGGATGCGGACGCCGTGGTGCACCTCGTAGCGCTCCTTGAGCCCACGCAAGATGGCGATCGTGTCTTCCACCGTCGGCTCGCCGACCAGGACGGGCTGGAAGCGCCGCTCCAGGGCCGCGTCCTTCTCCACGTGCTTCCGATACTCGTCGAGCGTGGTCGCACCGACGACCCGCAACTCGCCGCGGGCGAGCATAGGCTTGAGCATGTTCGCAGCGTCGACCGCCCCTTCGGCGCCGCCGGCGCCCACGATGGTATGCATCTCGTCGATGAAGGTGATGATCTCGCCTTCGGAATCGGCGATCTCCTTCAGGACGGCCTTGAGGCGCTCCTCGAATTCCCCGCGGTATTTGGCTCCGGCGACGATGGCGCCGATGTCGAGCGCCACGACCCGCTTGTTCTTCAGACCCTCGGGTACGTCACCGGACACGATCCTCTGGGCCAGCCCCTCGGCGATGGCCGTCTTGCCAACGCCCGGCTCGCCGATGAGGACGGGGTTGTTCTTCGTCCGGCGGCTCAGCACCTGGATCACGCGGCGGATCTCGTCGTCGCGGCCGATTACTGGGTCCAGCTTGCCCCTACGGGCTAATTCGGTCAGATCGCGTCCGAAGCGCTGCAGCGCCTGATATTTCTCCTCGGCGTTGGGGTCCTCGGCCCTCTGAGAGCCGCGCAGGTCCTTGAGTACCTTAAGGAGGGCATCACGGGTGACCGCGTAGCGCTTGAACAGATCGCCCACATAGCCGGGGCTCGCTGTAAGGCCCATGAGCACGTGCTCCGTGGACACGTAAGCATCCTTCATCTTGTCGGCCTCGGACTGGGCAGTCTCGAGGACCGACTGGGTCTCCCGGGCGAAGCCCACTTGCGTGTCTCCGTGCACGGTGCCGAAGCGCTCCAGCCGCCGGGCCAGTTCCGAACGGATGGCGGCATGACTTGCGCCGATGCGCTCCAATATAGGGACCGTCAAGCCCCCGTCCTGGTCCAGTAGGGCGATCGTCAGATGCTCGGGCTCGACCTGCGCGTGCCCGCGCTCTTGAGCCAGCTTCTGCGCGGCGGCGAGCGCTTCCTGGGCCTTGAGCGTCAATCGTTCCAGTTGCATGGCCACCAACTCCTTGCAGCCGTACGCTCGAACGCCGCGGCCCTACGGCTGGGGCGGCGGCGGTACGGTCACCGACACCGGCGGAGGCAACAGGGTCGTGGTCGTGGTCGTGCTCTGCGTCGTCGTCGACGAGGGGTAGGCGGCGTAGGTGCTGCGGAAGAACGGGTCGTACGTCATGAGGACCTGAGGCGCGCTGAAATCGAGCTCGGGGTAGTCGCGGTCCGCGACGTTCATGAACTTCTGCCAGATCTGGGCGGGGAAGCTTCCTCCGGTGACGCTGATGTTGTGGACGTCGGTCATAGGGATCTGCCCTTGGGGAAAGCCGACCCAGACCGTCGTGGAGAGGTGGGGCGTATATCCGCAGAACCAGGCGTCGCCGAATTCCTGAGCCGTACCCGTCTTGCCGGCGGCCGGGCGGTCGATGTTGGCCTTGGTGCCTGTGCCGTGCAGGATGTTCTGCTGGAGGATGCGGGTGACGTCGTAGGCGACGCCGGCGGAGATAGCCTGCGTCCGTTTGGGGTTGGCCTGCCAGATCACCTTGCCGCTGGAATCCTTGATGCGCAGGATGATAGTGGGCTCCACATGCTCGCCCTTGTTCGAGAGGGTGCCGTAGGCCGAAGCCATCTCCAGCGCGGACACGCCGTACGTCAGGCCGCCGAGGACGATGGCCGGGCTCACGTTCAGATACGAGGTGATACCCATTCGGTGGGCCGTGTCGACGATGCGGTCGGCGCCCACGTCAAGCGCCAGCTGGGCGTAGACCGTGTTGTCGCTCCGCAGGGTCGCCTGCACGATGGTCGAGATGCCGTAGGAGTTACCGCCGAAGGTTCTCACCTTCCACGGCTGGGTGGCGCCCGGGTAGGTCAGGGAGACCGGCATTGACATGTAGGAGGTCTCCCAGGGGTCGATCCCCATCTCGATGGCGGCGGTCAGGCAGAACGTCTTGAAGGCCGAGCCCGCCTGACGCCGGCCCTGGGAGGCGAGATTGAACTTGGACGTATCGTAGTCGGTGCCGCCTACCATCGCCCGGATGTAGCCGGTGTCGCTCTCGATGCTCACGAGCGCCGCCGAGGGATCTCCCTGCTTGTTCAGGATGGAGGCGATGGCGTCGGTGGCCAGCTTCTGATACGCGGGGTTTATGGTGGTCTCCACCCGCAGTCCGCCCTGGAACACCTTTTCCTCGCCGAACATGTCGATGAGCTGCTTGCGTACGTAGGCGACCACATACGGCTCCTGGACTTGGGTGTAGGGAGAGTAGGGCGCCAACTGTATGGGCGTCAGGAGGGCGTCCTCGGCCTCCTGCTGAGTGATGAAGCCCAGATCGGCCATCTTCTGGATGACCATATTGCGCCGTTCCAAGCGCCTTCTCCAGATGCTTGCGGGGAGAGAAACCGGTGGGAGCCTGGGGAAGGCCGGCTATGAGAGCGGCCTCGGCGAGAGTCAGCTTTGCGGGGTCCTTGCCGAAATACGTCTGCGCCGCGGCCTCGACGCCGTATGCATTCGAGCCGAAGTACACGGTGTTGAGATAGAGATCGAGGATCTCCTCCTTGGAGTACTTGCGCTCGAGTTGCCAGGCAAGGGCCATCTCGTTGAACTTGCGGTTGAACGAGAGGTCGGTGCGGTCGAGATAGAGGTTCCCCACCAGTTGCATCGTGATAGTCGAGAAGCCCTCGGTGGTGCGCTGGGCGCTGACGTTGGTGGCGAGGGCGCGCACGAAGCTTCTGAAGTCCACACCCGGATGGCTGTAGAAGCGCTCGTCTTCAATGGCTACCACGGCGTTGCGCAGGATCGGCGGGATCTGCTTGCCACTGATGACGGTCCGGTTCTCGACCCCGTGCAGATAGGAGAGAAGGGTGCCGTCGGCCGCGTAGATCGCACTTGTCTGTGCCAGCGACACCTGGTGCTGGTCGCCGAGCGAGGGGATGTCATTCTCAAAGGCCGCCACGGTACGCAGACCCACGCTCAAGACCGCGCCGACAGATCCCCAGCCGCGATGAGCGGTATGGCGACGAGCACGGCGATGAGGATGATGATGCGCCGCCGATGCGTCTTTTCCGAACGCCTCTGGCGGGCGCTGCGTCTTTTTCGACCGACCTTCATGCGTCCCTCAGGAGCGTGGTGAACGGCCCTCCGGGACGGCGGACCTCGCACGCTGCGACGTATTGTACCGAATACAAGGTTTCTTCGGCATTTTCTCGGGAATACTGAGCCTGCACAGCTGCCCCATCCATAAACTTGACAAAGATAGACTCAGATTTTATAATGGGCACATGCTAATGAACGTATAGCGAGCTGCGGAGGATATCTAAATGGGCAAGATCATCGGCATCGACCTGGGCACGACCTACTCTGCGATGGCCGTGCTGGAAGGCGGCGAGCCGACCATCATCCCCAACGCCGAGGGTGGCAGGACCACCCCATCGGTGGTGGCCTTTACCAAGACCGGGGAGCAGCTGGTCGGGACCGTCGCGAAACGCCAGGCAGTCACCAACCCCGAGAACACCATCTTTTCCATCAAGCGCTTCATGGGACGCAAGTTCTCCAACGTGAGCGAAGAGATGAAGATCGTCCCCTACAAGGTGGTCGAGGGTCCCAACAGTGACGTGCGCGTCAATGTCAAGGACGCGCTCTACTCTCCGCCGGAGATATCGGCGAAGATCCTTCAGAAACTCAAGCGCGACGCTGAAGCCTTCCTGGGCACCGAGGTCACGGAAGCGGTCATCACCGTCCCCGCCTACTTCGACGATGCTCAACGTCAGGCGACCCGCGACGCGGGCATCATCGCCGGTCTGGAAGTCAAGCGCATCGTCAACGAGCCGACGGCGGCCTCGCTGGCCTACGGGCTCGACAAAGAGCACGAGCAGACCGTCCTGGTCTTCGACCTCGGCGGCGGTACCTTCGACGTGTCCATCCTGGAACTGGGCGACGGCGTGTTCGAAGTCAAATCGACGAACGGCGATACTCATCTGGGCGGCGACAACTTCGACAAGGCCATCGTCGACTGGATCGTCAACGAGTTCCGCAGGGAGAAGGGCGTCGATCTGACCAAAGACCGTCAGGCCCTCCAACGCCTCTACGAAGCGGCCGAGAAGGCCAAGGTCGAGCTCTCCTCAGTGCTCGAAACCACCGTCAATCAGCCCTTCATCACCATGGACCAGAGCGGCCCGCTCCACCTGGAGATGACTCTGAGCCGCGCGAAACTGGAAGAGCTCACCCGCGAACTGCTCGACCGGACCGTCGGTCCGACCAAGCAGGCCATGGACGATGCCGGCCTCAAGGCCGGAGACCTGGACCAAGTCATCCTCGTAGGCGGAATGACCCGGATGCCGGCCGTGCAGGAGAAGGTCCGCTCGCTCACCGGCAAAGAGCCCCACAAGGGCATCAACCCCGATGAAGTGGTGGCGCTGGGCGCGGCCATCCAGGGCGGCGTACTGGCCGGCGAAGTCAAGGACATCATCCTTCTTGACGTGACGCCCGCTCTCGCTGGGCATCGAGACCAAGGGCGGCGTGTTCACCCGTCTGATCGACCGCAACACCACCATCCCCACCCGCAAGAGCGAGATCTTCTCGACGGCGGAAGACGGTCAGACCTCGGTCGAGATCCACGTGCTGCAGGGCGAGCGCGACCTGGCCGCCTACAACAAGACCCTGGGTAAATTCCAGCTTACCGGCATCCCGATGGCACCGCGCGGCATCCCGCAGATCGAGGTGGGCTTCGATATCGACGCCAACGGCATCACGCACGTGTCGGCGAAAGACCTGGCCACGGGCAACCAGCAGAAGATCGAGATCAAGAGCTCGAGTGGCCTTAGCGACGACGAGATCAAGAAGATGATGCGCGACGCCGAGGTCAACGCCGAAGAGGACCGCAAGAAGAAAGAGACCGTCGACACCCGCAACCAGGCGGAGAACCTGGTGTACTCGACGCGCAAGTCACTCAAAGAGATTGGCGACAAGGTGGACGGCGCCACCCGGGGTGACATCGAGAACGCGATGCGCGACCTGGAAGACGCGATCAAGGGCGACAACATCGATCTCATCCGTAGCCGCATGAACACGCTGCAGGAAGCCGCGTACAAGCTGTCCGAAGCGGCCTACCAGGCCGCTCAGGCCCAGCGTGGCGATACAGGCACGGGCGGAGACGCCGGTGGTGGCTACCAGGGCGGCGGTACGCCCGAAGACGAAGTAGTAGAAGAAGCCGACTACGAAGTTATCGACGAAGACAAGTAGTCGACGGCGAACCATAGCCGGTGGAGTAGGCGACAGTAGATAGGAGGTTCGAACAAATGACACTCGTAAGGTGGGATCCGTTCCGTGACCTGACGGCTCTGCAGAGCGAGGTCAACCGTCTCTTCTCCCGCGCGAGCGGCGGCGACGTGGGCGAGCGGCAATCGTGGACTCCGGCCGTCGACGTGGTCGAGACCGAAGACGCTATCGTTCTGAAGGCCGAGCTCGCCGGCATGGATCCCAAGGACATCAGCATCGAAGTGCAGGACAATGTCCTCACGGTCAGCGGCGAGCGCCGGTTCGAGGAAGAGGTCAAGGAAGACAAGTTCTACCGCATCGAACGGCGGTACGGCTCCTTCAGCCGGTCCCTGGCCCTCCCGCCCACGGCGGATGAGAGCAAGGTGGAGGCCAAGTACGAGAACGGTCTGCTCCGGATCACCGTTCCCAAGGCCGAGGTCGCCAAGCCCAAGAAGATCACGGTCGCGGTGGGCGGCGGGCAGGAGCAGAAGACCGTCGAAGCCACGGCCACCGAGACGCAAGCGTACTAGGATGACCGGTACCAGGAAACGCATACCGATCAACGGTCAGCCGGCCGCGGCGGAGGATCCCTCCGCCGCGGCGGCCCCTACCGCCGAGATGGGCCAGACGGGCCCGGCTACCGGTACCGGTGCGGCCGGCCGGCCGGCCGATGCCGGCGTCCCCGGCAGCGCACCCGCAGGCGTCCCCGGCGAGACCGAGCCATCGGCCGAACAGGCCCAGCTCGAGGCGGAGGTCGAAGCGCTGCGCCACGAGCGCGACGCACTCGCCGATAGAGAAATACGATTGCGCGCCGAGTTCGAGAACTTCCGCAGGCGCGCGTCCCGGGAGGCGCTGGAGGCCCGCGAGCGCATCCAGGGCGGGTTGCTGGGCGACCTACTGCCCGTGCTCGACAACCTGGAGCGGGCTCTCGACGCAGCCGAGCATCACGATGAAGGCAAAGTCCTGGGCGGCGTCCGGATGACCCGGGACATGTTCCTGGAACTGCTGCGGCGCGCCGGCGTCGAGGAGATCGAGACCGTCGGCGGCCCATTCGATCCCCACGTTCACGACGCCGTCGTCATGCAGGCGTCCGAACAGGAGGAGGGCGCCGTGATGGCCGTTCTCGAGCGGGGCTATCGTCAGGGTGACCGTGTCCTTCGGCCCGCGCGGGTGGCTGTCTCCTCAGGACCGGCTGAGCCGGCCGGCGGACGCGAGTAGCAGAGCGTGGCAGCCGGCGACCGCAACTACTACGACGTCCTGGGGGTCAAGAAGACCGCTACCCAGGACGAGGTCAAGAAGGCGTACCGGAAGCTGGCCCGCCAGTATCATCCGGACGCCAATCCCAACGACCCCAAGGCGGAGGAGAAGTTCAAGGAAGTCTCCAGCGCCTACGAAGTCCTGTCCGACGCCGACAAGCGGAAGCAGTACGACGCCGGGCCCAGCCCGTTCTTTGGGCAGGGCGCCCGGCGCGGCGGCACGTACCAGGACCAGCAGGCGCCCCCCATGGGCGGGGACTGGGCGGACCTTTTCGGCAACCTGTTCGGTGGCGGCGGGGAGGCTTCGGAGGCGGTGGGGGCGGGCGCCGGCAACGCGCGCCGGAGCGCGGCGAGGACATCACGGTTGCCGTCCAGATGTCCTTCGACGACGCGCTAAAGGGCGTCACGACCAAGATAAGCGTGCCGCAGACGGTCAACTGCGACTGCTTGCGGCGGTAGCGGAGCGGCTCCGGGGACGAGCCCGATGGCCTGCCCCCAGTGCAAGGGGCGGGGAAGCGTGAATGCGAGCCAAGGCTTCTTCTCTATCAACCAGCCCTGCCCGAGTTGTGGCGGGGCCGGCACGGTGATAGAGAACCCGTGCGCCGCGTGCCGCGGCATCGGGACCGCCCGGGCGCTCAAGAAGTTCACCGTGCCCTTGCCCGCCGGCGTCAAAGACGGGACCAAGATCCGGCTCAAAGGTAAGGGCGAACCCGGGCAGCGGGGTGGCCCTCCGGGCGATCTCTATGTGGTCGCCCAGGTCGACGAGAGCCCGGTGTTCGAACGGAGGGGCGCCGACCTTGTGGTGGAGGTGCCGGTGACGATAACGGAGGCCGCGCTCGGGGCCACCGTCAGGGTCCCCACTCCCGACGGGAGTGTCGGCCTGAAGGTCCCGGCGGGCACTCAGAACGGCAAGATGCTCAAGCTGAAAGGCAAGGGAGCGCCCCGCCTGGGCGTGTCCGGCAAGGGCGACCTGCTCGCTCGGATCAAGGTCGTGGTTCCCGAGAAGCTCAGCGGTGAGCAGAAGGACCTGCTGAAGAAGTTCGCCGACGTGCGAAACGAAGACCCCCGGGCCGGCCGCATCGGCTGGTCGGCCTGATAGGGAAGATGGTTTATCATGGCAGCACGATCCCGGATAGAAGAGAAGAAGATGCCCTTCGATGACAAGATGAGACCGGTCTTCATGATCTCGGTGGCCGCCGAGCTCGCCGAAATGCATCCGCAGACCCTGCGAATGTACGAGCGGCGGGGCCTCATCTGCCCCCGGCGGTCGTCCAAGAGCACCCGTCTCTATTCGCTCGCCGACGTCGAGCGGCTGCGCCGCATCCAGCAACTCGTAGCCGACTGCGGGCTGAACCTGGCCGGCGTCGAGCGGGTGCTCGAGATGGAAGAGCAGCTCAATGCGTCGCAGCGCCGTCTGGAGCAGTTGCAGGCCGACATGGAGCGGCTGGCGGCGGAGGCGAGGGAAGAGCTGGAAGCCGTTCATCGCAGCTACCGCAAAGAGCTGATCCCGCTCTCCCGACCGGGGCAGATGATAGTCATCACCGACCAGCGCCGCGGTAGACGGTGAGCGAAGAGACAGTCTCCCAAGGCCAGGAGTCGTCCGCCGAGAAGCCGCCCGTGAAGGAGCCCGCTGCCCCTGCCGAGCTGCCGGGAGCCACGGAACAGCCCTGCGCCAACCATCCCAACCGCCTGACGATGGTGACGTGCAGCAACTGCAGCAAGCCCCTTTGCCCGGACTGCATGGTCTATTCCGCGGTCGGCATCAAGTGTAAGGAATGTGCCACGCTGCCCCGGTCGGCCCGGGCCACGCTGAAGACCAGCAAGTTCCTTCTCGCCATCGCCGCCGGCTTGTGGACGGCGACCGCGCTGGGCTTCGCCTACTACTACATCCTGGGCAGCGTCAGGTTCTTCTTCGTGTTCATCTTCGTGTCGGCGGGCATCGGCTATCTCGTCGGCGAGGTGATCAGCCGGACCTCCGGCCGCTATCACGGGCTGAAGACGGCCGTGGCCGCTGCAGGCGCCACCCTCTGGGCCTTCGTGCTTCCTCCGATCACGGCCGCCTTCATCAGCTACGGCGTCAACTGGGACACGGTGGTCTTCGCTTTGGGCGCGCGGGGCATCATCAACTGGATCGTGATGCTCTTCGCCGCGTACCTCGCCTGGAACCGCAACCGCTGACCGGGGACCCCCGGTGGCCGAGGGCGCACGCGGGGGGTCGGCGCCTCGGGGGCGTGTCTCCACCGGCTGGCACTCTAACCTGGTGAGTGCCAAAATGGTCTGCAGGGGCGCCCGGTTTTCGCTATACTATGCTGAGGCAAAATCAGGAGGATCACCAGCTTTGCCTACATACGAATACAGATGTCTGTCGTGTGAGCACCAATTCGAGCGCTTCCAGCGCATGTCGGACGATGCCGTCAAGGAGTGCGAGGTCTGTGGGGAACCGGTCAAACGGCTGCTGTTCCCCGTGGCCGTCCACTTCAAAGGCAACGGCTTCTACAGCACCGACTATGCCAAGAAGAACGCTCTAGGCTCGGCCGGCACCAGCGGCGGGAACGGTGGAGGCGCCGACTCGTCCTCGTCGGGTGACGACAAAGGTTCGGCGGATACCGCCAAACCGCCGGCGACCACCGCGTCCACGCCCACGCCCGCGGCGACGACCGCCAAGAACGACTGAGCCGCCCCTCCCGCATGGCCGGCAGGGACTGCGAGCTGATCGCCTTTGGCTCTTGCCGCCCCCTCATCGTTCTCACCAACGACGACGGAGTCACGTCACCCGGTCTGAGCATCCTCAAGGCCGCGCTCGATCCGCTTGGTGACGTACAGATCGTAGCGCCCGACCAGAACCGCTCGGGCGCCGCCCGCAGCATCACCATGCATGCCCCGCTGTGGGTCGAAGAAGTCGAGCTGCCGGACGGCAGTCTGGCATACAGCACCGACGGGACCCCGGTGGATTGCGTGCGCATGGCGGCCCTGGGCCTGCTCGACCGCACCCCGGACCTCATCGTCTCCGGCATAAACCTGGGTGAGAATCTCGGGGACGACATCACCTACTCCGGCACCGTCGCCGCCGCCTTCGAGGGCATCATGCTCGATATCCCGGCCATCGCCCTGTCGGCTCAGGGCTACCACCCCGGCTACGACCTCAGCGTGCCGGCGCGCTTCGCCCGCCGGCTGGTCTCCGTCGCTCTGGCGAATGGCTTTCCGGCCAAGACTCTGCTCAACGTGAACTGTCCCGACCGCCCGTGGGAGGAGCTGAAAGGCGCCCGGCTGACGGTGCTGGGCAGGCGCATATACGGGGACAAGGTGGAGCACCGCGCGACCAGCGGCAAGCGTCGCCAGTACCACATCTACAATGACGACCTGAGCTATCACCACGCCCCGGGCACCGACTTCGAGGCTGTGGCGGAAGGGTATGTGTCTGTCACCCCGCTCCAGTTCGAGCTCATGTCGCACGAGGCTCTCGACCGGCTGCGCTCCTGGGAAGGCGCCTTGGGCACCCACGAGGAGGGAGACTGATGCCGCCGGCCTTCACAGCCGTGGTGTTCGATCTCGACGGGACGCTGGTCGATTCCGTCGAACTGATCACGCTCTCCTTTCAGCATGCCATCAGGGAAGTGCTCGGCCGCGAGGCGTCGCGCGAGGAGGCCGTGCAGCATGTTGGTACGCCCCTCCGGGAGCAGATGGTGCGGATCAGCCCCGAGCACGCCGACGAACTGGTCGACGTGTACCGGGAGTTCAATCATCGCGAGCACGACCGCATGCTCAAGCTCTACGACGGCATCGTCGATCTCCTGAACCGGCTGACGAAGGCCGGGGTCAAGCTGGGGCTGGTGACGTCCAAATCCAGGGCTACCACGCAGATGGCCTTCGACCTCACCGGCATCGAGCACTACTTCGACTCGACCGTCTGCTGTGACGAGGCGCCCGGCAACAAGCCCTCCGCGGAGCCTATCCTCTTCTGCCTGGCCGGCCTGGACACGGCGCCAGAGGACGCGGCCTACGTGGGCGACAGTCCCGCCGACATCCAGGCGGCGCACGCCGCACGGGTGACCGGCATCGCGGTGAGCTGGGGAGTCTTCGACACGCGGGCGCTGGCTGCTGAAAAGCCCGAGAGACTGGTACATACTATCCCTGAGTTGGCGGCTGTCCTCGGCGTGTAGGAGGCTGTTCGGTGAGTGAAGTGGAGCGGCGGCTGGAGGAGCTTCGCGAGCTCATCCGGCATCACGAGTACCGCTACTACGTCCTCGACTCCCCCGAGATCTCCGACGCGGAGTACGACGATCTCTTTCGGGAACTGCGGGAACTCGAAGCCGCCCATCCTGAGCTCGTCACTGCCGACTCCCCGACCCAACGGGTGGGCGGAGAGCCCTCGGCCGGTTTCGTGCAGGTGCGCCACGGGGAGCCGATGCTGTCCCTGGCGAACGCCAAGAACGAGGACGAGTTGCGGGCCTGGTACGGGCGGGTCGTCAAGCTGGCGGCCGAGGCGGGTGCCTCCGCAGACACGCTCCGCTTCGTCCTTGAAGCAAAGATCGACGGTCTGGCCATCTCCCTGCGCTACGAAGCCGGTCGCCTTGCCGTCGGGGCTACGCGGGGCAACGGGGAGATCGGGGAGGATGTGACCGCCAACCTGCGGACCATCCAGACGGTGCCCCTGACGATGCTGCCCGGGGCGGCCCCCTATCCGGAGGCCGCCGAAGTGCGCGGAGAGATCTACCTGCCCTTGCAGGCGTTCGCCCAACTCAACGAGCAGAGGATCGCAGCGGGCGAATCAACGTTCGCCAACCCTCGCAACGCGGCAGCCGGGTCGCTCCGGCAGCTCGATCCCCGGGTGACCGTCTCCAGGCCGCTCGCCGCCTGGTTCTACGGCGTCGGCCACCTGGAGGGGACCCAGTTCGCCACCCATCACGAGGCGCTCGAGTGGCTGAAGAAGGCGGGCTTCCGGGTGAACCCCGGTACGCGGATGGCCGCAACCTTGGACGAGATCGTCGAGGGATGCCGCGCGTGGCAGGACCGCCGGGAAGAGCTGGACTACGACATCGACGGTGTGGTCGTGAAGCTCGACGACCGCGGCCTGCAGGCCGCGCTGGGGACCGCCGGCCGGGATCCCCGGTGGGCCGTCGCGTACAAGTTCGCTCCCACGACCGCCCAGACGCGGTTGCGGAAGATCCACATCAACGTAGGCCGGACCGGGGTGCTGAACCCCTGGGCGGAACTGGACCCGGTCGAAGTCGGCGGGGTGACGGTGGAGAAGGCCACGCTCCATAACGAGGAAGACATCAGGCGCAAGGATTTGCGCGAAGGTGACGTGGTCATCGTGCAACGGGCGGGAGACGTCATTCCGCAGGTGGTCGCGCCAATCACGGACCTGCGAACCGGGATGGAGCAGCCCTTCCACATGCCCGCGCGCTGCCCCTCCTGCGGGACCCCGGTAGTGCGAATGCCGGAAGAGGTGGCCGTGCGTTGCCCGAACCCGGACTGCCCGTCAAGACGGGCGGAGGCGATCAAGCATTTCGTAAGCAAAGGGGCCATGGACATCGAGGGCGTCGGCGACCGGTTGGTGGAACGGTTGTTGGAGCTGGGGCTGATCCGCGACGCGGCGGACCTCTATCAGCTCGAGGCAGCGCAGCTGGCGGCGCTGCTGAAGGGCTCGGAGAAGACGCGGAAGAACCAGGAACCGAAATTGCCCGGCAATATCGTCAGGGCGATCGACGCGTCGAAAGGGCGGCCCCTGGCGCGCGTCCTGTGGGCCCTGGGGATCCTCCACGTGGGCGGAGAGAACGCGGAGTTGCTCGTGCGCCGGTTCCGGAGTATGGCGGCGCTGCGGGAGGCGCCGAAGGAAGCTATCAGCGAGACCCCGGGCATCGGCCCGGTGATAGCCGAAAGTGTCTGGACCTTCTTCGCGGACCCGCGCAACGCGGATCTGGTGGACCGGCTGGCGGCAGCCGGGGTGACGATGGAGTTGCCCGCCTCGGAAGAAGCGGGGGAGGGCGAGGGCGCCGGCCGAGCGGCCGGGCCGCTCGCCGGCAAGACGGTGGTGCTCACCGGCACTCTGCCGACGCTCTCGCGGCAGCAGACCACAGACCTGATAGTGGCCGCGGGCGGGCGGGTCACCGGATCGGTGAGCGCGAAGACCGACTACGTGGTAGTGGGCGAAGAGCCCGGCACAAAACTCGCCAAGGCGCGAGATCTGGGCGTGGAGTTGCTCGACGAGCCCGGGTTGCTCTCGCTACTGGACGGTCAGCCCGGCCGGTAGGCGGTAAGGACGGGCCGTCCCCCGTCGACGACGGCTTCGACCAGCCTCTGGATGCGCGGCCTGCCTCCCTGGTCTCTCTCCATGTGCACGAAGAGCGGTTTCACCGCCGTCAGCCGCTCGCCCATCTCCCTGCTCGTGGAGAGCCAGTCGGCGATAGTCAGCTGCGGGTCGGGAGACTCCACCGTAGCCATGCCGGAGGTTCCCGGCAGCAGCGTCTCGAAGAAGGCCGGTCCTTCTCGCCGGAGCAGTTCCCCGGCGATGATCCAGGTGGGCTTCATGTCCGCGGCCTTACGGAAGACGCTGGACCGCGAAGGCGTCCCTCTCTTGGCCGTCAGTTGGACTACGAACGAACGGTCGTGAAGCGCTGGGAACTCGTCGTCGATATCGTCCACGGCGACGAGCCGCTGGTCGCGCGGCAGCATCTCGATGAGGGCGTTCAATAGTGTCGACTTGCCGACGTTGGGGCCCCCGCTCACGATTATCGTACGCTTGGCGTTCAGGGAACCGGAGAGCAATCGGGCCTCGACCCCTGTGAGGGTGTTGTTGTCGACGAGCGTGCGAAGGGGCACGTTGAGGACCCGGCGATCCGGCTGGTTCGCCGAGGCGTACATGACGGACTTGGTGGCGTCCAGGGCGGGTCCCCGGTCGAGGTGGAAAGCGTCGTAGGTCCGGACGACTGACTGCGCCAGCTGTGAAGCGAGCAACAGGTGTCCCCGCTCCTCGTCGGTCGGATCGAGCTCGGCCACCAGTTCGTCGGCAAGCTTCTGCATGCCGTGCTCGTAAGCAGCCAGTATCCGATCGAATCCAGGCACCATCACCTCCACTGCAGTTGCTACCCCGATTCTATCGGCTGGGAAGCACAAGAGGGAGAGTAAGGACCGTTTAGAATGGAGAGTCTGTGCGTAATGTATGATTGTATGCGTACAAACAGCACAAGGAGGGGTACGCGCATGATCGGTAGCGCACTATCAAAACGAGTTCATCATCGCAGGACGCTGGGCCTTGGTGTAGTTCTGGCACTTGCCCTCGTTCTGGGTCTGGCGGCATTGCTGACGGCCTGCGGCAGCAGCAGCGAGACCTCGACCACAGCGGCTCAGTCGACGACCACCATGGCTCCGACGACCACGGCGGCTCCCAGTACGACCGCGGCTCCGCAGACGACTATCAGCGTCGCGAAGACCGACCTCATTCTGGCCTCGACGACCTCCACGCAAGACTCGGGGTTGTTCGACGTCCTCATCCCTGCGTTCACCGAAGCGTTCCCGCAGTACAACGTCAAGGTAGTGGCGGTGGGAAGCGGCGAAGCGCTGAAGTTGGGCCAGACCGGCGACGCCGACGTGCTCTTGGTCCACTCACCCGCGGCGGAAACGGAGTTCATGAAGGCCGGGTATGGGGTGGACCGCAAGGCCGTCATGTACAACGACTTCATCATCGTAGGCCCGCCCTCCGATCCGGCCAAGATCAAGGGCATGACCGACGCGGTGGCCGCCTTCACGAAGATCGCCGACTCGCAGTCCCTGTTCTATAGCCGGGGCGACAAGTCGGGGACCAACGCCAAAGAACTGGCCCTCTGGAAGGCCGCCGGTATCACCCCCTCCGGCGACTGGTATCAGACCACCGGGCAGGGGATGGGCGAGACTTTGACGATCGCGGACCAGAAGGGCGGCTACACGCTCGCCGACCGTGGTACCTGGCTCGCCAAGAAGGACTCCCTCAAGAACCTGGAACTCGTCGTCGAGGGTGACAAGGCGTTGTTCAACCAGTACCACGTGATCACCTGCAAGGCAGCCAAGAACATGCAGGGCGCCAACGACTTCATGAACTGGATCATCTCCCCGGATGTGCAGCAGAACATCATCGCGACCTACGGCGTTGATAAGTACGGCCAGGCGTTGTTCATCCCCAACGCGGCTACCGCCGAATAGGAGGCTGCGAAGGCAGTAGAATTGGGGCGCCTCGCCGGGCGGCGAGGCGCCCCTTTTCTTCGGGGGAGGTGAGGATATGGGCGTTTTCTGGGATGCCATAAAGCAGGCGATCTCTCTGCTGATCCACGGCGACCGCTACGTGTACGAAGTCATGTGGATGTCCATCCGGGTCGCGGGGACGGCCACGATCTTCGGCATGATCGTGGGGATACCGATAGGTACGTGGCTGGCGATCAGGCGCTTCTGGGGATGGGGAGCGGCGGCCACTGTCTTGAACGTGGGCCTGATGCTGCCCCCGGTGGTCGTGGGCCTCTTCGTGTTCCTTCTCCTGTCCCGGCAGGGGCCTTTCGGGTCTCTGAGCCTTCTCTACACGCCGACGGCGATGATCGTCGCCGAGTTCTTCATCGCCGCTCCGGTCATAGCCGCCATCACCATGGGGGGAGTCGCGTCGGTGCCGAACGACGTCCGCCTCCAGGCGATGGGGCTCGGAGCTTCGCGCTGGCAGACCATCTGGCTGGTGCTCCGGGAGGCGCGGGTGACCGTCATCTCCGGGATCGTGGCCGGCTTCGGCGCCGCCATCAGCGAGGTGGGCGCGGTGATGATGGTGGGCGGCAACCTTTCCATCGCCGGGCACAACCAGACCGGCACGATGACGACGGCCACCATGAGCCTGGTACGCCAGGGCGAGTACGCCACGGCGATGGCCTTCGGGCTGATACTCATCTTGCTCGCCTTCATCATCACGTTCCTTCTCACCCGGACCCAGCAGGGCGTGCGCCGGCGGTGGCTGCAGTCATGACCGGAGACGAGGCTGCGCTGGCGCGCAGCCAGGCAGGCGCCGCCCGTGGCGATCGAGGCGCGAGGTCTGGTCAAGCGCTACGGCGACCGGACCGTGGTCTCCGTCGAGTCCCTCCAGATCTACGAGCAAGAAGTGCTTGCCATCCTGGGCCCCAACGGCGCGGGCAAGACCACCCTCTTCCGTCTGCTGGCGCTGCTCGAGCAGCCGGACGCCGGGTCGGTGTTCTACTACGGGGACAAGGTCGACATCCACGACCTCGCCGCCCGGCGCCGCACCGCCGCCGTGTTCCAGCGGCCGCTGCTGTTCCAGGGGTCGGTCGAGGACAACATCCGGTTCGGCCTGCGCTTCCGCAGACTTCCGCGCCCCGAAGTGACGGCGAAGATCCAGCGCACGCTGGAGTTGATGGCGATCACGCACCTCGCCGGGCGCCGACATGCGCACGCTGTCGGGCGGAGAACTGCAGCGGGTGGCCCTCGCGCGGGCTCTCGCGCTCGAGCCCGAGATCCTGTTCCTCGACGAGCCGACCAGCAATCTGGACGTCCACGTCCGCCGCCGCTTTCGGGAGGACCTGCGGCGGGTCGTCGAGAGCCTGGCCGCCACGGTGGTCATCATCACCCACGAGCACAGCGAGGCGCTCGCCCTCGCCCAGCGCGTGGCCGTCATCCAGGACGGCTCGGTCGTTCAGATCGGGACGCCCGAAGAAGTCTTCACGCACCCGCAGAACGCTTTTGTCGCCGACTTCACGGGAGCGGAGACCATCTGGCACGGAGAAACAATCGCCTGCGAACAGGGCCTGTGTACCGTGCGCACGCAGGCGGGCATCGTGGCCCAGGCCGTCGGCGACTTGGCCGAAGGCCAGCCGGTAGTCGTGGCCATCCGGCCTGAAGATGTCGCTTTGGCTCCGCCGGTCGATGAACAACAGCCGGGCCGGACAAGCGTGCGGAATCAATGGTGCGGCGTTGTCGATAGCGTCACTCCGGCAGGCCCGCTGGTGAGGGTTGCCGTCCGGCTCGACTGCACGGCAAACGCCAAACCGGTCTTTGGCGGCGAAGGTGAGGTAATCTCTCTCATCACTCGAGCTTCAGCCGACGAGCTGGAGCTAGCCCCCGGAACGCGAGTAAGTGCGAGCGCAAAAGCCACAGCCCTGCATGTATTGGCTGGCTGAGTTTCACGAGGAGGAAGACGATGGATCTGGAGCAGATCAAGGCGGAAGTAGAAAAAGCCGCCACCGAGAAGGTGCTGACGTGTCACGACGCCCGCGCCCTTGCCGAGAAGTTGGGCGTCGACTACCTCATGGTGGGCAAGGCCTGCAACGAGGCGGGCATCAAGGTCCGCATCTGCGAGCTGGGCTGCTTCTAGAGAACAGTCTGCAGGGCGCGCTGGCGGCGCCCGATCCGGAACAGGTGGCTGGCTAGGAGGACCCAAGCGACCGCGAAACCTGTGACGAGAAGACCCAAACCGGTCACAGGTCGACTCCTTGCTCTCGCGCGATGGCAAGCGCGTCCAGTAGGACGCTTATCTCGCCCATGCGCACGCGCCCGAAAGATAGATACACGAACACTGCCCCTTTTACTTGACAAACGCGGGAGGGGAGTGAGAACTTACCACTAATGTAGTCCTACAAACGATACAAGTGTCTCTCCGAGCTGCCCGCGCCTAAAGCCCCCAACCTGAGGCCACGGCGAGCAGCCGCAGTGACCGGCAGCCGTCTGGTCCAAAGGTACGGGGGGAAACGCCCGTGCCTTCCAGTGTGAGAAGGAGAGCGCGCCGACTTTCATCTGCGCGCGCCCTCCGGGGCGTTTTGTTTTTTGAGACAGGGAGGTGGTCGGCGGGACAGATTCAGGAGGGACGGTTCCGGAGCAAAGTCTGAACACGTGAAGGGGAGATCCATGGATTCGAAACAGAAGCTGTTTGCTGCTCTCACAGTGGTACTTGTGCTCGCGGTCGCCACGTTCGCGGTGGCCGGTTGCGGGAGCAGCACCACCACTACGACGGCCGCGCCGGCCACCGCGACCACGATGGCAGCGCCCGCGACGACCGGCGGGGCGGCGGCGGGCGGGGCCAGCGGGACGCTGGTCGCGAAAGGCCTCGTCGACAAACCGGCGACGTGGACCGTTGCCGACGTCCAGAAGTTGAATCCGGTCACAATCACCGCCGAGCATCCGAAGTCGGGCTCGCAGGAGTACACGGGCGTGAAGTTGGCCGATCTCTTCAAACTCCTGGCCGTCCAGGCCGCCGCAAAGACCCTCGCGGTCGCAGCATCTGATGGCTTCACCGCCGAGGTACCGCTTTCCGACATAGCAGCCAGCGCCGACGCCATGTTGGCCATAGGCGATGACGGCACGCTCAACATGGTGATGCCGGGCATGAGCAGCAAGAGCTGGGTGAAGGACGTAGTGTCCTGGGAATTCAAGTAACCGACCCGCGGCTCCGACCTGGGAGGTTCTACCATGAGACGAGCGAGAATCGCGGCCCGCTTGGCGGTGTTTGCATTCGTGATCGGGCTCCTCGCGCTTGGCATGACGCAGGCCACCGCGTGTGGCTCGGACAGCTCGAGCGCCGCCACGCTGCAGGTGATCACGCCCACCGGCACGCAGACGTTCTCGATGAAGGACGTCAAGAAGTTGGCCGCTCTGGAGGCCTACGGCGGCATCAAGAACAGCGCCGGCAACATCACCCCGCCCAGCCAGTACAAGGGACTGACGCTCGCGGAGCTGCTCAAGTCGCTTGGAGGCGTTCCGGACGGCTCGGGAGTGACGTTCACCGCCAAGGACGGCTACGAGATGACCATGTCGGCCGACCAGGTCAACAACGGTAGGTTCATCACCTACGATGTCTCCACCGGCGACGAGATCACTATCGAAGACCCGTTGCAGCTCGTGCTGGCGTACGAGGTAGAGGGCAAGCCCACGAACCCGGAGACGGACGGAACGTTCCGCGTCGCCATACTCAGCCCCAAAGCCAACCAGGTCACCGACGGCCATTGGTGGGTCAAGTGGGTGACCAAGGTCGAGGTCAAGCCGGTCGTAGCCGGATGGGTGCTCACCCTAAACGGCGCCATCCAGGAGAAGGTGGATCGAGGCTCCTTCGACTCGTGCTCAGCGCCCAAGTGTCATGGTGTAACGTGGAAGGACGCCGACGGAGTCACCTGGTCTGGTGTCCCTCTATACTACGTGGTGGGACGGGCCGACGACGAGCAAAAGCACGATAACGGAGCGTTCAACAGCGTGTTGGCAGCCCAGGGGTACCCGATCGAAGTGGTCGGAGCGGACGGCTACACGGCCACCCTCGATTCCTCGAAGATCGCTCTGAGCAAGGAGTACATCCTCGCCAACAAGATGGAAGGCAAAGAGCTGACTGGCCAGGATGCGCCTCTGCGCCTGGTGGGTCCGGCCGTCGACAAGAAGTCCTCGGTAGGTGGGGTGACCGAGCTCCGCCTGCTGCTCGAAGTGAGTTCGAACTCAACCACGGGGGCTGCGGCGACGCGTTCCGCGTCGCCGCAGCCCCGCTCTACCCCGCCCCGGCCGGGGGCCGGGCGCGCATGTTCCCGGTTCGCCGTGCTCGTCCTGTCGCTCGTCCTCGTCCTCGGCCTCGCAGTTCTGGTCGCTGCAGGCTGCGCCGGCTCGTCGGACACCGCCGGCGAAGGTGGCAAGACTATCCGCATCCTCTACGCGGGCAGCCTGATAATCCCCTTCGGGGAGCTCGAGGAGCAGTTCAAGACCCTTCACCCCGACATCAAGGTGAACGGCGAGGCCCATGGCAGCATCCAGGTGCTCCGCCACGTGAGTGACATCCACGAGATGGCCGACGTTCTTATCAGCGCCGACTCGCAGCTCATCCCCATGCTGCTGTACAACAGCAATGACCCCGAGACGGGCAAGCCGTACGGCAGCTGGCGCATCGACTTCGCTAGCAACCAGATGGCAATCGCGTACACGGACAAGAGCAAGTACGCGGCGGAGATAACCGCCGATAACTGGTACGACGTCATCACCAGGTCCGAGGTCCGCCTGGGCCTGGCAGACCCGCGCTTCGACTCCAACGGCTATCGCGCGCTCATGATGTTCGCGCTCGCCGGCAAGCAGTACGACAAGCCGACCCTGTTCTTCGACACGTTCGAAGGCCAGTTCACCACTCCGATCACCGCCGAGGAAGAGGGAAGCCAGACGGTCATCCACGTTCCGGAGATCCTGGAGACGTCTTCGGGCGCCCATATCGTGATGCGAGGCTACAGCGTGCAGCTTCTTCCGCTGCTCGAAACCGGCAATGTCGACTACGCCATCGAGTACCTGAGTGTTATCAAGCAGCACGGCCTCAAGTACGTCACGTTGCCGCCCGAGGTGAATCTGGCAGACGAGACGCTCGGGAATGTCTATCGCCAGGTACGGGTCGATCTCGACTACCGGCGCTTCGCCTCGGTCAACCCGAGCTTCGAGGGCCAGGTGATCACCTATTCCCTCACCATCCCGTCGAACTCCGCGCAGCCGGACGCGGCGAGCCTGTTCGTGCAGTTCCTGCTCGGGCCCGAGGGCCGGCGGATCATGGAGCAGAACTACCACCCCATGTTGGCGACGCCGCGCTGCGATAACGCGGAGGCTGTGCCCGAAGAGCTGAGGAGTCTCTGCGCGCCTTCCTCGTAGGCCGGCCATGGGAACTGGCGCCAGGTAGAGAGAGGGGATCCTTTGACACGCGACCCGACCGGATATCGCCGGACTGGTTGGATCTTCTGGGCCCTCGGAGGGCTGCTTCTCATCTTCCTGGTCCTGCCTTTGGTCGTCACGATCGTGAACGGAGGCTGGAGCGGGCTGGCGGACGTGGCCCAGCAGTGGGGAGTCCTCCGTTCGATCGGCATCACCTTCCTGGCTGCGTTCATCGCGACCGCGATCGCTTTCGTGCTCGGCACTCCGCTGTCGTACCTACTGGCGCGGAAGCGTTTCCGCGGCAAGAGCGTCGTCCAGGGGGTCGTCGACGTCCCTCTGGTCATCCCGCACACCGCCGCGGGCATCGCCCTGCTCATGGTGTTCGGCGCGCAGGGTGTCATCGGGAAGCCGTTCGCGAGTGTCGGGGTCTTCTTCACGGAAAACCTCGCAGGCATCGTCATCGCCATGCTCTTCGTGAGCCTGCCGCTCTTCATCGGCTCCGCTCAGGCGGCGTTCGGGCTCGTGGACGCCCGCCTCGAACACGTCGCTCGCACGCTTGGAGCGTCGCCCTGGCGGTCGTTCTACCGCGTCGCGCTGCCGCTTGCCGGCCGGGGTCTTCTGGCCGGAGCGGTGCTAATGTGGGCGCGCGGGATCAGCGAGTTCGGGGCCATAGTCATCCTCGCCTACAATCCCAAGACCATCTCGATCCTCACCTACGAGCTGTTCAGTGGGTACGGGCTGTCGGCCGCCCTCCCCGTTACGGCTCTCCTGATCCTGATCGCCCTGGTCATCCTCGTCGTGTTCAGGCTCGTACTTCCCTCCAGGGCCTCCGGTGGGCGATGGAGGAAGGACTAGCGCCATGCTGAGGCTGCTAGCCGCAGGTCGCCGTCGATCTGGGCGGATTCGCCTTGCGGGTGGATTCGCTCGAGTTGGCCCCAGGGGAGTATCTGGTGATTCTCGGCCCGAACGGCGCAGGCAAGACCGTGCTTCTCGAGACGATCGCGGGACTCCATCCCGTTGAGAAGGGGTGCATCGAGTTTCGGGAGGCCAGCACCGAGCCCGAACGCCCAGGGGACGGCTGGACTGACGTCACAGCGTGGCCTCCCGAGAAGCGGCAGGTGGGCTTCGTCTACCAGGACTATCTCCTGTTCCCCCATCTTTCGGTGAGCGACAACATCGGATTCGGCCTGAAGGGCCGCGTACCGGCCGCCGCCAGGGCCGACCGGGTGCGCGAGGCCTCGAAGCTCACAGGCGTCGAGGGGTTGCTGGGGCGCCGGGTAGTGGGGCTTTCGGGCGGCGAGCAACAAAAAGTCGCCCTGGCCCGGGCGCTCGCTATTCGGCCGCGCCTGCTCCTGCTCGACGAACCACTTGCCGCGCTCGACCGGTCGGCCCGCCGCGATATAGCCGACGAAGTAAGGCGCCTCTGCCGCGAGCTCGGAGTGACGGTATTGCATGTCACCCATAGCCTGGACGAAGCCGTCGCCCTCGGAGATCGGGTGGCGGTGCTGGCCGGGGGCAGTCTGCTCCAGATCGGCTCCCCCGAGGAGCTTCTCCGGGCGCCCGCGAACAGACGGGTTGCAGAGCTGATGGGCTGCGAGAATCTTCTCGAAGGCTCCCTCGTCGGTTCGACGGTCGCGATTGCCGGTGGCCCGACTCTAGCTGTGGACGGCAACGGAGAGGGCGAGATCGCCGGCGAGGTCGTAGTCGCGCTGCGGGCCGAGGATTTGTTGCTTCAGGCACCCTCCGCTCTCGATGCATCTTCCGGTGCCGAGTCGCCGGCGCCCAGGCCCAACCTCTTTGCGGCCCTTGTCGAGTCAATTGAACCCGGTCCGGCGCACTGGACGGTCAAGGTGCGTTACACCGGAGAGGCACACGCGTCGCCGGCCGGAGCCGATCCCTCGCACGCGCCGGCGCGGACGTTCACCATATTCGTCATGCCGCCCGAACTCTCACGCTTGGGGCTGACTCTCGGGGCACCCGTCCACGTGCACGCAGAACCGCAGCGGGTCAGGATCTGCCCGCCCTAGCCGCCCCCCATTGTCGTCCCGGGCGCCGCACGCGTCCAAGGTGCGGTAATCTCTCCCCCGCGGGCCAAGGCCCCGCGCGAGGGCCGGCGTGGCGGACGAGGAGACAAGGCATGGACGATGTGAGGACGGACGATCCTGGACGGCGCGGACGATCTGAGGCCGATCGCGACGGCGCGTCGGAGACCGAACAGTCCGGCACCCTGTTCTGGCGACCGTACCGCTCCGATGTGAGCCTCGCACTTCTGGCCGGTGGCCGTTCCACCCGCATGGGTGAGGACAAGGCTTTCGCGCCGTTCAACGGCCAGACCCTTCTCGAATGGCTGCGGGACAAGTTCGCCCCCCTCTTCCCCCACGTGTTCGTGGTCACCCGCGATCCCTACCGGTTCCACGACCTGGGGCTACCCGTCGTCAACGACGCCCTGCCCGATCGTCGGTTCCGCGGTCGGCGTCTACACCGCCGTTCTCGCTTCCCCCACCGAGCGTGTGATCTGCCTGGCCTGCGACATGCCCTTCGTCACCTCTCGCTTCCTGTGGGAGCTCGCGGACCGGTCCGAGGGCTTCGACGTGTTCGTGCCCCGGCACGGCGAGTACCTGCAACCGCTCTGCGCCGTCTACAGCAAGCGGACCCTCGACGCCTACCGCGAGTTCATCGGCTCGGGCGGCCGCCGCATCTTCGACATCTACCCGGATCTCAACACCGGGTATCTGGAGATGGACGACGGGCGCCACGGGGATCCGGAGCAGCTCTTCATGAACGTCAATACGCCCGCGGAGTTGGAGGCGGCCCGGGAGCGGATCGCTGGAGAAGCGGGGGGCTGGCGCGCGGCGCTCCAGCCCCGCATCCAGGCCTTCATGGACGCCAGCCCGCTGCCGATCGTGTCGTTCATAGGCAAGAAGAAATCGGGCAAGACGACGGTGGTCCTCGGCGTCATCGAGGAACTTCGCGGCCGGGGGTACCGGGTGGCGGCTCTCAAGCACGACACCCACGGTTTCGAGGTCGACGTACCCGGCACCGACTCGTACCGCTTTCGGGAACTGGGCGCCGAGGTGGTGGGCATCTCCTCTCCGTGGAGCTACGTGTGGCAGGTGAGCACGGAGGAAGAGCCGTCGCTGGGTGAGTTGGTCCGCCAGATCCGCGAGCCCGTGGACCTGGTGATCACCGAGGGGTTCAAACGCCAGGACGCCCCGAAGATAGAGGTGTCGAGGATGGCGCGGAGCACCGAACTGGTCAGCACCCCGGACGAGCTCATCGGCATCGCGAGTGACCAGGAGTTTCCCGACTATCCCGTTCCGCAGATGGCTCTGGACGACTTCAAGGGCTTGGCCGACCTTATAGAAAGGCGTATACTCGCCCGAGTATAACGGTACGGGGTGGCTGCTCGGATAGGCGGCTACCTGCGGTCACTAGCGGGGAACGAGAGAGTTTGAATCCGCCAGCGGGACAGATCGTCGACTACCTTCGCCTGTCGGTCACCGACCGGTGCAACTACCGTTGTGTCTACTGCATGCCGCCCGAAGGGGTGGCGTTCAAGCCCCACGAGGAGATCCTCTCGTATGAGGACATGATCTTCTTCGTGCAGGCCGCCGTGGAACTGGGCATCTCCAAGGTCAGGATCACAGGCGGCGAACCCCTGGTGCGCAGAGGGCTGACCGATCTGGTAGGCCTGATCCATGCCATCCCCGGTATTCGGGACATCGCTCTCACCACGAATGGCGTCCTGCTGCCCCGTTTCGCGGAGGCGCTGAAGGCTCACGGGCTCCACCGGGTGAACATCAGCGTCGACTCCCTCGACCCCAAACGCTACCGCGCCCTTACCCGCGGGGGCTCGCTCGCCGCTGCCCTCGACGGGGTCGAGGCCGCGCTTCGCTCCCAGCTCGACCCGGTGAAGATCAACGTGGTGATGATGCCCGAGCTCCTGGCGGAACTCCCGGCCTTCGTCGATATCACCCGGGACCGGCCCCTGCACGTCCGGTTCATCGAATGGATGCCGGTGGGCGGCTGCGGCCCCCGTTCTGCCGGCGAGGCGCTGACGAAAGACCTTGCCATGGCCGAACTGCAGAAGATGGGCGCCGGCGGCGCCGGTCCCTTACAGGCCGTTCCCTCGCCCGGGGGATGGGGCCCCGCTCGCTACTACCGCTTTCCCGGTCACCAGGGCACCGTCGGGTTCATCGGGTCCATGTCGGACCACTTCTGCGGGGAGTGCAACCGGCTCCGCCTCACTGCCGACGGCAAGCTCAAGAACTGCCTGTTCTCCAGCGACGAGATCGACGTCAAAGAGGCGATGCGATCCCGGGACCGGGAAGCAGTGCTCGCCGCTGTCGCCGAGTCGCTCGAATGCAAGACGTTCGACAAGAACCGGTTGCCCGGCCGCACCTCCCGCGGCATGTCGCAGGTGGGAGGCTGAGATGGACGAGCCCCGGTTGAGCCACGTGGACGAGACCGGCGAGGCCCGCATGGTCGACGTGAGCGGCAAGCAGGCGACGGCCCGCGTCGCCCGGGTCGGCGCCCGGGTGTGGATGGCGGCGGAGACTCTTCGGTCTGCTCAAGGAGCAGGCGCTTCCCAAGGGCGACGTCCTCACGGTGGCGAAGGTCGCGGGCATCATGGCCGCCAAGCGCACCTGCGATCTGGTCCCTCTCTGCCACCCGATCGCGCTGACCCAGGTGGACCTGACCTTCACCATCGTCGAAGAGCAAGCGCGGATAGACATCGAGTGCGTCACCCGCACCGAGGACCGCACCGGGGTGGAGATGGAAGCCCTCGTCGGGGCGGCTGTGGCGGCCACCACGATCTACGACATGTGTAAGGCGGTGGACCGGGGCATGGTCATCGGCGATATCCGCCTGTTGGAGAAGACCGGCGGCAAGGAGGACTACATCCGGCCGGCCGAGGGCGCGTCCTCCGCGCTGCCCCCGGTCCCGCCCGCCGGGACCGTCGTCGCCGCCAACGTCAGCGAGTCCAAGGGCGAGCGCAAGAAGGCGGCTCCCGAGGTCATCCTGCGCGCCGAGCACGGCATCGAGGGCGACGCCCACGCGGGTCCCTGGCACCGGCAGGTGAGCCTGCTTGCTCAGGAATCGATCGACAAGATGACTGCGGCAGGCCTGAACGTGGGCCCCGGCGACTTCGCCGAGAACATCACCACGCTCGGCATCGACGTCGCGGCTCTTCCCATCGGCACCGTCCTCGACCTGGGTGAAGCCCTGGTGGAGGTGACGCAGATCGGCAAGGAGTGCCACACCCGTTGCGCCATCTACTATCAGGCCGGCGACTGCGTCATGCCCCGGGAAGGCATCTTCGTGCGGGTGCTCCGCGGCGGCCGGGTCGCTCCCGGCGATGCCGTCAAGGTTCGGGCCTGGGGGTTCGGCGGGTGAGCGAGAAGCGGCTGGCCACGCCCATACGGGCCGCCGTGGTCACGCTCAGCGACAAGGCGAGCGCCGGCCTGCGCGCCGACGCTTCGGGGCCGCTGCTTTGCGAGCTGCTCGGGAGTATCGGGGCCGTCACCCGCGACGCGATCGTCATCCCCGACGACCAGCCCACCATCGAGCGGACTCTTGTGGAACTTGCCGACAGCGGCGAGATCGACCTGGTACTCACCACCGGAGGCACCGGTTTCGCTCCTCGAGACCGCACCCCGGAGGCGACGCTGGCCGTCGCCGATCGTCTGGCTCCCGGGTTCGCCGAAGCCATGCGGGCTGCTTCCCTGGCCGTGACGCCTAACGCCATGCTCAGCCGGCGCGGTTTCGGCGGTGCGAAAGAAGACTCTGATCATCAACATGCCCGGGAGCCCCAAGGCCTGTCGGGAGCATTTCGCGGTGATCGCGCCGGTCATCGACCATGCCGTCGAGACGGTCAGGGGCGAAGCGTTCGAGTGCGCGTCGCCGGCGCCGGCCGGTACCTAGCAGCTAGAGGCGCCCCGCGCGTCCGCGCCTAGGGGCGTCCGCGCCCCGTCTTACGTTCCTTGGCCGCGTAGAGGTTGGTGTCTGCCCGTTTGAGCAGTGCGTCTGCCGAAGTCCCTTCAGCCGGGCATGAGGACGCTCCGAAGCTGACTTCCAGGCTTACGTAGCCGCCGCCCAGTTTCAGGCGGGTCTTGCTGATCGTCTCCGCTATCCTTCGGCCGACTGCCTGGATCGCGTTCTTGTCGGCTTCGGGCATGAGGATGATGAACTCGTCGCCCCCGTAGCGGCAGGGGATGTCGGTGTCGCGGATGGTGGCGCGCATGACGCTCGCCAGATGCTTCAGGGCTTCGTCTCCGGCCGCATGCCCAAAGGTGTCGTTCACCAGCTTGAGGCTGTCGAGATCGAGCATGAGAACGGCGAACGGGTGGTTGTACCGTTTGTAGAGCTCGACGTGACGTTCCAGTTCCTGCTCCAGGTAGCGCCGGTTGTGGAGCCCGGTGAGCGTATCCGTGTGAGCCAGGCGGTCGAGTTCGGCGCTCGACTGCTGGTGGTACGCCTCGGCGGCGGTCGTCATGACCCGGTGAAGAGCCATGCGCATGATGCGGACGAGGGCGAGGATCTCCTTGTCCTGCTGGCGCAGACCAGCGGAGAGTCGGTCCCAGATCGCCTCTTCGAGGGCGTCCAGACTATCGGTGAGGGGCCCTATCCCCCCGCTCTCGTCGTGCTGCAAAAGCCCGAGCGCCGAAGCCTGTCTGTGATACAGCCCTCCGGGGCCGAACTGGGAGAGCGTCTCCTCATCGGAAAGGCAGTTCGCCAGCCCCTCGATGAGCTCCACGGACGTCCGGATGGTCTCCTGAGTGGGGAACTGCTCCAGAGCGTGGAGATCGTCGATCTCGCTGATGAGGCGGCTCAGCCACGTCTTGGTGATATCGAGCTTGTGCTGCTCAAGAATGATCTTGGCCTTGTCCAGCACCGCGTTCGGGTCGGCTGCCTCTTGCGGTCTGTGCGCACTGATGTTCTTCGGCACCGACGAACCTCTCCACTCTGAATACAAATATGCACACATCTTATAATCAGGGCCCCAAAGACGCAAGGAGGAAAAGGGCTCCTCTGATACTATTTCGGCACGGCGCGGCAAAATCGCGACCTGACCCTTTTGCACGGCGGCTGGAGGGCACGTGAGGATAGGATTCGACGCGAGAGCGATCAGCTACCGGGGCATCGGCACCTACTCCCGGAACCTTCTCCGCCATTTCGCCGATACGGGCACGGAAGTCGTCGTCTTCTGCCAGGATCAGGAGAAGGACACCATGCCTGCCGTCGATTCGTTCACCCTCATTTCGGCCAACATGGATCCTCTCTCGATGCAATCGCGCGGCGCGTTCCGCTCCCTCGTGCAGAAGTCCAAAGTGGACCTGCTGCACGTACCGAGTCCCTGGGCCCCGACGCCGCTGGACACTCCCCTGGTCGCCACCGTCCACGACGTCACCCCTCTGCTCTACCCCCGCAGCCTGCCGTTGGTCCTGCGCCTGCGCTACAAGCGCCAGTTGACCCGCACGTTGAACGAAGCCAAGCGGGTCATCACCGTCTCGCAGATCTCGCTGTCGGCCCTCAGCGCCTACGCGGGCGTCAATCCGGGCAAGGTGCGGGTGATCCACAACGGGGTCTCCGAGCGGTTCCACCCCGATGTCACCCCCGAAGAGCAGGCGGCGGCACGGCGTCACTATTCCCTCCCGGAGCGGTTCGCTTTCTGGGTGGGCGATTTTCGGCCGGAGAAGAACCTCCCGTTCCTCATCGACGCCTGGTCCCGCTTGCTGCAATCATATTCCGGACCCTCCCGCCCTGGTCCTCGCCGGCGCGCAGAGAGGGGAGTACCGGAAGCTGAGGAAAGAGGTGGAGAAGCGCGGCCTGGAGGGTCAGGTTCTCTTCCCCGGCTTCATCCGCGATGACGATCTGGCCGCGGTCTATTCCGCGGCCACCCTCTTCGTCTTTCCGTCGCTCTACGAGGGTTTCGGACTGCCGCCCCTCGAGGCGATGGCGTGCGGCACCCCGTGCGTGGTGTCGCAATTCCTCGTCGCTGCCTGAGGTCACCGGGTCCGCGGCACTGCTCTTCAACCCGACCTCCCTGGACAGCCTCGAGGAGTGCGTGGTGCGGGTGCTGACCGACCACGAGCTTTACGAGGCCCTCCGCCAGGACGGGCTCCGCCAGTCGGCTCTGCTTTCCCTGGAGCAAGGCCGCGCAGGAGACGCTGGCGGTGTACCGAAGCGTGCTGGAGGAGATGGGCCCGGCCAGGCGCTGGCGAGTAGAGCTCGAGCATGAAGATACGCCGCAGGGTGCGATGGGCGCAGCGAGGCTAGGCCAGGAAGCACTCGTCAGCGCTACGGGCGCGACCAGGCAACGCATCGCGCTGCCCAGTGCGGACTCGCGGCCTCGGCTCCGCGACGAGTAAAATCGCCGCTATGAAAGACCTGCACGATTTCATCAAGCTGCTGCGGGACAAAGGGCAGTTGTCGGTCATCGACACTCCCGTCGACCCGGTCCTCGAGATGACCGAGATCGCCGACCGGGTCGTCAAGGCCGGAGGCCCGGCGCTCCTCTTCACCAAGCCCAAGGGCTACTCCTTCCCGGTGCTCATCAACCAGTTCGGCAGCGACGAGCGGATGTGCCTGGCTCTGCGCGCCGCGATCGTACGAGGAGTTGAGCGCCCGGATAGGGCGGTTGGTGTCTCTCGAGGTCCCGAGCGGGGCCTGGGAGAAGGTGAAGGCGCTGTCGAAGCTCAAGGACCTCGCCGCGGTCCAGCCGCGTAGTGTCAAGAACGGCCCCTGCCAGGAAGTGGTGCTGACCGGCGAAGCGGTCGATCTGGGAGCGCTGCCCATACTCCAGTGCTGGCCGCTGGACGCCGGCCGCTACATCACGCTCCCGCTGGTCTTCACCCGGCATCCGGTGACCGGCCGGCGCAACGTCGGCATGTACCGCCTGCAGGTGTTCGACCGGAACACCACCGGCATGCACTGGCACATCCATAAGGATGCCGCCGAGCATTACCGGGTGGCGGCGGACCAGGCCGCCGCGGGCCGATCCGCGGCCGGCGGGGCCGGCACAGCTGTCGCGGGCGGCCGGGGCCGGATGGAAGTGGCGGTCGCCATCGGGACCGATCCCGCCGTCACCTACGCGGCCACCGCTCCAGTACCGGGGGCCATCGACGAGATGACGTTCGCCGGGTTCTTGCGGGACGAAGCGGTGGAGATGGTGCACTGCAAGACCGTGGCCCTGGAGGTGCCGGCGCATGCCGAGTTCGTGCTCGAAGGGTACGTGGACCTCGAGGAGTCGCGGCGGGAAGGGCCCTTCGGCGACCATACCGGCTACTACTCGCTGGCGGACGATTATCCCGTGCTCCACCTGACGGCGCTGACCCACCGACGTGACGCCGTCTACTCGACCACCATAGTCGGCCAGGCCCCGATGGAAGACACCTACCTGGGCAAGGCGACGGAGCGCCTGTTCCTCCCCCTGCTGAGGATCACCCTCCCCGAGCTCATCGACATGGACCTGCCCAAGGAGGGTGGCTTCCACAACTGCGTCCTGGTCTCGGTCGACAAGCGCTACCCGCTTCATGCCCGGAAAGTGATCCACGCTCTCTGGGGGACCGGTCAGATGCAGTTCGCCAAGTGCATCGTGGTCGTCGACGGCGGTGTCGATGTCCACGACTACGCCCAGGTGGCCTGGAGAGTCTTCAACAACGTCGATTGGCAGCGGGACGTCACGATCGTAGAGGGTCCCCTCGACGTGCTCGACCACTCCTCGCCGCATCCGCTGCGGGGCGGCAAGATCGGCATCGACGCCACCATAAAGTGGCCCGAGGAAGGCCACGGCCGGGAGTGGCCTTCCGACGTGGCGATGTCGTCCGAGGTGAAGGCGCGCATAGACGAGTTGTGGCCCTCCCTCGGCCTGGGCGACCTGCGCTCGCCCGGTCGTAGTGCCGCCGGGCCGGCAGCACCCGGCAGCGCCCCTCGCGGCTAGGCGGACAAGGGAGCCATGACACTGTTCGTCTACGCCCGCCGGTTCGTCAATCTGATCAAGTTCGAGCACTCGCTCTTCGCGCTGCCGTTCGCCTATGCGGCCGCGTTCCTCGCCGAGATGCGGGTACCGGGGTTCTGGGTGATGTTCTGGATCACGGTGGCGATGGTCGCGGCCCGCAGCTTCGGCATGTCAGTCAACCGGCTCATCGACGCCGAACTCGACGCCCGGAACCCGCGGACGGCCGGACGGGAGATACCCGCGGGCAGGCTGACCTACCGTCAGGTGTGGATCTTCGCGGTGGTCTGGCTTGCCGTCCTCGTCTACGCGACCTTCAATCTTCCGGTGGTGACCCGGTACCTCTGGCCGCTCGTGGTCATCCCGATGATCGTCTACCCCTACACCAAGCGGTGGACCCCCTTCTGTCACCTGGTGCTGGGTCTCGCCGACGGCCTGGGGCCGGTCGGCGCCTGGGTGGCGGTCACCGGCAAGGTCACCTGGGAGCCCTTCGTGCTCGGAGCCGGGGTGGGGCTGTGGATCGCCGGGTTCGACATCATCTACGCGTTCATGGACATCAAGGTGGACCAGGAACAGGGCCTTCACTCCATCCCCGCCGACTACGGGGAGACGGCGGGCTTGTGGACCACGCGCGCTTTCCATCTCCTGGCTGCGATACTCCTCGCCCTCACCGGGTATGCGCAGGGGACCAGCTTCGTCTACTACCTGGGCGTGGCGGTGTGTGCCGTTCTGCTGTTCTACGAGAACTGGCTGATGCGTAAGGCCGACCTGCAGAGAGTCGGTGTGGCCTTCATGACCATGAACGGCATCATCAGCGTGGTGTTCCTGTTCTTCACCACCCTCAGCCTGTACGTGCCATGACCCCGCTCGACGCCTCGCCGGAGCCGGCCAGGGTCCTCCGTATGTTCGACGGTATCGCCGGCTCCTACGACCGCCTCAACGACCTGATGACCGCCGGTCTGCACCATCGCTGGCGGGAGCTCGCGGTCATGGTGGCCAGGGTCGGCCCCGGCTCCTCGGCGTTGGACGTCTGCTGCGGCACCGGCGATCTCGCGTTCGCCCTTCGCCGGGCGGTCGGGCCGGGAGGCCGCGTCGTTGGGGTGGACGTGTCGGAGGAGATGCTGGAGGTGGCCCGGGACAAGTGCGGGCGCAACCAGCTCTACGCGCAGTTCGAGCGGGCCGACGTCCTCGCTTTGCCCTTCCCCGACGGCGGCGGGGCGCTTGGGAACGCCGGTGCCGCGGGCCCGACCGGTTTCGACGCCTGTACCGTAGGCTTCGGCATCCGCAACGTGCCGGACATCGTCGGGGCCTTCAGCGAGATGCGGCGGGTCTGCCGCCCCGGGGGCCGAGTCGTCTGCCTCGAGATAACCCAGCCGGCTATCCCCGTGTTCAAGCAGTTCTACGCACTCTGGTTCCGCCGCGCCGTCCCGGTGCTGGGTCGGCTCGCGGCAAGGGATGCGACCGCGTACACCTATCTGCCGGAGTCGGTGCTGCGCTTTCCCCCTCCAGACGAACTGAAGCGGTTGATGGAGCAGGCAGGTCTGCGCAACGTCCGCTACGAGATCCTGGCCGGAGGGATCATCGCTCTGCACCACGCGATCGTCTGCTAGACTCCGGCCATGCCGCCCGTTTCGCGTGCCGACCCTCTCGATGTCGTCGAACAGAAAGTAGCTCGCAAGGAGCGTCTTTCCGCCGCCGACGGCCTCGCCCTGTTCGAGTCCGTCGACCTGCTCCGCGTGGGTCGCCTTGCCGACGAAGCGCGCCGGCGCGCGGTCGGTCAGGACGTGTATTTCGTGGTCAACCGGCACATCAACTACACCAACATCTGCCGCAACCGCTGCCGCTTCTGCGCCTTCTCCCGCAGCGAGGGAGAACCGGGGGCGTACTCGCTCACGGTGGAAGAGGTGCTCGCCAAGGCGCGCGAGAGCATCGAGCAGGGAGCCACCGAGATCCACATCGTCGGAGGGGAGCACCCGGCGCTGCCCTACGCGGATGTACGTTCGATGATCTCCGGGATCCGGGAGATGTCTGCCGACCGTGCACATCAAGGCCTTCACCGCTTCCGAGATCGTCCACTTCGCCGAGAGGGAAGGGGTGCCCGTAGAGCAGATACTCGGGGATCTCCAGTCGGCCGGGCTGGACAGCCTGCCGGGGGGTGGAGCCGAGATATTCGCGGAGCGGGTGCGGAACGAGGTCTGTCCGGCCAAGATATCGGGCGAGCGGTGGCTGGAGGTCCATGCCATCGCGCACAGGCTTGGCCTGAAGACCAACGCCACCATGCTCTACGGCCACGTCGAGAAGTACGAAGACCGGGTGGACCACTTGCTCCGTTTGAGGACCACCCAGGATGAGACAGGCGGTTTTCAGGCCTTCATCGCGCTCGCCTTCCAGCCGGCTGCGAACACGCCGCTGGCGCACCTTCCCGGCACGACCGGGGTCGACGACCTCAAGACGATGGCGGTCGCCCGCCTGCTGCTCGACAACTTCCTCCACATCAAGACCTACTGGGTCATGACCGGGCTGAAACTTGCTCAGACCGCGCTGTTCTTCGGGGCCAACGACATGGACGGCACGGTGGTCGAGGAGGTCATCTCTTTGATGTCGGGAGCGGCCCACGGGCAGGCCCTCTCGAAGGCCGAGCTCGTCCGGGTCATCCGCGACGCCGGGCGGGTCCCCGTTGAGCGGGACGGCCTCTACCAGGTTGTGCGCCGCTACGACGAGGCCGACGCTGGGGCGCCGGGCGGCCCGGTGCCGGCCGCCGCGCCTGGAGCCTCGAGCCCGGGCGGCCCGCCGCAAGGGAGCGGGGCGTGACGGTCAGGGTCGGTCACATCGAGTTCCTCAACTGCTACCCGCTCTATCACGGCTTCGAGCAGACGGGGATGCTCGCCGACGACCGGCACATCGACCGCCCCGGCCGGCCGGGGGTGGAGTTGCTCCCCGGCGTCCCCACCGAACTCAACCGCATGCTGGCGGCCGGAGAGATCGATCTCGGTCCTGTCAGCTCCATAGCCTATGCTCGGAATCATGGCCGTTTGCTGCTCTCTCGGGGGCTGAGCATCTCCTCGCTCGGCGCGGTGGACAGCATTCAGCTCGTGACCCGGCGTCCGCTCGATGAGATCCGGTCGGTGGCCCTCACTCCCCAGAGCGCCACGTCGGTCACCCTGCTCAAGACCATCCTCAAGCTCAGATTCCGGCAGAACGTCTCCTACTCCGAGCTGGCGGGTCCCGTCGAGGCCGCGCTCGAGGCGCACGACGCCGTGCTCCTCATCGGTGACCAGGGGTTGGAAGCCCTCTACTTTCCCATCCCGGGGACGACCTGCCACGACCTTGGCGCTCTGTGGCAGGAGTGGACGGGGCTTCCCATGGTCTATGCCGTCTGGGCGGCGCGGGAGGATTTCGCGCGGAGCAACGGAGCGGAGCTTCTGGCGGTGGAGGAGGAGTTGGTCCGCTGCATGGACTACGGGCGCGACCATCTTTCCGAGGTCGTCGAATCGGCGCTCGGCCGGTATCGCTTCGACCGCGCCGGGTTGACGCGCTACTTCGCCCGCCTCCGCTACGACTTCACCGCGGAATACCGGGAAGGGCTGGCGCGCTTCTACGAACTGGCGCATGAAGCCGGAGAGCTCGAGGAGGTCCCCCGGCTTCGCTTCATCGACGAGGTAGCGGGGGCGGCGCCGTGAGGCGCATGACCGACGGCGAAGCCCTGGAGTTGCTGCGCTCGCGCGACCTCCTCGGAGTGGGGGCGCGAGCCCACGAAGTGCGCGAGCGCCTCGTCCCCGGCCCCCTGGCCACCTACATCATCGATCGCAACATCAACTACACGAACGTCTGCGTATCGGGCTGCCGGTTCTGCGCCTTCCACTGCAAGCCGGGAGACGCCGAGGCCTACGTGCTCTCCCGCGAGGAGATCCACGACAAGATCCAGGAGACGCTCGATCTGGGCGGGACCGCGATCATGATGCAGGGCGGCCTCCATCCCGACCTGGACATCACCTATTTCGAGGGCCTCTTCCGCTCGATCAAGGAGCGCTTCGATATCACCATCCACTCGCTTTCGGCTCCCGAGATCGTCCACATCGCCAAAGTGAGCGACCTGCCGGTGGGCGAGGTCCTGCGTCGCCTGAAAGCGGCGGGGTTGGATTCGCTGCCGGGCGGGGGCGCGGAGATCCTCGTCGATAGGGTGCGGGAGCAGGTGGCTCCGGGCAAGGCGAACACGCGCGAGTGGCTGGATGTTATGCGCGAGGCCCACAGGCAGGGGATCCCTGGCACGGCCACGATGATGTTCGGAAGCGTCGAGTCGCTCGAAGACCGCGTAGAGCATCTGCGGGCGATCCGCGATCTGCAGGACGAGACCGGGGGTTTTCGTGCCTTCATACCCTGGAGCTTTCAGTCCGGCCGGACGGCCCTGCAGGCCACCACGCAGCAGGCCACCGGCGTCGACTATCTGATGACCTTGGCCGTGTCCCGCTTGTACCTGGACAACGTGCCGCACATCCAGGCCTCATGGGTCACCCAGGGGCTGAAGATAGGGCAGGTGGCCCTCCGCTTTGGGGCCGATGACCTGGGGAGCACCATGATCGAGGAGAATGTGGTGTCCGCGACCGGGCTTACGGTACGAGCCAACCAGGACGATCTGGTCCGGGCCATCCAAGATGCGGGTTTCGTTCCCGCGCAGCGGAGGACGGACTACACTCTGGTGGACGCCCAACATGCGCTCTAGTCGGGCCTCAGTGCTACATTTGTCAGGAAAGATCCGCAGAGGATGCTAGCTACGCGTGAAGGACTCGCAATGAAAGAGATTGGAACACTCAGAGTGAAGACGGGTCTCGCCGAGATGCTCAAGGGCGGGGTCATTATGGATGTCACTACGGCAGACCAGGCGCGGATAGCCGAGGAGGCGGGCGCTTGCGCTGTGATGGCTCTGGAACGCGTGCCGGCCGATATCCGCAGAGACGGTGGAGTGGCGCGCATGGCCGACCCGGAGAAGATCGCCGAGATCAAGGAGGCGGTCAGTATCCCGGTCATGGCCAAGGCCCGCATCGGACACTTCGTCGAAGCGCAGGTCCTTGAAGCGCTTGAGGTGGACTACATTGACGAGAGCGAGGTCCTTACCCCCGCGGACGAGGCTCACCACATCAATAAGTGGGATTTCACCGTGCCTTTTGTCTGCGGCGCGGTCAATCTAGGCGAGGCTCTCAGGCGGATAACCGAAGGCGCCGCGATGATCCGGACCAAGGGAGAGGCCGGGACGGGCAACGTGGTGGAGGCGGTACGCCACATGCGGACGATAGTGGGGGAGATCCGCGCGCTCACCGTTCTGGACGAAGACGAGCTCTACCGCGCTGCGAAGGAACTCCGAGCCCCGCACGACCTGGTCGCGTGGGTGGCCGAACACGGGAAGCTCCCGGTGGTCAACTTCTCGGCGGGAGGGATCGCGACTCCCGCGGACGCCGCCCTTATGATGCAACTCGGGGCGGAAGGCGTCTTCGTGGGCTCCGGTATCTTCAAGAGTGGCGATCCCGCCCGTCGGGCCAAAGCCATCGTGGAAGCGACGACGCACTACCAGGATGCGGCAATCGTCGCCCGGGTCTCCCGAGGGCTGGGAGACGCCATGCCGGGCCTCGAGATCGGCTCCATTGGCCAAGAGAACCTCATCCAACACCGTGGCTGGTGAGGAGCTACCGGCGGAGCAGGCTTCTCTCAGAATAGGGGTCCTCGCCCTCCAGGGAGCGTTCCGAGAACACGCCCGGACGCTGCGGCATCTTGGGGCCCAGGTAGTGGAAGTGCGGCTGGAGGCCCATCTTGCAGGGCTTGATGGGCTGGTTATCCCCGGCGGAGAGAGCACGACCATGGGTCGACTCATGGAGGAGTTCGGGCTCGTCGCTCCACTCAGGGCCTTTGCCGCGAAGCGGCCCGTCTTCGGCACATGCGCGGGGCTCATCATGCTCGCCAAACGTACGACTGAGGGCACGCAACCGTTGCTCGGCCTCATGGACGTCACGGTCCGCCGCAACGCGTTTGGGCGACAGGTCCACAGTTTCGAGGCCCAGGTCGAACTCTGCCTGCCTGGCGAAGATGAGTCAGACCCCTTCCCCGGGGTCTTCATCCGGGCGCCTTGGGTCGAGGAGTACGGGCTGGGCGTGCAGGTGGTCGCCACATGGGAGGGGCACGTCGTGGGAGTGCAGCAAGGTTCGATGCTGGGCGTGGCGTTTCATCCCGAGCTCACCGGCGACACCCGACTTCATGATTACTTCCTTCGGCGGTTGGTGTCGAGAGGATCGCCGGCGGACTGATCCGGCCGGCGGATCGGGCGGTCCCGAGGGCACCCCGCTGGCCAGGCGCCATCGCTGAGCCGCCCGCCGGCCGGCATGGCCGCGAAAACCGGCTTTACTCGACCTATCCGTGGCGATACATTATGAGACGCCTACAAGGACAGGTTCGGCCGGGGCGTTGGGGGGCAGCGCTTCACCGAGGCCGCTGAGGAATGACGCCGAGGTTTCGTTTCTCAGCAGCCTCTAGCGCCTGGAAAGGAGCGCGTCGTGATAGTCGGCTGCCCCAAAGAGATCAAGAACAACGAGAATCGTGTGGGCTTGACCCCGGGCGGGGTGTGGGCGCTTACCCAGGCCGGTCACACGGTGCTCATCGAGAAGTCGGCAGGAGTGGGCAGCCACTTCTCGGATGAGGAGTACCGGGGGAAGGGCGCGCAGATCGCCTCCACCGCCTCCGAGGTCTGGACCCGGTCGGAAATGGTTGTCAAGGTCAAAGAGCCGCTCCCGTCGGAGTACGGCTTCTTCCGGGACGACCTCGTGCTTTTCACCTACCTGCATCTGGCGCCGGTGCCCGACCTGACCAAAGCCCTTCTCGACAGCGGCATCATCGGGGTCGCCTACGAGACGGTGCAGACCGTCAACGGCGAACTCCCGCTGCTCGTCCCCATGAGCGAGGTGGCAGGCCGCATGGCGGTCACCGTCGGCGCCTACTACATGGGCTACCCGGCCGGGGGCAGCGGCCGTCTTATCGGTGGGGTGCCCGGGGTGTGCCCGGCGGAGGTCCTCATCATCGGCGGGGGCATCGTGGGCATCAACGCCGCCAAGATGGCGGCCGGGCTGGGAGCCCGGGTCACCATCCTCGACCTCGACGCGGACCGGATGAAATACCTCGACGACGTCCTACCGCGGAACTGCGTGACCGTGCACAGCGACCGCTCGGCCATCGAACGCCACCTGCCCTGCTCGGACCTGGTGATCGGCGCCGTGCTCGTCGCCGGGACCGTCGCGCCCAAGCTGGTGACGAGAGACATGCTGCGCCTCATGCAGCCCCGGTCGGTGATCGTGGACGTGGCGGTCGACCAGGGCGGCTGCTTCGAGACCACCCACGCGACCAGCCATCAGGATCCCGTCTACTACGAAGAGGGGATCCTGCACTACGCCGTCGCGAACATGCCGGGCGCCTATCCGCGCACGTCGACGCTGGCACTGACCAACGTCACGCTCAAGTACGTGCTCGACCTGGCGAACAAGGGCGTGATCCAGGCCGCCAGGGACGACCGTGCCCTCCGGCTTGGGATCAACACCTGGCACGGCAAGCTGACCTACGCCGGGGTGGCCGAGTCGCAGGGACTCGCCTGGCAAGATATCCCGGAATTGAGCCTGATTCTCGCCGCGGCATCGCATGCGGCGGAGTATGATTCTCGGCTTCCCAGTTCGTTTTCGCCCTCTTTCCACGCGAGGAGGTAGGTTTGATACGGTATGACGCACATCAAGCGGCTCGCTATCGGGACAGGCTTCTGGCCGAAGTCGAAGCCGACGTCCGCGACTGCTACCAGTGCGGCAACTGCTCCGCCGAGTTGCCCGGCTGCGTTCACGTTCGACTACGTGCCCAACCAGGTCATGCGCATGCTGCAGGTGGGGCTGGTCGATCGGGTCCTGGACTCCACGGCCGTGCAGTTGTGTGTCCAGTGCCTCACCTGCACGGGCCGCTGCCCCCGGAATATCGATGTCGCCGGGATATTCGAAGCCCTGAAGACAGTAGCGGCTGCTCAGGAGCGCGACGTTCCCGAGCACGCCAAGACGTTCAACGAGGCCTTCATGGGCGCGGTGGCCCGCTTCGGCCGGCTGCCGGAACTGTACATGATGGGCATGTTCTATATGGGGACGATGAACCCGAAGATGGCCATGGGCGACGTCGGCCTGGCGCTCCCCATGGTGACGAGGGGCAAGATGGGGTTCATCCCGCACAAGGCCGCGGGTGCGGACGAGGTGGGGCGCATCTACAAGAAGACCATGGCTGCGGCCAAGGCCCGCGAGAAAGCGATGGCTGAGACGGAGGCGAGAGAGGCTGCTGCCGCGGCCGCGGCCCAGGCAGCCAAGGCTTCTGCAACCAAACCGGCCTCCAGCGGCGCCGAGCCGGCGAAGCCCGGCGAGGCTGCCGAGAGCGAGGTGGCGGCATGAGCCTCGCCTACTTCCCCGGTTGCTCTTTGCACAAGTCCTCGGCCGAATTCGACGTAGCCACCCGCAAGATGCTGGCGGTCCTCGGAGTCGAGTACAAAGAGGTGCCCGACTGGACGTGCTGCGGCTCCACCCCGGCGCACATGATGGACCATCTCCTGGCTCAGGCTCTCGCCGCCCGCAACCTGCGGCAGGCCGCCCAGGTGGGCGACGAACTGCTGGCTCCCTGCCCCTCCTGCTATCCAGCGGGAGAAGAACGCCGAGTTGGAGATCCACAAGAGCGACTCCTTCCGGGCCGAGGTCAATGAGGTGCTCGACAGCCCCTACAACGGTCGCGTCACCGTCTACGGCCTGCCGGAATTCCTCACCAAGTTCGTGGGCGAGGAGAAGATCGCCGGCCTGGTCAAGACCGACCTCTCCCAACTCAAGGTGGTCCCCTACTACGGCTGCCTGCTCGGCCGCCCGGGTGAATTGACCGGCGAGAAAGACATCGAGCAGCCCATGATGATGGACCTGCTGCTGCAGGCCGCGGGCGTGGACGTCAAGTGGTGGAACTACAAGACCGAGTGCTGCGGCGCCAGTGTGGGCATGCCCAAGATGGAGATCCAGCGGCGCCTGAGCGGCAAGATCATCGAGCAGGCGCTGGCCGCCGGGGCGGAAGCGATCGTGGTCGTGCTGCCCCCTCTGCCACGTCAACCTGGACCTCAAGCAGGCGCAGATCAACAAGTTCCTCGGCACCGACTACAAGGTGCCCATCCTCTACCTGCCGCAGGTGCTCGGTCTGGCCCTCGGCCTCAGCGCCGACGACGTCATGTTGAGCAAGAACGTGGTCGACCCGACCTTGCTCGTCGAACACCGCCATTCAGAAAGCCGCAACGATCAAGGCCGAGGAAGAGCGCAAGGCGGCGGAGAAGGCCGCGAAGGCGGCGGCGCGCGAAGCCGCCGCGAAGGAAGCGGCTCCGGCCAGGCCCGCGGCGGCGCCGGCCGCGGCCACGGCGAGCGGCGGCGCCTCTGAGTCCGCGGACGCGGAGGCGCAGCCATGAGGATAGGAGTGTTCGTCTGCCACTGCGGCAGCAACATCGCCGGCACGGTCGACGTGGCCGAGATCGCCGAGCGGGCGCTGAGCCTCAAAGACGTCGTTCACGCCGACCACCCCATGTACACCTGCTCCGAGCCGGGCCAGGCCGCCATCCAGGCCGCCATCAAGGAGAAGAAGCTCGACCGGGTGGTCGTGGCGGCCTGCTCGCCGCACATGCACGAGGTCACCTTCCGCCGCTGCGTCGACACCGGAGGTCTCAACCCTTACCTCTTCGAGATGGCCAACATCCGCGAGCACTGCTCCTGGATCCACACCGACATGCCGGTGGCCACCGAGAAGGCCTGGGAGATCATCAAGATGTCGGTCGCGAAAGCCCGGCAACTCGAGCCTCTCTGGTCAAACGAGGTGGAGGTCAACAAGGACGTCCTCGTCATCGGCGGCGGGGTAGCGGGCATCCAGGCGGCTCTCGACCTGGCCGACGCCGGTCTCAAGGTCACCATCGTGGAGAAGCAGACCACCATCGGTGGCGTCATGGCCCAACTGGACAAGACCTTCCCCACCATCGACTGCTCGGCCTGCATCCTCACGCCTCGCATGGTGGACTGCTCGCAGCACGAGAACATCACCCTCATGACCTACTCCGAGGTCGAGAAGGTCTCGGGCTACGTGGGCAACTTCACGGTCGACATCCGCAAGAAAGCTTCCATGGTCGACTGGACCAAGTGCATCGGCTGCGAGATCTGCGTGCAGAAGTGCCCCTCGAAAGCTCCCGACCTCTTCAATGTAGGGCTCGAACCCACCAAGGCCATCTACATCCCCTTCCCGCAGGCCGTGCCCAAACGGGCGGCCATCCAGGTGGACTACTGCCGCTACTTCCAGACGGGCAAGTGCAAGGTCTGCGAGCGGGTCTGCCCGGCCGGCGCGGTGGACTACGAGCAGCAGGACGAGATCGTCCAGAAGGAGTTCGGGGCCATCGTGGTGGCCACCGGTCTCGAGGTCTTCCCCTGGGAGGACTACTACGGCGAGTACGGCTCGGGCAAGATCAAGGACGTCATCTCCGGGCTTCAGTACGAGCGGATGCTCAACGCCTCCGGTCCGTACGGCGGCCACGTCCATCGCCTCTCCAACGGCGAGGACCCGAAGACGGTGGTCTTCATCCAGTGCGTCGGTTCCCGCGACGAGTCGGTCAACCGGCCCTACTGCTCCAGCGTGTGCTGCATGTACACGGCGAAGCAGGCTCTGCTGACCAAGGACCACTGCGGCATGGACACCGAGGTCTACGTCTTCTACATCGACATCCGGGCGACCGGCAAGGGCTACGAGGAGTTCGTCAAGCGGGTCCAGACCGAGTTCGGCGTCAAGTACGTACGGGGCCGGGTGTCCAAGCTCTACGAGCAGGACGGCAAGGTCATGGTGCGCGGCACCGACACCCTGCTGGGCGAGCAGGTGGAGATACCCGCCGACCTGGTGGTGCTGGCAACCGGCATCATGGCCGCCGACGGCGCCAAGGAACTGGCCCAGAAGCTGAACATCAGCTACGACGAGTTCGGGTTCTACAAGGAAGGCCATCCCAAGCTGCGCCCGGTGGAGACCAATACCGCCGGCGTGTTCCTGGCCGGTGCGTGCCAGGCGCCCAAGGACATCCCGGCTACGGTGGCGCAGGCCTCCGGTACTGCCTCGAAGGTCATCGGCCTGCTGGCCAAGGACAAGCTCAAGACCAGCCCGATGATCGCCGTCGTCGGCCAGAAGGACTGCGTCTCGTGCTGGAAATGTATCGACGTCTGCCCGTTCAGCGCTCCCGAGAAGCTGGAAGTGCGGCCGGGCGAGTTCAAGAGCCATGTGATCGAGACGGTCTGCCAGGGCTGCGGCGTATGCGTCGCCACCTGCCCGGTCAACTGCATCTCGCTCAAGGGCTTCCCCACCGACGCTATCCTCGACCAGATCGAGGAAGTCCTCCAATTCTAGAAAGGCGGTGAAGATGGCTGAAACAACCAACAACCAAGCCAGCGGCGCCGCCTCTCAGAATGCGGCACCCGGCACTGCGGCCGGAGCCGGTGCGCCTGCGGCGGCCAGCGCCCAAGCCGGCGCTCCAGCCGGCGCCCGTCCGGTCAAGATCATAGGCATCGTCTGCAACTGGTGCAGCTACGCCGGCGCCGACACGGCCGGCGTGGGCCGGTTCAAGCAGCCGGCCAACCTCCGGCTGGTCCGCGTGCCCTGCACCGGCCGCATCGACCCGCTGTTCGCCCTCAAGGCCTTCGAAAAAGGTGCCGACGGCGTGCTCATCAGCGGTTGCCACCCCGGCGACTGTCACTACTCCGAAGGCAACTACTACGCCCGCCGCAAGTTCGAGCTGGCCGAGCGGATGATCCACCACCTGGGCATCCCCAAGGAGCGCTTCAAGTGGACCTGGGTGTCGGCCTCTGAAGGCCAGCGCTGGCAGAAGGTCGTCACCGAGTTCGTGGCCGGCGTGGAGAAACTCGGGCCGCGCGAGGGGAGGGCCCTGTGAGCCGGCAGGACCACATCCGCGAGTTCGCCGCGAAGGCCCTGGCCGACGGACGCGTCGACTACTTCATCGGCTGGAAACAGGGCTACAACAGCTCCGAGGCCATACCGGCGTTCGTCAAGGATGCCGGCAGACGTCGATCAGCTCATCTGGACCCCGCTCTGCCACCACAATCTGGTGACCTTCCTCAAGCGCAACATGCCCGACCCGACCGGCGCCAAGATCGGCGTCTGCGTCAAGGGCTGCGACAGCCGCACGCTCGGCGCTCTGCTTCAGGAAGAGCTGGTGGACAAGGACAAGCTCTACGTGGTCGGCGTGCCCTGCGACGGCATCGTCGACCGGCGGAAGCTGGAGAAGCAGTTCGCCGACGAGATCGTCGATATCGCCTTCCCGGAACGGGGCAAGGTGGTCGTCACCACCCGCAAAGGGGACAGGAAAGAATTCGCCCAAGAACGATGTGCTGCTCGAGAATTGCACCCGGTGCCGCTACCCCAACCCGGTCTACTCCGACGACACCGCCGGCCCGCTGGAGCCCGAGCCGGAGCGCGACCTGGTGCCGCCGGACTGGAGCGACATCGCCGACTACGAGAACCTCTCCGACGACGACAAACAGGCCCTGCTCGAGAAGATCTACTCCACCTGCGTCCGCTGCTTCGCCTGCATCAACGTCTGCCCGGTGTGCTTCTGCTGGGACAAGTGCGTGAACCGCTCCCGGCAGCCCGAGCTGGTCAGCCAGAAGGTGGGGGTCAAGGAGAACCTGCTCTTCCAGATGGTCCACATGTTCCACGTGGCCGGCCGCTGCCCGTCGTGCGGCGCCTGTGACCGCGCCTGCCCGGTGGAGATCCCGCTGTATCTGCTGCACCGGAAGATGAACAAGGAGATCTACGACATGTTCGGATTCGAGCCGGGCGTCAAGCTCGACGAGAAGCCGGTGTTCCAGGTGTTCGACCTCAAAGACCAATTCGGCGACTGAAAGGAGCCTGTCCGGCATGAAGACCCGCCGCCAGGATGCGCTGTCCTTGCCCGGCGCGATCTCCAGCGGCACGCGCTCGCAGATCTCCAGCCCGTATCCGGCCAGGGCGATGTACTTGGCCGGGTTGTTGGTGATCAGCTTCAGCTTTTTCAGCCCCAGGTGGCGCAGGATCTGCGCGCCGATGCCGTAGTCGCGCTGGTCGGCCTTGAAGCCCAGCTTGACGTTGGCCTGGATGGTGTCCAGGCCGGTCTCCTGCAGCTTGTAGGCCTTGATCTTGCTGATCAGGCCGATGCCGCGCCCCTCCTGGTTCAGCAGGTAGAGCAGCACGCCGCGCTTCTCGGCGCTGATCATCTCCATGGCCGTCTGCAGCTGCTTGCCGCAGTCGCAGCGCAGCGAGCCGAAGGTGTCGCCGGTCAGGCACTGGGAGTGGACCCGCACCAGGATGGGCTCGTCGCCGCCCAGGTCGCCCTGGGTCAGGGCGATATGGGTCTCTTTCTGGATATGGTCGACGAAGGCCTTGATGGTGAAGTCGCCCCAGCGCGTGGGCAGGGCGGCCTCGGAAACCATTTCCACCAGGGAGTCGGTGTTCACCCGGTACTTGATGATCTCCTCGACCGTGATGATCGGCACGGAGAACTTCTCCGAGAACGCGGCCAGGTCGGGCATGCGCGCCATGGTGCCGTCTTCCTTCATGATCTCGCAGATCACCCCGGCCGGGTAGAGGCCGGCGATGCGGGCCAGGTCGAGCGAGGCCTCGGTCTGCCCGGTGCGCACCAGCACGCCGCCGTCCTTGGCGCGCAGCGGGAAGATGTGCCCGGGCCGCGACAGGTCCTCGGGCCGGGTCTCGGCGTCGATCAGGCACTTGATGGTCTCGGCGCGGTCGAAGGCCGAGATGCCGGTGGTGGTGTTGCGCTTGGCGTCGACCGAGACCGTGAACGGGGTCTGGAAGTGCGAGGTGTTGTCGTGGACCATCAGCGGCAACTCCAGCTCGTCGCCGCGCTTCTCGGTCAGCGAGACGCAGATCAGCCCGCGCGCTTCCCTGGCCATGAAATTGATGCTCTCCGGGGTAACTTTCTCCGCGGCGATCATCAAATCGCCCTCGTTCTCGCGATTCTCATCATCCACGATGATGATCATCTTGCCTTGTTTCAGGGTGTCAACTGCTTCGGGGACAGTAATGGTCATTTATAGGGTCCTGCCTTAATCTGCCATTTTCATCGCCATTATATGGCAAACGAAAAGACAAAACAAGCAAGCGCTGATTTCGACCTGTATTTAATTCATTGCTTGATTTTATTGGAGATTTCGTGATAAATCTGTAAACAAGACATGAAAAGGAAACTGAATCTTATTTTCGGCTGCGGAATATTCCTCCTGATTTTCCATCCCCTCTTTGCTCAATCCGCTCCGAAATACCCCAATGGCGTCGTCCTGTTCGAGTTGAGCGCCAATGGCGAGCTGGCCCAGGCCCTGTGCTTCCAGAAAACCTTCGCTTCGTTCAGCGAGGTCCTGTTCAAAGGACCGAGTGGAGTAAAGATCAGGGTGGTTGAAACCAAAGATGATAATTTTTTTGGCTATACGACCGAATTCATCCATGTGGCTACGCGAATCGCATTCAAGTCAACTCTGAGCACGATCTTTTTTGAACAAAACCTCCCCATCCCCGTCATTTATACAATGAATGGAGTCGTCATCGCCGGTATCGGCGACAACGGCCCGCGCGAAAAGGAACTAGTTGCCGCAGTCCAGAAGGAATTCGCCAAGCTCCCCATGGAATTTCAGCAGGGCTTGCGCGAGTTCTACCTTTATTGCAACAAATCCATCATCGGCTTGGCGGGCATGGCGGCCACCTTGAACTGCATTTTCGGAAAGCAAGTGGAACCCAGTCCGGTGGACAAAATGATCAATACCAACCACTTCGATATCCAAGCCTTTGAGGATGAGTTTAAAGGAAACTAGCCAGATAATGATTTTGATGTCAAGAATACAAGAACCGTCCCCCAAGCGGTCTCCCCAAGCGGTCCCTATGTGATTGCATAGATCGATCCGAAACTGTATCATTGACAATGTTACCCGACAATAACATAATTCAATTTGGAATGGACGGATCAGAGGAAAAAAATGAAAAACTTAAATAAGTTCGTTTTGACCATGACAATGGTCGTATTGATTCTGATCATGCCAGCATGCGAGAAATCCCCAGTTGAGCCTGTGGACGATATTTTTTCTTTGCTCTCAATTACCCATGAAGAACATTCCGGCTATAATTTTGGTTCGACGACGATTACCTGGATTATTCAGTATACTAATAATTCTGATTCTCAGAAGGATTTCATGACAACTATTGAATGGGGGGATGGGGAAACAAGCAGCATGGCCTCGGCTCTTTCACCGACAACTACCATTCGAACAGAAACGGGGAACAATTCGATAAATCACACTTATTTACTGCAACATGACGCAGTGAAAACATGGAATGTGAAAATTACATTCACTCATAGTGATTCTAAAATCAGCCCGATTGTTCAGTATGTTTCCATTACGACCAGAACTGACTAAACTACAAACAATTCTAATTAGTATTTCTTAATGCAAAATGATCAAGTTAAAAAATATTACTTTAATTTTGAAAGTTTATGCGAAAAAGATGAAAAATGTTAAGAATGCTTGGAAAAATTATATAGGTATTTGCCGATTAAATCAAGCTCGATGTTGACGCGCTGGCCGACGCGCAGCAAGGCGCAGGTTGGTGATGGCCAGGGTCTGCGGGATGATCTCCACGGCGAACCAGGAAGCGGAGATCTCGGAGACGGTCAGGCTGACGCCGTTCAGGGCCACCGAGCCGCGCAGGATCAGGAACTTTTTCCATTCGCGGTCCTGAAAAGAAAAAAGCAAGCGCGAGTTCTGGGCGCTCTTGTTGACCGAGCGCACGCGCACCGTGCCGTCGATGTGGCCGCTGACCATGTGCCCGCCCAGCAGGCCGTCGGCCGCCAGCGGGAACTCGATGTTCAGCAGCGCGCCGGCGGGCAGGTCGCCCAGGTTGGAGAGGCGCAGGGTGGGCGCGGCCAGGTTGAAGCGCAGCAGGTCGCCCTTTTTTTCGATCAGGGTCAGGCAGACGCCGTTGACGGCCAGCGAGTCGCCCACGGCCAGCGCCCGGTCCAGGGCGGCGCGGATGGTCAGCACGGGCGGGTTCTTCTTTTCCAGCTTGACCAGGGCGGCGGTGGCGGCGATCAGTCCGGTGAACATTTTTTAAAACCTCTCAGCATGAAGCCGCCGGCGTATTCGCTCCAGCGGCAATCGACCAGCTCCAGCGCATCCTCGAGCCGGGCGACCCCGGAGGCGAAGATCTGGACCGAGTCCCGGCCGCCGACGATCTTGTTGGAAATGAACATGGCCATCTCGTCGAACAGCCGCTCGCGAATGAAGGAATCGAGGACGCGGCCGCCCCCTTCCACCAGCACGGAGGCGATGCCCAGCTCGTCCCAATTGCGGCGAGGACGTCGGCCAGGACCAGGCCATGGCGGTCATGGCGCACGAAGAAATGGCAGCGGCACCTTTTTCTTCCGGTCGGCGGCGTCGCGGGAGCTGAAAATGACCAGCGGGAAGCGCTCCTGGTCCTTGAATATGTTCAGCCGCGCGGGCAGCGAGTTGCCCGAGTCCAGCACCACCCGGTACAGGGTCTTCCCTTCCCAGCCCGGCTCGCGCAGGTTCAGCTGCGGGTCGTCGGCCAGGATGGTGCCGCGCCCGGCCAGGATGGCGGAGAACTCGCCGCGCAGGCTGTGCGAATAGCGGCGCCCCTCCTCCGAGGTGACCCAGCGCGAGCGGCCGGCCTTGTCGGTCAGCTTGCCGTCCAGGGAGACGCCGGCGTGCAGGGTCACGTAGGGGACTCCGGTGCGCATGGCCTTGAGGTAGTGGCGGTTGATGTGCTGCCGCCCAGTCGCCGAAGAGGCCGCAGCGGGTGCTGGATGCCGTGGGCCCGCAGCTTGCGGATGCCGCGCGCCGTTGACCAGCGGGTTGGGATCGGCCATGGCCATGACCACGCGCTTGACCTTCTTGGCGATGATCAGGTCGGCGCAGGGAGGGGTCTTGCCGAAATGGCAGCAGGGCTCCAGGGTCAGGTACAGGGTGGTGCCGGGGACGTGCAGGTTTTCCAGGGCCATGACCTCGGCGTGCTTCAGCGCCGAACGCCCGGTGATAGCCGCAGGCGAGGATCTTGCCGTTCTTCACCGCCACGGCGCCGACCAGGGGGTTGGGCTCGGTATAGCCCAGTGCCGCGCAGGCTCAGCTGCAGGGCGATCTTCATGAATTTTTCGTCGTCCTTTTTATCGGCGCAGGCCGCGGTCGGTGTTTGCTTTTCATTGGCCCAGCAGGGATGCCACGAACTCTTTCTCGGAAAATTCCCACAGGTCGTTCTCCGTCTCCCCGTTCCCGGCAAAAAACACCGGCAGCTTCAGCTTGGCGGCGATGCTGATGATGGTGCCGCCCTTGGCCGTGCCGTCCAGTTTGGCCAGGACCATGCCGTTGATCCCGGAGAACTCCTTGAATTTTTCCGCCTGCACCAGGGCGTTCTGCCCGGTGGAGGCGTCCAGGACCAGCCAGGTTTCGGCCGGCTGGCCCGGGGCGAATTTCCCGATGACCTTGCCGATCTTTTCCAGCTCCTTCATCAGGTTGTCCTTGCTCTGCATGCGGCCGGCGGTGTCGATGACCAGCAGGTCGAAATGCTTGCTTTGCCAGGATTGCAGGCTGTTGAAGACGACCGAGCCGGGATCGGCGCCGCGTTCGCCGCCGACCACGGGGATATCCAGCTTTTCGCCCCATAGGGACAGCTGGGTGGAGCCGGCGGCCCGGAAGGTGTCGGCCGCGGCCAGGAGGACGCGCAGGCCGCGGTTTTGGAAGTGGCGGGCCAGCTTGGCGGCCGTGGTGGTTTTGCCGCTGCCGTTGACGCCGACCAGCAGGATGACGTTCTTGCCGCCGCGGCCAGGGGCAGGCGCGGCGGGCCGCCGAACAGGGCCAGCAATTCCCGGCGCAGGAGCTCCCGGTATTCTTCCTTGCTGCTGTTGCTCCTGGCTTTTTTGCCGATATTGGCCATGATGGCGTCGACGACCGGCAGGGAGATATCGGCCAGGATCAGCAGTTCTTCCAGTTCTCCCAGGGTCTCTTCCTTGTCGCTGGCCGAGCGCTAAAAAGTGAGGCCCATGAAGCCTGAAATTTCGTTCCGAAGAGATCCTTGAGCGCCATGGGGGCATTATAGATGATTACCTGGCCTTGGTTCAAATCTGCGCCTTGGTGGGTCACCCGCCGGGAGGAACGTATCAAAGGGGGTAGGGATGAGTTAAAATTTTTCGTGTCAGAAGTATCCCGCCACCAGGCCGACCAGGCCGGCGATCGAATTGGTCCAGATGTCGTTGGCGTCGACCACGCGGTTATGGAAAAACACCTGGATCAGTTCAAAAGCGAAGGCGGAGATAAAAAGGATGAGGAAGGGCAGGGGTGACGCCGTTTTTTTGTTTTCCTTGAAAAGCAGCACTCCCAGGATGAAAAATTCGGCGATGTGCAGGAAGTTGGAAAAGAAGGTCTTGTTCAGAAAGATCCGGCGCTCGAAAAGGAAATAGACTATGATCGCGGCCGCCAGCAGCACGGCGGCGATATCCAGGGTCTTGCCGGAAAGGGCGGCGCGGAAAAACGCCAGGGCGAAGAACGCCGCCAGGATCCCCAGCAGGACGTAGTTGCTGAAATTGAACCCGCGGGCCTCGACCAGCAGGTTTTTGATCTGAAGGTGAAACGGCGATGTGGCCAGCAGGACCAGGATGTAAAGCAGTGAAAATTTGAATTTTTTCAAGTCGCTTCTTTTTCTTTTTCCTTGTCCTTGTCCTTCAAAGCGGGAGCTGCCTTTTCAAGGATCTTGCCCTTGATCTCTTCGAACAGGGTCCGGTTTTCCTCGAACAGCTTGCGCACCGACTCTTTGCCCTGGCCCAGCCGGTTGTCGCCGTAGGAATACCAGGCCCCGGTCTTGCTGATGATGCCGTTGAGCACCCCGAGCTCGATGATGTCGCTCTCCTTGGAAAAGCCCTTGCCGTAATAGAGGTCGACTTCCACTTCCTTGAACGGCGGGGCCATCTTGTTTTTGACCATCTTGATCCTGACCCGGCCGCCGATGATATCGGTGCCTTCCTTGATGGCCATGATCCTTTTCACTTCAATGCGCAGCGACGCGTAAAATTTCAAGCGCCCGGCCGCCGGTGGTGGTTTCCGGGTTGCCGACGAACATGCCGATCTTTTCCCGGAGCTGGTTCAGGAAAACAAAGGTGGTTTTGGAGCGCGAGACGATGGCCGTCAGCTTGCGCAGCGCCTGGCTCATCAGCCTGGCCTGCAGGCCCATGTGGCTGTCGCCCATGTCGCCTTCCAGCTCGGCCTTGGGCACCAGGGCGGCCACGCTGTCCACCACGATGATGTCGACTCCGCCCGAACGGACCAGGATCTCGGCGATCTCCAGCGCCTGTTCGCCCCAATCGGGCTGGGCGATATACAATTCGTCGATATTCACTCCCAGCTTCTGGGCGTAGAGCGGGTCCAGGGAATGCTCGGCGTCAATGAACGCGGCGTAGCCTCCCGCTTTCTGGGCTTCGGCGATGGCGTGCAGGGCCAGCGTGGTCTTGCCCGAGGCTTCGGGGCCGTAGATCTCGATGACCCGGCCGCGCGGATAGCCGCCGATGCCGGTGATGATATCCAGGGCGATGCAACCCGAGGAAATGGCAGGGATCTGCACCACTTCCTTGCCTCCCAGTTTCATGATCGAACCCTTGCCGAACTGTTTTTCGATTTGCGATACGGCATTGTTCAATGCGGTGGTCTTGTTGGTATTTTCAGCCATCAAATCCTCCTCGGGTACGATAGATTTATTGTATCAGGAATGACGGACAATTGAAAGTGTCGGCTTGAAGTAGGGAACGCAAATTTGCGTTCCCTACGGACATGGCTCTCGATCGTTTTCATACTGATAACAAGGTTATTTTCAGCCCGGTTTTCGCAGAACAGCGTGAAATGGTGGTCCAGGGTGAGGATTTCCCCGCAGCCGGCCTGGTCGAGGGAACTGACGATGATCGCGTCGAAGGCGGGCATGCCGGTCCCGTGGGCGACCTGGCCGGCTTTCATGGCGGCAGCCGCGGTCACGGGCACGACTTCGACGGCCTTGGCGATATCCTCCAGCACGGTCGGCCAGGCTTTCAGGTCGCCTTTCAGCAGTCTTTTTTTCAACTCAAAGAAGCAGAGCGCGGAGGTGAGGAGTTCCCTGTTCTCCCAGGCCTCGACCGCGCCCGGGTTGCCGGCGGCCAGGGCATAGAAATAACTGGTGTCAATCCCGGTCAGCATCGGCCGCGGTCCTTTCCCGGTGGAGCGCTTCCCAGTCCGCGGGCGACAGCGCCGCGGCGGATGTGCTCCATGACCCGCTTCCTGGCCCCGACCGTCTCGCCGGTCTTCAGGTACTCCTCCACCGCGCGGCTGATGATCCGCGAAACCGGGATGTTGCCGGAACCGGCCCTGGCGCGGACCGCGTCCAGCACCTCTTTTTTCAAATAAAAACTGACAGCCGGCATATCGCCCTCCAGAAATATAGTATCATGATATGATATGATTTTCAACAAAAAAATATTTGTAGGGGCGAATCTCGTATTCGCCCCGTTGAAAGACAGGTTTTTCCAGGATGATGAAACGAAATCCAGGGGCGAACACCTGGTTCGCCCCTACGGTGCGATACATTGTTTGGCACGGCACGCCGTGCCCCTACATCAGCCCTATTTCCCCATGTACTCGATCTTGTCGAATTCCTCGTCCTGCTTGTGGTAGGTCTCGATCAATTCCTTCAGCGAGTTCAGGAGGTGGATGATGTCGCTTTCTATTTCCTTTCTTTTGAACTGCAGGTTCTTGATCTCTTCCCTGATGGCCATGCTGGCGGATCACGGCATGCTTGATGATTTCTTCGGATTTTATTTCCGCGTCACGGGTGATCAGTTCGGCTTCCTTATGGGAGTTGACCTTGATCTCGCTGGAAAATTTCTGGGCGGCGATCAGGGTGTCGCGCAGCAGCTCCTCTTTTTTTTCGAGCTTGCCCAGGCTTTCGCGCAGCTTTTCCATTTTGGCTTTCAATTCTTCCTTTTCCTGGATCTCGCTCTCCAGGGTCTCGGCGATCTGCTGCAGAAAGCTCTTGACCTCGTCGGGATTGAAGCCCTTGATCTTGGTCGGAAAAAGTCTGGCTTAGAATTTCCTGTGGTCGTTAATTTCATGTGCCTCCTTGGCTCTCACGGCCGTTCGCACCGGCTCATGGCTTGCGCCTGCCAAACAGCGCCGTGCCGATGCGGACGATCGTGGCGCCCTCTTCCACCGCCACCTCGTAATCGTGGCTCATGCCCATGGAGAGGTGGGAAATTTTCATGTTGGCTATGGCCATGCGGTTGATGCTCGTTTTGCAGTTCGCGCAGCCGGGAAAAATAGGGCCTTGACTTTTTCCGCATCCTCGAAGTAGGGGGGGATGACCATCAGGCCGGAAATGATCACTTTGTTCAGGTTGGCGATATAGGGGAGGGCTTTTTTCAAGCCCTCGATGGTGAAGCCGGACTTGTTTTTTTCGTCGCCGATATTGATCTCGATGAACACTTCGACCGGATCGTCCACCCGCTTGTGAATATGCTCCAGGGACTTGACCCCGTCCACCGATTCGATGAATTGAAAAAGGCCCAATATCTTGTTGATCTTGTTTTTCTGCAGCCGGCCGATGAAATGCCAGTCGATGGTTTCGCCGGCGAAATGCGGCATGTGCAGCTCGGCCTCCTGGGTCTTGTTCTCCCCCAGCAGGCGGATGCCCAGGTCCAGCACCTGCCTGATCTTTTCCGGGCCCTGGTCCTTGCAGACGGCCAGGATGCGCACCTGGCCCGGGTCCCTTTTTGCCCGCTGGCAGGCTTTTTCGATGTTGTGCCTTGATCAGTTCAAGGTTTTCCCTGATGGCCATTTCAGTTGCCCGCGCTTCTCTTGTTCAGGTAATTTTTGTAGAAGCCCCAGATGTAGAACAGGGCGCTGATCGCCATGCCGTGGCGGCCGATATACTTGGACCAGAAAAAGAAAACGAACACGAACAGCAGGAAGGCGATGATGGCCAGCCCCTGCCTGCCCCTGCCCTTCCTGGGATTTTTCAGAATATGGGAATTGTTTTCATCCACCGGTCCGCCGCAGTTGAGGCAGATCTTGTATTCGGGGTCCAGTTCCTGGACATGACCGCAGTTGGAGCATTGAACTTTCATTTGTATCTTACCCTGAGCGACTTTGGGTCATCTGCCGCCATGCCAATCCCAAAACCATTCCTGTCATTATATAGCATCCGCGGTCTTTTGGAAAGCAGGGCCCGGAAATTCCCACGGCGTTTCAATCGCCATCCAAGGCCAGGCGAAAGCCCAGGATATTCAGCTTGCTGTCCGGGTTTTCGCTGGTGCGATTGGCCGCGCGGACCCAGTCGGCCTTGTTTTCCCATGAACCGCCGCGCACGACCCTCTCCGAGCCTGCGCCCGGTCCCCTGGGGTTTTCCCTGGGAGAATTCCCGTAATAGCCGGGATCGTACCAGTCGGCCACCCACTCCCAGACATTTCCGGCCATGTCCAGAACGCCGTATGACGAGGCGCCCCGGGGGAAAGACCCCACCGGGCTGGTCTGCATGCTGTCCTTGTTGAAATTTGCCAGGGTGGAGTCCGGGGGAGTACCGCCCCAGGGATAACGGTCGCGGGCCGCTTTTTCCCATTCGGCCTCGCTGGGCAAGCGGAATTTCAGCCCGGTTTTTTTGGCCAGCCAGGCGCAAAAATCCCCGGCATCCTTCCAGGAAACGTAGATGGCCGGGCGATTTTCCCTTCCCCAGCTCTCATCCTCGCTTTTTCCCCTGCCGGTTTCCGCGCAGAAGCGGTCGTATTGTTCGAACGTCACCTCGGTCTTGCCGATCCAGAAGCCGGCGACAAAAACCTTGTGGGCGGGGTGCTCGTCGGCATCGCCTTCCCGGGCAGGGGAGCCGATGGTAAATTCTCCCGCCGGCACATAGATCATGGTGATGTTCCTGGGGAAAACCGCTTCCCAGAACCCCTTTTCATTCTGCGCGATCTTTTCGGCCTTGCCTTCGACCCGGCGCAGGAAATCCTCGCTATATTCGGATTCCTTTGCCTTGGCCGCGGCCGGCTGCGGTTCTCTCTCGGGCGTTTTTTTCAGCATGGCATCGATCTGCGGGCGGATGTCTTTCAATTCATTGCCTTTTTCCTTCAAGATCGCCTGAAGCTCCTGGGGATATTCGCTGGCCATCATGACCAGGCGGTCCCTGACCTCCGCCCTGCCTTCCGGGAACATGCGCAATGCTTCGATCAGGTACAAAAACGCGAACTTGACGTTGTTCTTTTCATAATTGGCATCGGCCTTTTTCAGGTATTCGTCGAATTTGACGTTGCTGTTGGCGCTGGCGATCTTTTTTTTCATTTCGTTGCATTTTTCCTGGGCCACCAGGTTCTTGGGTTCCAAAGCCAGGGCCTTCTGGTAATGTTCCAGCGCCGACTTGACATTTCCGGCATCGGCGGCCCTGTCTCCCTGGTCCAGGTGCCAATCGGCATTTTCCAAGGCTTTGCCCTGGGCGGTGGTATCGGTTTTGAGCGCGCTCGGCACCAGGTCCTGTTCAAAAACCACGTAACGGGCATCGGCGACATTCAGCCCCTTGCCGATTTCGATCACCAGGTCGGCCGTGCGTTCGTATACCTTGCGCACCGTGAAAACGCCGATATTCATCGGATATTCCCCGCTTGGGTCCTTGTACACGGCCTTGACGATCCCCTTCATGTCGGGCCTGACGCCGTCGCTGGCGCCGCGATCGATGGTCAGGGTCAGGTCTTTATGGCTGGTGACATTGGCAATGGTTTCGGGGTGCAGGAGGAGTGTTGAAAAAAATATTGCAAAAAAAATCAAGGTTGTTTTTTTCATTTCGCTCTCCTTATATATGGAATATTCAAACACAAATCATGAATTATTTCAATTCCAAACACTTTTGAAAGGCGCGGCCGTTTCTGTTAAAATAAAAAACAGAAGGCGCTGATCTCGGGCGCGCGGAGGAAAATGGCGGAAGAGCGGATCGACCTGAAAAAAGAGCAGCAAGCGACGCTGTCCCGGCCCTGCCGGCAATATTCGTTCCCGGCCCGGCTTTTTTTCAAGTCCTTTGATCTTTTGACCGGCAGCGGGACCACGCTGGCCAAGGCAAAACTCCTGGAAATCCTGGCCGCGATCCCCTACCGGGCCTGGGAGGTCCGCCAGTATCAAAAACTCAGCGGATCCTACGGCAGCGAGGAACGGAGACGCCAGGGACTCCGGCTCGTGGCCTGGGCCCGCGCGGCGCAGGACAACGAGTTCCAGCACTTGCTGCTGCTGCACGAGAAGATCAATGAGGAGCGGCTCGGCCAGCCCTGGTTTCTTTCCCCCGCGGTTGCCGGGCTGATGGTTTTCACCTATCGCCTGTTCTCCTGGGCGTTGGCCAAATTCTCGCTGCGCCGGGCGATCCATTTCAATGCCGAGTTCGAAGACCATGCCGAACGCGTGTATGCGCAATTTGTCCGCGAACACCCGGAGTGGGAAGAGCAGCCGGTCAGCGGCCCCCTGGCGGGGACCTACGGCCGGTTCGCCAGTTGGGCCGACCTGTTCCGCCGGGTTTCCCTGGACGAGCGCGACCACCGCAATTTCAGTTTCCTGTTTTGCGGCCGCCCTCAGGATGTGGTCCGCTACCCGGGCATGCCCGAAGATCTGTAGGCGTGCGAGGGATCTTATGCGCATCCTGTGGAAATACCTGAAACCCCATAAGCGGCTGATCTTCGTCTCCCTGCTGGCGGCGCTGCTGGCCCAGCTTCTCAGCCTGGTCGACCCCATCATTTTCGGCAAGATCATCGATGACTTCGCCTCCGGCCGCGTCAGCCGCCCGGAGAACGAGCTCGTGCGCGGGGTGCTTTTCTGGCTGGTCCTGGCCGTAGCCCTCGCCTTGCTGGCCCGGTTGTTCCGGGCGCTGCAGGAATATTTTTCGCGCATGGCCGTGGCCCGCTTCGGCATGAACGTCTTCAACGACGGACTGAGACAGACCCTGCGGCTGTCCTTCCAGGAATTCGAAGAAAGCCGCAGCGGCGGAACCGTCTCCCTCATGCAGAAAGTGAAGGTCGATACCGAGCATTTCGCGAATTCCCTGATCGACGTGCTGTTTTCCTCAGCGGTGGGCGTTCGGCTTCCTGGTCTGGTACGCGGTCGCGAAAAGCTGGCTGCTGATCCCGGTTTTCCTTATCGGCGTCGTGCGTCTTGGGCGGTATGACCGGGCTGCTCAGCCGAAGGATCAAGACCGTCCAGCGCGCGGTCGTCAGCGAGACCTAACAAGATGTAGCGGCGCCATCACCGAGTCCCTGCGCAACATCGAGCTGGTCAAGAGCCTGGGATTGACCTACCCCGAGATCCGCCGGCTCGAGGACTGACGCGCGGCATCTTTCGACCTGGAAATGAAGAAGGATACAGAGGATCCGCTCACTGGGCTTCCTGCAGGGCATGAGCCCTGACTGATCCTGAAGGCAATCCATCCTGTTCGTGCTGCTGTGGCTGATCTTCCACAAGGCATCTGTCGCCCGGCGAACTGATCTCCATGCAGTTCATTTCCACCCGCATCATGGCCCCCTGCAGGACCTGGGCAACATCATCCTGGCCTATCGCGAGGCGGAGGCCTCCCTGCAGTTGTTCGACGAGCTCATGCGCAAAAAGCCGGAATACCGGCCCGAAGAACCGGTCGAGATCGGCGAGATCGAAAGGCTGCGCTTCGACCGGGTCAGCTTCCGTTACAAGGGCGGCACTCAGGATGCGGTCGTGAACCTGTCATTCCGTGTGCCACTGCGGCGAGACCATCGCCTTCGTCGGGCCTTCGGGCTCGGGCAAGTCGACGCTGGTCAAATTGCTGGTGGGATTGTACGCGCCGACCCGGGGCATGATATTCTATGACGACATCCCCGCGAAGGACATCCGCATGAACCGCCTGCGCCGGCAGCTCGGCTTCGTTACCCAGGACACCCAGCTCTTTTCGGGCACCATCCGGGAAAACCTGCTGTTCGTCAAGCCAGACGCCAGCGATGAGGAGATCTACGCCGCCTTGAACAAAGGCCTCGGCTCTGCAGCTGGTGGAGCGATACGGCCAACGGGTTGGGAGCGCTCCTCGGCGAGGGCGGCAACAAGGTCTCGGGCGGCGAGAAGCAGCGCCTGGCCATCGCCAGGGCCCTGCTGCGCAACCCCCGCATGCTGATTTTCGACGAGGCCACCTCGTCGCTGGATTCGCTGACCGAGGAGGAGATCGCCCGGACCCTCAGGGAGATCTCGGCCGCCGGAAAGCGCAGATCACCATCATGATCGCCCACCGGCTCTCGACCATCATGCACGCCGACCGGATCTACGTCCTGGAAAAAGGCCGGATCGTCGAAACAGGGACCGCACGCCGCACTGGTGAGCAAGAAAGGCCTGTATTACGCCATGTGGCGCCAGCAGATCGGCGAGCGCGGCAAGCCTTGCACGAGCCCCGCCGACCCGCCTGACCGGTTTTGAAAAGAGCGCCGACTCTGCTAAAATAAGCAAAAATCCGCTTCGCAAGCGGAAATGCCGATCGGCGCCCTGGGGCCGAAGGCCGAGAACGCGACTGAATTTTTCGACAGGCAAGGAGGAGCAAACATGGCCGCCAAACAATGGCAGAATCCGCCGCCCCTGACCATCGATGCCAAGCGCACGTACGTGGGGCTGATCGAAACGGAAAAAGGGACGATCAAGGTGGAGCTTTACGCCCAGCACGCCCCCAAACGGTGAACAACTCCATTTTCCTGGCTCGGGAAGGATTCTATGACGGGGTCGCCTTTCACCGGGTGATCCCCAATTTCGTCATCCAGGGCGGAGACCCGACCGGCACGGGCTGCGGCGGGCCCGGCTACAAGTTCGCCGACGAGACCAAGGGGAATCCCCTGAAGCATGGGGACCGGCTCCCTGTCCATGGCCAACGCCGGACCCGACAGCAACGGCAGCCAGTTCTTCATTACCCACTCGCCGCAGTCCCACCTGGACGGCGACCGCCACGGTTTTCGGCAAGGTGGTCGCCGGCCAGGAAGTCGTGGATGCCATCCGGGCGGGCGACCGGATCTCCCGGGTGCAGATCGAAGAGTAAAGGTTCATTTGCCGCGGCCGGGTCGCCCGGCGTTTCCGCCGGCAACGACTTGCAAAGCGGACCGCGAAAATGTAAGATGCACTGATGATCGAACGGCCGGAGAAGGAAGACTATTATTTGAACATTGCCCAGGTGGTTTCCGCAATACCACCTGCCTGAAAGTGCTGATCGGCGCCATCATCGTCAAGGAGGACCAGATCATCGCCACCGGCTACGTGGGGGCGCCGCGGCACACGCGCAGTTCCCCTGGACCATGGCTTTTGCCTGCGCCAGAAGCTGAACATCCCCTCGGGCAGCCAATACGAGCTGTGCCGCTCGGTCCACGCCGAGCAGAACGCGATCATCAACTCCGCCCGGGCCGGGGTCAGCCTGCTCGGGGGCGACATCTATATTTCGGAGAGCAGCGCGAGGGCGGCGAGACCATATTCGCTTTTCCCTGCTTCATCTGCAAAAAAATGATCATCAACGCCGGCTTGAACCGCGTCCTGGTCTCGCAGCCCGGCGCCGAGCGCTACAGGATCTTCAAGGTCGCCGATTGGATCAAGGAGTGGCAGGAACAGGATATCCTGGCCGACAGCGTGCGCTACGGCCGGACGGAGTGAGCGTGGACGGAATGAAACTGTGCATCGGCCTGACCGGGCGCATGGCTTCCGGCAAAGGCGAAGCGGTACGCATTCTCGGCGCTTACGGCTATCGCGCCATCTCCCTTTCGGATATCGTGCGCCGGGAAGCGGCCAAGGCCGATCCCCGGGTCAATCGCGGCCAGATGCAGGACATCGGCAACCGCCTGCGCCGGGAGGGTGGAGCCGGGGTATTGGGCAGGCTGGTCCGCGAACAGGTGCTGGCCGCGGCGGAAAAGCGCTGGGTGATCGACGGCATCCGCAATCCCGCCGAAGTACAGGAGCTGAAAAAGATAAACGACTTTTTTTTGATCGGCATCGACAGCGACGTTCCGAC
>CAVRJE010000018.1:0-90370 GCA_963721365.1 uncultured Actinomycetota bacterium
GCTCGGTCATCGCGCTTCTGTACGGGCCCTGGATGCTTGATGCTTATCTGGGCATGTTGAGCTAGAGGCTTGATTCTCGTGTTCCCGGATGCACCTGCGGAGCCTCGGAAGTGGCCGCGCCTGGACCTTCGACCAGGAGACTAGGGCCTTCGAACTGGACTATCGCCGCCTCTGAACTGGACTTGTGCATCGGGGAATTGCTGTTTCCTTCCTTTACTCTCTTGTTGTAGTAGATTTTTCTACGCTGGGTCTCCCGCAAGGAGTCCCCGGAGATTTAACCGGAAGGGAGGTGAATCGAATGATCGACATGCTTCGAATCGACGTGTTTCGCACCTATCTTCGTGCTCTGCTGAAATCTGAGCGGGGCGCAACGGCTGTGGAATACGGCATCATGGTGTCCCTGATCGCTGTTGCGATCATCGTGGCTGTGGGCCTCATCGGAACTAACCTGTCCACCATGTTCGGCGGTGTAGCCACCAAGATTAAAGCCGTTCCGTAGACAACGTTGGAACGCCAGTTGGCTCGGGCACCGGTAGGTGCCCGAGCCACTTCTTTCAAGAATTTGGTCGGTGCCGAGGAGCGGCCGCCTACGTGGCCGCGTTTGGACCTTTGGCCAGGGGACCGGCGCTTCCAAACTGGACCACCGCCGGCCATGAACTAGACTTACGCATCGGGCAACCGCAGTTTTCTTGTCGTATTCTTCTGTTGTGGTCAATTTTTCTACGGAGGCCTCAGAACCTGGCCTCCGAAGACTTCAGACTGAGGGGAGGTGAATCGAATGATCAACATGTTTCATGCTTATCTCTCCTGTTGGCTCCAGGGCTTGGTCAAATCCGAGCGGGGCGCAACGGCTGTGGAGTACGGCATCATGGTAACGCTGATCGCCGTCTTCATTATTGCCGCTGTAACGCTCGTCGGGCAAGGTCTCGACACCAAGTTCCGCGCCGCTGCAGCCGCCCTGTAGTCGACTTTGGGAATGCGGGCAAAGGCGAGATCGGGCCCGAGAGCCAAATGGCCTCGGGCCCGATCTCTCGAAAGTATTCCTCTGGGGAGACCATCAATTGCACATTTGTTCCTCAAGTTATGGTATTTGTAGAGAGCAGTATGAGGTTTGAGTTTGCCTCCGGATGATGCATACCATGAAGAAGTGCCGAAATCGGATGGGGATTCGTCTTCGTGGGGACGACGAGGGGTGCGGCCGCCGTTGAGTTCGCGCTGGTCCTTCCTGTGCTGCTGGTCTTGATGCTGGGCATCATCGATTTCCGGGCTCTACTTCTACAACGATCTCCAGCTTACCCACGTTGCTCGCGATGCCGCCCGGTATCTGTCAGTGGACGAGCGGGCCGACGCCGCCGCCTCCATCGCCACGGCAAACATGGTAAACACGTCGGTAGCGTATTCGTTGCCCGCGACCTCCCAGGGAAACCAGTTCACCGTGACCGTGAACGGTACCTGCACATTCCTCACCTTCCTCCTGCTCCATACCAGGAATAGGATCCACCTTAGGGATAAAGGCCTCGGTCGTGATGCGACGTGAGTAGGGTTTTCGGCATTTTGGGTGAGAGAAGCCATCTCAAGGACGAAACCGGCGCTGTAGCGGTGATCGTGGCGCTCTTCTTGCTGGTCCTCCTCGTGGTGGGCGCGCTGGTCCTCGATCTCGGGTCCCTCTACGACCGCGACCGGGAGCTGCAGTCGGCAGCCGATGCCGCCGCCGAAGCCGGGCGCAGGAACTGATCTCGGGCAACTAGGCCGACGGTGGTTCCCCAGGCACGCGAGTACGTGTACGAGAACGCCGCGGTGTCGAGAGTCGTAGGGGCGAATCTGTCTCGCTGGGACCAGCCAGACGTCACCTGGGAGCTGTTGTCGACCCGGGTCGGTAACGGTCAATCCGTCGGTAACGGTCAATCTCCAGGAGAACCACGTGATGTTCTCCTTTGCCCGGGTCATCGGGCAGACGGAGGAGTCTCGGTCAAGGCTCACGCCAAAGCCGAGGTGGTGTACCTGACCGGGGTTGACGGACTATTCCCCATTGCCTTCTCCTGGCTCAAGCCCCATCACTTCCTGATCCGCTATACGGCTCCGTCTGGGACAGTGATGACAAGCTGTTCCATCACGAACCCAGCATCGGACACGGCGGGCGATCAGGGGATCTACTCCGGCAGCCGTCTCGCTAGCATCCCGGTGAACTCGGGCAGCGGTTCCATCCTCTATGACGTATCGGTGTTCGCTCAGAACGCCGCGAACCAGGATCTGCTCGACCTGCCCTCGCCTGCGGGGAGTCTCTACGTGCCCGGGACGACTTCCGTGGTGCGGGGAGTGAAGATCGACCGGACAATAAACGTCCCGGCGAATCCCGTCACCCAATTGAGCGAGAGCGTCACAATAACTCTGCAGACGACGGACCTCGCGGATTCCAGCGTCCAGGTTGCCATCGACGGGAAAGCAGTGACCCTCAACGCCAGTCCGGCAGGTAGTGGGACGTTCGTTGGCACGACGACGCTGAGCGCCCCGTCTTTCGGGAGCGATAGCACAGCACAGATTGACATCGTAACGGTGAAGAAGGGCAGCACCTTCCCCGGCGGAGTGGCGCTTGCCCACTACGAATGGTTCGCACGAGGCTTCCCGGTGATCTACGTGAACGAAGGCGCAAATGCGTATTCGGCCGCGGGCGGCGTCCAAGCCACTTTGAGCGCCAGCGTCCGCGTCAAGGTCTTCGTGTTCAACACACCGGTGATGGTGGCAGAACAGGATAAGAAACTGTTCGGCGGAGACTTTCAGGCCGACGTGCTCATGAACGAAAACACCAAGCACGAGTTGGCTATCTCCCTTGGACTAACGCCTGTGACTGCCGGCCTCAGGCTCACTCCTGACTGGACGAATGGCGGTAACCGCAACGGGTTCGCCGATATCGGAGACTTCTCCCCAACGACCCGGCGAGCTCCTGCTGGGCAATGGAATGACCTGTGGACCAAGCGGTCGGCAAGACCGTGACCGTCGCGCTCTGCTCTCCCCTGCCCGGTGGCGCACTCTACAAGATAGAGGCCTTTGCCGCGTTCCAGATAGCCACCCAGGCACACGACAATAATAAGAACGCCGCCCTTACGGGTAAGTTCATCCATTCGTATCCACACGGGGCAGTGGACCCCTAACAAGCCGACCGGGGTCTACATCGAGACCGCAGTCCTGACAGAATCGGGACCCAGACTCCCCCGCGGCCGGTGCAGGGATTGGCCGCTTCATCCGATATATATATCTGTGGTAGCCCCGGACAGGGCAACAAAGGAAGGGAGTTCGCGTGCGACGCAGGACCATCGCTATAATCGCGGCTGTGGTATTGGCCCTCGCCGCTGCAGGACTTGTGGTCTGGTACGTATCCTCTCTGAGGAATGAGGAGACTGTAGCCGAGCCGACTCAGGTGGTGCTGGTGGCCACTGCCGACCTCCCGGCGTGTGCTACCGGCGAGGAGATCGTCGCCAACAATCTGATAGAGCGCAAGACGGTGGTCGTCAGTTCCGTCGCTCCGGGAGCTCTCAGTAGCGAATCTCAACTCCAGGGTATGGTGCCTACCGTACCCGTGGCCAAGGGGCAGCAGATACTTCAGGGCCAATTGGGCGCGCCGGAGCAGCAGAGCCTTTCCTACCGTATCAAGATGGGGATGCGCGCCGTCAGTATTGCGGTTGATCGTCGGAACGCGGTCGGAGGGGCGATCAAGGAGGGCGACCGGGTGGACGTGATTGCCACCTTCGATGCCGGCGAGTTCAACGCGGTACAAATTCAACCGCCGACCACCTCATCCACAGAGCCGCCGCGCGGGACGACGGGGTCCACTACCTCGACCACGATTTCCACGACTCCCATGGGCCTGGGCATGGTCCTCGCGCCGGCCGAGATCGCCAGAATCAAAGCTCTCACCGGGTTCAATCTGACGCCGACCGTCTCCAACGTCAGCATCACCATTCTTCAGCAGGTGGACGTGCTGGGCATAGACATCCTGCTGCCGGTAACTACCAGACGAAGACGGCGGCGGGGTGCTGGGCGGAAGAGACCAGAGCACGACGGAGGATGTGCCCGATCTCCCGGTCATCACCCTCATGGTCAGCCCATCCGATGCCGAGAAGATCGTCTACGTCGAGACCTTCGGCAAGATTACCTTCACGCTGGTGCCCGCCCAGGATACGACCAAGGTCGACATCACCGGCCGCGCTTTTCCCAACATGTTCCGGTGATATAGGGTGAAGCTACTCGTTGCAATAGCTAGTAAGCAGGTTCGCGCGACCCTGGTGCGGGAGCTTCAGGGGCACGAGAACATCGAAGCCATCCACGAATGTGGCGATTCAGAGGCGGCTCTACGCGCGGCCGAGGAGTCGAGCCCCGATGTAGTACTGATGGGCGTCGATCTGAAGCCCGAGGACGGCTTCGAGACGGTGCGGAAGATTGTAGCCCGCGCGCCGGGGTCAGCGCCGCGTTGGCGGCGGCCAATGCTGCCCCGGCCGAGCTTTGCGTAGGGCATCGCAGGTCGGCGCCGTGATCCCGCTCGAACTTCCGGTAGACAAGAAGGAGCTTTGCCGCACGGGCGCCGCCGAGGTCAGCAAAGGCAAGCGCTCGACGTCGAGGGCATCACCGCCGACCTGACGGGGCAGAGAGGAAGCTAAACCGGGTAAGCGTATCGTCGTCTTCAGCACCAAGGGCGGTACCGGCAAGACCTTCATCGCCACGAATCTCGCGGCCGGGCTGGCCGACGGGCAAGCGGGTCGCGCTGGTCGATCTCGATCTGCAGTTCGGCGATGCCGCCATAGCGTTGGGCCTGGTGCCTGAACGCACCATCTACGATCTGGTCCAGTCCTAAGCGCATTCGACGTCACCCTGCTCGATGAGTTCATGGTCGAACACGACTGCGGGCTGAGCGTCTGCCGGCACCGCTCTACCCGGATGAGGCGGAGGATCACGGTCAACGATGTGCAGGCCGTCCTCGACGTCGTGCAGCCCGGCTACGACTACGTCATGGTCGACACTCCGCCGTTCTTCGAGGAGCGTATACTGACCGCCCTCGATTGGGCCGATCACGTGCTCTCTGATCGGCAGTCTGGACCTTCCCAGCGTCAAGCACCTCAAGACGGTGTTCAGGACCATGGGCCTGATGGCGTATCCGACGAGAAGCTTTTCATCGTCATGAACCGCGCGGACTCGAAGGTGGGGCTGGAAGTCTCCGAGGTCGAGCAGCACCTGGGCCGGAGGTAGGACGATCATATCGAGTTCCGTCGAAGTCCCCCGGGCCCTCAATGCCGGCGAGCTCATCTGCTGCACCAAGCCTGGGAGTAAGGTTTCGCGTGAACTCGGCCGGGCTCGTGAGTCGTTACCTGAGCCGAGCACCAACGGAACCGGAAAGGCGGCCGACATCCGGCACGAACCGCGGCCTGTTCGAGGACGCTAGAACGAGGTAGGTGGGAGTCCGATGGGTCAATGAGCGAATGGCGACTAACGAAACGGGCGGCGCAAGGAGCGCCCTTCCGACGCTCCGGCTCGGTTAGCTCCGGATCCTGTCCGAAGGACCGCCTGGACGCGCGTACGACCGCAGACCGAGCTCAAGACCCCATACACGCGTACGTGATCGAGGAATTGGGCCCTCAGCTCTACAACCAGTCTCTGCCGGAGCAGGAGCTCAGACGAGTGGTGCGGGCCAAGGTCGAAGAGCTCTGGTGGCCGAGCAGACCCCATGCCCCGGGCCGAACGCCAGGAGATCGTGGACGAGCTCATGGCCGAAGTGCTGGGATATGGTCCGATCGAGGAGTTCTCCGCGACCCGACCATCACCGAGGTCATGGTCAACGGGTACCGCGACATCTACATCGAGCGCTGCGGCAAGCTGCTGAAGACCGACAAGCGGTTCAGGGACGACGGCCACTTCAACCGCATCATCCAGAAGATCGTCGGCCAGGTAGGACGGCGGGTCGACGAGGCCTCCCCCTACGTGGACGCCCGCCTTCCCGATGGCTCCCGGGTGAACGTCATCCTGCCGCCGGTCTCCGTGCGCGGCCCGGCGCTCACCATCAGGAAGTTCTCGGCCGAGCCCTTCACCGCGCGACTCTCATAGAGTTCCAGACCCTCACCAAGCGGGCCAGCGACTTCCTCGAGGCCTGCGTCCAGGGCCGGCTGAACATCCTGGTGAGCGGCGGTACCGGCACGGGCAAGACCACGACGCTCAACGTCATCTCGAACTACATTCCTTCGGACGAGCGGGTCGTCACCATCGAAGATGCCAGCCGAACTCAAGCTCTGCCACGAGCACCTCGTGAGCCTGGAGTACCGGCCGCCGAACATCGAGGGTAAGGGCGAGGTCACGATCCGCGACCTGGTACGTAACGCCCTGCGCATGCGCCCCGACCGCATCATCGTGGGCGAGATCGGGCGGCGAGGCTCTCGACATGCTCCAGGCGATGAACACGCGGTCACGACGGGTCGCTGTCCACCGTGCATGCGAACTCGCCTCGCGATGTGTTGTCCCGGTGGAGACGATGGTGCTCATGGCCGGCATGGACTGACCCGTGCGGGCCATACGCGAGCAGGTATCCCGGGCCATCCACCTCATCGTCCATCAGGGACGCCTGCCCGACGGCTCGCGCCGGATCACCCACATCACCGAGATCAGGGGATGGAGGGTGACGTGGTCACTTCCAGAACCTCTTCGTCTTCGACTTTACCGCCGGTATCGATAAGGACGGTCGGGATCTTGGTCGACTGAAGAGCACCGGCATCCGGCCGGCCTTCCTCCCGTTCCTCAAGAACAACGGAGTGACCGTTCCCGACGACGTGTTCGCCTTCGAGACTTATGATACGTCGGTCACTTAGCGAGAGGTCGTCTGCTCCGGCGGTTCGGGCTCGTCCTGGGCCTGGTTCTATTTGCTGCTCGCGCTGGCGGCGATAGCCGGCGCGCACCGGAGGTTCCAACTCTGCCATAAGCTCCCTGGACTCTCCGCCTCTCCACAGGCTCCTTCGTGCTGCGACTGGGGGACAGCTACGTCCACCCTCGCGGACCTTGCCAAGGATGCGGTCACGCTCCAGGTCGACGGCAAGCCGATCCCGGTGGACTCGCTTCAGGCGGCGGCGGCATTGCCGCCGCCCGTGCAGACAGTGCTGCTCATCGACGAATCGGGCAGCATGAAGGGGGAGGTCGATCAAGGCGGCATCGGACGCCGCCACTGCCTTCATAGACGCCATGCGTCCGGGCGACAGCGCCGCAGTTCAGGCGTTCAACACAGTTCGGACTCTGCAGACGTTCACGAGCGACAAGGACGCGCTGAAAGCATCTCTCGCCGGTCTGAACCCTCAGAAGGAGACGGCCCTCTACGACGCTCTCATCAATGCGGTCGCCTCGTTCCATCGGCTCTGGGAGCGGGGCTCGCTAGTGATACTGCTCTCCGATGGAGGCGACACGGCGAGCACGGCCACGCTCGCCCAGGCCGTGCGGCCGTGCGTTGAGCGGCATCCCGATCACGTGATCGGGCTGAAGAGCACCGAGTCGACTCGGGACCCCTGGCGAGCCTGGCCGAAACGTCCGGCAGCCGCTATCTCGAAACGCCGAACCTCGGGCGTTGACTCCTCTATCAGACTTGGCCGAGGAGATCCACGACCAGTATGTTCTCAAGTTCACCCTGCCGGCTTCCTCGCGGACACCGGGACCGACGGTGCGGTCGCGGCCGGCGGCCAGACCGTGCAGGCCGAGCGGGTTCTTCGATCCGAACGACTACCACCATCAGTATCAGTACTACGACCACGACCCTGGTTGCATCACGGCCGTTCCCAGGGCGACCACAGACGTCGCAGGAAGCGGACTTGTCGGTCGCTTCGTCCGCTGGGAGGCGAGCGATTGGGTGGTGGGCGTAGTCGTCTTCCTCATCGTGCTCGCCATGCTGTACCTTCTGTCGGTGTGTTGTTCCCGCGGCGCGACGTTCTGGCCGAGTATGCAGGGGCGATCGATAGGCAGGCCGCGCTCAATCCGCAGGCTGTCGACGAGGTGGCGGCCAAGCCTGGCGTCCTTGGTCGGGGCGCAAGCTGGGCGCTGGCGCTGAGGGGTTACCAGGATCCACTGCAGCAGATGATCGACGACGCGGCGCTGAAGTTCAGGGCCTCTGAGTTCGCGCTTCTCCAACTCGTGGGCGTGGTGATCGTAGTCGTGTTGGCCAGGTTGCTCGGCGCTCCGCTCATCCTGCTCTTGGTCCTCGCGCTGTTGGTCATCTTCGTCCCCCTGCTCTGGCTGAGCTCGAAGGGGAACGCCCGGCGCCGGGCCTTTGACGACCAAGTTCCCAACACTCTGACCATGCTTGCCGGCTCGTTGAAGGCAGGCCAAGGCTTTGAGCAGGCCCTCGGCATCGCTGCTCGCGAGTCTCCGGAGCCCACGGCTTCCGAGTTCCAGCGGGTACTGACCCAAATCCGACTGGGAGTGCCGCCGGAGGATGCGTTGCGCAGCACGGCCGAACGGATGCGATCCCAGGCGTTCGACTGGGCGGTGATGAGCACGGTCATCCAACGTCAGGTGGGCGGCAACCTGGCCGAGATCTACGAGTCCACGGCCTCAGTTCTCCGAGAAAGAGCGAAGCTGCATCGGGAGATCAAGACGTTGACGGCCGAGGGAAGGTTGAGCGCCATCATCCTGATCATCCTCCCGTTCGCGATCGGCGGGATGGTCGGGATAGTGAACCGCGGTTATCTTGCTCCGCTCATACAGACTCGAGCGGGGAACGCGATGCTCGTGCTTGCCGCCGTGGCGATGGTCATCGGGATCTTCTGGATGCGCGCGATCATACGGGTGGACAAGTGAGAGGGACGTCCTGATGGAATATGGTATCTACGCGGCGGTTTTCGTTCTGCTTCTTGGCAGCGTTGCACTCGTGGTCTGGGGGACGCGCAAAAGCGGTGCCAAGGCTCAGGTGATGAGCTCACTGGACAGACTCGATACGTACGACTCGCAGGCCTTCCGCCGTGCCGAGTTGGAGCAGCCGGCATCTCAGCGTCTGCTGGCTCCGGCGGTTCGAAGACTGTCTGGCGTAGCGCGGGGCATCACCCCGTCTGGTCGGATCCGGAAACTGGAGCGGAAGATCGAGTCGGCCGGCCGCCCCGGAGGCCTCGATGTGAATGGGCTCCTCGTTCTGAAATTCGTATCTCTGGCCGTGGGCCTAGTGCTTCTGGTGGCGCTGGCGGCACTCAGTGTCCTTCCACTGATCTGGTTCGTCGTGCTGGCGGTCTTCGTGGTCCTGTTCACCTACTACCTGCCCGATATCATCCTCAACTCGGCCGTAAGCACCCGCAAGCAGGAGATCGCCCGAGCTCTTCCAGATTTCCTCGACCTGCTTACCGTGAGCGTCGAGGCCGGCCTGGGGCTCGACTCGGCCATGGCCAAGATCGCTGAGAGGTTGAGGGGCCCGCTGAAGGAAGAGATCCTCATCGCGCTCCATCACATTCGCATGGGCAAGACCCGCGCGGTCGCGCTGCGCGAGCTCGCCGACCGCTGCAACGTCGACGACCTCACGACGTTCGTCACCGCCATCATCCAGGCTCAGCAACTTGGAATCAGCCTGGGGCAGGTCCTCCGAGTGCAGGCCGAACAGATCCGCACCATCCAGAGGCAAAGGATAGAAGAACGGGCCCAGAAGGCACCCGTGAAGTTGCTTGTCCCGCTGATCCTGTGCATCTTCCCGGCGATGTTCGTCGTGATCATCGGCCCGGCGGTCATCAAGATCTACGCCGCGCTGTTCGGCTAGGGCGCGACTTCCCGTCGCGACCGCTTTCCCCAGGCGACGTGCGTCGCCCGGCTACCCGGTGGTCGTCGTCGCGCCCTCGCCGGTGCTTTCCGTACTGCTCGTGTCGTCCCCGGTGGTGCTGGTGGTGGTCTCCGAGATCTGACCTCGGATAGCGTCCACAGGGTTGGCTGTGGTCCCCACGCTCACGTAGGCCTTACCGTCTTTGATCAGCGCGATGAGGTCGCCGATGGTTCCTCCCTCGAGAGACCCCGTGAAATTGGCCTCGTCGATGGTCCCCTGAGCCAGCACTCCAGAGTAGTCGGCCTTCTCGGCCGGGCCGGCGAATAACGTGTAGATCGCCGTCCCCGAGTCACCCGCCGCACCCTCGTAGATGGTCGCCACGCTCGGGGCGTCCAGGGCTTCCACATTGAGGCTGTAGTTCAACTCCCTGGCCTCGGCGTCGTAGTCCATGTTGAGGGTGCCGGTCGCGTCGGTCTCCACCGCGGGTACGGAGTCGGCGCCGGTGAGGTCGGCTTGGTATGTGGCAGCCCCCAGCGTGGTGTTGGTCGTATCACCATTCGTGGTGGTGGTCGTTTCCTCATCGCCGGAGCCACCGCAGGTGGTGACGAGGACTATGATGAGGATGATCAGCCCCAACAAGCACACAGCAGCTACCAGCCGGCGCTGTTTGATCTGCTTCTTGCGGCGCTGCCGTTGCAGTTCTCGGGGCGTCAGTTCGCGTCGGTCGTCGTTCTGCATTGATACTCTCCGCGACTCGGATGTGATTGCGCTCCAGTGTACCTGTTTTCATGCCTTATGATTAGTCCAAGCACGGGCAGAATACAGGCACAGACCGCGTCCCCGGAGGTCGTGAAGCGGCAATCATGAAGGTACTGGTGCTCAACTGCGGCAGTTCGTCCATCAAGTACGAACTGCGCGACTCCGAGGCCGGGACCGTGCTCGCCCGGGACGAGCTCAGCAGGATCGGCGAACAGGGCGGTGTCGCGGACTACGAACGGGCGTTCGAGTTGATCCTGGAGGCGCTGGTCGCCCCGGATGGCGGGCTCCTCAAGGACTTGTCTGAGGTGGACGCGGTCGGGCACCGGGTGGTCCACGGCGGCATGCACTTCGCCGGTCCGGCTTTGCTCACTCGCGAGGTGATTAGGAAGATCGAGGAGTGCGCCCCTCTGGCTCCCTTGCACAATCCCCCGGCGCTGCTGGGGATCCGTGAGGCGCTGCGCGCCCTCCCCCATGTCCCGCAGGTAGCGGTGTTCGACACCGCCTATCACTCGACCATCCCCGCCAAGGCGCACGTGTACGCGCTTCCCTACGGCTACTACGAGCGTCACGGGATCAGGCGCTATGGCTTCCACGGCATCTCCTTGCAGTCCGTGACTCGTAGCGCGAACGCGATGCTCGGCGGTAGGCTGCCCGAGCTGAAGGTGATCGTGGCGCACCTGGGCAACGGGGCCAGCGTTACCGCTGTCGACAGGGGAAGGTCGGTGGACACCAGCATGGGTCTTACTCCCCTGGAGGGGCTGGTGATGGGTACCCGCCCGGGCGACGTGGACCCCGGAGCGCTTCTGTACCTCATGCGCGAGATGGGGCTGACGGCCGAGGAAGTGGACCACGCGCTCAACAAGGAGAGCGGGCTTTTCGGGGTATCCGGCGTCAGCAACGATATGCGGGAAGTCCTTGCCGCCGCAGCGGTGGGGGACGAGCGGTCCCGGCTGGCCCTGGACATCTACTGCTACCGGCTGAGGAAGTACGTCGGCGCCTACGCGGCGGCCCTGGGCGGGCTGGACGTGCTCGTCTACACCGCGGGCGTAGGAGAGAATAGCGCGGCCATCCGGGCTGCGGCGTGCGAGGGTCTCGGCTTTCTCGGTATCGACCTGGACCAGGGGGCGAACGCGAAGGCGCGAGGCGTGGCTGCCGACATCAGCGCCGCGGGCTCGCGCGTCAAGGTTTTGGTGGTGCCCACCGACGAGGAACGGGTGATCGCCGACGAGACCGTGGCGGTGGTGACGCGCAGCCGCTGACGGCCTGCATGCTACTATCCGAGCGCACCGGACCCGTCGAGTGCCTGCCCAAGAAGGAGAACGTGATGGAGTTCAAGGAGTTGCTGACAAAGCGATATGCGACGAAGCTTTTCCAGCCCAAGGCAGTGCCCGAAGAGACGGTGCAGGAGCTCCTGGAGATGGTCCGGCTGGCCCCTTCGGGCCTCAATGTCCAGCCGTGGCGCATCAAGGTCGTCGGCGACGCCGAGACCAAGGCGAAGCTGTCGCCGGCCACGCACGACGAGGCGCAGATCAACAGTTGCTCGCATCTGCTCGTGTTCTGTGCCGACATCGACTGGGCGGCCCTGACCCAGCGGTTGGGCCGGGCGATGAAGGAACGGACCGTGCCGGACATGATCTGGGCGAAGGTCATGGGCATCGCCGACGAGATGGCGCAGGAACCCGAGCCGGAACTGCGGGCATGGATCACCGGTCAGGCGTATATCGCCGCCACGTACGGGCTGCTGGGCGCGCAGGCCCTGGGCCTCGATTGCTGCCCGATGACCCACTTCGAGCCGCGGCGAATACTCGCGGATCCTGGGACTGCCTGAGAACATCGTCCCGGTGGTTCTCCTCCCGGTGGGCTACGCGGCCGACGAGGCGCGGCCGAAGTGGCGCTACCCTCTGGGAGACATCCTCATCTAGGCCGCATGCGTCAGCGGGCCCTGCCCATCAGATAGCCCCCGAAAGACATGGTCCAGACGAGGATCGGGTAGGCGACCCACCGCTCGATCCCGCCCAATGCCGAGGCCGGCCATAGGAGCTGCTGTCGCCCAGGATCATGTAGAGCACGAGCGCATAGCCAGCGAGATCACGCCCAGGATGGTCGAGACGGACGCTGAAGGGCGGGGTCTGGACGGTCCGGGAGACGATCGCGGCCAGTCCTCCGGCGGAGAAGATCAGCAGGGCGAAGAGCGCATGGATGGTCCCGTAGTTGCCCGGAAACACGCCCACGCCCAGGATCCCCACGCCCGTCAGACCGGTGAGGATGGCCACGGCTACCCGGCGGAAGCCCCTCTGCCAGGCAGAAGGCCGCCGCGAGCGACCAGCAACCCCGTGACGATCATCGCGACATTGAAGACGGTGGCCGAAGGCTTCTCGATGACGCTGTCCGGTGGCTCCGTCGCCCCCAGGTCGCTTATGGCGTTCTTGGATGTACTGTAGCCCTCGGGGTAGAGCGCCTCGGCCGTGATGATGCCCATGAAAGCGATGAAGCCGGCGAGCAGGAGCAGGACTCCGGCCGCCGCGAGGAATCGCGGCCGTAGCAGGCGGCGCTCGGCCCGGGCCTGCGTGATCTGGTCCGTCGACGTGGCACTCATGGCGACACCCTACGTCACAACCCATCGCCCGCGCAAGACGACGGAGAGCAGGAGGGGCACTTTGCGCGGGACGTTGGGCGCACGCCGGAATGACACACGATGGCCGAAAGGACAGCCGCCCGGCCCCCGGGTGCGGGGGCCGGGCGGCCGCCCGGGTCAGACGGCTACTGCGCCGCGGTCGTAGGGGTCGTCGCCCCCGTTCCACCGGCGCCGGCCGGTCTGCCGCCAAGCCCAGGAAGAGTCCCGATCTGGATCTGGGTGGCGGTGACGGTACCGTCGGAGTTCGTGGCCCCGATGACGGTCACGTCCTTGCCTACCGCGAGGTCCGAAGCAGTACCGGTCTGGGCCACGGCGATGGTCGCGGACCCCGGTATCAGGATGATCTTGGTGCTGCCGTCATCCAGTTTCACGGTGATGCTGCCGCTGTCCTGAGCGATGATGTTGCCCCGGGTGAAGCCTCCGGCAGCGTTGCCTCCTGCGGGGCCCGGGAATCCACCTCCGCCGCCCGGGAATCCACCTCCGCCGCTCTGGAGCGCCGCTATCGCTTGCTCCGGCGTGATTGTGCCGCCGCCGCCCGCCGCTTTGCCGCCGAAGAAACCGCCCACTCCTACGGCGATCACCACGATTGCCACGACCACGATCAACCATGGTTTCATCTGCAGACCCTCCATTCTGGGGCGTGGACTCGGCGCCCCGGCCTCTTCCAAGGACTATTCATAACGCAGTGCTTCTATCGGGTTGAGCCCGGCCGCCCGCCTGGCGGGGTAGTAGCCGAACACGATGCCTATCAGCGCTGACACCCCGAAAGCCAGGATCACGGAGAAGGCGGTCACCTGGGAGCTGTAGCCGGCGAACTTCTCCAGAGCCATGGCGACCAGCACGCCCAAAACGACGCCGATGATCCCGCTCGAGAAAGTGAGAACCACCGCTTCCACCAGGAATTGCACGCTTACGTCGCGCCTCTTGGCCCCGATGGCCTTGCGCAATCCGATCTCCCGGGTGCGCTCGGTGACGGTGGTCAGCATCATGTTCATGATCCCGATGCCGCCGACGATGAGCGATATGCCGGCGACTGCCGCCAGGAGCAGGGTCAGGGTCTTGGTGGTCGACGACAGGCTGGCGGCCAGGTCGGCCTGGTTGAGCACCAGGAAGTCGGCCGCCGCCGAGTCGGTGATCTTGTGCCGGGAGAGGAGCAGGTCGGTGATGTCGGTCTGTACCTGGGCCATGGCGTCCTGGCTCGCCGCTTTGACGCCAAGGCTGGACACGTACTTATTCTGCCCGGCCAAGAGCCTTTGGCTGGCCGCCAGAGGTACATAGATGGCGTCATCCGGGTTTTGGAAGCCAGTGCCGCCTTTGCTCGCGGCCACACCGATCACTGTGAAGGCTAGGCCCTTGATCCGGATCGTCTGGCCGACGGGGTCGGTCCCCCCGCTGGCCGGATCGCCGAAGAGGTCGGTAGCCGTTGTCGACCCAAGTACGGCCACCCGGGAGGCGTTCTCGCTCTGGACGTCGGAGAAGAACGAACCATTCGCGATGTCTATCTTGTGCACCTCGGTGTAGGCGGGGACTGTCCCGATCACCTGCGTGTTGGTGTTTCCAGATGTGGCCACCACTTGGTAGCGTCCATCAACCTCGGGGGCGATGGCCGCTATCTGGCCGACATCGGTGGCGATCGCGCCCACATCTCCCACCGTCAGCGTGCGGGCGCTCCCGCGCCCGCCGCTGACCGGTCCGGCCGACCTGCTGAAGCCGGGGGCGACGGTGAGCAGATTGGCGCCGGTCGACTCGATGCTTGAGGTGATCGAGTTGGTGCTGCCCGTGCCTATGGCGAGCAAGGTGATGACCGAGGCGATGCCGATGACTATGCCAAGGACGGTGAGCCCTGACCTGACCTTGTTCGCGGAGATCGCTCGGAATGCTTCGGTGAATATGTCGCCGAGTTTCATGCCGGCTTCTCCGCCCGCCCGTGCCCGTTGACGCTGTCGCTCACGATGAGGCCGTCCTGCACTCGGATGGTCCTCTGGGCATGTTCGGCGACTGAGGACTCGTGCGTGATCAGCACGATGGTGTGCCCTTCTGCATGAAGCCTGCCGAAGGCTTCGAGGATCACCTCTCCAGTCTTGGTGTCGAGGTTGCCGGTAGGCTCGTCCGCCAGGATTAGGGCGGGATCGTTGATCAGGGCCCGGGCTATGGCCACCCTCTGTATCTGTCCTCCGGAAAGTTGATTGGAGAGATGCGACCAGTGGGACTCCTCCAGTCCCGCCGTGCGGAGGGCCTGCTCGGCCCGCGCCTGGCGCTCCTGCCGAGCGACCCCTGAATAGACCAGGGGAAGGACAGCGTTACGGATAACGGTTGCCCTCGGAAGCAGGTTGAACGACTGGAAGACAAAGCCGATGCGGGTCCGCCGGATGTCGGCGAGTTTGTCGTCGGACAACTCCGATACGTCCTGGCCCTCGAACCAATACCTGCCACTCGTGGGGGTGTCGAGCGCGCCCAGAATGTGCATGAGGGTAGATTTCCCGGAGCCGGACGGACCCACGATCGCGACGTACTCGCCTGAGGCTATATCCAGACTGACTCCTGCCAGTGCGACGGTCTCTGCGACGCCGGACGAGTAGACCTTGAACAGGTTCTCGCACCGGATCATGGGCATGCTGTCTGCCAGCACCCCGTCCTTCATGACCGGGTTATCGGCTACGTGCGCCTGCATTAGAATCCCTGCGGGGGTCCGCCGCCCTGGAAGACTCCGCCGCCACCCGGGAAGCCGCCCCCGCCCGCTGCGGTGGTGTTCGTGGTGGCGTTGGGATCGATCGTCTTGATGATCACCTCTTGCCCCTCGGCGAGACCGCTTATGATCTCGGTGTAACTGTCGGTCGAGATGCCTACCGTGACCGTCTGGTTGACCGGCGTGCCGTTCTGAAGGATCTGCACGTAGCTACCGCTCGTCGAGGTCTTGACCGCCGCATTGGGCACAGCCAGCACGTCCGGCCGGATCTCGGTGAGGATGCTGGCCGAGACGGTCATGCCTCCTTTGACGGACGGGTCCATGACGTCCGGAGTGATGACTACTTTGTAGGAGACCACTCCTTGGTCGTTTGTGCCGGTGGCGTCCACGCGGGTTACCTTGCCGGAAAGCGTAAGGTCAGGGAGGGCATCGAAGATCAGGACCGCTTTCTGCCCCACCTTGACGCCTCCGATGTCGGATTCGGTAAGAGTGGTTGTGACCTGGAAAGACTCGAGGTTGGTGAGGGTCATCGGGGCAGAATCAGCGGCGGCGCCCGTTGAGGCGGCGATCGTGTCACCGTTCTCAATCGAGAGAGCGGTGACCACTCCGGACTTGGGAGCGGAGACCGTCCGGGCGGCAGCGCTGTCCTTGGCATCCTGCAGGTCGAGTGCGGCCGCAGTCACCTTGTTTTCAGCCGTGACGACGGAAAGCTCCGCGCTCGTGATGTCCTGTCTTGCCGACTTGATTTGCAGAGCGGTGTGGCTCCGGTTATAGAGATCAGAGAGTGTCTTCTTGGCGTTTAGCACGCTCACCTTAGCCTGCTCGACTCCTAGGACCGCCTTGTCGTAGGCGTTCTGCGCGTCAGAGACGGCCACGTCGAGATGCGGGTTGTCGAGCGTGAAGAGGACCTGACCCTTTTCAACCGCGTCTCCCACTTCAACAGACAGACCTGTAACGTCGCCCGACACGGCCGGACTGATCGACGCGGTATCGGACAACTCCGCGTTGCCGGTGCCTGCTATCGAGGAGGTGAGGGTCATCTTCTCGACTGTCCCGGTAGTGTAGGTCACCGCCGCCTCGGCATTGCCCGAGACGCCGCGATACACGAAGAAGGCCACGAGCGCGAGAACCACGATGCAGACGACAGTCAGCGTCACTTTGCTGCGTCTGGTCCTGAAACGTTTCGTCTTTGCCATGGCACCTCCAGGCTGCGGCAGGGATCGTGAATCCTACATCCGCGCAATAACCCTAGTGGGAAGACCATAAGGAAGGCGTAAGGCGCCGGCGCGCGGGTGTCCGGCAGCGTCTCGCTGGAATGAAGTTGCCTATTGCGTCGCGGCGGCGATTGGGCATATAGTGGTGGTGAGTTAACCGACCGGTTGGTTACTGTCCTTCGGGGGGAGCCCATGAAAGTAGTCATCATCGGCGCCGGCGAGCAGGGATACGTCCTGTTATGGAATCTCGCCAAGCATCCGGCGGTGGACGAGATCGTCATAGGCGACTGGGACCTGGCGCGGGCGGAGGAAGTGAAGGCTGCCTGGGGGGCCGGGAAGACCACCGCCGTCAAGGTCGACGCGCGGGACGTGGATCATGTCGCCGGTCTGGCCCAGGGGGCAGATCTCCTCTTGAACGCCGTCATCCCTGAGTGGGACGACCCCCTCATGAAGGCCGCGCTCAAGGCCCGCACTCACTACCTGGACATGGCGACACGCGTCGACGGGGGCACGATCGACGACGGCTATCTGCTCCAGATCGCCCTTGACGACGACTTCAAGGCCATCGGCCGCACGGCCCTCATCCATACCGGGATGACCCCCGGCGTCACCAACACCCTGGCTGCTATCGGCTACGAAGAGATGGACCGGTGTGAGGCGGTCCGGATCAAGGCCGGCGGGTTCTTCAAGTCCGAGGTACCCGTGCAGGTGTGGTCGCAGGAGACCTACTATATCGACTCGCAGACGCCCACGCTCTACTACGAAGACGGGCGGTTCTTGCGGGCGGAGCCCTTCGCCGGCTGGGAGTACGTGGACTTCCCGGCTCCGGTCGGCCGGCTGGCCGCCGTGCTGCACGAGCACGAAGAGTGCTCCACCTTGCCGCGTTTCCTGCCCAAGCTGGGCGAGAAGGGCCTGCGGCATCTGGACTTCAAGCTTGCCGGCGGCGAAGAGGGCATGAAGAAGGCCAAGATCCTGGTGGAGACAGGCATCGCCAGTCCTCTCGCCCGGCAGATCCGGGGCCAGAACGTGCGGCCGATCGACGTGCTCGTATCGGTCCTGCCGCCATCGGCTCCCAAAGAGGAGATCGCGAGGCTGGCCGCCGAGGGCCGCATCGTGGACGAAGGCGCTTACATGATCGACCTGTACGCCAAGGAGGGCGAGCCGGCGACCGAGACCTTCTGGGTCTTCCCGCCGAACATCCAGCAGGTGACGAAGATGATCCCCGGCGCCAACCGCATCTCTTACGGGACTTCGACCCCGGCGGCCATCTACGCCGGTTATCTTCTCGACGGCACTATCACCCAGCGTGGCGTGCTGCCGCCCGAAGCCCTGGCGCGGGAGGTACGTCTCTCGTATGTGGAAGAATTGAAACGCGCCGGGCTGCGCATCGCCCGGCGAAGCACGCGCTGGCTCTAGCGAGCCGGGAAGACGAAGAAGCGAGCGGGAGCGAGGGGGCCTATGGTGCGAACAAGTGGCGACGTGCGGATTCCCGAGGAACTGCACGACAAGAGCAACCTGATCGCCGGACGCTGGGTGAACGCGGCGTCCGGGGCGAAGTTCGCCGTCCGCAGCCCGGTGACCGGGGCGGTTCTGGCGGAAGTCCCCCGGTGTGGGACCGAGGACGTGGACGCCGCCGTGGCCGCGGCCAAGGCGGCCTGGCCCGCGTGGCGGGGCATGCCGGTGTTCAAGCGGGCGGAAGTCATCCTGCGGATGGCCGAACTGATCCGGCAACGGGCGGAGGGCATTGCCGAGGTACTTTGCGTGGAGCAGGGGAAACCCTACGCCGGTGAAGGCCTGCCGGAGGTGCTCGAGACGGCGCTCAACTTCCAGCTCGCCGCGGAGGACGTGGTCCGCATGGAGACGCCGGTCATCCCCATGCGCGATCCGGCGAAGCGGGTGCTGACGTTCCGCGAGCCGTATGGCGTGATGGCGGTGATAACGCCGTGGAACTTCCCGACGGTCATCCCCTCCGAGTACCTGGGACCGGGACTGGCGGCGGGCAATACGGTGATCATGAAACCGGCGTCCACGACCCCGCTCTCGATGATCTTGGTGGGGCGTTGCATCCAGGAGGCTCTGGACGAGGCCGGCCTTCCGCCGGGCGTGTTCAACCTCATCACCGGCCCCGGCGCGGCCGTCGGCGACTATCTGGTGGCGCATCCCGACGTGGCCCTTATCGGCTTCACCGGTGAGACGGTGACCGGCGAGGCCATCTGCTCGCGGGCGGGCATCAAGATGACCCTCATGGAACTGGGTGGCAACGGTCCCGTGATCGTGTGTGCCGACGCGAACCTGGTGGAAGCCGCCAAGGCCGCGGCCTTCGGCTGCTTCTACAACGCGGGTCAGGTCTGCTGCGCGACGGAGCGGATCCTGGTGGACAAGAAGGTCCACGACGAGTTCCTGGCGCTGCTGCTGGAAGAGGCGAAAGGCTACTCGCCGGGCGATCCGCTCGACGAGGCGACCAGCATGGGGCCGCTCAACAACGAGCCGACGGCGGTCAAGACCGAGCAACACCTCGACGACGCCCGGGCCAAGGGGGCGAAGATCCTGCTCGGCGGCGCGCGCGAGCCGGGCAGGCCGACCGACCTGTACTTCCCGGCAACAGTGATCGACGGGGTCACGCGGGACATGCTCCTCAACCTCGAGGAGACCTTCGGCCCGGTGGCGCCCGTGATCGAGTTCGAGACCGACGAGGAAGCCGTCGAGATCGCCAACGAGACCGGCTACGGTCTGCAGATGGCGGTCTTCACCTCCTCCATCAAGCGCTGCTTCTGGTACGCGGACAAGCTCCGCACCGGCAATATCGTGTTCAACGACAGCACCGACTACTGGGAGGCCCACGAGCCGTTCGGCGGCGGCGGGGGCACGAAGAGCGGCCACGGGCGGCTGGGCGGCCGCTACACGTTGGACGATGTGACCCACCTGAAGACGGTGGCCATCGACATAGAGAAGACACTGTAGGACAGGGGGTAAGGGTATGAGCACACGAACAAAGACGAGTCTGGTCGCGTCCCTCGCGGTGATCCTGATCCTTTCGCTCGCCGCGTTCGCCGCGGCGTGCGGGGGCGAGACGACGACCACGACCGCGCCGCCCGCCACGACGGCGACCACGGCCGCGCCGGCCAGCACCGATACGACCGCGGCCCCTGCGAGCACCGACACGACGGTGGCGGGTGGTCCGAGCGGCGACCCCATCAAGATCGGCGCCCCGCTGCCGCTGACCGGCGCCTACGCGGCCGACGGCGAGCACATGAAGATGGGCCTCGAGATGGCGGTGGCCGACCTGAACGCCGCCGGCGGACTGCTGGGCCGGCCGGTGGAGCTGAAGATCTTCGACATCGAGGAACTGCTGCCCGAGACGGTGGCGGCCTCCAAGGACTACCTGATCGACAAGGAGAAGGTCGACGTGGTGGTGGAAGGCTACGGAGGCTACGGTCCGGACTTTGAAGCCTACGGCGCCAACAGCGACGTTCCCTTCATCCACGGCAGTGGCTCGGTGCGGGCCGCCGACATGGTGAAGGCCGATCCGGCCAAGTACGGGAATATGTTCCAGGTCTTCTCTATCGAAGCCGACTACGGCAAGCGGGCCTGGGAAGGCATCATTCAGTTCCAGGACAAGTACACCTATCCCAACAACAAGATCGCCATCCTGCACGGTGACCTCGAGTGGGACCTCAACTACACCGCCGCCGTGGCCGCTGAGGCCGAGAAGGCCGGCTGGCAAGTAGTCATGAACGAGACCTTCCCCTACGGCACCACCGACTGGGGCTCCATCCTCACCAAGATCCGGGCCGAGCAACCGGCCGCGATCGTGTGCTCGGTACTCTCGGTGGCCGACATCTCCTCGTTCGTGAAGCAGTTCATGGAGAACCCGAGCCCGTCGCTGCTCGACATCTCCTACATGGTGGTGTTCAAGGAGACCCAGGAGGCGGTGGGCAACGACCTGACCGGCGTCATGGGCTATGTGACCAGCTACGTCCCGCCGAGCCCCGCGAACGACGCATGGAAGGCCCGCTTCAAAGAGATGTTCGGCATGGACGTGCCGCTGACCACCCCGCCGTCGACGTACGACTCGGTCATGATCTGGGTCGAAGCGGTGAAGGCCGTCGGCGATCCGACCAAGTACAAGGACATCGAGGACTACATCCGGACGCACAACGTACACCGGTCTACTGGGCATCTATGACTTCAACAACCCCGAACAGACGGTCAAGTCCGGCCCGGACTTCCCGATCGCGTACGCCCAGTATCTTGGCGACGGCAAGCTGGCCTTCTTCGGCACCGACCCGTTCATCTTCCCGCCGTACATCCAGCCGGCGTGGCCGGCCAAGTAGCGAGGGCGACCAAGTAGTAGGGGCGGCTGCGCCCGGCCTCGGCCGGGCGCAGCCGCCACGGTAGGCAGAACTAGGACAGCAAGAACGGACCGAGGACCTTCGCATGGCGTTGCTCGCCCTTGAGAATGTCACCCAACGCTTCGGCGAGCTCGCCGCGGTGAACGACCTCTCCTTCGACGTGGAGGAGGGCGAGGTCTTCGGCATCGCCGGGCCGAACGGCGCCGGCAAGACGACCGTGTTCAACCTCATCTCCGGATTCCTCCACGGCTCGGGCCACATCTTGCTCGACGGCAAGCGCATCAACGGTCTCCCGCCCCATCGGGTGACCCATCTCGGAGTGGCCCGCACCTTTCAGATCCCGCAACCCTTCCAGTCGATGACCGTGGTGCAGAACCTGCGGATCGGCGAGTACTTCGGAGCGACGGGACGCGTCGGCGACGGCGCCCGGCAGGCTCCCTGGAAGGACCTGCGCGATCTCATCTCCTTTGTGGGGCTGGAGGGCAAAGAGGACCGCTCGGTGGCCTCCCTCAAGCTCTACGATAAGAAGCTCACCGTGCTGGCGTCGGCACTGGCGACGCGGCCGCGCCTGATCATGCTGGACGAAGCTCTCGGCGGCCTCAGCGCCGTGGAAGCGGAACTCAGCCTCGCCTTGCTGCAGCGGCTCAACAAGGAGTGGGGCCTCACGGTGATCATGATCGAGCACCTCATGAGCGCCTTGACCCGTTCCTGCGACCGGCTGCTCATCCTGAACAACGGCGAAGCCCTCCGGCTGGGAGAGCCTCGCGCCGTCGTTGAGGATCCTGCGGTCATCGAGTGCCTGGTCGGGGGCAAGCGTGCTTGAGGTCGAGAACATCAACGTCTTCTATGGCGAGTACCAGGCCATCCACGACATCTCCCTCCAGGTGACTGAGGGCCGGCTGGTGTCGATCTTCGGCCCCAACGGCCACGGCAAGAGCACGTTGCTCAAGACCATCTGTGGGCTGATGAAGCCGGCCAGCGGCATCATCCGGTTTCAGGGCCACGAGATCCAGGGACTCCCTTCGCACAAGCTCGTCGAGATGGGCGTGGTGCTGATCTCGGAGGAACGCCATCTGTTCCCCGAGATGACCGTGATGGAGAACCTGCGTCTTGGGGCCTACGCGAAGTCCGCGCGCAAGAAGGAAGCGGAGAATCTCGAGTTCGTCTTCTCGATGTTCCCGAAGTTGAAGACCCTCTCCAAGAAGCGGGCCCTCAATCTGAGCGGAGGCGAGGCGCGCATGCTGGCGATCGGACGCGGGCTGATGTCGGACGCCAAGTTCCTGGCGATCGACGAGCCGTCGTTCGGTCTCGCCCCGATCCTCCGGACCCAGGTGTTCGAGCAGATCGTGGCGCTACGCGACCGGGGGCTGAGCATCCTGCTGGTGGAGCAGACCACCGGAGACATCGCGGAGCAATCGGACTACATCTACCTCCTGGAAGACGGGCGCATCGCCTTCTCGGGCAGCAAGGATGAGGCCCTGAGCAGTGACGCGGTCCGCAAGGTATTCCTCGGGATCACTTAGGCGGCAGGGGAAGCAGGAGCGAGAGTGCGAGAGTTCACAGAAGTCCTCATCACCGGCGTCACCATCGGGATCGTCTACTTCCTGGTGGCGGTCGGGTTCACGCTCTGCTACGGGGTCGGCCGGGTGCTCAACTACAGCTACGGCTCGTTCTTCACCTGGGGCGCCTATCTGGCCTGGGTGCTCGCCGTCGGATACGCGAGCCTCAACTACTTCCTCGTCTTCCTCATCGTCCTGCCCATCATGTTCCTGTTCGGGGTGGTGGTCGACCAGGTCCTCATCCGCCCGTTGCGCAAGCGGCCGGAGTTCGAGTTCAGCGTGCTTCTGGTGACGCTGGGTCTGGCCGTGTTCCTCGACAACCTGGTGCTGGTCATCTTCGGAGCCCGCACCAAGTCACTGCCCGAGTTCCTCTCGGGGAGCGTCAAGATCGCCGGGTTCACCATCAGCTGGCAACTGATCGCGCATGTTCATCTTCGCTCTAGTGGTCGCCGTGGTCCTGTTCGTCTTCTTGGGCAAGACCCGAACCGGGATGAGCATGCGTGCGGTGGCTCAAGATCCCACGGGTGCGCGCATCGTCGGCATCCCTCTGTTCCGGGTGTTCGCCATCACCTTCGGTATCTCGACCCTGCTGTGCGGGGCCGGCGGCATCCTTCTGGCGCCGCGCTTCTTCATGACTCCGCTGGGAGGCTGGACCTTCCTGGTCAAGGCGCTGATCATCGTCATCGCCGGCGGGCTCGGCAGCATCAAAGGGACGCTGTACGCCGCGTTCATCCTCGGCATCCTGGAGGCCATCGTCGGGTGGCAACTGGGGCTTCTCTGGGTCATGCCATTCTGGTTCCTGGTGCTCTTCCTGATCCTGCTCGTCAGGCCCGCCGGTCTATTCGGCGCCACGGCGAGGAAAGGGTGAGGGCGGCATGAAGCGCGAGCGCGTGGAAGAGGTCCGGCTGCCGGGTGACCGGCCAAAGGCTCTGCGGCTCAACCGCCAGACCGGCATCACCATCGGGATGGTCGTCATCCTCGCCCTGCTGCCCCTCGCTTTCGGCGACAGCAACTACACCATGCGCCTGCTCGTCGTCTCCATGATCTGGGGAGGGGTCGCCGTCTCCTGGGACCTGCTCCTCGGCTACGCGGGGATCTTCAACCTGGGCCAGGTCGGCTTCTTCGCGCTGGGCGCCTACGCGTCCGCCATGCTGTCCGAGAATGCCGGCCTGAATCCCTGGTGGGGGTTGCTGGCAGGCGCGGCGGTGGGCGCGATCGTCGCCGTGCTGCTCGGCCTGCCCAGCCTGCGGCTGGCCGGCATCTACGTCGCGCTGCTGACGCTGGCTTTCTACGAGGTCCTGGCTCCGCTCCTGACCGTCGGCCAGGCGATAGGGACGGGTGGCAAGCGCGGCATCTCTCCCATCACCCCCTACAAGGTGGGCGACCACCTTCTCGGCGGCTCCAACCAGATCCCCTGGTACTACCTGGCTCTCGGCCTCTTCGTGCTGTGTCTGGTTGTCTGCTACTTCGCCATCAATTCCAGGTTCGGCACCAGCTTCGTCGCCCTGCACGACTCCGAGTCGTTCGCCCAGAGCCTGGGTATTTCGCGATACAAGGTGTCCTTGCTCATCGTGGCGCTCTCCGGGACCCTGACGGGGCTCATGGGCGCCTTCTACGCCCACTACACGGGCGTCGTCTCTCCACGGATCCTGGGTCTCGAGGTCTTCATCTATCTGGTCATCATGGTGCTGCTCGGAGGGGTCGGGAAGTTCCCCGGTCCTGCCATCGGCGCGTTCATCGTCATATTTGTAAGCGACTGGCTGCGCGCCTTCCAGAACTTCCGCATGCTGATCTTCGGGGCGCTGGTGATCATCCTGGTCATGGTCGCGCCCCGCGGTCTGATGGGGGCGGTCGACTCGGCGCAGACCTACGTCCGCCGGTGGCGCGAGCACCGGACGGCGGCGCCGGAGGACAAGCCGTGACCGGCGACGTTCACGAACTCCTCGGCTTTCCGGTGCAAGACCCTGCCCTCTCGCTGCCCGGATACGGCCAAGAGGCTGCTCGACGCCGCCCGGCGGCTCCTTCTCGCCGGCGGCTTCGACGCCTTGCGCCTGGACGCCATAGCGGCGGAGTCGGGCAAGAACAAGGCCTCCATCAAGTACTACTTCGGCAACAAGGATGGGCTCATCCTCGCCATCCTCGATTCCCTCGACTACGACGATTGTCTCGCTCTGGCGGAGCACACTCGGGGGACGGCGGGCGAAGAACGGCTGCAGCGGTACATCGAGGGGCAGACCCGGTTGACGGCGGACGCCGAGGGCTTCCTGGTGTTCTTCGACCTGCTCCCTCACGTCATCAGAGATGAGCGGCTGCGGGAACGGGTCGCCGCGCTCTACGAGTGGTACTACAAGATGAACGTGGAGTGGCTGGGGCTGGCCGACAGGGTCCGTCCCGAGAACCGGGAGCGCTACATAGGTTTCGTGTCGCTGATGGTCGCCATCGTCGACGGCCTGGCCCTGCAGGCGGCGCTAAGGCCCAAGGGCTTCGACCTGGAGCGCTCGTTTGCCGCCCTCGAGTTCTTTCTCAAGCGCAGTCTCGACGACTTCCTCGACTCGCTCGATGAAGCTGGGGCCCCGCCCGTTGCTCACGGCTGATAGACGAGGCGCCCTTCGACCTTCCGGTCGACGTTCTGGTGGGTGGCCAACCACTCCTTCAGCACCGTCTGCGCGGATGTGGCCATCACCCGGGCGGGGGCGTTGGCGGTAAGGTCTGACGGATCGAGGTCGAGATAGGCCTTGGCGTTCTTGGCGTGGTAGCCCTGGAGTATCACGCGGTATGTCGTCTCGTCGGCCACCGGCTCGCCGTTCACCTCCAGCGACACTAACTGCCGCCCGGCATTCGAGTAGACCGCCCGCACGGCCGCGTTCACCTGGTAGCACTCGCCCTCCCCGTCCCGGTTCTCCGGCCTCATCCAGTGAGCGAACGCCTTCTTGAGCGCGGCGCCGCTCAACGTGTAGCGGGTCAGCGAGTCGTCGTAGGGAAAGCAGGCCATGAAGTCCATGAGACTCACGGCCGGCCCCAGCTCCTTGACCCTCACCGACCCGGCGCCGAGCAGCACCACCTCGCACTGCGTGCCCTCTGCGATGGCGTCGGCCAGCAGGTCGCCCAGCGCGCTCTCCTCCTCCCGCAGCGGGTGGGTGAGCTTCTGCGCGAACTTGGTGATGATGACGCTGTACTTGCGGTCGACGATGTCCTTGAAGGACTCGATGAACTCCGCCATGCGCAGGTCGGGCTCGGCGATCTCCTGGTTTATCGGGATGAGTTGCCACTTCGACTCGATGATCGAGTTGGTGTCGTCGTCCACGACGATGTCGAAGCGGCCGATCTGGTTGGTTCCGGTGCCTGCCTGGGTGATGAGTATCCCGTTGACGACGGCCGGCTCGGAAAGGATGGTGTGGCTGTGGCCGCCGATGATCAGGTCCACGCCCCACTCCGGGCGCAGCATAGCCGCCAGCTGCCTGTCGGATTCGAACCCGATGTGGGTAAGAACGATGGTGAGGTCTATGTCGTCGCTCCTGAAAGCGTCGCAGATCTTGCCCACCTCCGCGCTCGCCTCCTCGAGGGTGACGAAGGTGCCGATGAGCTCGTCGAGCTTGAGGGAGTCCATGGTCTTCTCGGTGAGGATGCCGGTGAAGAGGATGTCGAAGCCGGCCTTGTTGATGATGTGGTAGGGTCGCATCATCCGCTTCTCGAACGGCTTGATGTAGAGGTTGGCGTTGACGATGGGGAAGTTGGCGATCTTCTCGAGGAAGAGCAGATGAGGCAGGCCGTAGTCCACCTCATGGTTGCCCAGGGCGACGACGTCGGGGGCCAGGTAGTTCATGATCTGCATGGTGGACGTGCCCTTGAAGTCCGAGTCGATGATGGAACCCTGCACCATGTCGCCGGCGATGACGTACAGGACGTTCTCTTCCTCGGCGCGCACCTTGTTGATGTAGCCGGAGAGAAGGGGCAGGCCGCCGATGAGCTCGCCTCCTCCGGCATCCTGCTCGGCGAGGAAGTCCCCGTGCATGTCGTTGGAGTGGAGGATGGTGAACTTCCGCGTCTCGCCCATGGTCGCCCCCCGTCGTGCTTGGCGGTCATCCGGCCCCGCCGGTTTTCTAGAATCGTAGCACCCTGATGCCCGGTTTCGGCGACAGACTGCGAGCGCTGACGAAGGCCATGACGACCGTGGTGACGGGGGGCGGGCCGCGCGCAGCGGGCCCGCCCCGCTCTCCAAACGGCGCCTCGTCGTTCCACCTCATCTGGGAGATGCCCCGGACCGCTCCCGCCTCCCGCCTGGTCGAGGTGTCTGCGGTGCTCGAGGTCCTCGTCCCGCCCCGGGTCCCTTCGCTCTACTTCTGGGCCCTGCAGGTGGACTTCGAGGAGGACGGCCTCACCTGGGGAGGCGGGCACACCGGGCTGCAGTGGAACCGCCGCTTTCCGGGCGGCGCGGCGGTCAATTGGGGCGGCTACGCCAGTCAGGAGCGGGGCGGTGCCGTACTGCCCGGGTCGGAGCCCGTCCTTCGCGCCTTCTCCGGCGACCCGAACACGATGGCCTTCGACTGGCGGCCGGGGCGGCCCTACCGCCTGCGCGTCTACCGCTCCCCGCGAGGTGCCGGGGGCCTGGCGTTCGGAGATCACCGATCTGGAGACGGGCGAAGCGACGACGATACGCGATCTCATGCACCCCGGCCGGCCGCCCGCCGGAGCCGGCCGGGCCGGCTCCGCTCCGCACCACGGCTATCTGCGCAACCCCATGGTCTGGTCGGAGGTGTTCGCCGATTGCGATGCTCCCTCCGTGGCGGTCCGCTGGAGCGACCTGGCGGGGAAGACCGAGGAGGGGGTCACCGTGCGGCCCGCGGCCGTTCGGGTGAACTACCAGGCTCACCAGGCGGGCGGGTGCGGCAACACCTCGGTGCGGAGGGACGGTAAAGGCCTCGTCCAGCTCACGAATACCCCGCGAGAGATCGGGCAGGGGACCAGACTGGACTTCAGCGGCGACTGATCCCGCCGGACGGCGCGGCCCTCTAGAGAGTGGCCGGACGGCGGTGGACCGACATGGCTCCCGGGGTCGCGTTATGGCTCGCCAGGTATCCCAGTAGGACCGGCGGAGACATCGGCTCGCCGCAGTAGTAGCCCTGGATACGGTCGCAGCCGGCTTCCTCGAGCAGCTGCCAGTCGCGCAGCGACTCGACTCCCTCGGCCGTGACCACGAAGCCCGAGAGCGTGCGCGAGGTTCGTGATCGACTGCACGACTGCGAGTTCGGTGGTCCCGGTAGCTATCTTGGCGATCAGGGCGCAGTCGAGCTTGACCTCCTGCCCGGGGAACGTCGTCAGGTGGTGCAGCGAGGACGGCCCGGTGCCGAAATCGTCAAGGCAGACGTGCATGCCCAGACCGCACAGCTCCTTGATGGCGGTCCGGGCTCTTGCCGGGTCCCGGTTCAGCGCGGTCTCAGTGATCTCGAACACCAGAGCCCCGGGCGCGAGGCGCCAATCGGTGATACGAGTGAGGATGGCGCCGACGAAATCGGTCTCTGTCAACTGACGGGGGGAGACGTTCAGGCTGACGGGCAGTTCGAAGGCCGCACTGGCACGAGAGCGCCACTGGCTCAGCTGGCCGCACACCTGGTCGAGGATCATCTCGCCGAGTGGCACTATCAGCCCGCTGTTCTCGGCGACACCGATGAACGCGTTGGGACCCACCACCCCTCGGCGGGGATGCTGCCAACGGACGAGGGCCTCGAGCGAGGCGACGCCGCCGGTCTCGACGTCGATCACCGGCTGGTATTCCAGAGCGAAATCCCCCTGCTCCAGCGCCGTGCGCAGCTCGGACTCGGCCTGAAGAGCTTCGACGAGGGAACGGTGCATCCGGTCGTCGAAGATCCGGTAGCAGGAGCCTCCGGCTTCCTTGGCCTGGTACATGGCCGCGTCCGCCGCATGCAGAAGGTCCTCCGTGCCGCGGTAGGAGGTGTCCCACAAGACCACCCCCATGCTGGCCGAGGCGAGCATCTGCTGCTGGCGCACGTACACCGGGCTGCGCATCTCGCCCTGTATCCGTTCGAGGATCACCACGACGTCTCTCGTGCTGTTGATGTCGTCGAGCAGGACCAGGAATTCATCGCCGCCCAGCCTGGCCACGGTGTCCACCTCACGCACGCAGCGTTTCAGCCGCATGGCGACGGTCTCGAGCACGGTGTCCCCGGCCGGATGGCCCACGGTGTCGTTGATGAACTTGAATCTGTCGAGGTCGAGGATGATGACGGCGAAGAGCTTCTCGGGGTGGCGGCGAGCCGCGTGGATCGCGTCGTCCAGCTTGTTCATGAAGAGAGTCCGGTTGGCGAGCCCCGTGAGCCCGTCGGTGAGGGCCTGCCGGCGAAGGCTCTCTTCGAGGACGGAACGTTCGGTGACGTCGTGGAGCACCAGCAGGCGCCCCGGGAAGTTCGCACGGCCGCGCAACTCGGAGATCTTCACCTCGAAATCGCGGCGATCCCCGTTGGTTCCGAGGGATATGAGGGCCTGGTCGGCGCCGGTGCGGTATGGTTCGGCCAACTGATCCCACGCCGGCCAGCTCTCCGCGATCGGTTTGCTCAGGATGGAGTCGACCGGCCGGCCTATCAACGCCCGGGCTGCCTCGTTGAGATCCGCCACCCTGTTGGTCCCGTCGAGCACGAGCAGGCCGTCGCTCATGTTCTCGAGAAGGGTGTCGCGCGCCACCAGGACCAGGTTGAAGACCTGGAAGCGGAAGAGCCCCCAGGCGATGACCAACTCGCCGATGGCGAAGACCGCCGGCGTGTAGTCGAACGTGGGCAGAAGTCCCGCTGTGAGGAGGTAGAACAGGTTCCAAAGCACCGGCACCGCCAGGCCTGCCAGGAGGACCGCGGGTTGCTTCCGGTACAGCGGCGGCCGGCTCAGGAGCGCGTAGACCAGAAACGCCAGGGCGGTTAGGAGAAGCAGGTAGCTGTATACGCTGTGCACCCAGAACCACGGGCCGAAGGTGCGGCCTATCACCGGGTGGGCCGCGCTGGTGTCGAGCCATACGCTTGCCCGCATGAGGTGGTGATGCGCGTTGGTCCACATGAGACCCAGCGAAACGAGGGGGATGAGACCAAGGCCGAAGAGGTTGCGGCGAGTGAGCCAGGCGCCATTACCGGTGTAGTCCAGCGCCATCGCCAAGCAGGCCACCGGCAGGAAGCAGATCGACAGATACTGGAGATCCGCCCAGAGGAGTTTGGTCGAGAGGTCGGTGGACAGCAGCTCGAGGGCGCTCTCTATCGTCCAGCTGGTCGAGAGGGCCATGATGAAGACGAACGGCAGGGCCCCAGGCTTGGTTCGGTTCGCCAGCCGTACCAGAGCAGGTAGAAGGCCAGTGGCAACCCAGCCACCAGCAGCAGGACCGTTGGTGTGTAGTCCATTTTCAAGTGCGACCTCTTCGATTGTTTCGGCATCCCGCTCTGGGAACTCAAGCTCAGGCGGCTGAAAATGGGTCCGAGAAGGGCGCAAAAGTCCGCAAAATGCGTTCAGGATGATTTCAGGAAAGAGGTGGCAACATACTGTCATGGAGTCACACAGCATTGCTCAACCCCCCTCCTGAGCTGTGGCCCCAACCCTGTCCGGTGGTTGTCAGACCCAAACCGGGGCGAGACACCACCACGCCCACACGGCGGAGACGGCGTATGCGGCGTCCGGCACAGCCGGACGCCGCGCCCGCCGTGTGATTCTCAGCTAGTCCCCCCTCCAGTCCCCGCACCGCGCTTGTCCCCAGCCCCCCGGCGGGTGATACTACGGGCACCATGATGGAGCCACAGATCTTCGTGCTCGAAGACGACCCTCAGATGCGCTCCCTGCTCGTGCGCGGCCTTCGCGAAGAGGGCCATCAGGTCCAGGGTTACGCCACGGGGTCCGAACTACTGCGCAAAGTGGCCGAATCGGTCCCCGACCTGTTCGTGATCGACATCGGCCTGCCCGACACCGACGGCCGCGACGTGTGCCAGGCTATTCGGGCCCAGGGGATCAACGCTCCGGTTCTGTTCCTCACCGCCCGTGACTCCCTGCCTGACCGCCTGTCCGGCTTCCACGTGGGCGGGGACGACTATCTCACCAAGCCCTTCGCCTTCGCGGAACTGTTGGCGCGTGTCGAGGCGCTCATCCGCCGCGGCGGTACCGAGCGCAGCCTGGAGGCGGGCGGGCTGGTGCTCGACCCGGCCAAGCACGCGGTGTCGGCCGGCGGCGTCACCGTCCCGCTGACTCCCACCGAATTCCGGCTCCTGGCGAAGCTGGCCGCCTCTCCCGGGGAGGCGATCAGGCGGAAAGTCCTCATAGAGACCGGCTGGTCTCACGGAGCCATCGTTTACGACAATACTCTCGATGCCTACATCGCCCGGCTTCGCCGAAAGATAGCCACCCTTCCAGGCGCTCCGGAGATCGTGACGGTCCGCGGCGTCGGTTACTCGCTGCGATGAGTGTCGCCGGGGCGATGGCCTCTGCTTTCCGCGCCATACGCCGGCCGCTCGCCCGGATGGGCATCAAGGACCGGCTGCTGCTGGCCGTGCTCGCCACGGTGGCCGTCGCCCTGGTCGCCATGACCGTCGGCTTCAACCTGCTTCTGCAAAGCAGCCTGACCTCCGACGCCGATCAGCGGCTCTATAGACTGGCCAAAGACGAGAGCAATATGATCAGCGTCAGCGAGGGCGGGGTTAGCCTTCCCAGGCCCTCGGGTGATCTCACCGACCTCGGCTCCCAGGTATGGGTGTTCGTCGCCGGGAAGACGGTGAGCGGCCCCACCGTCGACCCCGACATCGCGGCGGCAGCTAAGGCTCTCGACGGGCAGCCCTCGCAATATGTGGATGTCCCGAACCATGAGGTGCGCCTGTATGGGCTTCCCCTGTATTTCGAGAAGGAGCGGATCGGCACGATCGTCACCGGGACGTCCATGGCTTCTTACTACCGCACCCAGAGGGTGACGCTCATTGCTACCGCCGGTCTTACCGCGGTGCTCTTGATCATCGTGGGGTTCGCCGGGCGCTGGGCCCTGAATGCCGCCTTCCGCCCGGTGTCTCGGATGACCGCGGAAGCGGAGGCTTGGAGCACCGAAGACCTGGACCGCCGCTTCGATATGGGCGAGCCGAACGATGAATTGACGCAACTGGCCCACACCCTCGACGGCATGCTCGACCGCCTCGCCGCGAGCCTGCGCCGCGAGCAGCGGTTCTCGGCTGAGGTGTCCCACCAACTCCGCACCCCGGTTGCCAAGATCAAGGCCGAGGCCGAACTCGCGCTACGCCGTCCGCGAGACCCCGACTACTACCAGGACGCCCTGGGCTCGGTCCTCTATAGCGCCGACCAGATGGCCCGCACCGTCGAGGCGCTGCTTGCCGCGGCTCAGGAGGAGGGCAGTCTGGCCCGAGGCCGGGCCGACGTCTGGCAGGTGCTGGCCGATGTGGTCAGCTCCATCGGCGTGCTGGCGGAGGAGAATGGGGTGGAAGTGAGCGTGCAACCGCCGGCGCGCGACCTCCGGGTGGGAGTGGAGCGCGCCATCGCCGCGCAGATCCTGCAGCCGGTCGTGGAGAACGCCTGCCGGTTCGCCCAGACCGAAGTGCTTCTCGGCGCCGGGCGGAACGGCAAGGAGGTCTACTTCGTGGTGGAGGATGACGGGCCGGGCGTCGCCGAGGAGGAGCAGGAGCGCATATTCGAGCCCGGGGTGCGCGGCACGGCCGCGGCGGGCGAGCGTAACGCCGCCCGCGGAGCGGGTCTGGGTCTCTCGCTTGCTCGCCGTCTCGCCCGGGCCGCATCCGGGGATGTGGAGGTCCAGACCGGACCGGGGGGCGCGCGCTTCAAGGTGCGTCTGCCTGCCGGCTGAGCCGCCGCCGCGGCCGCCGCGGGGCGCCTGCCCGGGCGGCCGGTCCTAGCGATACCAGAGTATGTGGTCGCACTCCAGCGGCACCTGGGCGCCAGGGTGCCAGGGCACTATCCGGGGAGTGTAGTCACCTGCAGGTCTGCGTGCCGGGATCGAGGCGGTGTAGCTGAAGACTCCATGCGCGTCGCCGCCGTCCCGCTCGAGCACGTGGACCTCGCCAGGTTCGGCGTACACCTCGACATGGAAGGCAGTCGCCGGTACCCGGCCGGCCGAGATCCTCGCCCGGAAGAGGTGCATCTGGCCCCGGGGCCCGTCCCCTGTCTCGACGGCGTAGTCGACGAAGCTCAGTTCGTTCCAGCGCGCGTCGAGGGTCTCGCGCCAGGAGAGCAGCCCGGCGGCGCCCCGGCCGACCCGCTCCCGGTAGGCACGGCCCCGGGCAGGTAGTACTGGACGAGGTAGTCCTCCACCATCCGGTTGGTGGAGAACTGCGGCGTCAGTCTGGCCATGCTTTCGCGGACCCGGGCGACCCAACGCCTGGGGATGCCTCCCGCGTCCCTGTCGTAGAACTCGGGGATGATCTCGTTCTCCAGGAGGTCGTAGAGGCGCTCGGCTTCCTCCGCGTCGATCGCGGGGTCGTCGTCGTGCTCCAGGCCGTCGCCGAGGGCCCAGCCGACCTCCGGGGCATAGGCCTCCGCCCACCACCCGTCGAGTTCCGAGAGGTTCAACCCGCCGTTGACCAGGACCTTCATGCCGCTGGTGCCGCTCGCTTCCCAGGGACGCCGGGGCGTGTTCAGCCACAGGTCGACCCCGTGCACGAGGTGCTCGGCCAGGTCCATGTCGTAGTCCACCAGGAAGATCACGTGTGGGCGGACGTTGCAGCGGGCGATGAAGTCCGTCCACTCCTTGATCATGGCCTTGCCGGTCGTATCCGCCGGGTGGGCCTTGCCGGCGAGGATCAGCTGAGTCCTGCTGTTCGGGCCGCAAAGGATGCGCTCGAGCCGGGCGGGGTCGTGGAGCAGGAGGTCCACGCGTTTGTAGGTTGCGAAGCGGCGGGCGAAGCCGATGGTGAAGACGGCGGGATCGCACAGGCAACTGAGATCCGACCCGAGCGCCTCCAGGCTTCCGGCGATAGGCCCCTGGCGCCTTAGGTGGTCCCGCGCCATGGCGACCAGTTTCCCCCGGGCCACGTCCCGGAAGGCCCACAGCTCCTCATCGCCCACACTCCGCATGAGATCGCTCAGCCCGCGGGGGTCTCCAAGCCACCGTTCCTTGCCGCAGACCTTCGTCCAGAGCGCGTCCGACTCCGGGGAATCCCAGGAGGGGACGTGCACCCCGTTGGTCACGTGCCCTACCGGGACCTCGGCTCGCGGCCACCGCGGGAAGAGCGGCTGGAAGAGCCGGCGGCTCACCTCGCCGTGCAGACGGCTGACGCCGTTGACTGCTCCGCTCGCTCTGATGGCGAGGAAGGCCATGTTGAAGCTCTCCCCATCCTTGCCCGCGCCCAGGGCGAGGAGCCGCTCCATGTCTATCCCGAGTTCCTGGATGTACTCGGCGAGGTACTCTCTGACGAGGGTCGAGGGGAATCTATCGAAGCCCGCCTCGACGGAGGTGTGGGTGGTAAAGAGGTTGCCGGCTCTCGTCGCGTTCAGCGCTTCCTCGAACGGGACCCCGTTGTCTTCCATGTAGCAGCGCGCCCGTCTCGAGGGCCGCGAAGGCGGCGTGGCCCTCGTTCAGATGGCAGATCTCTGCTTCGATGCCCAGCGCTCGCAATACCCGCCAGCCGCCGATGCCGAGGATGAGTTCTTGCTGCAGCCTGACCTCGGGGCCCCCGCCGTATAGCTCGCTGGTGATGCCTCTGTCGGCGGCGCTGTTCAGCAGGTCGTTCGCGTCGAGCAGGTACAGCATCACCCGCCCGGCGCGGACCTCCCATACCCGCAGGTGAACGGTCCGTCTGGGGAATCCAAGGTCGACGCGCACCCATTCGCCCCGGCTGTTCCGAAGGGGGGCGATGGGGAGTTGCCCGGGATCGTTGAACGGGTAGAACTCGATCTGCTCGCCGCTTGCGTTGAGCGCCTGCCGGAAGTAGCCCTGCTGCCAGAGGATGCCTATGCCGACGACCGGGACGCCGAGGTCGCTCGCGGCCTTCAGGTAGTCCCCGGCAAGGATGCCGAGCCCGCCGCTATAGATCGGGAGCGCCTCGGTGAGGCCGAACTCCATGCTGAAATAGGCGATCTCCCCCAGCAAGGGAGAGGGCGAGGGAGCTTCCGGCGGCATGTTCTGGCAGGTCTCGGCGTACCAGGAGGGAGCGCTGAGCGTCCGCGCGCGCTCGTCGACGTGGCGACGGAGCAGTTCCAGGAACTCCTCGTCCCCTGCGAACTTCTCCAGTCTTGTCCGCGCGATCGTCTGCAGGATATGCCAGGGACTGTGGGTGCGCTCCCACACTTCGGGGGCCAGCCGCCTCCAGAGCACGTCTGACGAGTGGCTCCAGGCCCAGCGGACGTCCAGGGCGAGCTCGACGAGGCCCTGCAAGGACTCGGGTACCGAGGGAAGAGCGGGCGCCGGAGATGGGGTCATCGCGGCGTTCTTTCGTTGGGGCCGTCGGGTAAGCTAGTCACACGCCCATGGTAGCCAACAAGACACATAGCGAATCCTCCCGTAGTCTCCTTGCGAGGCTGGCGAAGCTGTATGAGGTGCAGACCCGCTACCGGGATGCGCTCGGCCGCGAGCGGGAGCCCTCCGACGATAGTCTCCTCAAGACTTTACTCGCCTTGGGCGCCGACGTGAATGGTCCGTCGGGTCTCGCCTCCGCCGTTCGAGCCCGGGAGGCGGAGCTCTGGGGGACGATGATCGAGCCGGTAGTGGTCGCTTGGGACGGAGCGCTGCCCGACGTTCGTGCTGCGGCTGCCCGCCGGCGTCGCCCGCTCATCGGCCACGGCACTCCATCTGACTCTTACCCGGGAAGACGGATCGGGCGCGCAGGGGGAGGTGCCGCTCGACCGGTTGAGGAGCGTCGACGAGGCAGAGGTCGATGGCCGCTCCTTCGCGGCCCTCTCGCTGTCCCGTGGCCAGGGGAAGCGAGTCGTGCAAGGGGCCGGCGGCCTCCCGACCGGGTATCACCGGCTGCGGGTGGAAGCGCGGGGAAGTGTGGGCGAGGCCGTCGTGATATCGGCTCCCCGGCGCTGCTGGGAGCCGGAGACCGGTGTTCCCCAGTCGGCCGGCACCGGGAGACGGCGCCGCTCCCGCCGGCTCCAAGGGAGACCACGCGGGTGCCGAGCCCGCGGCCGGCGGCGCGACCGATGGACGAGCCGCTGCGCGCGCTCGCGGGCAGGCAGTGGGGGGTGTTCGCCCCTGTGTACGCGTTGCGGAGCGCGCGAGACTGGGGGGCCGGCGACCTGGCCGATCTGAAGGCGCTTGTGGAGTGGACTGGGGAGCAGGGCGGATCTCTGGTGGCGACGCTGCCGCTCCTCGCCGCCTCGTTCGGGGAGGGAGCCGACCCGTCGCCCTATCGCCCGCTTACCCGGCTCTTCTGGAACGAGTTCTTCCTGGCGCCGGAGGGCGTCGAGGAGTGGCAGAGCTGCGAACCGGCGCGACGCCTGTGGAACTCCGCCGGGACGCAGAGGCTGCGGGACGCGCTCCGGGCCACGGACGTGGTGGACTACCCAGCGGTAATGGCGCTCAAACGGACCGTGATCGAGGAATTGGCGCGCTGCTTTTTCGAGCACGCGGGCGAAGCCCGGCGGCGCGGCTATGAAGGCTATCTCCGAGACAATCCGTTCGCCCGCGACTACGCCGCCTTCCGAGCCGCGGAGGACGCCCGCGGGTGCCTGGGCCACGCGGGCCGGGCCACCGGGCGGGGCTGGAGGCAGACGGCCGAGCAGTATCACCTGTACTGTCAGTGGCAGATGGACCGCCAGTTGGCCGGACTGTCGGGCAAGGGAGCGGCGGGGCTGCTTTTGGATCTCCCCTTGGGGGTGCATCCCGACGGGTTCGACGTGGAGCGCTGGCCGGAGCTGTTCGCGACCGGCATGTCCACCGGGGCGCCGCCCGACATGTTCTTCGCGAACGGACAGGACTGGACCACGCCGCCGCTTCGTCCCCAGGAGGATCGGCGCGCGGCTACCCCTACTTCGGCGCCTGCCTTCGGAACCTCATGCGTCACGCCTCGGTGCTGAGGATCGACCACATGATGTCGTTCCATCGTCTGTTCTGGATACCGGCGGGCATGGAGCCGAAGGACGGCGTCTACGTCACCTACCCGGCCGAGGAGCTGTACGCCGTCCTCTCCCGGGAATCCCACCGCTATCAGACCGCCGTCGTCGGCGAAGACCTGGGTACCGTGCCCAACGGGGTCCGGGCGAGCATGGGCCGACACGCCGTAGCCCGCACCTGGATCTTCCTGGGGTCGCTGCGGCCTCGGGCGAAGATCATGACCGCGGAGGTCCCCCCGGGTGCTCTCGTCACACTGGAGACGCACGACATGGTGCCGCTCGCCGGCTTCCTGCATGGCGACGACATAGAGACTCGGGTGGAGACAGGCCAACTCGACCCCGAGGCGGCGCACCGCGAATCCGCCGCGCGCCGCCGTCTGGTGGCCCGTCTGGCCCGTCTGTTCGGAGCCCCGGAGGACGATCCCGCCCGAGCCGCGAGGCCGATCCTCGCGGGGAGCCTTGCCTATCTGGCCCGCAGCACCGCGAAGATCATCCTCGTCAACCTCGAGGACCTCCTACTGGAGCGCCGGCCGCAGAACGTGCCCGGCACGGAGCGCGAGCGGCCGAACTGGCGGCGCAAGATAGCCGTTTGCCTCGAAGAACTGCCGCGGCGCCAGCAGGCCAGCGGGCTGCTGAATCTGGGCAGCCCCGGCCGCGGGACCCTGGCCGGCGCGTCTTCCTAGTCCGTCGAAAGCTTCTGGATCAACTGTATCGTCTCAGCCATCGCCGGCTCCAGAGGGTTCCGTTCGTCGGCGCCGGCGATGAAACCGGAGGCCAGCTCGAGAAGTCGCCTCTGAGTCAGATCTCGGTACTTCTCGGCGGCTCGTACGGACGCGTAGCCCTGGGCAAGTGAACCGATCGCGGTCCCGGCGGCGGGAACGGTGCCGGCACCGGCCAGTCCCGACCAGTCATGCTGGTCGACGAACGACGTGGCCGGAGCCGTTGCCTCCAGATCGCTTCCCCTGCCCTCCGCGTAGGCCTTTGCGGCAAGAAGATCCAGAGTGGCCCATGCGGCTCTGTAGTAGTTCGCCCAATCCGCCGGCTCTCTGGCGATCGCCTTCTCGTGAGCCGCGATAGCCAGGGCGAGGTCGTCGAGCGCGGCTCCGGCTCGGTCCGGCTGTTGGGAAGTGAGGGCATCGCGGGCGGCGCCGGTGTAGATGGAGGCCTGAGTGACATATGGGCTCGCGTCACCGGGAGCGAACCAGCGGGCAGACGCTGCCCGTCCGGCCGCGGCCGGCGGGTCGGTCCGGGAGAGGGCCAGGGCCGAGTTCTGGATCTGCGCAGAGAGGAAGGCCGGCCCGACGAGCAGCAACACTGCGACTGAAAGCACGATCAGCCCGATACGGAAGGTCTGCGACAAGGGACCGGGAGGCCGGAGCGGGCCGATGCCCCACCTCTTTCTCTGCGCTCGCCGCGGACCAGGGCGGGATTCTGGTGCCTTCGCATCCGGGGCCGTGTCGGCTCTCGCGGTCATGCTCTCCCGGTTCTGCGGCAACCGTCCGGTGATTCTGGGCCACATAGTCCCTGCCCGGGCATCGACGGAGGCTAGACCGGCGGCCAGCATCAACAGCGCGGGGATGCTCACGCCCGCCGCCTGCCAGAGCCACTCGACATTGGCAAAGACGAACCAGTACGCGGCCCCGACGAAGAGAGCCATCTCCCAGCCATAAACCATGGGATCGACGCCCCACCGGGAGACGTCGCCCCGGCCACCCGGCAGGTGCGCCCGTGCCGCCCGGCTTTCGCCCCGCGTGTGCAGCCACGTCTGTCTCGCTCGTCCCCAACCCGCGGCGAAGCGCGGCCACAGGATCCCGACGATGGCGACAAGCATCCCGCCGAAGGCGAGCAAGCCGCCGACGATACCGGTGTCGCCAAGCACCTGCAGCGTTATGGAGTGAGCCCGCCTCGGTTCGCCGGTGTAGCCGGCATCGGTCCGCAACCGATCGTACTGCAGCGGGAAGTTGTCCGCTCCTGCGCCGAGCCAAGGCGCTTCCTCGAACTCGCGCCACGCCACCTTCCACATCCCCATCCTTCCGGCGGAAGACGTCTCGGCGACACGAGGTTGGCCGGTTTCGCCAGATATCGTGGTGCTCTGCTGCGCGCTGTCCGTGGTGAACCGGCGCCAGGTTTGCGACATCCACCCGAACGGGCCGCCCTCGTCTTTGGTCAGAGTCACCGCCCCGTACACAAGGCCGGCCACACAAGCGACGAGGATGACGGTCCCGAATATCGCCTTCATCCGCCCGCTCACGCGCACCCACGTTTCGAGAAGCGAAAGGATCGTCCCAATGAAGGCCGCCGTTATCACCGCCACCGTGAGCGTGCGAGCGGCCAGCGCCCCGGTCAAAGCCTCCGGGCCCTGCACCCAGTACTTGTTGAACTGAGGAAACGCGTATGCCATGAGCATGGCCGGAACAAGGAGGTAGAAGAGCAGCCGCAAGCGGGCCGGCGAAAGCAGGAACATGAGCACCAATGTGATGGCCATACTCCATGTGGCTGCCAGGGATTGGGTCAGCATGGCGAGTCCCAGTAGCCCTGTCGCCAGGCCGAGGGCCAGTCCCCGGACGGGCGCCCGCTCGTTCGGGCCGGACGCCAGCCACATGAGCGGCCAGAACGAGATGAGGAACATCGCGGCTGCGCTGTCGGGGTCGCTCGCGGGGTATGCCAGTCGATTTGACAAGAAGAGGCGGGGAAGGTCGCTCGTCGACCAGAGGCGCCACACACAAACGGCGAGGAGCGCGGAAGCCGCGAGCCAGCAACAGATAGCGGAAGGCCGCTCTGGCAGGAGTCGCGGTGAAGTAGACCAGGGCCAGGGCCAGCACGAGCAGGTACGCGAAGGTCCGCCCGGATTCAAGCCACGCCCTGCCGCTCGATGCTGCCCACAACATTGACGCGGCCACCCAGACTGAGTACGCACCAAGCAGGGCCAGCACCGTGAGAGAGAGTTGCCGCGGCCGGCGAGGGTAGGCGATCAGAACCGCCACGACCAGCCCGAAAACGGCCAGGACCAGCACCGGCACGAGCCACTGTCTGGCTGGATATCCCCCAGAGGAGAACGCGAGCCACAGCCAGATGGCGAGCAGAAACGCGATGGACAGGACGGAAAGAAGGAGAGCTCGACTGCCGGGATGTCCGGCGTCATCAGTCGTCAACCGATCGACCGGCATTCTACCCTCGACATCTCCTAGCAAGCCACCCCTCCTTCTCTCAAACGACTCTACCACGAGACGCGACTCACGGCGGCGCGACCGCCGAGCGATTGACAATGCGGTCCCCGGCTCGTACCGTGAGGGCAGGATGAACCGGAGTGCTGTCGTTCGAAGGAGGGAAGCAGAGTGGCTGATGAACTAAAGACATGCGCTAACTGCGGCAATGCCCAGGCCACAGGCGCGTTCTGCGAAGCGTGTGGCGCCAAACTGCCGGCTGCGGTTGCCGCGGTGGCAACTACCCCTTCTGCGGATCCGGCGCCCACCGCTCAGCCGGTCTCGCCCCCACCGCCGCCGCCGCCCGTCGCCGCTCAGCCTGCCCCGCCACCTCCACCGCCGGGCTCGTACGCTGATATCACGGGCAAGGGTTTTTGGACGAAGTTCTTCGATTTCTCGTTCAATGACTTCATCACGCCCAGCGTCATCAAGGTGCTCTTCATCCTGTTCATGGTGGTGATAGGGCTTGGCTTCCTCGGCGGCGTCATCAACGGGTTCATGTGGTCTCCCGTTCTGGGGGTGTTCGCTCTTATCGGAGGCCTCATCTGGGGATTCGTCTCTCTCATACTCGCCCGAGTCTTCCTCGAGATCGTTATCGTGTTCTTCCACATCCACGACAACACGAAGGAGATCGCCAAGAGCAAGCGGTGAGTCTGGCGCGGCGGTCTTGTTGCTGTCGCCCCACCTAGCAGCCTCCTCGGAGAACGAAAAGGGGCCGCCGGAAGGCGGCCCCTTTCTATCGAGGTCCGGCTCGCGATCTAGAATCGCCCGCCGGTCCTGTCGCCTCAGTCCTTGACCAAGAAGATCTCGGCGCCCCGTTGGACGACCCGGATGTTCTTGACGTCTTCCGCCTCGAGGACTTTCCGCAGGCCCTGCACCAGAGTCACCGGTTTACGGTCCGTTCCCGCGACGACAGCGCTCTTCGCGCCACTCGCCAGGAACTCGTTGACGATCTCCTTGTAGAAACTCGATCGCTGCCGCATGGGCACGGCTTGGGGAATCAATTCGAACCCCTTACCCTTGGCCATTGCCGACCTCACTTTCAAATGTGCAATAGCGATGCATAGACAATACTACCATCGAACACCCGTGCCCTAAACTGGGGTCATGCCTCATAGGTGCTTCTTCTACCAATATTGTACAGAGAATGAATAATGAACACGACCACAACCAGACGATGAAACTGGTCGGGACAAACAGGCTGACTGAATCTGTAACGCCAACGACGAGATAGATCACGAACGAACCGAGGATGCTGCTAAGGCTTTCTTCCCACACCCTCGTAGGCAAAGCCCAGCCCAGTGAGCAAGGCTCCGTCGAGAGCGTTCCGGCCGTCGATGACGACAGGCCGGGCCATCAGCTCCCGGGCGGCAGCCCAATCCAGTTCGAGGAACTCGTCCCATTCGGTCACCAGGACGCACGCATCGGCGCCTTCGAGGGCGGAGAGCGCCGAGGGCATGCAGCGGAGGGCCGGCAGAAGCTCCCGCATGTTGTCCATCGCCACGGGGTCGTAGCCCACCACCTGGGCGCCTTCGGCAATAAGCCGCCCGGCGAGCACAATGGACGAAGCCTGCCTGATGTCGTCCGTGTTCGGCTTGAAAGCAAGGCCCAACAGGGCAATGCGCCGGCCGCGCAGCTCGTCGCCAAGGTGGCGCTTGAGCTTGCCAATGACCTTGCGCTTCTGCAGCTCGTTCACTTCGATGACCGCGTTGAGCAACTGGAAGTGGTATCCCGAGTTGCCCGCTATCTGCTTGAGGGCGGACACGTCCTTGGGGAAGCAGCTTCCGCCGTAACCGATGCCTGCCTGAAGGAAGTGTGGCCCGATACGGCGGTCCAGTCCCATCCCCCGGGCCACGACGGTGACGTCGGCCCCCGTCGCCTCACAGACGTTGGCGATCTCGTTGATGAAGCTGATCTTGGTGGCGAGGAAGGCGTTCGAGGCGTACTTGATCATCTCCGCCGACGCCACGTCTGTCGTCAGCACCGGCGAATCGATGCCCTGGTACAGCTCGGCAACCCGTTCGGCCACTCCCGGCTCGTCCGCCCCTACCACGATGCGGTCGGCGTGCATGAAGTCCTCGATGGCCGTCCCTTCCCGGAGGAACTCCGGATTGGAGGCGTAGCGGACGTGGCCGTGCCCGCGAGCCGCGAGCTCGGCTTTGACCGCGCCACCGGTACCCACCGGCACCGTGGATTTGGTCACCAGGACGCGTTCGGCCTGGTCTGGGGGTAGGCTGTCGAGGGCCTGCCAGATGCGGGAAAGATCGGCGTCGCCCGAGTAGGTGGAGGGCGTGTCGACGCACAAGAAGATGAATTCGGCCCCGGCATACGCCCTAGCGAGGTCGGTGGTGAAGTCGATGCGCTCCCTCTCCCTACCTATCAGCTCCGCCAGCCCCGGCTCGTAGATAGGGATGTCCCCGGCGCGCAGCAATTCCACTTTTTCGGCATCAACATCGAGTGCGACCACGTCGTGCCCGAGATGCGCCATGCAGGCCGCCGTGACCAGCCCCACATACCCCGCCCCGACGATGGCCAACCGGCTCACGATCCGTACCGTTCAGGCTGTCTCATCACTCCGTCCTCAAGAAGTCGATGATGGTCTGCACCAATCCTTGCACAATCTTATCCTGATGCGCGGCGGTCCTGAGCACCGGTTCCCCCGTGTCGCGCTCGTGCGGGTCGGCCATCAGACCGCCCTCCGAGCGTCGAGCGCCTGCCGTATCAAGGCCATCGCCTCCGAGGGGGACGAGGCATACCAGATTCCTTCCGTGCCCAGGTCGTTCTGTAGACGCCAACCGGACAGGATGACCACCGGCCGGCCTACCCTGGCCGCGAGCCCGATCTCGGAGAGCGTGCCGTAGCTGCCCCCGATCGCGATGACCGCATCCCCGGAACTGACGACCGCGAGGTTGCGGGCGTGACCCAGGCCGGTGGTGATGACATGGTCAAGGTAGGGATTGGCCGGGCTCCGGTCGTGGCCGGGCAAGATGCCGATGGTGGACCCTCCGGCCTCCCTGGCGCCGCGCGCGGCCGCCTCCATGATGCCCGACAGCCCGCCACACACGAGTGTCGCTCCGGCCCTGGCAACGAGACCGCCCACTTCCATTGCTGTCGCGTACTCGGCGGCTCCGCACTGACCTCCGCCGATCACCGAGATGTACTCCGGTTGCATCAGACTAGAATAGCACCGGCCGCCCCACGAACTCAGCGTGGGAGAATCGTGACCCCTCGAAGGAGGAGTCGCAAAGCGCAGCCGGGACGAGGGGTCACGATTCTCCCCTGGCGTAAAGCATGGCTCCCAGCAGCCGGAGGGCCTGCTCCTTGTCGAGCGGCTCGTTCCAGTTGCCGCACTTGGGGGACTGCACGCACGAAGGGCAACCGGTTTCGCAGGGGCAGTCTCTGACCAGTTTGTAGGCGTCCCTGACCCACTCCGGGAAGCGCTCGAAGCCCTGCCGCGATATGCCCACCCCTCCCGCGTGGCCGTCGTATATGAAGATCGTCGGCTCCTCGGTCTGGGAATGGACCGGCGTGGAGAGACCGCCGATATCCCATCGGTCGCACATGGCGAAGAGGGGCAGCAGGGCGATGAGCGCGTGCTCGACGGCATGGATAGCCCCGGGCAGCCGGACCAACTCCGCCTCCGAGGGGAACAACTCGGCCGGGAGGGTGAACCACATAGCCTCGGTGACGAACTCCTGCGCGGGCAGATCGAGCTCCTGGGTGCCCAGCGCCTCGTTGCTGCCCGCCTTTCGCATCTGGAAGGCCACCACCCGGCTGGTGACCGCGATCTGGCCCAGGTGCAGCGACAGCGGGCCGTGGGACGTCTGCAGGGTTTCGGTGAGGATGCGGGTGTCGGTCTCCCGCCGGGGCAGGGTGTGATACGAATCCCAGAACGGCCGCACCAGCGCCACCCGGCCGTCCAGATCGAGCTCCGTGACCAGGTAGGCGTCGCCCATGTGCAGGTAGACGGCCCCGGGGTGGAGTGCCGAAAAGGCGGTCTCGGCGCCTTCCGTGCCGACGATATCGCCCGTCTCTCCATCCACGATGGTGTACTGCTCGCCGGCGGTGGAACGCAGGCCGATCTTTGCCGCGGGGAACCCGGAGCCGGCGAAGAACCAGGAATCGTTCTTGCGCCGCACCAGGCCGTCCTCGGCTGCCCGCTCGAGAGCGGCCGGGAGCCCGGGCCCGAAGAACCGGGCGTCGTCGGCCCCGAGAGGGCCCTCGTAGGCCGCTGCTGCCAGGTGGTCAAGATGGATGAACGGATTGGCGAAATCGACCGTGGCGGCCTCCACGTCGCGCTCCAGAAGCATCTCGGGGTGGTTGACGAAGAACTGCTCGAGCGCGTCGTTGCCGGCCACGAAGATGCCCAGGCTCTCGCCCTTGCCCCGGCCGGCGCGGCCCCATTGCTGCCACAGGCTGGCCATGGTGCCGGGATAGCCGACGGTGATGGCGGCGTCGAGAGCCCCGATGTCTATGCCCAGCTCGAGCGCGCTCGTACAGACGACCGCCAGAAGTTGCCCGCCGAACAGCTTCGCCTCGATGCTGCGGCGTTGCTCAGGGGTGTAGCCGGCGCGATAGGGAGAGAGGCGGTGGGCGAGCCCGGCGTCGATCTCCCGGAGCCGGTCCGCCGTCAACTGGTAGATGAGCTCGGCGGTGCGCCGGGACTTGGTGAAGCAGATGGAGCGCACCTGGTTGCGGACGAGTTCGGCAAGCAGATCGGCCGCCTCGGTGGTGGGGCTGCGCCGCACATTGAGCTCGTCCTCCACCAGAGGCGGCTGCCAGAACACTATCTTGCGGGCTCCGACCGGGGCCCCGTCACCGCTGATGTGGGTCACGTCCACCCCGGTGAGGTTGGCGGCATGTTCGCGCGCGTTCCGGATGGTGGCCGATGCCAGGATGAACCGCGGCTCCGCTCCGTAGAACGACGCCACCCGCCGGAGCCGGCGCAGGACGTTGGCCACGTTGCTGCCGAAGACCCCCCGGTAGGTGTGGGCCTCGTCGATGACCACGTAGCGGAGGTTGTAAGAAGAAGTCGTCCCAGCGCTCGTGCCGGGGGAGCAGGCTCACGTGGATCATGTCCGGGTTGGTGAGAAGCACGCGGGCTTTCTGTCTGGCCACCTGCCGGGCGGCGGTAGGCGTGTCGCCATCGTAGGTGGCCGTCTCCACCTGCCTGCCGGCGAGAAGGCGGATGCGGCGCAACTGGTCCTGGGCGAGCGCCTTGGTGGGGTAGAGGTAGATGGCCCGGGCGTGAGGGTCGCGAAGCAGGCCGTCGAGCACCGGCAGGTTGAAGCACAGGCTCTTGCCTGAGGCGGTGCCGGTGGTGACCATGAAGTCCTCGCCCCGCTGGCCGGCGTTCCAGCACTCGGCCTGGTGGGTCCACAGGCGTTTGATGCCCTGCGCTGCCAGGGCGTCGACGAGCTGCAGATGGAGTCCGCGGGGCAGGTCCGCCCGCCGCCCCGGGCGGGCGGGGAGGACGGTCTCGTGCTCGATCTGGGGGAAGTCTCTCGGTGGAGAGGAGATCGAACAATGGGCGTCTGTCTCTCATGGGTAAAGGGTAGCCCAGCGGAGCGGATGCGGCCATGCGGCCAAAGGTGGAGAGGGGCGGCCCCGTGGGGCGCGCCGCCGGGCGACGACGTCCGCGCGGCGGCGTCTGGCTGAGGCCTAGCCGGCCTTCTTCAGCGTGATCACCACGATCTGGGGCCGGGCGAAGAACCGCAGCGGAGGAAGGATGGTGCCTATGCCGTTCGACACGATCACGGTCGTCGACCCGTTCGTCACCGTTCCCGTCCGGTATTTCTGGCCATACTCGCTGCCCACCACGGGCGCCCAGAGGCCGAAGAACGTGAGCTGACCTCCGTGGGTGTGGCCCGAGAGCATCAGGTCCGCCGCGCCGGGCTGCAGCTCCTCCGCGAAATCGGGCTCGTGGGAGACGAGCACGACCAGGTCGCTCGAGGTCGCCCCATCGAGCGCGGCTCGGCGTCGCGGGTGGCCCTGCTGTAGATCGCTCGACCCCGGCCAGCCGGAAGCGTTGCCCGGATTTCTCGATCCAGACCCCGCTGTTGTCGAGAAGGGTGATGCTCGCCTCGGCGTAGCCTCCGATCGCCGCCGCCGGGTCGTTCCCGTCGCCGCCGGGGTGAGCATAGTCGTGGTTGCCGAGCACCGCGAAGGTCCCCAGCGGCGCCTTGAGACGGCCGAGTTCGTCAAAGGCCGACTGCCTCGTACGCTTTGCCCCGTAGACATAGTCTCCCCCGAGAACGATCAGGTCCGGATCCAGGGCGTTGACCGGTCGACCAGGTCGGCCAGCCGCTTCTGCGAGAAGAAGAACGACCGGTGGATGTCGGTGAGCAGCACGATCGCGGGTCCCGTCGAAGGCCGCGGGCACATCCGGGCTGGCGAAGGTGTATTCCTTCACCTCTAGCCGGTAGGTCTCGGAGTACGAGTAGGCCGACGAGTACGAGCACGACGGCGACGATCACCGCGGCGACGATCAGCCACTTCGTGCGCCGCCTGATCGGAGTCTCGCGCTGCCGGTCTCGCTCACCGCGTCGGCCGCCGCAGCTCGCCGCCATCTCGCGCCGAAGATCCGCTCTACCGGGGGACGCGGACCAGATCGCGCTCGGCCAGCAACTCCGCTATCTGCACGGCGTTGAGCGCCGCTCCTTTGCGCAGGTTGTCGGCCACCACCCACAGGTTCAGCCCGTTGGCGACGGTCGGGTCGAGCCTGATGCGGCCCACGTAGGTGTCGTCCTTGCCCGAAGCGACGATGGGCATGGGGTAGACCTTGTTGGCCGACGTCGTCCATCAGCTGGACGCCGGGGGCCTTGGCCAGCAGCTCGCGGGCGCGCTCCACGCTCATGGGCGCTGCGAACTCCAGGTTGACCGACTCGGAATGGCCGTTCTGGACGGGGACGCGCACGCAGGTGGCGCTGACGGCTATACGATCGTCGCCCATGATCTTCTTGGTCTCGTCCACCATCTTGCGCTCCTCTTTGGTGTAGCCGTCCTCGAGGAACACGTCGATGTGGGGCAGGCAGTTGAAGGCGATCTGATAGGGGTAGACCGCGATCTCCGGTTCGCCGGCCGGCGAGCAGGTTGCCGGTCTGCTGGACCAGCTCGTTGATGGCCTTGGCGCCGGTGCCGGAGACGGCCTGATAGGTGGAGACGACCACCCGGGTGATGGGGACGGCGTCATGGAGCGGCTTCATGACGACGACCATCTGGATGGTGGAGCAGTTGGGGTTGGCGATGATCCCCTTGTGCCAGTCGACGTCGTCGGGGTTGACTTCGGGCACGACCAGCGGGACCTCGGGGTCCATGCGCCAGGCCGAGGAGTTGTCCACGACGACGCAGCCCGCGTCGCGGGCGATGGGGGCGAACTTCTGCGAGGTGCCGCCGCCGGCGGAGAAGAGGGCCAGGTCGATGCCTTTGAAGCTATCGGGAGTGAGTTCCTGGCAGGTGACCTCGTCGCCCCGGTAGTCGAGCTTCATGCCCGCCGACTTGGCAGTGGCGAGGGCCACCAGCTGTTTGACGGGGAAGTCACGCTCGGCGAGGATGCTGCGCATCGCTCGGCCGACGGCGCCTGTCGCGCCCACCACTGCTACCCGATACTCCTTGCTCACGATCCCTCCTTCCGACACACGAGTGAACGGAGATTCTAGCATCGGGTCAGCGTTGCGAAGTGCGGACCGGCCACCGCGGACTGTGCGTCCCGTGGTGGCGACGTGCGGCTAGCGCCGGACTTGGCCGACAGGGCTGCGATGCTGTGCTGGGGATGACAGCATGTGTGCAAGGAGAGTGGTCATGGCAGAGCGGGACGCAAGAGTCCCTGCGGCCGGGCAGTCGGACTGCGTCAGCCGCCGCGATTTTCTCAAGGTGGCGGGTGTCGGCGGGAGCCAGCGATCGGCGCTGGGCGGCGGCCTGGGCGGTCTGCTGGCGGCCTGCGGCGGGACCGAGGAATCACGACCACGACCGACCGAGACCACGGCGACCGGCGACGACGGCCACCGACTGGCGAGACCACCACATCGGCACCGGCCGGCGACGACCACGACGTCGGCAAGCGCCGGCGCCGAAGAGGGTGACGAGGTCAAGGCCGGCTACGTGATCCCGATAACCGGGAGCATGGCCGCGTTCGGTGTGGCTGCCAACTGGCACATCGACTGGTTCAACAAGAACGTCTGGAAAGACGGCCTGCTGATGGGCGACGGCAAGAAGCACAAGTTCACCGTCATCGTGAAGGACATGCAGTCGGACTCCAACCGCGCCGCGCAGGTGGCCCAGGACCTCATCCTAAACGAGAAGGTCATGCTGATCGGCGCGAGCGCCAGCGCGGCGAACGTGGTGCCCGGTCCGGGAAGTGGCGGAGAACTTCGGCTGCCCGTGCATCACCTACGACTGCCCGGGCGACGCCTGGAACGCCGACCAGCCCGAAGGCGGCTACAAGTGGTCCTGGCACACCTGGTTCATCTTGCAGGGACATGGCGGCCAACTTCATGGCGCATGTGGGAGCATGATCCAGACCAACAAGATGGTCGGCGGGCTCTATCCCAACGACGCGCGACGGTCAGGCGTTCGCCGCCGCTCTGCCGCTGGTCTTCCAGGCCAAGGGCTACAGCTACGTGGATCCCGGGCGCTACGAGAACGGGACCGAGGACTACACGCGCCATCATCGGCCAGATGCGCAAGGAGGGCGTGGAGATCGTCAACGGCGTGCCGACTCCGCCGGACTACGCCAACTTCTGGAAGCAGGCCGTGCAGCAGGGCTTCCGCCCGAAGATCTCCACCGAAGCCAAAGCCATGCTGCTTCCCCGCCGGCGTGAACGCTCTTGGCGACCTGGGCGATGGCCAGACGGTGGAGTGCTGGTTCCACCCCACCTTCCCGTACACGAGCATCGTCACCGGGCGTGACTCCCCAGCAGGTCTGCGACCTAGTGGGAACGAGGACCGAGCGAAGCAGTGGACCCAGCCGCTCTGCTTCTTCGGCGCAGTTCGAGGTGTGGACCGACATCCTGGCGCGGTGCACGGACCCGTTCGACAAGAGCGCGATCATCGACGCGACCAAGACAGACCAAGATCACCACCATCGGCGGGCCGGTCGACTGGACTGTGAACCCCGACCCGTACTCGGGCTTCTACAACTTCTCCACCAAGCCGATCGCGGCCGGGCAGTGGGTCAAGGGCGCCGGCAAGTGGCAGTACGACTTGGAGATCGTGGCGAGCGCCACCCAGACCGACATCAAGACGACCGCCGCCGTCAAGGAGTTGGTCTACCCGTCCTAGGAAGTCGCGGCCGGGCCCGGGCGCGGGCCGCTGAACCCGGCCAGGTACTAGCAGGGCCTGCTCTCTCGCGCAGAGCCGCCATCAGCGCTTCGCGGACCGCTTCCTGCTCGTAGGGGCGCCTGATGACCGCGGCGATGCCGTGCTGCTCGTGCCCGCGGACCTCCACGTCGCTCGACAGGATCACCGGGGCGTCCAGCCCCAGAGACCGAAGCGCCGCCCGCTGGCCCAGCCCGCTGGCTCCGCCCGGGCCGACAAGAGCGACGACGGCCACGCAGAAGGGCTGCTCGGCCGTCCCCGCCCGGCCAGCACCGCGGCCGTGTGTTCCGGGGCGGCGCACCGCACCGGGCTGCAGCCGAGCGAAGCCGAGCATCTCGGCCAGCTCCTCGCCCCAGGGCTCGTTGCCGTCCACGATGAAGCACGCGGACCTCTTCGAGACGCCCGCCGGCGTCTCCGGCGAGTCGCCGGCCGCGGTCTCCGAGCGCCAGCCGGGCCTCCAATTCGGCCACCCGGGTCTCCAGCTCCAGGATCCGCCTCTGGGTGCGCAGGTCCTCGGCGATGAAGATTGCGCCGAGTCGTTGCCCACCACGTCCCGGAAGCGGGCCGACGATAGCCGCACCTCCACCGGTCGCCCGTCCTTTCTGTCCAGCACCGCTTCGCGTGAGCCGGCGGCAGCGGAGGCTCGGGTCCCCAGGGAGGAGCGCTCCCGACCACTTCGCCGGCCCTCCAGCCGAACATCTTCTCGGCCGCCTTGTTCCACATGGTTATGCAGCCCCGCCCGTCGACCAGCCCAGGTGGCCAGGGGAGAGACGGTGATGACGGCCTCCAGGTCGGCGATGGCGTCGCCCCGCGACTGCTCGGCAAGGATGCGGGAGATGGCGGTGCCCGGTGGTGGTCCCCAGCGACCTGCAGCCCGGTGCGGAGCGAGGCGGGCATCACCGGGTAGACGGTGGAGCCGACCACCAGGCACGGCCATCGTCGAGCCCCGATGAGTATCGGGACGACGGCGATCGACCCGAGGAGAGCCGGCGACCCGAGCGGGCTCCGGCTGCTCGACGACGTGCGAGACGGCGGCGCCGGGCGAAGACGCCTTCGGGCGATCTCGGCGAACGGCTCCACGCAGGCAGGCGCGAGGCCCCGTTCCTCCACCAGGTCGGCCGGTCCGTCGCCGCCGTCCAGGATGAAGGCCGCACCGCAGTCGATGCCCTCTACCAGCAGGGCCGCGCGCAAGGCCTCGCGCAGTGCGCTTCTGACGTTCTGGATGCCGGCCAGCCAGGTCTGCAGTTGGCCGTCGATCGCGGCGAGGCTTTCCGCCCGCTTCTGTTCGGTGATGTCCTCGACGATCTCGATGAAGCCGGTGGGCCGGTTGTCGGGACCTATGACCGGATGCGCCTTGATGCGGGCCGCGAAACGCGTGCCGTCGTCGCGCAGACCGGTGGTCTCGGCCTCCTGCGCCTCGCCGGTCTCGAGGGCCAGCCTGCCCGGGCAATGCGGGCACGGCTCGTCCCGCTTCTCGAACTCCCGGTAGCACTTGTTGCCCAGCATGGCGACCATGGGCTTGGCGTAGAGGCGCTCGTTGGTCCGGTTGACCATGATGATGTCGAAATCGACCGAGATGAGGTTCATCCCGGGTTCGGTATCGGGAGCGGGGGTGTCGAACTGCTCTTCGATCTGCTCCACGGAAACACCATCCTATGCGTTCTGCACAGGAGAGTTTAGCCAGCGGCTCCGGCCACACAGCGACTCAGGCCGGAAGCGCCACACCGCGGGCGAACAGGCCACGATCGATGCCAGGCGAGCCAAGCGGCCTCAGCACGTCGCCGGCGCCCCAGTCTTTGAGGACTGATGCCGTGGAGCGAGTCCATGATCCAGGCGCTCGGGAAGAAGTGCGCCACCCGGGAGAACCCCGCGCTGGTGACTTCCAGCGGGAACCAGGCCCCCCCAAGCACCGCCAGCAGCTGGGCGGTGATGACGGTGGTCGCGATCACCGGCGGCTCGGAGCGGAAGAGCGCGGAGATGAGCAGGCCGACGCAGGCCGCGAGGAACGACAGCGAGATCATGGTCATGAGCAGAGCCGCCGGGCTGTTGAAGTAGCCCACGCCGAACGCCAGCTGCCCAAGAAGGACGAGCATGAGCTGCTGCAGGAAGGTGATGATCACCATGCCCATCATCTTGCCCTCGATGATGACCCTGCCCGATACCCCGCGTGGACGCCAGCCGGCGCAGGAGGCCCCACCGGCGCTCCCAGGCCACGCCGGTCGCCACCGTCAGAAGGCTGAAGAGCACCCACTGGACGAGCGACCCGGTGGAGGAGATGACGAAGCCGCCGGCCTCCTGGACCGCGGCGCCGATCGTTCCCGCGCCCGAGTTCGCATCCAACGTTTGGACCGATACGGCCGGGGAAGCCAAGGCCGGCCTGCACCAGCGGCCGGGCGGACGCGGCCAGGTCCGCGCCGGAAGCCGCCCCAGTTGCAGGAGGCCACCTGTTCCACCGCGATCTTCGCCGCCAGCAGGGTGGAGTTCAGCTCCGAGACCGCGGCCTGCACGGCCTCGGCGACCGACTGGGCGCCGGTGGAGGTCTCGAGGCGGACCAGCGTGGAGTGGCCAAAGGTCGCGGAGCTCTGCGAGCGGCTGCTCCGAACCCGTTGGGGATGACCAGGGCGGCGGCGACCATCTGGTCCTCGACTGCGGTGTCGATCTCGCCGGCCGTCATCGTCTGGAGCGTGAGGAGGGGCGAAGCCTCGAGCCGGTCGAGGAACTGCTGGGAAGCCTGAGTCAGGTCTTGGTCGACGACTGCGATGGGGATGTGGCTCGCCCCCGCGCGCTGCCGATGATCACGCCGAGGAAGATCGTGAAGACGATGGGCAGGACGATGGTGAACACCGCCGCCAGCCGGTCGCGCCGGGTCTGGAGCAGCTCCTTCGCGGCTATCCGCCAGGCCCGGTTCACGCGTACCTCTCCTGAAGAAGAACGTGGCCAGAGCGAAGAAGACCAGAGCGAAGCCGAGCGCCGCGAGCACCGGAAGGGCGATGCTCGCCCAGGAACCGCCGAACATCACGTGGTTCCACCCTTCGAGCAGCCAGCCGAGCGGGCTGAAGCGGCGGACGATGGCATACGTTCCGCCGATGTTGGCCGTCCCCGTGAAGTTGCCGCTGATCAGGCCGAGGAACACGAAGATGGCGGCGCCGCCGGCGCCAGCCTGGGCCGGGGTCTTGGCGAACGAGACCGTCAGCAGCCCGAGAGAGCTCGCCACCAGGGCGCCCGAGATGGCAAGCGCTATGACAGGTCCTAGCTCTCCCCAGTGAGACCCGAAGAGCAGGCGCCCGACCACCAGCAGGATCACGGTCTGGAGGAGCACCACGGAGAACACCGCGATGTACTTGCCTGCCAGCACCACGCTGCGGGGGGTGGGGGTGGTGAACAAGCGGGGCAGCGTGCCCAGTCTCTGTTCCTCGATGATGCTGCGGGCCGGGGTCGCGGCGCCGAAGAGGGTGAAGAACAGCATCATGCCGATGAGCACCTGGCCGGCCGTGTTGGGCCCCTTTGCCTCGGAGCCACCGGGGGTGATCGGTGAACGAGGCTCCACCGCTATCCTGTCGGAGGTCTGGGCCTGGGAGGCGTACGCCTCGGCCGCCTGCGCGGCGAGGACGGCCAGCCGGACCGGATCTGTGACCCCCTGCGCCGCCGCGAGCTGCGCGGTCGCGGAAGCCGCGGCGCGCGCCCCGTTGAGGGACTGCACCACCTCCTGGACGACGGAGGCGACGATCGCCGGGCCGACGGTGACGGTGGGGTCTTTGTAGATCTGGACCTGCTGCGGCGAGGCGGCGGCGGCCGAAAGGGCCTGCGTGAGTCCCGGCGGGATTATGACGGCAACCTCGGCCTCACCGGCGTCCACTGCGCTCTTAGCGGCTTCAGGAGTGGCGACCTGGGAGACGGTCAGCAGGTCGGCCAGCTGCGGGCTGGTGAGAGCGGCCGTGATCGCGGCGCCGGCTGTGCCGCCGGCGGCGGTACCCTCCCCGGAGTCCTGGTCGACCACGACGGTCTTCACCGGCGAGATGGAGAAGTTGTCACCGGACCCGAAGGCCGCGCCGATGGCCCCGGCCAGCAGCAGGGGGGCGAGCAGCATCATGACGAGGCCGGCGGCGCTGCGGTAGACGTGGCGGACGTCTTTCCAGGCTATCGCGAGAGAGCGCACGCGTGTCTCCGAGCTCTGCCTAGTCCCTGAGCGCCTTGCCTGTCAGATGGAGGAACACCATCTCCAGGTTCGGTTCGGCCAGGTCGATCTTGGTGATCCGGGCACCGGCGGCCCGGGCCGATTCGAACAGTTGGGGCATCAGGAGGTTCGCGTCCTCAACGAGGAGGGAGAGCGGTCCGTCCTCTAGCTCCGAGACGCTCGAGACCTCGGGCAGCGCCCTCCACTGCTCGGCGAGAAGATGCGCATTGCGGTCGAGGGCGACTTCGATCCGGGTCCGCTCGCCGACCATCTGCACCAATTCTGCCTGGGTGCCGACAGCGATCATCCTGCCCTGGTCCATGATGCCGATTCGGTCGGAGAGTTCCTGAGCCTCTTCCATGTAGTGGGTGGTGTAGAGGACGGTCATTCCGCCGGCATTCAGGTCCTTGACGCCGTCAAGGATGGAGCGCCGGCTCTGAGGGTCGATGCCCACCGTTGGTTCGTCGAGATAGAGGATGCGTGGCTTGTGAAGCAGCGCCGCGCCGATATTGACCCGGCGCTTCATGCCGCCGGAGTACTTGTCGACCCGGTCCTTCTGCCGGTCGACCAGGCCGATAAGCTCGAGCACCTCGTCCACCCGTTTGTTCAGGGCCGCCCCGTTCAGACCGTACATCCTGCCCCAGAAGGTGAGGTTCTCCCGGCCGCTCAGGTCTTCGTAGAGGGCGATGTCCTGCGGGACCACTCCGATGAGTTTCTTGACTTCGTCCGGCTTGCGGAAGACCGAGAAGCCTCCCACCTGGGCCTCGCCGGAGTCGGGCTTGAGGAGGCAGGAGAGGATCGAGATGGTGGTAGTCTTGCCGGCGCCGTTGGGGCCGAGCAGACTGAAGATCTCCCCTTCCCTGATGGCGAACGAGACGCCGTCGACCGCCACCGGACCCTTTGGCGGGTCGAACTGCTTGCGCAGCTTGTCCACGACGATCGCGTCCACGCCATCCTCCTCATCCAGGCGATGCGGCTACCCGCGGACCAGCAGCCTCGCTAACAGGCCGGCGATCTCATCTCGATCTCAAGACCAGGCGGGCGCGCCGCCAAGCGGATCGGCACTAGGCGGGCGACGAGATCGGCCAGCTTGCCCACACCATGGACGCCATGCTCGACCGGATCGAGGAAGCCTTCTTGGTGCAGGAGCAGTTCATCTCCGACGTCTCTCACGAGCTCAGGACGCCTCTGACCATCATAAAGGGGCACCTACAGGTGCTGGACAGGCAGGCGGACCCCGGCCCTGAGACGGTGAAGCAGGAGCATGGGCTGGTGATCGACGAGTTGGACCGCATGAACCGCCTGGTTGGTGATCTGCTGCACCCTCACCCGGGCCAGCCGGGTGGACTTCTTGCGTAAGGAGCGGATCGAGTTGGACCTGTTCCTGACCTCCCTGGCCGGCGAGGGTCCGCACCTGGGGGATCGAGACTGGAGGATCGACGCGCTGCCGGGGGGAGTCATCGAGGCCGACCAGGATCGGCTGACCCAGATATTTCTCAATCTCATGCAGAACGCCGTCGCCCATACGGAGGCCGGGCAGGTAGTGGCCTTGGGCGGCTCCGGTGGTGGGCCGGGCGAGGCGGTAGCGCTGTGGGTCAGGGATGAGGGCGAGGGGATGACCGAAGAAGTGAGGCAGCACGTGTTCGAGCGCTTCTACCGAGGCCAGGGCGACTTGGCGGGCGGCAGACTGGGGCTGGGACTAGCTATCGTCCATGCTCTCGTCGCCGCGCACGGTGGGACCGTAGAGGTGGAGAGTTCGCCAGGGCGGGGGGCACGGTTCATCGTCAAGCTGTGAGCCTGACCTCCGCGCCGGCGGGGCGCGGTGGGTCCACTGGCCCCCCCTTCGATAAGAGATTTCTCATCTCGGTCTAACCGTCTTCTCATGTTGAGTTCCGATACTTCATCGTGCGGGCGTTGAGCCTGCGCCGAGATCCAACAGCGACGACAACCAAGGAGGTCACAGATGCGCAAGCGGAAATGGAGCGTCGGCTTAGTAGTCGCCGCCGCCTTGCTGCTCGCGGTCGCCGGGACGGCCTTTGCCGCGGCCGGCCAGCCCGGTAACGGTCCGCAGGCCCAGACCGGCAGTACCATCAGCCCCGGCACCACTGGCACGCCCAGCACCACAGGCACGCCCAGCACCACAGGCACGCCCAGCACCACAGGCACGCCCAGCACCACAGGCACGCCCAGCACCACAGGCACGCCCAGCACCACAGGCACGCCCAGCACCACGTCTGCCAGCCTGTACGAGCAGACCCAGGCCCAGGCCCAGGCCCCGGCTCAGACCCAGGCTCAGGGCACGTGTACCTGCGACGACGCCTGCACCAACGATGCCACTTGCACCGAGCCCTGCACCGACGACTGCGGCGGCACCTGCACCGACGACTGCACCGACGACTGCGGCGGCACCTGCACCGACGACTGCACCGACGGTGGCACCTGCACCGACGACTGCAACGACGCCGCCGCCTCTACCAAGCCCTGCACAGATGACTGCACCGACGACTGCGGCGGCACCTGCACCGACGACTGTGGCGGCACCTGCACCGCTGCCGCCGACCAGGCTGCCGACGCGGCGGACTCTGCCAGAGACGCCGCTGAAGACGCTGCCGACCGCGCCAGGGACGCCGCTGAAGACGCTGCCGACCGCGCCGCGGATGCCGCTGACCGGTAGAACGATCCGATCTCGTTAGAGCGTGGTCCCGAGAACGACCTGGGGCGCAGACCCCCAAAGGGGGGTCTGCGCCCCAGGGTCATCTCCGCAACAGCCGGCCCGCTTTCCCTGAACCCGAGGAGCGGCGACCGGCCTACCTCGACCGCTGGCTGAAGACCTCCTCGCGGCTCACCAGCGCCTTGTCCATCTTGAAGGCCTCGTGGAGCGCCTTGACCGCGATCTGGACCTGCTGCTTGCGGATCACGCAGCTGATCTTGATCGAACTGGTGGAGATCATCTCGAGGTTGATGCCGTTGTCGGCGAGGACCTGGAACATCTTGGCGGCCACGCCCGGGTAGGTCCTCATCCCTGCGCCTACCAGCGTCACCTTGGCCACGTCCCGGTCGGTGTCGATGGAAGAGAAGCCCAGTTCGTCCTTCAGCGCGTTCAGCACGGCGGCGATCTTCTCCAGATCGTCCTCGGCGGCCGTGAAGGATATATCGGCCGCGCCGTGGGCGGACACGTTCTGGATGATGAGGTCGATATTGACGTTCGCCTTGGCCAGCGCCGTGAACACCTTCGCGGCTTCCCCCGGCTGGTCGGGAAGGTCGTGGATGGTCACCTTCGCGTCGTCGAGAGCGTAGGTCACACCGGAAACGATTGCCTGTTCCATGCCTCTGTCATCCTGTCCTATCAATGTGCCGGGGGCATTGGTGAAACTGGAACGTACCCAGAGGGGCACGTCGAAACGGCGGGCCACTTCGATGCTGCGCAGCATCATGACCTTGGCGCCGCTCGAGGTGAGTTCCAGCATCTCGTCGTTGGAGATGAAATCCAGCTTGCGGGCCTCGGGGACGATACGGGGATCGGTGGTGTAGATGCCGTCGACGTCGGTGAAGATCATGCAGGCTTCCGCGCCGAGAGCGGCCGCCAACGCTACCGCGGTGGTGTCGGAACCGCCCCGGCCGAGCGTGGTCACGTCCTGTTCCGTCGATACGCCCTGGAACCCCGCCACCAGGACGATCTTGCCTTCATCGAGGGCCTGCTGGATCCGGCGTGGCCGGATGTCGAGGATCTTCGCCTTGGTATGGACGGTGTCGGTAACGATGCCGGCCTGGGAGCCGGTGAGCGAGATCGCGTCGTAGCCGAGTTCGTGGATGGCCATCGCCACCAGCGCCGCCGAGATGCGTTCCCCGGTGGAGAGCAGCATGTCCATCTCGCGGGCCGGCGGGTTCTCCGAGATCTCCCGGGCCATCTCGATGAGCTCGTCGGTGGTGTCCCCGCGGGCCGAGACGACGGCGACCACCGGATGGCCTTCCTTGCGGGCATCGACGATACGCTGAGCCACCCGTTTCATGCAGGCGGCATCGGCCACCGACGTCCCTCCGAACTTCATCACGATGATGTTCGTGCGCTCCGCCTTGCGCTCCGGTCCGCCGATGACGACGTACTGGGAGCCGAAGGCGTCTTCCGTGGGTGGCATCCCGTTCTGGCTGGGCTGTTCTTTGTCCGCCACGTCCATCAGTGCTCCGCTTCGAGGTTACAGGGCCGTGAATACTATCCGATTTCCCCGCCGACCGCCGCTGGCCGCGCCTCGCCGATGGGCCATCAGAGCTCGCGGCGGCCCGTCAAGGCCCGGCCGAGCGTCACTTCGTCGGCGTATTCGAGGTCTCCGCCCATGGGCAGGCCGGCGGCCGGGCGGGTGATCCGCAGGGTCCCCGCGGCGACGAAGGCGCGCAGCTCCTCGGCGATGTAGAGAGCGGTGGCCTCCCCCGCCATGGTCGGGTTGGTGGCGACGATGACTTCCTGCGTCGCTTCGTCCCGCACTCGGTCGCTCAGCTCGGCCAGGTGGAGCTTCTGCGGCCCGATGCCGTCCAGAGGCGAGAGGGCGCCTCCGAGGACGTGGTAGAGACCACGATACTCGTGCGTCCGTTCGATGCTGACGATGTCCCCGGGCTCTTCCACGACGCAGATGATGGTGGTGTCGCGCCGCGTATCCCGGCAGATGTCACACAGCTCCTCTTCGGTGAGGTTGAAGCAGCTCGTGCAGAAGCGGACGACCTCTTTGACCTCGATGAGAGCGTGGGCCAAGGGAAGGGCTTCCTCAGGAGGCAGCTTGAGCAGGTGGAACGTGAGGCGCTGGGCGGTCTTCGGCCCGATGCCGGGAAGCTTGCTCAGCTCATCGATGAGCTTCTGGACGGTTGGGCTGAACATACCGGCGCGGCTGGGGCGCTGCTTGGGCCGATCAGAACGGCAGGCCGGGGATGTTCAGACCGGCGGTGATGCCCCCAAGTTTCTTGTTGGCGAGTTCCTGGGCCGAGCGGAGCGCCTCGTTGGCGGCGGCCATGATCATGTCCTCGAGCATCTCCACGTCCTCGGGGTCCACCGCGGCCGGGTCGATCTTGATGCTCTTGATCTCGATGGCCCCGGTCACCTGCACGGTCACCATGCCTCCACCCGCGGAAGCTTCCACCACCTCGTTGCCCAGGTCCTCCTGCATCTTGGCCATGTCGGCCTGCATCTTCTGGACCTGCTTCATCATCTTGTTGTAATTCGGGTTCACTGCTGCCTCCTAGCGGGCGGGACCGTCGTCGATGACGCTAGCGTCGAATTCCTGCTTGAGCCGCAGTAATAGCTCGTCCTTGCTCAGGATTCTAGCATCTTCCTCCCCGGGCTCCGGGTCGGGCTGCTCCTGCACGGCCACCCTGGCCACTACCTTCAGGTGACTGCCCGTGACCTCGCGCAAAGCCTCGGAGATCACCTGCGGGTTCTCACCGCGGCCTACCATGTCGGCCTGGAACTTATACCCGGCGGGGAACTTGAGCACCAGAGTGTCGCCGTCTACGCTCTCGGGCCGTCCTTCGAAAAGAAGCGCGTGGAGGCCCATCTGGCGCTTCTTGACCGCCTCGAGCACCAGAGGCCAGGCCCGCCGGAAATGGTCTATGTCGGCAGTCATGCCCTGGGTCGCGCCGGGCGACACCGGCTCCTGCGCCGCCCGGCTCGCCTCTTGGTTCTTCGACCGCGGGCTCTCGTCGTGGGCACATCCATGGGCTCTTCCGCTGGAGCCGGTTCCACGTCCGCGCCGGGCGCTGCCCCAGCTGGCGGAGGCGGCGGAGGCGGCGGAGCCTGCTTCACCGGCTCGGCGCTTCCCGGCGCAGCCACAGGTTGCCGGGCCGTCCCCTGCTGCCGTGCCGGCTGGGGCCGGGCGGCCGAGTGCGTCTCGGCCAGGCGCGCCGCTCCTCCCGAGGGCCCCGACACGTGCGACGCCGTCATCTTGATAAGCACCAGTTCGAGCTCGAGCCGCGCGTCCGACCCCTGACGGACGGAGCGCAGAGCCTCGCCCAGCAGGTCGACGAACGCGACCGTCTCCGCCGTGGACACCCTGGCGGCCTGGTTCCGCAGCACCTGCTGGTGGTCTTCGGTCATCGCGATGCTGGCCGGCACTTCCCCGGTGTGCTTCACCACGTACACGTCCCGAAGGTGGCCGAGCAGGTCCTTGATGAACTGGGCGTAGTCGGTGGCGCCTTGGCTGAGGCGCTCGACGAAGAGCAGAGCCCCCTGGGTGTCGCGCTCGTGCACCAGGTCGACCACTTCGAACAGGAGGTCCTGCTGGACCAACCCGAGCATGTCGAGCGTCTGCTGCAGGGTGATGGCGCCCCCCGAATAGGTGGACAACTGGTCGAGGATCCCGATGGCGTCCCGGAAGCTCCCCCCGGCCGCCCGGGCGATGACCGTGAGCGGCGCCTCGGCCACCTCGATGCCCTCCTGCTGGGCGATGCCCGCCAGCACGCCGACCACCTCCATGACGGCCGGCCGGCGGAAGTCGAAGCGCTGGCAGCGCGAGAGGATCGTGGCTGGGACCTTATGGGGCTCGGTGGTCGCCAGGACGAAAACGGCGTGGACCGGAGGCTCCTCGAGGGTCTTGAGTAGTGCGTTGAAGGCTTCGGAGGTGAGCATGTGCACCTCGTCGACGATGTACACCTTCATCCGGCCTTCCACAGGCGAGAAGTGGACCTTGTCGCGCAGGTCGCGGATGTCGTCGATCCCCCGGTTGGAGGCCGCGTCCATCTCGATGACGTCCATGGCGCTGCCCCGGCGGATGGCTTCGCAGTGGGGACAGGTCCCGTCCGGGTGGGCCGTGGCTTTGCCCTGGCCCGCGTCGCAGTTGAGGGCCATGGCGAGGATCTTGGCGGTGGACGTCTTGCCGGTGCCCCGAGGACCGGTGAAGAGATACGCGTGGCTCACCCGGTCCTGGTTGATGGCGTTGACGAGCGTGCGGGCCACGTGCTCCTGCCCGGCGATGTCTTCGAACCGGGCCGGACGGTACTTGCGGTAGAGGGAGATTGCCATGCGCCGAGAAGATCCTTTATGGGAGGCTGCTGAAAAGCGAAGCCCCGGCCGCCGGAAAGCCGCGCGCGATAGTGTGTCCTCGGCCGATTATATCAGCCGCCCTTGACGCTCCCGCGGCCGGCGCAGCGCGCAGCGCAAGAAAGAAAAGGACCGTGCACCCACCGTCGAAGACAGACCTCCGAGCGCCCGCCGGCAGCCGGCTCAGACCAAGCTACCCCACGGCACATGAAAGAGTCCGCTTAGGGCTGCTACCTCCCGGTCCTGACCCGATTCACGAAGTTCCATTGCGTAGGACCCGGCCGTCAACACCACTTACCGGCGTCAGACCTCACAGGCCCGCTCCTCGGGTGGGGATTCAGCCCCGCTAAAGCGGATTGCGGGTACAGGGCACCGCTGGCTCCCCACCTAGCACGGTCCCCGGGAGTATACAGCAGCGGTTCCCCGCAGGGGGATCCGGCTCTACAACGTCGGCATCATCACCCGGAACTGCACGTTCTCCAGGTCCAGACCCTCCGGCACCTCGAATGTGAACCAGAGGTACGTCGACTCGCCCGGGAGGAGAGGGATCGCCCGTTCCTCGACGTCACCGAACCAGTAATCGTCGGCGGTGGACGACAGCCCGTACTCCTTGCCGCTCGGGTCGGCGGCCATGATCTGCCAACCCCCCGGGGTGACGTCGTTCTGGCCCTCGTTCCTGACGAAGAGCTCCACGGTAACGAACATCCCAGGCGCGGTCGGGCCTTCGCCCACGCCCAGGTGCTTCAGCTCGTGAAGCGTGACGGGGGACCAGAGAAGATCGCCCGAGCGCACGGAGCCGCCGAATGGGACCAGCGGGCCCTCTGTGGGGCTGAGCGGCTCGTAGGAGACGGTGCGCAGCCACTGGCCGCCCTCCTGCTTCCAACCCAGCGCTTCCAGGCCCCGGGTGGTCAGTCCATCGCGGCAGCCGAGCTTGAGTGTGGCTACGGTGACGGCGCGGGAGCCGTCCGGCTCTACCAGCACCTGTGCGATCGTGTCCCAGAAGTCCGTCTCGATGATATCGGCGGGATCGCCGGGGGTGGCCCAGTCGGCCTGATAATCGGCGGCCCGTTCCTGGGCCTGGTCTTTGGGTGTGAGGAACGCCGCGATCTGCGCCGTCATGTCGTTGCCGGTCACCGGGATCGACTCGAGCAGATCCATCCACGTGGCCGCTCGCTGCGCCAGCACCGCCGTCACGTCTTCGGTCGTGGTGGTCGGCGCCGAAGTCGTGGTCGCGAGGGAGGTCGTGGTGACGGGGGCCGAGGTCTGGGTGGTGGTGCTCGGCGCGATAGTCGTCGAACTGCCGGCGACGGTCGTGGCCGTCGTCCAGGCTGCTTCTGTCGCCGATCCGCCGCTGGTGACGCCGAAGTAGATGCCCACCCCGAGGCCGGCGGCGACGATGATCACCGCGGTCACGATAGCGGGGATCAGGCCCGGCCGCCCGCGTGGTGGCGCGGGGGGCGGCGGTTGCGGGCTGTAGGCCGGCGGGCTCTCGCCCGGGTCGACCGGCGCGCCGCACCCGGCACAGAACCGAGCACCGCTTTGAAGGGCGCTACCGCAGTTCGCGCAATACATCTCACCCCTCCCCTGCTTGTTCCATCTGGCCACGAGTGTAGCGATGAGGCGGAGTGGGAGGGATTCGACGCATTTGCTTCGCAACTGCCGTCCTCGCCTCGCCTCCGGCTCGGCTCAGACCGCTCGCTACTCGACAGTCCACCGGACTGTCTCGTTCACGCTCGCGCCCTCGCGGGTTCGGAATCCGACCCTTCTGGGAGGTGCTCCGTCCTCTTTTCTCGGGCCAAGGCGGAGTGGGAGGGATTCGAACCCTCGAGACGAGTTACCCCCGCCTACACGATTTCCAGTCGTGCTCCTTAAGCCAACTCGGACACCACTCCGCGCGGCGCGACGGCCCTCAGGCAGGCGCGATTATAGCCCACGAGATTGCCACGCGGTCTAGGGCCACGTAGGCTGCCCACCGACCACGATCGTCCAGACGACGAGCGTCAGTCCGGCTGCCAGGGTACCGGGGGTGACGAACGCTCCTATCGGGTCGTGCGTGACCTCCGACGGCGGGAGGATCCAGAGACTGGTGGCAACGATGACGATACTGGCGGCGATCGCGCCGATGATCTGGCCGCCGGCGACCCCGATGTAGACGATGACGACTCCGTAGGTGGCGAGCGAGCCGAGGCCGAAGAGGAGGCTCTCCCCGCCCGATAGCCTCTGGCCGGCTCCCTGCCCGAGGAGGATGATGGCCATGGTGGCGAGGAAGAATCCGAACCCCAGGAGGAGATAGCCCACACGGGTGTCGAGGAACTGGATCTTGGCCGCGAACTCGCCCTGCGCCAGGACCTCGGGCATAGCTCGGGCGAGCGAGTGCGCGGCGGTATGGATGCCGTACCCGCACAGCCCTATGGCGAGGCCCACCCAGAACATCCAGGCGTAGGGGCTGGAGATGACCGAGTAGACGTTGAGCGTGCCGCGGTTCGACTGAGTGAGCACGAGGAAGAGCCGGGTGAACGCGAATGCGGAGAGGGCGGGCAGGAGGATCAAGAAAGACCAGATCGAAGGGGGTGTGCGACCAGGAGCCGCTCGGCACGGCGGCGCCGGCGCGTACGCCCTCGAAGATCTCCCAGGCCAGCAGCGAGATCATCACCCAGAACACACTCCGCGCCACCGGCGCGGTCGCACGTATCTGGGCCGCGTTTGGTCTCACATCCTCCCCCGATCGCCGTTCCCCGTACGTGGAGAGCAGCGCCGCCATTCTATCGCGCCATTGATGTCGGACTCTAGAGGATGAAGGGAATGAGCGCTTTCCGCTCCCGGGGATAGTCGGCGAACTCCTGGCGGTACCAGCGGTGGGTCTTGATGGCCCGGGGAGCGAGGTTCGCCACGGTCCAGATAAAGAACGCCGTGGCTCCGGGGTTCCAACAGGCGAGGGCCCATCCTCCCCACTCGACCATCTCGCCCAGGTAGTTGGGGCAACTGACGAATCGGTAGCCGCCGCCGTAGGGGATCTTGTATCCCCTCTCGCCGCGGGAGCGCAACCCGATCAACACCCGGTCTGAGTGCTGGTTGAGGGCGTAGCCCAGCCAGAAAAGGATGAACCCGGCGATGAAGCGCGGGTCGAGCAACCAGGAGGTCTGCAGGTCGGGCCCCAGAGTGAAGAGGTACCGTGCGTTCAGGTAGCCGTTCCCCACGTTGAACGCGGCTCCCATCGCGATGACCGACACGGTCATGCTCCGCCCACTGTCGCGCAGACGGAACGGGTAGATGAACGAGCGGTGCACGTAGTGGGCGGCCCACATGAGCAGGAGCACGATGGCTACCGGGTTGCCCCGCTGATCGCCGACCGCGTAGAGCACCACGAACGTGATCAGCGCCGGGGATTCCATCAGGATCCAGCCCCAGCGGGCGCTTATCCGGGGCCCCCAGCCTCCGCGGGTGAAACGCCCGTAGGGAGCGGTCACGAAGAAGAGAGCGACGAAGGTGACGGCCGCGAGGGCTATCCAGGCGATGACCAGCCAGTGGTAGAAGAGGGCCTCATCCATGAAGGCACTTATACCATTTGCCGCCGGCAGCACGCGGCGCGCGCCGGGCGCGCGGCGGGCGTGATCCGCGCGGCGTCTCCGGCCCTTGGCGGGCCGCGCCCGCCCCGTGTACCCTGCAGCGATGCATCAGATCGTGAACATCATCGGGCCGACGTTCTTCGTGGTGCTCATCGGGTACCTCTTCGGCAGGGTGAGCAAGGCCAACCTTGCCCCTCTCATCGATGTCTCGATGTACCTGGCGGTGCCGGCCCTGGCCTTCAGTTCCATGTTCGCGAGCGAGATCGTCATGAGCGAGGCCGTGAAGGTGTGGGCGGCCTGCCTCATCATCATGGCCGGGACGCTGGTGGTCGCACTGCTGCTCTTCGCCGTCATCCGCCAGAAGCACTCCGGCCTCTATCTGCCCGATCGTGTTTGCGAACTTCATCAACATCCCCTTGCCCATCATCTACCTGGCGTTCGGCGACGAGGGGGCGGCTAAGGCGATACTCATGTACATCCCTCAGGGTCTCATCATGTACTCGCTCGGGGTGTACGTGGCGTCGGGAGAGAAGGATCTGAAGCAAGGCCTGCGGGTGATGATGCGGACGCCGCTCATCTACGCCGCCATCCTGGGCCTGGCTTTCAACCTCCTCCATGTGCCCCTGCCGACGGTCGTCGTCGGATCGGTCAAGCTGCTCGGACAGGCCGCGGTGCCGTTGATGCTGCTCATCCTGGGGGTGAGCATCGGGCGCTTCCGTCTGACCCAGATCTCGCTGACGGCAGCCGCCAGCGTGCTGCGGGTGGGAGGGGGCTTCGCGTTCGGCCTGCTCGCGGTCTGGCTGCTGGCGATCACCGGCGTGACCCGGTCGGTCGTGTTGTTCGAGGCCGCCATGCCCGCGGCGGTCTTCGTGTCGGTGTTGGCGGCCAAGTACAAGAACGAGGAGGAACTGGTCTCCTCGGTGGTGCTGGCCACCACGCTCATGGCGATCGTAGTCATCCCGGCTTTGCTTTACTTCTTGACGTGAAGCGGGGATGATTCCCGCCATGGACGTCGACCGGAGCATAGGGGCCCAAGGAGTGCGCATGCTCTGGCAGGCCCGCCGGGCGACGCAGCTAGGGTAGGCGTCTGTGTTGACAGGTTCGTTCCGGATCGCGGCCGTGCTGTTCGACTTCGACGGGACGCTCACCGTCCCCGACACCCTCGATTTCGCCGCCCTCCGGAGCGCGGTCGGGTGTCCGCCCGGCCTGGGGCTGCTGGAGTTCCTTGCCGGCATAGAGGATGCCGAGGAGCGGCGGGCCAAGGAAGCGGTCCTCGAGGTCATGGAGGCGGAGGCGGCCGAGCAGACCCTCGAGAACGCGGGGGCTACCGAACTGGTGGAGTACCTCCACGAGAGCGGTGTCCCGATGGGGATCATCACCCGCAACACCAGGGAGTCGATCGACCGGTCCTTCGCCAAGCTTCCCGGCATCGACCCCGGGTACTTCGCCGTCGTGGTGACGCGCGACCTGCCCCTCAGCCCCAAGCCCTTCCCCGATGGCGTGCTGTATGCCGCCGAGCAGACTCGGCGTCGAGGTGGCCGAACTCCTGGTGGTCGGCGACTACGCCTTCGACATCCAAGCCGGCAAGCGGGCCGGTGCCCTGGCCATGTACCTGTACAACGATCCCGCCGAGCCGTTCCACGGGGAGGGCGCGGATTTCGTCGTACATTCGCTCGCCGAAGCGCTGGCCGTGATCCGCCGCGGTCTTCCGCTCCCGGCGGGCAAGCTGCCCGCCGACCTCCTGGAACAGGCCCTGTCCGGGCTGGCTTTGACGGACCCCTCGGTGCTCGTCGGCGCCGCGATCGGGGAGGACGCGGCGGCCCTGGACATCCAGGACGAAGAGGTGCTGGTGCTCGCCTCCGATCCGGTGACCCTGGCCGCCGACTCGCTCTCGCGCTACGCGGTGCTCGTGAACGCGAACGACGTGGCCACGAGCGGCGCGACCCCGCGCTGGCTGATCGCCACCCTGCTCTTCCCGCCGGGCTCGACGGCTTCGGAGATCGTCGCCCTGACCGCCGATATCCAGGCGGTCTGCGCCGAGAACGGCATCTCTCTGTGTCGGCGGCCACACCGAGATCACCGACGCTGTATCGCGGCCGCTCGTGGTGGGGACCATGGCCGGGACGGCGCGGAGGGGCCGGTTGATCGACAAGCGGGGGATGCGGCAGGGAGACCGGATCCTCCTGACCAAGGCGGTGGCGGTGGAGGGGACCGGCCTGATCGCCCGGGAATTCGAGGAGGCGCTTGCTCCAGGCGGGCATGACGGCTGTCGATGTAGCGGAGTGTGCGGCCTTCCTCGACAGCATCGGCATCCTGGAGGAGGCGCGGATCGCACGGTCGTTCGCCGGGGTGACGGCGATGCATGACGTTACCGAAGGCGGACTGGCGACGGCGGTGAGGGAGCTGGGCGCAGCCGGCGGCCGCCGGCTGCGCCTCCACCTCGACCGCATCCCCGTCTACCCCCAGACCGCCCGTATCTGCGCCATCCTGGGCATCGACCCCCTGGGTCTGATCGGCTCGGGCAGCCTCTTGATCACCGTCGCAGCCGGCGAGGTGCAGGCTCTGGCCGGAGCGATCGCCGCGGCCGGTATCGAGGTATCGGATATCGGTGAGATCCTGGAGGAGGGGCAGGGCGTCGAGGCGCTTCGCGACGGCGCTCCTGCCGCGCTGCCCCGCTTCGAGCGCGACGAGGTAACCCGGCTGGGGCCGCGCACACCGCCGGGTCGCTAGCTTCCTTGGGTGCAGCCGGCCCGGCCCGCCCAGCGCAGCCCGCCTACCGGCGCCGGGCACTCGCGCGCTGGGTATAATCCCGGTTGATGAGTAGCTTCTTCCACGCCTTCCGCTCGCTGCGCAACCGCAACTACCGGCTCTTCTGGTTCGGCCAGTTCGTCTCCCTGGCCGGGACCTGGATGCAGGATCTCGCCCTCAGTTGGCTGGTTCTGAGTCTCACGAACTCGCCGGTAGCGCTGGGCCTGACCATTGCCATCCGCTTCCTGCCGTCCCTGTTCTTCTCGCTCTACGGCGGGGTGCTCGCCGACCGGCTGCGCAAACGCACGGCGATCATCTACTGCGAGGCGGGTCAGCTCGTCGTGGCTCTCGTCCTCGCCGTGCTCACCTCCACCGATCTGATCACGGTGGCCATCATCTACGGACTCGCCTTCGCGCGCGGGATGATCGACGCGGTGGAAGGCCCCACGCGCCAAGCGTTCGTCCCCGAGTTGGTGGGGACCAAGGACCTCTCCAACGCCATCGCTCTCAATTCCACCCAGTTCAATGCGGCCCGCATCATCGGCCCCGCGATCGGCGCGGTCGTGATCACGGCTATCGGCATCGCTGCGTGCTTCTATCTGAACGCGGCCAGCTTCCTGGCCGTCATCATCGCGCTGCTGGCCATGCGCGTCGGCGAACTCCACCTGGTTCCTCGTCCCTCCGGGGAGCGCGTCGCTCAGACAGTTGCGCGAGGGGCTGCGCTACGCCCGCTCGACCCCGCACGTGGTGCTCATCCTGATCATCATGGGCGCCCTCGGCGCGTTCGGCTACAACTTCACCACTCTCACTCCGCTGGTGACCAAGTACATTCTCGAAGCGGGAGCTACCACTCTCGCTCTCCTGACCACATCGATGGGCGTCGGCGCGGTGGTCGCCGGCCTGTTGGTCGCCTACCGGGGAAGGCCGACGCAGCGCCTCCTGCTCGTCTCGGCCTCCTTCTTCGTGGTGATGCTCGCCGCCGTGGGACTCTCTCAGTGGATCCCGGTGACAGCCGTCTTGATGTTCGCCATGGGGATCGTCGGGGTACTCTTCATGACCACCGCGAACACCAGGCTGCAGCTGGCGGTGCCCGGGCACATGCGGGGCAGGGTCATGGGGATCTACGCCCTCCTCTTCGTGGGAACCACGCCCATCGGCGCCTACGTCATGGGGCAGCTGGCCGAGGCGGGCGGCGAAGCGACGAAGCAGACGACCACCGTCATGGTGCTCATCATGGCCGCGCTGTGCGCGGATCGGCGTGGTGGCAGGCATCGTCTACATCCGCCGCACCGGCACTGTCGATTTCGTCGTGGCGGGCGAGGGCCGAACCAGGGTAAGCGGGGAGGGCGACCGGGAGGGTCTATGGACGCGGTCTGAGAGACCGGCCGGCGGCCATCATGGTTCTGTGCTCCTGGCGCTCTCATCGTCGGCTCGCCTTCGGATGCGGGGGCAGCGGCACGTCCGGTCAGACAGACGCGGCCCACCACGTCCGTTCTGCCGGCTCGCAGCCGCTCGTCGACCACCAGCGGCACGGTCACAGCGCCGGCGACCTCCGCAGATCGACCGCCATGGACGCCGTCCAGACGGCAGCCGCAGGCACGTCCGTCGGCTCCTCGGAGCTCGGGCGATCCGTTACTTCCCGTCGGCCGGCAACGGGGGCTACGACGTGGAGGACTACGAGATCTCCCTGGACATCGACCCGGTCGGCGGCCAGATCGCCGGAACCTGCGTGATGACCGCGACGGCGCTTCAGGACCTCAGCCGGCTTCTATCTCGATCTGCTGGGCCTGGACGTGTCCGCGGTCCAGGTGAACGGGCAGACGGCGCGTACGACCGAGGAACGGCCAGGAGTTGAAGATCACCTTCCGGCGGAGCCGCTGGCCGAGCGAGAGCCGTTCACCGTCACGATCTCCTATTCGGGCGTGCCCACCGGGCTGTCCAGCAAGCTCTTCGCCCTGGGCTGGCAGAAGGTGGACGACAACGATCTTCACCCTCGACGAGCCCGTCGGAGCCGCCACCTGGTTCCCGGTGAACGACACCCCCGCCGACAAGGCCACGTACACCTTCCACCTCACGGTGCCCATGCCCTACACGGCGACGGCCAACGGGGTGCTGGTGAGCACCGAGGCAGCAGGGAGACAGGCAGACCTTCAGCTGGCGATGGACAAGCCGATGGCCAGCTATCTGGCGGCTGTCGCCGTGGGCCAGTTCGCCTCGGAGACGCTCCACCTCCGCTGACGGGGTCACGATCAGGAACTACTTCACCCCGCCGTGGCAAAGGCCGCGCACGACGCCTTCTCCCGAACGGGCGAGGTGATCGACTACTTCGCCGGCCTGTTCGGTCCCTATCCCTTCGCGGCCTACGGCGTGGTGGTGCCCGACGGCGAGACGGGCGCGGCCATGGAGAACCAGACGCTCTCGCTGTTCGGCCGCGACGTGGTGGAGAAGCGCATGTCGGATCCGATCGCCGGCCCCATCTTCCTCTCCCACGAGCTGGCCCACCAGTGGTTCGGGGATAGCGTCACGATCGAGCAGTGGGATGACATCTGGCTGAACGAGGGGTTCGCCACCTACGCGAGCTGGCTCTGGCTGGAGCACGATCAGGGGCGCCGGGCGCTGGAAGATCAGGTCAAGTTGAGTCAGCAGCAACTGAGCAAGTCGGTGGAGCCGCCGCCGGGCACGCCGGGGGCCGGCGACATGTTCGGGACCAGTGTCTACCGGCGGGGTGGATTGACCCTGCACGCCCTTCGGCTGACCGTGGGGGACGAGACCTTCTTCCGCATCCTGCGTACCTGGGCCGACCGCTACCGGTACGGCAACGCGGACCACCGAGGACTTCATCGCGCTGGTCAAGGAGCAGGCGCCCCAGGTCCCGGCCGCCGATATCGACGCCCTGTTCGACGCGTGGCTCTACGGAAGGAGTTGCCTGCGCTGCCCTAGGGTAAGCTAAAGGACACGGGCAAAACCGGCGGTCGCGGCCGCCGACCGGCGGGGAGGCAGACAGGAAGTGACCGACACAGCGGCGAACGGCAGCGGCTGACCGGTCCGCGGATCTTCTTCAACCGCGACTTCCTGCGCTACCTGGGGCCGGGCTTCATCGTCACCGTGGGCTTCATCGACCCGGGCAACTGGGCCACCAACGTGGCCGGCGGGAGCGAGTTCGGCTACACGCTGCTGTGGATCATCACCTTGGGGACGCTCATGCTGATCCTCTTCCAGAGCATGTCGGCCCGACTAGGGATCGTGACCGGCCACAGCCTCGCCTACAACGTGCGCAAGCGTTTCTCCCGGCCGTGGACCGCGTTGTTCGGGGGCAGCATCGTGGTCGCCTGCATCGCCACCGACGTGGCCGAACTGCTGGGCGGGGCGCTCGGCTTCCAGATCCTCTTCGGCCTGCCGCTCATGGTCGGCGCGCGTGATCACCGCCGTCCTTCAGATCCTGCTCATCGCCACCGGGCGTTACCGGCACATCGAACGCATCGTGGTGGCCTTCATCGGGATCATCGCGCTCTGCTACGTCATCGAGCTGGCCCTGGTGGATCCCGGACTGGGCCGCGGCGGCCCGTGGCGCTGTCGTCCCCATCTCGACCAGTGCGAGCCTGCTGGTGGCCATCGGGATGCTCGGGGCCGTGGTCATGCCCCACAACGTCTACCTGCACTCCAACGTGGTACTTCAGCGCGAGCAGCCCCGCGACCCGGAGGGGCAGCGCCGGCTGATCAAGTACGAGTTCGGCGACACTTCGCTGGCCATGATCCTCGGCTGGATGATCAACTCGGCCATGGTGATCGTGGCGGCCGCCGTCTTCTTCAGTCACGGCATCACGGTGGACAGCCTGCCCCAGGCGTCGGCCACCCTGGAGCCGCTCGCCGGGTCGCTGGCCCGGTTCCTGTTCGGCATCGGCCTGCTGTTTGCCGGGCTGGGCTCCAGCTTCACCTCGGCTATGGCGGAAGTGAACGTGCTCACCGCCTACCTGGGTCGGCCCGAGGATCCCCGAACCAAGCTCTACCGCATCGGGCTCTTCGTCCTGGCCATACCGGCCCTGGCGGTGATCGCGGCGCGCGTCCGATCCGCTTCAGGTGCTCATCTACAGCCAGGTGGCCCTCACCATCCAGCTGCCGCTGACGATCCTCCCCCTGCTATCGCTCGTCTTCAGCAAGAGGGTGATGGGCGAGTTCCGCAGCCGGGGAGCGGAGCGGGTGCTCGCCATCGTGGCCACGCTGGTGCTCACCGTTCTCAACACCCTGTTCCTGTACACTCTCGCGGGAGGTTCTTTCTGATGTACGACCGGATACTGGTCCCTCTCAAGGGAGACGCGACCGACGAAGCGGTGGTCGCCCACACCGGCCGCTCTGCCCGGCTGTCGGGCGGCACGTGGTCCCCTGCTGCGCGTGATCCACAGCCACTCCCGGGACGAGGCCGCCTTCGTCGAAGAGCAGGCCCAGACGTATCTCGACGGGCAGGTGGCCCGGCTGGCCGCCGACGGAGTGGCCGCGGAGGGAAGAGTGGCCACCGGTGAGCCGGCGCCGGCCATAGTCGCGGTGGCGCGGGAGATCGGCGCCGATCTTGTCGTCATGGCCACTCACGGCCACCGCGAGATGCGGCACGTACTGATGGGGCTCGGTCACCGAGGATGTGGTGCGGAGCGGCGCGGTGCCCGTATGCTGGTGCGGCCCTAGAAGGCTGCTGAACAACGAAGCCTCGGCCACCAGAACGCACTGGCCGGCACGATAGGACGTCCTCGGTCGCGCGCGTAGCGCCGCTACGAACGCTTCCTGCGTCCTTCTCTCGCGCTCGCCCATCGCGCCCTGGCGGCGACGCGTCATTGTTCAGCAGCCTGCTAGCGCCGGCTGGAGCGCGGCCCTCGGCCGGCGGTCTTCGCCAGCCGGGAGAGGTGAGCGCGGTAGGTCTGCATCATCTCCTCGAACGGTGAGTCGAACTCGATGGTGGTGAAATACCCGGCCGGGCCGCCTGCCGACAAGATCGAGGGGCAGGAATCCGTCCCAGGAATAGGCTATCTGGGGGAAAGCCCCTCTGCCCACGATGCGGATGGCGGTGACGCCCCGGCTGCCGCAGGCGGCGGCGAAATCGAGGAACTGCTTGGTCAGCCCTTCACCCGGCCTGCCGACGGCCACGCTCAGGGACTGCAGGGACCGGCGGGGCAGCATCTCCAGATAGCGCCAGGCGACCTCCATGATGTCCCCGACCGGCCGGACGATCACCACCCGGGTCTGACACTCGTCGACGAGCGCGGCGAAGACGCTCGGGTCGAGGCGGGACTCGTCCCCGGTCCTCTCGTCCAGGACCACGACGAAGGGGTCCTCGTAGTCCGACATCACCCGAAGGCCCGTGCCCCAGCGGTCCGACCCCTCGATGGCCTTGTAGCGGTCGAACGGGTCGTGCAGGCCGCGGAGCGGCCACGCGCCTCGTGGCACGACCTTGGCGATCTGCCGCAGGCGGATGGTCAGCCGCCGGGCGTATTCGGCCGGCAGGTCGTCGGCCGGTCCGCCCTGCTCGACGAAGTGCACCCGCGACGAGGGGCGGCCGTTCTGGTCCCAGAACGCCGAGTCCAGACCGGCCAGGAGGGCGACGATGTCGATGATCTCGGTGTCGCCGGGTGGCGACCAGCCCAGGGCGTCGCCGCTGTGCTGGAGCTCGAGGACATCCCTGCTTATCACCGAAAAGCTCACCTTGGGCCCGTGTGCCTGGAAGCGTCGCTCGCCCGGGAGCGATGCGATCTGAGCGGAGAGCCGGCCGATGACGTCGTCACCGGCGTCGGCCAGCACCAGGTCGGCCTCGGCCAGAAGCCGCTCCTGCAGGGCGCCGTCGTCGTGGTCCCAGCCCATGACCGCCACCATGGACACCAGTTCCGGGTCCACCTCCTCGATCGCCGAGAGGACGAGGGGAGCGAAGATGGGTTCCCTTCTCGAGTTGCGCACGAGCACCACCGGCGGGGGCACCGGCCGGGGAAGCGGCGCCTCTCCCCGCAGGGTCGTGCTGAGGGCGAGCATGACCATCACGAGCGCGCTGCCGGGGATGTTACCGTCTGCGTACCCCAGGACCGACCGGGGCCTTACGTCGGCCCGGTAGAGCGGCATCTCCCAGGCGACCGGTACCCAACCGGCGGCCCGGTCGAGGGGCTTGCGAGGGAAGAAGCGCATCCGGCCGGGCAGACCGGGCATCTTCTGCCACCGTACGCCGCAGACCTTGTTGGGCTGATAGCGGAGGGCGGGGACCATCTTCTCCAGGTCCCACAGGTCGGGGGTGCAGAGGGTCGCGGCGATCATGCCGCGGGAATAGCCGGTGTAGCCGGGGAGAGCCTCCAGGAGAGCCCGGCGGTAGGGGTCGGCCGGATCGGCCAGGCGCCGGGTCACGGTCGCCACCGCTGCCTGAAGACGCGCCCAGTACTCCGGGCCGCGCGGGGCCTTTTCGCGGGCGACGCGCAGCTCGGACACCAGTTCCGCCCACTCGGTGTCGCTGAAGAGGGGCCAGCGGGCCGCCACCGCTCCGGCCTCGTCGGCTCCGCACTCCGTCCCGCATTCGCGCCCCTTGGCGAAGCGCACCTCTTCCCACCGGGTGCCGGACGTTATGAGGCGCGCGCGCAGCGCCGCCGGCAGCCAGAAGCCCGCGCAGGCGGCCCGGCGCCTGCGGGGACGGGCTGCGTCGCTGCCTCGGCGCCTGCGGGCCCGCGGCGAGCCCGCCACGCCGGCCGGGCCGGCGCCCCCGCCGCCCGTCTCACCGTTCATACTCGGCCCCCGCATCCCGCCCCTCCAGATAGCTTCCGGGCTCCCCGCACGGGCAGGCCGTCCCCCTCACCAGCGTCACCCGGTCGGCCGTCCGGAAGAAGGAGGGGAACATATCGCCACCGCCGTACGGATCGAAGAACGCGAGCAGCCCGGTCGTCCGGGTCTCTCTCTGGAAGGCCTCATCATCGTCGAGGGTCACCGCATGCACCCAGGGGGGGATGTGATAGTTACCCTCGGAGCATTGCATCGCCGCCCAGTTGGCCTCCGCCACCGCATAGATGTCGCGGATGGGCACCGGTCCTCCGTCCGCGAGCCTGAACGCGCTCTGCAGGTCCTGGCGCATCTCGGCCGATCCCTTGGCGTGCGCCTCCTTCATCCCGTCCCCGGTGCCCAGGAGGCTGCCTGGGGCGAGAGTCATCGTGCGGCCGCCGTCGAGCAGGAACGACGCGATGCCGTGAAGCTGGGTGAGGCTGCCGAAGAGCAGGACCTTCTCCCCATGGGCCGCCGCCGGGATGAGAAGCGATATGGCCGATTCCACCGCCTGGGCGTCGAGGAGACGGTCCTGGAGGAGGGTCATCGACCGGATGCCAGACCCGTTTTTCGATCCCCCCTCGCCATCCTGTCCGGTAGGTTCGGCCCGTTCGGACTCTCACCTTGTCGGGAGATGCGAGGAAGCTGGTCGTGTAATGCACCCTGTCCGGGGTCAGCCCCACCCTCTGCAGGCCGTACCGGACCGTGCGGGCCGGCGCGATGCGGGTGCGCTCGGGCATCATGAGGATGGCGGTGTGGTCGGCGCTCAGCCCGAGATAGCGCTGGAAAGAGAGGCGGAAGCTTTCGGCGGCGAGGTCCGTGCTCGCCCGGTTGCGGGGGATGATCCTCGTCCTTCCGGACGCACCGCTCGACGTGAGCAGTCGCAGACCAGGGCCGGAGTAAGCGCGCTCGACCACCCTGAGCAGGCGCTCGAGCGACCGGTAGCGCGAGCGGAAGTGCTGCTGGGAGCGCAGGTCGACGGACATCTGCTCGGCCAGCCACTCCGCGAAGCCCGCCGGCTGGTCTTGGGGGAAGGGCGTGCCCAGGATGTCGACGTACGACGTGAAGGCCTGCGACGTGGCTCGGAGCAGCCGGGGCAGCTCAGCAGCGTCCACCCACGGCCCCACGCCTCGCGCCGCCACCGTGTTCCGATAGGCGGTGTTCCGCTCGAAATGGTAGGTGTGCGACTCGGTGATGCCGCGGAGCAGCAACTCTCCCCGCTCGGCCTCTCCGATCGACCAGAAGTCGGCCAGGGCCGGCACCGCCCCGGGCGAACGGGCGGCGGCGGAGGGTCCTGTGGCTGCAGCCCGATCGTCGCCGGTCTGCTCATCCCGTCCCGTCTACCGGTTCGCACTCCTCACTTCTGATGCGGCCGGCCCCGCGGGGCACGCGGGGGAGCGTCCGGCCCTCCAGGGCGAGTATGGCCTCGCGCACCTCGTCGCGGATGCGGGCCTTGCGCCCGGCTCCGAAGTCGTAGGCGAAGACGAGCGCCTCTCCTTCGGCGGCGATCTTGTCCAGCTTCGTGCTGACCACCCGGTATTCCATCAGCATGCGGTCTTCGCTCAGCGCGCCCACTCGGGCGCCCACGGAAAGGGTGTCGGGGAAGGTGACCGGCACCTTGTAGCGGCAGCAGTTGGCCCCGATGATCCAGCCGAAGTCGTGCCACGCCGGACCCGCGGGCGGCATCCCGATCCTCTGCAGATAGGCTCCCCGGGCGAGCTGGAAGTACTGGAAGTAGACGATGTTGTTCACATGGACGAGCGCGTCCATGTCCCCCCACCGCACGTCGATGTCGACCACCACGGGATAGTCCTTCATCATCGCCTCTCCAAGGCGTGAAAGGGACCGGCCTTCCGATTGTAGCTCCCGGACGCCGGTGAAGCCCATCGCTCCTTCCGGAGGCGCCCAGCCGCTTGATTCCAGAGTGATATCATATTAATATTGAAGGCAGTGCCATCGGCTGGATAACGGCCCCGCCCGGGGCCCCATGTGAGGAGGAATCATGGACGGGCAGCAGACGGTATTGAGTCACGAGAAGGAGATCAAGGCGACGAGCGGCTGGCTCATGCTCGCTGTCGTCATCGCGATCTTCGCTATCAGCGTGGCGCTCTTCATCCTGGCCGCGGTATGGGGAAGCAGCGAAAGCGCGAGCGGCGGGGCGGTCGGGGCGCTGATCATCGTCGGGATACGTGCTCGTGGCGGTCGGCACGCTCCTCAGCTTCGGCTTCTTCGCCCTGGAGCCGAACGAGACCCGGGTGCTCGTTCTGTTCGGCCAATACAAGGGGACGGTGCGCCGGGGAGGCTTCCACTGGGGCAACCCCTTCTACTCGAACGGCCCCACGGTCAAGGTGACCGACGTGCGGGGAGAGGCCGCCGCCGCCGCGGCCGGAGCCGCGGCCGCCACCAAGAAGGGCCAGGGCAGCAGCGCGCCCAAGAAGTACCCGCGCTACAAGGTCTCGGTGCGCGCCCGCACCCTCAACATGCAGAAGCTCAAGGTCAACGACCGGCGAGGCAACCCGGTGGAGATAGCGGCGGTCGTGGTGTGGCGGGTGAGGGATACCGCGCAGGCCGTGTTCGACGTGGACGACTTCGAGCGCTACGTGGATACCCAGAGCGAGACGGCGCTGCGCCACCTCGCCAGCTCCTACTCGTACGACCACGGCGAAGAGAACGAGATCACCCTGCGCAGCAACGTGGACGAGGTCTCCCAGGCTCTCAAGACCGAACTGGACGAGCGCCTCACCCTGGCCGGAGTGGTCGTCGAAGGGGCCCGGCTGACCCATCTCGCCTACGCGCCCGAGATCGCCCAGGCCATGCTCCGCCGGCAGCAGGCCGAAGCGGTCATCGACGCCCGGCAGAAGATCGTGCACGGCGCGGTCAGCATGGTCGACATGGCGCTGCGGGAACTGGCGGAGAAAGGCGTGGTGGAGCTCGACTCCGAGCGCAAGGCGGCCATGGTCAGCAACCTGATGGTGGTGCTCTGCGGCGAGTCCGAAGTGCACCCCGTCGTCAACACCGGAACGCTCTACACGTAGACCCGTGCATAGAAACGTGCATATTCAGAGGCGAGTCCTGGCATAATGGCCGAGCGGAAACAGTTCCTGCTCCGAATCGACCCCCAGTTGTGGGCGGAGCTGGAGGCGTGGGCCGCCGATGACCTACGCAGCGTCAACGGACAGATCGAATACGTGCTGCGCGAGGCGACGCGCAAGCGGAGGGGCACCCGGGAGAAAGGACTGGCGGATGAGAGACCCCCGGCTGGAGAAGCTGGCGGCTAACCTGCTCGATTACTCGCTTCAGCTCAAAGCGGGCGAGAAACTGCTCATCGAGAGCGATACCACGGCGCGCGACCTGATCGTCGCTTTGCTCGAGGGGGCGTACGAGCGAGAAGCGGTGCCGTTCTATCACGTCGGCGATGCCCGCATCCGCCGGGCCTGGTTCATGAACGCCCGGCGGGAGCAGATGGACCTCGAGATCGGCTGGGCGCTACGCCGGCTGGACGATATCGACGCCAGCCTCTACATCGTGGGCGGGGAGAACGCCTCGGAGTTGGCCGACGTCCCGCCGAGCGTCCTGGGGGCTTCCCGCCTGGCCGGCGAGCCCCTCATGGAAAAGTACCTGACGAAGAAGTGGTGCATCCTCCGCTTCCCGACCCCGTCGGGAGCCCAGGCGGCCGGGATGTCGACCGAGGCCTTCGAGGACTTCTGCCTGGACGTGTCCACCCTCGACTACGCCCGCATGGACAAGGCGATGGATCCCCTGGTGGATCTCATGTCCCGTACCGACAGGGTGCGCGTGGTGAGCCCCGGCACCGATCTCTCGTTCTCCATCAAAGGGATCCCGGTGCTGAAGGCCGCCGGCAAGAACAATATCCCCGACGGTGAGGTCTTCACCGCGCCGGTTCGGGACTCGGTCAACGGCACCATCCTCTACAACACGCCCTCGCTCGAGGACGGCACCACGTACGAGCAGGTCCGCTTCACCTTCAAGGACGGCAAGATCGTCGATGCCGACGCGAACGAGCCCGAGAAGCTGCTGAAGATGCTCGACACCGACGAGGGCGCCCGCTACCTGGGCGAGTTCGCCCTGGGGATGAACCCGCGGATCGACCGTCCGATGAAGGACACGCTCTACGACGAGAAGATCGGCGGCAGCCTGCACCTCACGCCCGGCCGGGCCTACGACGACGCCGACAACGGCAACCGCTCGAGCGTCCACTGGGATCTGGTGCTTATCCAGACGCCGCAGTGGGGCGGCGGCGAGCTGTACTTCGACGACGTGCTGGTGCGCAAGGACGGCCGCTTCGTGCTGCCGGAGCTGGAGGGGCTGAACCCCGAGAACCTGGGCTAGAGGGCCGGTGGTCGGGAGGCGCCGCAGCCGTAGCTCCGGGTCCTCCGGTCGGTCGCGCACAGCTCCGCCTGGCCTCTCGCCGCCAGGCCGCTCCGCCGCTCTGCCCGCCCGCCGGTAGAGCGGGGCCGCTGCGAAGTAGATGAGCGCCCCCGATCGTGTACGCCACGGCCTTGGACGCCACCTGGGCGGCGTATCCCAGCCCCACCTGTCCCACGACCGCGCCGACGTCCGCGAAGAAGGAGTCGAACGAGAGCACGGTCGCCCGCTGGGCGGAGGGGATGTTCTCGTTGATGTAGGCCTGACGGACCGGCCCCAGGATGCCGTTGAGCAGGCCGAAGGCGACCAGGAGAAAGACGGCCAGGACGAAGCCGGGCATGCTCCTGCTCCCCACCACGAGACCGACGACGCCGAGAGCCGTCGCGGAGACCGCCATGCCCAGGGCCGTCCAGGTCAGCACCCGCGCCGGCCGCTTCCCCCAGTCGTCCGCGACACGCGGCCGACCAAGCGTATTGCCGGCCACGCCGGAGAGGGCGAACAGGGCGGTGATCGCGCCTGCCACCCAGACCAGGTTCTCCCGTCCCAGCAACTCCAGGGCGTACGGCTGCGAGGCGTAGAACAGGTACCAGACCAGCAGACCGCTCACGAGGGACGTGAAGAGCAGCGGCCGGACCACGGGGTGCCGCCAACCGTACGTGACGCCTGCGTCGAAGATCTTCCGGCTCTCCTCCCCGAAGCGGCACATCTGCAAGGCCCGCGGTTTGAACCCGATCTCGTGCATGAAGGCGAACGTGACCACGAACACGCCCACCAGCAGCACCGGTCCGGACGTAGTACGGGATGGTCAGGCTCACTTGGCCCAGCAGGCCGCCGCCGAGCGTCCCGATGAGCATCGCCACCCCCGTGAAGATGCCGCTCCGCGCGAAGATCCGGTCCTTGCTGCCCGAGATAGCCGGTGGCGTCGAGCGCGTCCACCATCCAGGCGTCCACCGCTCCGGTCTGGCAGGTGAACCCGAAGCCGAGCAGGACGGAGAACAGGATGAACCCGGGAAGGCCCCAGTCGAACACCGAGGAGCCGACGTAGCCCAGGGTGGCGACGATCAAGCGACGCCGATGCCGATGAGGAACGAGGCCCGGCGGCCGATGGTGTCGGCGATGACGCCGGTGGGCACCTCGAAGACGATCTGCCCGGCGCTGAAGGTGGCGTTGACGGCGAACACCCAGAAGATGTCGAGGCCGGCGTCGAGCAGGAAGAGGGTGTTGACGCCCCAGATGATCGAGGCGGCACAGGATGAACAGCCCGTTGAGGGCGTAGTAGGTGCGGGCGACACCGGTCGCGGTGGCGGTCTGCGGTGGCGCGGGTGGGTCCGAACCGTGGGCATGTCTCACCTGTACCGTATTCGAGGGTTGAGCAGCGCGTAGACGATGTCGGCCGACCAGGTTGGCGAGCGCGAAGATGATCACGATGATCATGGTCGTGGCCTGGATGAGCGGGATGTCCCGGCGCTGGACGGCGAAGAGGACCAGCCTGCCCAGACCCGGGTAGCCGAAGACCGACTCGGTGACGATCAGCCCTCCGATGAGCCAGCCCACGCCGGCGGCGACCACGGTGATCGTCGGCAGCAGGGAGTTGCGCAGCACGTGCCTGAAAGCCACGGTGATCGCGGAAAGGCCCTTCAGCCGGGCGGTGCGGACGTAGTCGGTCTGGAGCACCTCGATGGTGCCGGCGCGGGTCATGCGCAGCACGTAGGCCAGGCTGGCGAGCGACACGGTCATCGCCGGGAGGATGAGGCTGGGCAGCGCCGTCGAAGAAGCCGGTGCCCGGGGGGATGGCCGACGAGGAGGGCAGCCAGCCCAGCCAGCGCGAGAAGATGGCGATGAGGACGATGGCGGTGACGAACTCCGGCAGGCCGATGAAGGCGAGCGAGCCGGCGGAGAGCACGTGGTCGAGCGCCGAGTTGCGCCGCCAGGCCGCGACCACGCCCAGGAAGATGCCGAGGGGCACGTACATGAGGAAGGCCACGAGGGCGAGCATGGCCGAGTTGCGCAGCCGCTCCAGGGTGACGGTCCGCACGTCCTGGCCGGTGCTGATGGAGGTGCCCCAGTCGCCGTGCAGCAGGTCGCCCAGCCAGCTGCCGTACTGCTCCACGAGGGGCTTGTCGAGCCCCAGCTCCTTGCGCAGGTCGTCCTTGGCCTGCTGCGACGCCTCCCGGCCCAGCACCATGGTGGCCACGTCGCCGGGCAGCACGTGGGTGGCCGCGAAGACCAGCATGCTCGAGAGCAGCACGGTGAGGACGACGAACCCGAGACGGCGGAGGACGAAGACGGTCATGGCCCGCCCTCCCGGCCGGCCGCGCGCACGTCCCGTCGCGCTTCGGCGCCGCGGCTTCGGCCGCTCGCTTCGCCGCCGCGCTGCGAGCGCCCGGAGCTCCTCGTAGGGGATGTGGCAGCGGATGGCGTGAGAGGCGGCCGCGCGGTCGGGCGGAGCCCGGCGGCCGGCCCGGCCCCGGCGGGCCCCGCGGCGGGCGCCAACGCCGCCCCGGCGGCTCTCCGGGGTCCGCCACGGTGGCTCCTCGGTGCGGCAGATGTCGCCCAGATACCGCGGGCAGCGGGGATGGAAGGGGCAGCCCGGAGGTCGTCCGTCGCCCGCCGGCGGCGCGCCGTCCGCGCAGGCGCACCCGGCCTGCACGCGCCGTCGGGTCGGGGTCGGGCACGGCCGACAGCAGCGCCTCGGTGTAGGGGTGGTAGGGCGGGGAGAGCACCCGCGCCGCCTCCCCCTGCTCCACCAGCTTGCCCAGATACATCACCCCGATGCAGTGGGACAGGTGCTGCACGGCCGCGAGGTCGTGGGAGATGAACAGGTACGAGGTACCGGCCTCGCCCTGAAGGTCGAGGAGCAGGTTCATGAGCGCGCCCTGCACCGAGACGTCCAGCGACGACACGGGTTCGTCGCAGATGACCAGGTCGGGCCCGGCGGCGAAGGCCCGGGCGATGGCCACCCGCTGCTTCTCGCCGCCGCTCAGCTCCCCCGGGTAGCGGTCGAGGTAGGCGGCGGGAGCCGGACGGCCTCCAGCAACTCGAGGGCGCGCTCCGACGCCGCCTGGCGGTCGAGGCCGGCCAGCCGCATGAGGGGGCGGACGAGTTCCTGGCGGACCGTGTGCCGGGGATTGAGCGAGCTCTCGGGGCTCTGGAAGACCATCTGCAGACGGCGCAAGGACGTCCCGGTCGCGCTTGTCCACGGTGGGCCGCAGCACCTTGTCCTCCAGGAAGACCGTGCCGCCGGTCGGCGGGCGTCAGCCCGGCCACCATCCGGGCCAGGGTGGTCTTGCCGCTGCCGCTCTCGCCCACCAGGCCGAAGGTCTGCCGCCGGTCGAACGACAGGCTCACGCCGTCGACGGCCCGGACTTGGTGTGCCGGCGAGGGCCGGGGAAGTCCTTGACGACGTCCGTGACGGTCAGAAGCGGCGGCCCGGGCCGGCGTCGCGTGCCGCGTCCCTGGGCGGCGGCGCCTGCGCCGCGGCCCTCGGGCGCCGCGCTTCCGCGGCGCCTCCGGCCTGCGGCGCCGCGCTCCGGGCAGCGGCCCGGCTCGCCGCTCCTCGGTGTGGATGGCCGCCCGCTGCCCTTCGTCGTTCAGCAGCACCGGCCAGCGCAGGCAGGCGGTGAGCCTTCCCGTCGCGGCCTCCACCAGCGGGGGCCGGGCCACGGTGCAAGCTCTCCAGCGCCAGCGGGCAGCGCGGGGCGAAGATGCAGCCGCGCGGCAGGTCGTTGAGCGGAGGCAGGCCTCCGGGCAGGGTCGCCAGCCGGCCTCCGTGCCGGCGACCCGTGGCCCGATCCGGGGCACGCAGTGCAGCAGGTTGGCCGTGTAGGGGTGGAGCGGCCGGGAGAAGAGGTCCGCCACCGCGCCCTCTTCGAACACCTCCCCCGCGTACATGACCACCACCCGGTCGCAGAAACGGGAGACGACGCCCAGGTTGTGGGTGATGTAGAGGATGGCCAGGTCGAACTCGTCGCTGCAGTTCCTCCAGCAGGTCGAGGATGAGCGCCTGGGTGGTGACGTCGAGCGCCGTGGTGGGCTCGTCGAGGATGAGGAGATCGGGATGGGTGAGCAGCGCCATGGCGATGGCGCACCGCTGCAGCATGCCACCGGAGAGCTGATGGGGGTAGCGCTCGATGACGGTCCGGGGATCGGGCATGTCGACGCGGTCGAGCATGGCCAGCGACGCCTGCGCGCGCGGCGGCTCCGCGCCAGTCCCAGGTGCCGCGCGCCCATCTCGTCGAGCTGCCGCCCGATGGTCAGCGTGGGGTTGAGCGCGCCCTGGGGATTCTGGCTCACCAGTCCGATCTTCGAGCCCCACAGACCGCGCATCTCTTCTCGGGGAGGGCGACGAGGTCGACGCCGTGGAGGCGGGAGGCGCCCCGGTCCACCCGGCCGTTCTCGGGCAGATAGCCGATGGCGCCCAGGGCCAGGGTGGTCTTGCCCGAGCCCGACTCGCCCACCAGGCCCACGGCTTCGCCGGCGTGGACGGCCAGGCTGACGTCACGGACGGCCGGCAGATCCCCTTCCTCGGTGCGGTAGGAGACCGATAGGTGGTCGGTCGCCAGGGTCGGCGCGTCGTCCCGGCGCCGGCGGGCGGCTCGCTCCACGGCCGCCGGCCGTCGCATCACCGGTCCCCTCTCGATCCCGGCGGGCTGAACACGTAGCGCAGGCCGTCGGCCATGAGGCTGGTGCCGATGACCAGCAGGGCGATGGCCGCCGGCCGGGAAGATCATCATCCAGGGGGCCACGTCGACGAACGTCCGCGCCTCGTTCACCATGAGGCCCCAATCCGGGGACGGCGGCGGCACCCCAAGCCCGAGGAAGCCGAGTGACGCCACCAGGAAGATGGAATAGGCGAAGCGGACCGACCCCTCCACGATCAGGGGCGGCAGCGGCGTTGGGCAGCATCTCCCGGAAGAGCAGGTAGGTGCGACTCTCTCCCCGCAGGCGGGCCGCCTCCACGAACTCTCGGGTGCGCAGATCGAGCACCATGCTTCGGGCGATGCGGGCGAAGAGCGGGATGTAGACCACGGTGATCACCAGGATGAGGTTGAGGTCGGAGCCTCCGGTGGTGGCCAGGAGCACCATGGCCAGCAGCAGGGCCGGGAAAGGCTAGAAGCACGTCCAGCAGGCGCATGATGCCTTCGTCCCACAGGCGGCCGGCGTAGCCGGCGATCAGCCCCAGCGACGTGCCGATGATCGCCGCCAGGATGGTGCCGATGCCCCCCAGGTAGAAGACCTCCCGGGCGCCCACCAGCACCCGGCTGAACACGTCGCGCCCGAAGTTGTCGGTGCCGAAGAAGTGGGCGGTGCTCGGCGGCTGCAGGCGCTCGGCCACGTTCTGGTCGGCGTAGCCGTAGGGGGCCAGCAGCGGCCCGAAGATGGCGATCAGCAGAAAGAGGACGAAGATCACCGTCCCGGCCAGGCCGACCGGCTGACTCCGCAGCCGCCGCCAGTAGGTGGCGGCCCTCGGCGCCTGACGGGGAGGGCGGCACCGGCGTCGACCTTCCCGGATCACCCCGGTCTCGTCACGTCTCCGGCTTCGGTCACGTCTCCGCGTGTGTCACTGGCCAGGTAGGCGGTGCGGAACAAGGTGCGCGACCAGTCGGGCGCGAGCTTCACCCCCGCGAGGTTCGCGCTGGTCCCGGCCGCGGCCGTCTCGAAGAAGGGCACGATCACCGGGCCCCGGTCGATCATGATCTGCTGAGCCTGCTTGTAGAGCGCGATGCGCTTGGTGCGGTCGAGCTCGCTGTTGATCTGGGCCACGATCTCGTCGAACTCCGGGTCGCTCCAGTGCGATTCGTTGTAGGCGGCATCGGTGACGTAGGCGGTGTTGAAGTAGGCGATCGGGCGTGGCCCGGGCCCCCCACTCGGTGATCCCGAAGTCCACCTTCAGCCAGCTGCCGTCGCCCTCGCCGTAGTAGACGTCCGGCGGCTCGGTCTGGATGTTCACCGTGACCCCGATGGCCTTCATCTGCTCCTTCCAGACGGTGGCGATGGCCGGCACCTCCAGCGCCTGCTGGGCGTAGAGGGTGATGGTGAGATCGCTCGCGCCCGGCCTGGGCGAGCAGGTCCTTGGCCTTGTTCACGTCGTAGACCGGGCGGCTGGTCGAGATAGTAGTCACCGTAGGCGGGGCCCGACCGGGGTGCCGTTGCCCACGACGGCCAGTCCCGGCCTCACCTGGTCGATGAGCGCCCTGGTGGTCGGTGCCCAGCTGCAGCGCCTGGCGGATCTTGGCGTCGGCCGCCGGATGGCCCGCGTCGGAGCGCATGTGGATGACGTAGTGGAACGCGCTCGACGGTCCGGTGAGCACCTTGAGCTTGGCTGTCGCCCTTGATGGAGTCGACCAGCTCGGAGGTGAGGCCGCCCACGAACTGCACCTGGCCGCCCCGCAGGGCGTTCACCTGCCCGGCCAGATCGGGGGAGAAGATCAGCTGGATCTCGTCGAGATAGGGAAGGGCGTTCCCCTTGTCGTCCTTCATCCAGTAGCTCGGGTTCTTCTTGAGGATGGCCCGGTCCTCGGCCGTGTACGACTCGAGCACGAAGGGGCCGGTGCCCACCCAGGTCTTGGCCGGGTCCGGTACCGACTTGGAGAGGATGGCGGCGTGATAGTCGCTCACGTCGCTGGGGAACTCGGGGTTGGCGTCCTTGAGGGTGAACTCCACGTGGGTGGCGTCGACCGCCTTGATGCGCGGTGACGTTCGCGCAGGGTCTTGGCAAGCGGCGAGCCCACGTTGGGGTCCTGCAGGCGGTTGAAGGTGTAGACCACGTCGTCGGCGGTGAAGGGCTGCCCGTTGGAGAAGGTGACGCCGGAGCGCAGGGTGAAGGTCCACACCTTGCCGTCGGACGAGTCCCAGGCCGTGGCCAGGCCGGGGAGGAGCTGGTTGTGTCTCGCCGATCTCGACCAGCCAGTCGTAGATCTGCTGGTTGAGCAGGATGTCGGACCGGGCGCTGGCCAGGGCCGGGTCGCGGATGGTGCCCGGCTCGGTGGCCACGCTCAGGGTGCCGCCCGGTCTGGATGCGGGGGCGCCGCCGGAACCGCCGACAGTCGTCGACGTCCCGCCGCCGGAGCCGCCGTCACCGCAGGCGGAGATGCCGGCTACCAGCGCGACGATCACCAGAGCGGAAAGAAGAAGGAACGGGACTCGCGTTCGCATGGTGTGCCCCCTCTCGGTGTCGGTCGATTCGTTACCCGGTAAAGGGGTTCCGCAAACCGGAGCGCGACGCTGGGAGGTGGCTCTAGGAGGCTCCCGCGGACTCTTCCGCCGCCCCTTCGCGCCGCCTTCTGCGCTGCCTTTTCCACCGTGTGCGCTCTTTCCTTCCAGAACGGCAGGCGGTTCCGATCGGCTTGCCCAGTCCCACCCAGAACCAGGCGAGCGACGCACCAGGCAGCGGCCACGACGATCACCGTCCAACTGGTGGGCCACGCCACCGCGAAGAAGTCGGTGGTGAACGACCACCAGAACCCAAATGCGTACACGCCCACGATGGCGAGCACCAGCCCCAGACGCCAGCCCGCGCAGCGGCCGTTCGATGATTTAGATCACCCGCAGTCCGACGGTGGCGAAGATGATGATCTCCATGGTCTGGGCCTGGTCGACCGTGGCCCCCAGCTCCCGCAGGGTCAGGAACGAAACGAGCATGACTACCGCCGACAGAGAAGCCCGTGGGCAGAACGAAGCGGGCCACGCGGTAGGCGAAGCCGGGGACGAAGCGGCGGAAGTTCGGAGCCAGGGCCAGGAAGAACGCCGGTACGCCGATGGTCAGCCCGTCGATGGCGGTGAGGTGCCGCGGAAGGATGGGGTAGTTCGTCGCCGACGACGGCCACCGCTACGGCGAGCAGCCCCGCCCACACGCTCTTGTTGAGGAACAGGTGGGCCACCCGCTCGATGTTGGCCGTCACCCGGCGCCCCTCGGCCAGCACCCCAGGGAGGGTGGAGAAGCGGGAGTCGACCAGGACGATCTGGGATACGGCCTGCGCCGCCGCCGTGCCGGTGCCCATGGCGATGCCCATGTCGGCCTTCTTGAGGGCCAGTACGTCGTTGACGCCGTCACCGGTCATGGCCACCGTGTGCCCCCGGCGTCTGCAGGGCCTCGACCATGGCGGCCTTCTGATCGGGATTGACCCGGCCGAAGACGGTGGTAGTGTCCATGATTCGGCCAACTCCTCGCCGCCCTCGGGCAGGTGGCGGGCGTCGATGGCCCGCTCCGCGCCCTCGCACCCCGGCCTTGGCGGCGATGGTGGCGACGGTGGCCGGGTTGTCCCCGGAGATGACCTTGATCTGCACGCCCTTTTGCGGAAGTAGGCGAGGGTCTCGGGGGCGTCGCGGCGCACCCGCTCGCTGAGGATCACCAGGCTGACGGGCCACAAGCCCTCCGGCATCGTCTCGCCCTGTAACGGGGCCTGGATACGCCTGAGGCGGAACCGTCTGGCTGTGGTGGGCGCCTTATCATTCTTATTTTCGCTCTTGCCGCCATTTTTGCTCCTTTGATTACGAAATATAGTTTCGACAAACAGGATTATGATTCTCTCTACCTGCCTCCGAGCAGCGTTCACTGGTTCGGGACGGACGAACTGGGGCGTGACGTGTTCGCCCGCATGCTGTACGGCGCCCGGACATCGCTCTCCGTAGGTATTTTTACCCAGTTGATAGTGCTGGCGATAGGCCTTCCCATCGGCGCGTTTGCGGGTTCTTTAGGCGGGAGAGTGGATAATCTTCTGATGCGCTTCGTGGATATCATGTACGGGTTTCCTGACATCTTGCTCATCATCCTCCTCAGCGCCGCTTTGCGCGGTTCCGCCTTTGCTAACCTGGGCGGCGGTATTTTCGTCATATTCCTGGCCATCGGGCTGGTTGCCTGGAGGCCGAGTGTTCATGTGGGAGGTGGCAGTACGCCTTTACGGGAGGAAGAAGACCAAGGACGAGGTCACGGCCGAGTGGCAACGTCACGCCTTTGTCGCCTGCCCGAAGTGTGGGAGTACTCATCTGATTGAGTATGCGAAGGGAGATAAGTAGACAGCAGAACGTCCGGATACAGATCGACGACGGCGAGAACCCGAATTACGACGAGGCGTGTGGAGTCGAGGGAGTTGATTCGGAGATCGCGTGGTATTCCTGCCAGGGGTGCGGTCAGGACCTGCAGTTTTATGAAGACGAACATGGCAGATGGGTAGCGGAGGAGCTTGACGAATATGGGCTACCGAAAAAAAGAGAGAAGAAGAGCGATGACCCCGTTTGAGCGTGCGACCGCTGTGTTCCCGCCTAATCATCGGGCCGAGCTGCTTGGCTGACCTGAAGGCATCCGGGTACAGTCCCGACCGACTCGAGGAGAAGCTTGACAAGATTCTTGAGGACGAGCTGAGAGCTGAGATTTGGCTGGAATGATAAGTACCAGGTCGAGGTGCGTCGAGGCATTAAGCCGGAAGGCTTTCCGGAAGTAATCTGGCTTTCCATTAAGAAAAGAGACCAGGGCCAGTTAGTGAGCTGGCGGGACCTTCAAGAGATCAAGAACATGCTCGTTGGGTCAGAGCATGAGGGGTTCGAGATTTACTCCGGCCGAGTCGCGCCTGGTGGATTCTGCGAACCAGTACCACCTGTGGGTGCTCGCGGATCCGAGGCTGCGTGTGCCGGTCGGCTTCGATGAGAGGTTTGTCAGTGGGAAATCTTTCGGGACGGCAAAACAGAGACCGTTTAACACATAGGAGGCATGACATGAGGCTGATGACAAAGGGATTGGAGGCGCAGTTTAAGAAGATGGGTGCCGGAGAACGTGCATGATCCGATCGTTGTTGCGAAGTTCTTTTACCCGGCCGGGTCTGCCACATGGTTTGCGACCGAGTACGATCCGAAGGAGCAGATATTTTTCGGGTGGTGCTCCCTCTTTGGCGACCACAACGACGAGTGGGGAGAGTTCAGCCTCGAGGAGCTGCAGCAGTTCAGGGGCCGGTTTGGGCTTGGGATTGAGCGAGACCTTGGCTTCACGCCGAAGCTGATTTCAAAGCAGCGCCGGCCGCAATGGAGGCGCTTGGAAGAAAAGTCGTGAAGGAGGACGAGAGCGATGCTGGAGGAAAAGGTGACGTGCCGGGAATGCAAGAGGGAACTGGAGAATGTGATACGGCTATTCATGGTCAGGATGACCTGGGACAACACGGAGAAGATGTACGCTCCGAATGACGAGGAGGTCCAGTCCGATCTGGTTGACTTCTGTCCCCACTGCGGGAAAGGGGTAACGATGGAGCGGGTGCATGCCAACAGCTAAACCGAAGATGAAACCAGCCAAGGAGGACACTTCGTTCAAGCTGAACGAGTTCATCGAAGAGTTCAGGGAGGAGCTGCTCGGGAAGGTTGTGGAGGGGTACCCGCCGCTTTACAAGCCCGAGGAGAACAGGCGCCGCTTCGAGGCGACGCTTTCCAGCCTGAAACGGAGGCCCTACACGGCACAGACCGACACGGTGGGTGCGGTTGCAACGATCTTGCAAAAAGAGCAGAGCGCCGTGATCGTCGGAGAAATGGGAGTTGGAAAGACGCTATTGGGGATTGCAACGTCTCACGCTCTGAAGGCCAAGTCTGTCCTGGTCTGCTGTCCTCCGCACCTGGTAAAGAAATGGGAGCGCGAGATCCGGATAACGATCGAGGACGTCGACGTGGTGCAGTTGAGAACGCTGTCCGACATCATGAAGATCCGTGGGATGTACTTCATGAATGGGAGGAAGAGGAAACGGCCGCTCTTCTGTGTGGTGAGCAGGGAACGGGCAAAGCTCGGATACAGTTGGAGACCTGCCGCTGTCAAGCGTATTGTGAAAGGCGAAGGGTATATCACGAAGGAGAAACCGAAGAAGCCCCTGTCTTTCAAGGAGAGGCTTGTCAGGATTCCCCAGGTGATCACGTGGGCGTGCCCCGCTTGCGGAAGACTCCTGGTGGACGATGACGGGATCCCCTTGAGTTGGGACGAACTGAAGAAAAAGAAGATGCGCTGCCAGAAATGTGGAGGGGTGCTCTGGCAGGCCGACCCGAATGGGCCCAGGCGGTTTGCGATATCGGAGTATGTAAAGAAATACATGTCCGGAGGGTTTGATCTGTTTATCCTCGATGAGAGCCATGAGGCGAAGGGAAGAAACACGGCACAGGGCATATCTGCAGGCGTGATGGCTTCCGCTTCGAAGAAGTGTGTCGCGCTGATCGGGACCTTGTTTGGAGGGTACAGCCGGACGCTGTTCTACATCCTGCATCGGTTCACGCATGGGTTCCACAAGGATTTCCAATACGAGGATGAATGGAAGTGGATCAACCTGTACGGGATCGTTGAGAAGATCACGAAGATCAAGGGCGACAGCGAGATTGACGACAACGCGATGTCCAGGGGAAAGAAGGCCAGTTCGACCATACGGGAGAGGCCCGGGGATCAGTCCGGTGATTCTTCCGAAGTACCTGCTTGGCAGGTGTGTCTTCCTCAGGTTGGCCGATATGTCCCTGGCGCTTCCGAAGTACGATGAGTTCATCACGACGCTTGAAATGGAGGAGGAGACACAGAAAGGCGTAGGCGAATTCGAACGAAGATCTGATCACGGAGCTAAGACAGGCCCTGCGACGGGGCGACAAGTCGATGCTGTCGAAGTACCTTCAGGCATTGCTTTGCTATCCGGAGCAGCCCTGGACCGGCGAGAAGGTTACGAACAAGGCTGGACAGGTGGTCGCGGTCGCCAGGAAGCTGTCCTGAGGAGTGGACGTATCCGAAGGAGCAGGAGCTGATCGATATCTGCGTCGAGGAAGGAAAGAAAGGCCGAAAGGTGCTGTCTATTGCACGCACACGGACCGGCGTGACATGACCGGAAGGCTGCAGAACAAGCTGACCGAGCATGGGCTCAGGTGCGATATCCTCACAGCTTCCGTTGAACCTGAGAAACGTGAGGATTGGATCATGGCCCGGGTGAAGGGCTTGGACGTCCTGATCACGAACCCGAAGCTGGTGCAGACCGGCCTTGATCTGCTCGATTTTCAAACGTTCGTCTTTCATGAGATCGAGTACTCGGTGTATGTTCTGAGACAGGCATCACGCAGGGGCTGGAGGATCGGGCAGACGAAGCCTGTGAAGGTCTACTTCCTTGTGTACGGCGGGACCATTCAGGAGAAGGGGCTGAAACTGATTGCGCAGAAGTTCAAGACGTCCCTGGCGATCGAGGGG